>NZ_KE384552.1:53359-145788 GCF_000426665.1 Centipeda artemidis DSM 19719 | reverse complement strand
GCAATTCGCGTATGGAAGGACAACTTCCGGCATGTTGAACAACTTTACCAATATGGCAGTGATGTCCGTCGTGTCATGTACACAACAAATGCGATAGAGAGCGTCAATGCAAGTTTTCGCAAAGTAACGAAGCAGGGGGCATTTCAAAGCGAGACGGCTGTGTTCAAGGTGTTTTACTTACGGATCAAGGAGCTGTACAAGAAATGGAAGGGACACTCCATTCAGAACTGGGCGATTGTGATGAATCAACTCTGTATTGATGAGCGGCTCGGACAGATGATCCGAAAATATTCCGCTCTATAAGAAACTTACACACTTTACTTGACATACCTCCGATAATTGGGATCACGGCAAGGGTGAAGCAAGACTGGGCTCTTTCCTTAGAGATGCATATATCGTCCAGCAATCCGGCCTGCGACGTACATTTGCTTATAAAACGACATACGACCTTAGTTATCCTATAACGGATCTGGTTCATGAATAAGAGGAGCTGGCCAAATGAAATCCTACTTCGTCATAAAGGTGCTTGCTGTCATCATGGGGATCGGTCTTACCCTTTATGCATGGCTTCTTGCATACTCCTATGTTACGCCCGTCTGCTTGCCGGAGACCACAAATATAGCCGGGTTTCGCTACCAGTTGTATTTCCATGATCAAGTATTATCTGACACTTATGAACGCCGTGCGCTAGAGATGAGTTGCTACGCCCATGAATATAAATTTCCATATCTGTATGCTTACGGAGAGTCGGGATATACGAAAATATGCGTGATCCCGCTCTTTACAAAGATCATCAAAATCGAAAACTATGCGAGCGATGCTCGTATGTCATGGGATGGGCCTAGCAATTTGGTAAGTAATTTAAAGGATTTACAGGAGGCATATGGATCGAGCTTGATTTTGATAGAAGATTTGGATGATATTTCCATAGAAGATAAAAAAATCTTTTTAGAGCTAAAACGACGAGGAGAAAAAAGTAAAACATGGAGTCTCGAAGCAGCAAAGGACAGTCAGAGACGGGATATTATCAAAGATCTGGATGAAATATCAGAGTCAATAGAAGAAAGTCTAAAAAAACAGGAGTCCCTCTATTAGAGGTAAATATATGTCAACGTCTTCTTTGAAAGTATACGCTGATTCTGCTTGATAACACTCAACCGTTCCTCCACATTCCTCCTCATCCACCTCCTCTTACCGGCGAGATGAGAAGAAAATACCCGGGCTCTTTATTTCAAAGAACGATACCGGAATAACAAAACGGTAAGGCCGAATGATTATTCCTCTAAGACCCTTGAGATTGCCATACCGGATATGGAGATCACAGTAGAGCAACGAAAGGGGCTCGAAATGGTTAAGGAATATGCAAAAGAAAAGGGAATTGAAACGACAATCACTGTTGTAAAATGAAAGGAAGATTGAGATGAGAGGCGCTGTACATATATATGTAAATAAAAAGGATAGAGAAATTTACTTACTCAAAGAGTATAAAACAAAAATTGGATATTGGACAGGTATGGGCTGCCTGATTCAAACGGATCGAGAATCATTAAAAAAGGAGGTTCTTATATGTATACGAGACAGTATCTCCGCCTATCAACAAGAAATCGAACCAACAGAACCGTTTAAATCCTCTCCATACAAAACGTGGAATAAGTTTTTTAAATATCATGACTCCATATCTTGCGAGTATGACTTAGAAACGGAAGAATACTGTATTGAACTGTGGACAAGAGACGAAAAAACGCATTCTTATAGTTCACCTGCTCCCAGTTTTGAATTTATATTAGCCAAAGAAGAATTCGATGAAAAATTCGATGAGATTATGGATTTCCTTATAAGTAATGTAAAAATGATTAAGTAACACACATAGCACAGCGCACTCTATCCTTCATGGATTGATTTTGCCTCCTCTCCATGTTAGTCAAAGGCGATGCAGCGAGCACAACCAAATCCGCCATTGCCCCGGGCAGTATTGACGTGCGCGAGCATCTGAATCAAGAACGCTCTGCTCTCGGCAGAGACACAGCAAAATTAATAAAAATTAGACGCTGTAGTAAATGGTGTCAAGTATATAGTAGGTCTTACGGACGGAAAAGTCGGTCAATTTTACATACCATCATTTGGAGGCACCGCATGTTCATATGCAAATCATTCTTATTGGATCTTCGTTGTACGATATTAGATCTAGACAATATAGACCCTACAATCTTCACAGAAGTAACGGATATCGAAGGGATTAGAAAAATTGCTCAGTATGTTGACAGAGAATACTTAGAAGGTGCGATTTTACTAAGTTACTATGATGATCCAATATTGTCGTTTAGTGATTGGGATCCTATGGTATCTCTTTGGATATATTTTGCTATGGCCGTAGAAGAAATTTTAAATACCGGAGAAGCTCACTTCTGTATGCCGGACCATCCGGGGGATCTATCTTTCAAAGAACACCCGAGCGGCTTCATAAAGCTTCATACCGATTGGAACGATAAACGATATTGGCTGCCGGAAAAAGAGTTTCTGACCACACTGCTGCAAGGTGCAGTTGAATTTTATGAAGCGACGGATATAGCTTTGCGGCTGCAAGGAAAGTATCTTCCTAAACTAAACTACTGTAAAGAACTACTTAAAAATGTGCAGGAGCGCTTTCAGTGGGGCTATCATAGCTATCTTAGTCTCCCTAACGAATAAAATTCAAGAACGAGATTTCGGGAGGCATCGACAGTGAAGAACCGACACTGCAATCTCATCTCCTATATCCTTGCAGCAGGCGTGTTGCTTTTAGGTATATTTATTGCCTTTTTCATCTATCAAGAGACGGCGCCCAAAGATTATGTCGTTATTACCTCTCCCCTATTTGATAAAGAATCACGCGATGAAGGTCGTACATGGTTCCAAAAGGAAGAAGCCGGTGAGAGTATTACGCTGGACACCGTACAAGATTTTCTTGAAACGGATGAGTACCTGCTTGTTCAAGGAGGTATCGGCACCTGGATCATTCATCTGTATGATCGTACGGATACATTATATAATCCTGCGTTGACAGATGAGGAGATTCGCGGGATCAATCAGGGGATCGCCGATCGTGACCGACATCATCTGAGTGCAATTGAACGCCTGCATTCCTATGACGGCTTATATCGCGCCCTCTTAAAAAGGCAAAACCAACTTCATGGACGATTGAATATTGTCAATCACAGAGAGCAGCTGTCGGAAGCGGAGCAAAAAGCACATGAAAAATTTTTGAAGGAAACGAACAATGCGCAGGGAGAGTTCTTTTATGGTCCCTATCAGGATCCTCTGTTCTATTTGAAGATATGGCTGCGGAGGAAGATTGGGGGACAATAAGTTTTTATCCCCCTTGCAAGAGGAAGGGCTATTCGCTAGAATAAAGGAAAAGGAAGCGGCGCACGATGAATTACATTGCATCGGTCGATGGGAAATTATTTTGTTTGAACCGCGAGGAGTATCAGAGATTTGCAGAGGAATTTGCGGCGGGGACGCTCGATCTCGGCAAGTATGCGGACAAAACGATTCCGCATATCGAAAAGGCGCACTTCACATACACCCAAACGCAAAAGACATATCACATCGTCGTCAACGGCATGCCCTTCGATGTGCCGGCGCGGAATTTTGAGAGCTTTTCGGAGGCGGAATGCGCGTCGATGGCTGCGATCGCAAAGGCGCCGCAGCCGCTCGCAGAGACGGACGGCTTCGGCTTTTCGTCCGATTACGAGCTGCTCGGCGATATGTATGACGACGAATATTTCCCGGATTTCCTCGTCGATAAGGTGAAAGCGCAGCTGCTCAAATTGGACGAATTTCTTATGGGCGGTGTGAAGGACATCGATCCCATCCAGGCGAAGCTCGACGAGATCGTCAACGCCATCAACGATTTGGAGGAGGAGTTCGAAGAGCACGACAGCGAGATCGAGACGGCGGCACGCGAGAGCATCGCGGAGGGCGTCGAATACATCCTCAAGAAGCACGGGATCGACATTGATATCGAGGAAGCGATCCGCGAACGGGACTGGTAGGCGCATCTCGCGGGGAGTTCACGCCCGCCCCCGACGACGCGGGCTGCGCGCTCAGCTGACAACATCGTATCCAAACAAAAACTGCGGCAAACGGAACGCAGTGTTCCGATGCAGCAGTTTTTTATATCTACACGCGCCGTTTGAGACGCGCAAAGAGGAAAAAGGAAATATGCGCGATAAAGGCGGCGAGGAGGATGCCGAGTCCGAAGAGGAGGATCACGCCGAAGTCGATCTCCTGTCCATGATCGCCCGGCGGCAGACTGTTCAGCTCATGGGAGACGGCTGTCCACAGGGCGAATCCGATCGATCCGCCGATCCCGAGGAAGAGCCCCGGCGGGATGAGAAGATAGGTCAGCGGGCGCCCTGCGTCGCGCAGGCGGCGCGCAGCGAGAGAAAACTGCGCGGCAAGCGGCGCGAGGTAGAGCAGTCTGAGGAGGAATGCTGCCAGGCGGAGGCGCTCCGCGTCCGTCTCCGCAGCGAGACCGTTCTCTAGGAGCAGCAGCGAGATCAGCACATCTACCACGACAGACAGTACAAGGAGCACGCCGATCACGAGCAGGGAGCCAATCACATAGGGCTTTGGCGCGATCGTCCCGCGAAAGGAAAAACAGAGTGCGAGCAGCGCGCGCAGTTTTTGCATCATTCATTCCTTCGTAATAGAAAAACAGTGCTATGGGAGATGTCCTCCACCGCAGGTGCCGATTACGGTACCGTGTTGTCCGAGTCGCTTGCCGTACGTGTCAGATGCGCGCGTTTCACAAAGAATCCGACCACGCCTATGCCGATCACGGCAAGCAGCGGAATGATGCCGATCGGCTCGTCCGCAGCGGTCTTCGCGCGCCCGTTTTCCAAGTGAAACGCGAGCATCTCGTCCACCGCATCAACGTATTTCGCAAAGCCGGCGGCATAATGCCCCGCCGCCACATCCGCACGCATGGCATCCTCCGCGTACTGTCTCCCGTAGCCGCAGGAAATGCGCTCCCGCATAGCGCTGTCGGCGCCGACGATCTGCGTTTTGATATCATCCGCGACGAGCAGGAGAATCGTGCCGCCCGGTGTTCCTCCATAGTACTTTTCGATGACCGCATCCACGTAGGTGTCCGGCGCCTGTCCGTGAATGCTCTTTTGCGTACCGACGACGATCCGTACACCGTATTTTTCCTCGAGCGCCGCGATCTTCTCCGCGAGCATCCGGTGCTCCGTCGGGGAGAGCAGATGCGCCCTGTCAATCACACTTGGCGTCGCCGCGAACGCTGCGCTTGCGGAAAAAAGCGTGCAAAAAAATATCGACAGCGCACTCATCACCTTTTGATAATTTCTCACGTGCTTCCCTCTCCATAAAAAACACACAAAGGTGACCAATCCGCCCTGCGGCAGCATCGGCAAAGCCCTTGACGGTGCATTTCGAAGTCTCTCCCTGTGTAAAACGATCGTCAAGTGACCCGGGACTTATCATAGCATAAATTAGGCTATTTATCTCAAATATTTTCAAAAAATCTAAAATATATATGGTTAAAAAATAATTATTGATTGCGAAGAAATGACGACGCTAGGCGCGAAAATCCCACCCTGCCGCAGCCTAAGTGATGCGGTAGTTTCGATGCATAGCTAGGAATTGAGACGAACGCGAGGAAGGCGTAGATGAACCCTACGTCGACGAAGCGTTCGACGAAAATGACGACGCTAGGCGCGAAAATCCCGCATCACGCCTATATACAGAAAAAGACTCCCGACATCCTCGGGAGCCTTTTATTCGCTTCAAATGGAGCTGATTATAGGACTTGAACCTACGACCTGCTCATTACGAATGAGCTGCTCTACCAACTGAGCTAAATCAGCATTGCTAAGTAAGTATATCCAAAAACCCCCATGCTGTCAACCCTGCGCATCAATATTTTTCGATACATCCGCCGAAAATTCAACGTCTCCCTAATGCATTTTTCAACGCGGTTTAATGAATATTTGAAAGAATACGCTTGTAATGAATAGAGAGCGGGGCTTTGCGCCCCATACCCCGGGAGTGAACGATATAATGATACAAAAACTATGCGGCGCTGTCATCGCCGTCTTCTTTGTCCTCTGCCCGGCGCTGCCCTGCCCGGCAGGCGCCGCGGCGAAGATCATCGAGGCGGACGGCGTATACACGATGGGCGACAACGACTCGCCGAAGATCGCGCGCGACGCGGCGCGGCAGGAGGCGATGCGCTCTGCCACCGAACAGGCGGGCATCTACGTCGAGAGCTATACGGAGACGCAGAACCTCACGCTCACAAAGGACGAGGTGCGCATGGTCGCGGGCACGGTTCTGCGCGTTTTACAGGAGAAAGCAACGCCGGAACTCATCGGCGACGCATGGCGCTACAGCGTGCACCTCGTCTGCGAGGTGGACACGGCAAAGGTCGATCTCGCATCGCTCGCGTCAAATAAGGCGGAGATCGCGCGTCTCCAGAAGGAACGCGACGCGCTGAAACAGCAGAACGACGACCTCCTCGCCCGCTACGAACGCGCGCAGGGGACGGAGAAAGCGGCGATCGGCATCCAGCTCGAGGAGAGCTACACGCTCGGGCGCGTCTTTGACGAGGCAGCGGCGATGATCCAGCGCGGCGAGGAACGCCGTGCGATCGGCGAACTCTCGCATCTCATCGACGACCCCCGCGTCACGGGCAGCCCGCGCGCATATGCCTATTACCTGCGCGGACGCGCCTACTATGAACTGCACAGCGATGATCTCGCCCTCGCGGACTTTTCCTCCGCAGACCGCACGCCGCATACCGACGACCTCTATCCCATCTGGCGCCTCCATCAATACCGCGGACGCATTTACTACGAGAAGGAACGCTATGACGACGCCGCCGCAGAGCTGCGGCTGGCGTGGGATGCCTCGGACAAGACGGACGACGAGCTCTGGATGAACCTGCGGCGCGCCGAGCAGCGTGCCGACCAGGAGCGCCGCCATATGGAGCGCGGCGACGGCGGAGCGAAGCGCGGCATCAACTGGACGCAGGTCATCACCGAGATCATCCGGGGATCGATGCAGCAGTCGCAGGGGGAGTAAATCATGGGCAAGCGTCTGCTCTTTCTTCTTTGCCTGACGCTGGCATCCTTTTGCAGCAGCCCCGCATCCGCCGCGCCGCAGACCATCACCGCCGAGGGTACCTGTATCGTCGGTGACACCGACGCGCCCAAAGACGCCCGCGATGCCGCACGCAAAGAGGCGCTGCGCGCGGCGACCGAGCAGGCGGGCGTCTACGTCGAGAGTTATACCGAGGCGAAAAACCTCACCCTCACCAAGGACGAGGTGCGCGTTGTCGCGGGCAGCATTCTAAAGGTTCTCCGGGAGGAAGCCATTCCCGAAATCGTCGACGGCAAGACATGGCAGTACCGCGTCCGTCTCACCTGTACCGTGGACACAGACGCGGTGGACGTCGCGTCCCTCGCGCATAAAAAGGAGGAAATCGCGCGTCTCGAGCAGGAGCGCGATGCGCTCCGCGCACAGAACAGTGCGATGCGCCTGCGCGAGCAGGTCGCAAAGAACGCCGCTGACGCCGCGCGCGGATCGCGGCTCGAGGACGCCGTGCCCTACAGCGACATCTTCGACGAGACGCAGCGTCTGATCGATGCGGGCGAATCCGCCGCAGCAGTACAAGAGATCTCGCGTCTCATCGGCGACCCCCGCGTCACGGGCGACGCGCTCGCCTACGCGCACGTTCTGCGCGGGCGCGCATACTACAATCTGGGCGACGAAGAGAATGCCGTGCGCAGCTTTGCCGCCGCAGACGAGATCACACAAGAGAGTACGGTCTATCCCCTGTGGCGCGGCGATCAATACTATGGTCTCATCTGCGAACGTCACAAGAAATACAAATGGGCCGCGAGATTCCTCCGCCGCGCATGGGAGGCCTCCGACAAGACGGATACAGAACTCGCCGCCCAGCTTGAACGCGTCGAAAAGCGCGTCAAAAAACACGGCGGTGCCAATATCATCGGCAATGTGATCGGCGGCATCTTCCGCGGTCTCGGTGCTATAGTAGGAATTGGCTAGATAATACAGGTCATATGTCCTGAATTTGACACAAATGTTTTATTCATAGTATACTAAATTTATCATTTTTTTATGATCAATGGGTCGGACTCTCTGCCGGCCAAATGCTTCACTGTACGATTGAAGGAGGATCTTCATGTCTCAGCATCCGATGCGTCGTGCCCTCTCCGTTCTCGCCACCCTAGGAATTCTCTGCGCCCCTCCCCTTCTCATGACCGGCTGTCTTGGCGGGAACTCCGCCGAGAAGGCCGGCTCTGCGGTCTCCGGCGTCACATCCATGCTCGCGGGCGACTCCGTGGAGAGCAAGACGGCGGCGCTCGCGCCCTATGTCGAGGCAACGAACAGCTACAACGACAGCGCTGTCACCTTCGCCTTCAGCTATGATCCGAGCCTTCAGAGGATGCGCAGCGGCGAGCAGGTGGATAATATCTCCGTACCGAGCTTTGACCGGTTGCTCGAGGCACTTGAGAAGGCACGTGCGGACAAATCAACCGACGGTGTCTTCAAGGACGTCGACGAAGCCGCCGACGGCGTCATTGCCGTGCTGAAAGATCTCGCGCCGCTCGCGCAAAAGATGGACAACTACTATTCAGCCAAGACCTATATGACGGACGGCTACAAAGGCGGCACAGAGATGATCGCCCAGTATCTCCCGCTCTATGACAAGTTCGAAGCCGCCTATCAAAAACTCGACGACGCCGTTTCCGTCCACCACAAGGAACTGCGTACCGCACAGCTCGAGCAGATGCGCAAAGACGGCAAACCCAACGCCGCGAACTTCATCGAAGCAACCATGAAGGTGCGCGACCTCGTCGATATGCTCGACCATGAACCGGTTGATCAGGCGGCGGCGGAGGCAAAGATCGGCGAGATCACGAACCTCGTCGGACAGCTCCCCGATACGAGCGAGACCAAGTCGTACAAGCGTGACGTCAATACCTTCATCGGTACGTTCCGCAGCTACCTTGCAGGCAAGGAAAAGAGCAATGAGGTCATCGACGACTTCAACGACACTGTGAACACCTCCAACCGCGTTGACCTCAACGAGCTCGACGGCGGAAAGAAGTAACATACCTGCGAAAACAAAATCCAAAAGAGACGACCGCATCGCATCGTGCGCAGCGCGGTCGTCTTTTTTGCACAGTAAAAACCCCGGCGATGCTTACCGCCGGGGTTCTCTCTATGCGCCGAAGCGCGTTCCTGATTTAGGCGAGCGCCTGCGTCTCAACGGTCTGCACCTCGATCTCCTTAATAGAGACCGGGTATGCCGTGCCGGAGACGATCGCCTTCTTGTCAATGACGTTCTGGAGACAGCTCGTGACCTCTGCCTTCGTGAGGTCGTCCTTCGGGTCGGCAAGGCTCATCGTAATGGTCTTGCCGCTCGTGAGTCCGAGCGTCATGCGCAGCTTCTTCGTTTCCACCGTGCGTTCCTCCTTTCTTCTCATTCATTGTTCGGTCAACCCTCGAGGACTGCCGAATCCGTGCGCGTTACGGTTCCGAGACCCTGCTTTTGCAGCCCCGCGAAGCCCTTGCCGATGGCGAGTGCATCCTCGTCGGTCAGCGCAGGCGCGAGGTTGCCGATCGAGCGGTTCGCGTAGGTGTTCTTGCCCGTCGCGTCAACGCCCGTTGCAACCTTCAGCGTGAGTCTGCTCGTCGCATTCTTGCGTGCCATGGAAATCAACTCCTTTCTCTTCGTTCTCGTAAGCCTTACACCCGTGTACCTGCCGGCGCTCAAAAAAAGAGGAGTCGTTGTTAAAAATTTTCTTTACATAAGAACATATTTTCTATATAATATCAATCAGAAAGAAACAGGTGATCCAATATACATGTGCTCGCCGCCGTATGATCTCGCCAATCATGCGCGGCAGCCGGAGAAAGGAGATCCGAATATGAATTTTTCCAAAAGAGAAAAACTGATGCAGTGCCTGCCCCCGGCGGCGGACATTCTGGCAGTCGTTCCGGTGACGGGTGCAGACGGCGGAAACCAAACGCACATCTACCCCGTCGCGGGCGGCAGTTTTCCTCTCATCGCCGCGGCAGAATATGTGCTCTCCTGTTTGGCGGAGCGCGAAGACAAGGATCTGCGGCTCATCCGCCGCAACGCGGGGCGCCAACTCGCACGGCGGCGCAATATCCCGCTGCCCATCGACATCGGCTGCGTCCTCATCCCCGTGATGATGCGCCCCGTGGACGGGCGGCGCGGCACGCTCGGGTATATCAATATTTCACACGACCATGTGATCGCGCCGGGCAAGGAACAAGGCGCGGACATCCTGCTGCTCAGCGGCGACGTTGTGCGCGCGCTTTGGCAGGCGCCCACCATCGTACAGATGCGGAACGAGGCGCGCGGCGTCCACTGGAAGATGATCGTCACGGAGCGCCGCCGACTCTCTGTCGTGGAGGAATATGCCTGTACCGGCACGCTGCATTGAATCCTGTATGGCACCGCGTCCAATACGACAGGAAACGCTTGCATTTTTCTCACCTCCATTGTATGATAACGATACATAACACCGGAGGATACAATATGCAGATTTCAAGTCGATTTACCATTGCCGTGCACATTCTCATCTGTATTGACGTCTTTGGCGATACGGAAACCGAGACCAGCGAGTCCCTTTCGGGGAGCATCGGCGCGCATCCCGTCGTCATCCGCCGCATTCTCGGACAGCTGCGCCGCGCGGGTCTGATCCGCGTCATGCGCGGGCGCGAAGGCGGCGCATACCTCATGCGCCCACTCTCCGAGATCACGCTCGCGGATGTCTTTCACGCGGTCGAGAGCCTTGGGGGCGACACGCTGTTCAGCTTCCACGAGAACCCGAACCCCGCCTGCCCCGTCGGACGCAGCATCCACGATGTCCTCGACAACCGGCTTGCGGACATCCAGCGTGCCATGGAGCGCGCCATGGAGGGGATGACGCTCGCGAACATCGCAGAGGATGCGCGGCAGGAGATAAAGCGCACGGCGCAGGCGTAACCAAATGAAGTGGATCAGCCACATAACGCTCTCCGGAGTGGTCGCCTACGCGGCAACGCAGGATCCGCTCCCTGCTGCGGCGGCAGCTGTCGGTGCCGTCTTCCCCGACAAAGTGGAGGGGACGCCCGGCTCTGTCGGCTGGAAGTCGTGGCGCAGCCGCCACCGCGGATGGTCGCACTGGCCGATGCTCTACATCGCCCTTCTCGGCATACTATCGCACACATCGGGATATTTCTTCTACGATGCCGCTTTCTTCTCCATCCTTCGCTGGATGCTGCTCGGCGCGCTCATGCACATCGCCGAGGATGCCGTCTGCGGCAAAGTCCCGTTCCTCCTCCCGTCCCAAAAAATCGGTGTACGTCTCTTCACCGTCGGTTCCTTCCGCGAGTATCTCTTTGTGATCGGGTGTATCGCACTTGTGTATATTGCCTATGCTGCCCGTGCCGCCCTCTAACGCACAACCAAACACTCTTACATAACAAATCCCCGCGCCGTCTATGCGGGGATTTTCTTCTGCTCATGTCCGTACTATCAAGACTCCGCCGTCTATGCTATAATGGCGGTAATATAAGGGTCGATACAGGGGGATCATATGGAACAAAGAAATTTACTGCCGGAGAGCAGTCGTTTTTTCAAAAAAATATTGCTCGTGCTCCTCTTATCCATTGCATTCGCCGCGGCCATCAATCACTATGAGGCGACCGCCCTGGTACTGCGCTTTATCCTGCAAGTATTTTATCCGATCTTTGTGGGCATTGCCTTTGCCTTCATCCTGAGCATTCCGCAGCAGGCGCTGGAGAAAATCCTCCGCCGGCATCGGCGGCTGCAGTCACATGCAAGAAGTCTCTCGATCGTACTCTCGCTGACGGGCGGCATCATGATGCTCCTTCTCTTTGCCAACGCCTTTATTCCGCAATTCGTTCAAACACTGCGCGGCTTTGGAACGGCATTGCCGGAGGCGCTGCATGAGGTCGCGGCGGCGCTTGACGGCGTTCCTACGCTGCAAAAATACGTCGTCGAACTCGAGTCTGTGGACTGGAACCAAATGATGCAGCGCGTGCAGGAATATCTCGCGAACGGGCAGACAGAAGCAGTCTACAGCGCCGTCCACACGACCGCAGAGTTTGTCACAATGATGGTCGAGACGTTCGTCGGCATTATCCTCGGCATCTATTTCCTCGGCACAAAGGAAATACTCACGCGGCAGATGCGGCAAATGCTCTATGCCTTCTGCACACGAAAAAATGCCGACTGCATCGCACATATCGGCGGCGTTTTCCGGCAAAAATTTTATGCGTTTGTCTGCGGTCAAATGCTCGATTCCTTTATCTTTATGATGGGACTCTTCACCAGAATGATCCTGTTCGGTATCTCACATGCCGCGATGGTCTCCGCTATCGTCGTCTTTACCGGGCTGATACCGATGGTCGGCGGTGTCATCGGCGGCGCGATCGGCGCAGTCTTCATCTTTGTCGAATCACCGACACAGGCGCTCATCTTCATCATCCTCCTCATTGTCCTTCATCAGATCGACAGTAATTTCATCTATCCGCGGATCATGGGGCGCTCGCTCGGGCTGCCCGAAGTATGGAGCTTCATTGCGATCATCGTCGGCGGCGGACTCTTCGGCGTCCTCGGGATGCTGCTCGGTGTCCCCGTCTTCAGCGCCGTCTATACGCTGCTCGGCGAGTATACGCGCAATCGCCTAAAGGAAAAGGAACATATGCCGTAGGATGATCAGCAGTAAAAGCGATCGTCAAGCATATCCCATTCCTCTAATACCATATTTTTTATTATTTATCGTTATTTTTATTTATTTATTGTAATTTATTTTATCAAAAACAATTCCATTAATAAAATCGCCTGCGGTACGGATTTCTCCGGTACTGCAGGCGATTTTTCAGTTCCTCATTGTATCTCCGCCCGGTCACTTGGGCGGTATTTTATTTTTTGCTCGCAACCGCAATGTAGGAGAACTCCTTATTGTGGTCGAAGAAGAAGTTGAACATCTTGCGGAAGCGGTCGATGTTCTCCAGGCGCAGCCCGTTGCGGATGATCTTCATCGCGCCGTCGAATCCCTCGTCGCGCACGAGTCCGGCAGGATCGAGCAGCGTCATGTCGCCCGTCTGCACCTCGGGGGCGAAGCCTGCTTTTTCAAACAGCCCTGTCCACATGTCCTTTGTCAGCGGATCGACGTTGACGCCGATGGCACGGGAGATCCCCGCGCGCAGCTCCGCCGCGTGCTCCTCATCCCGTGCGCGCAGGGCGACATCATGCGTGAGGAGGATGCCGCCCGGACGCAGGACGCGGAAATATTCGCCGAGCGCAACGGATTTCTTCTCGCGCGGGAGCATGGTCAGCATTGCCTCGTTGATCACAACGTCGAACGACGCGTCGGGGAACGGAAGCGCGAGCGCGTTGCCCTCGACAACGTCGATGACGTCCTGAAGTCCGTGTTTTTCGATATTTGCACGCGCCTTCTCGAGCGCCTTCGGATTCATATCGAGCCCTGTGATGCGGCAGCCGTGGAGTTCGGCGAGCGCAACCATGGTCGTCCCCATGTTGCAGGCAACCTCGAGCACGCGCGTGTCGGCGGTAAAGTCCACATGACTGAGCAGCCACTCCGTCGCCTCGCGTCCCCCCGGGCGCAGGCGTGTCTTGCCAAGCCGCGCGAGGAACTCATGTCCGGGTTCGGGTCTTTTCTCTTCCGGCATCGGTATCACTCCTTCTATGTAAATGAAAGTTGTTTTCATCGATAGGCATAGTATATCCGAACCGGGCGTATGCGGCTGTTGCTCAAGTTACACATGAGGAAAATACGATTTTTTAATGAAACAACACAAAAAAAGACCGCCGCATGCTGCCTTTCAGGCGGCAGTATGCGGCGGGTCCCCCCATTTCACGCGTATGTTGTCAATGGGCGTCCGTGTTCCATGTGGTCTCTGTAAAGAGATCAAGCGACTCCCCAGGCAAGGCACGCTGTGCCGAGATCTCAAAGGGGATGCGCTGCTGCCGGACGCAGGCGATCGCGAACATATTGAGCGCAGTGGACATATTGATGCCAACGGCGGCGCAAAAACTCTCAAAATTCTTTTTGAGCTCTGTATCCATGCGAATGCTGATGCCGGTCTGTGCCATGTGAACAGCTCCTTTATACACCCGTTACCGGCTATAGCATAGCACATTTCTCATGCAGGTGCAATAGGAAGAGCGGCATTCGCGCGTAATTTTCGCAGGAGATTTGCCTTGCTCTTGCTGACGGCATCGGCAGATGTGCCGAGAACGTCCGCAATGCGGCGCAGGGTAAGATCGCCGTAATAGTGCAGCGATAGGATTTTCTTTTCCCGCTCGGTCAGGCGGTGCATGACGCGCGTGAGAATGTCATGCAAGAGGAGCCGGCGATCCGTTTCTTCACTCGGATCACTTGTCCCGCCGATACGCTCCCATGCGTCCCTGCCGCCCCCATCCTGCTCCGGGTGGCTTTCCCGCTCCCACAGGCGGCGCTCGCGGCGGAACGCACCATAGAGCGCCATATGGACGCGGCTTTTGACAAAGCCCGCAAAGGGCGCACCGTGCTTCGGATCGTAGTCATGCAGCGCCTCGATAAAGGCAAGCTCGGCGATGCTCTCGGCCTCATGTGCAAGTGCGGTGTTCCTGAGATAGGACGCACGCGACTGATTGACGATCAGTCCGCGATACCGCCCGAGAATCTCTGCCAATGCCGCCGCCTCCCCGCGCACCGCACGCACAATGAGGTTGTCTTCCTCTGCCTTTGTCAACGGCTGATATGCGCGGCGCGCATAGGGATCGCGAAGGATGCTCCGTGTCTCTTCATCATACATTTTTCTGCTCCTTTTCAAACAAACGTTTTATTTGATAGGAGTATAGCAGACACCAAGATTTGGTGCAAAACGCGTATCAGCGCGATATGAGAACGATTTGGAATGCTGTGAACGGCGAAGCTGCATCCATTTACTTGACACCTTCCTCCGCGTCAGGCATCTCTTTGAGTTGTAGGATCTCTTGATCGGCATCCCAAAAGACGCCGATTCTGATTGTTTCCCAAGGATCTTCATACAGCGGTGCACGGATGGTAAGAATCAATTTTTCCATATCGTCGATCCTGTCACAAAATGCGATACGATCGGCAGGCGTCAGCAGTGCCGGCGCGGCACGATAAAGATCGTCCCGCGCGGCATAGACCGTCCACGCATCGCCTCGTTTGCCGACAATCCAAAAGCCTTCGTGAATACTGAACGATCCGCCGTACCCCGATTGAACCACGAAGAGCTGCAGAGACGGATCCTCCGTATGCAGTCCAACGAGAGAGAAGGGATAAAGCTGTGCCGCATCGATATCGACATTCCCTCTGCGATCGCCCGCAACGAGGCGCAGCAGCTCCTCATCCTCTATATCCAAAAGACGCAGCGCATTGCCCTGCTTGATGAAGCGCAGCGGCGGTGCATCCGCAAAATATACAGGCTGCATATCGCCGTCCCGCAGCAAAAAAGGCGCATAATCCACCGTCGTCACATGCGAAAGGAGCCGTGAGGCATCCGCCCGCACTGCAGGAAGGCAGAGCATACACGCAAGCAGTAAAAACAAGGGCAGCAAAAACAGTTTTTTCCGCATAGAATCTCTCCTTTTCGACGGGATCCCGCTTCTCCATGATACCCGGCAATATTAGCATATTTATCTTATAAACTTGCAAGAATAATAATTTGATCTCAATGCGAAAGAATGGTTGATTTCCTGTAGGTGAATCGATACAATTAAATTGAACACATGCATCAATGGAAGGAGGTTCTCATGGATAAAATTGCACAACTCAGAGACATTCTTACCGCGAGCAGGCGCGCTGTCTTCTTTGGGGGTGCAGGGATGTCGACGGAGTCGGGCATTCCGGATTTTCGCAGTGCGGGCGGCATCTACAGCGAGTCGCTGCACAAGGAATACACGCCCGAACAGATGGCATCGCACTCGTTTCTCATGGCGCATCCGGCGGAGTTCTTCGATTTTTATCGATCCCGCTTTGTCTACCTCGCGGCAGAGCCGAACCCCGGACATTATGCGCTCGCGGAGCTGGAGCGCCGCGGCAATCTTGCCGCCGTTGTGACGCAGAACATCGACGGTCTGCATCAGGCGGCAGGGTCAAAGACGGTCTATGAGCTGCACGGATCCATTCGCCGTGCGCACTGCATGGGCTGCGGCGCGCATTATGAACTCGACTTTATTCTGCATCACCGTCCTGTACCGCATTGCACGGACTGCGGCGGGATTGTCCGTCCGGATGTTGTCCTCTATGAGGAAAGTCTCGACAATGATACGATCGAGGGTTCTATTGCGGCAATCCGCGCTGCCGACACGCTCATCATCGGCGGCACTTCCCTCATCGTTTATCCTGCGGCAGGACTGATCGATTATTTCCACGGGCAGCACCTCGTTCTCATCAACCGTACCGAGACACGCGCGGACGGGCGGGCGGAACTGGTGATACGAGAACCGATCGGCGACGTATTGCACGAAGCACTTCCCGCATCTTAACGGATCTATTTCGTATTTCATATCATTCCACTAAAGAAAAACCGGAACCACTGCATGAATCATAATGCAATAGTTCCGGTTTGTTTGATACATACCAAAAATGAACTCGTCAACCGGTCACGATTGAAACGGTGGAATAAACATACAAAAGAAGCCGCTTCACGTTGTCGCCCCTGATCTTGGGAAAATGATCCGCATACATTTTGAAATGCGAGGCAGATTTTTCTTGTTTATTATCCACGTCAATAACCGCCGTTATTGTAATCGCATTTCTGACATTGGAGCAGCGTGTTTTCGTTGTCTTCCTTATGATATGCACCCGACCAGCGACAAATATTCTGCAAAATAGGAACGACGAAGCATCCTTTTTCGGTCAGGCTATATTCCACGCGAGGCGGGATTTCGTCGTACTGCCGCCTTTTCACAATATCGTTCGTAATCAGGCCTTTCAATGTCGACGTTAATACGGTATCCGTAATGTTCGCCATTTCCTTTCGGATCGCGCCGTACCGCAGCGTTCCCTTCTCCGCCAATACGCAGATGACCCTTGACTTCCATTTGCCGCCAAAGATCGCAAGACCGTATTCCAGCGGACAGCGAATATCCTTTTCTAACTTCGGTTGATACATGGCGCCCTCCTCCTTCATCATTATGATAACCGCATTACTTTGATGGATCAAGCTACTACTAAATTTATGAGTGACTCATGAATTCATGAATATCTTCCAATTCAAAAGCTGCGTGATTATAATAAATACAAGCGAAAAGCCTCAACAATATAACATCTATCACAAACATGGAGGAAACTAAAATGAGCGTAAAAGCCTATCTGGAAATCACGATGAAAATTGACGAAGCAAAGCGTCCGGCGGCGGCAAATGTTTACACGGAGTACCGCGGATCCTTTCTCGATACCATCCCGGGCGCGCTAACGAAGGATCTGCTGGTTCGCGACGAGGATGTGCAGGTGCTGCACGGTTTTGACAGCGTGGAGCACGCACGCGCATACCTCTCAAGCGATATGTTCAAAAACGATGTGTTCGTCGGGCTTCAGCCCCTTTGGAACGCCGATCCCGATGTGAAAATCTATAGCGTTGCTTAACCGAACAAAGCCGACGGAAGCGTAAAAATTGCGCTTTCGCCGGCTTTTTCCTTTGATCTTGAATCGCCGAAGCGATTCAAACGCCTATGCCGCTTTCCGACGTATGGACGTTTTCTCATTATATCTAACTTATATTATTATACGCATCAAAAAAACGACTGTACCGGTTTCACATACGGTGCAGTCGTTTTTCCGGTTTAAGAAACGAGTTCTTTCCTAGAAGCCGTCTCTTCCATCCGGCGCGTATAACACTTCTGCATATTCATCCATGTCCGGACGGAGATATTTGTCTCCTTGCATAAACGTGCCGCTAATTCTTCGGAAAGGTCAATGTCACCGGAAATCAAGTCGTCTAACAGTTCATCCGAGATGCAGAGTCGCTTTGAAAACTCCGTGCGCTCCACGCCTAAATCATCAATGATCTCCTGCACATAATAACCGGGGTGAAATATTACATGAGCACCGAAAAATACTTTATTCATAGTGATTGGACACCTCCTCTATCTGAATCACGATAATCTCAACTGCACTTGCGCTGAATACCTCTGCTGCTGTAACGTAATTACCTCCGCGTTTTGGTCGAACAATAAGACGATAGCCTAAACGCCTGCCCAAATCTATTGCAAAGAATCCGTTCCAATCTCCTTTTAACGCATGAAAATGAAACGGCGGATATAGAGCAACATCTTTGATACTCTCTGCATTTCGAATAAGTTCTAGCGCTGCGAATAGTTTTTCAGCAATTTTGCTATTATAACGTCTCTTTGCAACGCGATAATCCACACATACGGATTCTACATTTTTATTCTTATACACGATATCCATGACGTCCTCCCGAGCGTATCTTAACTATAACATATTTCTTTGTAAAATCAATATATACATAGAAAAAGCGCCCCGAGGGGCGCTCTGTCTTCTCTTTAAGACATCAAATATCGAGATTTCTCACAAGCCGCGCATTCTCCTCTATGAACTGGCGGCGCGGTTCGACCTTGTCCCCCATGAGGATGGTGAAGAGCTCGTCGGCGGCTTCGGCATCCTCGGCGGCGACGCGCAGCATGGTGCGCTCGGAAGGATTCATGGTCGTCTCCCAGAGCTGCTCCGGGTTCATCTCGCCGAGACCCTTGTACCGCTGGATGGTCACGCCGTCGCGTCCGATCTCATCGAGTTTCTTTGCCTGCTCCTCGTCGGTGTAGGTGTAGAAATGCTTCTTGTCCTTCCGAATCTGATAGAGCGGCGGCTGCGCGATGTAGACGTGCCCGTGATCGACCAGCGGGCGCATGTAGCGGTAGAAGAACGTCAGCAGGAGCGTCCGAATGTGCGCGCCGTCGACGTCCGCATCGGTCATGATGATGATCTTGCTGTAGCGGCGCTTGCTGAGGTCGAACTCCTCGCCGATGCCCGTACCGAACGCGGTGATCATCGTGCGAATTTCTGCGTTGGCAAAAATTTTATCCAGGCGTGCCTTCTCGACGTTGAGGATCTTACCGCGCAGGGGCAAAATGGCTTGGAAGCGGCGATCGCGTCCCTGTTTTGCGGAGCCGCCCGCAGAGTCGCCCTCGACAATGTAGATCTCGCATTGATCGGGGTCTTTCACGGAGCAGTCGGCGAGCTTGCCCGGGAGACTCGAGACCTCAAGAGCGTTCTTGCGTCGCGTCAGCTCGCGTGCCTTGCGCGCCGCCTCGCGGGCACGGGACGCCATGAGCGCCTTGTCGAGTACCTTCTTGGTGACGTTCGGGTTCTCTTCGAAATACTCGGTCAGTCCCTCGGTGACGATGGAGTCGACGATGCCGCGCACCTCGGAGTTGCCGAGTTTCGTCTTGGTCTGCCCCTCGAACTGCGGCTCGCGCACCTTTAGACTGATGACGGCGGTGAGCCCCTCGCGGACGTCCTCGCCCGAGAGATTGCCGTCTTTTTCCTTCAGCACGTTCAGGCGGCGGGCAAAGTCGTTCGCCGCGCGCGTGAGGGCGATCTTGAAGCCCGCGAGGTGCGTGCCACCCTCCTCGGTGTTGATGTTGTTGACGAAGCTGTAGATGTTCTCCTGGTAGCTGTCGTTGTACTGCATGGCGATCTCGACAACTGTGTCGTCCTTCACGCCGTTGAAGTAGATCGGCTCCTCATTGATGGTCTCCTTCTTGCGGTTGAGGTGGGAGACAAAGGAGCGGATACCGCCGTCAAAGTGGAACGTCTCGCTGCGCAGCTCCTCGCCGCGCTCGTCGGTGAGCGTGATGGTGATGCCGTGGTTGAGAAACGCGAGCTCGCGCAGACGGTGTTTCAGCGTCTCAAAGCTGTATGTGGTGACGGTGAAAATCTCGGGATCGGGAACGAAGTGAACGCGCGTCCCGGTGGTCTCAGAGGTGCCGACCTCGTGCAGTTTTTCCGTTGTGTTGCCGCGCGCAAAGGCAATCTCGTAGATGTGTCCGTCGCGGCGCACCTGCACGTCCATGGAGGAGGAGAGGGCGTTGACAACGGAGACCCCCACGCCGTGGAGACCGCCCGAGACCTTATACCCGTCGCCGCCGAATTTGCCGCCCGCGTGCAGGACGGTGAGCACGACCTCGACTGCAGGCATACCGCTCTCGTGCATGTCGACGGGGATGCCGCGTCCGTTGTCAACGACGGTGATGCTGTTATCTTTATGAATGGTAACAGCGACGGTATCGCAGTAGCCCGCGAGCGCTTCGTCGATGGAGTTGTCGACAACCTCATAGACAAGGTGATGCAGTCCGCGTTCCGATGTAGAGCCAATGTACATACCGGGGCGTTTTCGTACTGCCTCGAGTCCCTCGAGCACTTGAATCTGCCCCGCGCCGTAGTCGGCGTCGACGGCAGTGACATCCGCGCCCATCTCCTCGGCGGAGATCGCAATCCCCGACAGATCGGGCGCGTCCGCCATCTCGGCAGCTTCCTGCATCTCCTCTGGTGTGAGCGGGCGGACTTCGGTCTGCTCTTCTTGCGTTTCGGGGGATATTTTTTTTGCCATTATTTCCTCTCCTTACGACGTAATACGGGATTTTTATCTATAAAAATATGGATATGAGAGCGTATAAATTGTAAAAACCTACTCCTGCGAAGCGTTCGACGAATAATGACGCTAGGCGCGAAAATCCCGCGTCACATCTCTCACGCCTTGCGGCGCTTCATCTCTTCCCAAAATTCCTTGGTCGTCACAAGTTCGTTCCGTAATTCCCAAAAGGTAAGTCTGATATGTTTCGGTGTGACCTGATCGCGCGGGATGCTGCGGTGAAGCATCGTGATCATATAGGCGTTGTCACTCGTTTGATCGGTGTACTCGGTCGCGTTTGCGATCTCACGGACAAGATCTGCACGCTCACTGCCGAGAAGGAGCGCATCGCAGGCGGGAACCTCTCTGACAACATCCGCGAGCTTTGCCCATGGTTGTGCACGTAGAACACGGCGCACGGCGCGCCGCAGTTCGCGCTGCTGCGCGCGCGCGCAGTCGTGACAATGCGTTCCTTCGATGAGGCGACCGCACAAGGGACACGGTGTATAGCCGCGGCTTTCCTTCAGGCGGCGCGCCTTGCGCGATACCTGATAGGCGCGCCGGATGCGTTTGCCCAGCTCCGCATCCTCTGCGGCGTCTGCGATGGATGCGCCGCGCGCGATCTCCGCATCGCTCAGTCCCGTTTTCTTCACGGCGCGCGCGTATGCTGCAGGAGTCTCCGTGTCCGCGCCCTCCTCGTCCGGGATCTCGGCGCGTGCGCGGCGGGTGAATGCGATCTCGCATACCATGCGGCTACCCGCACAATTATTGACACGCTGAACGATCTCGGGTGCACTCATCCGCATTTCGTTTTTCCAAACGGCATCGGGCGCATAGAGAAAGAGTTTTCCGTCCTTCACATAGACGGCGCGCACGCGGCGTGCAACCATCTCCCCCATGATGTCATTCCAATGACTAATTGTTGTATGGACGATGTAATCGCGTTCAAATTTCGCACCGAGCCGCCGAATCGCTGCGCGCACGTCCGCATCCGCCGCGGCAGTGCAGAGGGTGGTTCGCATGGGAGAGCCCCTCCTTTCAGAGTTGATATATTTTTTCAACTTACTTTTCTATTAAGAGCCATTCTAGGATGTCCTTCGCGATAATTTTTTGTATCTCTCCGCTCCGGGGCATGTTTCCCACCACATTGCAAACGGCACGCGCGCCTTGCATCGCAGGACGCGTACAACAATCCATACACAAAATAACGACGCTAGGAGTGAACCATTCCATGAGTTACATACCGATACGTCGCCCCCATCTCCTCCGCCGGGAAATACGCCGCATCCGTCGCTGTAATAAACGTCTGGATGTGTTCACTGCGGATGAAGGAGAGGAGCGCAGCGCGGCGGTCGGCGTCAAGCTCACTCATCACATCGTCGAGCAGCAGGATCGGTGCCTCGCCTACACTATCCCGCAGGTAGAAGAGCTCCGCGAGTTTGAGCGCGAGCGCTCCTGTACGCTGTTGTCCCTGCGAGCCGTAACTACGCAGACTCATGCCGCCGACAAAAAGAACGAGATCGTCAAGATGCGGTCCCACGCCCGTCGACCCGCGCGCAATATCGCGGACACGGCATTCGACCAACGTCTTATTATACCATAATTCGAGCCGATCTGCCATGCCGTCTTTTTCTCCCGTCAGATCCTCCGGCACATGAGCGATCTCATAGGCGATCGTCAGCTTTTCTCCCGCGGCGAGCACCGACTGAACACGCCCGGAGAGCGCACCTAGACGCTCCGCCGCGGCGATTCGCCGCGTAACAATGCGTGCCGCGCTGCGTGCAAGCTGCACGTCCCACGGCTCGAGTGCATCGACAGGGACAAGACGCTCGCGGATGTCCTTTAGGATCGCGCCGCGCTGACGCAGGATGTGCGTATAGCGCAGGAGCTCTCCATAGTACGCGGGGCTTGCCTGAGAGAGCTCAGCGTCGAGATAGCGCCGGCGCAGTGCAGGCGCCCCCTTGACGAGGAAGAGATCCTCCGGGGAAAAGAGCACCATAGGGAGGAGACCTACAAGCTCACGCTGCCGCAGCGGCTCTCCCGCACGCAAGATACGCCGCCTGTGCCCACGCTCAAATGTAAATGATAACTCTCCCGGAACATCATGACGCAGAAAGGAAAGATCAATCCGCCCCGCGCTCTCTCCCATACGAATGAGCTCCGCATCGCTCGTCGTGCGATGGGAGCGTCCAAACGAAGCGTAGTAAAGCGCCTCAATGATATTTGTCTTGCCCTGCGCGTTTGCGCCGAGAAAAATCTGAACACCAGGATCAAACCGGAGACCCAGTGTTTCATAATTACGATAAGAGTGAAGCTCGAGTCGTGTGATCCGCATAATTACAAAGCAGTGACACGGTAGATTCCGCCGCCCTCTATTGTAACAATATCTCCCGGCACAAGTTTACGCCGGCGCGCTGTCTCAACAGCGCCGTTGCGTTTGATGCGCCCCGCTGCAATCAGCTCTTTGACCATGCCGCCGCTCGGCACTTCTCCCGCAAGTTTCAAAAACTGATCAAGCTGGATGTACGCCGTATGAATCTCTATATCCATCACGTCAATGTATCCTCATCGTGTTCTTACAGGCGTTACAACGTATATATAATCCTTATCCGCCTCCTCACGAATGGTGATCGGCGAGAGGTTCTGCCCCTGCTCGTTCGGTGCCTGCAAAGAAAGGATACAGATATCGCTGTCGAGCGATTTCATCGCGTCAAGCAGATAGGAGGCGTTGAATGCGATGACCGCAGGATCGCCTTCAACTTCGGCTTCAATGGTCTCCTCGGCACGTCCAACATCGGGGCTGTTCGATGTGATATGAAGAAGGTTATCCTCAAATTCAAGTTTCACAATGTTATATTGATCCGTGCGCGATATAAGTGATGCGCGCTCAACAGCAGCGGCAAAATCTCCGGCATTCATCGTGACCTTTGTACGGATGTTTTCGTCTCTTGGAATGACGCGGTGATAATCGGGGAAACTGCCCTCAATGAGTCGTGAGGTCATATAGATGCCCTCTGCCGACATGCTGATTTGGTTGTAGGAGCAGACAATCTCGATGTCCGTTGGAACTTCACTCGTGATGGTGCGCGTTACTTCTTCAAGGAATTTCGCAGGAATGACGACGCGAATCTGCCCTGCATCCGATTCGATGTGCTCGCTTTTTACAGCAAGACGATGTACGTTCGTCGCCGCAAGCGTGATCTCTCTTCCCTCGACTTCGAGCTGACAGCCGGTAAATACGGGACGGCGGTCGCGCTGTTCTTCCTTCATGCAGGCAAATGCAGACTTCTTGACAAGATGTGCAAGTACACGGTCTTTGATAGTGAACCGCAGTGTTCCGTCCATACGCTGTAATTTTGGGAAGTCATCGACTTCCATTTGGCGCAATGTAAAGCGTGCGTTTCCTGATGTGATTACGCCAAGACCGTCTTCGCTGATACAGTCGATAGATACCTCGTCGGCCGGAAGCTTTCGTGTGAACTCGGTGAGATATTTGCCGGGAAGAATTGCTGCGCCCGGCGTTTTGACTTCTGCGGGGATGGTAAGGATGAATCCGATCTCGTAGTTTGTAGACTGAAGTTCAAGCTGACCGTCCTTTGCAGAGAGATAGATTCCTGAGAGGATGGGTGTTTGCGGCTTCGTCGAGAGTCCTTTGCTGACAATTTGAAGAGCGGTGAGGAGGTCGCTTTTGCCGAGCGTGATGTTCATATGGTGTCCTTTCTGCGGAGGAAGCGCGCCGAAGGGCGTGCCGTTTTTCTATGGTCACTTGTATAAAATAAATATAGTAGCCGTAGTAGTAGGGGCTGTGGATTTGTTGAAATGTGGTTGTGTGTATCGTAATTGCTTGATCTTGATTGTGGAAAAATTGTGGAGAATAATTGTGCGGTTATCCACAGTTTAGACAGATCGGCAGCAGATGCTGAGTTATGCACAGTACGTCCACATGATATGAGGGGGAAAATTCACATAGATATACACAGGGAGTTTGGTCTTAGATTACCGTTGTCAACCTCAATGTCCGAATACATGGCGCAGCGATGCGTAAAAACCCCCGCGTTATACCGAAAAACTAAGAGATGTGTCAGCTTGGATGCATAGCTAGGAATTGCGGCAAACGTGAGGAAGGCGTAGTCAAAAGCCTACGTCGACGAAGCGTTTGCCAAAAATGACGACGCTAGGCGCAAAGATCCCGATTCACGCCTAAATGCCGCGGATCTGGACGGTCAGACTCTTTATTAGTGCATCCGTCGCCGCATCTTCGCTCACAAGGCTTTGAATCTTTTTATGTGCGTGGATCACCGTCGAATGATCACGGTTAAAGAATCCGCCGATCGTCGGCCACGATACATCCGTCAGCTCATGGCAGAGATACATCGCCACCTGCCGCGGAAATGCAATATCGTTGCTGCGCTTGGTTGAGCGGATATCTTCGCTCTTTATCTTGAAATGGGTGCAGACCATGCTCTCAATGATTTCCATTGTGATCCGCCGTCCCGTCTCTCCGCGCAGATAATTTCCGAGCGCTGCCACGCATGTCGACTCGTCGATCGGCAGGCGCATGGTTGACGCGTATTTGATGAGACGCGTGAGCGCGCCTTCGAGTTCACGGATATTGCTGTCCACGCGGCTCGCGATATAGGTCATCACATCGCCGGGAATGTCGATTTCCTCCGACTGTGCCTTTTTTTGAAGAATTGCCATGCGTGTTTCGAACTCCGGGGGCTGAATATCCACGACGACGCCGCCGGAAAACCGCGATATAAGACGATCCTCAAGTCCCTTGACTTCCTGCGGCTGACGATCGCAGGTCATAATGATCTGGCGCCCGCTGTCGCGCAGCTTGTTGAACATTTGGAAAAACTCCGCCTGTGTTTGCAGCTGTCCGGAGAAGAATTGAATATCGTCGATGAGCAATACGTCAATAGCATAATATTTTTCACGGAACTCATCCGTATTTTTTTTGCCGATGGCACTGATGAATTCGTTCGTGAAATCCATGCTGGCGATATAGAGCACGCGCTTATCGGGATGATCTGCGAGGATCTTATGACCGACCGCGTGCATCAGATGCGTTTTGCCGAGCCCCACGCCGCCGTAGATGAAGAGCGGATTGTTGGAAGGCAGTCCCGGCGCCTCTGCGACGGATTTTGCCATGGCATAGGAAAACTGATTTGATCGTCCTGTGACGAATGCATCAAAGGTATATTTCGGATTCAGCGTTGTTGCATCGTCCGGCGCCGCTGCGTGAGAAGTTCCGGCATCCGGTACGGGCGGCGTGAGCGGGAGTGCGCCCTGTGCAGGCGAAGAACTGCCGTAGGAAGCAATCTCATCTGCCGTCGTGCCCGCACCGTCCAAAGAACTGCTCGCATGTTCCCGTGGTGCAGGGGATTTCGGTGCTGTGGAGGGATCCACAACGAGGCGGAACGTGTAGACGGCATCGAGCGCGGCATGTGCCGCGTCGCTGAGCAGAACGAGATAGCGCTGTTCGATGAACTGTTTTGTAAATGCATCCGGCACGGCAAGTACCAGCTCGCTGCCGTTTTGCGTGATGGGAACGATCCGCGGAAGCCACTTCGTCACTGCTTCCTGCGGCAGGATACCGTCCGTCTTTTCTAAAATCTGCCGCCATAGAGCGGTAATTTGGGGATGCTTTTCTTCCGACATGCAATCGAATCCCTTCAAAAAAATTTTTTTGGTACCTGTTTATCAACAGGATTATTCACAGTTGTTGATAAGTTCATCGGTGAGAACTATAAGAAAATGCAAGTATGTGAAAAATTATGCACGATTTTTGCACAGGTTTTCAACAATGGAGTGGGGATATTTCAGCAAAAATAACAAGCTTATCAATAGCAGTTTTGGCTCGTTTGACAAAAAGCACACAAAAATAGACCCCACGCACTTTGACAGGAATATTTTAGCAAAAAGTAATGGACTTATCAATATTGGCTTTTGACTCTTTGACGAAAAAAACATAACAAAATACGCCCCGCTCGCCTTGACAGCGCGGCTTTTCTTCGTCTATAATGACCGAAGTGAAATCATAGATTTGAAAAGCTGCAATCAATGCAGCGGTAAAGGAGGTGACGATGAGGTGAAGAGAACGTATCAGCCGAATAACCGTTGGAGAAAAAAGACACATGGATTCCGTGAGCGCATGAAAACGAAAGGCGGCCGCCTCGTACTACAGAGAAGGCGTCGGCGCGGCAGAAAGAAACTCTCGGCGTAATGTGTTTGGCACCGATCGAATCACGCGAGACGGCGCCGGACTGAAAGCAGGAGGTCACCGCGGGTGACCTCTTTTTTATGAATCATGAACAAGCAGAGATATACGCTCTCGCGCGCGCAGATAATCAAGCGGCGCAGCGATTTTCAAAACGTCTATCATAAAGGAACCGCCTTCCCGGGGCGGTATATGATCCTCTACATCCTGCGCGATGCGGGCGTTGCGGGCAAAGTCGGCTTTGCTGCGGGGAAAAAATTGGGATCTGCACCCGTGCGCAGCCGCACAAAGCGTCTTATGCGCGAAGCATACCGTCTCATGCAGTACGAACTGCGCCCCGATGTCGGCATCCTGCTCATCGGACGCGCAGGGCTTGCCGACCATAAAATGCAGGATGCTGCTGCAGATTTGAAGAAACTCGCGCGCCGTGCAAAGATTCTCATTCCTGCGGGACATGCGCCGCGCCGGGAGGGGCATTCATGAAGCGGATTCTTCTCTTTGTCATTCGGTTTTATCGCAGCTGCATCTCGCCGTTCCTCCCGCTCATGTGCAGGTATCAACCCACCTGCTCCGCGTACGCGATGGAGGCGATTGAGCGGTACGGCGCGCGGCGCGGCGGATGGATGGCGGTGCGGAGGATACTCAGGTGTCATCCGTGGCATGAGGGCGGCTACGATCCCGTAAGGCGTGAGACGTGATCTTTGCGCACAGCGTTGTCATAACTTCGAATGCTTCGCTAGGAGTAGCTTTTTTACTACGCCGTCGCTCGCATTCTCGTTATTCCTAGCTGTGCATCAAAGCTGACGCCTCACTTGCTATACGGTGTGAAACGTGACGCGGGATTTTGGCGTCATTACATCGTGGGAAAAACCTGCACGTGATACGCGCCCTCCCGTCCGCTATGGCGGTGCATCGTATAATCATCAGCCGGTGAAATGGGGATCATCGTATTCTTTAATATAGCGCACGTCTCACACCATGTTCTGATTGTGCGTGCCGTTTGTAACGCGGTGAGAAAGATACCCTGAGCCGCGCGTCAACCCTGCGCTGCCCTAATGTTTTTCGCATCGCACGCCGTTTGCGCAGCGACAAGAATGTGCCCGCGAACTAAAGATACAATTCATCTCGAATCCAAAAATCATACCCCATAGTTTCAAAAAACAAATAAAACCGCAGAATATTCACAGTATTGTATATGCGCAACAAAAACCGCGCGCATAGAGGAGGAACAATCCTTGATCGAATTTTTCAGCAGCCTGTTCGCGCCGATCATCCACTTGCTTCAGATGATCCTCAGCGCATTTTACACCGTTACCGGCGCCGCCGGACTCGAGAGCTACGGCTTCCCGATCATTCTGCTCACCATCCTCATCAAACTGGTCACCTACCCCCTTACCGTCAAGCAGGTCAAATCCATGAAGGCGATGCAGGAAATCCAGCCGAAGATGAAAAAAATCCAGGAAAAGTATAAAAACGACCCGCGGATGCTCCAGCAAAAGACCGGAGAACTCTTTCGTCAGGCAGGGGTCAACCCGCTCGCGGGCTGTCTCCCGCTCCTCGTCCAGATGCCGATCCTCATGGGCATGTACTACGCACTCTTTAACTTCGCCTACCCGAGCGAAGCCGCCGAAGCGTTTCTCTGGATCCCGCACCTCTCCGCGCCGGATCCCCTTTACATCCTGCCCGTCCTCTCCGCATTGACCACATTCCTCCAGCAGAAAATGACGAGCACCGAGATGAACCCGCAGATGAAAATCATGATGACCGTCATGCCGCTTTTCATCGGCTGGATCAGTCTGAACTTCCCCGCAGGACTCGTCCTCTACTGGGTCACCATGAACATCGTCCAAATCGCGCAGCAGTGGTGGATGTACCGGGGCGACGAAAAAACCGCCCCCAAGGAGGCAGCATAACATGGCAGAAATCGTAGAAAGCACAGGAAAAACCGTAGAAGACGCACTCGCCGCCGCCCTTGACAAGCTCGGCTGCGGACGCAGCGAAGTCACCTATGAAATCATACAGGAACCTTCGAGCGGATTCCTCGGACTCTGGGGCAAGCGCGAGGCGCACATCCGCGTCACGACACGCCCGGTCATCCCTGTGCAGCGCAGCGAAACGAGCAATATTCCCGCCCCCACCGTCACCGCAGCGGCAGACGAATTCCCGCGTCCGCAGAAACGTTTCCATACCGACCTTCGCAGCAGTGCCCGCGCTCCGAAACCGGAGCAAGGCAGCCATACATCCGCCGTGCATCCTGAGCGCACGGAACGTCCCGAGCGGCGCAGCCGCTATGACCGCGACAACAGCGAACGCTCTGCACGACGCCATCAGGAGGATCGCCCCTCCTATGATCGCCCGCGGTACGAAGAACGTGCCAAGAGAGAGGGCGAACTGCCGCTCATCCCTGCATCGCCCGAGATGCGCGCCCGCGCCGAAGGATTCCTCAGCGAAATATTTGCCGCTATGGGACTCACCGTCACCCTCATCCCCAGCGAAACCCCCATCGGACTCGTTTACAATATGCAGGGAGACAACCTCGGCATTTTGATCGGCAAGCACGGGCAGACGCTTGACTCCCTCCAGTATCTTACCAATCTCGTTGTCAACAAGAATCCCGGCAGCGGCTATACCCGCATCATCCTCGATGTCGAGGACTACCGCGCGCGCCGCGAAGAGACTCTCACGCGCCTCGCGGGACATCTCGCGGACAAGGCATGCCGCATCGGCGAAGAGATCCGTCTCGAACCCATGAGCCGCCATGAACGCAAGATCATCCACATGGCGCTCCAGGACAATCGCCGCGTCACCACCTACAGTGCCGGCGAGAATCCTCGCCGCTACGTCGTCATCGTTCCCAAGCGCCGCCGCTATAACCGCGGCGGATATGACGATACATCGTTTGAATAACGGTCTTCAAGAATCGGTGCTGTCAAATCAAAAAGGACAATCCATGCGGATTGTCCTTTTTGTGTTTCACATATTGTGATGCGCTTGATTTGAAGTATCCAAAACATCTTCGATGAATTCCTCGGCAGTGGAATAGGCTTTTGCGGGAAAGTCGATGGGTTTGGAATCGCGGTTATAATATTATCATTGTCACGACCGCATATTGCGTACGTTGACCATCTCCTCGCCTCTTAGACAGCGCGTCAGATCCTCCAGGCCGATCTCGACGGATGTTCGCATGGTGTCGCAGGAGGTGCCGGCGAGGTGGCTGGTCAGTGTGATGTTGTCGAGCTGCAGATAGGGATGATCCGCGGGCAGCGGCTCCGTATCGTAGACGTCGACAGCCGCGCCGCCGATCGCGTGCGTGCGCAGCGCTTCCGTGAGCGCGGCGGTATCGACAAGGCCGGCGCGCGCGGTGTTGATGAGGTACGCGGTCGGCTTCATTTTCGCCAGTTCCGCCGCGCCGATGAAATGCGAGGTCTGCTCCGAGAGACGCAGATGGAGCGTGACGATATCCGACCGGGCGAGCAGCTCGTCCAGTGAGACGAAGGAGACGTCTTGATCGGCAGCTGTCTGCGGATCGATATAGGGATCGTGCACCAGTACGCGGCATTCGAATCCCTTTAGCCGCTGCCGCACGCGCCGACCGATATAGCCGTAGCCGATGATGCCGACGGTCATTTTCCGCATGTCGTGGATATAGGATTGATTGACGTAGGACTTGCGCCATGTCCCCTCCATGAGGTGCCGGTGGCTGCGCGCGATGTTCTTGTTCTCTGCGATCATCATGCCGACGGTGAAGTCGGCGACGGCGTTCGCGCTGCGCCACGGCGCGTTGACGAGGAGAACACCGCGTTCGGTCAGCAGCGGCACGTCGGCGTTCTCGTAGCCGCCGCGCAGGACGGCCGCCACCTTGAGCCGCCGGGCGCGCGCGAGCACCGCGCGGTTAATGGAGGCGACGTGGACGACGATGATGTCCTTGTCCGCGCAGTGTTCCAGCAGTGCCGCGCAGCTTGGCGCGGCGTCGATGCCCTGCTGTTCGATGAGCGTCATGCGGTCGGTGATCGGCCCCATGGCGTACATGTCCGTATCCTCGACGATCGTGACCTCGGCGCCGTACCGCTCGAGGCGGCGAAAGTCTTCCATCATCTCCGTGGTGATGCCGCCGTCGGCGACGCAGAGAATCTTCGTTTTATCCATAGAAAACAGCCTCCTTTTCTCGGCGGGATGCCGCTGCGGTCACGCCTTGCCGGCCGAGCCGACGAGCGCGATCTTGCGCCGCACGACTTCGCGCAGCGCGGCGAGCGGTTTTTGATAGAGCTGATGCGGCCAGATCGCGAGGTGCTGCGCATGCGCGAGCTCTTCTTTCAGTGCGCCGTTGAATGCCGTCAGCATCTCGGAGAAGATGTTCAGCTTGCAGATGCCGAGCGCGACGGCTTTTCGGATCTGATCGTCCGGCGTGCCCGAGCCGCCGTGCATGACCATGGGAACGGGAGAGATGTCGTTCAGCGCCGCCAGCCGGTCGAAATGGAGTTTCGGTTCATGCACGTACAGGCCGTGCGCCGTTCCTACGGCGACGGCGATACAGTCTGCCTCCGTGCGGGCGATGAAGTCGGCCAGCTCGTCCGGCTGCGTGAGGAAGTCATCGGGGTTGTCGAACCCCGTTTTTTTCTCTGCGCCGATCTCGCTGCTGCCGACGATGCCGTCGCCCACATGGCCGAGTTCCGCCTCGACGGTTACGTCGAACCGGTGCGCGTAGGCGACGACCTCCCGCGTTTTGCGGATGTTCTCCTCCAGCGGGAGCACGGAGCCGTCGAACATGACGGAGGAAAAGCCGCCGTCGACACATTCTTTGATGAAGTCGAGGTCGGTCGCGTGATCGAGATGCACCGCGACCGGGACGTCCGCCGCGGCGGCAAGTGCTTTGACAGAGTCGAGCCAGTAGGGGAGCTTACCGTCCGCGAGATCGGGGGTCAGTCCCATGAGGATGACGGGGGAGCGCTCTTCCCGCGCGGTTTCCGTGACCGCCGCCGCCATATCGAAATTGCTCACGTCGAATGCGCCGATCGCATATTTGCCGCGCCGCGCGTCGGCGAGCATTTTTTTCATATTGACCAGGGGCATGTATATTCCTCCCTTATAAAAACGTTATTTTCCCGCGGATGCGCGCGGCCGGTCTCCCGGCTCCCACAGCGCCCGCGTGCTCGTCATGATGCCGTCGAAACCGCGCCGACGGAGCCGATCGGCAAACTCCTTCCGATCGATGAAGCCGCTCGCAAAGATCTTGCCCGAAAAGGCCTTGCGGAACACGTCGAGGAAGTCGTACGCGCAGATCGCCGGGCGGAGTTCGACGGCGTCCGGCTTCGTCACCTCGATGGAGCGGAAGGCCATCTCGAGGGAAAGCGAATCGAGCAGCGGAACCTTCCAGATCGTCTTCAGTCCGATCGCCTTCGCGCGGCTGATGTGATAGGGGTTCGCGCCGATGACAGCGTCCACTTTGTATGCTTTCTTCAGCATTTCAAAGGCGACGGTATCGTTTCCGAGACCGCCGATGAGTTCGTGGTTGACGATCGCCTCTTTGCCGTGCTTATGGCAGAGGCTCGTGAGTTCGGCGAGATTGCCGATATGGGATACCGTACTCAGCAGAATCTCGCGGTGCCGGGATTGCAGCGCACAGTCCAGTGTTTTCATATCCCGTACGGACGGGATCAGGATGAACGCCTCAGCCATCGCCCGCTCCGTCCCAGTAACGCAGGAGATGTTCGTTGAGCCGCTGCCACTGTGCGTAGCGATCCCGGTAGAACGCGGCCTTTTCCGGATTCGGGAGCACCGGCGCTTTCAGTTTCACAGAACGCGCGAAGGCGTCCTCGTAGCTCTCATATACGCCCGCGCCGATGCCCGCGACGATGGCGACGCCGTGTGCGCCCGTCTCGTCGGACGCCACGATCTCGACGGGGAGCTGCATCGTGTCGGCAAAGATCTGCGTCCACACGGGGCTTTTTGCCATGCCGCCCGTCAGGCGGATCAGCGTGGCGGGCAGGCCGGCACGGATGAGGAAATCGATGTGGAATTTGTGGATGAACGCGATGCCCTCGACGACCGCGTAGCAGAGATCGCCGTAGCTCGTATGCGTGTTGATGTTCGTAAAACCCGCGCGTGCGTTGACGTGGATGCTCGGGGAGGCGATGAACGGCTGGAAATACGGCGTGTCCATATTCGGCTCCGCCGCGCGGATCCACTCGTTCAGCACGTCGTAGTAGCCGCGCTGCTCGTAGACTGCAGCGAGGCGCGCCTTGTCGCCGAGCACGTGGTTGAACCATTCGTAGTTCGTGGCGGATGCGCCCGTGTACGAGCAGTTCAGATATTCGTTCTTGTGGATGTAGGGCATGTTGCTGGATGCATTCGGTATGACGCGGGTCGAATGCGTCTCGTTGATGCACCACGAGCCCGCGATCGACGTGATCACGCCGTCGCCCGTCGCGCCGGCGCCGACGAGGCTCGCGAGGATGTCCATCATGCCTGCGGCGATCGGCGTGCCCTCTTTGAGTCCCGTTTGCCGCGCGGCCTCTGCCGTCACCGTTCCGACGATCTGCTCGGGACTTGTATGCAGGGCGGGCAGCTTGTCGAACATCTCGGGAATGCCGTACAGATCGAGCAGCTCGCGCGAATACTCCATGGTGTCCATATCGATGAGGAACGAACCGCCGATGATGTTGAGATCCGTGGCGAAAACCCCAGAGAGGCGGTACATCAGATAGTCCTTGAACATCAGCACACTGCCGATCCTGTCGTAGACGGCGCGCTCGTGTTCCTTGTACCAGCGCAGGATCGGCCCGGGTTCGCCCGCGAAGAGCGTTCCGTGCACGATCCGGTTGATCTTGTCGTACGTGCCGTCCTTTTGATACAGTGCGAGGATATCGTTCGCGCGGTAGTCCTGCGAAAAGCAGCCGGGCGCGATCGACCAGCCCTTTTCGTCGAGAAAGACGACGCCGTTGCCGAATGATGTGACGCCGATGCCCGCGATGTCCTCCGGTGCGATGCCGGCGTCCTCGATCGCTTGTTTGATGCACTGTGAGACGATGTGCCACAGCTCGTCGACGTCGAACTCCTCGAAACCCCTGCCCCGCGGCGCCAGATGCATGCGTTCGGAGCTCTTCGTTGCGGCTGCGGCGACGACCTTGCCCGTATCGTCAAAGATGACCGCTTTGCTCGACGTATTGCCGGCGTCGATACCGATCAAATATTTCGTCATGCTCAAAACCTCCTTCCAATCGACCGATCAGCGCATCAGCATGCCGCCCGTGGCGTCCAGCGTGATGCCCGTCAGATAGTCCGCCTTGTTCGAACACAGGAAGACGACGCTGTAGGCGACCTCCTCCGCCTCTGCCACGCGCCCCAGGGGGATGCGCTTGCAGTAGTAGTCCATGCGCGTCTCCAATGCCGCGCGGATCATGGGCGTGTCCATGATGCCCGGCGCGACCGCGTTGACGTTGATGCCCCGCGGCGCGAGTTCGCGCGCGAGCGATACCGTAAAGGCGACGAGACCCGCCTTGGATGCCGCATAGTGCGCGTGCCCCGTCGTCGATCCGCAAAAAGCCGCCTGCGACACGACGTTGACGATTTTGCCCGTCCGGCTGTCAGCGTCAAGGTGCCGGGCAAAGTCGCGGCAGAGGACAAACGGGCTGACGAGATTGATGTCAAGCGTCCGCCGGAAATCCGCTTCCTCCATATCGAGGACATAGGCCTGCGGCCAGATGCCTGCGGCGTTGACTAGGATATCGAGCGGACCGAGGATATCGACGGCCGCGCTGACGGCGCTTTGCCGATCCGTCCCGCTCAGGTCGCAGGCGAGGCCGGCGGCGCGCACGCCGTACGTTTTACGCAGCACGGCCGCCAGCGCCTCTCCTTCGTCTCCGTGGCGGCTGACCGCGACGATGTTCGCGCCCTCCTGCGCGAGCAGTTCGCATACCGCTTTGCCGAGTCCCTTCGTTCCGCCCGTGACAAGCGCGTTTTTGCCATGCAGTCCGAGTTCCATGCTGCACCCCGTTTCTATCGTACGATCCAGTGCGAGGATCGGTCGCCCGAGAGTGCGGACGCCATCGCCTCGGCGAGCAGGACGGGCGAGCGCAGGAACGCGTCCGTCGTCCCGCCCGCCAGATGCGGCGTGATCGTGACGTTCGGGAGCCGTACCAAAGGATCGTCCGCCGCGGGCGGTTCGTGTTCAAAGACGTCGAGCGCCGCGCCGCGCAGCCGCTTGTTCCGCAATGCGTCGGCGAGCGCCGCCTCGTCCACGAGTCCCGCGCGCGCCGTGTTGACGAAATATGCCGACGGCTTCATAAGCGAGAACGCGCGCGCATTCATCATGTGTTTCGTTTCGTCCGAAAGGCGGCTGTGCAGCGTGACAAAGTCCGCCTGCGTGAGCAGATCGTCGAGCGAGACCTGTGTGACGAAGTCCGGAAAGACCGTCGCGTAAGGATCGTAACCGAGGAGGCGTACGCCAAACCCGTGCAGACGGTGGGCGACCTTGACGCCGACCTGTCCCATGCCGATGATGCCGACGGTCTTGCCCTCCAGATCGGGCACGGCGCCCGCGTTCGCATAGTCTCTGACCCAGCGGCCTTCTTTCAAATTTGCGTGCGCCTTCGCGATGTTGCGGCACTCGGCCAGCAGCATGCCGACGGTGAAGTCCGCCACCGCCGTCGCGTTCCGCCCCGGCGTATGGAATACGGCGACGCCCTTCGCGGATGCGTACGGCACGTTGATATTTTCATAGCCCGCGCGCAGGACGCCGACGAGCTTCAGTTTTGTGCAGGCGTCCAGCACCTTTTTCGTAATGGGACAGAACTGTGTGATGAGAATCTCCGCATCGCGCAGCTGCTCCACGAGCGCATCCGGGACGTCGTAGGCCTCGCTGCCCTCCGTCTCTACGCGCAGGTTGATGTTCTGCAGCTCCTCATAGTCCCGCAGCGGCCAGTCGACGGTTTCGACCGTTACGCCGCGCTCCCTGTACGATGCAAATCCTTCTTCTATATACGACGATGGGATGAGCAGGTCGCCGATGCCGATGAGTTTCATATTGATCGCCTCTTTGTCACATGCCGATGAGTTGTCCAAGCTTAATCAGCGCCCAGCCGACGGGCGTATTGTACGCGGCCACGAGGTTTCCGAGCTCGGTCGACGTCACGTTGCTCGGCAGTCGGACGTTCGCCTGATCTGCCGCCATGCCGTAGACGCCCGAGAGATCGCTGCCCGCGTAGAGCGCGAGCGTTACGATGACGAGACCTGTGATGAAAATGCGGAACATGTTGCGCTTACAGAACGGCGCGACCATCGAGATGAGGAAGACGATGGACGCGAGGTCGACGAAGGGCAGCATGCGGTTGCCCGGCAGGATGATCGCGATAAAGAGCGTCGCGGGGATGAGCAGGAGTCCCGTCGCGATGATGCACGGCTCGCCGATGAGCAGCGCCGTATCCATGCCGATGTTGAACTCCCTGCCCGGAAAGACTTTTTTCAGCACCGTTTCGGCCTGGTCGCGGACAATCATGACGCCCTCCACCGTGATCTCTACCATCTTCGGCAGGAGAATCATGACGGCGGCGACTTGAACGGCGAGGAACGCGCACTGACCGACGCCCCAGCCCGCGAGGATGCCCATGCCCGCGCCGAGGATCGTCGCGAGCGTGATCGGTTTGCCGAGCACGCCGAGCTTATTGATGACGCCCTCCGGACTGAGGTTGATTTGATTCAGGCCGGGAATGCGCTCGATAACCGCATTGACGAGGATGCCGATCGGCACATAGACGCCGCAGGTCGCGTGGACGAATGCGACGCCCTTGAGGTTGTACATCTTCTGGATCGCGGGCGCCGTCTTGTCGGCGATGATGAAGGCGATCAGATAGAGGATCAGCGATCCGGCCGTTCCGAGCATGAGGCTGCCCGTCTCGCAGTAGATCATGGAGCCCGGCAGGAGGATCAGCCAGTAGTTGAAAATATCGATATTCAAAATCTGCGTCTTTTTGAGCGCGAGCAGGATGATATTGAGGAGGATTGCGCCCGGCACCACCATGGGGATCAGCGGCGACGACCAGCCGATCGCCGCGCTCGTCGCCCAGCCGGCGTCGATGACCGTCAGGCTCGCGCCGAACCGCGCGACCATGTCCTCGGACGCGGGACCCAGGCTTCCGAGCAGCATGGACACGATCAGGTTGATGCCGGTGAAGCCCACGCCGACGAGCATGCCCGCCTCGAACGCCTTGCCGACGGGCAGGCGGAAACATATGCCCAGAATGAAGAAGATCACGGGCATCATGACCGTCGGACCCAATGCTAAAACTTCGTTCAGAAATTCCATGTCGTTCACCTCGATGTCAAAAACGCACCGTTACTTACCGGTAGATATCCTTTGCGGCGAGCATGCCCGCAAGCGTATACACCGCGGCCGTCGCTTCCGGCCCGGAAGCCTCGACCGTGATCTCGCTGCCGCAGGTGATGCCGAGTCCCATGATTTCGAGAACGTCCGTTGCCTTTGCCTCCTTTCCGTGCGCGTACAGACGAATCTCCGCCTCGAACTTCGACGCGCGGTCGGCGAGCAGCACGGCCGGACGTGCATGAAGCCCCGAGGGGTTCTCCATGGTGATCGTCACTTTCATGTCGTTCCCTCCTTTCGTTGATCAATAAAAAATCGGCATTAGGAGATAAGGAGACCCCTCATCTCTTAATACCGAATTCTTCTGCATACTTCAGTAGCCAAGCTATTTTGTTATAAATCCCTCTCTTTTTCTGAATTATGATAATCATATCACATCTCGTATAAACCTGCAAGAAGAATTTGAATATAGATACCAGACATGCAGCAGATGTTCATTGTAAAATGAAGTGGGACAGTAAAAAAAGACAGGCAGCGCTCTATGTGTTGCAATGCTTTCACCACAAAAACAGAACAGAAGGTGCTGCCGTGTCCCATACTCATTATTGTAATTTAGGATTGTCTTTTTTCATATTGTCACCCTTCCTATGAAGCAATTGACAGTGCTCCTTCCCTGCGATAGAATGAAATCAAGAAAAACCGACGAGAGAGGAGGAATCTCCCATGCTGCTCACCATTCCCGCCGTCAAGGAGCGGATCGCACCCGTCTGCAAAGCGCGCGGCGTTGCAAAGGTGTATCTCTTCGGCTCGTATGCGCGCGGTGAAGCGACCGAGGAGAGCGACGTGGATTTGCATATCGAGGGAGGTCGTATCCAAGGGCTTTTTGAACTCAGCGGATTTCGTCAGGATATTGTAGAAGCCCTCGAAAAGGACGTCGACATCATCACTTGTATGCCAAAACCCCCGCATTTTCGAGAGAATCTTGAACGAGAGGAGATATTGCTCTATGCCAATTAAGACAAAAGACGGGCAGATTTTATATCTCATTTCCCGAACCGGAAACAACCGAAGGATCCTCCGGATTTTATCGAAAATAAATCGACATCAACATAAAAGGACTGCAGCACGAATTCGTGCTGCAGTCCTTTTATATTGTACCGGCGCTTAATCATCGACAACGAATTTATGCCCGCAGCGATTGCAGATATAGCTCCGGTTCCACGCTTCCAAACGATTGCGATATCGTGCCATCGCCGCATCATTTTCCGCCTGTACCGCTTCATTGGCTTTTTTCATACCGGGATATGCTTTTATCAGGAAAAAGACGGTACAAGCGATAAATGCATACATAAGGTAATCCATCCATGCCCAAATATCCTTGTTAAATTGATACTTCGCAACGAAATAAATGATCGCCAACGTGATCGGCATCAGGCAGCCGATCGCACCGCAGCCCACGGAGACAAGAGAATTTGGCATCTCTTTCAGCTTTGGTTCCGAGGGCGGCGCAACCTCGCGTGCGAGGTCGGTCATCGTATGCGTCGTATGTGACACGTTTTCATAGATGGGGCGATTGCCCACCTCTTTTGTTTCGATATGTCCGTCAAAGTGTTGGGTTGTTTCGACCTTGACATCGTAACCGACAACCTCACGATGCACCGCAGTGCCCGTGCCGTGACCGCTCTTATAGACCAGTGGAATGGACGACGTATTTTCACTGCCGCAGTTCGGGCAGTTTAACTTTCCCGGTTCCATATCGTTCCCTCCTTGATATGCTGATGAAAAGAGACTGTTTCACATGACAGTCTCTTTTTGTTGTATTTGATTTCGTTAAGCGGATGTGGTTTTCCTGCAATGAGATGTTAATTTTTTGAAAACATATCTTTGTTTTGTGCCGCATCATGTCGAATACTTTCTCCGAGGTAAGTACTGTGCGCAAAGGTGCGTTCTTGTCACCGCGGTGCGGCAGCGCTATACTTTCTTCGAGAAGAAAGTGAGGTGCTTTGATGAAAACACTCGTTATTGCGGCGCATCCCGCGCTGAAAGACTCTGTGATCAATAAACGCTGGCTCAGTGAGCTGCAAAAGTATCCTGATCAATATACGATTCATGTGCTTGCGGACGTCTATCCGGACGGCTGCATTGATGCGGCACGCGAGCAGCATTTGGTTGAGACGCACGGCAGCTTGATCTTTCAGTTCCCGTTTTATTGGTTTTCCTGTCCGCCGATCCTCAAAGCATGGTTTGATACGGTGCTGACACACGGATGGGCCTATGGGAGAAACGGCGGGGACAAGCTCGCGGGGCGCAAAATCGCTCTTGCTGTCAGTACCGGCATCCGCGCGGAGGATTATGACCGCGGCGGCCGTTATCACTATACGCTCGCGGAACTCCTCGCACCGTTTGAAACGATGCTGCGCATCTACTGCCGCGCGGATTACCGATCGTTCTTTGTCTTCTACGGCGCCGAAGATGTGCCGGGCGAAGATTACAGCTCGCCTGCGTGGGAGGTTGAGGCGAGCGCGCAGGAATATGCCCGCTTTGCGGCGGCGTTGTCATAGGGTTTTGCGCATATTGCGGTGGCGCTCCCCCCAATCGCACATCATGTAGAGGATGGGGATCAGCGAGCGTCCGTGCTGTGTGAGCGCATACTCTACTTTGGGAGGAATCTGCGGGTATTCCGTCCGCGCAACGAGTCCGTCACGGGCGAGTGCGCGCAGTACGGAGGCGAGGGTCTTGAACGATATGCCCGTAATGCGGCGGTGCAGCTCGTTGTGCCGCAGGGCGTCGTGTTCTGCGAGCAGGTAGAGCACAGCCATTTTATATTTACCGCCGATCAGCGACAGTGTATAGTGAAATCCGGTGCGTTCGATTTCTGTTCCCTGTGGGATACAGCTTGCTTCCTTCATAAAATCTCTCCCGTAATCATTACCGATAGAAAAAGGACACGTTTCATCGTGTCCTTTTTTGTATAGCCAAGTGAAAAGCGAAAATCCCGCGTCACGCCACACCGTACAGTGAGTGAGCCGTAAGCTTTGATGCACGGCTAGGAATGAGGTGAACGCGAGCGACGGCGTAGTAAAAAGCTACTCCTAGCGAAGCGTTCACCGATATGACAACGCTGTGCGCAAAGATCGCGGCTCACGCCTTACACTTTCTGTCCTAACAGCTCCCGCGTATGCCTTGCCACATCCTCCGGTGTGATGTCCGTCTTGCGTGCGACACCCGTCTCGAGTGCTGCCTTTGCGACGGCGGCGGCGACGGTGGGGGCGACGCGCGGGTCGAGCGGGCTCGCGATGATGTTGGTCTCGTTGAGCTCGCTCTCGGGGATGAGGGACGCGATGGCGCCGGCGGCGGCGATCTTCATCTCCTCGTTGATCTCCTTGGCACGGACGTCAAGGGCGCCGCGGAAGATGCCGGGGAATGCGAGGAGGTTGTTGACCTGGTTCGGGAAGTCGGAACGACCCGTGCAGACGATGCGCGCGCCCGCTTCCTTTGCCTCGTCGGGCAGGATCTCGGGGACGGGGTTCGCCATCGCCATGACGACGGGCTCCGGGCTCATGGTCTTGATCATCTCCTGCGTGAGGCTGCCGGGGGCGGAGACGCCGATGAAGATGTCCTTGCCCTTCACGACCTCGGCGAGTGTGCCGCGCTCCTTCTGGAGGTTGGAGACCTTTGCAATGCTCTCCTTGTACGGGTTCATGTTCTCGGGGCGCCCCTCGTAGATCGCACCCGTGGTGTCGCAGAGGACGACGGTGGTTGCGCCGTACGCAAAGAGGAGCCGCGCGATCGCCTGTCCTGCAGCGCCTGCGCCGTTGATGACGATCCGCGCGGTGCGCAGGTCGCGCCCGAGGTACTTGTACGCGTTGAGCAGCGCGGAGACGACGACAATGGCGGTGCCGTGCTGGTCGTCGTGGAACACGGGGATGTCGAGGGTCTTCTTCAGCTCGTTTTCGATGTCAAAGCACTGGGGCGCCTTGATGTCCTCGAGGTTGATGCCGCCGTAAGTCGGGGCGATGAGCTGGCAGACCTTTACGACGTCCTCGACCTTGGGGCTGTTCACACAGACGGGGACGGAGTCGACGCCGGCGAATCCCTTAAAGAGGATGGATTTGCCCTCCATGACGGGGAGTCCTGCGCCTGCGCCGATGTTGCCGAGCCCGAGGACGGCGGTGCCGTTGGTGACGACGGCGACCATGTTGCCCTTCGTCGTGTAGTCGTAGATGCTCTCGGGGTCGTCCTTGATCGCAAGGCATGGCGCCGCGACACCCGGTGTGTAGGCGCGGCTGAGATCGTCGCGCGAGGTCAGCGGGACGGTCGGGGTGACGGCGAGTTTGCCGTGGTGGCTCTTGTGGAGGTCGAGTGCTTCTGCATCAAATTTGCTTGCCATGGTGATGGACTTCCTTTCTTTCTCCTAAATTACTCTTGTTTCCCGGTGCCGGGAGTGCCCCGTGTGGGGGCGTTGCTTTGTGCTCCGCCGGAAGAACTGCGTGCGTCGGTACTGCTGCCGTTCTCACGCGAGGAGGCATGGCGCCCGGTGTCCGAGGACTTCGTCGATGAGCTGCCGCCGGTGCTCCCGCGCGTGCGGGTGGAGGACGGTGTGTCCTCGTCTTTGTCGGATGCGGAGGAGGAACTGCCCGGCGTTCGGGATTTGGAGGATTTGCCGCCGCTCTTGACGTCTTTGTCCTCCGCATCCTTTTTGCCGCTCTTTTCTCCGCGCGCCTCGTCCGCGCTGACGGCATGCCCGACGGAGGTATCGCCTGCCGGGAGCTCGGTGGCGCCCGCCGGGATGGATTCCTCGTACTCGCGCACGGCGCGTTCCATGCGGCTGCGCTCGGCGGAGCTGAGGACGATGCCGAGGTTGCTCGCCATGGAGCGGCGGAGCTCCGACATGTTCGGAATCCAGTAGCTCACCTCGTCGATATACATCGGGCGCCCGGGAACCATCTCGGTGCGCAGACCGTGCGCCTGGGATTCGCGCAGTGTCCCCGCGAACTCGAGGAGCTGGCGCAGGGAGAGATCGGTCTTTACGCTGTCGATGACGCTGCTGATAATGCCCGGCAGACGCGGGAGGATGGCGGGTGTGGTGATGGCGTCGACGCACGCCTTCATAAACTTTTGCTGCCGCCGGACACGCCCGATGTCCCCCTCCTCGTCGCGGTAGCGCACGTAGGTGACGGCGGTTTTGCCGTCCATGTGCTGCATCCCGGGGCGGAGATCAATGATGAGACCGCCGTCATCGTCCCACGGGTCTTCATAGTACATGCGCTTTTCCACGTTGATGTCGATGCCGCCGATGGCGTCGACAATCTTTTGAAAGGCGTGCGTGTTGATGATGACATAATGGTCGATGCGGATGCCGAGGAAATCCTCGACCGTGCGCTGTGTGAGCTTCTCGCCGCCGTAGGCGTATGCGGCGTTGATTTTATCGTAGCCGTTGCGCGGGATGGCGACGCGTGTGTCGCGCGGGATGGAGAGGAGCGCCGTCTCCTTTTTCGCCGGGTCGATGGTCGCGACCATGAGCGTGTCGCTGCGTCCCACGTCGTCCGCGCGCTCGTCGACGCCCATGATCATGATGGTCGCCTTGTCCTTGGCGGTCAGGAGCTCTTCCTTTTGCTGCGTGTCACTGCGCTTGTCGAGCAGACTGCTCTCGGCGAAGAACACGCCCGCGATCGCCGCGAGGACAAAGATGAAGATCGTACCGAGGACGACAAACGGCCAGATACGTTTCTTTGGTTTTGTCGGTCGGAGCGGAGGTGGTAATTTGCTCAATGGTTTAACTGTTCTCCTTGCACTTTCACGTCATTCTAGATTATACTACTATATAATATTCCCTTGGTATCACAATAATATATAGCAAACGGCGCCATTATGCAACCTATTTCATCAAGTATTCATAGAAGGGACGCGGTTCTCATGGGGGTTGAAATCGAGCGAAAATTTCTTGTGCGGGAGGATTTTCATCCGGATACTGCCGGAACGCCGATCGCGCAGGGGTATCTCTCGCGCGATCCCGCACGGACGGTGCGGGTGCGCATCGCGGGAGAGCGTGCTTATCTGACGATAAAAGGGAAAAACGTCGGTGCCGCGCGCGCGGAGTTCGAGTATGAGATCCCCGCCGCCGACGCGCGGGAATTACTCGCGCTCTGCGATGCGCCGCTTGTCGAAAAAACGCGGTATCGACTCCCGCACGCGGGGCATCTGTGGGAGGTCGATATCTTTCACGGGGCGAACGCAGGGCTCTGCGTTGCCGAGGTGGAGCTCGGCGATGAGCAGGAGAAAATCGACCTCCCTCAGTGGATAACAAGAGAAGTTACGGGGGAAAAACGTTACTACAATTCGTCGCTGATCGCGCATCCCTACATACTGTGGACAGCGGAGGAACGCGGTGTTCATCCACTCCGGTCTGTGGATAAGTAAGATAAAGTATACTACAAAATATAGGATTCAGATACTTTTCAGGTTCTATATATGGGGTTATCCACTGCTTTATCCACATTATCCACAGAAATCGGAGCATCGTTCGGATTTTTTATCCACACTGTGCAAAGATATGTGGATAAAGGCGTTTTCGGGCTTTTACACAAATTTATCCACAGACTTTTACACAGCTGGGGATAACTTATGACAATGTGTTAATTTTATGTTTTGTTCTCACCGGAAAGGTATTTTTACATATGCAAGAATGGGAAATCTGTCTGCGGCTCGTGCTCTCGTGCATCATGGGCGGCATCATCGGCTACGAGCGGCAGATGCGGCACAAATCGGCGGGTCTCAGAACGAACATGCTCGTCTCGCTCGGCTCGTGTCTCATCATGATCATGTCCGAGGCGCTCTACGACAACGTCGAGGGCAAGACGAACGCCGATCCCGCGCGGCTCGCGGCGCAGGTCGTCAGCGGTATCGGCTTCCTCGGGGCGGGCGCGATTATGAAGGAGGGGCTGACCGTCACGGGACTGACGACGGCGGCGTGCCTTTGGGTCGTGGCGGGCGTTGGACTCGCGGTCGGCGCGGGATTTTACTTCAGCGCGACGGTGACGACGCTCATCGTGTTCCTCGTCCTCGGCAATCTCTCGCGGCTCGATGCGTGGGTGGACAGCGACCGCCTGCTTTCGCTCTCGGTGCACACGGTCGACCGCCCGGGACAGATCATGCGCATCAGCGCGTGCATCGAGGATCTCCACCTGCGCTCGCGCGGGGTGAAGGTGCATACGGACGAGGACGAGGCGCCGCAGGCGGGAGAGCGGCGCATTTATGTCAGCTTTGAGGTTTTTAACACGGAGAACATCAAACCCGCCTTTATCGTGGATGCGCTGCGGCAGGTGGACGGGGTGCTCCGCGTGGACGTGGCTTGATTGTGGAAAAGAGGAAGTACAATGATCATCACATGGGACGAGTATTTTATGGGCATCGCGATTTTCTCCGCCTATCGGAGCAAAGACCCGCACACGCAGGTCGGCGCGTGCATCGTCAACGAGGATAAGCACATCGTCGGCGTCGGTTACAACGGGATGCCGAACGGGTGCGATGACAGCGAGTACCCGTGGGGGCGGACGGGTGAGTTCGCCGATCAAAAATATCCCTACGTCGTCCACGCCGAGCTCAACGCCATCCTCAACGCGAGCACATCGCTCAAGGGCTGCCGCATCTACGTCTCTCTTTTTCCGTGCAACGAGTGCTGCAAAGCCATCATCCAGAGCGGCATCCGCGAGGTTGTCTATCTCTCCGATAAATACGCCGCCACCGACAGCACGAAGGCGTCGAAGCGGATGCTCGCCTCTGCGGGCGTTGTGTGCCGGCGGATGGAGACGGATTTGACGGAGGTGCCGGTGTCGTTCACGCCGGTGGAGACGTAAGGCGTGACGCGGGATTTTGGCGCATAACTGCGTCACTGCGAAAAATACTGCGCTCGACGTAGGTCTTTAACTACGCCTTCGCTTGTATTTTTCTTGTTCCTTGTTCTGCATCCAAACTTCCGCGTCACTTACGTTGCGGTGATGAGAGGCGGGATTTTCGTGCCTAGCGTCGTTATTCGTCGAATCCTGCGGGGGCGCAGAGTTCCAACCCGATGTGCTGCGTCCATGGAGGAAAGGAAATGGATCGAGATACTTCGGATCGGATGCGCTGTATTTCACTGGCCGTTTACATGGCGGTGTCGTTTTATTTTGCCTTTGATTTGATATTTCTCGCTGTCTATACGCTGATTGTGTGCGGCAAGGGCGGCGCATACGGCGTCGGGGTCGCCGTTCCCGCGATTTTGGTGATCGTTCCGTTTGTTCCTATTGTCAAGGAAATCCCGTGGAGACGGCTCTGTCTCGCTGCCGGGGGCGGGTTTTTCCTCCTGTACGGCGCGGCGCTCCTTTTGGTAGAGCCGGAGTTTCTGGAAGATCGGCTGTTTGAGATTACGGTTCTCGTGGTGTCGTACATCGTGATTCAACTGGTCGCGCTGCTGCTTCTGCGATATTTTTTTGACGGTATGGAAAAGCGCGGGCGCTATATCGCGATAGGGGTGAGCGTCGCCGTTTTCTGGGGCATATGGGGGCTATTCTATTATTTAGGAGGGACGCCCGTTCTTTCGAACTGGTTTTTCCGCGGCGCAGCATAATATTTATAGACGAGAAAAGCTGTCGTATTTGTCATGCGGCAGCTTTTTCATGCAGTGTTCTGTTATTTTGGGATGTTCAATAATGTACGACGTTCTCGGCGCGCCGGATTGCACGGCGCACATCGGCGCTCTCCTCGGACGTCAGATAGGCAAGCGTCGGCGCGGGGACGAGATCGGCAAGCTCTTTCATGCGCCCCTCGCGGATGCAGGTGCGGACGCTCGATGCGCTGATGGGCGCGCCCGCGTGCTCCTTGCGCGGGATGATCTCGCAGGTGATGCCCGCCTGCGGGAGGAGGCGGTGCATACTGTCGTTGTAGAGGCTCGTGACGTGACTCGCCTGCTCCGCACCGACGAAGCGGCGCGTGATGCCGAGCGCGGCGGCAATCTCGGTAAAGACGACGAGGTCAAGCGCCGCATGTCCGCGGATCGCCTCGTCCTCATCCTTTTGGAAATAGCTCGGGAACGTCGCCTGACTGACGATATAGGGGCCGCTCGCGTGGCAGACGACGTTCGGCAAATGCGCCGTCCCCGCCCGCACAAGCCGTTCACGCACGGCGCCGGGGAAAAAGCTCACGTCCTCACTGACGATAAAGACGTGCAGGAGGTCGCTGCGCGCGGCGGCGTATTCGATGAGATACTGGTGCCCGAGTGTGAAGGGATTCGCATTCAGAACGACCGCGCCGATATTCTCATACGTGCCGGCGGGTGTCTCCGCCTTCCATTTGGCAAGCATTCCGGAAAATCCGTCGGGGCGGTTCTCCATAAAGACCACGCGGTTCGGCACGCGTGCGACCTCGTAGAATCCGAGCTGCTTAAAATACGGTGCGGTCGTCGGTTTCGTATAGAGAAAGACGTTCCCGTTCCCGCGCGCCGCCTGTACGCCCATGAGGTGATCGAGCAAACGGCGCAGCATCCCCTCGCCGCGGTGTTCGGTGACGACCGCAAAACAGCGCAGTGTATTCCCCGCACAGCTCCCCGTCGCAATAAATGTGCCGTCCGCATCGCGGATCGCGCAGGTGTAGTCCACATGCGCGTCGAGCCGCAGCCCCTCGTGCTCTAAGAGGGCGCGCACGGCACTTATCCCCGCCGTGTCGTCCGGGGCGATATGGATGATGTTAGACATAGTGACCGCCTTTCCTATATACTCGGGTCTATTTCCTGTACGGCACGCGGAAATAGTCCAGATACGCCTTGAATTTATCCTGCGCCGAAAGGCAGGTATCTATCAGATAGCCGCGTTCCGACGTCCATTCGCGCAGCCCGCGGTAATAGAACATTTTTAGGTCTTCGTCGATGATAAACGGAACAATGCCGTGTCGGAGGCATTCTTTCAGCAGGATCAGCCGCCCCACGCGTCCGTTGCCGTCCTGGAACGGGTGGATTGCCTCAAATTCATAGTGAAACGAGATGAGGTCTTCGAATGTTTTTTTCTTCACGATGCGGTAGCGGCGCAGCAGTGCCCGGATTCGTTCCGGTACCTCTTCCGGCGCCGCGGTACGGCGCCCGCCGACCTCGTTGGGCAGCGTTTTGTATGCGCCCGCCGGGAACCGCCCTATGCGTGCGTCGCGGGTTCCGGTCTTGAGCGTTCGGTGGAGCGTCTTGATAAAAACTTCGCTCAGTGCGTAATTTGCCTGCTCGATGGCGAGGTCGATACAGCGGAAGTGGTTTGCCGTTTCCACGATATCGTCGACATTGACCGCTCCGGTTTCTGCGGCAATCGTGTTCGTTTCGTAAATATAACGCGTTTGGTCGTGGGTCAGGCGGCTTCCCTCCATATGGTTGGAATTATAGGTAAATTCGATTTGTATCTTGTGATAGATGCCGCCCTTGACGCGGTCTTTTTTTTCTGCGCGCAGCACCTCCGCCAGATTCTTCGGCGTGGTTGACCTCGCATTTGCGCGCCCCGGACGCTGCGTGTCCGCGGGGATGTTCCATGTCTTGCCCGTGATAAAGGCGTTTGGAATACGCCCTGCCGCACAGTAATTGCGCACGGTGCGCTCTGAGATCTCCCACTTTTTCGCCAGTTCCGACACCGATACATACGTCATAAACTACCTCCATATTTCTTATTATAGGATATAATCGGCAAGAAAACAACGTAATACAAATGATAAAATCCGATAATTTTGCCGTTATCGGCAATCCTGTCGCCCCGTGCGTAGACTTTTCCCCGTGAAAATGCTATAATGACCGTGGATTTTTATGAGACGAACACGAAGAGGTGACATTTTGGATTTGAATTTTGGAGAGGGCCGCGTCGTCCCGGTCAATCTCGAGCACGAGATGAAGAACTCCTACATCGACTACGCGATGAGCGTCATCGTGGCGCGCGCACTGCCGGACGTGCGCGACGGGCTCAAGCCGGTGCACCGCCGCATCCTCTACGCGATGCAGGGCTCCGGCATGACGAGCACGAAGCCGTACAAAAAATCGGCGCGTATCGTCGGTGAAGTGCTCGGTAAATATCACCCGCACGGCGACAGCTCCGTCTACGACGCCATCGTGCGCATGGCGCAGGATTTCTCCATGCGCTACATGCTCGCCGACGGGCACGGCAATTTCGGCTCGGTCGACGGCGATTCGGCGGCGGCGATGCGCTACACCGAAGTGCGCATGTCGAAAATCTCGGAGCTGATGCTGCGCGACATCGACAAGGAAACGGTCGACTTCACGGACAACTACGACGGCTCGGAGAAAGAACCGACCGTCCTGCCGGCAAAGTTCCCGCAGCTCCTCGTCAACGGCACAGCGGGCATCGCGGTCGGCATGGCGACGAACATCCCGCCGCACAACATGACCGAGGTCATCAACGGCACGCTCATGCTCATCGACAACCCGGATACGACCGTCGAGGAGCTGATGGGCGTCATCAAAGGCCCCGACTTCCCGACGGCGGGGCTCATCCTCGGCACGGAGGAGATCCGCAAGGCATATACCACGGGACGCGGCGTCATCAAGATGCGCGCGCGCGCCCACATCGAGACCATGAGTAACGGCAAGCCGCGCATCATCGTCACGGAGCTCCCGTATCAGGTCAACAAGGCGCGGCTTATCGAGAAAATCGCCGAACTCGTCCGCGACAAGCAGATCGACGGCATCACCGATTTGCGCGACGAATCCGACCGCAGCGGGATGCGCATCGTCATCGAGCTGCGCCGCGACAGCGCGCCGAACGTCATCCTCAACCAACTTTATAAACACACGCAGCTCCAAGACAGCTTCGGCGTCATCATGCTCGCGCTCGTGGACGGACAGCCCGTTATCATGAATTTGCGGTCAGTCCTTGGGCATTATATTAGTCACCAAGAGACCGTCATCACGCGGCGCACGCAGTACGAGCTCGCAAAGGCGGAGGCACGCGCCCATATCCTCGAAGGACTGACCATCGCGCTCGATCACCTCGACGCCGTGATCACGACCATCCGCGAGAGCCGCACCGCCGACATCGCGCGCACTGCGCTCATGGAGGGCTTCAAGCTCACCGAAAAACAGGCGCAGGCGATCCTCGATCTGCGTCTCCAGCGTCTCACGGGACTCGAACGCGAAAAGATCGAGCAGGAGTATCAAGAGGTGCTCGCCGCGATCGAAGAGTTCAAGAGCATCCTTGCCGACCGCAATAAAGTCCTCGCCATCATCAAAAACGAGCTCATCGAGGTGCGCGACAAGTACGGCGACGAGCGCCGCACAGAGATCACGTTCGACGCGAGCGAGATGGACATCAAAGACCTCATCGCGGAGGAGGACGTCGTCGTCACCCTCACCATGAGCAACTACATCAAGCGCATCCCGCTCGACACCTACCGCCGGCAGCGGCGCGGCGGCGTCGGGGTGAAGGGCATGGGGACAAAGGAAACGGACATCGTGAGCGATCTCCTCATCACGACCACGCATCACGAGATCCTCTTCTTTACGAACCGTGGGCGCGCCTTTGTGCTGAAGGCATACGAAATCCCCGAGAGCGGGCGCGCTGCAAAGGGCACGGCGATCGTCAACCTGCTCGCCGTCGAAGCGGACGAGCGCATCACCGCCGTCATTCAGGTACGCGAGTTCAAGCCCGACCGCTTCCTCTTCCTTGGCACGCGCAAGGGCGTCGTGAAAAAGACCCCGCTCGCCGAATTTGCGAATATCAGGAAGAGCGGACTGCGCGCCGTCAACCTCGACGAGGACGACGAACTCATCGGCGTGAAGTTCACGGACGGCGAGAACCGCATCATGCTCGGCACGCGCCACGGCAAGGCGATCACCTTCCCCGAGGACGGCGTGCGCTCCATGGGACGCATCGCGCGCGGCGTGCGCGGCATCACCCTCTCCGACGGGGACGAGGTCGTCGCCATGGACATCCTCAAGAGCGGTTCGGAGGTGCTCACCGTCACCGAGGGCGGCTACGGCAAGCGCACCGCGGCGGACGAGTACCGCACGCAGACGCGCGGCGGCAAAGGGCTTATCAATATGAAGGTCACGGAGAAAACGGGACCCGTCGTCGGCATCCGCGTCGTCCGCGGCAGTCAAGAGCTGATGCTCATCACGACCGAGGGCATCGTCATCCGCACGACCGTCGACGAGATTTCCCTCATCAGCCGCAACACGCAGGGCGTCAAGCTCATGACCATCGCCGAGAACGACCGCGTCGCCTCCATGGCAACCATGAACATGACCGTCGATCCGCCGATGGAATAAGAAAATATAAAACCCGCATAGAAAACGGAGCCGACGCACATTTTCGCTGTGCATCGGCTCCGTTCTTTTCATTGCGGCTCAATTTTCATTTTTTGACGAGTCGGGCAATGCCGATGATGCCGGCGACGGCACAGACGAAGGAGAATGCGGCGAACATGAGGGAGCCGTCGGTTGGCGCGACGACGAGCGGGTCGAGGAGCCTGCGGAGCGGTATATCGTGGGCGAATGAGATAAATTGCAGGATACCGAAGGATTCCGATATCGGCAAGAGCGCGAAGGGAATGGGAATGAGCGGAGCGAAGACAAAGACCGCTTCATAGGGACTGCGTCCAAGCGTGCGCAGGCGGCGGATGACGAGCGGGAGCGCAGCGATGGGATAAAGCGCCGGAGCCATGGCGAATAGGTGCATATGTGTGCCGAATGGCAGGAGGCCGAGCCCTATGAGGATAAAGAATATCGGAACGCTGACGAGATATAGGGCAGTTGGGACGATGATGCCCGCGGCAGTAAGGAGCAACAGCGTTTGTACGATGAACGGCCTGCGCTCAATACCGCCGTTCGTGGAAAGGAAGGCCGCGCGCATAGGCGGGAGCTTATTAGAGATAGACGGAGCCCCCCAGCGGTTCTCAACGGGACTGCCTTTTTTGAAGAAGAGAAATGCAGCGTAGGCTGATAGGAGCGGAAGGGTGACCATAAATATGAGAACGATGAAAAAAATCGAGCCGTCGAGAATATCATTCATATCAGTCGTCAAGTGGAATCCGCCGATGTATCCGGTCGGGGTGCCGCTGATCATCACCGACAAGGTAATGCCGATGCTTAGGAGGGACGAGACGAGCGTGAGCCCAAGGATGATGAGCGAGCACGGGACGAGCGGCAGGGCGAGCCAGCCGCTGCAGTTCATATCGTGCAGACGGCGAATGACGGCGGGGAGCGAGAGCGTCAACAGGGCGAGGCAAACGGCGATACAGGCGATGAACCAAGCGCCGGTCATCATCGTCCAGAATGCAGCCGTCATATCGCGAAAGAAAAATGCCGCGACGTAGTAGATGAGAGGAATGGAGAGCACCTCTAGGAGCAGGAATATAAGGCCGGAGCCCCCGAATAGGATGCCGACGGTCAGTGCAAAATCACGCCGCGAGAGCCTGCCGCTGCGGGAAAAAAGATCAAGGGGGATATATTCTCCCTTCTTTGTGTGCCTATTGTGATTTTCGCCTTGCTGTGTGGCGGGTGTGCCGGGGGCGGCGCATACGGGGGGTGGTTCTTTCGTGAAATCGCGTATGTCGGCGGATCCGAGCGGATCGTGACCGAACCGGTTGTCGCCCTCCGTTCCCTTTGCAAATATGAGATACAGACAGAGGATGACATCGACGAACGGGACGAGGCGGAGCAGCAGGAAGAAGCCTGACAGGTTAAGGTCGTGCAGGCGGCGAATCTGGAGCATGACACTGGATACAGCGTATGTAAGTACCACGACCCCCATGAGAGCTATGATGATCCATGTGACGATTTCACTATGGCGCAAATGCGGACTGAGCAGATCTAAGACGGAGGCAAGCAGGAGCATCGCTGCGCACATGAGGCCGAAGACGGCAAGCTGCCGCTTGAAATGACGCATGCGGTTGAGACGGCCGCGCCACGCGAAGAAGTGGGCGCGGAAGCCATGGTCGATCGGGTGCATGGGAATCCTTTCATTTACGGTATCGTGAAAACATTAAAAGCTGTGCAGAGGAAAAGCAAAGGGGTGTCACACGAAACAAACTCGTGCGGCACCCCCTCGTTTCATATGATATTATTCTTTCGGCGCGGTATCTGTGCGGGCGTAGGGATTGTCGTTATGCTCCGGCACTGCGGGCGCAGTCTCGCCGTAGACATACCCCGTCATATCGAGAGGATCGGAACCGTAGTCGTTGTCGCCCTCGGTTCCCTTTTTGAAGAACAGGTAGAGCCCGAGGCCGATGTTGACGAGCGGCACGAAATTCAGGAGGCAGAAGAAGCCCGACATATTGAGATCGTGCAGACGGCGGATCATCAGCATGTAGGCGGAGACCGTGAGCGGCAGGCAGAGCAGGAAGAACAGACCATATAGACCGAGCATCGCCGCCGTAAGTGCCCCCCCGTTCTGTGCGGGCTGCGGCTGGATGCCGGCGGCGATTATAAAGAGGATCATGATGATGATGTAAAGTGCAAAGCCGATGCCGAACAGCGCAAGGTTGCGGAAGAGATAGCGTTTCCGATTGAGACGTCCTTCATAGTTGAAGAAGTTCTCCTTGATTCCGTTGTCGATGGTGTGCATAACAGCTCCTTTCATAATACGATGATCGTACGTTTATCATTATACCATAGAAACGTGCCGCAGCTCAAATGTATTGTCGGGTGTCCTTTTGGAGCAAACGGGCGATACTGACAATACTGACGATGCAGCAGAGGACGGTGAGTGAGACGAGCGCAGCGGAGATCAGGCTCGGCACCGCATTGTGGAATGAGAGAATGGCGGCGGGGACGGCGAGCAGCGGGAAGAGGAACAGACCGATGAAGAATGCAGGCAGAGAACTTGCGGTGTTGAGGAGCCGGAATGCCCGAAGCGGCTCACCGGGGAAAGAAGTGGAGACACCGTAGACAATCGGGAGAGTCAGATTATTATAAAACGTGAGAAAAAGCCCCGTCCCGCCGAACAGCGCGGCGAGCGTTAGGGCAAAACTGCGCCGGGACAATCGACCCACCATGGTGAAAAAGCGCAGGGACGATACCGTATGCATAAAGACTCCTCCCGGTGCCGCAAGCCGTTCCGAAGGCTTGCAGCATGAAAAATTTTCAATCAAATAGGTCACCCGCCACAGTTTGCTGCGGATGACCTTTGGCATATGGAAGATTTCTAGCCGTCGGTCTCCTCGTTCTCGGTGGAGACGGCGTTGCGCCCCTTTTCCTTGGAGACGTAGAGCGCGCGGTCGGCACGGTCAATGAGGGCGCGCAGGCGATCCTTGTCTCCGTGCCATGTGGATACGCCAAAGCTCATGGTCACACCGGCGAGGGCGGCCTCGAGCTTGCGGCGCAGCTCCTCGCAGAATGCGGCCATCGTCTCGAGATCATAGTGCAGGGCGAGCAGTATAAACTCGTCGCCGCCGTAGCGGATGAACACATGGCGGCGGTCGATCTCGTCGTGTACGGTGCGCGCGATCTTTTTGAGTACGTTATCACCCTCGAGATGCCCCTTCGTATCGTTGACCGACTTGAAATGATCCACATCAAAGATCGCAAACGAGAATTTGAATCCGCGCTCATTGGCAAGCGCAGAAAATGCATCGAAACTTTTTTGGAGCTGGAGCCGGTTATAGCAGCCCGTGAGTGCGTCCCGCACCGCCTCTTCCTGCGACTCGCGCAGCTCCTGCGAGAGCTCCGTATTCTCGCGGGCGAGTTTTGCGTCACTCAGCATTTGCTCGCGCATGAGGAAGAAGATGAACGGCAGGGTCGTATAGACGGAAAATACCGTCGTTGCGAGCATGACCGCCGTTTGATGGTACTCCCAATGATAGGCGTCGATGCCGCCGAAGATGACGAACGAGATGAGCGTCAAAGAGGCGTAGCGGCACGCAGGGTGATGCTTCCAGCTCGAGCGGATCACGGCGTGGATGAGTACGAGGAACCCGACGAGCAGAACCGGATAATAGATGTAGAGGAAATTCGTATAGCCGCTCAGACCGACAATCTCGGTCAGCGATGAGACGGCAAAGACCAGGACAAAGATGCGCCAGGTCGATTGGATCCGCCCGATGAAGCGCGGCGAGACGATCTCCCGGATGACCGGGATCACGGAAAGCGGCAGGATATAAAGCGTGACGAGATGGAGCTCCCACCATAGGTGGCTCATGCCGAAGACGCGGGGAAAGAACGATGAGGTTCCCGCCGTCCATAGGATAAAGACGCCGAGGAATGTGATGAGATAGAGATGGGTCTTTCGCCTGTGTGTCGAGTCGCGCCACATGAGCCCCACGAGTAGGAGCATGATCAGCGTGACGGCAATCGACAAACTCGAGATGTAGATGGCATCCGTCGTACTGAGTTTGCGTATAAGGCTGCCCTCGTTGCCAAATGCGAGATAGCCGATGCTGCCGAGCCAGTTCGGATCGGTGCTGTGCAGCATGATGGTCAGGCGCTTGCCCGCGAGATTGCTGTCAAAGTGCACATAGTGAAACGCACGCCCGCGCGTGTCGAGCAGCGACGACCAATCGCCGTGTGTGTAGACGAGATCGTTGTCCACGTAGACATAGGCGTCCTGATTTGACGTTGTGAAAAGGATGTGATCGCCGACGAACCGTGCCGAAACCGGAATCTCAAACGAAATATAAACGGTCGTCGTTCCCTTCGGCACCTTTGGCGGCACCGGAAAATCATAAGGGTACCAATCGTAGCGATCCGCACGGAATCCAATGACATCCTTATAGTCCGGTTCGCCCTCGATGTACGCGTACTCCGCCTGGATCGAGGGATCGAGCGGTGTCTTGAGTGTATGCCATGCCGAGGCAACGATGAGTGTCAGCAATGTAACGGAAAGCAGGGTAATCCAATTGCCCCGCGGGAAAGATACAATCTTGTTCATACAGGCATCCCCCCAGCTGCCATATTCTCCCCAATAAGAACATTAATTTGATTGCAGATATATTTACATATTTTTTTCATTATAGCACAGTCCAAGCAGAAAATATATCCTTTTTATGAAAAACGCACTGCCTCTCTATTGAAGAAGGAAGTGTGTGGTAGGAGTATTCTGTACTATACGCTAAAACAAGATAGATTGATATGGTCAAAGCCGGAAAGAAATGATTTAACGCGCCGTTCAATCTCATCTGCGCCGCCCTCGGCGTTCGACTCGATATTGAGCGGCATATTCGGATCGTGCAGGGATATGCGCAGGAGTGCCCAGCCGTCCGGGAAAACGACGCGTACGCCCTCGTAGGAGGGGGCGGCAATCGAGAGACCCGCATCCCGTACGCGCTGCTCGAATGCAGCGAGAACCTTCGTGCCGTATGCTTTGACATCGTCCGCGCCTTCAATTTTGATGCGCAGCTCGCGCGCTTCCTTGGGGGCGCGCAGCGGGGCGATGAGATCCGCGAGGGTGCGCCCCTCGCTGTGCGCTTTTGCGGCGGCGATGAGGAGTTTCACCGCGAGATACGCGCCGTCGTCGAGGTAGTAGTTCTCACTGAGCGCGCCGTGCCCCGAGGTCTCAATCGCGAGCGGGGAGACCTCCCCTGCTTCATTCCGGCGGATACATTCGTTGATGACGTTCTTGTAGCCGCGCATGTAGCGGAGATGTTTGAGCCCGAGATGATTTTCGAGGAACTCGGTGAGCCCGTCGGAGGTCACGGAGTCGGTGACGATGGTGCTGCCCGGATAGTCGGGGGCGAGAATCGCCGCCATCATGGCAATGAGGGCGTTCCTGCTGATGTCCGTGCCGTCTGCGAGTACGGCGCTCATGCGGTCGACATCGGTGTCGAAGATGAGCCCGAGGTCGGCGTCCGACTCGATGACGGCTTCCTTGACGGCGCGCATGGCGGCGGGATCCTCGGGGTTCGGCACGTGGTTCGGGAAACGCCCGTCCGGGTCGAGGTAGCGGCTGCCCGTCGTGTCCGCGCCGAGCGGGGTGAGGATGCGGCCGGCGAAAAAGCCGCCCGCGCCGTTGCCCGCATCGACGACGATATGCATTCCTGTGAGCGGCTGCGCACCGCCGCCGAGCGCCGTGCGGATTTTGTCCACGAGATATTCGCTGTAACGCCCGATGAGGTCAAATTTCATCACATGGTCGAGCGTACCGTGCGCCTCCTCCGCCTCCGATGCGTATGTGAGGATTTTGATGATATCCTCTTTGTCCGTGCCGCCTGCCGGGGTGAAAAATTTCAGCCCGTTGCGGTTGTACGGGAGATGGCTCGCGGTGATCATGACGGAGCCGTCGGCGGCAGTATCCTCAAAGATGGTCGCCATGAACATGGCTGGCGTCGAGGCGAGTACGCAGTCGATGCCGTGTGCGCCCGTGTGGGTGATGCCCGTCAGCACGCAGTCCTTGATGGCGAGTGCGGAGATGCGCGAGTCGTGCCCGACGGCGATGCGCAGTTCGTCGGGGTGTTTGCCCGTCTTTTCCGCGAGGAAACGGATGAAGCCGGCCGCGATACGGTTCGCCGCCTCCGGGGTCAGCGTTACGGGCTCGCCTGGAACGCCGGGAACGGCGACGCCGCGGATGTCGCTGCCGTTTGCGAGCTTCATAAAGTCGGCGTGGGTTAAGGGCATGGTCATCCTCCTTGTTTATCGGTACAGTGAAGCGTGATCGCTGTGCGCCAAAGTCCCGCATCATAGCCGCAACCTGAGTGAGGCGCAAGCTTTGATGCACAGCTAGGAATGCGGAGAATATGAGCGCCGGCGTAGTTAAGAGCTACGTCAAGCGAAGTATTCGACAAATGACAACGCTGTGCGCAAAGATCGCGCCTCACGTCTATCCGAAGAATTCCTCCTCGGCAGCTATACACAGAGCATGATAGATCGGCAGATGATATTCTTGAATGACGTACGTCTCGCTTGCGGGCGCCTTGATTACGATATCCGCAAGATCGTCTGCCGCGACGCGCCCGCCGTGTGTTCCGGTGAGAGCGACCGTCGTAAGACCGAGTGCTTTTGCGATCTCAAATGCATAGATGACATTCTTTGAATTGCCTGAGGTCGTAATGCCGAGGAGTATATCCCCCTCCTTCCCCAGCCCCAATACCTGCTGCGCAAACGTCAGATCGGGCGCCTGGTCGTTTGAGAACGCCGTGCTGATGGCGAGCTGGGAAGGCAGCGAGATCGCAGGCAGTGCACCCTGTAAGTTCTGCATGAAATAATCGACGGCGCGCGGATCTTTCGCGTCACATACCGCGTGAAGCTTATCGAGCATTGCCTCATCGAGGTGGCGCGGCAGGAGGAACCCTTTCATCAGCTCGCCGACGATGTGCTCGGCGTCCGAGGCGGAGCCGCCGTTACCGCAGACGATGAGCTTGCCGCCCGCCCGGTAGCATTCACAGAGCGCCGTGATGGCCGCGCGGATGTCGGTGCCGCATCCCTCGAGTGCGGGATAGCGTGCAATGAGCGTATCGACGACGGCGTAGGTGGATGGTTTGACCATAATGTTGCTCCTTTATTTATGTCTTACTGTATCTTCTATTATAGCGGTTCGGCCGGCTTTTTCAAGAGGAGAGAGGTGATGCGTTCCCTTGGCACATACAGTGTTATGCCCGGCGGTGATACGCTGTACCCGGCAGTTGCCGGGGACGATACGCGGGGGCTTCCCGGGATCTATATGCGTGCAGCAACAGAATACGAATGTTTCGCACTGTTCAGAGGGAGGATCTTCATCGAATTTAAGGCTATTTATCTTTATTTATAGATATTTATATTTATTTTATTGAATTGATTTTTATTTATTTTCCTACAGACGGTTTTAGAGGAAAAAATAAGACCGCCGAGCGAAATATAAACGCGCAGCGGTTATTTTAGATGCAGTGATGCTATGAAATTATAGTGTTTGGCGGCAGCTTTCCGGGGTGAAAACAAGGACGCGTGCGGCAAAGGGGCATTTTTCTTTCATGCGGGTGAATAATGTGCCCTCTTTGAGGAAGGATGCGGTTCCCGTGAGCAGAAATCCGGTGCCGGGGCCGATATATCCCTCGACTTCGCGCGCTCCGAGTGTGAGTTCGACATGGGGGTTCTCTTTGCTGTTCTTCTCGGTCTTGCGCATCCCTGCCGCCGGGATGAGGATCTGCTCCTCGTCCGTGACGATCAGGTAGCTGTTCCACGTATTCGCGATATGTGCTTCGCCGCTTGCGGAGGCGGTGCCGATGGCAACGACGCCTTCATATTTCAGGCAGTCAAAGAATTTTTCAGGAAGCATGGTACTCTCCTTTATTGATCAAACCGCCCTCGCGGGCAGTTTAGGTGCATTCTCGTTTTAGCGATTGCGATAGCGGTCGGCAATGCTGCGGGGGCTGTCGTCCATATTTATATCGGTCGGCAAGGGAGCGGAGACGCCCTGCGGACGGATGTCGGTGACGGTGGGACGCGGGGCGATGTCCTGCCTGCGCGGAGCACTGCGATAGACGTTCTCCTCTTCTTTACGACCGCGGAAGCGGTTCCAGATCCAGCGGATCGCCATGACAGCGATAAAGACGAGAGCGACGTTTGCAAGGACGCCGAGGATGTCGGTGAGGAAGCCGCTGCCGAGCCCGAACATGGAGGCGAGCATGGAGCCGAGGAGCATTCCGCCCGCGAGGAACCCGATGCTGCGCAGGGCGTTGCCCCAGCCGGTGCCGCTCCTTGCGGCGTTTGCCGTGCCCGCCGCCGCGCCGGGTTTGGCGGAGGCGGCGTTCGGGGCGGTCTTGCCGAGGTCGTTCGCACTCTTTGAAGGAGCGTAGCTGCCTCCGTTGCCGGAGACGGATTTGCCGCTGCCGCGCTGTGCGGGTGCCGCCTTTGGTGCGGCGGGGGCGGAGCGCGGTGCGATACGGGCGCCGCCGCGGGCTGCCTCCGCCTCTGAAATGAGGACACCCTGCACGGCGTTCGGTACGATGATCGGTGCGGCTGCGACGGTCATGGAGGTGATCATCGCGGCTGCAAGGATTTTCTTGAGGTTCATTTATGATTCTCCTTTTTTATGTAAAATTCGGTGTATGATGTTTACGTCTATTTGTCCCGCGGCGGCGCCGCTTGGCATTTGCCTTGCCAAAAAAGCGGGGCTTAAAAATGGCTGCGGCAAACGCCGCGCGGCTGAGCCCTCAAACGATTTAGGGCGGCATAACGAATCGCCGTATGAAATGACACCGCTATACGCCAAAATCCCGCAGATCAAACCGTACAGTAAGTGACGCGGAAGTTTGGATGCAGAGCAAGGAATTGAGGAAAACGCGAGGAAGGCGTAGATGAGCCCTACGTCGACGAAGCGTTTGACGAAAATGACACAGCTATGCGCCAAAATCCCGCGTCACTCCTTATAAGACTTCACATCTTCCGGAAACGCATAAATCTCCCCCACCGTATCGAGCTCTCCCGACAAATAGCGGTCGATATCGTCAACATCGATGTAGAGTTTGCAGTCGATGTCGAGATAGCCCTGTTCGCGCCCGTCGGAGAGATCGCGGATCGCGATGAGCTTTTCGCGGAGTTTCAGCAGGTCGCTGCGCGTCGCATGGACATCCAGCCGCAGCTGCGGTACGCCGTATTCTTTGAGGACTTCTTCCATCGTCATACGCTGTGACATAGGTATCTTCCTTTCTTTCGTATGTTCAGTCTATCATATGTCGCTGAAATCAGAATGAAATGATTCCGGTTTCATTTTGTCTGTTGCTGTCTCTGCTTGAGGGAATGGAGCGCACGCTCAAGGGTGCGCTTTTCGTGCAGATAGGACTCGTAGTCGAGATCCCCGGCAGCGCCGCGCATCCGCACATTCAGTGCTGCGATTGCCGCCTCTAGGCGGCGAACTGCGCTGTCTTCAGCGGTCATAGTCCCCTGCTCCTCCTCCGTATTCATAAGTATTCGGCGGGTGCCGCGTCACAAAAGGAACGGGCGCCATTCTTCTTTTTCTGTTACTTCATAGGGGATGTGCATGGTCTCGAGAAGCACGGCGGTGCGCCGCATCGCGTCCTCCATGTCCGACTGCGCGGAGTATAATTCCTTGGCGGGATTGTATACGCCCGGTGAAAAGTAATAGGTGCTGCTTTGTCGACCGTCTTTTTGTCGGATGCGAAAAGGGGCTGCTGCACAGTTCCCTCATGCAGCAGCTCCTCATAGGCGGCGCGCCGTTAGAAGAAATATCGTTCGAGATTGTTTTGCAGCACGCCCTCATCGGAGAAGATGCCGGTGCCAAACCGCAGCACGAGGGTGTGCGGCAGCGCTGCGGCGCGGATGGTGACGGTATCGGCGGCGAGATCCCGTGAAAAGGAGATCGCTTCTTTGGGCGCGAAGTATTCCTCCCCCGCCGTTTCATTCCGAATGGCGATGCCCTCCCGATAGAGGATGATCTCGTGATACCGGTCGGTCTTTTTGCGCAGCTCAATGACCGTGAAGATGATCATGAGGACGCTCATCAGGTTGAGCTTTCCGGCGTTCCAAAAGCCATCATGAAAAACATCTCTTTTGGGCGAACGATTCGTCCGGTCAGATTATGATACGGCGCCCGCACTGTCTTTTTTGGTGCGGATGATTTATAATATACGTTGCCATTGTTACAAAAAGATTGGAAGGAGAGGCGTCCTTTTGAAGAAAGATTTTTATGAAAACGCATGGGAAAATGCACTCATGCTCGCGGCATCCCTGCGCAGGGAGCATCGGCGGCTCGTGTTCGCGCGTACGCTTGTGTTCCCAGCGGCGGGGGCGGCGCTGATCCACGGATATGATCGCGGAGCGGCGGGAGAGATGCTGCTCGGGCTGTTCCTCGTCGTCCTCTTTGCCGTGCTCGTGGCGCGGCACGCGCGCCTGGAGAGGCGGCGGCGCTTCATGGAGGCGTATCTCTCGGTCGTGGCGGGGTATCTGGCGCGGTTTGCGGGAACGTGGAAAAGCGAGCCGGTGACGGGGGCGCAGTACCGCAAGGCGAAGCGTCCGCCCGATGCGGATCTGCATATCTTCGGTACGGCGTCGCTCTATCAGTACCTGTGCTGTGCGCGCACACTCGCAGGGCGGGATCGGCTTGCCCGCGCGCTCACGGCGACGCCGCGTGATCTCATGCGGACGCGGCGGCGGCAGGCGGCGGTGGCGGAGCTGCTGGCGCATCCCCTGCTCTGCCTCGAGCTCACGGCGCGCGGGGTGCGGCTGCCGGATGGGCACGACACGCGTGCGCTCGTGCGGGAGCTCGCGCAGCAGGTCTCCATCTCGCCCCGCCTATACTGCGCGGTGGGGGCGGTATTCTCGCTCGCGGGATTTGCGGCGCTGCTGTGGGCGCTGCTCGGCGGCGGGACGTGGGGACTGCCGCTCACGATATGGTCGCTCAATATGGCGCTCGCGCTCGTCTTTTACCCGCGCACACAGCGCGTGCTCGCGCCGCTCGGACGGATGGCGCAGGAGCTGCGGCTCTACGGGAATATCTTTCGTGCGCTCGAGCGTGCACCGCTGCGCGGGGATGCCCTGCGTGAGACGCTTGCCCCGCTCTCAACGCCCATGCGTGCGACGCGGGCGCAGAGCAGCCTGACGCGGCTTGCGGACTGCGTGGCGATGCGGCGGAACTTTGTCTTTTTCGTCCTTGCAAATGCGCTGTTTTTGTGGGATTTCCACTGCCGCGCATATTTTGCACGGTGGCGCAGCCGAGCGGGGGCTGCGGCGCCCGGGTGGCTTGAGGTGTGGGCGGAGATGGAGGTCTTGCTCTCGCTCGCGATGATCGGGCACACGCGCGAAGTGCACGCGTTCCCGACCTTCCTCGACGAGGCGTCGCCGCGCCTTGTGGCGCGGGATGCGATGCCGTTCGTACTCACGGAGGAGGCGGGCACACCGAACGATGCGGATCTTTCGGCGGGGGCGCTCGTGATCACGGGATCGAATATGTCCGGTAAGACAACGTATATGCGTGTGCTGGGCTCTAACATGGTACTGGCATACGCGGGTGCACCCGTCTGTGCAAAATCCTTTGCGCTGACACCGATGGCAGTCTACACGTCGATACAGATTCAGGACGATCTCGCGGGCGGCATCTCGACGTTCTACGCCGAGCTCCTGCGCATCAAAAAGATGATGGCATACAGCCGCAAGGGGCGCCCCATGCTCATCCTGATTGACGAAATATTCCGCGGGACGAACTCCGCCGACCGCATCGTCGGCGCGCGCGAGGCGATCCGCCACCTGACGCTGCCGCACGCAATCACGATCGTCACGACACACGACTTTGAGCTGTGTGATCTCGGCAAGGAAGGCATTCCGATCAGGAATGCACACTTTGAGGAGCACTACGAGGGGGATAGGATTCTCTTTGATTTCAAGATACGCGAGGGAAGATGCAGGACGACGAATGCGCAATACTTACTCCGCATGGCAGGCATATTGACGTGACGCAGGATTTTGGCGCATAACTGTGTCACTGCGAAAAATACTGCGCTCGACGTAGGCTTTCGACTACGCCTTCGCTTGTATTTTTCTTGTTCCTTGTTCTGCATCCAAACTTCTGCGTCACTTAGGCCGCGGCTCGTTGCGGGTTCACGTCCTCACTGCAAAAATATTGTAAGGGGCGTAGGTTTCATCTACGAGTTCGCTTGTATTTTTCTCATTCCTTGCGATCCATCCAAGCTTGCCCTTCACTCGGGTTGCGGCGGTGTGACGCGCGCCTAGGCGTCGTCATTTTTGGCAAACGCTTCGTCAACGTAGGTTTTGGCTGCGCCTTCCTCGCGTTTGCCGCAATTCCTAGCTATGCATCGAAACTTCCGTGTCACTTAGGCTGCGGCTCGTTGCGGGTTCACGTTCTCACTGCAAAAAATACTGCGCTCGACGTAGGCTTTCGACTACGCCGTCGCTTGTATTTTTCTCATTCCTTGCGATCCATCCAAGCTTGCCCTTCACTTAGGTTGCGGCGGGAAGCAGAGGCGTGACATGGTATTTTCGCGCCCAGCGTCGTCGGTTTTGGCGAACGCTTCGTCGACGTAGGTTTTGGCTGCGCCTTCCCCTCGTGCGCTCCTCATTCCTTGTTATGCATCGAAACTTCCGTGTCACGCACTGTACGGTTTTATCTACGGGATTTTTGTGCACAGCTGTGCCATAACGCTTGTCCTGTTATGTGTTTTCGTGACAGTATGCTAAAAACCTGCTATAATAGGAACGTATTTTATGGGATGGAAATGACGGGCGGCACGCCGCGGAAAGGATACGGGATGAACGAGCAAGGTGCGCGCCCTGCTGCGACGGCGGGGGTGATGACGGCCGCGGCGGTGGTCTATGCGCTCGCCGCGATCTATCTGCCCATGCTGACGATGGTGCTGGGGCTGCTCTGGCCGGTGTTTGTGGCGCTCGTGGTCGTGCGTGTTGGGCTCAAATGGGGCGTGCTGATGACAGCCGCGTCTCTTCTCCTCCTGATGCTCTTTGCGACGCCTGTGATGGGCGCGTTCTTTGTGTTGGCGTTTGCGCCGACGGGGCTCGTGCTCGGGGCGCTCGTACGGCGTGATCGTTCGGCGGTGCAGACGCTCTTTGCGGGGGCGGCGGCGTCACTCGGCGGCAAGGTCATGGGCGCGGCGCTGATGTTCGCGCTCTTTGGGCTCAATCCGCTGATGATCGACGCGGCGGATATGACGGCGGCGCTCGACCGGACGATCGAGATCTATCGGTCGCTCGGCATCGCGGAGACGGAGATCACGGAGCTGCGCGCGGCCGGAGAGCAAATGCTAACGCTCTTCGTGCAGATGCTGCCTGCGCTTCTCATCGTGAGTGCACTCGCGGAGGCGGCACTGTCGCTGACGATCCTGCAGCGGGTGTTGCGGCGCATGGGCATTGCATCCCGTGCGCTGCCGTCGTTTACGATGTGGCGGTTTCCGGTGTTCTTCCCGTATCTCTTCGGATTTGCTATTGTGGGGCTGTACTGGGGCTCTACAAGAGATGTTACGCTGCTGTACGAGGCGGCGCTCAACGCGTATCTTATCTCGTTTTTTGCGGGACTCATCCAAGGGCTCTCGCTGATGCACTTTATGATGACACGCTTTGAGGTTGCGCCCTTTGTCCGCACGCTGCTCTATGTGTTCGTTGCGATCAACGGGCTCGTGACGCAGGTCGTCTCGTGGACGGGGTTGTTTGACATGGTCTATGACTATCGGAAAAAACTCGGTATCGATAAACAAAATATACAATAACCGTATATTAGATATAAACTTGCAATAATACCCCGCCCGGGGGAATGCGAAACGGTGAGGATGCACTTCTCACATTTCGGAAGAAGGTGATTCTATGCCGCGGAATTTATCCGCGTGGATCGATTTGACGATTCATTTGATCGTCATGCTTGCGCTTGCGCTCGTGACGTTCTGTTACAATACCTATGTCGGCATGGCGGCGCTCGTTTTGTGGGCTGCTCTTGCCGCGTTCGCGTGGGAACGTTGTCATGACAGAGAGCGGCGATTTGAACGCTACTGTATGGGCATTATCCGTAATGTAAACGAGGTAATGAACTATGCGGTGGATCGACTGCCGCAGGCGATCCTCGTTGTGAGCAAGGATGGTCATCTCGAGTGGTGCAATCGTCAGCTTGGCGACTATCTCGGGACGCCCCCGCCGGAGCAAGGAACTGCCGTGGCGGATTTTTGGCAGGAACTCGTGATCGAGCCCCTTTGGGGGATGGAGGGCGAGTACCGTTTTACGCACGAAGGACGGACGTATCGCGTCTATCATCGCCCGCTGCCGACGCCTGCACAGCACGACCCGCTGATGGCGTTCTACGTAGAGGACGAGACGGAGCAGGCGAACCTCGAGATGCGGTTTCATGCAAGCCGTACTGCCCTCCTTTATATCCAAATCGATAATTTTGATGAGATCATGCAGGGGCAGACCGAGGCGGAGCGCTCTCTGCTGCTGCTCGCTGTGCGCGAGCGGCTTGACGCGTGGATGGAGGGACTCGGGGGGTTCATGCGCAGTGTCTCGGACGGCGAGTTCGTCGCGCTGCTCGATCGCGCGGCGCTCGACCACGCGATCGCGGAGAAATTTGACATCCTCGATCAGGTGCGTAAGCTCACGAATACGAAGGGACTGCCCGTGACGCTCTCGATCGGGCTGTCGCTCGCGACGGATCAGTCGCTCAAGGCTCTCGGCGAGGAGGCGGAGGCAAAACTCGACCTCGCGCTCGGACGCGGCGGCGATCAGGTCGCGCTCGATATCGGCGGCAAGACGCAGTTCTTTGGCGGAAAGGCAAAGGCGGTTGAAAAACACACGCGGGTGAAGGCGCGCGTTGTGGCACACGCCCTGCGCGACATCATGGAGGGCGCGGACGAAGTATATATCATGGGACATCACAACGAGGACTATGACTGCTTCGGTGCGGCGATGGGTACGCTGTGCATGGCACGCGCGCTCGGGAAAAAGGCGCACATTGTCCTCAGTGATATGAACGAGGGCATCGACCGGTTCGAAGACGTCCTGCGCAAGGACGAGTCCTATGCGGACGTCTTTGTCCGTGCGGGGGACATCGCGAGCGTCGCGTCCGCGGCGGCGCTTCTCGTCGTGGTTGACGCGCATATCCCCCACATTCTCGCGGATCCGTCGCTGCTCGAGCGCATCCCGAAGGTGGTCGTCATTGACCACCACCGCCGCAGTGAGCATTTTGTCAAAAATCCCCTGCTCGTTTACATCGAGACCGCTTCGAGCTCGGCGAGCGAGCTGGTGACGGAACTGCTCATGTATTTCGGCGAGAACATCCGCCCGACGAAGTTCGAGGCAACGGCGCTCTACTCGGGCATTGTCGTCGATACGAAGAATTTCAACGTGAACACCGGCATCCGCACGTTCGACGCGGCGGCGTACCTGCGCCGCGCGGGGGCGGATCCCGTGCTCGTGCGCAGCCTCTTTCAGAGCGACTACGAGACGACGGTCGCGCTCGCACGCGCGAAGGCGACGGCGGAGTTTTTCCCCGGCGGGCTCATCGTCGGCAGCATCCCCGAGCAGATTCAGAACGGGCAGATCATCGCCTCGCAGGCTGCGGACGGGATGCTGCGCGTGGACGGGGTGCGCATGAGCATCTATGTGTTCCAAATGACCGCCGACACGGTTGGCATCAGCGCGCGTGCCTCAGGCGATATGAACGTGCAGGTGATTATGGAGCAGTTCGGCGGAGGCGGACACGCGAACGTCGCGGGCGCACAGGTGAAGAACGTCCCGCTGCGCGAGGTGCGCGCCGCCGTCATCGAACAGGCAAGGAAATATATAGAGGAGAGTGACCGCAGTGAAAGTGATACTACAGGCTGACGTTAAAAATATCGGGAAAAAAGGCGAGATCGTGGAAGTCGCGGACGGTTACGGACGCAATTTCCTCCTGCCGAAGAAACTGGCGCTGCCCGCGAGCGCGGAGAACGTGAACGTGGCAAAGGCGCAGGCGGGGTCAAAGGCACGCAAGGACGCCATGGCGGAGGACGAGGCGCGGCTGATGGCGGCGCAGCTCGAAAAGGTCACGGTGGACATCCCCGTGCGCATCGGCGAGAACGGCCGGCTCTTCGGCGCGGTGACGGGGAAAGACGTCGCCGAGGCGCTGAAGAAGCAGAATATCGACGTCGACCGCCGCAAGATTGCGATCCGCAGCGAAGTGACGAGCGAGGGCATTTACGAGGCAGTCGTGAAGGTGCATCCGAGCATCGCCACGACGATCAAGATTCACGTTCGTAAGGAATAGTCTATGTCGTTTTTTAAGGATTTGTTTGGCAGTCACGGCGGCACATCCGATGCCCTGCCCGCTCCCACGGGGGAGACGGCGCTCGACATCGAGATTGCCGCTATCTTTCGTATGCTCGCAGATATGATGGGGACGGAAAACCTCGTCATACAGGCGGGTAAGATGAACGCAATGGCGCTCATGCGCTCGGAGAATCGCCGCGAGCGCGTTCTCGCCCTCATGCGCATCCTCGAAGAGGATCCGATGCTCGCGCCGCCGCCGTCCGAGACGGAGATCCCGGAGATCCTTGTCCGCATGACGGAGGAGATCGCGCGCATTCGCGTGCGCCGGGATCTTGAGGATCGCATCGAGCGCAAGGTCACGGAAAAACTCGAACAGGATCACGAGGAGTACGTCGAGGACATCCGCCGTCAGGTCATCTCCGAGGAGAGTCCCGGCGCGGAGTCGCCGCATGATAAGAAAAAGCGCGAAGACCTCGAAGCCCTCGAGAATATCCGGCTCACACAGTCGGTGATGGAACTCCTGCGCCCGCAGAACTTTGACGAGATCATTGGGCAGGAGCGCGCCGTGAGGTCGCTCATGGCAAAGCTCAGCTCGCCCTACCCGCAGCACCTCCTGCTCTACGGACCGCCAGGCGTCGGGAAAACGACAGCGGCTCGCCTTGTGCTCGAGGCGGCGAAAAAACGCGCCGTCTCTCCCTTTGGGGAGAGCGCGCCGTTTGTGGAGACGGACGGGACGACGCTGCGCTGGGATCCGCGCGATATGACGAATCCCCTGCTCGGCTCGGTGCATGACCCCATTTATCAGGGAGCACAGAAGAGCCTTGCGGACAGCGGCGTCCCCGAGCCAAAGCCGGGGCTCGTCACGGAAGCGCACGGTGGCATCCTCTTCATCGACGAGATCGGCGAGATGGACGAGATGCTGCAAAACAAGCTGCTTAAGGTACTCGAGGACAAACGCGCGTATTTTGAGTCGGCGTATTACGATCCTGATGATAAACGGGTGCCGCCCTACATCAAGAAGCTGTTCGAGGAAGGGGCGCCCGCGGACTTCGTGCTGATCGGAGCGACGACGCGCGATGCAGATCACATCAACCCGGCGCTCAGGTCGCGCTGTGCGGAGATCTACTTCGAGCCGCTGACGCCCGCACACATCCTGCGGATCGTGGAGAACGCGGCGCGGCGGCTGCATGTGACGCTCGGGGAGGGCGTCGCGGAGCTGATCAGTGAATACACGATCGAGGGCCGCAAGGCGATCAATATCCTCGCGGATGCGTATAGTCTCGCGGTGAATCGGCTCACCGACCCCGAGATAGAGGAGATTGTTTCACGTGAAACAAATAGTGCGGATGAGGGTATAGGGGGCGGTCGGGTGTCCGACTTGCCAAAAAAGCAGGGCTTAAAAATGGCTGCGCCGGACACCGCTCGCGGCACGAAACTATCCGATGAAAATATTTCACGTGAAACAATCGGGGAAGAGGAAAAAAGTAAGCAGGGCTTAAAAATGGCTGCGCCGGATGCCGTTCCCGACACGATAGTGTCCGGCGGAACTGTTTCACGTGAAACAATCGGGGGCGAGAGCGGGAATGAGCGGGGCTTAAAACCGGATGCGCCGGACATCACTCCTGCCGAGCCGCAATTCGGTGATACTGTTTCACGTGAAACAATCAAGAAGAAGAGTGAAGCCCTGCGCGCTCTGCGTGTGACGGTGACGAAGGACGACATCTACGAGGTGGTTCAGGTAAGCCGCCTGTATCCGTTCGGGCGCAAGAAGGCGTCCGACACGCCTGCCGTGGGGCGCGTCTTCGGGCTTGGCGTAGCGGGCTTTCTTGGGTCGATCATCGAGATTGAGGCGGTGGCGTTCCCTGCCGCAGAGAAGGGGAAAGGAACGGTGCGCTTCAACGAGACGGCGGGCAGCATGGCAAAGGACTCTGTGTTTAACGCGGCAGCTGTGATGCGCCGATTGACGGGGCGTGACCTCCACGACTATGACATCCATGTCAACGTGATCGGCGGCGGCAACATCGACGGTCCCAGCGCAGGCACAGCGATTCTGACGGCGATCGTCAGTGCGGTGACGGGTGCGCCGATCCGTCAGGACGTGGCGGTGACGGGCGAGATCTCTCTGCAAGGGGAGATCAAACCCGTGGGCGGCGTCTTTGAGAAGGCATACGGCGCGCGGCAGGCGGGCATCACAACGCTCATCATTCCGTGGGAAAACGAGAAGGACATCCCCGAGGAACATCTGGGGCTGGATATCCGCCGCCTGAAACATGCGGAGGAGGCGTTTGACGTACTCTTTGCGAATGACGCATGGAAAGCGCCTGTGCCGGAGGAAAAGAGCGCATGAAGAATATAAAAATCAAGCTGAAAGGAGTCGAGTAATGCAGGAAGGACGCATCCCCCCCCAGAGTATCGAGGCGGAACTCTCCGTCCTCGGTGCGATGATGCTCAAGGCAAACGCCGCGACGCAGGCGCTCGAGCTCCTGCGAGCAGAGGACTTCTACCGCCAGGCGCACCGCGCAGCCTTCTCCGCGATGGAGGGGCTCGTGCGCGCGGGCGAACCCGTGGATATCGTGACCGTGACCGAGGCACTAAAAAAGGCGGGGCATTTGGATCAGGTCGGCGGTATCTCTTTCCTTGCCAACCTGACGAATGCTGTCCCCAGCACGGCAAATCTCGAACACTACGCCAAAATCGTCAAGGAGAAATCGATTTTGCGCAGTCTCATCGATGTCAGTACAGAGATTGCAGGCGCGGCATATGAGGGCAGCGACGAGATCGGGCAGCAGCTCAGCGACGCAGAACGCAAGATCTTTGCCATCAGCAGCGGGCAGAACACCGCAGAGTTTACGCCTGCAGAGCGCGTCGTCTTTGACGCTGTGGAGCGCATCAGTGAGCTCTCGGAGTCAAAGGGCGGTATCACGGGTCTCCCGACAGGACTCGCCTCGCTTGACAGCGTGACACGCGGCTTGCAGCCCTCTGACCTCATCATCGTTGCGGCGCGCCCTGCGATGGGAAAAACCGCATTCGTCCTGAATGTCGCCACCCATGCCGCACTGCAGGGGAAAACCGTCGCATTTTTCTCCCTTGAGATGCCGCGTGAACAGCTCATGCACCGTATTTTCTGTGCCGAAGGACAAATTGACGCGACCCATCTCGCGCGCGGCGAGCTCGACGAGGTGGAGTGGGAGCGTCTTGTAAAGGTGGCGGATCGCATGATGAAGACGCACCTTTATTTCGACGATACGAGCAGCACGACAGTTATGGACATTCGCTCACGTGCGCGCCGGCTCAAGGCGGAACATGGGCTCGACCTCATCGCCATCGATTACCTCCAGCTCATTCAGGCACCGGGGCGCGTGGAAAACCGCACGCTTGCTGTTGCCGAGATGACACGCTCATTGAAGATTCTCGCGCGTGAGCTGAACGTGCCGATTGTCGTCCTCTCGCAGCTCTCACGTGCCACCGAAGGACGATCGGATAAACGTCCCATGCTCTCTGACCTGCGCGAATCCGGCTCCATCGAGCAGGATGCGGATATCGTCATGTTCCTCTATCGTGAGGACTACTACAACCAAGACACCGAGAACGCCAATATCACCGAGCTCAGCATCGCAAAGCACCGCAACGGCGCAACCGATACGATAAAAATGTATTTTCAGAAGGAGTATACGAGGTTTCGAGATCTTGCCCGCGAACCCTGAGACGTGGAACGTGATCTTTGCGCCTAGCTTTGTCACATCGTCGGACGCGTCGGTTGACGTAGGTTTCATCTACGCCTGCCCTCGCGTCCTTCTCGTTCCTCGCTATGCATCAAAGCTGACGTCCCACTTAGGATTCCTGTATAGGAGAGACGTGACGCGGGATTTTGGCGCATCGTACTTTTTGATTTTACCTCGCGGCTCAGGTGTGCACTTCGTTCCGCAGCGCAAACGGGACGGCAGTCCATTTATGATGCCTGGAAAGCACACTGCCACGGCTCTAGGTCGCACAGCTCCGAGAGCCGTATGACAGCGTTCTCACATTCCCACATCTTACATCTATTCGTGCCGCCCCGCCCTTCGGGTGATGCTAAGCGTCACGAGAGAGCACACCGTTCGCCGCCCATAGGTAACCGCGCGCGTATGACAACAAATAACGTGCGATACGTTATGCCGCCGTATATCGATACAGGACGCATCACATCATGTCGTACACAACGTGCAGGGGAAATATTCCGTCGTCTCTATCGTCATTACAAAAATAAATTGCGCTATTTAACGCCCTTCCCCAATTATTTCACATGAAACACACACATATCGATTATTATGTAATGTATCATGCGGCGAACGGGGGTATCTTATCGACAACGCGCAGCATGAAACCCGAAGGGCGATGCGGCTCGTAGTGATCCTAGACAGTGATTTGTCAGAACGCCGCTTTGCAGTCCAAAAGACTGTGCGGCGGAATGAACTATATAGCGATATTGTTCTGCCGCATCGTTTGCGGAGCGTGGAGAAAGATACCCTGAGCCGCTCTAAAAACCAAATAAATTTTTGTTTCACGTGAAACAATCTCCCCCCATCCCCTTGAAAAAAGAGGGGATTTTTTTTGTCATTTGTGATATGATGAAGGGAGTTTAGGAAAATGGATGCGGGCGTCTGCACGCATTTTACAACCGGGTAGGGGAGGAACGGTCATGTTAAAGAGCATTGCCATCATGACGAGCGGGGGAGACAGCCCCGGCATGAATGCGGCGGCACGTGCCGTGGCACGGACGGCGCTTTACGAGGGAGTCCGGGTGTGGGGCATCAACGACGGCTATCACGGGCTGCTCGAAGAGGATCTACGCGAGCTCGAGTCTAAGGATGTCGGTGATATTATCCAGCGCGGCGGCACATTCCTCGGGACGGCGCGGTGCAAACGCTGGACAACGCCGGAGGGGCGGCGCCTCGGACATGAAAATCTCATTAAGCGCGGTATCGAGGGACTCTGTGTCATCGGCGGTGACGGCTCGCTGCGCGGGGCACAGCTCCTGTCCGAGGAGTATGGCTTCCCCATCGTCGGGTTGCCGGGAACGATCGACAACGATGTCTGGGGCATGGACTACACGATCGGCTGCGATACGGCGGCGAACACGATCATTGATGCCATCAACAAGCTGCGTGACACCGCCTCGGCGCATCGCCGCGTCATTGTCCTCGAGGTCATGGGGCGCAACTGCGGCTGGCTTGCTCTCGTTGCGGGCATCTCCGGCGGTGCGGAATACATCCTTGTCCCCGAGGAGGAGTTTGACATCGCCGAGATCACTGAAAATCTCGCCGTCGCCTACGAAAAGGGAAAGCGCTACATCCTCATCGTTGTTGCCGAGGGTGCCGCAAAGGGACAGGACATCTGCGACTACATTGCGCAGCACACGGACATCGAGACGCGCGTCTCCGTGCTCGGTCATATTCAGCGCGGCGGTGCCCCGTCCGTCATTGACCGCGTCCGCGCCAGCCAGCTCGGCGAACAGGCGGCACTCGCCCTCATCTCCGGACTCTCCGGCGTCGTGTTCGGCTACAGCAAGGGACATGTCGTCTCGGTCAACCTCTACGATGCCGTGAACAATAAGAAGAAACTCGATCCCGAATACCTCCGCCTTGCGAAGGTGCTGTTCTAACCGGGAATACGAAAGAAGATGCGGAAAGGATGATCCCGTGGCACATATCATCGCGATCGCAAGTCAAAAGGGCGGCGTCGGCAAAACAACGACGGCGGTGAATCTCGCCGCCGCAATTGCACGTGCGAAACGCCGCGTTTTGCTCGTCGATATCGACCCGCAGGGCAACGCAACCAGCGGATTTGGCATTGAAAAAAATACGCTGACCGCGACCACCTACGAAGTGCTCATCGCGGGGGCGCGCCTGCGCGATGCGTGCATCGCATCGGACTACCGTGTCGATATCCTCCCCGCGAATGTCGAGCTTGCGGGCGCTGAAGTCGAGCTCGCGGGGCTCGATCGGCGCGAGACACGCCTGCGCGACGCCATCGCAGAGGGGGAGCGGGACTATGATTACATCTTCATCGACTGCCCGCCCTCACTTGGATTTTTAACGCTCAATGCACTCACCGCGGCACATGCCGTTCTCATCCCCATCCAGTGCGAATTCTACGCGCTGGAGGGTGTCGCACAGCTCATGAACACCATCGGGCTCGTGCAGGAGAGCGCGAACCCTGCGCTCACTGTGCAGGGCGTCGTCATGACCATGTACGACGGGCGCACGCGCATCGCCGCACAGGTCGTCGATGAGGTGCGCGGCGTCTTTGGCGCCGCCCTCTATCAAACGCTTATCCCGCGCAACGTCCGGCTCTCCGAAGCTCCGTCATTCGGGCAGCCCATCACGTCCTACGACATCACGTCGCGCGGGGCGGAGATGTATATAGAACTTGCGAGGGAGGTGATGCAGCGTGAAGAAAAATAAAAGCGGACTCGGACGCGGACTCGGCGCATTCGGACTCGGGAAAAACATCCTGGCACCCGAGGGCTCCGCATCTCCCAATCCTGCGGGTGCAAAAACATCCGGGACAAAGAAACCGGCGGCATCCGCCGCCAAAGGAAAAGGAAGTTCTGTGAAAACCGCAGGGGCGGTGCCTCCGTATTCCGCAGGCAGTGCCGGAACCCCGGCGCTTCTTTCCATAGACCGTATACAGCCGAACCGGTTCCAGCCGCGCCGCGAATTCGATGAGGGCGCTCTTGAGGAACTGCGGGAATCCATCGCGCAGCACGGCATCCTCCAGCCTCTCATCGTCCGCGACATCGGCAGCGGTGCATACGAACTGATTGCGGGTGAGCGCCGCCTGCGCGCGGCAAAGCTCGCGGGGCTTACCGAAGTCCCTGCGGTGTTTCGCATTGCAGCGGATGCCGAGCTCGCCGAGATGGCGCTCATAGAGAACCTCCAGCGCGAGGATCTGAACCCCATCGAAGAAGCGCGTGCCTACGAGCGCCTCCTCGGCGAGTTCAAACTCTCTCAGGAACAGCTTGCCCGCCGCGTTGCGCGCAGCCGATCGGCGATCGCCAACAGCGTCCGCCTTTTGCGGCTCGCCGCCTCCGTGCAGGCATTTCTCGCGAACGGCGTCCTCAGCGTGGGGCAGGTACGGCCGCTCCTCGCCCTTGAGAGCAAGACGCTCCAGAGTGAAGCCGCCGAATACATCCAAGAGCATGAGCTCACCGCGCGCGGCGTCGAAGCGCTCGTCAAGCGGCTCGTCAAAGACCCGAATGCCCTCAAAAAAACGTCTGCGGCACCCGCGCAGCGCTCCGCTCCCGATATTTTCGTTCGCGAGGCGGAGGAACGTTTGACACGCAGCCTTGGGACGAAAGTCTCGATCCGGGCAGGGCGCGAAGAGGGCAAAGGGAAGCTCGAGATCAGCTATTTCTCCGCGGACGACCTCGAACGGCTCCTCGGACTCCTCACGGCTGCGGACGGGGCAGCGAAGGAGGATAAGCGCGCGGCGCTGCGTGCCGTTTCCACGCAGAATTTCACCGTCTGAGCGAAGAACCAAAGAAGGGAAGAAAGAAGTGTTTCTGCAAAATCTTGTGAATTATATTGGAGCGCATGAAGCGACGCTCTTGCTCGCCTCCATGATTCTCATTGTAGTGTTGTTAATCCTTGTTCTCTATCAAATGATACGAATCTCAGGGATGCGCAGCCGTTACCGCGAAATGATGCGCGGCACGGAGGTTGAGGATCTGGAGAGTATGCTCATCAAGCATGTCAGGGAGGTCGAGACGGTCGCCGCGACCAATGCACGCCTCCTTGAGGAAAATGAACTCATCCGCCAATTCCTGCGCCGCACCCTTGTCCGTACTGCCTCTGTGCGCTTCCGTGCGTTTGAGGACATGGGCGGCGACCTCAGCTATGCGGTCGCTATGCTTGACGCGAACAACGACGGCATCATCTTTTCCAGCATCTTTGCCCGCGACGATTCACGCAGTTATATCAAACCCATCAAGGGGGGAACATCCGATTATGCGCTGACGGATGAGGAGCAAGGCGTATTAAAGGAGGCAATGGGGCAGGCGCTGCCTATCCGCTGGTAAGGCGTGAGGCGTGCCATGCGATCTTGGCGTCTAGCGTCGTTATTCGTCGAATACTGCACTCGACGTAGCTTTGAACTACGCCTTCGCTTGGATTCTCCTCATGCCTAGCTATACATCCAAGCTTGCATGTCACTTACTTTACGGGCTGTCGTAGGACGTGACGCGGGATTTTCGCGCCTAGCTGTTTCATGTTTTTTAACATCGTGGGATGTCGTGTCAATGTATGCGCGCATTGTAGGGGCACGGCGTGCCGTGCCCTCTAGCGATTGACGCGCGCGTATCGATAGGAAAGGTATGATGCGGGATTTTGGCATCTTAGGTTTTCCTTCGCGGCTCAGGTGTGCGCTTCGTTCCGCAGCGCAAACGGGACGGCAGTCCATGCATGATACCTAGAAAGTACGCCGCCACGGCTCTAGGTCGCACTGCTCCGAGAGCCGTATGGCGGCGTTCTCACATCCTCGTATCTCGCATCTATCCGCGCCGCCCCGCCCCTTCGGGTGATGCTAAGCGCCACGAGAGCGCACACCGTTCGCCGCCCAAAGGTAACGCCATACGTGTATGACCTCATAATCAAGCGATACGTTACGCCGCCATATATCGATACAGGGCACGGCACGCCGTGCCCTGTATCGATATATGGCGGCATGGAACGTATATCTTTCCGCTATATAAGCGGATGTACGGTGTGCCGTTGATTGCCGTATGAGGTGTATCGCCGTTTTCTATCGCACGGTGAGGGGGCGTATTCGCGGTCGCGGAGCTTTTACCCCCATAGGGGGCGGCGTGCTCCGACATTTTCGTTCCGTACAGATGTCGCCGCGCCGCAGTACTGCCCGGCGGTGCGGCGCAGTATCTTTTATCATCGGGCGTGACGCGCACGCCGTTTGCGCAGCGACAAGAATATGCCCCCGAACCGAAGAAACAGCGTATTTTCCGTTGCGAAGCAGCGAGAAAGATACCCTGAGCCGCGATTAAATACAAAACCTTGTAGTAGGAGTAACGATATGTCGCATGAGAACGTAGAACTTTGCGATACAGAATCAGCAGAGAGAATTTCAGACGTGTTCTGCTCAGAGAGCAATATGAGACATCTTCGGCGAGGAATCTCACAGCTCAATGCCGGCAAAGGTATCCCTCATGAATTGATCGATCCGGACGCATTGACGAGCAGAATCGGCTCGTCTATCGCATCACAAACGACTTTATAGAACTTTTGTCGTGCAAAGGACATTACGAATAACGACCTGCTGAAAACTCAGCAGGTTTTCATTTGTGCAGAGTAGGATAGAGGAACGAAAAATATGAACGCCTGCATAGAGGAGTATTCATTCAATATCGGCGATAAGAATCCACCGATAACATGGGAAATAACATGGATAATAACACAAACAACATAAACAACAACGAAGATAACAGCATAAACAACAGCACAAATCACATTACCGTTCCTCCCACATCCACAGAAGCTGTGGGAAAACGCTTTACACTCCGGCTCTTTGACACAGAGAGCGATGTGACGCGCTCGGTACATCTCTCCCTGCGCGCTGTGCGGATGCTTGCCGTCGGGGCGGGCGCGGGACTTGCCGTACTCATCGGCGCATCCGCGCTCTCAGTCTACACGCTCATGCACTCTTACCGTCATGAGGCGGAGACGGCACAGCTGCGCGAGGCGAACCGCATACAGCAGGAGCAGATCCTCACGGTGTCGAAAAAAGCTGCCGCGCTCGAAGAGGAGCTGGGCAAGCTCCGCCGCACGGAGGACGGACTGCGCGCCATCGTCGGCGCCCCTGAGACGCAGCCTGAGGACGACAATCCGCAGGTCGGAGACGCCGCGCCTACGGGCGGGGTGCCCCACAGTGCGACAACGGACGACCTCAGCGAGGCACTCGCGGCGCTCGAGCGGCATATCGGCGTGCGCCGTGCATCGCTCGATGAACTCAGCGGCATCGTGCAGAAGAACTACCCGGGAGCGTCTGGCCTTGGCGGCACAGCGCCCGTCACGACCCCGACCGGATGGCCGACGGACGGCTTCATCAGCTCGCCCTACGGTCTGCGTTTTGGCGGAGCGGAGTTCCATCAGGGCATCGATATTGCCGCCGACACCGGCACACCCATCACGGCGACTGCCGACGGCGTCGTCACTGCCGCCGGGTGGAGCGGGAGCGGCTACGGCAACATGGTTGATATCGATCATGGAAATGGTGTCATGACCCGCTACGGGCACGCCTCGGCGGTTGCCGTTACGGCGGGCGAACAGGTGCGCCGCGGTCAGATCATCGCCTATGTCGGCTCGACAGGGCATTCCACCGGGCCGCATCTGCACTATGAGGTGCGCCTGAACGGACAGCCCGTGAACCCGGCACCGTACCTTTGATAGAGAGATAGAGAGAAAGGAATCTTGTCATGCAAACAAAATCGTTCGCATATCTTCTCGCTGCAGGGATTTTACTCCTCCCCGTTTGCGGTATCGCAGCGGAGAAATCGGAGAGCCACACGGTGACCACAGCGGAGGAAACATCTGCAGACGAGGCGAAGAACGACGCTCCCGCAAGCGAGGATAAGAAGCTCGCCGAGGAGATGGACGAACTCGGCGGCGAAGTTGAGGAACCGCAGGATACCCGCGTCAAACAGAATGGCAAGGAAAGCGGCCAAGACAGCACAGAGGAAAAAAGCACTGTATCATCCGATGAGCATGGTGCGCGCGCCGATGCCGCACACGAAACGGATGCCCCGCCCACGAAAGACGACCGCCCGGTGGGGTATGCGTATGTCGGCGATAAGGACGCATGGCAGAGCGCCATGGCCGCAGACAGGACGGCGGATACGGAAGATGAGGATGAGATCAATGCCGCCGTGGACGAGGTGACCGCGGAGATCGAAAAGCTGATCGATAAGATCTACGAAGTAAATCCCCATCTCAAAGCGCCCACACTTGCAGAGGGGCACTGGGTCTTCGTTGAGGGCGACGAGCGGCGCGGGTGGTTCGTTGACCGCGGCAAAATGCACCGGAATAAAGACGGCACCATTTCCTACTGGCAGCTCATCCTCTACAACGAGCTTGGGCGCGCGCAGTTCGCCCGCGCCATGCATGACGAGGACTACAAGGAGCTGCGCTACACGCTCCAGCAGCGCGTCATAGATCTCAAGAAAAACACCGTCAGCACCTACGCGGTGATTGCCGTCGGCGCGGACGAGAAGGAACTCGCCCACAGCACGCGCAACGGCGAGCCGGCAGAGATCCGCCCGGACACCATGGCGGAGAAAGAGCGCGATACGGTGAAAAAACTCGCGCACAGGATGAAATTCAAACAATAAATAAAATTTTTCCGGCCGATTCGCGTAGATTATTGACAGCGGACGCGAATCCTGATAGTATGAAGCTATCATTAAATAACTATGGGACAGATAGAGAATTACTATCGTCCCGCGTTTCCGAGCAAAAATATCTAAGGGCTTCGCCTATGATATTGCGCCTGCGCCGGGGGACTTCCGCCCCGCGCGCACCGGGTACGCGCAGAAATGCGCGCGCCTTCCCATATCGAAAAGGAAACGACGAATAACCGCTGCCGCAAGACCTGCTTGCGATCTTACCGTGCGGAATGAGCAGCCGCGCAGGATGCAGAGGGATTGTTTGTCGTGCATTTGGCACGGGAGGCGGTCCCCTTTTTATATATAAAATTGGGATTGGCGCAGATAAAAATGATTGGAGGAAGAGGGCGAATTATATATCTTTTTCGCCCCGTCGGGTGTATAATAATAAGAATTCTTCATAGGAAGAATTTATTATCCGCGCCGAAAGGCAATCGCCTGTGTATTATTGTTAGGAGGCAGGAGCGTGGACAAGAGGGAGAGTCTATGGGAGGCATACCTGGCGAAGGGTATGAGCCGGCGCAGCTTTTTGAAAACCTGCGTTACGCTGACGTCGCTCATGGGATTGAGCACGGACAACCTCACGAAGGTCGTTGAGGCGGCGGAGGTCAAACCGCTGCCGGTCGTCATTTGGCTGCACGGCCACGAGTGTACGGGCTGTGACGAGTCGTTCATCCGCTCGGGGGCGCCGCTCGCCTCCGACCTCGTACTGAACTGCATTGCGCTCGAGTACAGCCATGTGCTGAGCGCGGGCTGCGGCGCGCCGTTCGAGGAGCACCTCGAAAAGACAATGGAGAAGTATCACGGCGAATACATTCTCGCCGTCGAGGGCGGCGTTGCGGTCGGCACACATGCATACACCTGCATGTCGGGCGGGCATTCCTTCGAGCACACGCTCAAACGCGTCGCCGAGGGGGCAAAGGCGGTCGTCGCCTACGGCACCTGCGCCACCTCGGGAGGTATTCAGGCGGCGGCGCCGAATCCCACGGAGTCGCGCGGCATCCGCTCGCTCATCGGAGCGAAACCCTACATCGCCGTCCCCGGCTGCCCGCCGATCCCCGAGGTCATGACGGGCGTTCTTATGCACGTCGCCCTCTTCGGCACGCTGCCGCCGCTCGATGCGGAGGGACGTCCGAAACAGTTCTACGGCAACCGTATTCACGACACCTGCTACCGCCGCCCGTTCTTTGACGCGGGCATGTTCGCCGAGCGCTACGACGACGAGGGCGCAAAGGCGGGCTGGTGTCTCTATCATCTCGGCTGCAGGGGCCCCGAGACGTACAACTCCTGCGGCAATCTCCGCTGGTATCAGGGCATGTCGTATCCGATTCAATCGGGCGCGGCGTGCATCGGGTGCAGCAACGCGAATTTCTGGGATCAGGCGCCGTTCTCGCGCCGGCTCCCGGAGTATAACGGCATCGACGTCGACATGGTTGGCGCAGGTCTTGCCGTAGCGACCGCAGTCGGCGTTGCGGCGCACGCGGGCGCAAGTCTCGTGCAGAAGCATCTCCACGAGAAAGAGCTTGCGGCGCATGAGAAAGAGGTGCACGAATGAAACACGTTGTTGTAGATCCGATTACCCGTATCGAGGGACATCTGCGCGTCGAGATTCAGGTCGACGAGGCAACGGGGAAAGTACAGGATGCGATCTCTTCCGGCACGGCATGGCGCGGGCTCGAGCTCGTCATGCACGACCGTGACCCGCGCGACGCGTGGGCGTATATCCAGCGTATCTGCGGCGTCTGCACGTCGTCCCATGCGCTCGGCTGTCTGCGCGCCGTGGAGGATGCGTTCGGCATCACGATCCCGAAGAACGCGCATTACATTCGCAACATCATCGCGGCATCGCTCGGAGAACACGATCATATTGTCCACTTCTATCATCTGCACGCGCTGGACTGGGTGAGCCCCATCGAAGCGCTCAAAGCCGATCCCGCGGCGACGGCGGCGCTCCAGAATACGGTGCTCGATACCTACCGCCTGCCCTTCCGCGGCCCCGCGGGACTCGACACCGAGGCGTACCCGCACGATATGCCTGTCGCGACGCCCTCCTACTACGCCGCGCTCAAGGCAAAGATTCAAAAGATCGTCGAGAGCGGACAGCTCGGCATCTTCTCCGCGCAGTGGTGGGATCACCCCGATTTTCAAATGCTGCCGCCTGAGGTGCACCTCATGGCGATCTCGCATTACCTCGAGATGCTGGATAAACAAAAGGACCTCGTTATCCCGCACGTCGTCTTCGGCGGCAAGAACCCGCACCCGCACTACGTTCTCGGCGGGATGCCCTGCTCCATCTCCATGGAGGACGGCAACGCCCCGATCAATGCGGCGCGGCTCGCTATCGTCGACCGCTCCATCAACGCGGCGCGGGACATGATGAACGACTACTATCTGCCGGATGTGCTCGCCATCGGCGCGATGTACGTCAAGCAGGGCTATACACACGGCGGCGGACTTGCGAAAAAGCGCTGCCTCGCGTTCGGCATGTTCCCCGAGGAACCCTTCTCGGGCGCGACGAACGGCGATTTCTTCAAGAACCTCCTCGTGCGCTGCAACGGCGTCGTCGAGGACTTCGCGGGCGGCGTCATGCAGGCAAAGGTGCATGAGTTCACGATGGAGGACGTCTCCGATCCCGCAGGCATCGCCGAGAGCGTCGATCACGCGTGGTACAAATATCCGAATGGCGACAAGAACGCGCTCCATCCGTGGGAGGGCGTCACGGAGCCGAACTACACCGAGCCGAAGGAAGGCACAAAGACCGAGTGGAAGGCGCTCAACGAACAGGGCAAATACTCTTGGCTAAAGACCCCCAAATGGCGCGGCAAGCTCTGCGAGGTCGGCCCACTCGCGCGCTACATCGTCCTCTATACGAAGGCAAAACAGGGACTGCTTGGGACACTCACATGGGCGGAGCAGATGATCGTCGATCAGGTCGACGCCGTGACCAAAGTCCTCGGCGTCCCGCCCGAAGCGTGGCTGCCCTCGACCGTCGGACGCACGGCGGCGCGCGCGCTCGACGCGCAGCTCCAAGCCGAGATCAGCAAATATTTCTTTGACAAACTTGTCGCGAACATCAAGAGCGGCGACACGACGGTCGTCAACAACGAGAAGTGGGAACCCTCCTCGTGGCCGAAGGAAGCAAAGGGCGTCGGATTCTACGAAGCCCCGCGCGGCGGTCTCAGTCATTGGGTCGTCATCAAGGACGGCAAGGTCGCGAACTATCAGGCGGTCGTCCCGACGACGTGGAATGCCTGCCCGCGCGACGACGCGGAGGGGCACGGCGCGTTCGAGGCGTCCATGATGGATACGCCCGTCAAGATCCCCGATAAGCCGCTCGAGATCGTCAAGGCGGTGCGCTCCTTTGACCCCTGCATGGCGTGTTCGACGCATCTCTTCAACGCAAAGGGGGAGACGATCCGCGTCGTGACCACAGATCCCTATGCGGGCATCCGTGTAGACGAATAGGGGGCGCGCATCATGAAACAAGAAGAACGGAAGGAATACTACCTCTTTAGTCCCTTCCTGCGCATCTTTCACTGGCTGATGGTCGCTGCCATCGTTGTGCTGTCCGTGACGGGGCTGCTCATCACGAAGCCGCCGACGATGCTGTTCTCAGAGCCGACCTACTCGCCGCTCCTCATGAATCTCATCCGCAACATTCACTTTGTCGCGGCGTTCGCGTTCTGCGCGGGCTTCATCGGGCGCGTGTACGGGTTTATCATCAACCGCGGCGACCGGCTCTTCCCGCATTTTTGGAGTCTCATGTACTACCGCGACGCCATCGAGGTCGCGCGGCACTACATGTTCCTGAAACTCTCGCACAAGCCGTTCCTGCGCAATCCGCTCGCACGCGCCGCGTACGCGGGGCTCTACGGCATGGTCGCGGTCGAGGTGCTGACGGGATTCGCGATGTACTACATGACCGAGCCGAGCGCCATTGGCGGCATCCTATTCGGCTGGGTGAACCGCATCCTCGGCGGAGAGTACATGGCGCACGTCGTCCATCATTACATGGCGTGGGTCATCATCCTCTTTGCCATCGGGCATTTCTATCTGGTCGTACGATCGGAATTTATGGAAGGAGAAGCGGAAGTCTCGAGTATGTTCGCGGGCAGCAAGCTGCTCCGGCATACCCCGGCGGACGCAAGAGATGTTGAATGATTGGGCTGTATGATTGTGAACGCGCATTGCACAAGATGCGCAATTATGTGAAGCGGCAGGTACAGATTCCTGCGCTGAAGGAGAATGATCCGATGTGTAAAGACTGCGGCTGCGGCGAGATCGCCGAGAGCACAACGCATATGCAGTTCTTTGTGCGGGGCTATACGGAGGAGAACGCGGCGGCGGTGCAAAACGCGCTGCTCGGTCTCCCCGGCGTCCTCTATGTGCATATCCATGTGCATGACGGAGAGACGACCGTGGACTATAGCCCCGCGAAGACGAAACTCATGGAGATCGCGCGCACGATCGAGGCGCACGGTCTCACGGCGGAGCTGTAATCCTCTATGCACGAGATGGCACTCGCCGAGGGCATCGTCGACATTGCGATGGACTACGCACGGCAAAATGATGCCCGGCATATTGCAGAGGTACATCTGATCCTCGGCGAACTCGCAGGCGTCGAAACGGAGTCGCTCTCCCTCGCCTTTGACTCCCTTGTGCGGGGAACGATCGCGGCGGGGGCGGCGCTCACATGGGAGCGCGTGCCGTTGACGGGGCGTTGTCATGACTGCGGCAGGGAGATGCATATACGCCCGCAGGATCTCCTGTGTCCCCTCTGCGGGGGCGGGCTGGAGATGACGGGCGGACGCGAGATGCGCGTCGACTATATAGAGATGGAATGATACGATGAAGGTACTCGTGAAGGCGGCCATCCTCGGGCGCAACGAGAACGCGGCGGCAGAGAATGCCGCGCTCCTCGCGCGGCATGGGATCTACGCGCTGAACCTCCTTGGCTCGCCCGGGGCGGGCAAGACGACGCTCCTTGAGAAGACGCTCGCCGCGCTCGCTGGGGAGCTGCGCACGGCGGTCGTCGAGGGCGATCTCTTTACGGACAAGGACGCGGCGCGCATCGAGCGCTGCGGTGCGCCCGTCGTGCAGATCAACACGAGCGGCGGCTGTCATCTCGACGCGGCGATGGTCGCAGCGGCATTTGCGCAGCTCGATCTCACCGCGCTCGACCTCATCGTCATCGAGAACGTCGGCAATCTCGTCTGCCCCGCCGAGTTCGCGCTCGGCGAGGACGCAAAGGCGGTTGTCCTCTCCGTCACGGAGGGCGACGATAAACCGCTCAAGTACCCGCTCATTTTCAAAGAGTCTGCGGCGGCATTGCTGAATAAATGCGATCTGCTGCCGTACACCGATTTTGACATGGCGGCGGCGCGGCGGGACATCGCAGCGCTGCATCCGGGCATCGCCGTCCTGCCCGTCTCCGCACGTATGGAGGACGGCATGGCACAGTGGCTCGCATGGCTGCGCGCGGCGGTCGCCGCAAAGAGGGAAGGGGGAGCACGATGAACGATGAATCGCTGGTCGAGGTCGCACCCATCACGGTGCTCGGCATCGGCAACATCATCCTGCGCGACGAGGGATTCGGCGTGCGCGCGATGGAGTATCTCCGGGAGGGATGGAACTTCCCCGAGGAGGTGCGCCTGCTCGACGGCGGCACGCTCGGTCCAGAGCTGCTGCACTTCGTCACAGGGACGCAGCGTCTGCTCATCCTCGACGCGATTTCGGGGGGCGGTGCGCCGGGGAAAGTCTACCGGTTCGAGAACGACGCCGTGATGGCGCATTTTCAGGAAAAACTCTCCTCGCACGAGATCGGCATTCAGGACGTGCTCGCGTGGCTCACGGTCACGGATCGCGCGATCCCGCAGGTCGTAGTCCTCGGGATGCAGCCGTACGAGCTGTCGGCGGGACTCACGCTCAGCCCCGAGATGGCGGCGGCGCTGCCGTCCTTTGCCGCGCGTGCGGTGGAGGAACTCGTACGGTGGGGCGCAGTGCCCACGCCGCGCGGGATGCAGCGCAGCGTGCGGATCGCATGATGGAGGAACGATTGTCCGCGCAGAGCGGAGAGAGGTGCGCCGCTGAGCGGCGCGCCTTTCGTGTCTCAGGGATCGTGCAGGGGGTCGGGTTTCGCCCGTTTGTCTATCGGCTTGCTATGCGCTGTGGGCTCGGCGGATGGGTACTCAATGACAGCGCGGGCGTCGGCATCGAGGCGGAGGGCGCGGCGGCATCGCTCGATGCGTTCGCGGCGGCTCTGCGCGACGAGGCGCCGCTCGCCGCGTCCGTGACGGCGGTGACCGTGCGCGAGATTCCCCCCGTTGGAGCACAGGATTTTCGCATCCTGCCAAGCCCTGCGGGGGACGCGCCGCGCACGCTCGTCTCGCCCGATCTCGCCGTCTGCGCCGATTGCAGGCGCGAGACCATGGATGCGCGCGATCGTCGGCACGGCTACGCCTTTACGAACTGTACGAACTGCGGCCCGCGCTACTCCATCATCCGCGGCGTGCCGTACGACCGTCCGCTCACGACGATGGCGGCGTTCCGCATGTGCGATGCGTGTCAAAGCGAATATGACGATCCCGCCGACCGCAGATTTCACGCGCAGCCGAACGCCTGCGCGGACTGCGGACCCGCGTACCGCCTGCTGACGGAGACGGGGGCGTTTGACGGAGATGCGATCGCCGAGACGCGGCGCATCGTCGCCGCGGGCGGCATCGTCGCGGTGAAGGGCATCGGCGGCTATCATCTCGTCTGCGATGCACGGAGCGAAGCGGCGGTCACGCGTCTGCGCGCACGCAAACACCGCGAGGACAAGGCGCTCGCCGTGATGGCGGGATCACCGGAGACCGTGCGGGAGCTGTGCGAAGTATCGGCGGACGAGGAGCGGTGGCTCACGTCGCCCGTCGCGCCGATCGTCCTCCTGCGGAGGCATAGGGCGGCGAATGCCGGCGGCGGCATTGCCGGGGACGCCGCGCCGTCCGTTGCGCCGGGGAACGCGTATCTCGGCGTGATGCTCCCCTACGCGCCCGTTCACCTCCTCCTGCTCGCGCCGGGCGACCTCTGGGTCATGACGAGCGCGAACATGAGCGGCGAACCGATCCTCTACGAGGACGCGGCGGCGGAGCGAGAACTCCGGGACATCGCCGACGCGATCCTCACGCACAATCGCGAAATCGCGCACCGCGTGGACGACTCCGTCGTACGGATGGCGGCGGGCGGGCGTATGATTTTGCGCCGCAGCCGCGGCTTTGCGCCGACACCCGTCGCGCTTCCTTTTGATTCAAAAATCTCGGTGCTTGCGGGCGGTGCGGAGCTCAAGAGCACATTTTGCCTCACGCGCGGGCGCGAAGCCTTCCTCAGCGAGCACATCGGCGACCTCACGAATGCAAAGGTGCGCGCGTCCTACGAGGGGACGATCGCGCATTATGAGCGGCTGTTCGACGTGCATCCGCAGCTCCTCGTCGCCGACCTGCACCCGAATTATTTATCGACACGGTATCTCGAAGCGCGCGCGGCGGCGGAGGGCATCCCCCTCGTCCGCGTCCAGCATCATCACGCGCATATCGCGGCGGTGCTCGCCGAGCACGGATGCACGGAGCGCGTCCTCGGCGCGGCGTTTGACGGCACGGGCTACGGGGACGACGGGCGCGCGTGGGGCGGGGAATTTCTCGCCGCCGATCTTTCGGGCTATGAGCGGCTCGGGCATTTTGCGTATATGCCCCTCCCGGGCGGTGACAAAGCCGCCGCAGAGCCGTGGCGGCTCGCGCTGTGGACGCTCTATGGCGTGCATGGGAAAAAGCTCAAGAAGAAGTGTCCCGGCTTTGCGGCGCAGCTCCCGCCCGGATGGCAGCTCCTCATGCAGGCGACGGCGGCGGGCGTCAACGCGCCGCTTACATCGAGCGTCGGGCGGCTCTTTGACGCCGCGGCGGCGCTCCTCGGCATCACCTATGTGAACACCTACGAAGGGCAGGCGGCAATTGAGCTCGAACAATGCGCGCGCAGGGCGCAGCGGCGCGGGCGAGTACTGCGGTATGCCTTGCGGGGGGCGGATGAGCGCGGTGCGCCGCTGACGATCGACTTCATGCCTGTGCTTCGGACGATCGCGGACGAAGCGGAACAGCTCTCGGACGAAGAGCGCGCCGGGCGCGCCCTCGACTTCCACGTCACACTCGCCGCCGCGACCTGCGACCTCCTCGACCGCCTTTCACGCGAGACCGGGCTTCGCACCGTCGCCCTCTCCGGCGGCGTGTTCCAGAACGCACTCCTCGTGGAACTGCTGCTCCTCTTCATCCGCGACAAATACCGCGTCCTCCTGCCGCATACCGTACCGCCGAACGATGGGGGCGTGGCGTATGGACAGGCGGCAGTAGGCGTGATGCGGGATTTTGGCGCATAGCTGCATCCGCACGTTACGCCGCCGTTCATTGATACAGGGCACGGCACGCCGTGCCCCTACGGAGAGCGGCATGGATTGATAGTATTTCGTAAATCCGCCGCCTTCCTTGCTCTGCATCCAAACTTCCGCATCACTTACGTTGCGATGGTATTAGGTGGGATTTTGGCGCATAGCATTCTATATCTCCGCACTTCGTGGGCAAGGGATACGACATATGCGCGCCTTGTAGGGGCACGGCGTGCCGTGCCCTCCTCCGATCTACGCGCGCCAACCGATAAATAGGCAAACCCGGCATCTATACCGCCCCCGTAGGGGCGTCGCGCCGCTGCGCCCTCGAGCGATCCACGGCGGCGTAACTTACCGCCGTACAATAACAAACAACGCAACGCGAAAATCCCGCCGATTTACCATAACCTAAATGATGCGAAAATCCCGCGTCATCGATAGAAAGAAGGATAACTATGTGCCTAGCAGTACCCGCTCGCGTCATCTCAATCGAAGACCGGCTCGCCTCGGTGGAGGTGCAGGGCGTGCGCCGCGCGGCGAGCCTGATGCTCCTGCCCGAAGCGGCGGTGGGCGACTATGTGCTCGTCCACGCGGGCTTTGCGATGCAGATCGTAGACGAGGAAGAGGTGCGCGCGATGGAAGCCCTGCGCGCAGAGATGCAGGGCGCGCCGCGCACGGTCGACGCCTTGAGGACGCACTGATGCAGACAGCAAACGACATGCGCGCGCTCACGGCGGAGGTCACAGGCGAAATGCACCGCCTGCTCGCCCCCCTTGGACGCCGCATCCGCATTATGGAGGTCTGCGGCACGCACACCGTCGCGATTTTCCGTGCGGGACTGCGCCAGATCCTCCCCGAGGAAATCGAGCTCGTCTCAGGCCCCGGCTGTCCCGTCTGCGTCACGCACGACGCCTACATCGACGCCGCGATTGCGTACGCGGGGCAGGAGGACGTCATCATCACGACCTTCGGCGACATGCTGAAAGTCCCCGGGAGCACATCGAGCCTCGCCGCGGCGCAGGCGGCGGGCGCGGACGTCCGCGTCGTCTACTCGCCGCTCGATGCACTCGCGGCTGCGGCGGCGCATCCTGAGAAAAAAATCGTATTCCTCGCGGTCGGCTTCGAAACGACCGCCCCGACCGAGGCGGCGGCAGTACTCGCGGCGGAGCGGCAAGGACTTAAAAATTTCTTCCTGCTCTCCGCGCAAAAACTCGTCCCGCCCGTCATGCGCGCCCTCCTCGACGACCCTACCGCGCAGGTCGACGGATTCCTCCTGCCCGGGCATGTCGCCGTCGTCACAGGAACGCGGCTTTTTGACTTCCTCGCCGAGGACTATCATGTGCCGGGCGTCGTCGGCGGATTTCGCCCCGACGAGATCCTGCGCGCCCTTCGGATGCTCGTACGGCAAGTTGCGGCGGGCGAGGCGCGCATCGAGAACGCCTACGAGAGCGTCGTGCGCCCGGATGGCAACCCCGCGGCGCGCGCGGCGGTGGAACGCGTCTACGAGCCGGCGGAGACCGCATGGCGCGGGCTCGGCGTGATCCCCGCCTCGGGGCTCAGAATGCGCGCAGAATACGCCGCCTATGATTTTGCCGCCGTGCGCCCTCTCGGCGCGATCGACGTCCCCGACGGACGGCGCGGATGCCGTTGCGGCGAGGTCTTGCGCGGGAAAATCGTGCCGAAGGACTGCGGCCTTTTTGGACGGGGCTGTGTGCCCGAGCACGCCGTCGGGCCCTGCATGGTGTCCGTCGAGGGCACATGCGCCGCGTGGTACAAATACGGTGCGGGGAGGTTTCGCTATGGAGCATGACATGATTACACTCGCGCACGGCGCGGGCGGGCGGCTGTCGCGCGCACTGACCGAGGAGATCGTCCTCCCCGCGCTCGGCAATACCCTGCTGAACGGACTGCATGACGGCGTGGTTCTGCCGGCAGAGGGGAAAATCGCGTTTACCACAGATTCCTACGTCGTACAGCCGCATTTTTTCCCGGGCGGCAGCATCGGGCGGCTCGCCGTCTGCGGCACAGTCAACGACCTCGCCATGTCGGGCGCGCACCCCGAGTACCTCTCGCTCGCCCTCATCCTCGAAGAGGGCTTTTCGATGGAAACATTGCGCCGCATCGTTGCAGACATTCGCACAGCGGCAGAGGAGGCGGGCGTCCTCATCGTCACGGGCGATACCAAGGTCGTCCCGCGCGGCGCGGGCGACGGCATCTATATCAACACCGCGGGCGTCGGGCGGCTCATCGAGGGCGCGGACATTTCCCCGACGAACGTGCGCCCCGGCATGGACATCATCGTCTCCGGCACACTCGGCGACCACGCCGCCACCGTCATGGCAGCACGGCATAATCTCACCCTCCCGCCCGGCATCACGAGCGACTGCGCCCCACTCTCCCATATGGTTGAAGAGATGCTAAAGACCGCGCCCGGCATCGCCGTCCTGCGCGACCCCACACGCGGCGGCGTCGCGGCATCGCTGAACGAGATCGCGGGCGCGGCGGGCGTCGGTATCCTCCTCGATGAGGAAGCGATCCACGTACGTCCCGAAGTGCAGGGCGTTTGCGAACTGCTCGGCTTCGATCCCCTCACACTTGCCAACGAAGGCAAACTCCTCGCCTTCGTTCCGCCCGAGGATACCGCGCGCGTCCTTTCCGTCATGCATGAGAATGCGTACGGCAAAGAGGCGGTCGTCATCGGCGAGACCACCGCCGACGCTCCCGGCGCCGTCGGGATACGCACGCCCCTCGGCGGGATTCGTGTTGTGGATATGCCGGCGGGTGAACTTGTCCCTCGCATCTGCTGATCGTGATGGCTATCTTGGCGCCTAGCGTCGTCATTTCGTCGACGTAGGTCTTAAACTACGCCTTCCTCGCGTTCTCCTCACTTCCTAGCTATGCATCCAAGCTATCTCATCACTTACTGTACGGTGTGTTGTGAGATGTGGCGCGGGATTTTCGCGCATAGCGTCGTTATTCGTCGAATTCTGCGCTCGTAGTAGCTTTTCTACGCCGTCGCTTGGATTCTCCTCATGCCTAGCTATGCATCCAAACTTCCGCGTCACTTGCATTGCGGTCGGATGTGGGATTGTACCGCCGTTACCTATCATGTGGCGAACGGGTATCTTATCGATGCTGTGGAGTATTTACCCGAAGGGGGGCGCTTAGGCGTGACGTGGGATTTTGGCGCATAACTGTGTCATATCGTCGGACACTGCGGTCGACGTAGGTTTCATCTACGCCTTCCCTTGTGTCCTCCTCATTCCTTGTTCTGCATCCAAACTTCCGCGTCACTTACGTTCATGTGAGACCGCCGCTTTGCAGTCCAACGGACTGTGCGGCGGAATGAACGATATAGCGATACCGACCTGCCGCGACGTTTGCGAAGCAGCGAGAAAGATACCCTGAGCCGCGCTATAACATCCCCTTATAATCTAGCCTTACACCGCCCTATAACATTTTCCCAATCCTCACATACCACAAAACCCCAACAAAAAAAGAGCGATCCACAGACCACTCTTCACCGTACGATTTCACTTCGTCAAATGCACATCGGGAATCTCAACCTCGTGATGCGTCTCCGGATCCACATTCGAATACACACCCGGCTTCGTCTCGAACGCCTTCAGATTGTCCGCGTTCGCCTCCAGCATATCCTCAACAAAACGCTCTACCGCATCTGCAAAATATACCGCCATCGTAAATTCCCCTTTCGCATACATATCGTAAAGCGCCGCACATCGGCGCATTTGAACTAGGATTAACATAGCACGAACACGACCAAAAGAGAAATACCCCTTTTTCATCAAAAAATAGTGCGAGACTATCGATGAAAACTATCTTTTTTGTGATATTTATCATATTTGAATATTTATATATATAGTAAACTAATAACACAGCACAGTTGGAGACGCCCGTAGGCGGCGGAAGGAGATGACCCTATGACGCTCGTACAAATGCGGTATTTTTATGAAGTCTGTCAGTGGCAAAATATCACCAAGGCGGCGGAGCAGCTCCACGTCTCCCAGCCAACCGTCACCGTCGCCATGCAGGCGATCGAGACCGAAACCGGGCTCAACCTCTTTCACCGCGAAGGACGCAAAATCACCGTCACGAGCGACGGCGCAAAACTCCTCAGCAAAATCTCCTTCATCCTCGGCGAAGTCACCCGCCTCGACGACGAGATTCGCGACATGGCGCACCGCCACGCAAAAGTCCGCATCGCCATGCCGCTCCAGCTCGGCGTCGTTTTTTTGCCATATCTTCTCGGCGAATTTCACGAAGCGCACCCCGAAATCGAACTCGAAATCATCGAAACCGGCGGCGTCAGCGCCCTTCAAATGGTTGAAGAAGAAAAACTCGACTTCGCCCTCACCAACTACACCGTTGACTTCAGCGCGCGCCTGAACTACTCGAAACTCTTTGACTGCGAATGCACCTTCGTCACGCGCTTTGAACATCCCCTCGCAAAACGCCACACCGTCAGCATCCGCGAACTGTGCGACGAGCCCCTCGTCATGCTCGACAGCAGCTTCTTCATCGACCGGCTCGTGCAGGACGCCTTCGGACACATCGGCGAAAAACCGAACGTCATTCACTACTCGCCCTATCTCCACACCGTCAAAAACCTCGTCCGCAGCGGCATCGCATCCACTATCCTCGCGCGCCCGTCCGTCCTCCCCTCCGACGACTTCGTACAGATCCCACTGTTTGACCCCATCTTCATCAACAGCGGACTCGTCGTCAAAAAAGGACGCCAAACCCTCGACGACGTGCGTCTCGTCATGAACTATCTGAGGACACTGACGAAGGAGATGCTGATAGAAGGAAAAGACCGCCCTCAAGGACTAGGCGTGAGGGCGTGACGCGGGATTTTCGCGCCTAGCGTCGTCGTTTCGTCGAACGCTTCGTCGACGTAGGTCTTAAACTACGCCGGCGCTTGTGTTTCTCTCATTCCCTGCTCTGCATCCAAACTTCCGCGTCACTTACATTCCCCCCTCGCACAACATCACAAATCTCTCAGGCGGTTACATTCATGTAACCGCCTTTTACATTAAAAATAATAAACATTTCATTAATAAAACTCCCTATATGTTCGATAAAAACTCTAATTTTCAGAATTGGCATCCACACAGAAAACCTCCCGCGAACCCTGCGACCCGCATAGTGCCGTCGAGGTTTTCTGCCCACGCGCCAAAACATGGGAAAAAGCCCCATAGAATCCCCCGAATTTAGCAAAATACCCCTCAAAATGGCGAAAATACATTGCCAAAAAGGGAAAAAATCGCTATAATGTGCATATCGGGCGAAAACCTCCGACGAGACCGGAGAGCCGCATTCCACCGTCGAGGTTTTCAAAATGTACCGATTTACGCTAGCACCCGCGCGGCTTTAGCGGGTATGCTGTTACACAGGCGAATACCGCTTGCGGTATTGAAACGAAGTTTCTGGGTGAGATACCAGAGAGCTTGTTTAGGTTACACAGGCGAATACCGCTTGCGGTATTGAAACTTTGCGCCGTCCTAGCAGGGTCGGCAGGGGCGTTTTGTTACACAGGCGAATACCGCTTGCGGTATTGAAACCCGCGACCTTTTGCCTCTCCGTCCATCAGAAACAGTTACACAGGCGAATACCACTTGCGGTATTGAAACAAGACATCTGCTCAATACCAGAGACGTCCTTAATTGTTACACAGGCGAATACCGCTTGCGGTATTGAAAC
>NZ_KE384552.1:0-53319 GCF_000426665.1 Centipeda artemidis DSM 19719 | reverse complement strand
GTTACACAGGCGAATACCGCTTGCGGTATTGAAACAAAAGCGCCCCGCAGGACGCTCAAATCTCATGATGTTGCACAGGCGAATACCGCTTGCGGTATTGAAACTCTGTTTCGGCGAAGGACAAGGATCCAAAACCGCTGTTGCACAGGTGAATACCGCTTGCGGTATTGAAACCCCGTAATATTTGGCAGTCCCGCCTCTACGCTCCCGTTGCACAGGCGAATACCGCTTGCGGTTTTGCGCCCGGTGGAAACCATTGATTTACGCGCGCGCTGTAGGGGCACGGCGTGCCGTGCCCACGTGCGATCCATGCGCGCCTATCGTTTTGTGCGATGCATGGAGACGGCGGGCGTCGTGGAATCCTTGATAGCGGTTTCTGTCGTTCTATGTTGGTATGTATCGGCGTAGAGACGCTAGTTGTTAGGTGTTGTTCGCTTTGCTATGCCGCCGTATATCGATCAAGGGCACGGCACGCCGTGCCCCTACGAGGGCGGTATATTGCGTAGCATTTGCGAGGATATGTACCGCTTGCGGTATTGAAACTACGAGATGTTCGCCTCATCGAAATCAAAGAGTGGTTGCACGGGCGAATACCGCTTGCGGTATTGAAACATGTGAGGAATGCTCTGCCCTCCGTAGAAGTCATGTTGCACAGGCGAATACTGTTCACGGTTTTTATGCCTCGGAGCTGTTGTATCAACGCGCGTCTCTCGTTGCGGAGGGCGCGGTACATGTAATGTGTCCCTGCAACGACAAATTTTTATACGTTCAAAAAAGAGGTTCTGTACCTATTTCGTACAGAACCTCTTTTTATGCGCACCTCTTCTTTTCCGCGCTTCATGCAGGTACATAGGCAGTATATGTACCTGAGCCGGTAGGAAAAGAAAGGAGCAAATCATATGCATGAAAAATTGCCGCGTGTGGATTGGATGGTGGGGACGGGGCTGGTCGCGCTTGCGATTCTGTCAGTGTTCTACGGGAGCGCGGAGCTGACGAGCAATATCGCCGCGGGGCTGATCGGGTTTCTCGGGCGGACGGTTGCCGGGCGGGAGGAATGCGTGTCGCAGGAGATGCGGCACAAAAATACTGTGTTCTCAGATGATGCGGGGGCAGATGTGCGGCACACTGTGTGCGAGAAAGACGACCGGACGCGCGACGTATCTGCACCGCATTCAGGACGGATGATTCAAGTGCCGCAGGGCATTAACAAGCAGGAGATGCAACGATGAGCGGCGTACTCCCGCGTGCGGCGATGACGCGTGTGACGCTATATGATCTCGTGTCGCTCGGCGCGGCATACCGCGTCGCGCTTCGTGATGCGGCGGCACGATATAATCGCGAGACGAAGCTGTACCTGCACTGGACGGCGGGGCATTATGGGCAGTTCTTTGCGGACTATCATGTGCAGATTGATGTGGACGGCGGCGTCTATGTCGTGGGGGACGGTGCGCTCGATGCACTGCGCGCCGCGACCTACATGCGCAACAGCGGGAGCGTGAGCATCGCGCTCCTCTGCGCCTATGGGGCAACGACCTCGCGTCTCGGGGATGAGCCGCCGACGGGCGCGCAGATCGAGGCGGCGGCACAGACGGTTGCCGCGCTTGCGGGCGGGCTTTGGCTGACGATCGACAAGGAACGCATCATGACGCACGGGGAGGCGGCGGATAATGAGGACGGCGTGTACGCACACGCGCCCTATGGACCGCGCTCGACCTGCGAGCGTTGGGATCTCGAGTATCTCGGCACGCCCGAGAGCCCCGCGTTCGCGCCGTGGACGGCGGACGGCACGCGCGGTGGCGACGTCCTCCGGGGCAAGGCGGCATTTTATAGGGAGCTATGGAAGAGATAAGGAAGGGATAGAGCGTATCAAGTAGGCAGATGATTTTGTATATAGAACGTCTTGACCTAAAGTGAAAATAATATTATAATATATTTAGCTCAATATTTGGATATTTTGTTCAGGAAAGGATACCGTGATGAGAAAATTTAAGAAAACAATGGCACTTGGACTATGTGCCGCAACTCTGTCCACTGCTGTGCCTGCCTTTGCTGCTGAGCCTGTGCAGCGTACTCATGAGACAGGTACATGGGAGCCGTTTAAGCCGTCTTTGGATGGGGGCAAGCCTGTCATTTCTAAAATCCCTAAAGACCACGCATATATTCCAAAGGATACCGTTTTATCCGTTATTTTGACCAGTGAACTGACATCCAAAAGAGCTCGCAAAGGGGATATGGTTCCCTTGAAGTTAGCAGAGAATTTAATCGTCAATGGCGTGGTTGTTGTACCGGCCGGGGCGAAGGTGTTTGCGAAAGTCACGCGCGTCACGAGATCCGGTATGTTTGGCCGTGCGGGAAAACTAGAGTTCACTGTGGATAGTGTAAAGGCTGTCAATGGCGTGGAGATTCCGCTTGAATACACTGCTGAGCGGAAGAGACACAACGATGGCGGTGCTGTTGCTGTCGTCGCTGTGGTCAGTATTCTCGGAGGTGCACTCATGAGGGGGGCAAATGTATCGTTTCCTGAGGGATCGGTTTTTGAAGCAAAGGTTGCGGCTGATACGGATCTCAACGTTACGATTGATGAACTGCCGGAAGCGATGAATCCGGAGAAACCGCACGGCGTCGCGATTACAATCCAATAGTTCTGAAAGGGTTCCATTGGACGGTGTTCTAAATAATTGACCATGAAAAAACCTCTTGCTGTAAAATAGAAAGAGCTGCAGCGGGAGGTTTTATTGTGCTGATTCTTGCAAGAAGAGCAACAATCCAGTAAAATAAAATCGAGAGAGGGCATGCTGTGGAGTGGGATTTTGACACTATTTCGTTCCTGCGAAGGAAGGTGGGGGGCGTGATCCCTGGAGATGTCCGGCTTGCGGCTTACCGGCTCAAATATGCCGCATTTCTGCAACGTTGAATGGTGATTGGTTCGTATAGCCTGCCGTCGCGGCGGGCTGTTTTTCTGCACGATGAGAGGGAATCGAAAATGAGACGAAAAGACAGGGAGCTGACGGAGGCGGAGGCGCGCGAGGTGCTGCGGCGGGCAGAGTACGGTGTGCTCTCGCTCGTGACGGCGGACGGCGCGCCGTATGCCGTGCCGATGAGCTATGCGGCGGTCGGGGACACGATCTATTTCCATGGGACGACGGAGGGCGGCGCGAAGATGGACTGCATGGCGCATCATAGCCGCGCGGTCTTTACCGCTGTGACGGATACGCAGGTGCTGCCGGATCAGTTCGCGACGATTTATTGGTCGGTGATCGCGGCGGGGCGCATGGAGGAGATCACGGAGGAGGCGGCAAAGACAGCCGCGCTCGAACATCTCCTCGTGAAATACAGCGCGGACTATATGCGGGCGGGGCGTCGCTACATCGCCGCGAATCTGCACCGGACGGCGGCGCTCTGCCTGCACATCGAGACACTGACCGGGAAGGCGCGCAAGAAGTAAAGGCAAGGGAAAAGCCAAAGGAGGGGACGCGATGCGAGTACGGCAATATATCTTCGTCGGGGCAGTGCTGGCGGTACTCGCCGCCGTCCTCGTTCACACGCTCTCGGAGGAGCGGATACAGGTCTATTTTGACCGGGTGGAGGCGATCCCGGGGTATAAGATCGAGCTGCGCGAGCAGCCGCTGCGGATCGCGATGATCTCGGTGCTGAACCATCAAACGACGGACGAATATCAGCACGCGATGGTGCGCAGCATCGGGCGGCTCCTCGGGCGCCCGGTGCTCCTGCTGCACCGCCGCAGCTACGCGGAGATCAATCAACTCCTCGCGCGCGGCGACGCCGACGTTGCGTTCCTGTCGAGCGGGGCGTACATGGTCTACGGGAAAAAGGAGGATGTCCGCCTGCTCGCGATGCCGGAGCGGGACGGGGCGAACCGCTATTTTTCGTACATTATCGTTCCGCGCACCTCTCCCGCACAGGCGCTGAGCGATCTGCGCGGGCGGCGGTTCGTCTATGTCGATCCCCTCAGTTACTCCGGCTACATCGAGCTGCGGGCGCGCCTGCGCACAATGGGCGAAGATCCCGAGCATTTCTTCGGCTCGTACTACTTTACCTATAGTCACGACGATTCGCTGCGCGCCGTCGCGGACGGGCTCGTGGACGGCGGCGTCATCGCGAGTCTCACCTATGACTATTACCGCGTGAATGCGCCTGCGATCCTCGATAAGATCCGCCTGCTTGAGGCGCTGCCCGGCAGCGGGATGGGCCCCGTCGTCGCGCGACGCGATCTGAGGGATGCGGATGCGGTACAGGAGATTTTGCTCCATCTGAATGAGGATGCCGAGGCAAAAGAAGCGATGCAGCATCTGCTCATCGACCGGTTCGTTCCGCCGCAGCCCGAGCTTTACCCGCAGTTTTCACCGGAAGAGGGGATCTGATGCGCTGGTTTGCAAAACTCCGCATTGCGGGGAAACTGACCGCCGTCATGATGGCAATCGTGCTCCTCTTTGCCCTCCTGACGGGGCTGCTCTTTTGGTCGACGATCTCGGACGTCATGCGCGCATCGCTTGAGCGGCGCGGTACGAGCGTTGCCGTCGAGGTGGCGGAGCTGAGCAGCGAGGCGATCCAAACGGGCAATCTCTTTGCCCTCGAAGAACTCATCCACACGACGAAGCGCAACAATGATTTCGTCGCATATATCTTCCTCCTCGACGAGCAGGGGCGCGTCATGGCGCATACGTTCTCGAAGGGAATGCCGCTCCACCTGCGCGAACTGCACCCGGCGGCGGGCGAAGAACCCGACGTCATGGAGATTCGCACCGACCGCGGGCGCATCCGCGACGTCAGCACGCCCATCGAGGGCGGCGCGCTCGGCACGGTGCGTGTCGGCGTGAGTGAGGACGCACTCGCGGGGCTCTTGAAAACAAACCTATTTAAGCTCAGCGGCATCACGCTCGGCATCCTGCTGCTCGCGACGCTGCTCATTTTCCGCCTGTCCGAAATCCTCACGCGCCCGCTCTTTCACCTCATGGAGCGCGCCGAGCACATCTCAAAGGGGCATTTCTCCCCGCGCAGCATCGCGCTCTCCTCGTCGGACGAGATCGGACGTCTCGCGAACGCCATGAACCGCATGGAGGAGCACCTGAAAGAAGGCGCGCGCGAGCGCACCCGCCTGATCCGCCACATCATCACCGCGCAGGAGGAGGAGCGCAAGCGCATCGCGATGGAGCTGCACGACGAGACCGGGCAGACGCTGACCGCGCTCCTGTTCTCCCTGCGCGCGCTCGCCAACGAGACCGCGGATGAAAATATGCAAAAGGCGCTCCTCGCCATTCGCGACGAGACCGCCGATACCCTGACGAAACTCCGCCGTCTCGCCGTGGAGCTGCGCCCGCCCGCGCTCGACGAGCTCGGCATCGAGGCGGCGCTGGAAAAGCTCGTCCACGACTACCGCGGCGGCGATGCGCCCGAGATCACACTCTCCTGTCGCATCGAGGGCACGCTCAGCGACGTCGAGAGCCTTGCCGTCTACCGCATCGTGCAGGAATGTCTCACGAACATCATCCGCCACGCAGGCGCGACGCGCGCACTCGTCCGCCTGGACGTCGGGGAGCGCATCACCCTGTGGGTCAAGGACAACGGCGTCGGCATCACGGGCGAGCGGATGCGTGCCGCACGCCGCGAGAACCACATGGGTATCTACGGCATCGAGGAACGCGTCCGCCTGCTCGCGGGACGCATGGAGATCGGCAGCGAGCCGCCCGACTGGGCGACCGTCTACCGCATCGAATTTCGCACAAAGGGGGCGCGCACATGATGAACCTGATGATCATCGACGATCACCTCTTGATCCGCGCGGGGATCAAGCTCCTGCTGAAGAACGCGCGCGACTACCGCGTCACCGCCGAGGCGGGCAGCGCAGAGGAAGCGCTCGCGCTGCTGAGGGAGACGCCCGTCGACCTCGTGATCCTCGACATCTCCATGCCCGGCATGGGCGGGCTTGCCGCCATCCGCGCCATCGGCGCGCAGTATCCCGCCGTGAAGATCCTCGTCCTCAGTATGCACGAGGATGAGGAATACATCTACAAGGCGATGCAGTCGGGCGCGATGGGCTATCTCCCAAAGACCTCGGCGGACGACGAACTCTTCGACGCCCTGCACGCCCTCGCCGAGGGACGCCGCTACCTCAGCCCGAACGCACAGCAGTCGCTCCTCGCCGCCATGTTCAGCCGCCCCGGGGACGCCGAGGAAGACCCGCGCGCACGTCTCACCGAGCGCGAAAAAGAGGTGTTCGACCGCCTCATCCGCGGCTACACAGTCACCGAGACCGCAGAGCAGCTCCACCTGAGCGGCAAGACCGTCGACACGCACAAGACGCACATCTACGAAAAACTCGGATGCAGCCGCCGCAGCGACCTCGTCGCACTCGCCATCCGCCACGGATTGTTACAGACACCGGGCGTATAGTCCCATCAGAATTTTCCTGATGCAGGGGCGGAATTTTTCTCTGAAAATCTGATGAAAAAGAAGAACTTTGCCGATGGTCTCCCGATTTTTCATTCTGTATACTAATTACAGATGAAAAACACACAAAGGAGATGAAGCGGTATGTCCATCTTTTCCCCCGCACCGCATATCGAGCGGCTGCCCGCGCACCTCGTTGACGAGCGGTACAAATCGATCCGCCGGCAGGTGTTCCTCGGCACGTTCATCGGCTATGCGACATTTTACCTCATCCGCAAGAATTTCAGCCTTGCGATCCCGTACATGATACAGGATTACGGCTACTCGAAGGCGGATCTCGGCATCGTCCTTACCATGCTCTCCGTCGCGTACGGCGTCAGCAAATTCGTCATGGGGAACATCTCCGACCGGTCGAATCCGAAGTATTTTGCGACCGTCGGACTTCTCCTCAGCGCGCTCGTCACCCTCGCGTTCGGCGTCGTGCCGGGCGTCATGACCAGCATCCCCATCATGTGCGCGCTGAGCTTTATGAACGGATGGTTCCAAGGCATGGGCTATCCCCCGTATGCAAAGACCATGGTCACATGGTTCTCCCAGACAGAGCGCGGCGCGTGGTGGTCATGGTGGAACGTCTCGCACAACCTCGGCGGCGGGCTCATCGCGCCGCTCGCGACCATCGGCATCGCCATCTTTGGCACGTGGAACAGCATCTTTTTCTTCCCCGCGATGATCTCCATCGCGCTCGCGATCCTCACCTTTTTCCTCCTGCGCGACACGCCCCAGTCCTGCGGACTGCCGCCCATCGAGGAGTACAAGAACGACTACCCGAAAGAGCACGGCGCCGTCATGGAGAAGCAAATGACGGCAAAGGAAGTACTCATGAAGTACGTCCTCAAGAACAAACTCCTCTGGTATCTTGCCATCGCGAACATCTTCGTCTACTTCATCCGCTACGGCGTCGTCGACTGGGCGCCGACCTACCTCGCTGCCATCAAAGGATTCAGCAAGGAGAGCTCGCGCTGGGCGTACTTCCTCTATGAATGGGCGGGCATCCCCGGAATGCTCGTGAGCGGCTACCTCAGCGACCGCGTCTTCCGCGGACGGCGCGCGCCCGCGACCATGATCTTCATGGCGCTCGTCATCGTCGCCATCCTCGTCTACTGGTTCAACCCGCCCGGCAATATCCTCGTCGACAACCTCGCCCTCATCGCCATCGGCTTCCTCATCTACGGTCCCGTCATGATGATCGGCCTGCAGGCTGCCGACATGGTGCCGCGCGTTGCAACCGGCGGCGCCACAGGGCTCACCGGACTCATGGGCTACATCGTCGGCTCTGCGTTCGCCGGCGTCTACATGGGATTCGTCGTCGATCACTTCGGATGGACGGGCGGCTTCATCAGCCTCCTCACCTCCTGCGTCCTCGCCATTTTCTTCCTGTTCATGACCATGGGCGGGAAAAGGGCAAAGGCATAACCTCTCTCCTAATATAGAAAAGCCGCCGCATCTTAGTGGAAAAGCTAAGGTGCGGCGGTTTTGTGCTGTGAGGACGGCGGCATAAAGCATCGCTGAAATATTGCGAGGGAATGTGCTATAATCAGATATATAAGGCCGCTGGATCCATGAAAGGGGACGAAGCATATGGATCATCTTACGCCCTATGAATTGGGATTTATGGTAGGAACCATAATAGGGAACACTGTGATTGGCACGGGCGTTATGCTGCTGCTCAATGCAGCGCTGAAAAAATTAGGCAAATGCCAATCGCACCATACGATCCTCATCGTCATGGTTCTGTTCCCGATGAACTGTATGGGGCTGGTTCTCTTTGGCGTCACCCTATGGAACCGACTTCATACCGCGTTTGTGGTACTGATCCTGGTCGTTGCCGCATGCGCCTCTATCCTGTATATTGTGCGCCTCTTGTGGAGGAAAATAACTGCGGAGCGGGATTGAAGGACTGCGTGGCGATGCTTGCAGTTTGGGCGGGGCGGCAGTATAATGTGCACAGGAACAGCGCAGCCGCGGGCTGCTTTTTTTGACGATAGGATAAAGGAGCTATGATGCGAGGAGAGCGCGATACCATCAGTCAGATCGCAACGCCGCCGGGGGCGGGCGGCATTGGAATCGTCCGTGTGAGCGGGGCGGATGCGCTGCATGTGGCGCGCGCGGTGTTCCGTCCTGCACGCGGCGGGCGGCTTGAGGGCATCGAGCCCTATACGGCGCGCTACGGGGATATCGTGGCGGCGGACGGTACGGTGATCGACGAGTGCGTGCTGCTCTATATGCGCGCGCCGCATTCCTACACGGGCGAGGATACCGCAGAGCTCCAATGCCACGGCGGGACGCTCGTTCTGCGTGAGGTGCTGCTGCGTACATGGGAGGCGGGGGCAAGACCTGCCGAGGCGGGTGAGTTTACAAAGCGCGCCTTCCTGAATGGGCGGCTCGATCTCTCGCGCGCCGAGGGCGTGATGGAGCTGATCTCTGCAAAGAGCGCGCGTGCGGTGCGTGCGGCGCGGGAGCGTATGGCGGGGGCGCTCGCGGAGAAAATTGCGGGGATCCGTACGCGTCTCCTCGGGGCAATCGCACACATCGAGGCGGGGATTGATTTCCCTGAGGACGATATTCCGGAGGCACGAACAGGGGCGCTCGCGGCAGATATCGCAGCGGCATCCGCGGATGTCGCGCGGCTGCTCGAAGGGGCGGATGCAGGACGCATTCTGCGCGAGGGGATGAAGACCGTGATCGTCGGGCGACCGAACGTCGGGAAATCGAGTCTCCTCAACGCCCTGCTCGGCATGGAGCGTGCCATCGTGACGGATGTGCCGGGGACGACGCGCGACGTGATCGAGGAGCAGATCATGATCGAGGGCATCCCTCTGCGTCTGCTCGATACGGCGGGACTGCGCGCGGCGGAGGATGCCGTTGAGCAGATCGGCGTCGCGCGGACGGAGCGCCACCTCGCCGATGCCGAGCTCGTTCTCGCCGTCTTTGACGGGGCGGCTCCGCTTACGCCGGAGGACGAGGACTTGATCGTGCGTCTCCGGAACTGCGCGGCGGAGATGATTGTCCTCTGCAACAAGGAGGATCGCGATTCTGTCCTCACAGCGGCGGATTTCTCGATGCTCGATGCGCCCGTGCTCGTTATCTCGGCACAGGCTGGGACGGGGCTGGACGACCTGCGCCGCGCGATTGCGGAGATCGTCCGGCGTATGGAAGGAGACCTCAGCGACGGCGCGCTCCCGAACGTGGAGCGCGAGACGGAGGCACTGCGCCGTGCGGCAGAGCATCTGCGGACGGCGCAGGAGACGCTTGCAGCGGACATGGGCACGGACTTTGTATCCATCGACCTGCGCGCCGCGTACGAGATCCTCGGCGAAATATTGGGCGAAACGGCAGACACCGACCTCATCGACAAGATCTTCAGCGAGTTCTGCATCGGGAAGTAGGGACGCTTGACGAAATATATGTTGGATGGTAAAATAAGAGCATAAAAATAGGCGTTGCCGATAAACGGCAGCCCCTATTTACCGAAAGTCGAGTATCCCCGCCTGCAGTTTGGTAGCTTTAAGGCGGGGCTTTCTCATTTATTGTTTGACCGCAAGGATCAGTATAATGAGCAACACGATGAACGTGTAGAATTCATATATACTCATATATATACCCCCTTTCGGGGGCGAGAATTGACCGCCTACCTGTGATGGCAACGCTTGTTCGTAGTATACCAGAATGAAACATAGTGTGCAAGTTTATGTTTTATCATACTTATAGCCGTCCGCCGGGACGGATTTTTTCTTGTCTGAATCAACCGGAAAACTTTGGAAGGAATTATGAACAGCACGACAGATTACGACATCATCGTCGTCGGTGCGGGGCACGCGGGTGTCGAGGCGGCGCTCGCAGCGGCGCGGCTCGGGCGGCGTACGCTCTGCGTGACGCTTTCGCTCGACAACATCGCGATGATGCCCTGCAACCCGTCCGTCGGCGGACCCGGCAAGAGCCACCTCGTGCGCGAGATCGATGCGCTCGGCGGCGAGATGGGCATCGCGGCGGACAGGGCGTCCATCCAGCGGCGTCTGCTCAACACGGGTAAAGGGCCCGCCGTCCACGCGCTCCGGATGCAGGCGGATAAATTTCTCTATCAGCGCATCATGAAAGAAACGCTCGAAAATACGCCGAACCTCGATGTGCGTCAGCTTCTTGTAACGGAATTGCTGAGCGAGGAGACGGAGGACGGCAGACGCGTCACGGGCATCCGCTGTGAGACGGGGGAGCGGATCACCGCGCGCGCCGTCATCCTTGCGACGGGGACATATCTGCGCGGACGCATTATCCTCGGCGAAACCATCTACGACGGCGGTCCAAACGGACAGCGCCCCGCGATGCAGCTCTCGGATTCCCTGCGGGCGTTGGGGCTCAAAATCATGCGGTTCAAGACCGGTACGCCCGCACGTGTGGATGCACGTACGGTCGACTTTGCTCGGACGCAGGTGCAGGAGGGGGAGGAGAGCGCGCCGCCCTTTTCCTTTATGACCGAGGAGATGCCAAAAGAGCAGGTGCGCTGCTACCTCACCTATACCAATGCCGCGACGCACGAGGTCATCCGCGTGAATCTCCACCGCGCGCCGATGGCAAACGGCGTCATCGAGGGCATCGGGCCGCGCTACTGTCCCTCCGTTGAGACGAAGATCGCGCGCTTTCCCGACAAGGAGCGGCATCAGCTCTTCCTCGAACCCGAGGGGCTGCATACCAATGAGCTGTATGTGCAGGGGATGTCTACAAGTCTGCCGACCGACGTGCAGGAGGAATTTCTCAGGACGATTGCGGGGCTGGAGCGCGCACGCATCATGCGCCCCGGTTACGCCATCGAGTACGATTGTTTTGACCCTCTTGGACTCGAACCGTCACTTGCCGTCAAAGGCGTTGCGGGGCTCTATAGCTGCGGACAGGCGAACGGTACGAGCGGCTACGAGGAGGCGGCGGCGCAGGGGCTGATCGCGGGCATCAACGCCGCGAGGGAGATTGCAGGCGAGGAACCTCTCATCCTCGGGCGCAGCGACGGCTACATCGGGGTTCTCATCGACGATCTCGTGACGAAGGGAACGGAGGAGCCCTACCGCATGATGACGAGCCGCGCCGAGTATCGGCTGATCCTGCGGCAGGACAATGCCGATCTGCGTCTGACGCCCGTCGGGCACGAGATCGGGCTCGTGAGCGATGCGCGCTGGGCGAAGTTTACCGCGAAACGCGACGCCATCGAGGCGGCACTGCATCTCCTTGAGACGACGAAACTCACGCCTGACGCGGCGACGGAAGGGCGGCTTGCGGATGCGGGACTTCTCCCTCTGCGCACGCCGATGAATCTCGCCGCGCTCCTGCGCCGCGAGGGCAGCTACGATGTGCTCGCACGCATCTTTGACCTCCCAATACTCGCGGACGATGTAAAGGAAGAAGTCGAGATCACCGTGCGCTACGACGGCTATATCCGCAAACAGCGGGAGCAGATCGCGCGCATGGAGCGGCTCGAACGGCGCCGTATCCCGGAAGAGATCGACTACGCCGCTATTACGAGCCTGCGTCTTGAGGCGCAGGAAAAACTCGCCGCCGTTCGTCCGCACTCCATCGGGCAGGCGTCCCGCATCAGCGGTGTGTCGCCGGCGGATGTTTCGGTGCTGCTGGTTTATCTCGAGAAAGCTCGAAGGGAGGCGTGACAGCTGATCTTGGTGCACGGCGGTGTCATATCGTCGAATGCTTCGCTAGGAGTAGCTTTTGACTACGCCGTCGCTCGCATTCTCCTCATTCCTAGCCGTGCATCCAAACTTGACTGTCACTTAGGTTGCGGTGGGAGGGGAAGACGCGGGATTTTGGCGCATAGCGACATTCGGTTCATGAGTGGGGGCGGACGTGACTTTCGTCTCGGAAATGCTATACTATGCGTAGGGCAAGGGCGACTGACATCCTGTCACGAAACGACGAATCCCCTAGCGAGCGTGGGCGCCGCTCCTAGGGGATTTTCTTATGCAATTCGCGTGCGGAGATTATGCAGGATTCGCTTCCTGCACCGGGGCGCCCTCGTCATACAGCGTCTCGGGCGAGAGGTCGATTGTGCCGTCGTTCCATGTCGGGACGCCATAGTCAATATAGACAGCGCGAAATGTCTCCGGTGTGCGCAGCGGGGCGAAGATCGGCAGATCAAACAGCGGCTTGCAGTCGAAAATCTTCGCCTCGCCAGTACTGAACCGCACCCACAGGCGGAAATCATCCAGCGGACGCACGCCGCTGACGCGCAGCACAGGCTTCTGTTCTCCCGCATAGGCAATACCGTTGACGATATACATATCTCTTGTCTCCCTTATCTGAGCGGATCGATTTTGTCGAATGCCAGACCACGTACCGCATTGTTCCATGCGGCATATAATTCATCCTCATGAATGGCGAGCCACGCCTCAATGAGCCGCAACTGTTTGACAGGGATGCTGCCGGCAAGGAGTTCGCCATCAATTCCGATGGATGCCTCATATTCATTAAAGTAAACGTGCACATGCGGTTTATGGTGCTGATTGTTATCTTTGAAAATCATCTTTACAACGATGCCAAAAAATCGGCTTAATTCGGGCATATACTCATCTCCTTTATAATGAGTATAGCATGTTTATGATTACCTGCGCAATTCACCTTTTCAGCTGCGCATCGACAAACTGCCGGATTTCCGCGTCCATCGCGGCGGATTCGGGCAGCTCCGGCAGGAGGAGCGTCCAGTCGTGCGACATGCGCGGGTAGATGGTAAACTGCACGGGGACGCCCGCAGCCGTCGCGTGTGCCGCGAGGAGCGCTGCGTCGTCGAGGAAGAGTTCGTCGCCGCCTGCAGTGATCAGCATGGGCGGCAGCCCCGTGAGGTCGGCGTAGACGGGGGAGATGTACGGATCGGTGACGGGCGCATCCTTACGATAGGACGGATGGGCGACCTCGCCGCCGAGGCGGACGTTCTTTGCGCCGAGCACCTGATCCTTCGGGATGTTGTTCACATGCGACGGCAGGTCACTGCCGAGATAGCCCCATGGCGATATGAGGATGGCCGCCTTTGGCAGCGGCATCTTGTTGTCGCGCAGAGAGAGGAGCAGCGCTGCGGCGAGGTTCCCGCCGGCGGAGTCGCCGACGAGTACGATCTGCCGGGGATCGGTTCCCTCTTTTAGAATCGCGCGATAGGCGGTCACGGCGTCCTCAAGCGCCGCAGGATAGGTGTGCTCGGGTGCGAGACGATAATCCACGGCAAAGAGCGTGCCGGCGTCCGCGAGGTCGCCTTGATGCAGCCCCCAGTCGAGATACCGACCGTGCAGCCCCCCAATATAGCCGCCGCCATGAAGGAAGAGGACGGTGCGGTCGATGAAGGTCTTGAGCGCGCCGCTCATCGTGTGCCAGTAGACGGGCGTGCCGATGACGATGGTATCCGCCTGCTCTGTCGCCGCAAGAACGTCGGTGAGCCGGTCGTCGTCATAGTGCTGGCCGAGCTGGTAGATTTTGTAGTCGTTCAGAAAGAGCGTGTCGTGCGGAACGCCGGCGAGGAACGCTTCTCCCATCTTGTACGTATTGCCGTTTGGGTCACGGCTTGTGTTGATGAAGAGTACTTTCGTTTTTAGCGCAGGGGGAGCCGACTGGGCATTTGCCGTCGCATGTTGTGCCGGCACATCGGCTTCCTGTGCAGAGCCGCAGCCCGCAGCGCTGAGCAGGAAAACCGCCAACACGAGCAGAGTGAGCATCTTCTTCATGGTGCACGCTCCTTTCGGGAGTGTTGTGAAAGCTTCTGTATCCATTATATGACGCGCACCTCGTGCTGTCAATCGTGAAGCGTGGTTTAGCGTGCATAGGCGTATATGTAATATGTTGATCCGCATATCTAATCGAAAATTAGTGATTGCCCCTTAAAATCGTATGCTATAATATTTTCTATTAATTCAGTAATTATTATACCAACAAGAGAGTATATTTATCGCCCTAGAAAGGATGAACCGGATGAAACTAAAACACATACGTATTGCGCTCATTCTTATCGCGGTCATCATACTGTCTGTGATCGCCTACCGCTCTTACAGTGCGCAGACAGCACGGACGAATCTCCTCACGGGCACAGTTGAAGCAACGCGCATCGACATCAGTGCGAAGGAGAGCGGAACCATTGAGGAGCTGCTGCTCACGGAGGGGATGGAGGTACATCAAGGGGATATTGCTGCACGCATCCGGCGCAATGATCTTATGGCAGCACGGCTGCGGGATGAGGCGGCACTGGCATACGCACAGGCACATCTCGACCGTGCGGTGCACGGCAGCCGGGCGGAGGATATCTCTGCGGCGGCGGCACGCACGCGGGCGGCACGCGCGGCAGCGGATAAGGCGGCGGCAGACTATGAACGTGGGGCACAGCTCCTCGCGGAGGGAGCGATCGCACCGCAGGCATTCGATGCCCTGCGTGAGGAACGGGAGGCATCCGAGGCAAATCTGCGCGCTGCCGAGCAGCAGGAAGCGCTTCTCAAAAATGGCAGCCGCCCCGAGGATATCCGCATGGCCGCCGAGGATGTGAAGCGACAGCAGGCGATCCTCGCGATCGACGACGCTGCGGTCGGCGACCTCACGGTCAGCGTACCCGCGGACGGTGTCGTCCTTACGAAGAACTATGAGCCGGGTGAGTACGTCCGTGCGGGCGCGGCGCTCGCGACCATCATCGACCCGCAGGACGTTTGGGTGAAGGTTTATGTGACGACCGACGTCCTCGGCGATCTGCGCATCGGGGATGCGGCGCTTGTCTACATCGATGGCCGTGCGGAACCGCTCAACGGGACGATCAAGGAGATCAGCGATGCGGCCGAGTACACACTGCGTCAGAGCATCACGAAGGACGAGCGTGCCAATCTTGTCTTTGCGGTTAAGGTCGCGGTGCACAACGAGGACGGCGCGCTGAAGCCGGGCATGCCGGCTGATGTAGATTTGGACTGGCATCATGCAAGATAAAATATCCGAAGGCGCCGTCATCGAGACGCACGACCTCACTCGCGTATTCGGCAGCTATACGGCCGTCGATCGGCTGAACCTTACCGTGCGGCGCGCCTCGATCTTTGGTTTCATTGGGTCGAACGGCTCGGGAAAATCCACCGCGATCCGCATGATCTGCGGGCTGCTCTCCCCGACGCACGGCACAGCGCTCGTCCTCGGCTGCGATACAGCCGTACACCCTGAACGGGTGAAACAGTCGATCGGCTATATGTCGCAGCGCTTCAGTCTCTATGAGAACCTTACGGTGTGGGAGAATATGATGTTCTACGGCGGGCTCTACGGCCTTGCGAAAGAGGAGCGCCGATGCCGCTGCGCGGACGTGCTCGCGCAGATGCAGCTGGTTGAAAAGCGGGACATCCTCGCAGGCGGGCTCTCGGGCGGGCAGAAGCAGCGTCTCGCACTCGGCTGTGCGATCCTGCACCGTCCGGCACTGCTCGTCCTTGACGAACCGACGTCTGCCGTCGATCCTACGTCGCGGCGGCTCTTTTGGAACCTGCTCTCGGAGATGGCGGGCGGCGAGGGCACGACTGTCTTTGTCACGACACATTTCATGGACGAGGCGGAACACTGCGATGAGATCGCCTTTTTACAGGCGGGGCGCAAGATTGCCGCGGGTTCGCCCGCCGAGCTCAAGGATGAATTGCCGGCGCGCCTGTTCGTTTTGCCCTATGAGAGCACGGGAGAGGCGGAGGCCGCGCTGCGTGCGGCACATGCGCAGTATGACGAGGTTTATGTGTTCGGACGCCAGGTGCGTGCGCTCATCCCAAGGGGCGCGGAAGTGCCGTCGGAGGTGCAGGCACAGCCCGCAGCACTCTCGATGGAGGATGTCTTCATCTATTACGACCGACAGCAAAGGGGGTGAGGAGATGATGCGCATTGTTGCGCTCCTGCGCAAGGAGCTGATACAGATGCGGCGCGACCCCATGACGATCGGTGTGACCTTCCTCCTGCCGCTCGTCTATCTCATCGTGTTCGGGATGGCAATCAGTACGGATGTGAAGCATCAGTCGACCGTCGTGTTCGACCAGTCGCGGAGTGAGGAGAGCCGCAGTTTCCTTGCGGCCATGACGGCGAGCGGGTATTTTGACCTGCGCTATATCGCCTACAGCTATGAGGAGCTTGATGAGCGGATTCAAAACGGGGATGCACGCATCGGCATCGTTTTCCCGCCTGATCTCACGGCGGAGGCAAACCGGGGGCGGACGGTGCCGATTCAGGCGATCGTGGACGCTTCCGACTCTATCGGGTCGACCTCTGCGATCGCTGCGCTTACAGGGCTCGGCATACACGTCCGACCCGTTGCCGCGCGCGGCACACCGGCGATCACGCCCGCGTACGATGTGCGCATCCGTGCGTGGTACAACCCGGATGCCGTCACCGCCTACTACATGCTGCCCGCGCTTATGGGCATCATCCTCAGTCTCACGATGGTGCTCATGACCTCAATGGCGATCGTGCGCGAGCGCGAGACAGGCACGCTGGAGCAGCTTCTTGTCACACCGCTGCATGTGTGGGAGCTGCTCGTTGGAAAGATACTGCCGTACATCGCCCTCGGCTATATCCAGGCAACCGTCTCGATCATCGTTGCGCTTGCTGTGTTCGGCGTACCGCTGCGCGGGAGCATTCCGCTCCTCTATGCGCTCACGACCCTGTTCCTGCTCGCCTCCCTCACGATGGGACTCATGATCTCCTCACTCGCGCGCAGCCAGTTACAGGCGGGGCTTCTCAGCCTCGCGACCCTCCTGCCCGCCGTTCTCCTCTCGGGATTCATGTTTCCGCGCGATGCCATGCCGGCGATTTTTCAATACATCAGCCTCGCCATCCCCATGACCCACTACATCGAGATCCAGCGCATGATCTTTCTCAAGGGCGGCGGCATCGCCGCGCTCTGGCATCAGACCCTCTTCCTCGCGGGCTTTACACTCCTCTTTTTCGGCGTCGCCGTCCGCAAGTTCAAGCGCTCCGTCGGGTGAGGGCTTGACGAAGCTCCGGGGAAAAGCTATAATGAGCATAGAAAAAGGCGCTGCCGGCAGACGGTCAGCCCCAAACACTTAATCGGGAAGAACCCCGCCTAGAGCTGGAGACTAGAGGCGGGGATTCTTATGCTCGTAACGCTACAATGCAAATTATAACGAGGAAAACCAACGATAAAAAATCGTAGAGCTCCATAAGCATCGCCCCTCTCTAGGGGCAAGATTCGACCGCCTACCGCTGTGGCAGCGCCTGTACACATTATATCAGTGGAAAGACACGCATGCAGCGTGTCTTTTTGTTGTGTGGGAAAACCGCAAAGCGGCGTTCTATAAACGTGCAATAAAATTATCGCAGGGGACTTCCTCTCCGGGGAACGGTACAGGATAGCGTGCTGCTGCCGCACGGTAGTTCCGGTGGTGTGCCTCCCATTCAGAAAGCCCAGTGTTTACAGTACTGCGATCAGCCGGTCGACATCCTCGGCGCGCGTCGCCCAGCTCGTGGCGATGCGCATGACGGTCGTCTCGTCCGAGACCTTCTCCCAGAAATCGATCTGCACATCGCGTTCGAGGGGCTCCCGCTCCGCGGAACTCAGCACGAGGAAAATCTGATTCGTCGGCGTTTCCCATGCGAACCGATAGCCGCGTTCCCGGAGCGCTGTACGGATGCGGTCGGCGCCAGCGATCGCGTGCGCTCCGCAGCGCCGATAGAGATCGTCCGTGAAGAGCGTGTCGAACTGGATGCCGAGCAGGCGTCCCTTCGCGAGAAGCGCGCCGCATTGTTTCACGATGGAGAAGAAATGCGGCACCGTTCCCGGCTGAGGGAAGACGACCGCCTCGCCGATGAGCGCGCCGCACTTCGTCCCGCCGATGTAGAACACATCCGTCAGCCGCGCGATGTCCGGGAGCGTCACATCGTTCGCGCCGCAGCCGAGCGCGTACGCCAGGCGCGCGCCGTCAAGGAAGAGCGGCACGCCGTGTGCGCGGCAGATTTCGCTGATGGCGGTCAGCTCCGCGCGCGTGTAGAGCGTGCCGTACTCCGTCGGGTGCGTGACATAGACCATGCCGGGCATCACCATGTGGTCGCGGTTCTCATCGTCCGCATAGGCCGAAAGACACGCAGCGACAGCCTCCGCCGTGAGTTTCCCGTCCACGGCAGGCAGCGCGAGTACCTTGTGCCCGCCGCGCTCGATCGCGCCAGCCTCGTGCAGCGCGATGTGTCCCGTCTCCGCCGCAACGACGCCCTGATAGGGGCGCAGCATCGCCGAAATCACCGTCATGTTCGTCTGCGTCCCGCCTGCGAGGAAGTGGATTTCCGCATCGGGCGCGCCGCACGCTGCGCGGATTTTTTCACGCGCCGCCTCGGAAAATTCATCGCAGCCGTAGCCCGCCGCCTGCACCATATTCGTCTCGACGAGACGCTGCAGAATCGTCGGGTGCGCCCCCTCCATATAGTCCGACGTAAAGCCGGGACGATTCGTTTTACTCATTGGTATTCCTCCATTCCATGCGTTCATTATATGGTGCTGCGAAGCAAAACACAATGCTGCTCGCTCAGCAAATTCTTACTTAAACTCTATGTGAAAAATTCCGATGATATGATCAAAGGAAGCGAAAAATTTGCAGGAGCGCGAAAGGAGGGAAAACGATGGAATTTGAAAAGCTGTATCCCGGACGCGGCGCGCGTGCTGTGGCAGCCACGGCGACGTCTCCCGTACGCCGCACCGCGCAGAGCGAGGACACGAGCGACACATTTGCGCGTATGCTGCAAAATATGCGCGAGGCGAAGCCCGCCAACAGCCGCAGCCGGGAGGACGCCGAGGGCGATACCGTCGTCACGCGGATCCTCGCCGACGGATCGGTCGTCGTGCAGATCTTCCGCGAGGGAAAGCTCATCTCGGAGAATATGACGCGCGGCTCCGATCCCGCGGCGGGCAAGGAAATCCTGAGCACGCAGGTTGAAACGATCGCACAGAAAGCGGACGAAGCCGCGCAAAATCCTCTGCTCGCCTCACGCGCCGCACAGGGCGCAATGGGAGCGGCGGCAGCCGTGATGAACACGGTAATGTAAATCGCAAAAGCCAACAAAGACCTCTTATCCGATGACCGGATAAGAGGTCTTTTGTACTTATTTAGACGTATGAAGATGCGTATGATGGATACATTAACTTTAACGACATATAAATTATAAATGGTATCATAACATTCTACAAAGCAAGACTTAACCTATATCCCCGATACTATTTACAAGATGCACAGAATAATCGCATCCGTGAAAGGAGGAGACCTTGATGGTACTTGACAAAATTGATGTCGACCGCGTTGTATCGCCGGTGAAACCGGTGCAGCGTGCTGCACAGAAAGGAACTTCGGGCGCATTCGAGGATGCCCTGGAGGATTTTAGGCGCTCTAAGCCTGCGGAAACGAATCATTCCGCCGAGGCGGAGGGCGATGCCGTCTTTACGCGTCTCCTCACGGATGGTTCGGTTCTTGTGCAGGTTTACCGTGGGCAGCAGCTCATATCGGAGACTCACATGCGCGGGGCGAATGCAGCCGCGCAGCGCCGGCTCTTGCGCAGCATTGCGGGATACCCGCATCCGGATACCTCCCCCGGGCGTGCGTCCCTGCTTGCCTCTCGCGCAGCACAGGGCGCAGGCGCCGTTGCCGCACTGGTCAATAGGGCGGTGTAGTGCCGACGATCAAAGACCTCTTGTCCGCTTGCCGGAGAGAGGTCTTTTTGTATACATGGACATTCGCGCCAATCTTTGATATGATACACGCATATTTTCATTTTTTTGGAGGTATGCGCCATGGAATCCTTTCTTCCCATCCTAAATGCGATCGACTCCTTTCTCTGGGGCGCGCCGCTCATCGTGCTCCTTGTCGGCACGGGCATTCTGCTGACCGTGCGGCTCTCGCTGATCCAGGTCGTCCGTCTGCCGCAGGCGCTGCGCTTGATTCTCCGAGCAAAGAGCCGGGGGCTCGGTGACATATCGAGCTTTAAGGCACTCTGCGTCGCACTCGCCGCGACCATCGGCACGGGCAACATCGTCGGCGTTGCGACGGCGGTGCAGGTCGGCGGCCCCGGCGCGATCTTTTGGATGTGGACGGCGGCGTTCTTCGGCATGGCGACGAAATACGCCGAGGGGCTGCTCGCCGTCAAATACCGCGAAACGGACGCGCGCGGCGAGATCGCGGGCGGCCCCATGTACTACATCCGGCGCGGCATGGGAGAGAAATACCGCCCGCTTGCCGCGTTTTTTGCCGCAGCAACCGTCCTCGTCGCGTTCTTTGGCATCGGCACGTTCCCGCAGGTCAACGCGATCGTGGACTCGGTGGAGCTGTCGTTCGGCGTGCCGCGTCTCTATACGGACATCGCGCTGACGCTCGTCATCGCCGCCATCACCATCGGCGGGCTCAAGAGCATCGCAGCGGTCGCGGCGCGCGTCATCCCCTTTATGGCGGCGCTCTACGTCGTCATCTGCCTCGGCATCATCCTCGCGCATCTCGGCGAGATCCCCGGCGCGATCGCGCTCATCCTTGATGGCGCCTTTACCGGAACGGCGGCTGCGGGCGGCTTTGCAGGATCGACCGTCATGATGGCGATGAAAAACGGCATCGCGCGCGGCGTATTCTCGAACGAATCGGGACTTGGCTCCGCACCGATCGCGGCGGCTGCGGCAAAGACCAACGAACCCGCCGAGCAGGGACTTGTCTCTATGACCGGCACATTCATTGACACCATCATTATATGCTCTATGACCGGACTGGTTCTTGTACTCACGGGCGCATGGAACGGGGACACGGCGGGCGCCGCCATGACGGGCGCGGCGTTCACGAGCTTTTACGGCGCGGTCGGCGGTGTGCTTCTCACCGTTTCGCTCGCCCTCTTCGCATTTACCACAATTCTCGGCTGGAACTACTACGGCGAGCGCGCCGTCGTCTATCTCGCGGGGCGCGGCGGCATCCTCCCGTACCGCGTCGTCTTTATCGTACTCATCGCGCTCGGCGCATTTCTGAAACTCGAGGCGATTTGGATTCTCGCCGACATCGTGAACGGACTCATGGCGATCCCGAACCTCATCGCCCTGCTCGCCCTCTCGGGCGTCGTCGTCCGCGAGACGCGGAAATACATGGAAAAGCAGGACTGAGCGCGGGCGTCGTCGAATCCTATGGAGAAGGAATATGACCGAAACAATCTCATAGGAGGACTGCGCATGAAGATCGTTGTTTTGGACGGATATACGGAGAATCCGGGCGACATCAGCTGGGCGCCCCTCGCGGCACTCGGCGACCTCACGGTCTACGACCGCACATCGTACGACGAATCGCCGCTCATCCCTGAGCGCATCGGCGACGCCGAGATCATCGTCATCAACAAGACGCCGATTAGCCCCGCAACCATGGATGCCTGTCCAAACCTGCGTGCCGTTGCCGTACTCGCTACGGGATACAACACAGTCGACGCTGCCTATGCACGCAAAAAGAATATCGATGTCATGAATGTACCCGGCTACGGTACGGACAATGTAAGTCAGAATGCAATCGCACTCCTCCTCGAGGCGTGCTCGCAGGTCGGGCATCACGACCGCTCCGTCCATGCGGGCGAATGGACGTCCAGCATCGATTTTTGCTATTGGCAGCGTCCCCTCATCGAGGTCAGCGGCAAGACCGCGGGCATCATCGGACTTGGGTGCATCGGCAGAGCCACCGCGCGCGTCCTGCGCGCGCTGAACGTGAACGTCATCGCCTACAGCCGCACCGAGACGGACGAGGGGCGCGCCGTCGCGGACTATGTGCCGCTCGATACGCTCTTTGCGCGCTCAGATTTCATCTTCCTCCACTGCCCGCTGACGCCCGCGACCGAAGGGATCGTCGACGCGGCGGCGATCGCCCGGATGAAGGACGGCGTGATCATCGTCAACAACGGGCGCGGACAGCTCATCGTCGAGCAGGATCTCGCCGCCGCCCTCAGGAGCGGCAAGGTTGCATGGGCGGCGGTCGACGTCGTATCCGCAGAGCCCATCACCGCGGACAATCCTTTGCTCAACGCCCCACACTGCATCATCAACCCGCACATCGCGTGGGCGACAAAGGAAGCCCGCGAACGCATCATGCAGATCACCGCAGACAACGTGCGATCGTTCATTGAAGGGCATCCGCAGAACGTCGTTAATCGCTGAAAATCCGTATGACGATCCTAAAAAACAGCGTAAAAATTAAAAAGGATCTCGGCAAAAGATAAGAATCCCTCATGAATGTAGAATATATCATAGGGGCATGGGTGATTATTTTTATCTTCGTCGCGCTGTTTGTGCATGGATGCCGCCAACATAAAAAAGGGGCGGCAAGCGGACAGCTCGCAGTTTATTATATGGGAATACTGATCTATGTTTTAGTGCTTGCGGGACTTTTTTCAGTTGCTGTAGCTCGGGAGACCTTTTATTTGGTTTTACATCGAAGGATACAGCGTTTCTCGTATGGATTTTTTCTATAGGAGGCGCGTCTGTTCTTGTCGGGCATACGGCACGAAGATATCTGAAATACCTGGAAGCTACTGCTCCGGACGACCTTCCCGCGATGGATCGTAAGCTGTCCTCCCGCAGGATGTTCGAAGACAGCTTGTATAAAGGTTTTGCATTATTGTGGCTCGGCGGGATTCTGATCCTTTTGAGTATCGTTCTAAAAATAAGCAGCATTATGATAAGTGGAATTGGGGACTGTAACGAAATAGCGTTTTTCGCACTTTCGTTACAGTCCTTTTCTTATGCAATAAATACAGGGCTTCCGGCTGATATGTACCCAATCTTTGTTTGTAGTATTTCGTTACAGCCCCTTCTTTTTGTTGTGTTACAGCGGTAGGGAGGGATGATGGGCACGGAGGCATACGCCCCGGTACCGCCTCGTCTTTATCATGCACATTGTGCTCGGCGCGTTCCTCAAACTCGAGGCGATTGGGTGTCCGCCGACATCGTCAACGGTTCCGGGGCGATCCTAAACCCCATCGCCCTGCTCGCGCTTTCGGACGTCGTTGTGAGGGAGACACGTGCGTATATGGAGCAGATGGGGCGGTGACGCGCGCTCGGCACTTTATGTCGGAGCGGCATGCATGAGTGAGGGCACCTTTTTTCAATTGCCAGCGCGACGATCAAGGGATATTCTGAAGGAAATACCGTATGACCAGGAGCGGGGAGGGAGGTTCCCATGTGGGGAAATATTTTATGTATTCTGCTCGTTGCAGCGGGGACGTTCCTCTATGGTCGGCGGCTGTGCAGGTTCGTCGGCTATTATCGGGAAGGGCGGGTCAGCGGACGGAGGCTCTGTCGTATGGCGGGACGGCTATACGGTATCGTCATCGTGCTGATTTTAGGCCTTTTGGATTCGCTGATCCGGACGGCGCCCTTTATGCAAACGGGGACGGCGAGAGGAATGCTTGTTTTTTGCATGGGGAGTGTAATTTTTATTGGATCGTATACGGATCGAAGGTATATTCGCTATTTGAAGCGGACGGATATGCATGATCTGCCTCCGATGGATGCGGAACATTATCGTTCCTACGGATATTTAATGCATGGGTTCTGTATATGGCCTATCGGGGGGCTCGTCATGCTGATCGGGATATTGATGGTCGCCGCATCGCTGTAGCTGTTCGTGAGAAAAATGTATCGCCGGGAGGAGGGATGAGCGCTATGTGGATGATTTTTGCGGCGCTTTGGTTATCTTTGTTTCTCGGTATGTCCGTCGGCCTCGGCCGGCTGACGTACCGTGCGCGGGCGGCGCAGCGGGAGGGGCGTGTCAGCAGGCAGGCGGTATGCTGGCTCATCGGGCAGACGCTTGCCGCGGGGATGTTGGCGCTATGGGGATTTGACGCCGATTTTATCCTGCCGCGACATTTAACGGATGCCGGGAGCGGATTGCTTACGTTCTATATAGGATGCACACTCTTAACTAGTTGGTACCCGGGCTGCCGGTATCGGCGCTATCTGAAAGGAACTGCTCTTGGTGAATTGCCTCCGCTGGATGCGCGGCATCGCTCCCTCAGCCTTTGGCTGACGCGCGGCACATATTGGATTTGGCCGCTGCCGCTCGGGATGGTCATCGGCGGACTCTATACGGTTTTTGTATCATGAATCCGGTCGCAGGAAAGAAGGGGGGGCATGTGAGCATTTCCATTTAACTAGTGATGTGACGAGTTTCGATGCTTCGGTTCTTGCTGATGGCGTATATCTACGATATGAAAATATACGAAAAAAGCCGTCCAAACGGACGGCTTATTATTTCCTATGGAGCGGGCAATGGGAGTCGAACCCACCTCTAAAGCTTGGGAAGCTTTCATTCTACCGATGAACTATGCCCGCGATGTTCTACATGATAGCAGACACCCGGCATTTTGTCAATCGTTCATTCCGCCTCGGGCAGGAGCTGGATGAGCTCGGGCATGAGGGCGGTGATGTCGCGGACAAAGACGCGCAGAACGCTCCCCATAACGTCGGGATCGAACTGCTCGGGCGCATGCGGTACGACGACGTCGGCGATGATGGTCGTGTCGGAGGTGAGGTAGAACTTCACGAGGCGGCTGTCCTGGTTCTGCCGCATGAGCCAGCCGGTGAGGAGCATGGCGTTCGTGTCGTCGACGGCGTTCTGCGCGAGGCGGATGCGCACGGTTGCGTACGCGGTGGCGTCGATGATGACGAGGATCGGGAGACGGCGTCTCTCGATTTCGAGTTCGCTCTCAAAGACGGTGGTTTGGCGCTCATCGCCCGGCTCACGAATCTGAAAGCCCGTGATGTTTTCCTTCTTGATGTATTCCTCGAATGCTTTGGCCGCCTCTGTCACGACCAATCACCTCCTGCCGCAGTTGAAATTAAAATCATTATAACATACCGCGGACAAAAGTGAAAGGCGGCGCGGGATACTTTTGCGGCAGATGATAAAATTTGCTGTACGCTCTCCGTTGCCGCCCGAAAAATCCGAAACACAGAACCTTCTTCCACGGCAACTAGCCTCGGATGCTCAACCACAAAATGAGAAGCCCCCCTAGGAGTTGGCGCTCCTAGGGGGGCACTTTTTGTGCCATTGACACTGTTTCACTTTTGGCTGACTGCATTGCAGCACGTTCATTTCCGAATGACAAGCCTCGGAACGATATTTTTCTTATACCGTCTTAGAACCGATAATTGGTCTTGAACCATACGGTGCGCCCCGGCTCGTTGATATGCGCCTTAGAGGGCGGCGCAAAACCCGCGACATCCGCCAGCTCCGTGTGGTTGACGAACTCACTGTAGGTCTTGTTAAAGAGGTTGTCGACGCCAAGAGAGAACGTGAGGTTCGTGTCGGGGCGGTAGGCGAGACTCAGTGAGAGAATGCCGAATCCGCCCGCTGCGCCGCTGTCCGTCCCCGTGACGCTGCCGTAGCCCGTGTGGAAGCGGTTCTGCCGGGCAACGAGCCGCCAGACGGCATTTGCCTCGGCCTTGCCGTGTGCGTACTTCGCCGTGAGATTTGCCTCGAGCGGTGCGATCTGCGGGAGCGCTGCGTCGTTCGTGCGGTCGTCGCCGCGCGTGTAGGCGAGCGCGGCGTTCATGGAGAATGCATCGGAGAAACTGTGCGTATAGTCCGCTTCGAACCCGTAGAGCCGCGCATTCACGTTCGCGTAGTCGTTTGCAGGGCGGCGCAGGATGAAGTCCTGCACATGACTGTAAAAGAGGGAGAGGCTGCCGCTGTTCTTCTCGCCGCCGTAGACCCAGCCGAGGTCGAGCTGCGTATTGCGTTCCTTCTTTGGGCGCGTGGAAAGATTATGGTGCACGTTCCATGTGTGATACGCTTCCCAGTAGTCGGCGGGACGCTCCGCGTGACCAAGACCGATGTAGAATGTGAGCGGCTGTGATTTTGCCGTGTGTTCCCAGCGGATAAAGCCGCTCATCATGTTGTCGGTGGTCGTGCCCGACTGCCACCCCCTGTACGGATGGTAGTGATCCGTCGTGCGATCCCAGCGCAGACCTGCCTTTAGGCGGTCGCGCTCCTTCATCTCACGGCTGTACTCGAAGAACATGCCGAGATTCTTGATCGTCATATCGGTGGAGAACGGTGCGCGCGGCATATTCTTCATCGCGCGGGCAAAGGCGTGCTCCTGCTGTGCCAGCTCGATGCCGACGGCACCCATCGTGCGCGGGGAAAACTTCAGATCGGCGACGGTGCGCACACCGTACTGACGGCGCTTGACATCCATACCCATCATGCCCTTGCGGAACGTATAGTTGTCCATGAGATGATCGATGTCGGCGTGGTTAAAATTCAGCGTGAGCTTTTCAACCACAGGAGACATATGCGCACGCTCGAACTTCACTGCCCAGCTGTCGCGGTCGAACTTGCTCCCGTCCATCATGCCGTGAGCGAACTTGCCCCAGCCGCGGCTGGAATCATAGGCGACCTCGAACAGCGTGTCCCGGTCGGGGGTCAGACCGATGATGCCTGAAAGGCTGTGTCGCCCGTAGCCGGAGTGAATGCGGTTCCCGTCACCGTCCTTGTAGTCCTGCGAATAGTTGCGCGTCTGGATGAAGCGCGCATAGCCCTCTTTGCCTCCCGCTGTGACATCGACGATCTCGTCAAAACGGTGATTGGAGGCGCCCATCAGCGAGATGTTGCCGCGCACGCCCGGTTTCTCGAACCGCTCCGTCTCGCGCTCAAAGATGACGCTGCCCGCGATGCTCGCGCCGTAGCGCACGCTTTGCGGTCCTTTGTTCACGATGATGCGGCTGTATGTCTCCGGGAACGCGTACGTCGCCGTCGGATCCATGCGGTTCGGGCAGCCGCCCGCCATGCTCATGCCGTCCATCTGCATCACCATGCGCGAACCGCCCATGCCGCGCATCATCGGATCGCCGCCGATGCCGCCCTTGCGCACGACGGAGAACCCGGGGATGGATTTCAGATAGCCGCCGCCGTCCGCCGCGGGGATCGGCTGGCGCGGTTTGCGCGGATCGGTCACGATCGTCAGCGGCGACTCGGAGCGATAGCCCGTCACAACGATCTCCGGCAGCGTGAACGCATAGGATTCGTCCGGGACTGCCTGCGCAGGTGCAGAACCCGTCATCCCGTTCATACCGGACATATTCATATTGTGCATCGTGTCCGCCGCATAAGCATGTGCGCTCATCAGTGCGAGCCCCGGCAAGAGACCGAGGAGTGGGAGTATGCGGTGGCGCGTCATTCGAGTCATCGGAATACCTCCTGTGGATTCGTCAAGTAAATGAGATTGATTCTAACAACAATAGAATAATATCACAGTTTTGAAAACTAATCAATCTATCATTTTTCTATAAGTGCAGACTATTTATTGTATTTACTTATTTTTGATTCAATGTTACAATTTAAGCATTGAAATATCTAAAAATTTAGGAGGTCAGCTGTATGGAACTTGCAAAGTGTATCGATCATACCCTGCTGCGGACGGATGCACGGAAAGAGGATCTGGACAAACTGCTCACCGAGGCGAAGGCATATCGATTTGCCTCCGTCTGCGTCAGCCCGATTCGTGTTGCGTATGCGGCGCACCGGCTTGCGGGGACGGGCGTTGCGGTCTGCACCGTCGTCGGGTTCCCGCAGGGCGCAACACCGACCGAGGTGAAGGCGTTCGAGACGCAAAAGGCGATCGCGGACGGTGCGACGGAGGTCGATATGGTCATCGCCGTCGGGATGCTGAAGGACGGCGACGAGGACTATGTGAAAAAGGACATCGCCGCCGTTGTAAGCGCTGCCAAGGGGAAGGCACTGGTCAAGGTCATTATCGAGTGCTGCCTTCTCACCGATGAGGAGAAGAAAATTGCGTGCCGTCTCGCCAAGGAAGCGGGGGCGGATTTCGTAAAGACCTCGACGGGATTCAGTACGCACGGTGCGACTGTGGAGGATGTCCGGCTCATGCGCGAAACGGTCGGTGCGGAGATGGGCGTTAAGGCGGCGGGCGGTATCGGCTCGCGCGCGGACGCGGAGGCGATGATCGCCGCAGGTGCCACGCGCATCGGCACGAGCCGCGGCGTGGATATTGTAGGATAGGAGGGATACATGATGAGGATCGCAGTCATCGGCTCGAACATGGTGGATCTGACCGCGTATATTGATCGGATGCCGGCGCCCGGCGAGACGCTTGAGGCGCCGGACTTTGCACTCGGCTGCGGCGGCAAGGGCGCGAATCAAGCGGTCGCTGCCGCGAAGTACGATGCGGACGTGTGGATGGTGACAAAGGTCGGCAGCGATATCTTTGCTGACAACACGATTGCAAACTTTAAGGCGTGCGGGGTCAACACAACCTATGTGCGGAAAACGGAGGGCTCGAGCGGTGTTGCACCCATCTTTGTCGACCGCAGCGGACAGAACAGCATCCTGATCATCAAAGGCGCGAACAACCGCCTTCTGCCGCGTGACATCGACGAGGCGGAGGCAGATCTGAAAAAATGCGGCATGATCCTGCTGCAGCTCGAGATTCCTCTTGAAACCGTTTACTATGCCATCGATTTCGGGCAGAAACACGGCATCCCCGTCCTGCTGAATCCTGCCCCCGCGACGAAGGATCTCTCCATAGAGAAGGTGTGCGCGTGCGATTTCTTCGTGCCGAACGAGACGGAGCTTGCGATCCTCACGGGAATGCCCGCGGAGACCGTTGAGGAGATCGAGCGTGCAGCCGAGACCTTGCTTGCACGGGGACTGAAGAACGTCATTGTCACAATGGGCGGACGCGGGAGCCTTTGGATGACGGGCGGGGAGACATACCGCCTGGAGGCGTACAAGGTTGCTGCCGTTGATACCTCGGGGGCGGGAGATGCGTTTATCGGATGTTTCGCTGGCTGTTATGTGCGGCACGGGGACGTACGGGCGGCGATGCAGACGGCGAGCGCCTTTGCCGCGCTGAGCGTTACGGCGAAGGGGACGCAGATGTCCTATCCGGCGAAGGATGCGGTGGAGACGTTCATTGCGTCTCATGCACCGCTTTCCTTTGACACACGTTCCTAGAAAGGAGGGCATCATGGACGCGCATCGTGCGGCGATTGCCGCAGGTGAAACGGCGCTCGGTCTGGAGCTTGGCTCGACGCGGATCAAGGCGGTTCTTACGGATATGAACTGCCGCGTCCTTGCGCGCGGCAGCTATACATGGGAGAACCGTCTAGAAAACGGTATCTGGACGTATGACCTAAATACGGCATGGGAAGGGGTACGCGCTGCCTATGCGGCGCTCGCGGCAGATGTGCAGGCGCGTTATGGAACGCCGCTCACGCGCATCGACGCGGTCGGGATCAGCGGCATGATGCACGGCTATCTTGCCTTTGACCGCGATGGGCGTCAGCTCGCTCCCTTCCGCACATGGCGGAACAATATCACGGCACAGGCTGCGGATACGCTTACGGAGTATTTCCTCTTTCATATCCCGCAGCGCTGGAGCATCGCGCATCTCTATCATGCCGTTCTCTCGGGCGAATCGCATGTAGGGGAAATCGGCTTCCTAACGACCCTCGCGGGCTATATACATTGGCAGCTCTCGGGAGAGCGGGTGCTCGGCATCGGCGACGCGTCCGGCATGTTCCCCGTCGATGCGGAGAGCGGCACCTATGACGGCAGTATGCTGGAGACCTTTCGATGCCTTGCGGCGGTGAAAGCGCTCCCGTGGGACATTGCGGATATCCTGCCGCGCGTTCTGCGTGCAGGGGAGCCTGCCGGAACGCTGACACCGCACGGCGCGGCGCTTCTCGATCCGAGCGGGCGGCTTCGCGCGGGCAGCCGGATGGCGCCGCCCGAGGGCGATGCCGGGACGGGCATGGTTGCGGCAAATGCCGTGCGCAGGGGCACGGGGAATATCTCCGTCGGAACCTCGGCGTTCTCCATGAACGTCCTCGAGACACCGCTGCGCAAGGCGCATAAGGACATCGACATCGTTATGACGCCCGACGGTGCGCCCGTTGCGATGGTGCATACGAACAACTGCTCTTCGGACATTAACGCATGGGCGGCACTGTTTGGCTCGTTTGCCGCAGCGATCGGCACCGCGCTCACACCGGACGATCTCTATCAAAAACTCTTTGCCGCAGCAGGAATAGGGGATATGGATGCGGGCGACCTCTTGAACTATGCCTGTCTCTCGGGCGAACATATCACGGAGGTGCGCGAAGGGCGGCCGCTCTTTGTCCGCACGCCGCACAGCCGGTTTACACTGCCGAACTTCATGCGGGCGCAGCTCTACGCGGCGTTTGCGCCGCTGCGGATCGGCATGGAGATCCTGGTCCGGGAAGAGGGCGTCAGCCCGACGCGCATGATTGCGCACGGCGGTCTCTTCAAAACACCCGTCGTCGCGCAGCAAATCCTCGCGGATGCATTGAACGTGCCCATTGCCGTCATGGAGACGGCACATGAGGGCGGTCCGTGGGGCATGGCGGTACTCGCCGTCTTTGCTCTCTGTGCGCGGGAGGGGCGGACGCTGCCGGACTTCCTCGACAATGTCGTCTTCGGTACGGCGCGAACGTCTGTCTGCGTGCCGGATCCTGCGGGCGCCGCGGGGTACGACCGATTCATCGATCGGTACCGGACGGCGCTCTCCGTTGAGAAGGAGGCACGGATTCTGCGGGATGAATCTCCTTCCAATACGAGTATATGAAAATTACATGGAAAGTAATATAAAAATATATTGACAATTTGCAAGAAATAAAATAGACTAAAATTGTAATCGGTTACAGGAAAGAGGGCAACGGTAAGGAGCGGTTATTGTGGGGGTCAACATTTACGACGTGGCAAAAAAGGCGCGCGTCTCCTCTGCGACCGTTTCACGCGTGATGAACGGCAGCCCGTATGTGCGTGAGACCACGAAGAGCCGTGTGGTCAAGGCGATTGCGGAGCTCGACTATACGCCGAATGCGGTGGCGCGCAAGCTCAGTACGGGCGATACGGGCAGCATCGGCTTTCTTGTACCCGATATTGAGAACCCGTTTTTCACGCATCTGCTGCGCGGCATCACCGATGCGGCGGACAAACACGGGTACAACATCTTTTTGTGCAGTACCGAGGACAGCGCGGAGAAGGAGCGCCGCTTTCTCGAGTCTATGCGCGCAGAGCGCATGAGCGGGATGCTCGTCATTCCCGTAGAGGCGGGCAGCGAGTCGCTGTGCCGCGCGCTGACCGCTTTTGAGACAGAGCATGTTCCCGTTGTACTGGTCGACCGCAGCCTCAGGCACGGCAGGTTCGACGGGGTGTTCTCCGAGGACTTCCGCGGGGCGATGGCGGCAGTGGAGTGCCTGATCGGCGAGGGGCACCGACGCATCGCGACGATCAGCGGCCCGGAGGACTCCCGCCCCGGCAGCGAACGCCGGCAGGGATACGCGGCCGCACTCTCGAAGTGGGGCATCCCCTTGGAGGAACGCTATATCGCGCAGGGCGACTTCCACCAGGAGCGTGCCTATGAGGCGATGCACATGCTCATGGAGCAGGAGGAACCGCCGACGGCGATTTTTTCCGCGAACAATATGACCTCGCTCGGCTGCGTGCGCTACTTCACGGAGACGGGGCTGCGGCTCGGCAGCGATGTCTCGCTGATCGGGTTTGACGACATCGACCTCCTCCGCTGGGCGGGCATCCCGCTGAGCGTGGTTGACCGCGATACCTGCCGTATGGGGCGGGACGCTGTCAAATTGCTCGTGCGGCGGATGCAAAGCAGCGCGGATACGGGCAGGGAGGAGATCTTTATCCCGACGGAGCTCATTCTGCGCGGTTCTGAGAAATGGAGGGGAGGCCCCAATGCAGCGTTATGAAGAACTTTACCGTCGTGTGCTCCACGAGCATGAACAGGTCTTTACAGCACAGAGTGAAGACGATCTTGCAGCGCTCCTCGAGGAGCTGTGCGCGGCACGCCGCATCTTTGTGGCGGGCGCGGGGCGCGAGGGGATTGCAGCACGCAGCTTTGCCATGCGGCTCATGCATCTCGGCAAAGAAGTGCATTGGCTGTGGGACGACACGACGCCGGGGATGCACGCGGGCGATCTGTTCCTCGTGGTGAACGGCTCCGGCAGGATCGGGCACATCGACTATCTGCTCGATAGGGCGGAGCATACCGGCGCGCGCCGGCTCGTCATTACGGGCGCCCCGGAGGAGCGGACGCCGCGGGCGGCGGAATGCTGTGTGTTCGTTCCCGCCGCCGTCTATAAAGGGACGGATCCGCGCACCGTGCCGTCGGAACAGCCGATGGGCAATTTATTCGAGCAGCATCTCTTCCTGCTGTTTGACATCATTATCATCATGCTGGCTGAGCGGCTGGGGCAGACGCCGGAGACCATGGAGTCGCGCCACCGCAATATCGAGTGAGAGCAAAGGAGGTCTATCTATGTTAAAAGGTATTCCGTCGTGTATCAGTCCGACGCTGCTCAAAGCGCTTGCGGATATGGGGCATGGAGATCTCGTCGTCATCGCGGATGATTTTTATCCCTCCGTTTCGATGGCACGGGACGGCATCACTGTTGATGCGGACGGCATCGGCGCGGCTGCAATGCTGGATGCAATCCTGCAGCTCATGCCGCTCGACACCGAATATGTGGAACATCCCGTGCTCATCATGGACGTGATGGAGGAAAAACGCGCCGAAATCGGACGTCCCGCCGTATGGGATGAGTTCATCGCCGCCGTCGAAAAGAACGAGCCGAAGGGGCAATCCTGCGTCGGCTTCATCGATCGTTTCAGTTTCTACGACAAGGCAAAGACCGCCTTTGTCACCATTTCCACAGGGGAACGCCGGCCGTACGGCTGTGTGATCTTACAAAAAGGCGTTATGTAAGCGCCGACGAGTGCTGAAAGGAGAATTTTCATGAAGGGATCAAAGAAATTCGCCGCCGTCGCGGCAGGGCTGATGCTCTGTCTGGGCGTTATGGGCTGCGGCGGCGGAGACGGCGGTAAGCAGACCGCTTCCTCCGGCAGCGAGGTCAAGCAGGTGGTCGATGCGACGGACGCCGCTAAACAGGGAGACAAGAAGGACTGGAAGATCGCGGTCGTTGTCAAGGACTCCTCGAACGGATGGTTCGCGCGGATGGAGGAGGGCGTCAATCAGTTTGCCGCCGATACCGGCATCAACGCGTACCAAAAGGGCCCCGTCGCGACGGATGCCGCACAGCAGGTGCAGGTCATTCAGGACGTCATCAATCAGGACATTCAGGCGCTCTGCGTTGTTCCGGTCGACCCGGCGGCGTGTGACCCCGTGCTGAAAGAAGCGCGCGACAAGGGGATCATCGTCATCACGCATGAGGGCTCCACCTGCAAGAACGTGGACTATGACCTCGAGGCATTCAACAACGCGGGCTACGGTGCGTTCATCATGGATAAACTCCAGGAGTCGATGGGCGGCAAGGGCATCTACACGACCATGGTCGCACATTTGACGAATGCCTCGCAGAACGAGTGGGCGAACGGCGCCGTTGCCGAGCAGGAGGCAAAGTACCCCGGGCTGAAGCTCCTCGACAACCCCAAGCGCGTCGAGTCGGAGAACAACTCCGAGAAAGCCTATCAGGTCGCTAAGGAAGTCCTCAAGTCCCATCCCGAGGTGACGGGCTTCGTCGGTACGAGCTCGATGGATACGCCGGGCGTTGCGCGCGCGATCAATGAACTGGGACTCAAGGGCAAGGTGTTCGTCGTCGGTACGGGCATGCCGAACGAGTGCCGCGCGCTCATCAAGGACGGCTCACTCTCCTATATCACACTCTGGGATCCTGCCGAAGCCGGCTATGCGATGTGCGTTATGGCACGCCGCGTGCTCGAGGGCAAAGCCATTGAGAACGGCACCGATCTCGGGCTCAAATCCTACAGCAAGCTGATCGTGAGCAAGGAGAACCCGCATCTCTTTATGGGCGCGGGCTGGATCGCGATCAACAAGGACAACGTGGACAACTATAATTTCTAAGCGTCAGCCATTGAGAGTGAGAGCGCGGCAGGCCCTATCCGGCGCCTTCTGCGCTCTTGCTGATTCTATCTATATGTGAGGAGGGGGCGTACGTGTCAGAGTATATGCTCAGGGCGGCGGGCATCAAAAAGTATTTCGGCGGTGTCAAGGCGCTCGACGGGGTCAGTCTCGACATTCGAAAAGGGGAGGTACACTGTCTTGCCGGCGAGAACGGCTGCGGGAAATCCACGATCATCAACATCATCTCGGGATTTTATACGCCGGACGCGGGGTATATCGAGATCGACGGGGAGCGCCATGAGCGCATGACGCCGCAGCTCGCGATCGCCAAGGGGATACAGGTCATCTATCAGGATCTCTCTCTCTTCCCGAACCTCACGGTTATGGAAAATCTCGCGCTCAACATGGAGGTCGCAAGCGGGCGCAAACTTGTCAGCCGCGCACGCATGCGCGACATTGCCCGCGCCGCCCTCTCGAAGGTACACCTCGAACTCGACCTCAACGAGCTCGTGGAGAATTTGACGTTCGGCATGCGGCAGATGATTGCCATCAGCCGAGCGCTGCTGAACGATGCAAAGCTCATCATCATGGATGAGCCGACGACAGGGCTCACGAAGAAAGAGGTAAGGACACTCTTCGGCCTCATCCGGGAGCTCCAGTCGCGCGGCATCGCCGTCCTATTCGTCTCGCACAAGCTCGACGAGGTCTTTGAGATTGCCGAGCGCTACACCATCTTCCGCAGCGGGCGCAACGCTGCGTCGGGCGATACGAAAGAGCTCGATCAAGATAAGTTCACACTCTATATGACGGGGCGCGAGATCGTTGCGCAGCCGTTTACCTACGAGGAAAAGGACGCTCCTGCCGTGCTGGAGGTGCACCGGCTGGGGCTTGCAGGCGGGTTCCGGGACGTGAGCTTTAGCCTCAGGCGCGGCGAGATCGTCGGCATTACGGGACTGCTCGGATCGGGGCGCACGGAGCTCGCCGAGACCCTGTTCGGACGTCATGCCGCCGAGACCGGTGAGATTCGTATCCATGGGGAGAAGGTGACGATCCACTCCATCCGTGATGCCATCGCACACGGGATCGGCTATCTGCCGTCCGATCGTGTGACGGAGGGGCTTTTCCTGCGCCAGCCGATCGCCGACAACATATCCGCCACCAAATGGGAGACCTTTGCGAATGCGTTCGGCGCTGTGGATCGGGGCAAGATCGATGCGATGGCGCATCATTGGACAAAGGAACTCTCCATCGCTCTCCACGACATCCATGACAATGTCGGGACGCTTTCGGGCGGCAATCAGCAGAAATGCGTCCTCGCCAAATGGCTTGCGCTTGATCTGCGGGTACTCATCCTCAACGGACCGACCGTCGGTGTTGACATCGGCGCAAAGTTCGACATCTATGAGCTCATCAAACGACTCGCGCGTGCGGGACTGACCGTGCTCATCATCTCCGACGACCTGCCGGAGGTGCTCATGAACTGCAACCGCGTCATGGTGATGCGTGCGGGGCGTCTATCCGCCGTGCTCGATACGGCGGGGCTCACCGAGAGCAAACTCGCGGGACTTGCACACGAAGGAGGGGAAACGGCATGAAAAAGAGATTTTTTTCATCCACGGAATTTTATATCACCGTCGTTCTGTTTCTGCTCTGCATTGCCATCGAGATGAAAAGCGGGCAGTTCTTCACGGGCAACAACGCGGTCGACCTCGTGCGTGCATTTTCGGTGCCTGCGATGTTCTGCATCGGTGAGATGTTCGTCATCATCACGGGCGGCGTCGACGTCTCCTTTCCGGCGATTGCCTCCATGTCGATGTTCATCGTCTGCTCACGTATGGATGGGGTTGTAGAGAATCCTATTGCCTTCTTTGCGGCGGCAATGGGCATCGGCCTCCTCGTCGGGCTCGTCAACGGATTCATCATCGCGCGCTATCGGTTCCCTGCGCTCATCGTAACGCTCGGGACAAGCAGCATCTGTTTCGGCATCATGCAGGGCGTCTTCAAGTCGCGCGAATACCCGCTCACGGCGCCGCTCTACGAGATGGGGCAGATGAAACTGTTCTCGGCGACCAATGCCGTCTCGGGGCTGACGTCCGACATGCCCGTCGGCATCCTCTTCATGCTGCTGCTCGTCTTTGTCGGTTGGTTCATTCTCAACCGTACGATGCTCGGGCGCGGCATCTACGCCATCGGCGGCGACGAGCGCGCGGCGCAGCGTGCGGGATTTAGCGTATTTAAGACCATTCTCTTCATCTACGCCTTCTCCGGCTGTATGGCGGGGCTGATCGGCGTCCTGCGCTCGACCATGCTGCTAGCCGTCCATCCGAACAATCTTGAGGGACTGGAGATGACGGTCATCGCTGCGTGCGTCCTCGGCGGCGTCCGGATGGAGGGCGGCAAGGGGACGGTGCTCGGGGCACTCCTCGGCATGGCGCTGCTCACCGTCGTGGACAACAGCCTCATTCTGCTCGACATCTCGACCACATGGCAAAAGGTCTTTACCGGTGCGATCATTATCATCGGCACTGCGATCTCCGCCATCCAGATGAAACGAAATGCGCGGCGGCTCACCGTACAAGTTGATAAAGGAGGGGAATGAGCATGGCGACCATTCGAAGCCTCATGCAAAAGGATCAGAACCTGACGCGTCTCTGTATCGTTTTCCTCGCGGTATTTATCATCTGTACTGTACTCAAAGGGACGCTCTTCCTCAGCGTCAACAATTTCCAGTCGATGGGCAAGCAGTTCCCCGAGTTTGGATTACTCGCGATTGCGATGGCGTTTACCCTCTATACCGCGGGCATCGACCTCAGCGTTGTCGCCATTGCAAACCTTTCCGCCGTGCTCGTCGCGAAGGCGCTGCCGCTGCTCGTCACACCGGAGACGGATGCGGGCACCGTGACGGCGATTATCCTCTGCGTTTTCCTGCTCGCACTCCTCTTCGGTACGCTCTGTGGCGCGCTCAACGGGCTGCTCATCGGCGGCGTCGGCATCACGCCGATCCTCGCCACACTAGGCACACAGGCACTCTTTATGGGATGTGCCGTCGTGCTCACGGGCGGCAGCACACTCGGCGGACTCCCCCCTGAGATCGCGAAAGGGATGGCGGCAAAGCCGCTCGGCATTCCCGTGCCGTTCCTCATCTTCGCCGTATTCGCCGCTGCGGCTGCGTTTATCATGGAGCGCACGACGCTCGGGTACAAGCTGCGGATGCTCGGCACGAGTGTCAAAGCATCGGCGTTTACAGGGTTCAGCAATGTGCGGCTCTATATCGCAAACTATATGTTGAGCGGTCTCCTCAGCGCCGCAGCGGGGATCATCATGCTCGGGCGATTCAACTCGGCAAAGGCGGACTACGGTGCCTCCTACGTCATGGAGGCGATCCTTATCGCGGTGCTTGGCGGTGTCGATCCCTATGGCGGAAAGGGCAATATGAAGGGCGTTATCGTCGCCATCCTCATCGTGCAGATGATCTCGAGTTGGCTCAACATGTACGAGAGCATCTCCAACTTCTACCGCCAGATTATCTGGGGCGCGCTGCTCATCTTCGTCCTGATTTACAACCACATCGTGAGCGAGCGCGAGAAGAAAAAGGCGAGCGAACATTGAGAGGACTGGATTTCACCGATATTGCACTGCCGTTATAGGAGCTGTCGCCTCCATCAGAGCGCGGTGCGGTCTTTTAACGGCGGCATAACTCCATACGAACAGAAAGCTCGCTGCGCTGAAAGCTATATCAGTGCAGCGGGCTTACTATTTTTGGACTATTTTATAAGCCTTCATTCCTAACGGAACTTATACCCCGACCTAAATCGCATCACATCTGCTTGTCGTATGTTATGTGCAGAAAGTCGAACAGTGAAGAATGCTGCTGCTGGAAAGGAAGCGATAAAGATGATAACAAAACGTTTGCAAAAGAATATTGCCGTTATGCTGATAGGTATTATGAGTTATGGAGGAGGGAGCGTCGTATTTGCGTACGACGATATAGCCGTTCGCGCGGCAGTGGCGGCAGACGAGGCGGACGAGGTGCATGTGCCGGCATATCCCGAAGAGGCAGTGCCGCCGGGCGAAGCGGACGAGGTGCACATGCCGGCGCATCCCGAAGAGGCGATGCCGCCGGACGAGGCGGATGAGGTGCACATGCCGGCGCATCCGGAAGAGTCTGTGCATGCCGAGAAGGCGGATGACGTCTATATGCCGCTTTCATACTCAATATAATGGGGGCGATATGATCACGCTTGCGCGCCGGGATCGTGAATACGAGCGTGAACGCCGGGATCGAGATCGCCGTGAACGCAGCCGCCGGGGCGGGTACTCGCAGGGCAGCGTCAACACCGCTGCAATTGCGGGTGCCGTCATCGGTGCGATCATCGCAAAAAACACCTAAATATGAGCGGTATCTTGCCGTGCTGAGAGAAAAGGATTGCCGCAGGAAGACGTTCTGCGGCAATCTTTTTATATGCCGTATATTCCTGCGCTCCCTTTTCCTTGACAAATATCATGCCGGTTGCTAGGATAGCATTAAAGAGATATATACGAACTGAACATAGGGCAATGAGAAAAAGGTATACGATCGTTCACGGTACATCCATGGGATTTCCTGCAGAGGCTTGATACACGGATCAGGAGGATGATGGTATGCGAATGGGGAGAATTTTTTTCTATGCGGGGATTGTCGCTGCAATATTGAGTCTCGCGGGCTGCGGCGGAACGGACGTCGTACCGCGTGACAACAGCGGGACAAAGGTGGGCGTCGCGATGCCGGCACAGCAGCTGCTCCGATGGAACCGGGACGGCGCGTATCTCGAGACGGAGCTGCGCGGGCGCGATTTCGATGTCGACATCATGTTTGCGGACAACGACGCGGAAAAGCAAAAGATGCAGCTCGAGCAGATGATCGGCGAGGGCTGCAAGGTGCTTGTCATCGCCGCGGTGGACGGGGATGTGCTCCGCCCAGTGATTGAGCGCGCGCAGCAGGCGGGGGTGACCGTCATCGCCTATGACCGCCTCCTCATGGGGACGGATGCGGTCGATTACTATGTGACATTCGACAGCTATGCCGTCGGACAGATACAGGCGCAGACGATTGTGGACAGGCTCGGTCTTGCGGAGGGGAAAACGGGCACGCTCGAGGTTGCGGCGGGTCCCATGGAGGACAGCAATGCCAAGGTGCTCTATGCGGGTGCAATGGATGTGCTGAAGCCTTACATCGACAAGGGGCAGCTCACGATTCGCTCGGGGCAGCGCTCGCAGGAGCAGTGCGCAACGCCCGGCTGGGCGACGCTGATGGCAAAGGAGCGCATGACAGCGCTGCTTAAGCAGTATGAGGGCGACGAAAATCTCGATGCCGTACTCGCGGCGAACGACTCCATCGCGCTCGGCGTCCTCACCGCGCTGAAGGACGCGGGGTACGGTTCGGCGGCGCATCCGATGCCTGTGCTCACGGGGCAGGATGCCGATCTGCCGAACGTGCAGGCGCTCATCGCGGGCGAGCAGACGATGTCCGTCTTTAAGGACACGCGTCTGCTCGCGCTCGAGACGGCAAAGATGGTCGAGGCGATCGCCGGGAAGCAGCAGCCCGAGATCAACGACACGCAGAATTTCATGAACGGGAAAAAGGTCGTCCCTGCGCATGTGCTGAAGGGAACACTCGTCGACGCGTCGAATTATAAGAGCGTCCTCGTCGATTCCGGCTACTACAGCACCGTCGATATTGACGGTACGGCATCGCGTGCGCTCGGTGTGAAGTAATTTTTATAGAGACGACACAGGGAGATTGTCCCCCTCGGGCGGGCGAGCCTCCCTTTTGTGTTGCGGCGGCACGCGGTGACAGCACGGCGGGGATTATGCTGCGCCATTGTGCCCGCACGGACTTACAAAAAAATGAATCTGTCGGTTCGTCGGGGGCATGGACGATATGCGGTCATCTTTGAATAAAACCCGTGCTTTACGAGAAGGAGCCTCTGATGCAAAAACTTCGCGCGGTCTTTGACCGGAGAATATCACCGCTCCCCTATGTGCTTTGTTCCGGCATTTTGACTGCGGCAGGGATTTGGATTCTCTGGCATTGGGGGGAGGTTGTCGATGTCCTTGCCGCGCTGATGATGCAGGTTTTGGCGCCGATTTTTGTGCCTGCGGCGGAGCGGCTGCCGGACGCGCCGGATCGGTACACATTGGATTTTGTGGATTATTGTGTTTACACGCTGTGTCTGCCGCTTGCGCCCGCGCTGCCGCTTGTGCCGCAGCTATATCTCGCCGTTTGCCGTCTGCGGGATGCGGGGCGCCCGCTGAAGTATCTGTGGATCCCGCTCGGCACCTTTCTTTCGCTCACGGCACTGAACCTCCTCTATGTGTGGGTGCGGGTCACGTTTACGCCGCCGGAGCCGTTTCGGGTACAGAATTCGATGGGTCCCTACGGTTCGACGATCTTCGTCAGTATTCTGTGCTTCTTGCTGACGATTTGTATCGCGCAGCTGATTTTCATTCTGTTTGGATGTCTCAAGCGAAAAAAGGATCCTGCAGCGGAGCACACCGTATAGAAAAGCGTATAAGAAAAGGCTGCCGACTCCGTACACAAGAACGTACGAAGGCGGCAGCCTTTTTGATACGAATGATAATTTTTCCACGGCGTTCTTGTGTATTTTTGTTGCGGTGTGTTTTTCCGCGATGACGTAATTTCCGCTTTGCTTTGTTCACCCCAGGATATCGCCGTTTCGTCGCGGCATCAAACAATCCGGCATAGATTGCACGGTAGATTGTGGCAGTGCTCACGACGGGCATTCCACGCTCCAGTGCAAGGCGCATAGAGATTTGCTCGGGGGATCATTGATGGTCCAGGAATTTACGTGCTACGAACCGTGCTAACTCTTTAGAATCTAGCTTCCTATGTGGCTTACACACCTTGCGGCGTTTCATATATTTCCCCTGTGCTACGAACGGTGTGTAATCTTCTTTGATGCGGTTGCGCATGAGTTCCCGGCTAATCGTCGATTTGTTGCGGTTCAGGCGAGCAGCAATCTTGGTAATGCTTAGTCCCTGCGCGTGATAAATTGCTAGCTTTTCTCGTTCAAGAATGGTAAGATGGTGGTAGTGGATCATAGCGGTGCCCCTCCTTTTGTGGTTTTCCTTACTAGCACCATTATATAGGAGTTTTCTCGTTATGAGTCCTTTTCTTTGCTAAATTGTGTTGCACTTAGATTGTACATCCAAGCCTTTATTCTTTCCTTGCATGGAGAAACATCGTACAATGAAAGCGGAAGTAGGATGTATTATGGTATAGGAGGGAGACCTATGGAGGTCAATGCAAATCTGGCGCAGGATGTGTTCAAGGATGCGGGGGAGAGCGTCATCTTCCTCATGCTCTCACTGAAGCGTGAGGATATCGAGAAGGAGCGGGAGATCATCGCCGATATGGCGGATCGGATGGAGGCGATTCAGCGCTCGATGAACATCCGCGTCGCACCGGAGGCGGTGAAGTTCTCATTTGGGTTCAGCAACCGTGCGTGGGAATATCTCTTTCCAACGGCAAAGAAGCCGAAGGAACTGGAGGATTTCAAGGGGGTAAACGGAGCACATCACACAGCACCTGCGACACCTGCCGATCTCTTTCTTCATGTGCGCGCGGGTCAGGCGGCAACCAGCTACCTCGTCGTCGATCAGATCATGGGCTTCCTTCGTCCTGTCGTAGACGTGGTGGATGAGACACATGGCTTTCACTATCTTGAGGGACGTGCAATCATTGACTTCATTGACGGAACGGAGAATCCCGTCGGTGAGGAGGCAAAGGAGTGGGCGATCATCGGCGCAGAGGATCCGGAGTTCATCAACGGTTCCTATGCCTTTGCACAGAAATACATTCACGACCTCGACGCATGGAGGGCACTCCCGACCGAGGTGCAGGAAAAGTATGTCGGTCGCAGGAAATACAGCGATCTTGAACTCTCCGACGAGGAGAAGGATCCGCGTGCGCACAACATCATCTCGCAGGACAACCGCGATGGCGAGGAGCACAAGATCGTGCGTATGAACGTCGTCTTTGCCAATCCGGGCGAGGGGGTGCGCGGCACTTATTTCATCGGCTACGCACGTCACTGGGATGTGACACGGCAGATGGTTACCAATATGTTTACGCAGGATGACCGTTTGCTCGAGTATTCGACCGCCGAAAAGGGGCAGCTCTTCTTCATTCCTTCGAAAGAGTTCCTCGGACGTATCGCCGAGGGAGAATTGTTCTGAATATATCGGTATTCCATCGGTATACATTGGGGAATGTGGTATGCGTCAAGAAATTGTGTGGTACAATATTGAGGCTTGAAAGATCATTCATCTGTTTTGAGGGAGGAAACGCGATATGAAAGAAGTATTGAAAAAAGCAGAGGCTGAGGCGGAGCATCTGGAAGAGAAGGCTGTGCAGATTGGGGTGGAAGCCGAAAAAAACAAGATGAGAATCGTCGGCGTAATTGCCTCCGGTCTGTCCATCTGTATGTACGTTTCCTATATCCCGCAGATCCTTGGAAATCTGTCCGGTCATCAGGGAGACTGGATTCAGCCGTTCGTCGCATTCATCAACTGCACGATGTGGGTCGGATATGGATTTTTCAAAGAGCATCGCGATTGGCCGCTTGTAATCGCCAATTCTCCGGGCATCATCTTTGGTCTGACGGCTGCGATTACCGCCCGTCTATAAATGCGCAAACCCAGCAACCAATACAGATGATGTGAATTTCCATAAATAAAAGGACTGTTGCATGAGTCAATTTCGACTTATGCAACAGCTCCTCGTTTTATCGCGTACGATGAACGATTTCAGTGCGCAGATCAAGACGATGGTCGGCTCGCTCGCGCATGGTGCAGCGGCACTCGGCGATATGTCAACGACGCTCAGTCACTCCAATACGAGCGTTCTGGAGTCCGGCGAACAGATCAGCCGCACCATCGAGAGTATCGCAAGCGGTGCGACCGATCAGGCAATGCACACGCAGAATATCAACGACAACATCCGGTCCATTGAGACGGCGCTGCGGGAAAATGAGACGATGCTGCATGACCTGAAGGAGGTCAGCAGCATGGTGAACGAAGAAAAAGAGCATGGATCGCGAGCGATGGAGGCTCTGCTGCGTGAGACCAAGCAGGTGAATGATAATGTCGCGCGTATTGCAGCCCTCGTTACGGAGAGCCATGCGAGCGCAGGAAAAATTGGCGAAGCGAGCACGATGATTGAGTCCATCGCCGAACAGACACAGCTCCTCGCACTGAATGCGGCGATCGAAGCTGCGCGTGCGGGCGAGACAGGGCGCGGATTTGCCGTCGTTGCGGGCGAGGTGCGCAAGCTCGCAGAGCAGACCGGCCTCTTTACAAATGATATCAAATCCGTCATTCTCGCTCTGCAGCGCGACTCGGAGAATACCGTAACCTGTATCAGGGATGTCGAGTCGTCTGCTGAGGCGCAAGCGGCGGCAATCGAGTCGACGCGCAACAACTATACGAATATTGCGGGATCCATTGAACGGATGGAGCGTGCCGTCGGCAACCTGGAGCATGCACTCTCCAATATCTTTGCCAACGTCAAGGAAATTGTGCCGCTCGTCGGCTCGCTGGCGGGCAGCGCGCAGAACAGTGCCGCGAGCACTGAGGAGATGGCGGCGAGCGTCCAGCAGCAGACACACGCGATCAACGAAATGGCAGATGTCGCACGTCAGCTTGCCGAGGAGGTTCGCGCAATCAAAGGGCAGATCGAGACATTCGACGTGTAAGCACAGCCTAAGGTACGGAAGACAGCATACGTACCGTATACAAAGAACCGCCCACCCTGTCATGGAACAGCGGTGCGGCGGTTTTTTGATGTGCATATGCGGATACATAGGAACGGATACGTCTAAAACACTTGAAAAATTATAGTAAACCAATCTTCAAAATTTTGTTGACAATAATATATATTTAGAGGTATCATAAACCGAACAAATAAAGGAGGCGTGTTTCTGTGAAACATTTGGAGGTTCGAGAGTTGGTACGCTGCGGGATTTTCATCGCGCTCATTACGGTGGGATCGTGGATCCGCATCCCGGTGGGGACGGATGTCTACACCTTGCAGTTCCTGTTTACGCTGCTGGCGGGGCTCGTGCTCGGGGCGCGGCTCGGAGCGATCGCGGTCGGCGCCTATGTGCTGCTCGGTCTCGTGGGCGTGCCGGTCTTTGCGATGGGCGGGGGGCCGGGGTATCTCTTTCAGCCGACGTTCGGCTATCTGCTCGGCTTCATCGTGCAGGCGTATTTCTGCGGGCGGTGGGCGCGGCAAACGGCGGAGCCGGGCGTTCGGCGGCTGCTGCTCGTAAACCTCGGAGGGATGGCGATCGTCTACGGCATCGGCATCAGTTGGTTCTATCTCGCGTCGAACTATCTGCTCGAGGCGCCGATCGCGCTCTGGACGGCGATTCTCTACTGCGGCATCCTCCAGACGCCGCCCGATCTCCTCATCTGCGGCGCGGCGGCGTGGCTTGCCGTACGCTTCCGGCGGGCGGGAGCGTGGCAGAGTGTGCCGGCGCATGTTCAAGTGAAAGAAGTGTAATTGATGGGAAAAGCACTTTTTGTGGTCGGGACGGGCACGGACGTCGGCAAAACCTATGTGACGGGGCTGATCGTGAAGAAACTCCGCGATGCGGGCTATCGGGCGGGTTACTATAAAGCCGCGCTCTCGGGGGCGGTGCCGGATGCGCAGGGCACCCTCGTGCCGGGCGATGTGCGCCATGTGCAGGATGCGGCGGGGATTCCGCCGGACGGTCCCGCGGCGGTGTCCTATGTCTACCGGGAGGCGGTGTCGCCGCATCTGGCGGCTCTGTGGAACGACAACCCCATCGATCCGGAGCGCGTGCGCGCAGATTTTGCACGCGCGAAGGACTACTACGAGCTGCTGACGATGGAAGGGAGCGGCGGCATCATCTGCCCGCTGCGTTGGGACGCGGAGCAAAAAATGATTCTGGATGATCTCATCAAGATGCTCGATCTCGGCGCGCTCGTCGTCGCGGATGCGGGACTCGGGACGATCAATGCGTCGGTTTTGACCATCGAACATTTACGCCGGCGAGACATCCCCGTCCGCGGAGTGATCCTCAACAACTATCATGCGGGCAACCCCATGGAGGAGGACAATCGGCGCATGATCGAGGAGATGACGGGCGTCCCCGTGATCGCCGGCGTCGCGCCGAACGCGGCGGAGTTAGACATGGACGCGGCACGGCTCGCGGCGCTGTATCACTGAAAAGAGGAGAGCAATGAAGGCATTATCCATGGAGGAGCGGGATCTCGCGCACATCTGGCATCCTTGCTCGCAGATGAAGGATTATGAGGAGCTGCCGCCCATCGTCGTGGCGCGCGGCGAAGGCGCATGGCTGCAGGACATTCACGGGAAGAAATATCTCGACATTGTCAGCTCGTGGTGGGCAAACCTCCTCGGGCACTGCAACCCGGACATTAACCGCGCGGTCAAGGAGCAGCTTGATACGCTTGAGCATGTCATCTTTGCCAACTTTTCCCACGAGGGAGCGATCCGCCTTGCCGAGGAGCTGGCGGATGTCGTTCCGCCGGGGCTGACGAAGTTTCACTTCAACGACAACGGTTCGGCGGCGGTCGAGTGCGCGCTCAAGATGTCGTTCCAGTACTATTTGCAGACTGGAAAGCCCGAGAAACAGAGGTTCATGTGCCTGACGGAGGCGTACCACGGAGAGACGATCGGCGCGCTATCCGTGGGGAGCATGGATCTCTTCGCCGAGATGTACCGTCCGATGATGATGGACAACATTCATGTGGAGGCGCCCGACTGCTATCGCTGTCCGTACGGCGAGACGCGCGAGCGCTGCGACTGCCCGTGTTTCGAGCACGCGGAGCGCGCCTTTGCCCGGCATGCGCACGAGACGGCTGCGATCATCGTAGAGCCGCTCCTCCAGGGCTGCGCGGGGATGCGCATCTATCCGCCGCTCTATCTGAGGAAGCTGCGTGCACTCTGCGACGCGTACGATGTAAAGCTCATCTGCGACGAGATTGCAACGGGATTCGGGCGCACGGGTAAGATGTTCGCCTCCGACCATGCGGGCATCACGCCCGACATCATGTGTCTCTCGAAGGGGTTGACGGGCGGCTATCTGCCGATGTCCATTACCTGTGTGCGCGAGGAGATCTACGCGGCATTCTATGCGGACTACGCGGCGGGGCGCGCGTTCATGCACAGTCACACCTACGCGGGCAACCCGCTCGGCTGTGCGGCGGCACGCGCGGTGCTCCGCGTCATGCGCGAGCAAAGCATCCTCGCGCGGGCGAACGAAACGGCAGAATGGCTGACAGCGGAGATGCAGGACGCCTTCGGCGCGCATCCGAATGTCGGGGAGGTCCGCCACATCGGACTGATCCACGCCATCGAGCTGGTCGCCGATAAAGAGACGAAAACGCCGCTCCCACAGAGACGCACGGGCTACGAGATCTACAAGCGCGCCCTGCGCCGCGGACTCCTCCTGCGCCCCCTCGGCGACGTCCTCTACTTCAACCCCGCGCTCAATATCACGCGCGAGGAACTGCGCATCGCAATCGATCGCGCAAAGGCGTCTCTCGAAGAGGTACTGCCAAGCGCCGAACGCCGGGAGCTTTGCGCGTAGCGTTTTCATAATAAACGGCAGGAATGCATAGCTCGCATTCCTGCCGTTTGTTTGTGAGAAATAATGTAGGTATTTTCCTCCAATGCGTACCTAGGAAAGGAGGCTGTCACTATGGGCAGCGCTAGCAAAATGGTTATTATAGCTGCTTTACTCAAACTTCGCAGATTATTCATCTGCGAAGTTTGAGTTTATAATTATGCCTATCTATGATAAGTATATCATATAGATACATTGTCAACAGTGATTGACGATGCGAACATATATTGCTATAATATATCCATCAAATTTGTCGCCGCATTCGATTTCTTCGTGTTTCGTCTGATTAAAGCGAAAAAGAAATTGAGCGCGATGGCTAGGAAGATTTTTCTAAATGAGGTGAATGTATGAGAAAACAAGGCATTCTCGCATTCCTGGCAGCAGTTCTGTGTACAGTCCTGCTGGTTGGGTGCGGCGGCGGTCCCCAGCAAAGCGGCGGTGCAAGCGGCGGCAAGAACAAGCTGGTCATCTACACATCCATGAAGGAATCTCTGATCGGCGGCATCGTCGAAGGATTCAAGAAAAAGTATCCTGACATCGAAGTCGACTACCAGTCGGCAGGTGCAGGAAAACTGATGGCAAAGATCGCTGCAGAGAAGCAGAGCGGCCACATTCTCGCCGATGTCATCTGGACGAGCGAAGTGCCTGACTTCTACAAGATGAAGGCGGACGGTGTTCTCGAGAACTACAAGACGCCGGTGTTCGGCGAGCTGCTGAATCCGTTCGATGACTACGACGGTACGTTCACGGCGGCACGCCTCGGCACACTCGGCATTGCGTACAATACGGACAAGATCCAGTCAGCACCGACGCAGTGGGCCGATCTCACGCAGCCTGCATTTACGAATGCATTCGGCATCGCTGACCCCGCACTCTCCGGAACCTCCTACATGAGCATTGCGCTCCTGCAGAAGCAGTTCGGCTGGGAGTTCTTTGAGAAGCTGAGCGCAAATCAGACGCGCATCGGCAAGGGCGCCGGACAGGTCATTGACGATACCTCTTCGGGCGAGCTCTCTGCCTGCCTTGCCGTTGACTACATCACGAACAACAAGGTGAAGAAGGGTGCACATGTGGCACTCGCATATCCGCCCGAACTGCTTGTTGTTCCGAGCCCGGTTGCAATCTTCAAAGAGTCCAACAACATTGACGCTGCGAAGAAATTCGTCGACTACCTCCTGAGTCAGGAGGCACAGACGATGATTGCAAACGAGGGGACGCTGCCGGTGCGCAGCGATGTTGAGATCCCTGAGAAATTCGGACTGCCGAAACCTGAGGAGGCGCTCCAGCGTGCGATCAAGGTGAACTATACGGAAATTCTCCCGCAGAAAGAGGAGACTATCAAAAAGTTCACGGAGATCATCGGCAAGAAATAAGCGCATAAACTTGGAAGCAAGGAGGCGGCGGAATGAACTCGTTCGTTCCGTCGCCTTTTGAGTGGAGGCCGGCAACTGCGCCGTGCCAAAGGCTGCCCGCCGGTACAGCGCGTGCCTTGCGGGCTGGGGGAGGTCTGTATGGATATTATCCGTGTGGAGGATGTCAGCAAGAGCTATGGAAGCCGCAGTATATTGAACAATCTGTCACTGACGATCAAGAAAGGGGAGTGCTTTACGCTGCTCGGTCCGTCCGGTTGCGGCAAGACCGTTCTCCTTCGTCTGATCGCGGGATTTGAGTCGCCGGATGCGGGCAGAATTTATCTCGACGATACACTTGTCACTGATCCTGCTGCGCAGGTCGAGGTGCCGCCGGAGAACCGCGGCATCGGGCTTGTGTTCCAGGACTATGCCGTATGGCCGCACATGACGGTATTTGACAATGTTGGATATCCTCTGAAGATCGCAAAGCGCCCGAAAGAGGAGATTCGCGAGCGGGTTATGGAGATGGTCGAGATCGTCGGCATGAAGGACCTTGAGAAGCGTCTGCCGTCGGAGCTGTCCGGCGGACAGCAGCAGCGTGTTGCGCTGGCCCGTGCACTGGTTGGCAAGCCTGCCCTCCTCCTTCTGGATGAGCCGCTTTCGAATCTGGATGCGAATCTGCGTGAGGAGATGCGCTTTGAGATCAAGGAGCTGCAGCGCAAGCTGAATGTCACGGTGCTCTATGTTACGCACGATCAGGAGATCGGCCTTGCGATCTCGGACCGTGTGGCAATCATGGACGAGGCCGGGGCGATACAGCAGATCGGCACGCCGTGGGAAATCTTTGAGCAGCCGGTGAACCCGTTCGTATTCAACTTCATGGGGATTGCGAATTTCATCGACGTGCGCCGCGAGAACGGTGCGCTCCTCGTCGGCAGCGGCAGCCAGCCCATCCATTGGGAGACCCCGGAGGGGGATGCGGAGCGCTGGGCGGGCGGATTCCGGCCGTCGGATGTCGTGCTCGCACGCGAGGGTGAGGGGCTGACCGGAACGATTAAGCGTGCGAACTTCCTCGGTGCGATGATGGACTATCTCATTGAGATCGACGGCACGCATCTCCGGACGAGCGTTGAGACACACATTGCACTCAGTAAAAATCTGATGTTCCAGGCGGGCGATGCCTGCAAAGTTCGTTTCCTCAACCTGCTCTGGTTTGAGGCGGATCAACTGAAAAGAGGGGTGATCGAATGAGCTCCATGAGCAAGCCAAATAGTTTTGGAATGGCGCAGCTGATTCTGTTCCTTGCGATTGCCATTCTTGTCATTGTCGTTGCATTCCCAGTACTCCTGATCTTCTTCAATGCATTCTGGGCAGACGGGGAGTTTAATTTCGCGAGTGTGGTCGACATACTCAAGGAACCGGAGACATTCCAGGCACTTCTCAACTCGCTGATCATCGCGACCTGCACGACGGTCGGCAGTACCATTGTCGGTACGTTCTTTGCGTGGCTGGTTACGCGCACGGATCTGCCGCACAAGACCTTCATGAAGAGCATGTTCCTTGTGCCCTTCATGCTGCCCTCATTCATCGGCGCGCTCGCATGGAAGATGCTCCTCTCGCCGAATGCAGGCTTCATCAACCAGTTCTTCATTGACAACTTTGGTTTTACCGGACCGATCTTCAACATTTACAGCTACTACGGCATCAGTATTGTGGAGATTATGTATCTGTTCCCGTTCGTATTCATTCAGGTGTGCGGTGCGCTCGAGCGCATGGACCCGACCCTGGAGGAGTCGGCGCGCATCTCGGGCGCAGGGCTCTTTACGATCACGCGCAAGATCACGATCCCGCTGGTGCTGCCGAGTATTCTCTCGGGCGCACTCCTCATCATGCTCTACTCAATGGCGCATTTCGGCACGGTTGCCGTTCTCGGTATTGAAAACGGCATCTACAACATCCCGACGCTGATCTACGAACGCATTCACCAGAGCGGAGGAAGCTTTGAGGCAATCCGTACGGGCACAGTGCTTGCAACGGTGCTCGTTATCAGTGCGGCGCTCATCATCTGGCTGCAGAGGAAGATTCTCGGGTCAGGTCACTACCAGATCATCGGCGGCAAGAGTTTCCGCCCGATGGAGCTGAAACTGCGCGGCCTGCGCTATCCGCTCCTCATTTTCTGCCTCGCGTATATTGCGTTCACAATTTTACTCCCGACGGCGGTCATCTTCCTCGTCGGCAGTCTCAAGACGTACGGGCTCTCGTTTGCGCTCAGCAATCTGTCGCTGGATAACTATAAGTTCATCCTTTTCGACTACAAGGTTACGCGCGACGCGATCTTCAACAGCGTGACGCTTGGCTTCAGCGCGGCAATCATTACGATGTTCGCCGGTGTCATGATCTCCTACGTCATTGTCAAGATGAAGGTGCGCGGGAAGGGGATTCTCGAGTTCCTCGGCATGCTGCCGTTCTCCGTCCCCGGCTCGGTCATTGCGCTCGGCGTGATCCTCGCATGGAGCGGCCAGTTCGGCATTAATCTTTACAACACGGTATGGATCATCCTCGTTGCCTACATCGCACGCTATATGGCATTCTCGCTGAAGGCAAACTCTGCCGCACTCGAGCAGGTGCACGACTCGCTTGTCGAGGCATCCCGTGCCTGCGGTGCGACGATGTGGCAGTCGCTGCGCGACGTCGTTCTGCCGTTGGTCCGGCCGGGCATGTTTGCGGCATTCTTCCTCATCTTCCTGCCGTCGCTGCGCGAGCTGACGGTCTCCATCATGCTCTATGCGCCGACGACGCGAACGATCGGCGTTGCGATCTACACACTCAACGAGGACGGTGAGACCGTTATGTCCGCAGCGCTTGCGGGCATTGCGCTCATCATCATCATTGTCGGTCAGAGCATTATCAACCACTTTACGAAGAAGGCGGGGATGTGAGTCATGTCGTATGTACGTTTAGTTAATGTTACAAAGCGGTTCGGCGACGTGACCGCCGTCGACCATCTGAATTTTGAGATCGAAAAGGGCAGCTGCTTCTCCATGCTCGGCCCGTCGGGCTGCGGCAAGACAACGACCCTGCGCATGGTCGCCGGGTTTGAGGATCTCTCCGACGGTGAGGTTTGGGTTGGCGACCGTCTGCTCTCTTCGCCGAAGAAGAACCATTACCTTCCGCCGGAGAAGCGCAACTTCGGAATGGTGTTCCAGGCGTTTGCCGTCTGGCCGCATCTCTCGGTCTATGAGAATGTTGCGTTCCCTCTGCGCATCCGCAAGCTCCCTGAGGAGGAGATCAAGCAGCGCTCGACGGAGGCGCTCAAGGCGACCAATCTCCTCTCGGCGGCAGATCAGAGCCCGGACTTCCTCTCGGGCGGCGGCAAGCAGCGCGTTGCGCTTGCGCGGGCCCTTGCCATCAATCCTGATGTGATGCTGCTCGATGAGCCCCTCTCCAGTCTCGATCCGCATCTGCGCGAGGAAATGCGTTTTGAGATTAAGGAACTCCAGATGAAGTACGGCTTCTCGATCATCTATGTTACGCATGACCAGTCGGAGGCAATGGCGCTCTCGGACAACATTCTCGTTATGAAGAACGGCGTCATGCAGCAAGTTGATACGCCGCTCAACATCTATAACCATCCGGTCAACAAGTTCGTCTTTAGCTTTATCGGTCTCTCAAACTTCCTGAAGGCATCGTGGCAGGATGGCCGTCCTGTGCTCGAAGGAAGCGTGTTGGACGCTTCCTTCGAGCCGCCGGAAAATCTGCGCAATGAGACGGCGATTTCGCTCGCAAGCCGTCCGTCTGAGATTGACTTCGCAGAGGAGGGGGCATCCGATGTCCTGTGCGGCGTGGTAACGCGCAAGTCCTACCTCGGTGAGATCATCGACTATCAGATTCAGATCGGAGATCAGTTCCTTCGCGTGCAGAAGGGGCGCCGTGCGTCCGGCCCGAATGAGGGAGAGAACTGTGCTGTACGTCTCCTGCGTCCATTCTGGTACTCGGACAAGGACTGACAACAGGACGTCTTGTGTATAAGAAAAAACATATGAAAAGGGCTCTGCTTTCAAAAAGTGGAGCCCTTTTTCATGGAGTGTCATTACAAGATTGCCCCGTCGGCACCTTTTCTCAAGGAGGAGCTGCTTTCCCTGGATGAGAAGAATAAGGAGGCGCAGTGGATACCTATCAGACGAATTCAAAGACCATCTAAAGAGGAGTGATAACGCCCTCGGACCCGTAACGGAAAAGTGGGCATAGGAGAAAGTCACCCTCCATATGGGGGCGGCTTTCTCATGAAATTTGTGTTATGCGACGGTGTAGATGCGTATGTCGGGGGCAGCATTCAGATACGGCTTGAGCCCGATGACGACATCGTCGCTGAACATGGCGCTCGAGAGATATGCCTCTGCGTGTGCAGCGCTGTCGAAGCCGTGCAGCACCTGAACGTCTCTTCGGCGGAAAGTGGAAGTCGCGCGTGATTTGACCGAGAAAGGCAACTCCGTCGTCCCTATTTGCAAAGCATCTGTATTTGGGCATGGCTTTTCTTCAAGGAAGACCACGGGCATATGATGACGCAGTGTCAAAAATGCGATTACAGATGAAAAAAGCTGCCGTTCGGCAGTTTTTTTCATGTGGTTCGTTGTAAAATGAAGTTGAACAGCTAAACAAAAACAAAATCCATAGTGACATCCCGTGCTATAATGGTTCCGCTACAAAACATCAGCAAAGGAGCAATCACTATGGATTACGCCTATTCTACCACAATGGAAGTGCCCTTGTGGACGAAGGCACGGAAATCGGACACTGGGAAGCCGACACCGTTGTCGGATCGCGAAAAGGGCGCGGCGCAGCCGTATTTACCGCTGTGGAAAAGGTGACGCACGACTACATCGCAATCCGCATCTCGGGTCGCACGTGCGCCGGCATTGAAGAAGCCATCGCCCATTTGAAATCGGAATATGGAG
>NZ_AUFU01000003.1 GCF_000426665.1 Centipeda artemidis DSM 19719 | reverse complement strand
CAACTTTACCAATATGGCAGTGATGTCCGTCGTGTCATGTACACAACAAATGCGATAGAGAGCGTCAATGCAAGTTTTCGCAAAGTAACGAAACAGGGGGCATTTCAAAGCGAGACGGCTGTGTTCAAGGTGTTTTACTTACGGATCAAGGAGCTGTACAAGAAATGGAAGGGACACTCCATTCAGAACTGGGCGATTGTGATGAATCAACTCTGTATTGATGAGCGGGTCGGACAGATGATCCGAAAATATTCCGCTCTATAAGAAACTTACACACTTTACTTGACATACCCGGTATAATCGCTTTTGAGGTGCTACCACAGCGGTAGGCGGTCAATCTTGCCCCTAGAAAGGGGCAGTCTTTATGGAGCTATACGATTTTTTGTCGTTGGTTTTCCTTGTTACAATCTCGATTGTGGCGATAAAGAAATAAGAAGCCCCGCCTCCAGCTTCCGACGCTAGGCGGGGTTCTACTCTAACGGTGATCGGGGCTGACCGTCTGCCGGTAGTGCCTCTTTCTATGAACATTATACGACATTCACGAAAACCTGTCAAACGAAGGTGTCCATTATGGGCACCTTGTTTAACGGCTATTCCCTCGATCCTCTCGAGTGGAGTTCTTTTGCATTGTGATTTTTCTTTTATGTGGGATCGTCGGAGTGTTTTCTTTGCACTGTGATTGGTAAAAGCGGCTTACGGTTTGGGAAACGGCATTCCAGTCACGTTCGCTTAGCACACCGATCTTTTTAAGGCAATTATGTGCCGATAGATCAGTGAGTTTTGAAACACGAGCGACTGATGGACGTTGCAGATTTGCAGCTTTCCAGTCAAGTAGATCAATATCAAAGCTATCCGATAACCGGCATGCGTGGGAAGTCACTTTAATTCCTACGACAATGAAATTTGTGTTGTCGACTGCATAGATAATTATGGGACGATTTTTTGATTGCGCCGGATCGTCATCGAATGGAAACTTTGCGATCCACACTTCGCGTGGCAATGGCATCTTTCTTTTCTAGCTCCTCATATAATTTATCCCAGCAATCTTCCTCCGGATTACACCACTCATCGTCTCGAGAAATGACGGCATCTCCATTTTTGTTGTGTTTTGTGTTTCTTTTGGCCAACTCAAAGAGACTGGCACCGTGTTCTTTCATAAAGTTTTCGTACACCGCATCTTGCATGATGTTCTCCTCCTTGCTCTGATTCACTCAAGAATAGTATAGCGGAGCGCAATTAAAAAATCAACATTAGCGTCCCCAGTCTTGATACATTCTCTCCTCCGCACGGATCGCTTTATCCTTTAGTTCCTCCTCATTCCAACGCAGGACAATCTTGCCGTTCTTTTCGCGTTCATGGAGCATTTTCTTTGCAAGTGCAGATACTTTTTCATTGATATTTTTTGCCCGCTGTTTATGCGCGTCGTTTGTCTGCTTTGAACTCCCCGTGTTACGTCTGTTTTTTGTGCGATAGAGACGTACGCGTTCCGGTTTTCCGGCGGTGTCATATGCCGGTGTTGATGAAATAATGCGCTTTTTGTCTCTGTCATACATGACAAGATGTTTCTGCACGCTACCGCGCCGGATGTCATCGCCTATTTTGACTGCTTCCAGCGTCACAATGCGCCCCTCTTTCGGCATCCGGGAGAGGATCGCATAGGTGTCACCGTCAAATGCTTTCATCGGCAGTTTTCCGACCGGTGTTTCTCCATCAATACGAGAATGTCTTGTCAGGGCTTTTGGCAGCTTGTCTGCAAAGAGAACCCTGTCGCGTTCGATTGGGGCAAGCGCTTCTCGCATCGCGGCATAGCGTTCCGCTTCTTTGTGTGCGGCAGTATGTTTCCTGTGTAGCTGTGCAATGACGTTCTCAGGCGGCAGTGTGTCTTTGATTTTTTGGATATGTGCCTCCAGCTTTTGAGCAAATTCCGGTGTCTGCATCTCCTTCTTAAATGCCGCGATCTGCTTGCCAAGCACACCGCGCTGCATATTTAATTGATTGACATCACGCATCGTAGCAAGAGCCGCCGCATGATCCTTTCTTTCCTGTGCGGCACGTACCTTTTTATTGGCGGTCTCAAGCGCTTTTGTCGCAGCGGCATAATCACGCATGGCTTTCCGATAAGTGCCGTTAAATATTCGGTCAATCGCAGCGGCACGTATCTGCCCTTCATCCGCTGCTTTCCTGAGGCGGTTATACCGTGCAAGCTCTCGATCCGCGAGCTTCCGGTATACCGCTTCTTTTTTTGCACAGTAATTGGCAATATCCTCAACCGTGACCGCGTACGGTTCATCGAGGATATTTGCCGCTTCCTGTGCATCGCGTTCTTCCTTGTATTCGTTTTGGAGACGTGCGCGTTCGCTTTGTATCTCGCGCGCGATTTTACGCAGCATAACATCGTTGGCAAAAATCGCTATTTTTAACTCTTCTTCGGTCTCTTTGCTTCGATCCGAAACATCCCCCGAATCATCCGCGTTTGGAGCATCCGATATGCGATCCTCTTTCTCAATCGCCATCATAATCTTTTCCATCGTTTTTGGATTCTTGTACGCCTTGCCGAGATGCGGTGCGGGCGTGCGGTCGAGGAGTTGTGCTTCCTCTAGCTTTCCTTGTGCGATGAGATCTTCGCGCTGGACGTCAAGCGTGCGGTGGTCGATACGGCAATCAAGCCCTTTTTCCGCAAACTTTTCATTGACCAATGCCGCCCATTTTTCGCGCAGTTCAAGTGTCGTCTCTTTCTTTGCCCAGTAAGGATCTGTGAGATAGCCTTGTGTAGGTTCACCGTGCTCGTTTTCCGCATAATTCTTGAAGAATTTCTCAGGCGGCAGTGGACGATCTTTCTCAAATACCTTTTCACTGAACATCAAATGACAATGAATGTTTCTATGCGAAGTGTCAAATGCCGCCGCTTTATCGTGGATCGCATAGGAATAGACGTGCCGATCGGCAATCCCTGTTTGTTTTAGAAAACGCTCGATAAGTTCTTTGTTTTCCTCAAGTGTTAGCTCTTCTTGCAGTCCGATCTTAAATTCTCTGTAAGAACGACCGTTTTTGCGCCGGTGATTTTCAGCCTCCTGCCAAAAGTCCGCGCCGGTTTCTGCCCATTCCGGGAGATTCCCGGAGGATAGGTGGACAAGATCCTCGCGTCCGGACTTCTCTTTCTCGTATTTTCCCTCACGGGCGATGTAATCATAATGCAGTTTTGTGTTCAGTTTACTTCCGTCGGCGCGTTTGCCATGCGGGGCATTATCGAAATAGTAGATTGACATTTCCTGTATCCCTTAATTGCGGTGTTCCTCATCGGCGGGAGCGCCGATCTTACACACTTGCCGTTCGGTAAGTGTGTTTTCATCCGGTATATGTGGCGGCGAATGTACGCCATATATCGGATGAAACACGGCGGAGCCGTGTACGCCGTAGGCGTCCGATCCAACCGGAGGTTGGCGCATGGAAATCTCGTAGAGATTTCTGTAGATGCGCATTCCTGTTTTTGGTTTCCTTGATAGTATCATATTACCTGAAAAATGGCAATATAACCGTTTATATTTTTTGTAAAAAAACATTTATAACAAAAGAGAATATAATGGATATAGGAAAATAATATATCTAATTACGGGTAAATATATTTACATAAAACCTTGATTATGCTAAAATCTAAAAGGAGGTGATTATGTAAATGGAACAACAGGAAAGATTCATGCCGAAGGGGAAGGCAACCGATGTGTTTGACCGGGATGCGGCAAAACGTTTTCAAACGGACTTATATAACCTTGCGCTAGATAAGGACGTCGCAAAGAAGCGGAACCTGCTCTATCTCGTACTGCTTGCAATTTGTGTCCTCGTCACTCTGTTTGTAATAACGACAGCAAGCTATAAGACGTACGTTGTGCGTGTGGATAATGCGACCGGACAAATTGAAGCCGGCGGGGAACTCAAGGCGACGAACTATGAACCGCAGGAAGCGGAGATTAGAGCGTTTCTTGTGCAGTTTATCAAGGACACACGGACGATTCCGCTTGACCCTGTCCAGTATCGGGAAAATTGGGTACACGCGCAGCACTATCTCACAAAAGAAGCAGCGGAAAAATTCAACGCAATTTTGCAGCATGACGATCCAGCGGCGAAGTTCGGACACGTGACCATACAGCCGACGATCAAATCAATCCAAATGCAACCGGGATCTGCCGCCGTATACCAAGTGCGTTGGACGGAGGACGAATATTCCATCAGCGGTAATGCAAGCGGCGTAAAGTCGTCGTATACTGCACTGTTATCCGTTATGCTTGATCCGCCGACGAAGGAAGAAGAGCTGCTAATCAATCCGCTGGGACTGAAGATTAAAGATCTCAGCATTACCAAAGAGATGGAAGAACGGCGATGAACGGAGGCACACTGATGAACGTAAAGCGCATACTTTCGGCGGCACTCTTCATGACGTTTTTTAGCTGTGCCGGGGCGCCTGTTGTTGTTTCCGCTATGCATACAACGAATGAAGCATGGCAGGCAGAATCGCGCCTTGAATACATCTATAACTATGACGGCGTATATGAAGTATTCGCACGAAAAGGTTATGTTGTGGACGTTACACTAAAATCCGGCGAGACGGTCAGCGGCGTAGTTGCCGGAGATACCGCGCGTTGGATGGTCGAAACAGCGACGATTGGAACGACGCCGCATGTTTTTATCAAGCCGACGGAGGACGGGATAAAAACAAACTTCCTCATATACACAAACAGCCGAGTCTATCATTTGTCCGTCACGGAGCAAAATCAATATACGCCGATCATCCGATGGAGCTATCCGGAAGACGTGTATAAGCCAAAAGAGATTACTCCTGCCGAAGCGGCACATAACGAGATCTTTGCGGATACCGTTGACGGACAGCTTGTCTATAAGACACTGAACAGAGATTATCGGTTTAAGGGCAGCAAACGTGTGAACGAAGCGCTGTATCCGCTCGAAGTTTTCGACGACGGCGTACGGACGTATATTCGTCTCGGTGAAAATAACAAATACGATCTTCCCGTGCTGTACCGCGTTGAGGGCAAAAAGAAACTCACACTGATAAACTATCGGATTCGGCACGGGTACATCATTGCCGATCGCGTGTTTGACCACGCACGGCTCAAGTATTCCGCGAGCGAATACGTTGATATATTCCCAAAAGAGGCGGTGCAGTAATGCTAGATACAATCAAAAAGAAACTATTTCCGAAAAAATATGCCGATCCTATTGATGATACACAGCTAGAGCAGGATGAAGGCTATGAGTCGGGCGGGGTATCTTATGACGATTACGACCCCGCAGACGAGGCAAAAACCGTTAAGAAGCCGCTCATCCTTGCGGGCGCAGGTGCAGTCGCTCTTGCGGGTGTCATGGCAGTAGCAAGCAACGCTCTATTTAGTGGCGACCCACCGGAGCAGCAGGATACGCAGCAGGGAACGTCAAGTGTCGGTACCTCAGCACGGACACCGGCAGACGCGTTCCCGGCAAGATATACCGAAATTGGGCAAAAGGATCATGACCATTCGCACACGCACGGGACGGATGTGCGAGATGTCGATCCGAACCAAAACATGAATCCCAATATGAACCCAAATGTAGCGGCGCCGGTCTATGTGCCGACGACACCGCCCGGCGGCAGCAGTGGCGGTACACAAACGGGGGCAAACGGTGATAGCGCAGCATATGAACGCGCCGAAAAAGCGGCGGAAGAAGCGGCAAAACGACGCGCCCTTATCGACGGCAGCGCGCTTGCGTTTCAGATCGCAAAAGCTATGGCAGACAATGCACCGCCGCAGACGCAGCCGCTCGGCAATGCGCCCGCACCGGGAGCAAATACCGCAGCTAGAAATATCAGCTATGCACCGCAAGTACAGGATGCGCTCGGCGGGCATATCCTTAGTGCAGGATCGGTCATACAGGCGACCCTTCTCACAGGTGTTACAAGTAACGTGCCGAACGGAGACGTTGTAGCGCAAGTACGACAGAACATCTATGACAGCCTTACAGGACGCTTCCTGCTTATTCCGCAGGGCAGCAGACTCATCGGCAAAACGGCGGAGGCGGGAGGAAAAAGGATCGGCGTCATATTTCAGCGGATCATCCTTCCCTCGGGTGCCTCCCTTGAACTCCCCGATCAGCAGGCGATTGACGGCGTAGGGTATCCCGGACTTAGCGATAAATATGACGATCATCGCGGGTCGATTTATCGTGCGGGATTCATGTCCGCGCTGCTCGGTGCCGGACTGCAAAGTCTCACGGGGAACACATCGGGCAAAGACGAACGCAGCCCGGGGCAGGAAGCCGTATCGGGAGCGGTCGCCTCTATCTTGCAGACGATGCAGCAGCTCATCTCAAAAGACATCAATGCAGAGGCAACAATAGACATATCGCCGGGCTATCAGTTCAGCGTATTTATCAATCAAGACTTGTCGATTGGTGCATACAGCGATGAATAACTTCTTGCGTGTCTATGTTTTCCTCATGGCGATCGTCACCGGCATGTGGTTTGCGACACAAAAACTCGCCGCAATGCTCGAGTACAATCCGCGCCTTGGGCAGCCGTTCATGATGAACGGGCAGCCTTACTATATGCCGTGGAAATATCTCACATGGTATATAGAGTTCCGGGCAGAAATACCGCTCGCCTTTAAGGAGACGAACCTATACATCCTTGCGGCATTTCTCATCGGGCTTGTACTCATCGCGCTTACGCTGCCGAAGAAGAAAGACGATTCCCATGGATCGGCGCACTGGGGCGAATATGCTGATCTTGCAAAGATGGAACTCATCAGCGCCGGGGGCGTTGTCGTAGGACAACGGGACAGTTTACTTGCGCGTGCGTTGACAGCCCTCATGCGCGGCGTGGATACACTGCAAAAGGAAAAAGTCGCCTATGCGGAAATGGCGTTTGAACGGGAAAAAGAGCGCCGACGAGACGAACTTACGCAGCAAATCGTGCGGATCACGGAAACGCTGGACAAAAACATACCGCCGACAATACGAGCACGGCTTGAAAAACAGCGTGCAGATCTGCAAAAACAGATTGAAAAAACGGCGGTGAAGTACGATCCGGCAAACGATCCTATCAGTGTCTATCCCTTTGTGAAGCTCTATGAGAGGCTTGTAAAACTTCACGCAGGAATTTCTCATTTCTATCTCAGAGACAATTCCAACAAGCACCTCGCTGTCATCGCCCCGACGCGCAGCGGCAAGGGCGTCGGACTTATCATTCCGACGCTCCTAGGCGAATGGAAGGAAAGCGCCATTGTCAATGACATTAAATCTGAGAACTGGGGCGTCACGGCGGGATATAGGAAGCGTATGGGGCATGTCACAATTAAGCTCGAACCGACCGCGACGGACGGCAGTACGGCGCGCTGGAATCCGCTGGACGAGATCCCGATCGGCACACCGGAAGAGGTTTCCGCCGCACAAAACCTTGCCTATACACTTGCGGACTATGAGGGGAAAGGAAAGCTCGACCATTGGGGCAGTAATGCCGCCGTTGTCATCACAACGGTCATCCTGCATCTCAAATACGCGCACTTTGCCGACCCGGAGCATTATCCGCATCCGCCGACGCTCTATGATGTGGCAGCCTTCATGAAATCCAATACGGTCGGTGTTCTCGATGAAGAGGGGAATCCCGTCTATGAATGGGTAGACAGCGAAGGAAACGCCTATGACGAAGAGGTTGAGGGCGCGGAAAAGGTACAGAAACTCGAGGTAAAGGGCTTTGTCGATTCGCTTGAGAATATGATGGAATTTGAGCATGTGCCGCAGGGTGGCATCGTGATCCAAGAATGGGATCCCCGTACAAGCAGCTATACGGAGCGATCGTTTACCAAGGAGGATATGAGGAATCTCTATCCCATGGCATCCACACTTGATGAACAGCCGCATATCCACCCGATCATCTGTCAAAATTTCCGTGAGATCGCGGCAAAGCCGGACAATGAATGCGGCAGCATCATATCTACGGCGAACACCGCACTCAAGGAATACCTCGACCCGACGCTTGCAAAGAACACCTCTGTCAGCGACTTCTGTGTGGACGACCTCATGAATTACCGGAAGCCGGTATCCCTTTATCTTGTCACACCGCCGTCCGACCTCTTGCGTCTTGCCCCGATCTTCCGCTTATTCTTTGAAATGATGGTCAAGCATCATGCAAAGAAGATCGGAACCTATGAGGGCGGCAAGGCAAAGGCTCTCTATAAACACAAATGTCTCTTCTTGATGGATGAGTTCTCATCACTTGGCAATCTCAAATCCTTTGCCGCGACGCTTTCCTATATCGCCGGGTACGGGATGAAAGTATTTCTCATCAATCAAGGCTTGCCGCAGATTAACGACATCTACGGCAAAGACAATCAGATCCTTATGAACTGCCATTTGCAGATCTTCTACGCACCAAATGACAACGACACCGCAAAATATGCCGAATCCCTGCTTGGCAATAAGACGATCACCGTTGAGAGTGTTTCAGACAGCGGTATCTTTACGAGAAGGAGCTATTCAAAGTCACAGACCGGGCGCGCACTTATGACAGCCGATGAGATCAAACGCCTTGGCGATAAGGAGATCATTGTCGCCAGCGGCAGCCCGCCGATCCTCACTGATAAGGTGAAGTATTACGAGAGCGGGTACTATCTCAGCCGTCTCTATGACGCACCGGTTGCAAGCGATCTATTGAGATCACATCCATATCCGGAGCGGGACGCGCTTATTGCACGCAGCGCAGCGGAAAAAGCCGCAGCAAAAAGACCGCCGAGATTTCGCCCGCAGTGGCGTGAGCCGAAAAAGAAACAACAACCTCAAAAGGAGTGATGAGATGGCAACATTAAAGCAAATGCAGAAAAAATTTGCAACCCTCAGAAAGCGGCAGGAAGCCCTGCAAGCCGAAATGAAGCGGATGAAGCGCGGCATGGAGGCACAGCGTACCATAGACATTGGGCGCATCATCAAGCAGACAGGATTCCCCGTCGAGAATATGGCAATCCTCATAGGTGCGCTCCTCCATGCGAAAGAGCATATCGACGAGGGGGATCAAACGGCGATAGATAATTACATCGCCGCATATGCACGCTTTTCGGAAGCACATCCGGACGCCGGTTTTGAAGATCTTGTCGAGCCGTCAGCGGAAGAGCCGGAGGCACAGGTATCGGACGGCGAAGAACCCATCGTAGAGGAAACCGATGAACACCAACTTTGACGTCATGATCGGTACGGAGATCGTCGTGCTTATGCAACGGGACGACATCACGGAGATCTACATCAATGACGACGGCATGATTCGTTACATCTCTCACGACGAGGGCAAGGTCAAGACAGACATCTATCTGCCGCCGGTCAAGGCACAGGCAATCATCGAACTCGCCGCCGGTCAAGCGGGAAAAGTCGTGAATGAGGAAATTCCGTCTATTTCCGTTGAGATACAAGGTTATGGCGCACGTTTTCAAGGAGAGTTGCCGCCGATCGTTCGGCATCCGCAGTTCAATATCCGAAAAAAGGCAGTGAAGATATTCTCCCTGCAAGACTATGTAAACACAGGCTTCATGACGGAGAAATATAAAACCTACCTAGAAGAGAGCATCAAAGAACGTAAAAACATCTTGATTGCAGGAGGAACAGGTACCGGGAAGACCACCTTCCTGAACGCCATTCTCGCAGCGATTGCAGAGATCTCGCCGTTCCATCGCCTGATCTCTCTTGAGGATCTGCCGGAACTGCAATGCCCCGCAGACGACTATTCACCGATGTTTACGATGCAGGATACGGGCGAAAGCAAAGTGCGCTATAACATGACCCGTCTCCTTGCAGACTGTATGCGCCGATCCCCCGATCGCATAGTCGTCGGTGAGGTTCGGGACGGCGCCGCATATACCATGCTTAAGGCATGGAATACCGGACACCCGGGCGGAGCCTGCACCGTACATGCCGACGGCACGGAAGAAGGACTCACCCGTATCCTATCCCTCGCGCAGGAGGATCCGGACGCTGCCGGGGAGGTCAAAGAACTCATCGGTGAAGCCATCGATGTTGTTGTTGCGATTCAGCATGTTGAACTGCCGGACGGCAGAAAAACACGTATCGTCAGCGACATCATCGAGGTCGCATCCTACGATTCCGCAGCGCATCGGTATAGCATCAACCATGTTTGACAAGGTGTCCATAATGGACACCTTTCAGAAATAAGGGAAGGGTCCATACCGGACACCCGGGCAAATTAAGGGAGGAACTACCACAATGAAAACAATATGCAAGTCCATCATGAAGTATATTATGGTTGCTGCCGTCTTTATGCAGGTACAAGTGATGATGCACCCTGTATTTGCACAGTCTGTCTCTTCGTCCTTGAAGCACTCAGGACAAAAAGGGAGCGTTTCTATCGATTTTCCGTGGATGAAATTTTTTAATGCATTGGTAGATCAGCTTACAGGACCAATCCCTATGGCTCTTGGTGCTATGGGGATTGTCGGTGCGGCGATTGCCCTCATTGGTGGTCATGGCGGCGCAGGCACGCAGAAATTTATCGTTATCGTCTTTGCCATTTCCATTTGCCTATTTGCACCGGGATTTGTCAATGCTATTTATGATTCAGCCGGCGGTCTTACGATTATGGCGCTGGGGACGAGGTAATTATGGACGTAGAGAAAATGCCGGAAGGATATGAAATTCCAATTCATCGGTCGCTTGTCGCACCTTTGTATTGGATGGGCGTCCCGCGCAATCTGTTTATCGCGGAAATATTTTTAGCGATTCTCGGCGGCGTCATCTTTAAGACGTTCAGCGTGATGATCATCGCCGGGATCGCACATTATATCTTTCACATGTTAGGGCAGCAGGACGCGCAGTTCCACGAAGTCTTTTGGCAGTCGCGGCTGCACAAAGTTTTTTACTACCGATAGGAGAGGGGAAACGAATGCTTTTTCAAAAGAAAAGCAAGCCGTTCTCACAAGAGATCGGCGTCTTTCAGGAAAAACCACGGCTGCAATACCTGCTGCCGTGGGCATATATTGATCAAGACACCGGGATCGTACATGGCAAGGATCATTCCATGCTTGCCGTGTATGAATTTCGTGGTCCCGATATGGAGAGTGCTACACCGCTGGATCTCATACAGTACAACGCCGCGCTCAACAACGTGATCAAGAATTTGCCGACCGGTTATGTTCTATACTTCGAATCACAGCGCAGCCGGTCAAGGGATTATGACCAATCTGAGATTGACATCCCTATCATCCAAAAGATGGAAAATGACCGCAAAGAGTATTATGCGGGACAGAAACACTTTGAGACGCGCTACTATTTCACTGTGTTCGCGGAGCCGCCACAGCTTATCAAATCGCGTATCACAGACGCGTTCATCGCGGACGCGAAGAACAAAGGAAAGGGCGCGGAGATGCGCCTGTACGTGGAATGCGTCGAAAAATTCATTAGCAACGCCAACCTCATTGGCGATATGCTGAGAGCTTGGCTTCCGGATATCAAACCGCTCGGGGCAGAAGAGACAATCACTTATCTTCATTCGACCGTCTCGGATAAATATCATCCGGTGAAAATAAACCCGTCTTATTATGTCACGGACTACATCTGTGACGCCGACATCCTCGGCGGTCGTGAAATGCGGATCGGCGAAAAGCATATGAAGATCGTCACGATCCTCAACTTCCCGCCCATGTCTGAACCGGGCGTATTTGACGTATTTGACCGTATGGATCTCGAATATCGCTGGGTATCTCGATTCATTTGCATGAGTAAGCCGGATGCGGAAGAAGAGCTGAGGGGGTATCGTAAACGCTGGAATCAACAAATAAAGGGCTTTTGGACGCAAGTCCTCGAGGCGATCAACAAACAGAAAATACAGCAGACAAGCGAAGAAGCCGCCGCGCATGACCTTGATGAAACGGCAGCATACAACCGTGACGATGCCGGTGCGGCGCTGCAAGAACTCGGTCAAGACTATGTAAGCTACGGTTACTATACCATGACCATGATGGTACTTGACCGTGACGCGCAGCGATGCAGCGAGAAAGCCAACCGTGTCCTTGAGGGAATCAACTCTCTTGGATATACCGGTTACATCGAGACGGATAACGCGATGGAAGCATGGTGGGGATCGATCCCGGGCTGTTATCGCGCCAATATACGGCGTCCGATTGTCAGCAGCCTAAATTTTTGTCATATGGCCCCGGTCACGGCGACGTGGCCCGGAGACAAAAAGAATGACTTCCTCAAGGGGCCTGTACTGCTCTATACCGATACGGCAGGATATACGCCGTTCCGTTTGTCGCTCCATGTGGGTGACGTAGGGCATACGATGATATGCGGACCGTCAGGGTCGGGGAAATCCGTGCTGCTCAACACGATTGAGGCGCACTTTCTCAAATACAGAGACGCCAACGTCTTTGTATTTGACAAAGCAATGTCAAGCCGTGCCTTGACACTTGCCGTCGAAGGGAATTTCTACAATATCGCAAGCGAAGGAGAAGGAGAACTATCCTTTCAACCGTTGGCAGAAATTCATAATGAGGACGAAATCAAATGGGCGAAAGAATGGATCATCGCCTATTTGCAGCAGCGCAACGTCACAATCACCCCTGCAAAGGACAATTTTGTATGGAAAGCCCTTGTCTCACTCAAAGAGTTTCCCGTATCGCAGCGTACCATCTCGACCTTTTGCGAGCTAGTGCAGGATAAAGAGATCCGGCAAGCCCTCAAATCTCTCACGCAGGAGGGAAGTTATGGCAAACTGTTTGACAATAACAAAGACGTATCCGGCACGGGGCGTTGGCAAGTCTATGAAATGGAAACACTTATGGCGACACCTGCTATCGTCCCCGCAACCCTCGACTATCTCTTTCATCGCATCGAGGGCAAACTAAAGCATGCAAAAGGACCTTCTATTATCGTTCTTGACGAATGCTGGCTCTTCTTTGACAATCCCATATTCAAAGAAAAGCTCAGAGAATACTTCAAGGACATGAGAAAAAAGAATACCTCAATCATTTTCGCCACGCAGAACCTATCCGACCTTGCAAATAAGCCGGAACTCCTGCATGTCGTCATGGAGAATTGTCCGAACAGAATCTATCTGCCAAACAAACAAGCGGCAACAGTGCAGAGCAAAGAGCTGTATAAGTTGTTTAACTGCAACGAGCGGCAGGTAGAACTCATCGCCAATATGACGCCGAAGCAGGACTATTACTATTCGAGTGAAAAAGGCAACCGCATTTTTCGCCTTGCCTTGCGTCCCATTGAAATCCCGTTCGTTACGGCGACTTCCAAAACCGACCAACAGGCGATCAATGACATCCTCAACGCCGGTGATCGAGATCGCTTCATCGAGAAGTGGCTTGCCTATAAGAATGCAGTAGATGAATGGGAAGACTATAGGCGCAACTATATCGCGTGACCATAAAAAGGTGTCCATTATGAACACCTGAAGAAAGTTCAATAATATTCATAAATATCCTTGCGTTTCGGTGTCCATTATGGACACCTTGAGAGGAGAGGGAACCATGAAAAAAATAGCAGCAGCACTTCTCATTGCGGGCAGCATCGCCGCTGCCCCGCTCCCGGCATCCGCCGCGATCCCCGTCATCGATACGCAAAACATACAGCAACAGCTCAAAACCTACCTTGAGAGCATCAAGGTGGTCACAAACACCGCACAGCAGATCGCCCTGCAACTGCAAGAACTCAAAAGCCTACCGGGAAAACTGCTTGAAAAATATAAAGCGGAATTTCTCGCAAGCATTCAAAAGGCAAAAGAGCACGCACAGCCGACCGGCATTCTCTCAGAAGAAGGTATGTGGCAAAAAGTATGGGATGAAAAATTCCCTGTGATCAATGCCGACAGCGGACTCTCTCATACCTCAATGAGTGAACGCAACGTTGAAGTAACCATGCAGGCGCTGCAATCCTTGCAGAACAAAAAGGACATCGCAGCATACCATAATCTCATGAAAGATTTGCAGGACGCACAAAAGCGTCTGCAAGAACTGATCGATCTCAACCGCAGCCCTGAAGGAGCAAAGCAAGCGGCGCAGATCGCCAATGAAATTGCCCTCGAACAGGCAAATATTGATAGCATCAAACTTACAATACAGGCGATCTCATCACAAAATCAAATCATGGAAGCGCAGCGGAAAATCGTCAAAGAGCAAAATGAGCGCGCGCTAGGCGAAGCAATGGCAAAGGCAACCACGCAAACGATAGAGAGAATGCATCGGGAGGCAGCCAATATAAACCGCCCAACAATAAGAGAGTCTGATCCATTCAAACGCAATGGATTAGGTATGAATTGGTGACGATATGGAATTTGGAAATACAACGTTTCTCAATGACCTTTTAGTATTTTTTGAAGATCACTGCATGACAGGATATAAGGCACTCGCTCCTCATGCCATGGAGTTGGTTATGGTTTTTGCCGTAATCGACATATGTATTACGTGGACGCTGTATAGTGGAAAACTAAGCCTTGCTGAGATCACGGCGAAGGTCATGAAAATCGGGTTCTTCATGTTCTTTATATTGAACATGGACAAGATCAATCAGGCAATACTAGTATCCTTTCAATATGCAGGGATTATCGCTTCCGGAGGAACGATAGACACGGCTCCAATAACCCCATCAGAGATTATGGATAAAGGATTTGATGCTTGCAGTGCAATATTATCGTATATGATGGATCATAAGCTCAGTCTTTTAGGACCGGGACTATTGATGTATCTACTATATATTATAGTTACATTGGCAGCGTTCTTCTTTATGGCATTTCAAATTCTTATCACAAAGATCGAGTTCAACGTTTTTGCAACCTTGGCGGTCATTCTTCTGCCGTTCGGATCGCTCAAATATACACAGTTCCTCTTTCAGCGGGTCATATCCGCTGTGTTTTCCTATGGCGTAAAACTCATGGTCATGATCTTTATTCTTGGGTTGTTTAATACTCTTCTTGAAAGTGCCGGTGGCGGTATTCCCGGGTGGACACCGGAGGATGAACCGTCCTTTGGAGATACGTTGCGCTATGCGCTTTCCTACGCAACTATGGCGTTTCTTATGTGGCAGCTCCCAAATCTCGCGGCGGGATTTATGAATGGACAGCCCTCTCTTGAGGGGGGACAAGCCCTCGGGGGGCTAAAAGCAGGTGCGGCAATGGCAGCAAGTGTCGCTTCGGCACCCATGACGGCGGGGGCATCCGTTGCCGCAGCAGCCGGAGCAATCGGTGCGACGGCGCACATGGCGAAAGCCGCATCTGCAACGAGCGGGAAAAGCTTTGCACGAGAGTTCGTATCATCTGCCGCACGTCAATCCTTTGCAAACAGCAAGATAGGGCAAGCTCTCATCAAGGGGGCGACGAGATCAATGAATGCCGCAGAAGATGCAAAAAATATAGCATCCGGTGAAGTCTTTAGAACGCCACAAGGGAATCGGAATTAAAGATGAGATAGCCTATGAGAGAGAGAATATGCAGCATACTCCTTATCGTAATGGCACTCCTGATGCCGACCTCCCTTGCGGCGGCAATGCCGCCCTTTCCGGGCGGTGCGGTTACATCCCCTTTTGGACCGCGTGACACCGGCGGCGGAGCAAGCAAGTACCACAAAGGCATAGACATCGGCACAAACTCTAGGACACCGATACATGCACCATTTAACGGTTTTGTCGAGCACGGTGCCGGCAGCGGATATATCTATTGGGTGGAGATTCGCACACCGGAGGGAGGAACGCTTCTCTTTGGGGATTGTGCCGAAGAGACGCTGCACTGTGCGACCGGAAACGTGCAGGAAGGAACGATCATCGGATATACCGGCGGCGACGCCTATGACGGTCCGCTCGGCTATTCGAGCGGACCGCACTGCCATGTGGAGCATCGCGTGCATGGCGTGAACGGCTCTCAGATTGATCCCGTCCCGTATCTATTGGCGCTTGGCGTTGATCTGTCCGGCAATATCGTAGGTGCAGGCGGCGCCGATCATGTGGATATCCCTTGGGGCATAGAATCGATGCAAAAGCTCGGCGAGGGAATCAACGACGTCATGCAGGTATTCGTGAATGCCATTGGCGGCGCTTACAAAGGATTGCAGCAAGCAGGGCTTGCGCTCCTTTTCGTCCTATGCATTATTGACCTTACGCTGCCGATCATGACATCGGGATTGGAGTTTTCCCTGCCGCAGCTCACAGCAAAGTTTTTCAAATACGGATTCCTGTATTTCCTCCTGATCAACTGGTCAACCATCGTCAACGACTTCTTTTTGTCCATCGTATCGAGTATATCGGGAACATACATCGGTGATCCGTCCGTCATAGAGCAGAACATATCACAGCCGCAGCTTCTCCTCCAAAAGGCGATCTCACTGATGAATCCCGCGCTCAATAAAATTGCCTCATTCGGCACATTTGAGTTCACCTACAACATAGGCAGCATCGCCATCATATGGATCTCGTCCTTTCTCGTGATCGGCGTGTTCTTCATCCTTGCCTGTCACGTCATGCTCACCTACATTGAGTTTTATCTCGCCGCATTGCTCGCCGTGTTCACCGTGCCGTTTGCCTCGTTCGGATTTACAAAATTCATTGCAGAAGGCTCTCTTGGAGGGCTTGTATCAAGCACGATCAAACTCTCGCTCATGTCCATCATGATAGGACTCTGCTTTTTCTGCATCAAAGACGCCGAAGTCCCGAAAGATCTCTTTCAAACGGAACTAGAGGGACAGACAATCACCGGTACCGGGGGCATCCATGGACCGCCCGAATACGTCGCTATGGCAACGGCAGCGGCGCAGAAATACGGCGTCCCTGTGAATCTTTTTCTCGCTCAGATACAGCTCGAATCGAACTGGAATCCGAACGCCGTCAGCAGTGCCGGCGCACAGGGAATCGCACAGTTCATGCCGGGCACGGCGGCGGGGTGGGGGATCGATCCCTTTGATCCCGCACAGGCACTCGATGCAAGCGCGCATTATATGCGGAACATGTATGAAATGTTTGGGGACTGGAACAAAGCGCTTGCCGGTTACAACGGCGGACCATACAGCTTTGATCCTAATAAGCCGCTTCCGGCATGGGCAAACGAGTATATCAATCTCGTGTATCAAAATATGTCCGGCTCATACATCGCAAAGGCATCGATCACGGCGGAACAGGCGGCAACACATTTGCTTATGTGCATTGGTGTCGCGATACTTGCATGTCTCACCTTAAAGATACCAAAGGCGATTATGCAGTCGCTGGGAGGTCGGTATGAACTTTAAGGAACGCAGAAAAACAAAGCTCCTTGTCGCCGGCATCCTCAGCGTATTCGGCATCGTCGGAGCGCTGCACATCGCATTTGGTAAACTGTTTTACAGCAACGTATCGCCGTCCGCACCGCAGGGGCTTTATATCGCGACGCCGATACAAAGCCTCACGCGCGGAGATTATGTTGTTGTAAGGCTTCCGGAAGCCGTGGAAAGTCTGCACGTTAAAAAGGATTATCTACTGCTCAAGCGCGTGCAGGGATTCCCCGGGGAATCCTACACAATAGACGCGTCAGCGCTCAGAACGGCGCAGCGCAGCTATCCGATCTGCCGCAGCGATCTATTGCCACAGCAGGAGCAAGGCACCTATATAGTGCCGGAAGGAGAACTGCTTTTGCTCAACGATCCCGATGATTCCTTTGATTCGCGGTATCTCGGCAGTATCAAGCAAACACAGATCGACAAGAAAGTATTGCTGCTTCTGTCCTATGATAATCCTGTAGTCAATTCACTCAAGGAGGTGTTCAAATGACAAAAAAGATCGTTATTGCAGCGATCGTTGCCGGCATGGCGCTCAGCAGCCCAACGGCGCAGGCGTGGGGCGCGGTTATCCATCCCGGCTCCCATGTATTTGACGCAAAGCGCTTCTTTGACAGCGTAAAAGAAACGGCACAGATGGTCGAAACAGTCAAGAACGAAGTGCAGAAACTCAAGAATCAAATCATAGCAATGATGAGGATTGACCTCTATCCGCGTGAAATGGAAGATGCCGTAAAGAGTGCACTGAAATTCCCGGAAATCCGGACAATATTCAATCCAAAAGCGGATGATCCTCTGCACCGTCTCTACATCGATGCAATCACAGATTATGAACACGGCGGCGATCCGTTGAGTCTTATACGCAAGCGGGATATGGACGATAATTTAACCTATCGAAACATCGCAGCCGATACCGTACAGCGGCAGGAAGAGCGGCGCCGTCTTGCCGCTCAAATCGCATCCGCGTCGGACGACAGCCTATTAAGCGAACGGCAAAAGGCAAACCAACTTGCAGCGCTTAAAGCCATTGGCAGCATCGATGAAGCACAGCTCATCGGCACTGCCTATACAAACGCCGTCAAGGAACAAGAAACAGCATATATCAAGGAGAACATACAACGTGAAGACGCGCAGCGTATGACCGTTTATCCATACGATCCGTTTCATCCAACGGATTTTGATAAGCGCAACAACAAAAGCGAGAGCAAGGCGTTTGGATTTTTGAAATTCGGGCAATAGAAAAGCAGGGCGTATGCCCTGCTTTTTGGGGATGGAGCGGATATGTAAGCTGTTATTGCCCCATACCTAAACCGTTTCTTGTGTAAGGATCAGACCATACACGTTGCCGCTCTTTTAGCATATTTTTTGCTTTTTCTACCTCATTCTCTGCTTCCTTAACCCGTGACTTCCATTGATTTTTATATTGCTGATGATTTTCCTTAATGAGCTGAAAATCATTGTTCATCTCAACCTTTGCAGTCGCGTATTTCTCCATTTCGGCAATTTTATCATCCATCTTTTGGACGTATTCATCATGCTTCTTGAGTGTATCTTCATTGATCGCAAGCGTGGACTCTGTATATTTCCCATTCACTAATTTAGGGCGTTCACCTGTCAGCAGTTGGAGTGATGTGCATTCCTTATAGAGCGCTTGATATTCGTTTTTCGCCGTATTGTACTTTTCCTCTTCGTTGCAGCCCGCGACCAACAGACAGAGCAGAACGAGGAGCAGCAAGAACCCCTTTGATTTCATAATCATTCCCTCCATAAGAGCAGTTCCATCGCTTTTCGAACGGCGGTCAGCCGCTCGATCGGCAGGGGTGAGAGCAATTTATTGATTTTTTGCATCTCATGACTGCCGGCGACATGATCCAATACGGCGCGTGGAGAAAGGTCGTCTGCATCCCCATAGAGGATCCAGTTTAGATTAAAACCCATGCGCCCCAGTGCACAGAGCACCTCATAAGGCGGTGAAGTAAGATCCTGTTCCATCGAGGACATCGCAGACTGGCTAATACCGAGTTCTTTTGCAAAGCTCTCTTGAGACTGCTTAAAATACGTCCGCATGACGCGAATTCGACGCCCGACCGTATCATCGGCAGCTTTTGAGGCGTCGGCATCCTTTTTTGCACGTTCAAGAGCGGCGTGCCAGTCATCGTCGTTCTCGAGGTTACATACCTGCCGCAGGAGCGTCACCGTCTCCGGACGCGGCATATCTTTACCAGATTCAAAGCGGGATATTTGCCGCTGAGATAAACTCATCATACCCGCAAGTTGTGTTTGCGTCAAGCCTCGTTCTTTACGCAGCATTCGCAAGGCAAAGGGGAATACATCGATTTCCACATGTTCACCTCCTATACAACATATTATCATAATACAGGTAAAAAGAAAAGAGGAAACATCATGAAAACACTCTACATTGCAGAAAAACCGGACATCGGCAGAACGCTCGCCGCGTATTTATGGCATGGAGAGGGGAAGAAAGAGACGGGGTACATCCACAATGGAGACACTACCGTCACATGGGCAATAGGACATATTCTTGCGCCCGCAATGCCCGAAGCATACGGCGAAGAATATAAGGCATGGTCGAGCTATCCCATCATCCCCAAAAAGTGGATCGTCAAACCGCCCGCCGCCACGGCAAAGCAATTTGCAGTGGTCGAAAAACTCCTCAAAGAAGCGGACATCGTAATCCATGCGGGCGATCCAGACCGCGAGGGGCACCTCCTCATCGATGAGATCCTTGATTATTGCAAGTTTCAGGGGCAAGTCCGTCGTCTCCTCATCAACGCAAAAGATGACGAGAGTCTAAAGCGCTCCTGTGCCGACATACGCGATAACAAGGAATTTGAAGGACTATACCACGCCGGACTCGCGCGCGCCCGCGCCGACTGGCTGATCGGTATGAACCTCTCCCGTGCCTATACCGTGTGTGCGCGAAAATACGGCTATACGGGGATATTCCGCGTCGGACGCGTCAAGATACCGACACTTGCACTTGTCGTCAACCGCGAAAAAGAGATACAAGGCTTTAAGTCCAAGAAATACTATGAACTCATCGGCACATTCCGGAAAGACGGGATAGATTTTCGCGCGAAATATATGCCGTCCGACCTACTGCCCGCCGATCCGGAGGGGCGCATCCTCGACAAGAAACTCCTGCAAGCAATCAAACTCAAAATAGAGCACGGCGATGTTGTTGTTTCCGAAATCAAAACAAAAAAAATAACGCAGCATCCGCCGCTGCCGTACTCCCTTGACACACTGCAAATCACCGCAAACAAAACCTATGGACTCTCCCCAAAAGAAACCCTCGATACCGTACAATCCCTCTATGAAAAGAAATATGTGACGTATCCTCGATCCGACTGCAACTATATTCCCGTCTCCCAGCATGAAGATGGAGCGAAAATCATTGCAGCCTTGCAAAAACTCTCTCACCTTTCAAAAGCCGCGAATGCAGTGGAACCCAGAATCCGGAGCAAAGCCTTTAACGACGCAAAAATCACGGCGCATCACGCCATCATTCCGACCGGCGTACCGGCGGAAAATCTTGACGAAAAAGAGCAACAGATCTACGACCTCATCGCGCAGCGCTACCTTGTGCAGTTCGCCACCCCCTTTGTTTACGAACAGACAAACTTCACACTTAAAGCCGGCGATGAAAAACTTACCGGCAGCGGGCGAAAAATTATCGATGAGGGCTTTCGCGCTATCGAGAAAGACGAGGAAGAAAAGCCGGACGCAGAATCTAATATGAGCCTCCCGGCGCTCTCTGAGGGCGACAAGCCGGAACGGCGTGAACTTTCTATCCCAGAGAAGAAAACAACCCCGCCAAAACGTTTCACAGAGGGAACGCTGATCGCCGCAATGACCAACATTTGGCGATTCGTTGCAGCGGATAACCCGAATCGTGAAAAACTCAAAGAAACAAAAGGCATCGGAACCCCCGCGACACGGGACACCATCATCGCAGAACTCCTTGCCACGGAGATCAAAGGAAAGCCCATGATCCCATGTCTTGAGAAAAAGAAAAAAGAGCTTGTGCCAACAGAATTTGGCATCAAACTCATCGAGAACGTCGATCAGACGCTGACCGTCCCGGACACAACCGCAGAAATGGAATACGCACTCACAGAGATCGCCCAGAAGAAAAAGACCTTGGGCGCCTACATCGATGAAGTCATCGATGTTGTCAATGCCAATATCAAGTTTGCAGAAAGCCGGAAATTCCCTCTGTACGTCACAGAAGACGCACCTCTGTGTCCCATCTGCAAAAAAGGAGCACTCCTCAAGAAATATTCGCCGAAACTTGAAAAACACTTCTACATTTGCAGTGATGAAGCCTGCATAGCGGCAGACGGGCGGAAAATGTTCTACGAAGCCGATCAAAAAGGAAATCCGATCATCGAGCGGTGCCCCGAATGTGAAACCGTATTACGCCGTTTGAACGGCAAGAACGGCGCGTTTTGGCTGTGCGTGAAATGCAGCAAAACATACAACGACAAGGACGGACGTCCGGCGCTAAAGCGTGACTAGAGAATAAAGGAAAGAGATGATATAATGGACGATATTGAAGAATACGAAGCATCCTACGAAGCCGCAGAAGAGCCGGCGGAGGACGAAGCGACCGCGCCGGAGGAAAATGCCGCCGACGTATCCGGAGAATCATCCCCGGAGAACGACAAAGTGCTCGCAGAACTTCACGACATGCTGCATTATGCAACAACCGTTATCGAGACCATCAAAACGGAATCGGAAACGGCATATCGAGAGCGCACGCAGCTAGAAGCATGTCGCGCCGAACTAAAGACCGTCACCGCAGCGCTTGCGGAAGAGACCGCTGCCTTACAGCAGGTGAGAGCAGAACTTTGTCACAACATGGAGACAGACTGCAAAGCGCTCTTTGCAATCGCAGCGAAAAACTATGAACGGATGGGACTTGACGCGCAACAGTGGCAGAAAAAATACCTCAAAACACAAGTACCGCAGCTGAACGCAATCCAAATATCCGCATACCTCATACAAATACTGTTTATCATAGATATGTTTCTGCATTTTTACTATCGATAAACAGACAGCGTATAAATAGAATAAATAGCCCTGAAAGGTGAAAGATATGGAAACAACACTGGATCTTGATACGCTCGAAAAGAAAGCGGCAGAGTATCGTGCGATCGTCCCTCGTCTGAGTACCTTTGAGAGAGAAGATCACGAAGAGAACTTCATGGTAGAGTTTACCCATGATTCCACATCAATTGAAGGCAACACCTTGACACTAATCCAGACCAAAATGATTTTAACGGATCGGATCACTCCTGCCGAAATCTCCTTAAAAGAATTGGATGAAGTCCGTGGTCATGCGAGCGCATGGGAATTTGTCAAGGAATGCGTAAAAAACGGAACACCCCTTTCGGAGAATATCATTCGTGACATTCATGAGCACGTCGTACCCGTGCGCGGCGTTGGCGGGATGTATCGCAGTATCCCTGTGTATATCCGTGGCGCGCAGCATGTACCGCCGAACCCGGTGAAAATACGTGATGAGATGGGAAATTACGCATACAACATGGAGCAACGTGTGTTTCCGGATGAGATTGAAAAAGCGGCATGGCTGCACGCCGACCTTGTACGGATTCACCCGTTTCAAGATGGGAACGGACGGACGGCACGCCTTGTGATGAACTATCATCTCATGGCGAATGGCTACCCGCCGACCTCTATCAAGCTAAAAAACAGAGAGCGATATTTCGCAGCATTGGAAGAATATTCGCTGCACAGAGAACTAAAGCCGTTCAAAACATTGCTGTATCAAAACATGGATAAAGAACTAGACGCGTTCCTGTCCATGTATTCGATGCACAAACGCGAAAGAGATTTATCGAATACGCCGTCGGAGCGTCGTAAAAGAAGCCCCAATATGGTACGCCATATCTCGAAAAATGAAGACCGTGGACGTTAAATATGACCCCAAATTGACCCCCAAAAAACGAAAAAAGACGTAGAATAGGGAGAATGAGGAGAATGGAAAGAATAAACAGCCTTGAAATATAAGGGGAGAAATGTAATGATAAAAAAATACGATTGTGCTATAATTTAACGCGGTGAATAATCGTGGCAAAAAAGAAAATTCAAAAGACGAATGCCGCGCGCATCCTCGACCGGTGCGGCATCTCCTATGAACTGCTGACGTATCCGGTGGACGAGAGCGATCTCTCGGCGGTGCATGTGGCTGAGGTGACGGGCATCCCGCTCGAGCGGCTCTACAAGACGCTCGTTGTACGCGGAGATCGGACGGGGATCTTCATGGCGGTGGTTCCGGGCAGCGGCGAACTCGACCTCAAGGCGGCTGCCGCCGCCTCGGGCAATAAGCGCGCCGAGATGGTGCATCTCAAAGAGGTGTTTGACCTGACCGGCTATGTGCGCGGCGGATGTTCTCCGCTCGGCGCGAAAAAAGCCTATCCCGTCTATCTCGACGAGAGCGCGCTCGCGCACGAACGCATCTGCATCAGCGCGGGGCGGCGCGGCGAGCAGATCGAGCTCGCACCCGGCGATCTCGTCCGCGCAGCGGATGCTGTGACCGTCAAAATCGCGCGCTAGCGATATGCCTTTACGCATTACACTATTATAGCACAGATGAATGCCAACGCCTGAGCGAAAGGATGTATACAATGGATTATTTCAGCACACGCGGCGCGGCGGAGCGCGTTTCCTCTGCCGCGGCGATTCTCAGGGGGCTCGCCGCAGACGGCGGACTCTTTGTCCCCGCAGCGTTCCCACAGGTCAGTCTCGCGGACATCGAAGCGCTCGTGCCGCTCTCCTATGAGGAGCGCGCAGTTCGCATCCTGCGCCCCTTTCTCACGGATTATACGGAGGAAGAGCTGGCAGAATGTGTGCGGCGCGCCTATGGGCACACGTTTGACGATGCGCGCCGGACGCCCGTGCGTGCGGTCGGCGGTCTCTCGGTGCTCGAGCTTTGGCACGGACCGACGAGCGCGTTCAAGGATATGGCGCTCCAACTCCTGCCGCAGCTCATGAGCGCGGCGCGTGAGAAAATGGGCGCGCGCGATACGATCCTCATCCTCGTCGCGACCTCCGGCGATACAGGGAAGGCGGCACTCGAAGGATTTGTGGATGCACCCGGCATTCGGATGATGGTATTCTATCCGGACGGCGGCGTCAGCCCCGTGCAGCGTCTCCAAATGGTGACGCAGGAAGGAGGGAATGTTAAGGTGGTCGCCGTGCGCGGCAACTTTGACGATGCGCAGCGCGGCGTAAAGGAGATCTTCGGCGACGCCGCGGCGCAGAAGGAGCTGGCGGTGTCGCATACGCGCCTCTCCTCGGCGAACTCGATCAACTGGGGACGCCTTGTGCCGCAGATCGTCTACTACTTCAGCTCGTATGCCGATCTCCTTGCCGAGGGGCACATCCGTCTCGGCGAGGCGGTAAACTATACCGTGCCGACGGGAAATTTCGGCGACATTCTCGCCGGCTTTTACGCAAAGCGCATGGGGCTGCCCGTCGGGCGGCTCGTCTGCGCGTCGAACGCTAACAACGTGCTCACGGACTTTTTGCAGAGCGGCATCTACGATCGTCGGCGCGCATTTTATCAGACCATCTCGCCGTCGATGGATATTCTCGTCTCGAGCAATCTGGAGCGGCTGCTCTATCATCTGACGGAGGATACGGCGCAGGTTGCCGCGTGGATGCGGGAACTGACGGAGACGGGCAGTTACGACGCGAGCGTCCTCCTGCCCCAGCTGCGCAAACATTTTTGGGCGGCGTTTGCGGACGACACGGCGACGCGGGCGGAGATCCGCACTGTCTATGAGCAGACAAAGTACACGCTTGATCCGCATACTGCGGTCGCCTACCGTGCGGCACAGGACTATCGGCGCGAGACCGGGGATGAGCGCCCCATGGTCGTGCTCTCGACGGCGAGCCCGTATAAATTCGGCGTGAGCGTCCTCGCAGCGCTCGGGGCAGAGCCGGAAGACGATCCATTCAAGCAGATGGAACATCTGCATCAGCTCAGCGGCATGACGATCCCCCCAGGATTGGCAGGGCTGCGCGAGAAGCCCGTGCGTCATGCGGATGCGTGCGCGCGGGATGGAATGCGCGCGGTGGTGCTCGCATTCGCGAAAGAGACACACTGAAAACCGTTCTATCAATAAAAACTTTGTCTGCCAAAGAAGGATTTTTCGTGTATATGAAGAATTTTCTAACATGTACGAGTCATTATCTATTCCAATCTTTTTTGGAGAAAGAGGTAGAGTGTCATGGCAACGATTGATCTCACACAATATGGCATTACAGGCACGACCGAGGTTGTTCACAACGCGAGCTACGATCAGCTGTTCCGCGAGGAGCTGCGTCCCGATCTGGAGGGATATGAGCGCGGGCAGGTCACAGAGATGGGCGACGCGGTCAACGTGATGACGGGCATCTATACGGGGCGCTCTCCGAAGGATAAATACATTGTGGACGACGAAACGTCGCATGACACGGTTTGGTGGACGTCGCCCGAGTACAAGAACGACAACCACCGCGCGACGCAAAAGGCGTGGAACGCCGTACGTGAGATCGCGATCCGCGAGCTGTGCAACAAGCGTCTCTTCGTGGTCGATGCGTTCTGCGGCGCGAACAAGAATACGCGCATGGCGGTGCGCTTTATTATGGAAGTGCCTTGGCAGGCGCATTTCGTGACGAATATGTTCATCCGCCCGACGAAGGAGGAGCTGAAGGATTTCAAGCCGGACTTTGTGGTCTATAACGCGGCAAAGGCGCGCGTGATGCATTTCGGCGATCTCGGGCTGAACTCCGAGACGGCGGTCATGTTCAACCTGACGAGCCGGGAGCAGATCATTGTCAATACATGGTACGGCGGCGAGATGAAAAAGGGTATGTTCTCGATGATGAACTACTACCTCCCCTTGAAGGGCATCGCATCCATGCACTGCTCGGCGAACACGGATAAACAGGGCGAGAACACAACGCTGTTCTTCGGTCTCTCCGGCACGGGCAAGACGACGCTCTCGACCGACCACGAGCGTCTGCTCATCGGCGACGATGAGCACGGCTGGGACGACGAGGGCGTGTTCAACTACGAGGGCGGCTGCTACGCGAAGGTCATCAACCTCGATCCCGAGGCGGAGCCGGACATCTACGGCGCGATCAAGCGCAACGCGCTGCTCGAGAACGTCACGGTCGATCTCGCGGGGCATGTGGACTTTGCGGATAAATCCGTGACGGAGAACACGCGCGTTTCCTATCCCATCGAGCACATCGAGCACATCGTCAAGGGACATGTCGGCGATAAGTCCGCGGGGCCGCACGCAAAGCATGTCATCTTCCTCTCGGCGGATGCGTTCGGCGTGCTGCCGCCGGTCTCGATCCTGACGCCGGAGCAGACGAAGTATTACTTCCTCTCGGGCTTTACGTCAAAACTCGCGGGCACGGAACGCGGCATCACGGAGCCGACACCGACGTTCTCCGCGTGCTTTGGTCAGGCGTTCCTCGAACTGCATCCGACGAAATACGCGGGTGAGCTCGTCCGCAAGATGGAGGAGCATGGCTCGAAGGCGTTCCTCGTCAATACGGGGTGGAACGGCACGGGCAAGCGCATCTCGATTCAGGATACGCGCGGCATCATTCACGCGATCCAGAGCGGTGCGATCGACAGTGCGCCGACGAAGAAGATCCCGTATTTCGACTTCGAGGTGCCGACGGAGTTGCCGGGCGTCGACCCGAAGATCCTAGATCCGCGCGACACCTACGCGAGCCGCGTCGAGTGGGAGGAGAAGGCAAAGGATCTCGCCGAGCGCTTCATCAAGAATTTTAAGAAATACGAGGGCAATGAAGAGGGGAAAAGTCTCGTTGCGGCGGGGCCGAAACTCTAATTATCGCCGGTATCGGCAAAGGGGCTGCTGCACAGGCATACAACGCTTTTGTGCGGCAGTCCCTTTTTCGTCACACGATCGGAGGGGGGCGCGCATGAATTTAGAGGACAATGTAAATAAAGTGCGCGGCGTGGGCGTCCAAAAGGCGGCGGCGCTGCGGCGGCTCGGCATCGAGACGGTCTCCGACCTCCTGACCTACTATCCGCGCGCCTATGAGGATCAAAGCCGGATCACGCGCATCGCTGATCTGCGCCCCGGGACGCGCGCGACGGTCGTGGGCGTCATCCGGACGGTTGTGGAGCGTCCGACGCGGCGGCGGGGGTTTACGGTGCTGACAGCACTCATCGGCGACGGGACGGGCTATGCACAGGCAGTGTGGTTCAACCAACGCTTTCTAAAGAGCAAGCTGCGCGAAGGGCGACGCATTTTTCTCACGGGCAAGGCGGACTATGCCTATGGGGGCGGCGGGCAGCTCGCCCTCACGCAGATCACCGCGCTCGAATTTCTCGGCGCGGAGGAGTCTCCGGCGTCTAGGCTCGGCATCCTGCCGATCTACGCGGCGACCGAAGGACTCACGCAGAAACAGCTGCGGCAAATGATGGCATACGCGCTGCGCGAGACGGCGGAGAATCTGACGGAGACGCTGCCGGACGTCGTGCGCACGGAATACGGCCTCGTCGGGCGGGCGGACGCCTTTCGCCGGATTCATTTTCCAAAGCGCGCGGAGGAGCTGAGCGACGCACGCCGCCGTCTTGCCTTTGAAGAACTCTACCTCATCCAGTGCGGACTGCTCGCACTCAAAAAGCGCAGCGTGGAGTCGCAGCGCGGGATCGCCCACGGGGAAAACGGTGTGCGTGTTGCCGCAGTGCTGGAGGCTCTGCCGTTTACGCTGACGGAGGATCAGCAGACGGTGTGGACGGAGGTCGCACGCGATATGGAGTCGCCGCTGCCGATGCGCCGCCTTGTGCAGGGGGATGTGGGTTCTGGCAAGACGGCGATCGCCCTGCTCGCGCTCGTCAAGACGGTGGAGAGCGGCCGGCAGGGGGCGTTCATGGCGCCGACCGAGATCCTTGCGCGGCAGCATTATGATTACCTCCAAGAACTCTTGACGCCGCTCGGCATCCGCGTTGCGTTCCTCTCGGGGCGGCTCGCGAAGAAGGCGCGGACGGAGACGGACGCGGCCCTTGCGGCACATGAGGTCGATATTGTCGTCGGCACGCACGCGCTGATTGAGGATCATGTCGCCTTTGCCGCGCTCGGACTCGTCGTTACGGACGAGCAGCACCGCTTTGGCGTCGCGCAGCGATCCGCGCTTGAAAAAAAGAGCGAGGTGACGCCGGACGTCCTCGTCATGACGGCGACGCCGATCCCGCGCACGATGACGCTCACGGTCTACGGCGATCTCGACGTCTCGCGCATCGAGCATCTGCCGCCCGGACGCCGCGCAATCCGCACGTTCCTGCGCACGGACGCGGCGCGGGCAAAGATCTATGCGTTTGTGCGTAAGGAGATTGAGAGCGGGCGGCAGGCATACGTCGTCTGTCCGCGCATCGAAGCGAGCGAGGAGAGCGATCTGCCGTCGGCGGAGGAAGTTTACGACGAGCTTTCGCGCGGCGTGTTCCGCGGGATTCGCTGCGGGCTTCTGCACGGGCGGATGAAGGCGGCGGACAAGGACGCGGTCATGCGGGATTTTTACGAAGATCGGATCAAGCTCCTCGTATCGACGACCGTCATTGAGGTCGGCGTCAACGTGCCGAACGCGAGCATCCTCGTCGTCGAGCACGCGGAGCGGTTCGGGCTGGCACAGCTCCATCAGCTGCGCGGGCGCGTGGGGCGCGGCGCATACGCGTCGTACTGCATCCTCATCGCGGGGGAGAGCGCGGCGCAGGCGGAGCGGCTGAAAGTCATTGAGCAGACGAGCGACGGATTCCGTCTCGCCGAGGAGGATCTGCGCCTGCGCGGCCCCGGGCAGTTCTTTGGGGCGATGCAGCACGGACTCGGGGATCTGAAGATCGCCGACGTCCTCGCCGACATGGATCTCCTGCTGCTCGCGCGCAAGGCGGCGCTCCGCACACTCGACGATCCCGCCGCACTCGCCTTTGTCCTGCCCGCTATCCGCCGGCAGTACCGCGGACAATTCGATCATATTTGGCAAATATAGGCATTGTATTAGTGCGTTCAGATGGTGTAAGATAGAAATATCATCAAGGGGAGGAAAGCATCATGAGCAACAAGGAACAGGCTCCGGGCTGGCTGCAGGCAGAGGAAGCCATTCGTGCGGCGCTGCAAAGTCGGAAAAACGAATTGTTTGCGGCGTTCGAGCAGGGCTATATCGCGGATATGAAACACGCGTGGACCGACGGCTATGCGGCGGGCAGCGCCGCAGGAAAAGCGGAGGCCAAGCAGGAGGGGGTCTCCGAAGGTGAGTTCCGCGGGCGTAAGCAAGGCATCATTTATGCCGCACTCAATCTCCTGCGCGATGGGATGCCGCCCGACAAGGTTGCAAAGATTGCGGAGCTGCCGGAGCTCATCATCCGCAAGCTCGCATCCGACAATGGCATAGATGTTTCGTAGAAAAAGAAGACGCTGACGTGCGGAGGCAGACCTCTAGTATATGGTTATCGTAATCCGATACCAAAGGTGGAATTTTTCGCCGATTTGGGCTTGACAGGCTAATATACCATCTGTTATAATTCATCTCGTCGTTTGGCAATAAACGATACTCGGGGTTATAGCTCAGTTGGTTAGAGTGTCTCGTTGACATCGAGGAGGTCACAAGTTCGAATCTTGTTAACCCCACCATTTTGTTACATCTGTCCGCAAATTTGCGGATTTTTTATTCGTTGCTCACTTAGCTCAGTTGGTAGAGCATCTCCGTCACATGGAGGGGGTCGGGGGTTCGAATCCCTCAGTGAGCACCATCTAGGATATTCTAAGAAGGTTTTCTGCGGATGTGGGAGACCTTTTTTTGTTGCTGTGATGATAAAACTATGAGCCTGTCCTTCTGAAAAAATATACGGGACTTGACGGCTTTGCTATAATGGTAATCGTTAGGAGAACTTTTTCGAATGCCTGCGGGAGGGTGAGGGAAATCGAATTTCATGCGTTGACAAAGGAAGACAAGCCGCTGCTGGATCGATATTTTCGTGCGAATTACTATGAGAACTCGCATTTTAACTTTACAAATCTCTATATGTGGCGCGAACCGTTCCATGTTCATGTGGCGGAGGAGGATGATGTCCTCTATGTTGTGAGCGAGTGGAAAGCGCGCGTATCGGCGCTGCAGCCGTTCTGTGATCCCACACGCTACCCGGAGGCGACGAAGAAGCTGCTCGCGTACTTCGAGGAGATCGGGCAGCCATTTCACATCTACGATATGGAGCGCGGCTACGCGGACTTTCTCCGCAGCTGTGACTGCGCGAGCTTCGAAGTCGTCGCTGACCGCGACAACTATGACTATGTGTATCTGTCTGAAAAGCTCATCAGTCTCTCGGGGCGCAAGCTGCACTCGAAGAAGAATCATCTGAACGCGTTCCGCAAGGAACATCCCGAGGCGGAGTTCCGCCCCATCACGAACGAGATCGTGACGCAGTGCAAGCTGGAGCTGAACAGCTGGTACAAGCAGCATCGCCAGGAGGACGGTACAGTCGATCTGTTCATTGACTATGAGCGCACGGCGATTCTCGAGGTGCTGAATAATTTCGCAGATTTCGGCCTGAAAGGCGGAGCGATCCTCTTGGATGGACGCGTGGTTGCCTTTACGTTCGGCGAGCAGCTGAATACGGATACGGCAGTGATCCATGTGGAGAAGGCGGATCCAGAGGTGCGCGGCGCATATCCCGCGATCAATCAGGGATTCGTGGAGCACGCGTGGAGCCATCTTACCTATATCAACCGCGAGGAGGATATGGGGATCGAGGGACTGCGCAAGGCAAAGGAGTCTTATAAGCCCGAGAAGCTGATTGAGAAATTCAACGCAACCCTTGTGGGATTTGCAAACTGTTCGTGAATATGGTAAGATAGCACAACGCTAGGATAAGGTAGGCTCGTCCTTCGCCCCACATAAGCGGCGGAGGACTTTCTTGTTTACATTTATTCAGATGATGCAATGTTGTAATACGGGGGAACGATCATGAACCACACGAAATATGCCAAGGGATACTATATGCCGCCCGAGATCCGTCTGGACTGGCTGCGCAAAGATGCGCCGGAGAAGGCGCCGATATGGTGCTCGGTCGATCTGCGCGACGGCAATCAGGCGCTCATCATTCCAATGAGCCTCGATGAGAAGCTGGCGTTTTTCGATCTCCTCGTACGAGTGGGGTTCAAAGAAATCGAGGTCGGTTTTCCTGCCGCATCGGAAACGGAGTATGAATTCCTGCGCCGCCTCGTGGAGGATAATCTCATTCCAGACGATGTAACGGTGCAGGTGCTGACGCAGGCACGCGAGCATATCATTCGCAGGACATTCGATGCGCTGCGCGGTGTGAAGAATGCCATCGTACACGTCTATAACCCGACCTCTGCGGCGCAGCGTGAGCAGGTATTCGGCCGCTCCAAGGAGGAGATCCTGCAGATCGCCGTGGACGGCGCGCAGCTGCTCAAGCGGCTGACGGAGGAGGCAGGGGCAGACTACCGCTTCGAGTATTCGCCCGAGAGCTTCACGGGGACGGAGCCGGAGTATGCGCTTGAGGTCTGCAATGCCGTGCTCGATGTGTGGCAGCCGACGCCCGACCGCAAGGCCATCATTAATCTGCCCTCGACAGTGCAGATGTCAATGTCGCACGTCTACGGCATGCAGATTTCGTACGTCAACGAGCGCTTGAAGTATCGTGACAGCGTTGTCCTCTCCCTACACCCGCACAACGACCGCGGCTGTGGTGTAGCGGATGCGGAGCTGGGGCTGCTCGCCGGCGCGGACCGCGTCGAGGGTACGCTCTTCGGCAATGGAGAGCGTACAGGCAATGTCGACATCATCACGGTGGCTATGAATATGTTCGCCCTCGGCGTCGATCCGAACCTTGATTTTTCTGATCTGCCGCATCTCGTAGAGGTATATGAGAAGGTGACGCGCATGCAGGTCAATCCGCGCCAGCCGTATGCCGGCTCGCTCGTCTTTGCCGCATTCTCAGGCTCGCATCAGGATGCCATCGCCAAGGGGATGAAGCATTGGGACGAGAACAAGCCGAAGCATTGGTCGTTGCCGTATCTCTACATCGACCCGAAGGATGTTGGGCGCACCTACGATGGTGACGTGATCCGCATCAACAGCCAGTCGGGCAGGGGCGGCGTCAGCTATATCATGGAGCAGCAGTACGGCATCAGTATGCCGAAGAAGATGCGCGAGGATTTCAGTTACCGTGTGAAGTCCGTCTCCGACAACGGACACAGGGAACTCCTGCCGGATGAGATCTACAAGGTGTTCACAGATACCTATGTCAATGTCGGCTTTCCATTCGAACTTTCGGATTTCCATCTGAAAAAGCAGCCGGACGGCACGCGTACGGGCGATGTCCATCTCAAAGTGGACGGCGAGGAGCGTACCTATGAGGCGCGCGGCAACGGACGTCTTGATGCAATCTCAAATGCTCTGCAGGAAAACCTTGGCCTCCGCTATACGAACCTGACATACAGCGAACATGCATTGGAGATCGGACAGACCTCGCGCGCCATCTCGTACATCAGCATCACGGGCGAGGACGGCAAGGTCTACTGGGGCGCAGGTACGGACACGGACATCATCACCTCGTCTATCCTGGCCCTGTTCAGCGCAATCAACCGGATGAAAGCAGGACACTAACTTGTGACGGATACAATTGCAGAAAAACTGAAGCTGCTCCCGGACTCTCCGGGTGTCTATATTATGAAAGACGCCCGCGGGAAGATCATCTATGTGGGCAAAGCCATTGTTCTCAAGAACCGTGTGCGGCAGTATTTTCAGAGCAGCCGGAACCAGGCGCCGAAAGTGCGCGCGATGGTCTCGCACATTGCTGACTTTGAGACGATTATGACAGCGAATGAAGTCGAGTCATTGATTCTTGAGGCAAATCTGATCAAAAAACATCGGCCGCGCTATAATATCCGGCTGAAGGACGACAAGAGTTACCCCTATGTAAAAGTGACGGTGCAGGAGGAATTCCCGCGCGTTTTCATCACGCGGCGCGTTCTGCGCGATGGTGCGCGCTACTTCGGCCCCTATACAAATGTAACGGCGCTGCGGGACAGCTTGAAGCTCCTGAAGCGCCTTTTTCCTCTGCGTACGTGCCGTACGATGCCCGACCGGCCCTGTCTGGAGTACCACATCAAGCGCTGTCTCGCGCCCTGCGTGGGGAAGGTAACGGCGGAGGACTACCGTGCGATGATCCGCGCCGTCCTGCTCTTTCTCGAAGGGCGGACGGACGATGTGGAGCGCGAGCTGGAGCACCGCATGAACCTTGCAGCAGAAGCCTATCACTTCGAGACGGCGGCACGGCTGCGCGATCAGCTTGCTGCGGTGCGCAAGGCGGCGGAGCGGCAGAACATCGTGACGGGCGCGGGCGATCAAGATGCGATCGGCATGGCGCGCTCGGCAGCGGGTGTCTGCGTGCAGATCTTTTTCATCCGCGGCGGCAAGATGATCGGGCGCGAGCACTTCCTCCTGCGCGGGAGCGACGAGGAGCGCGACGAGGACGTTCTGCGCGCCTTTCTCGAGCAGTATTACAACGCCGCGACGTTCGTGCCGCGCGAGGTTCTCCTGCCGCTTGACATCGGCGCGGCGGAGCGCGCGGTCATCGAGCGCTGGCTCGCGGACAAAAAGGGCGGCGGCAGGGTCGCACTCCTCACGCCGCAGCGCGGCACAAAGCGTGACATCGTCGTCATGGCGACGGGGAACGCCCAGAAGTTCCTCGCCGACGAGGAGACGCGCCGCGCGCTTGCGGATGAGCAGAATATGGGGGCGGTTGAAGAACTCGGGCGCTATCTCGGGCTGAAAAAAGCTCCGTACCGCATGGAGTGCTTTGACATCTCGCACAACCAAGGGCAGGAGACCGTCGCCTCGATGGTCGTCTTTGAGGGCGGTATGCCGAAGAAATCGGATTATCGCCGCTTTAAGATCCGCAGCGCGGAAGGAAAGCCCGACGACTTCCTCTCCATGCGCGAGGTGACGACGCGCCGCTATGTCGGTCTGCCCGCCGAGGAACTGCCCGACCTCATCATCATCGACGGCGGCAAGGGGCAGCTCTCCTCCGCGCTCGAGATCATCCGCGGCGCGGCGGGGCACAGCGCCGTTCCCGTGGTCGGACTCGCGAAGCAGTTCGAGCTGATTTTTGTGGAAGGCGAATCGGAACCGGTCGAACTCCCGCGCCGCAGCGACGCGCTCTATCTCGTCCAGCGCATTCGAGACGAAGCACACCGATTTGCGATCACCTATCACCGCAGTCTGCGCGGCAAACGCAACCTCGTCTCCGTATTGGATCATATCGTCGGCGTCGGACCGAAGCGGAGGCAGGCGCTGCGCGAGCACTTTGGAACGATTGAAAAGATGAAGGCAGCAAGCGTGGACGAGCTCGTTTCCGTGCGCGGAATGAATCGTCCTGCGGCCGAAGCGGTCTATCATTTCTTCGAAGTACAGCGGAATCTGCGCGGAAAATGATAGAACGATAAATGATAGGATTCTCCCACTAAAATGACGATCTGAACCATTGTGAAGCAGTTCAGATTATTATAGAATAATCAAAAAGATTTGAATTGACGACACTCTTACATAAAGGAGGTGTCGTACGGTGAACATCTTTTCTCGCGTTTTGACTGCATGTGTCCTAATCATATTGGCAACAACACTGACAGATTGCGGCAGTTCCAAGCAGCAATTCGAGACGGATGATAATACCGTCGTTGTCTATAATTGTAATACGGAGGACTGGACGGCACCCATCGCAAAAGAATTTCAGGAAGAAACCGGAATCCGAGTGAAACTCGTCGCCGGCGGCTCGGGAGAGCTGATGGCGCGCGTACGCACAGAGAAGGAAGACCCGCGCGGCGACGTCCTATGGGGCGGGGCGGAGGATGCCTATGTGGCGCTCACGCCTTATTTAGAGCCGTATGACGCACCTGAAAAAACGGCAATCGACCCGCATTTTGTGCAGGCGGACAATATTTTTTACAGCGTGACGATGGATCCCTTCGTACTGGCATACAATACGGATCTGGTCAGCGAAGCGGACGCGCCGCAGGGCTGGCGGGATCTCCTCGATCCCAAATTTCGCGGACGCATCGCGCTCGCGGATCCGGTGAAAACGAGTTCCACCTATGCGCTGCTGTTTACCATGACCGACGTGCTCGGCGATGCGTCCGTAATCGGTCGGCTTGCCGAACACTTGGACGGCAAAGTTGCCGCAGGTTCCGCCGCACAGATGAAAGCGGTCGCCGACGGCGAATATGCCGTCACCGCGACCTTTGAAGCCGCGGTCATGCGCTACATTGACGCGGGCGCCCATGTGAAGATTGTCTATCCGCAAGAGGGGACACAGATCTCCTCGGGCGGCATTGCCGTCCTTCGGAACGCAAAACACATGGAAAATGCAAAAAAATTCCTTAATTTCGTCATGAGCAAAGAGGTTCATGAGCGCTTTGCGCAGTATGACCGCCGCTCGACGCGCGCCGATATACCGGCGCCCTCACATCTCCGCCCTCTCGCGGAGATCTCATTTACACGATTTGATACGCAGCGTGCCGTTTCCTTTCGGGACGAGTTCCTAAGCAAGTGGCGCGCGGCGATTATCAAATAAATCCCCATTTCCCCCATCCCCCCATTCCCATATTTTCCCCTTCCAAGACCGTCACATTTTGTGGCGGTTTTTCCAATTTCACGGCAATTTACACTTGACATTATCCTAGTTTATCTTTATTCTGTATGTTAAGACATTGAATGCGATTCTTTTCGTATTCGTTGCCCGTGTGCAGAAGGATAGAACTATGCGTGTTATAAAATCGCCCCGGTTCAGTTACCGGAAACAACTGCTCGTCTATCTGATGCTCGGCGGACTCCTGCCGCTCCTTCTTGCCTCGGCGATGATCCTCTACGCGGCGGGCGAGGTATATGAGAATATGCAGGCGAAGAGCGGACGCGCGGAGGTGCAGCGCATCTCGCGCGAGATCGATACGCTCGTGAGCAATTACGAACGCCTGATGAATCCGCTGCTCGTGGGTGGCGAGACCGTCGCCTTCCTGCGCGGGTCGCGGGAGAATGTGGAGGAGATCTACGGCAGTCTCTATGCGATCCTCGCTGGTCATGCGGGGGAAGCCGCCCTCTATCTGCTTTCCGCCGACGGACGGCAGGTCATTGCGACGGACGATGTGCCGCGTGCCTACGCTCTGCCGGAAAATCTCGGCTGGGGGCTTCTCGGTCAGGCGGCGCGGTCGCACGATTGGGTGGAATCGGCGGCGGATAAATATGCCGCCGACCGCAGCGAGGTGGTTTTTTCGCTCGCGCGTGCGATTCGCCGGGGAGACGAACTGCTCGGCTTTGCCGTCATCGACATCAAGCGGGAAGCACTCGTGCCGCTCATCCAGCGCGTACAGGAGGGGCGCGAAGGGCATATCATTTTAACGGATCGCTACCAATATGTCATGCTGAATATGCAGGACTACCGCAGCGAGGGCTTTTCGCCGCTGCGCTCCTTAAGCGAGGCGCAGGAGACGGCGAACTCCTCCGTGCGCGACTATATGCATACGTCGCAGGAGACCTCGTTTCAGATCTACCTGCGACAGTACAATGATCCTGCACCGCTCGACTATTTGCTCCGTCTCATCGTCATCGTGGACGCCGTTGCCCTCTGTATCACGGCGTATCTGTCCTACCGCCTGAGCCGCAGACTCTGGCAGCCGCTGCATACGCTCGCAACCGCAATGCGCCGCGTGCGGCATGAGGACGATTTCTCCGTGCAGGTCGACATCCGGCGCGGCGACGAGATCGGCGAGCTCGCGCTCACCTTTAACGGGCTCATCGAACATGTGCGGACGCTCCTTGCGGAGAACCGCGCGCGCGAGCGCACGCTGCGCATCGCGCAGGTCAAATCGCTGACGGAGATGATGCGTCCGCATTTTATCTACAATACTCTCAATCTCATTAAGTGGAGCGCAAAGCTCGGCGACAGCGAGGGAGCCGCCGACACCGCAGTGCAGCTTGGGAAACTCCTGCGCGCTTCCGTCAGTATGAAGGAGTTCGTCACGGTGGCGGACGAGCTCATGTTTCTGCGCACCTATCTAAAGATTCAGCAGCGGCGCTTTGAGGGACGTCTGAACGTCACGGTGCGCGTGGATTCCGAGATCTATAAATGCTATGTGCCGAAGCTCATTTTGCAGCCGCTCGTTGAGAACGCGATCCGGCACGGACTCGAAGGGCTTGAGCGCGGCGGCAGCATTACGATTGTCGGGGGGAGGACAGGAGGTTATTTGGTCTTTCGCGTCGCGGATAACGGGCAGGGAATCTCGCCCGATCGGTGCCGGGAGATCATGCGGCACAGGGATGACAATCATTTCGGCCTCTACAATGTGCACATGCGTGCCGCGCTCAACGGCGATGCGCACTGCGGCATTGAACTTCACAGCGAGGAAGGAGAGGGCACCGAAGTCGTGTTGACCTTGAAAGCATGGGAGGAGGCTCCCCATTATGATTAAGGTACTCATCATTGACGACGAGCCGCTGCAGCGGCAGGGCATTGTGCGCATGACGCCGTGGACGGACTTTGACGCAGAGGTCGTCGGCGATACCGGCAGCGGCATGGAGGGGATTCTCCTCGCGCGCCGCCTGCGCCCCGACGTCCTCATTGTGGATATCAAAATGCCGGGGATCTCGGGACTTGAGGTCATCGAGCAGCTGCGGGGGGAGATCGACGCGGAGTACATCATTCTCTCGGGCTATGGAGAGTTCGAGTTTGCGCAGCAGGCGATCGCGCTCGGCGTTTGCGCCTATCTGCTCAAACCGCTTGACGACGAGGAACTTGCCGCCGCCATGAAAGAGGGGGCGGAGCGCATCTATCGGCGCCGCGCCCGTGCGGAGGAGACGCAGGAGGAGAGGGACGGCCGGCCGACCATCCGTATCCCGCAGGAGGAACCCGTGCGTGGTTATCTGCTCCATGCCGTCCGTTACATGGAGGAGCATATGGAGCACTCCATCACGGTGCGCGAGGTCGCCGAGGAGCTCGGCATCAGCGTCAGCTATCTGCACAAACTCTTTGCGCGCTGCGGCACGTCCTTCAGCGCGTATCTCACGGAGTGCCGCCTGCACCGCGCGGGGGAAATGCTGCGCGAGAGCGACGAGAAGATCTACGTTATCGCCGCGGCGTGCGGCTATCAGGACACGCGTTATTTCAGCAAGATCTTTCAAAAACATACAGGTCTCAAACCGACGGAATACCGCAGCGAAAAAATTTCGTAAAAAATCTTCTTACCCTCTAGTCAAAACCGGAAAAATGTTGTAATATAATAATTGTTATTGGATAATAACTCTATATGAGTTTTATATCCCGTATCACATATTTACGACTGTGTATTATATTTATATAGGAGGGTTTTCAATGAAGACATGGGTTTGTACGGTTTGCGGCTGGATCTATGACGAGGCTGCCGGAGATCCCGACTACGATCTCGCCGCAGGTGTGGCGTTTGAAGATTTGCCTGAGGATTTTGTCTGCCCGCTCTGCGGCGTGGATAAGACACTGTTTGAGCAGCAGGAGTGAATTTCGGACGGTACACACAAAACGAGTCCCGCGTTTGCGGGGCTTTTTTATTGTGAGAGAATGGGTCGCTTTTGTATACCTCCTTGGTCTCACATCTATTGTTACACAACAAAACTCCTATGACTCTTAACACCTCTTAATTGATTGCAATCTAAATGTTTGTTATAATAGGCACATTGTATACAAGAAAAGGGGCGAGGCGATGATACGGCTGATCTTTTCGGATATGGACGGGACGCTGCTGGACGAGAACGGGCGGCTGCCGGAGGAGTTCGGCGATCTGTACCTGCGGCTGCGGGAGCGCGGCATCATCTTTGCGCCCGCCTCGGGGCGGCAGTATGCGTCGCTGCGCCGGACGTTTGCACCGTGGCAGGAGGAGATGATCTTCGTCGCGGAGAACGGGACGATGGTCGTTGACCGCGGCGGTCGGGAGCTCTTTGCGAGCTCCGTGGAGCGCACGCTTGCACTCAGCGTTTTGCAGACAGGGGTGGAAAACCCTGCGGCGTACTCTGTGTTATGCGGGAAAAAACATGGTTATGTGCTGAGAAAAGAAGCGGTGCCGTCCTTTTGTACGCATCTCAATCAATTCGTCACAAAGGCAGAGTTCGTCGAGTCTTTTGCAGCAGTGGATGATGAGCCCATCAAAATGTCCTTTTGCGACCTCACGGGAAACGCTGAGACGACGATCCTCCCACAGATGCTTGCCTACGAAGGGAGACTTCAAGTCTCGCTTTCGAGCCGTGAGTGGGTCGATCTCTACAATCGCGGCGTCAGTAAGGGCGCGGCGGCGCGGCACATCCAAGAGGCGCTCGGCATTGCTCCCGAAGAGTGCGCGGCGTTCGGCGACTATGAGAATGATCTCGAGCTGATGGACGCTGTGACGCACAGCTTTGCGATGGAGAACGCGCTGCCCTCTGTGAAAGAGCGTGCTCGTTATACCGCACCGAGCAACAGCGCGCACGGTGTGACGGCGATCTGTGAGCGCATTCTCGCGGGCGACTACGACTGAGGTGTGCCATGCGATTTGACTACCATATGCATCTCGAATACGGCTCCTACGACGAGGACTATGCGGAGGGATTCTTCCAAGCAGCGGCGGAGCGCAGCATCGCAGAGATCGGGTTCTCCGAGCACTCACATACCTTTCCCGAGTTCGAGCAGCTTTACTACGACGACCTTATCTTAGATGACAGCTTCGTCGGCAGCTTTCAGAAAAAATGGCTGCGGACGAATAAGTTCAAATATACACTTGACGAATATTTTTCCTTCATCGAGAAATTAAAGAAGAAACACAGGGTGCTCGCGGGCATCGAGGTCTGCAATTTTCAAAATCAAGAAGTGGTCGCAAAGATCCTTCGCGCCTATCCGTTCGATTATATCATCGGATCGGTGCATTTCCTTGGCGGGTGGGCGTATGATACGGGGGCTCTTGTCGAGGAGTGGCCGCGTCACGACCTTCGGGACATTTACGAACAGTATACGGTCGAAGTGGAGCATCTCGCGGCGGCGGGGCTCTACGATGCACTCGGGCATCCGTTCAACATCAGGCTTTACAAACATTTTCCGGACTTCGACGTGACGCCGTACCTCATGCGCGCAGCGGAGGCAATGCGCAGGGCTGATATGATTGTCGACCTGAACACGGGGACGTACTATCGTTATCCGGTGCAGGAATTTTCCCCGTATCCGGATTTTATGCGCGCGGCGCGGGCATATGATCTGCCCGTCATCACGACGTCGGATGCGCATCAGCCCGCCGACTGCGGGCGTTACAACGAGGAGGCCGTGCAGTATGCACGCTCCTTTGGCTATACCGATCAGATTCGTTTTACAGGCGCGCGCGGGAGGGAGCTTGTGCCGCTCGTATAGATTTTTCTGTGCAGAGAGGAGTTATGAACATGAGGACAAACTATTTGCTCGGGTTGCTCGCGGCAGTTTTCGTTCTTTTCATGCAGAGTCCCGCCGCGCTTGCCGCGGACAAAGATCCGTGGATATGGCTCAGTTCGAACGATAAATATTCGAAGTTTTACGCACCCGCCTCGGTACGCACCGTCGCGAGTGTGACGAAGAAACGCTCCAAGACTGCGGTCGCAACCGAGATCGAGGCGGAGATCAAGACCTCGTTCAGCTACGCGGGGGCAGAGGAGACGATCCGCAACTACAATATCGCGCATGTGATCAAGGATCCGGGTAAACTCTCTTACGCCGTCGCACGCGTGCGTGTCTACCCGCAGAACCGCATCCTGCAGTACATCAGCGAGACGTTCTACGATGCCGCGGGCAACGTCCTGTGGTCGAAAGGTGAGGGCAGGGAAAAGGAGATGAACTCCCAGCAGTTTGACGAGGAGTTCTACGCCGCCATCATCGACACCGTGTTCCGGCAGGGCGAGCTTGACCGGATGCGTGCGGACGACCGCTGGATCACACTCTGGTCGGACGAAAATGCTGCGGGGATCAAGACCCACGTGACGGCGGACATGTCGACCATGCGCCGCGAGAAGGACAACCTTATCTTTTGGGCATGGACAGAGGTGGAGGACAAACAGGGGAATATCATCGAGATCAAATTTGACAAGCGTGCGGTGAATCTGCCGCAGGGAACGGAGCGTATCATCAGCGGTCGTTTCTGGTCGCCCGGCGAAGGGTGGCAGGAGCTCGACGACGCCTATGAGGGAGCCTACCGCATGATTGCAAAGAGCACGCCCGAGGAGCGTGGACTCATGCGCCTGCGTGCATTTGCCGACGGGTACAGCACGTGGGTGAACCGCTATCGTATTGATTAACGCGCGCCCACAACACGGGAAAGGGAAACGATTGCAGTATGCCGATTAAGATACCGAATAATTTACCTGCGACAAACGTGCTTGAGGGCGAGAATATCTTCGTCATGAACGCCGCGCGTGCATACAGTCAGGACATCCGCCCTCTGCGGATCCTCATTCTGAACCTCATGCCCATCAAGGACGTGACGGAGACACAGCTTCTGCGGCTCCTTGGCAATACACCGCTGCAGGTTGAGGTCGACTTCATCTATACGGAGTCCTATATCCCTTCACACACCTCGCGCGACTATCTTACAGAGTTCTACGGCACATTCGCCGAGGTGCGGCATAAAAAATACGACGGGTTCATCATTACGGGGGCACCCGTCGAGCAGATGGAGTTCGAGCGCATCGCGTACTGGGACGAGGTAGCAGAAATCATGCAGTGGAGTCGCAAACATGCCTACTCCACCTTTCACATCTGCTGGGGAGCACAGGCGGGGCTGTACTATCATTATGGCATCCCGAAATACTGGATGGATAAAAAGATCTTCGGTGTCTACGAGCACCGGATCTGCGTGCAGCATGAGAGCCTCCTGCGCGGATTCGATGACGCCTTTTATGTGCCGCACTCGCGGCACACCGAGACGCGCAGAGAGGACATTGAACGCATCCCGGAGCTGACAATCCTCTCGGAGGGCGATGCGGGCGTCTACATCATCGCGAATCTGCGCCGCCGCCAGTTCTTCATCACCGGGCATGCCGAGTATGATCCGCTGACGCTGAAGGCAGAGTATGACCGCGATCTCGCAGCGGGTATGACTCCGGATATTCCGCTGAACTACTATCCGGACGATGACCCGAACCGGTTGCCCGTTGTGCGCTGGCGAAGCGTCGCGCATCTGCTCTTTGCGAACTGGCTGAACTACTACGTCTATCAGGGGACACCGTACGAACTCGACAGTCTCGACAACGCCGCGGACGACTGGAGCATTTGACTTTTTGCGGCGCAGTCGCGTGTGTTCAGTAAAAATTCAGCTTTTTCCCATATCATATAGAAAATGATAATGATTCGATAGGAGCGATTTGCGTGCAAAAAATATGGGGTGCGGCACTCGTTGCGGGCGCCGTTTTTCTCATGGGTGTCCGCCCCGCAGCAGCGGAGGAAATCCCCAAGAACATCTATCAGTGGGTGCAGTCCACCGCAAGGCAGGGATATTATTTCAACAAGGAGCAGATCCAGTACGCTGCGGACGCGCACGGCTATATTGATCTCACAAAGCTCGTCGTACCGACCCTGCGCATCTACGACAACATCCAGATACAGGATGTCGTCTCGAAGCGCCGCTGGCGGATGCTCCCGCTCTCAGGCTACGGCGACCTCACGGGTGCGGCGGAATACCTCCTCATCGACCTGCGTGCAGGCGTCGTTCATGTCACTGCACACGAGGATCTCGACAGCAATTGGGGGACGCTCTCCCGCGAGGAGAATACGAAGGAGTTCAAGCTCTCCTCTCTCTCGGATAAAGACGTCGAAAAAAAATTCTTTGATGTCATCATCGCGTATGCGGCAGAGCATCAGGAAGAGCTGATTCACCGCTCGCACGGGATTTTATCCGACGCAGATCGCGCGGCGCTCGCATCGAAAAAAGAAAAATCCGTTGCGAGTGACGAAAAGACCCGAGAAAAGCACGTGAAGAAGGAGAAAAAAGCCAAGAAAAATAAGAAAAAATAGCGGATAGAACGCTGCTCCGGGCTTTTTGGAGCGGCGTCTTTTTTTATAGCTTTTTCTGCAGAAACAAGGTATAATAACCGGAGGAAGAATACTGCGAAGGAAGGTAGACCGCATGACAGACAAGGAATGGATGCAGCTGGAACTGAGCCGAAAGGTGAAGGCGGAAGGCGGTAATATCAGTGTGGAACGCATGACGGAGATCGTCTCCGAGCTCAGTCGGCGTCTGCGCGAGAATCCAAATCTGCCACGCGAGGTGAACAGCATCACTGCCGACGAATTGATTGCCCGGGCGCGGAAAAAGACAGGCGAGGAACGCTACCGCATCGTCAAGCGCGTCCTGCGCATGGAGCCGAACAACATCACGGCGGCGTGCATGGAGGTCGAATACCTCGCCAAGAACGCGGACGACCGCGTGCATCTTTACGAGGATCTCGCGCGTGCAGCGACGGCACGGCTGAGGGCGGAGGGGCTCTTTGCTGAGAAAAATATCGGTAAATTCTGGTCTCTGACCGCGACTAAGCCCTATATGTTCCTCCGTCTCTCCTATCTCGATGCCCTGTGCGAGGCACGCAAGCTGCGCCTTGCGGCGAAGGAATGCGAAGAGATGATGCGGCTTTCGGAGCATGATGATCTGGGACGGCGCTATCGTCTCATGTTTATCTATGCAACGATTGAGGATGGAGACCCCGCGATTGAGCTCTATCAGCGCTATGAAGAGGGAGTCGCAATGATGTACCTCCCGCTCGCCATGCTCTTCTACCGTCTCGGTAAAATGAAGATGGCGCGCAGCTTCCTGAAGGAGCTCAGCGCAACAAATATTGATACCGCCGCATTCTTTGAACGCGGGCTCGCCGGCGACCTGCCGCGTCGTGCGCCGGGGCGTCATGCCGGATCCTTTGCTATCGGTACGATGGAGGAGTTTGGCGAGGCGGTTTCGGACAACGAATTCGCATTTGTCGGCATGAAGGCATTCTTCGCATGGGGGCTGAGTGAGCTGCGGCAGGAATCTCCTGAAGTGTCACATACGTAGAGGGCTTTTCCCGCGGCAATATGCGGTGCGACTGCTCATCGGTATGGGGATTGCGGGGATTTTGGTGTTTGGAGACACGGGATCAGCAAATGCTGCCCTGCCGATTGGGGGCGCCGCAGCAGATCCACTCTATTGGGAGCGTGCAGACGGCGATACGCCGCTGCTCTCCGCTGTGGAGATCGCTGCGCTGAATCAGCGCATTGCCGCATCGACGGACAGTCTGCACGATCTAACGGCAGTTCCGGAGACCCTCTCCGGCGCGCAGGTTCGCGCGTACATCGACGCCGCGGCACAGAATATTGGGGGTCCTGCACTGCCGGAGCTCTATGCGGGCAAGGAAATGCTTGATGCAGAGGAGTGGCGTGCCGTACGGGAAAATCGTTCCTATGATGCTGTTCCCGCTGTTGTACAGGTACGCTATGCCGTGGCGGCACAGCGTACCGGCGTCCGCCTCCTGCCAACCGCGGAAGGGTGGTACGGCGAACCCGGCGATGTGAATTATGATGCGCTGCAGGGAACGGTACTCGACCCCGGAGAGGCGGTGCTGATCCTACATACCTCGGCGGACGGCTCGCATGGATTCGTCATGACGCGGGACTATCTTGGCTGGGTGCGGATGGATCATCTCGCGCGCACCGATCGGCGTTCATGGCTCCGATTTGCCGACCCGGAGGAATATTTTACCGTCACGGCGGCGTCACTAGCCCTTCCCGCAGAGGACGGCACGCTGATCTATCAGCTTGGCGCGCGGATTCCCGCAGGACGCGGGACGGAGCGGGGACTGATTCCCGTGCGGGATACCGCGGGGCATCTCATCGTGCGGGATATACCTCTGCCGCATCAGGGGCTTTATCGCGGAGCACTTCCACCGACGCGCAATCACCTCATACAGCTCGCCTTTGCACCACTCGGCACCAAGTACGGCTGGGGCGGCCTGCAGGGGGGGATGGACTGCTCCTCCTATGTGCAGAACATCTACCGTGCGATGGGGATCTTCCTCCCACGCGACGCCGACGTGCAGGAGCACGCGCTCGGGCAGATCGCTATGACGGGGGGCGCGGAGCAGCGCCGGGCGCACCTGGGGGAGATGCCGCCGGGGACGCTGCTCTTTCGCCCGGGGCATGTCATGTTCTACCTTGGCATGGATCGTGCGGGCGAACCTCTGGTCATCCACGACATCAGCAGCTATTACGAAGACGGTACAAAGCGCTATATCAGGCGTGTTGTCGTCTCCGATCTGAACTTTTTGAACGCACACGGGACAGCGGCGCTCGATACGCTCACGCATATCGGGCAGGTACTGCCCTAAGTCACCGCTGCATATAGAACAGAACATAACTTCATCAGTTCCGCAGACTGGCGGGACAGATATGGAGGGGAAAATGGGACTCTTTGACGGATTTCGTGGGGGCGAGGAATCGCAGCTGATGAGCATTCATAATGCCATCAAGGCGGAACTCGACAGACACGAATGGAATTACGAGGAGAGCGAGGCGTCTGAAGAGGGGCAGACAGAAACCTACTTCTACATGCGCAACGAGCTTGAAAACGACGAGCCGGTGACCGTCGTGATTGCTATTCGCGAACACGCAGATGCCGACGGCTTTATCAAAATCAAAATCTACGACATAGGCTATTTGGCAGATGAGAGTGACCGTGCGGAACTTCTCAATAAGATCAACCAGTGGAATGCGGGCTATCGCTATGTGAAATTCTGTCTTGACCGTGACGAAGACGTCGTTGCCGATATCGATCTGCCGCTCGATCTTCATAAGGGACAATTTCGTCCCGAAAACGTCATGTCCATGATGGCACTCGGTATGCACATTGTGGAAAATATTTTTGATGATTTGATGGAACTTTGTGTGCGAGGGCACCGTCCCCGCACCCAGGAATAAAGCTGCGGAAGTTGAACGGAGGAAACAAAAGATGGATCTTTTTGACGGATTCAGCGGCACCGAGGACGGGCTGAAAAACAGCGCGTTCGAGGCGATCAAAGCGGAACTCGACAAACAGGAGATGAAATACGGCGAGGACGTTTCGGAAGACGGTGAAGATCACATCATCCGTATGCGTCAGCAGCTCGATAACGGCAGCGTCGTGAGCATCGCGATCGTTGTTACCGAAAACGGTGACACGAACGACTTCATCAAGATTAAATACTTTGGTCTCGTTCGCCTTGAGGAGAACTCCGACCGCACCGCATTTATCGAGAAACTCAACGAATGGAACAGTGCGTACCGCTATGTCAAATTTGCTGTCGACGACGAGCAGGATGTCGTCGTCGATATCGACCTGCCGCTCGATCTCCATACGGGTGTATTCCAAGCCGAGAACTTCATGGCAATGGTAGGCGTGGGGTTACAGGTGTTGGAGGAGGTTTATCCTGCACTCATGAAACTTCGCTGGGCTTAGGCGTGACGCGGGATTTTCGCGTTGCCGCGTGAATCATAAAAACAAATAGTAAAACAGGACGTCCGCACGAATTCAATCGTGCGGACGTCCTGTTTTATAACGTATTCAACTTTTTTTTGTATGGTCAATTTGAGGGACTTTGAGTCCCTTTTTGAGGTAGCTCTGTTGGAGCTGGTAGATGCTCTGCACGAGGCGTTCCTGTTCCCTGTTTGAGAGCGCGCCGTCAAACGACACACCTATGTGATACGTCATGCCGAGCGTGGTGTCGATCGGGGTAGCGCGGCGGATGCGCGCCTCTGTCTCGAGTGTGCCGATGTGCGGGAGATCCGGGACACGGACGGCGAGCATTTCGCCCTCCATGACGGGCTCGTCATTGACGAAGCAGAGCCCGCCGCCGCTGATGTCGATGAGATCGGCTTCGCGATAGTTCTTGAGGCTGGCGTGGTCGCCGGGGAGTTTGACCGCGATCTCCATCGGAATGGGGACGCGGACGAAATCACGAAGTTGAATGCGCTCGGCGCTCTCAGGGATATCGAGATACCAAATCGTATCCGGCAGCGGGGATGAAGAGCGGTAGCGGACGGCGAAGTGATAGACGCAGCCCGCACCCGTGAGGTGGCATGCGAATACGTATCCGGGGGTGGGGGCGTTGGCAAATTTCTCCGGTGTGATGTCGAGCCGGACGGTGAGTGCGCCTGCCGGATGTCCCGCCGCCTGTTCCTCCTCGCTCAGCTCGAGAGTGCCATAGTAGTCGATGCCGAGATCGGCGTCCACAATATGAATGGACGTGCCGTGTTTTAGAAGTGCGGCGAGCTTTTCGCCCTCGATTGCCATAGATTCAGTCCTTTCCATCTGCATGACGCAGTATCCGTTTTTACTGTAGTATAAGAATAGCAAAGTATATCCGTAAAGTCAATTTAGCGCTTTGACTTTGTGAGGCGTTCAGGATATAATAAAAATCGGTGAAATATATCATCACCTCAAATTTTCAGGAAAAAGGGATCGGGTGAACGCGATGGCGATGAAGATAGACAGCGGCATGTCCCGCAATGCGGCGCTCACGATGACACGTTCGGATACGGAGATGGGCGTGCGCGGCGCGGATACGGATTTTAGCATGGAGCTGGCGGATCAGGAGCAGTCGATGTCGCGTGAGGCGATGGATCGTCTGCTCGAGCAGATCGATGAACAGGGGGCGCGTCTATCGAAGACCCCGACGTTCGACGAGCTGCGCTCTTATCGCGCGCTTATTCAGAGTTTTATCGGTGAGGCGGTCGGCTCAATGTACGAGCTGCGGACACAGGCGGGGTGGGATCGTTTAGGGCGCCAAAAAGTCTATACGTCGGTGCGTAAAATCGATAAGAAGCTGGAGGAACTGACGGAAAAAATTCGCCTGGGACAGGCGAATCAGCTCGATATCATTGCGAGTCACGATGCGATCCGCGGAATGCTCGTGGATCTCTATATGTGATGGCGGCAAAATCGCGCAGGAAAGAGACGCCTGCGGAAGAACCGCCCGCACGGGAAATCTTCCCGCATGGCTGGGAGGATGTGCGCGGGCATACGGAGATAATCCGCCGTCTGCGCCGGCTCGTATCCGGGGGGAGGCTGCCCCACGCGCTGGTCTTTTCTGGGGCGGCGGGGGTCGGTAAGCGGCGCACGGCGCGCGTGCTCGCGCGGACACTGCTCTGCGCAGTGGGCGGTGATGCCCCCTGTGGTCACTGCGAAGCTTGTCGGACAATGGCGGCAGGGGTGCATCCCGATTATTTCGAGACCGTGCCGGAAGTGCGCGGCAAGAGTGCGGCGATGATCCGCACGGATGCGGTACGGGATATTCTCGTGGAGGCATCCGCCGCGCCGGTGTTGGCGGCGCGGCGCGTCATCCTCGTCGACGGGGCGGAGTGTATGAACGATCAGGCGGCGAACCGTTTGCTCAAGACACTCGAGGAACCGCTCGGAGAGATCCTGTTCATCCTTGTGACTAGTGCCTATGATGCGCTCCTGCCAACGATCCGCTCGCGTGCGGTGCGCGTTGCGTTTGGCACGCTCCCCGCGGCGGACATTGAGGCGGCGCTGGCAGAGCATGGCATGGGCACCGATGCCGCAGTGATCGCCGCACTCGCGGACGGTAGTCTTGGACGTGCCTATGACCTTGCCGCTGCAGGGCTCGGAGGGCGCGATGATGCGCTTGCGCTGCTCACGGCGCTGCCAACGCTCTGCGCAGAGGATATTTGGAAACATGCGGAAGCGTTTGGCGCACTCTCAGGAGAGGAGCGTGCGGCGCGGCTGGACTTTTTCCGCATGGGGCTGCGCGATCTGCTCGTACTCACGGAGGATGGGGCAGCACCGATCTTTCATGCGGATCGGCGCGACCGGCTCGCAGCTCTCCTGCCGCAGATGACGCGGCCGCGTCTCTTTGCGCTCCTGCACGCGGAGAGCGTTTTCAGCAGGCGGCTCGGGGCGAACGTGAATCCGTCCTTACAGGCGGAGGCTTTTTTACTACGGGCAAGAAATCAATTCATATGAATTGTTTCATATAGATCATCGAGGAGGAAGTTTTGCAAACGATTGTAGGTGTCCGCTTTAAGTCGGCGGGCAAGATATATTCTTTTGGACAGGGTGAACTTACCCTTGCGGAGGGGGATCACGTAGTCGTCGAGACATCGCGCGGAATGGAGTGCGGGCGTGTGGTGAGCGCCCCGCGTACGATGCCGGACACAGCGGTGCCGCCGAATCTGCGTACAGTGCACCGGCTGGCGGACGCATCTGATCTCGAGCGCGTCGAGGAGAATCATGCGAAAGAGCGTGAGGCACGTACGGTCTGCGAGGAGAAAATTCGCGAACTCGGCCTCAAGATGAAGCTTGTGGATGTCGAGCTGACCTTTGATCTGTCGAAGATGCTCTTTTACTTTACGGCGGACGGGCGTGTGGATTTTCGCCAGCTCGTGCGCGAGCTGGCGGGTGTGTTCCGCACACGCATTGAACTGCGCCAGATCGGCGTACGAGATGAGGCGAAGATGATGGGCGGGATGGGCTGCTGCGGGCGTCCGCTCTGCTGCTCGACCTTCCTGGGGGATTTCGTCCCGGTCTCGATTCGCATGGCAAAGGAGCAGAACCTGTCGCTCAATCCGGCGAAGATTTCGGGCATCTGTGGGCGTCTCATGTGCTGTCTGAAATACGAGAGCGAGGGCTATGGATGCGGCGGCTGTATGAAGGAAAAGAAGAAGGTGGAATACGTTCCCGCACAGAACGATCGTGTGGCTGCGGACGACGGCGAGGGGCGCGTGGTCGCGCTGAATGAGCAGCGACGTACGGCGACGATTCTCATGGATGATGGGAAAACGGTTGTTGCACCGTGGGATGATATCGAACCTGCAGATGTTCCGCAGTGCGGCTGTCCGCATCGGCAGGGACATGCGGGGTGTGCGCCGCGCGAACAGAGAGAGACGCGGGAACGCGGAACTGCACCGCGCAGTCGGGGCGAACGCAGTGAGCGCGCGGAGCGGGGAGAACGTTCTGCACAGGGCGATGCGCGGCGTGCGCGTTCCAACGGGAAACGTCCGCCGCGGCGGAAGGAGCGCGAGAACCATGCACCGCGGGTGCAGGAAAACGGCGGTGAATGACCCAGTATTAGTGCCGGGGGAACGCCTCGACGATCTTGCCTGCGGTGGGCGGCGCATCATTCAGCGAACGGATGAATTTTGTTTTTCGATGGATGCGGTGCTCCTCGCGCATTTCCCGCGCCTTACGGGGCGTGAGCGTGTCCTCGATCTCGGGACGGGGGCGGGCGTCATTCCGCTGCTTATCGTGGATGAGGTGCGGGAGATTCTCGCCGTTGAGCTGAATTCGGCGCAGGCGGCGCTCGCTGTACGGAATGCAGCGCTCAATGGTGTATCGGAGAAAATCACGGTGCGGGAGGGGGACTATCGCGATCCACCCGCACTTTTTGTGTTCGAATCGTTTGATCTGGTCTTCGCGAATCCGCCGTACTATCCTGTGGGCTGCGGTGCTGTGAGTACATGCGCGGGGCGTGCGGCGGCACGGCATGAGATCACGGCGACACTTGCGGATACAGTACGGGCGTCGGCATATGCGCTGCGGTTTGGCGGGCGGCTCGCGATGGTGCATATTCCTGAGCGGCTCGGCGAGATTATATGTGCGCTGCATAGGGAATGCTTTGCCGTCAAGCGGATGCGGCTCGTTCAGCCGCGCCCGGATAAAGCGCCGAATCTCGTCCTGCTCGAGGCGGTGAAGGGGGCGTCTCTCACGGGAATGCGGCATCTGCCGCCGCTCATCGTCCGCACTGCGGACGGCCGATATACGGATGAGATACGGCATATTTACGGCGGCAGCGTTTGAAAAACGCGTGCTGTTGGGTGATGTGCATAATTTGCGGGGGATGGCGCATCATGCCGGCGTAACTTGTGCGCAATGTTTTTGTGGGGATTCGTCCCCTCTTTTCTTTTGCTGTCAAATATGGCGTTTGAGGTTTTATCCTCCGCCCATTTGTGCTATAATGAGAGACGTTTTTAAGGAACCGGCGTCTCATCTGAAGATTTCCGATTGAGATAGGAGTAAGCTGTATTCATGATTCGAATGAAAAATGTCTCAAAGACATATGATAACGGCGTCGTTGCGCTCGATCATATCAATATCGAAATTGGCAAGGGCGAATTTATCTTCGTTGTCGGTGTCAGCGGTGCGGGCAAGTCGACATTCATCAAAATGCTGTTTCGCGAAGAGCTGCCGACGGAAGGTGAGCTCTTTGTCAACGGGCATGATGTTGTCCGGATGGATATGAAGGATGTGCCGTACCTTCGGCGAGGGCTCGGTGTCATCTTCCAAGACTACCGTCTGCTGTCGGATAAGACAGTCTATGAGAATGTGGCGTTCGCGATGCGCGTCATTGAGGCGCCGCGTCAGATGGTGCAGCGGCGTGTGAACGCGGTATTGGACGTGGTCGGTTTGCGCGATAAATATAAGAATTTCCCCTCGCAGCTCTCGGGCGGCGAGCAGCAGCGTGTCGCGATTGCGCGCGCGATCGTCAACGATCCTGCGATCCTCATTGCGGACGAGCCGACGGGCAATCTTGATCCCGAGACAAGCTGGGACATCATGGATATTTTCAAACGCATCAATGCGGCGGGGACGACGATCGTCATGGCGACACATGACAAGGGCATTGTCGATACGATGCAGCGGCGCGTGATCGCCATTGAAGGCGGTCATATCGTGCGTGACGAGATGCACGGGGGGTACGGCTATGAAGATTAGAACAGCCGAATACTATGTGCAGGAGGTGTTCCGCTCGCTGCGCCGCAACAACTGGATGACATTTGCGGCGGTCGGTACAGTTGCGGTTTCGCTCTTCATCCTCGGAGTGTTTCTCATCCTTGCCCTCAATATGAACCGTGCGGCGTCTCTGCTCGAGTCACAGGTGCAGATCAGCGTCTATATGACGGATGATCTGACCGAGGGCGAGGAAGTCGCACTTGGCGATCAAATCAAGGCGCTGCAGGGCATCGAGAGCGTGAAATATATCGGCCGCGAGGAAGCACGGGAGCGTCTCTCCGAGCGTCTCGGCGAGCAAAAATATCTGCTGGATGCCCTCGGCGACAAGAACCCTTTGCCGAACGCCTACGAGGTGACGGTGCGTCAGCCTGACATGGTGGAGACAGCGGCAAAGCAGATCGAGCGGATGGACGGTGTGGAGTCGGCAAAGTATGGACAAGATGTTGTGGAGCACCTCTTTGACATCACACGGCTCGTACGGCTCTTCGGCGTCATGCTCATCCTGCTGCTCGGCGGTGCGACGGTGTTCATTATCGCGAATACGATTCGTTTGACGGTTTTTGCACGGCGGCGCGAGATCGCTATCATGAAATACGTGGGCGCGACGGACGAGTTCATCCGCTGGCCGTTTGTCCTTGAGGGGATCGTGCTCGGGTGTATTGGCGGCATCATCTCCGCATTTGTTCTGCGCAGTTTCTACGCGGGCGTGACGAATAAGGTATATGATACGCTTGCGTTCTTCCCGCTCATTCCGCAGTCGCCGTTCATGACATATGTAAGTATCGTTATCGTGCTGCTCGGTATGGCGATCGGCGCGGCGGGCGCGTGGGTCTCGCTGAAACGCTTCCTGAAGGTGTGACGGCATGAACGATATGAGAAAAAGGCTCTGCGTCGCTGTTCTCGTCCTCGCTCTCGCATCCGGTACGGCTGCGGCAGAGACGCTTGAAGAACAGCGTGACAGCTACGACGCCCAGGTCGAAGATCTTGGGAAACAGAGCGAGGTGCTCGCGGGCAAACTCGACTCGCTCTCGGAGCAAAAACGCCTCCTCGACGAGGCAGCGGACGAGGCGATCGCGGAGCACAAGGCACGCAGAGCAGAGCTGAACGAGACGCTGGCGCGGCTCGAGGAGAACGAGGAAAAGCTCGCGGCAGCGGAGATCGAGTACGAGCGCAAGAGCACGGCGCTCGGAAAGCGCGTGCGCGATATCTACATCAACGGGCAGATCTCCTATGTGGATGTGCTCTTTGGCGCAAAGGACTTTGCCGATCTCTTGACGCGCATGGATCTCCTCAAGCGCGTCATCAAGCAGGACTACGACCTCGTCCACGAAGTACTCGAGCAGCGTGATGCGATGGTTGCGCTTAAGGAAGCTCTCGAAAAGGACAAGGCGGCGCAGGAGCCGCTCGAGAAAAAGGCACGCGAGGCGCGCCTTGCAATGGAAGATAAGGTCGCAGCGCAGCAGGCGCTCATCGACCAAATGAAATACGATAAGGAGACCATCGACCGCAAGCAGGACGAGGCGCGTGCGGCATCCGAGCGCATCACGCGGATGCTCCAGCGCAGCGGTCTGCGTAATCTTCCCGTGCAGGGAACGGGCGCGATGATATGGCCGCTCGTGGGCCCCATCACTTCGCCGTTTGGTTGGCGTACGCATCCCATCACAGGGGCACAGCGGTTCCACAGCGGTATCGACATCGGCGGCGACTATGGCGACCCGATCTATGCGGCGCAGGCGGGGACGGTCGAATACGCCGGGTGGATCTCCGGCTACGGCTACGCAGTCATCATCAATCACGGCGGCGGCATCTCGACGCTGTACGGGCATTGCCAGTCGCTCGAAGTGAGTACGGGGCAGAGTGTCGCGCAGGGCGAGCTGATCGCCGAGTGCGGCTCGACCGGAAACTCGACGGGACCGCACTGCCACTTTGAGGTGCGTGTCAGCGGTGAGCCAGTCAATCCCTTAGAATATCTTTGATTGAGCGAAAGAGTATATGAGCAGAAAGAAATTAGCCGGATTTGCCGTCGTATCGGCACTCGTTGGCAGCCTGCTGACCATCCTGGCGGCAGGCGGTCTCCTGCGTGCAGCGGGACTTTACAGTGACGATGTTCTGCGCCTTTTCGGCGTCATGGAGTTCATACGGGCGCGTTCCGTGAATGCACCCGATACGACCCATCTCATCGACGGTGCCATTAACGGCATGGTCGCTTCCCTTGATGATCCGCACTCGATCTACCTTCCGCCCGGTATGTTTAGGGCGCTGCGCGAGCAGACGGAGGGATCGTTCGGCGGCATTGGCGTGACGATGGGGTTTAAGGATAAACATGTCAGGATCATCTCCGTACTTGAGGGGACGCCCGGCGAAGCGGCAGGCCTGCGGACGGGTGATGAAATCCTCGCAGTGAACGGCACGCCGACAAGTGAGATGCAGAGCGAAGAGGTCGCTATGAACATCCGCGGCGAAGTCGGGACGACGGTCGTTTTGCGCATCCTGCGCGATGGTGTGGAGCAGGACTATACACTCACGCGCGCAACCATACAAGTGCCGTCCGTACGCGGAACGATGGTGGATGGGACAAGTATCGGCTACATCCGCATTGCCTCCTTCGCTGAGCATACGGGGAATGAGTTTGCCTCCGAGATGAATCGTCTCGCGGGGCTGGGCATGACATCGCTCATCCTCGATCTGCGCGAGAACCCGGGCGGACTGATTACGAGCTGCGTCGCCGTCGCTGAACAGATCGTGCCGGCAGGGACGATCGTCTCCGTCGTGGATCGCGACGGAAACGAGGAGGTCTACCGCTCGCATCTGACTGAGCGGAAATATCCGATCGTCGTTCTCATTGATGAGAACAGTGCGAGCGCATCCGAAATCCTTGCGGGTGCCCTCCAAGATGCGGGAGCGGCAACCATTGTGGGAACACAGTCTTATGGCAAAGGTTCTGTGCAGACGGTATTGCCCTTGATGCATGAAGACGGACTGAAACTTACGATTGCGAAATATGCAACTCCGAGCGGACGATTCATCGACGGCATCGGCATCACGCCGGACATTGTGGTGGAGCGCAGTCCACAGGATACGTCTGACGTACAGTTCGATGCCGCAAAACAGTGGCTTATTGAACATCCTGCCCTCTAATGAAAACATAACTCCACTCAAAGAAAAGGTTAGCGCCCCTGCGGTAGCATGGGCGCAATTATTTTACGTTGATTGACCGAGGAGGTTATTTATGTACGGTCAAAAGCGACGCATCCTTTGTCTGCCTTTACTTACCGCCTGCTTGTTTGCGGTACAGTCGGGGGCACAGGCACGCGATCTTTCGCTGGCGGATGCCGTCGATATGGCACTCGCCGCGAATACGGGACTGCGCATTACGCGACAGGGAGAGCATACGGCGGATGCCGCCTTGAAACAGGCGCGCGGCAGGAACGGTGTTTCCGTATCGGCGAGTGACAGTGTGCGCTGGAGCAAGACGAACGGCGAAACACAACAGTCCTCAAACGGTCTGAATCTCTCGGCAAGTCTCCCTCTTTACACCGGCGGCGCGAATCAGGCGAGTATTCAATCCGGAGAGATCGGCGCCGCAGCTGCACGGCTCACGACGGAGCGCGCACGGGAAGATCTGAAATACGAAGTCATCGCCGCATATTACAACGCCGTTGAGGCTCTCAAAAAGACCGAAGTACAGCGTGAAGCAGTTGGCAATTACGATGCACATCTGGGCAATGTCACGGCGCTCTACGAGGCAGGAGCACAGGCACGCATTGATGTCCTGCGTTCTTCGGTCGAGCTGTCGAATGCGCGGCAGGAGCTCATCAGCGCGGAAAATGCCTATGAGGTGAATCTTGCGACGCTTCGCAATCTCCTCAATATGGATCGCGGCGAGGAGCTGCGTCTTACGACAGACGTTTCCTACGTACCATTTGAGAAGACCGTGCAGGACTGTATTTCCTATGCCTACGGCAACCGGCGCGATCTGCAGGTGCAAAAGGATACCCTTGCGCAGCGGGAACTTGCCGTTGATATCGCAAAGGCAGGGAAGAAACCCACCGTGAACCTGACCGTTGGCTCCGGCATCACAACGCAGTTCCGACCGCACAATGATACGAACCGCGATGTTTCCGCATCCGTCGGGGTGAACTGGAATATCTTTGACAGCGGTGTGACGCGGGCACAGATCGATGCGGCAGAAGCGGAGCGGGATACGGCGTTGCTGAATGTCCGGCAGGCGGAGGAGACGATTGATCTGAACCTGCGGAAGGCATACCTGAACCTCCGTGAAGCGGAGAAGCGGTTTACGGCGACAGGGGATGCCGTGAAGCAGGCGGAGGAAGATTATTTCATCGCAAGCCGGCGTTACAGTGCAGGAGAAGGGATCCTCCTCGACGTGCTGGATGCGCAGCTTGCGCTGTCGAAGGCCAAGCAGAACGATATCAACGCACGCTATGACTATGCGCGCTATCGGGCGCAGGTGGAGAATCTGATGGGCGAACCGCTCACCGCGGCGGAACGCGCCGCGGCCGACGGGCTGCCCGAGGTCACACAGGCCGAGCGCGACAGTGCGGACGCCGCAAACCTTGCGACGAGCGCGGCGGTACAGATGACGGTTGCGAAGAATGAGGTGCCCGGCAAATGAAACGGAAGAAAATCATCGGTATCGGTGTGTTGATCGCGGCGGTCGTCGCTTTCGGCGGCTATTACTACTATTCGGCGGGCGAAGCGGAAAAATCCGCGCAGGCCGTTGAGACCGTTGCCGTCCGGCGCATGGATATCAAGTCGACCGTCGAGGCGACGGGGACGATACAGCCCGTCGATTCCGTTGAGGTCAGCTCCAAGATCACCGCGCGCATCAGCTCGGTGCTCGTGAAGGAGAACGATACAGTGACGGTGGGACAGACAGTCGCCACACTCGACGGCAAGGACTACGAGGCGAAGCGGGATCAGGCGCAGTATCGTGTGACGAATACGCGTGCAAAGTACAATCGTATGAACTATCTCGCGGGCATCGGGGCAAAATCCCAGCAGGATCTTGAAGACGCGCAGTACAACTACGAGACGGCGCAGTCGACTCTCGAAGAAGCGGTCTCCGATGCGAATGAAACGATTATCACCGCACCGATCTCGGGCGTTGTGGTCGGCGAGCCCAAGACGGCGGGGACTATGGCGGTGCAGGGCTCGGATAATCCTACCGTCATCATGCGTATTGCCGATCTTTCGCGCAAGCAAATCAAGGCAAAGGTTGATGAAACCGATATCGGCAATATCCGTGTTGGGCAGGATGCGACGTTTACGGTCGATGCGTTTACGGATCAAAAATTTACGGCACGTGTCTCGAAGATCTCCCAGACCGACGTTTCGAACAGCTGGGATACAAGCTCCTCGAGTTCATCGAGCTCCTCGTCATCGAGCGCGAGCGTTATCTATTACTATGTCACGCTCGACGTGGACGATCCGGACAGCATGCTTTTGCCGGCGATGACCGCACGTGTCGTGATCAATACGGCGGACAAAGCGGACGCGCTCGTCGTTCCGCTCGCCGCACTCAAGACGGATTCAAACGGTTCTTATGTCATGGTGATGAAGGATGACGGGACGCAGGAGCAGCGCTACGTCGAGACGGGCATCTACAGTGACGAGTACGTCGAGATCCTTTCGGGATTGGACGAAGGGGAACGCGTCGTCAATACCTACACGGCTAAGGCGACAAGCAGCGCGAAGCAGGACGGCGGGCCGCCGCCATTCTGATGCGGAGGGAGATCATGCAGACCAAAGAAACACACCCCGCGGCTATTCGTCTGCGCGGTATCCGTAAGGTCTACCGTATCGGCGGGGAGGAGCTCGCGGCGCTCGACGGCATCGACCTCGATATTCAGCGCGGTGAGTTTGCCGCGCTGATGGGACCCTCCGGCTCAGGGAAATCTACGCTCATGAATATTCTCGGCTGTCTTGACCGTCCGACTGAAGGATCTTACCGGCTCGACGGCGATGAGGTCGCGGGGCTCGACGACGATGCGCTCGCCGTTACGCGCAACAAAAAGATCGGCTTTGTTTTCCAAAACTTCAACTTGTTGCCGCGCATTACGGCGCTCGAGAATGTTGCGCTTCCGCTCGTCTACGCGGGGGTCGGGAAAAAGGAACGGCTTGCCCGCGCGCAGGAAGTGCTCGCATCCGTCGGCCTGGCCGACCGCGGCGGGCATCTGCCGAACGAACTCTCAGGCGGGCAGCGGCAGCGCGTCGCGATTGCGCGCGCCCTCGTCAACGAACCGCATATTATCATGGCGGACGAGCCGACGGGCAACCTTGATACCAAGTCCACGAAGGAGATCATGGACATTTTCGAAACAATGCATGAGAAGGGGCATACGATTATCCTCGTCACGCACGAGCCGGAAATCGCCGTGCGCGCGAGCCGCCAGCTCCTTGTCCGCGATGGGAAAATCACGCGCGATGAGGGAAAGGGGGTCGTGATGGATGTTGTTTAAGGAATGCTTTGCCATGGCGCTGAATGCGCTCCTTGCGAACAAGCTCCGCTCCCTCCTCACGATGCTCGGTATCATCATCGGTGTCGGCGCGGTCATTGCGATGGTCTCTATCGGCATGGGCGTCCGAACGAGCGTGACGAACTCCTTTGCCAGTCTCGGTACGAATATGCTCATCGTTATGCCGGGCTCCACCAATAAGGGCGGCATCCGCGGTGCAGCAGGCTCGCGCAAATCCCTCAAATACGACGACGCTAAGGCGATTGCAGCCAAAATCAAGGGCATTGACTATGTTTCGCCGACGGTAAACACCTCCTATCAAGTCATCAACGGCAACCTCAACTGGAATACGGAGGTGATGGGAGTCACGCCGGAGCTGATGCAAATTCGCTCGCTCAAGGTGGAAAACGGCTCTTTCATCACGGCGAGCGATCTCAGCAAACGCAGCCGCGTCGCCGTGATCGGCGCGACCGTCGCCGCGAATCTGTTCGGCGCGGAGAATCCGGTCGGTCAAAATATCCGCATCAATAATCAGCCGTTTAAGGTCATTGGCCTCATCGCTTCGAAGGGACAGTCGTCCATGGGGCAGGATCAGGACGATGTGATCTATATTCCGCTGACCACAGCGCAGGAGCGCATGCTTGCGATCACCCATGTGCAGTCGATCAATATTCAGGTGTCCGACCCGGCGCGCATGGATCAGGTACAGAGCGAGATCGAGACCTTGCTGCGGTCGCGGCATCATATACGTACCGGTACGGAGGACGACTTCACTGTGCGCAATATGACGAGCCTTATGGAGTCCTTTACAGAGAGCACAAATATGATCACGCTGCTGCTCGGCTCGATTGCGGGGATCTCTCTGCTCGTCGGCGGCATCGGCATCATGAACATCATGATGGTTTCTGTTACCGAGCGCACACGCGAGATCGGCATCCGCAAGGCGCTAGGGGCGACCTCGTCGAATGTCCTTATGCAGTTCATGATCGAGTCCATGGTCATCGGCATCGTGGGCGGCATGATCGGTATCGCCATGGGCGTATCACTTTCAGAGATCATCGGTAAATTCGGCGGATTTGAGACGACCTTAGCAGTGTTGCCGATCGTCGTTTCGTTTAGCTTTGCCGTCGGCATCGGGCTCTTTTTCGGCATCTACCCTGCACGCAAGGCGGCGCGGCTCGATCCCATCGATGCTCTGCGCTACGAGTAAGCGGGAGGATATAGTTTTCGTTTTGTGATGTGTCCCGTGCGGACATGCAAGAGAGGAGAATATCTTATGCGAAAAAAACGTTCTTTCAAGATTCTTTCCGGGATGCTCGTGGCAGCGGCAGTGCTCGTCGCCGTTCCCCTGAACGTCCCTGCAGCACAGGCGCGCTCCTATACGTCTGCGCAGGAGATGGACGGTATGCCCAACCCGATGGTCGAATATCCGTCCGTTGCAGAGGCGGCGCAGGCGGCGGGCTATTATCCCCTGTCACTGTCGGAACTCACGGGCTATCAGGCGGAGCATATCTACGTCATTGCGGGCGACCTCATCGATATCCGTTATGCACGCATCCGGAACGACAACGCAAAGTTGCTCGTGCGCACGGCGCCCGCCAATCTGATGCAGGATGACGATATCAGCGGCATCTATGGCGCAACGTGGAAGAAGGTGACCATGCGCGGTGTCCCCGTGTCGATTGCGGAGGTCAAAGATGAGAACGGGATGACGACCAACTACGCCGCACATTGGGCAGTTGGCGACTATCTCTTTGCGGTACAGTCCGAAGGGATTTCCTACACGGCGTTCATGCGCGCCTTGCTGGACGGGCCGGTCGATCTGTCGGTGAACTATTTTACGAAGATAGAGCATCGCTCCATGGATGACGATACGATTCCGTATTGAAAAACAGCGATGCAGTATACCGCCGTTCGTTGTTACAGGGAACAGCAGCACGACGCCGCTGCGAAGGCAGCGTCATTACGTTCAATTACAAATAAAAGAGCCGCATCTTTATCGGGTGCGGCTTCTTCGTTTGTGTACAAATATTTACTTATTGATGATCAGCGCCATAAAAACGAGATCCTCAGTATCCGATATGTTCTCGATAGCGTGTACCTCGCCGTCGCCGCAGAACGTCGTCGTCCCCGGGCCGATCTCGATTTCCTTTCCGTTGTCGTTATAGCGGGCACGTCCTGAGAGGATGTGGTACGTTTCCGTATTACCCTCATGCCGGTGGACGCCCATTGATGCATGCGGCGGGATGGTGACGCGCGCATACATTGCACATTTGCCGTCCAGCTCGGCAGGGGAGAGGATCTTTTCGATATGGATGGTGCCGCTCCCGCCAAAACGGTTCTCGGCATCGATGTGTTCATGCTGTGTAATCGCCATGTGCAGGTCTCTCCTTTTCTTTTTCCACAGAGTTTGATAAAATGGAAGAGGCATATTTACAAAAAGAATATACGCTCCCTATATCTTCTAAATATTCGCGATGGAGGTGCGTTTTCCTTTTATGATTTACGTTTTGAAATTTGGTGCGGCGTGGATTCTGCCGCCGGGCATCTTCATCCTTGCGCTCGCCGCGATTGTCGTGTATCTATGGCGGCGGCAGGTGAAAGCAGCCGCGGGGATTCTCGCCGCGATTGCCGCCGTATTTTATCTCCTCACGACGGGGGCGGTCGCCGATCTCTTCATGGGGAGTCTCGAGCGGACGTATCCGGTGCCGGAGCACCCGCAGGGCGACGTCATCATCATGCTTGGCGGCGGGGCGATCGGCGGCGTGCAGGATGTGGATGGGGAGGGGATGCTTGCGCCGAGTCCTGCGTCGCGTCTGCTCACCGCCGTGCGTCTGCATCGGCTTTATGGATTGCCGATTCTTCTCTCGGGCGGTCAAGTATTCAAGGACACAGGTACGGAGGCGGAGATCGCACGGCGCGTGCTCATCTCGCTCGGTGTGCCGGAGGAACAAATATACACGGAGTCCGAGAGCCTGACGACGGGACAGAACGCGCGGTATTCGGCTGAGATCCTGCACAGAGAAGGCTTTACGCACCCGATCCTCGTGACCTCGGCGTTTCATCTGCCGCGCGCCGTACTGAACTTTGAAAAATTGGGCATCGAGGTAACGCCATATCCGTCAGATTTTTGGGTGCCTGCACATCCGCACCTCAATCCGCTGAAATTTGTGCCGAGTGTCTCACCGTTCCAGACCAACATCACGTTCCTGCGGGAAGAACTGCGTACTTTTGTCACGAGGTATTTGGAATGACGAAGAATTTGACGAGCGGCGATCCGATGCGGCTGATTTTTTTCTTTTCGCTGCCGCTGGTTGCAGGGAATATGATGCAGCAGCTCTATTCGTTTGTCGACACGCTCATTGTTGGGCGATTCCTCGGCGTTTCCGCGCTCGCTGCGGTGGGATGCACAGGCAGCCTCATGTTCCTCGCGCTCGGATTCATCATGGGCTTTTGCGTCGGCATTACCATCTGCACGGGACAGCGGTTCGGTGCGGAGGATATGGACGGTGTCCGGCGCAGTACGGCGGCATGTATTATCCTTGGCATGGTGGCAACACTTCTCCTTACGGCGATTGTTTTGCCGCTTACGCGTCCGATGCTTGTGCTCATGGAGACGCCTGCGGAGATCATTGATGGGGCTCAGGATTTCATCACTGTCATCTTTGCGGGGCTTATCATCTTCCTTTTCCTCTATCTGCAAAACTGTCTCGTGCGTGCACTTGGGGACAGTAAAATCCCGACCGTGATGCTCGGTATCGCGCTGTTCCTCAATATCGTCCTTGAGCCGATCGCGATTCTCGTGTTGGGGTGGGGGATTCCCGGCGCGGCACTCGCGACTGTCATTTCACAGGGGCTTGGCGCACTGATTTTTTTCGCCTATATTCGGCGGCGCATCCCTGTGCTCCACGTGCGGCGGTCAGACTTTTGCCTTGACCGCGCGCTCCTGTGGGAGCATCTGCGTGTAGGACTACCGATGGGATTTCAGGGCACGGTCATTGCAATCGGTGCGGTGATTCTCCAAATTGCGCTGAATAATCTCGGCGCAGTTGCCGTTGCCGCGTATGCAGCGTCGCAGAAGATTGATGCCGTCGCCGTCATGCCGATGCTGTCTTTTGGCTATGCGATGGCGGCGTACACCGCACAAAACTACGGCGCGCAGAAGTATGACCGCATCCGTGCAGGCGTGCGCGCTTGTCTGAAATTATCAATGGGCTTTGCCGTACTCATTGGTGCATTGCTGATTGCGTTCGGCACACATATCCTTGCCCTCTTCATCGAAGGGGATGCGGCGGCATCAGATGTCATCGCCTACGGGCATATGTTCCTCATTGTCAACGGTTCTTGTTACCTGATACTTGCGCTTCTCCTCGTTTACCGCAATGTTCTGCAAGGGCTCGGGCAGAGCGTGATGCCGACCGTTGCCGGGGCAATGGAACTCCTCATGCGCGCAGGCGCTGCGATTTTCCTCTGCGCACAGTTCGGCTTCCTCGGCGCGTGCTTCGCAAATCCTCTCGCATGGATCGGCGCAGGGGTACCGGTTGTGATTGCGTATTATTGGACGCAGAAGACACTGCAGACGGCTGTATAAATTTAGTCTCACGAACAAGGACGGACACGGAAGAAATGCATCTTCGTATCCGTCCTTGTTGTATTTTTGTATATTGTCCAAATCCCGGGGGTTACAGCATATTTCGCAGAAACTCTTTCGTCCGCTCTTCTCTCGGGGCGGAGAAAAAGGCGTCCGGCGTGCCCTCTTCGATGACGCGGCCATGCTCCATGAAGATGACGTTCGTTGCGGCTTCGCGTGCAAATGCCATCTCGTGCGTGACGACGATCATCGTCATGCGTTCGGCGGCAAGTGCGCGCATGGTGCGGAGCACCTCGCCCGTCAGCTCCGGATCGAGCGCGGAGGTCGGCTCGTCAAAGAGCATGATGTCCGGCTGCATCGCGAGCGCGCGCGCGATGGCGACACGCTGCTGCTGTCCGCCCGAGAGCTGGCTCGGGTAGGCGTCCTCACGGTCAGAGAGACCGACTTTTTGGAGGAGTTCGCGCGCATAGGGAAGGATCTCGCTCTTTGCCATACCCTTGACGTGGCATGGGGCTTCGATGAGATTTTCGATGACGGTCATATGCGGAAAGAGATTGAACTGCTGGAACACCATACCCGTTGAAGAGAGAATACGGCGCGCTTCCTGCGGCTCTGCGTAGACCGCCTGCGCCGCGCCCTCTTTCGTCTCGCAGAGGATGCGCCCGCGGATGACGATATCGCCGCTGTCGACGGTCTCGAGCTTGTTGATGCAGCGGAGCAGGGTGGATTTCCCGGACCCCGAGGGGCCGATGATCGCGAGGACTTCGCCGCGCACGAGCGAGAGATCAATGCCGCGCAGCACCTCCGTTCCGCCGAATGTCTTTCGGATGCCGCGCATCGTGAGCATCGTTTCCGTATCAGCGGTCATATCTTCCATAGTGCGCCTCCAATTTTTTGAATCCCCAGGTGAGCGCGGCGGTCATCGCAAGGTAGAATGCCCCCGCAATGACGAGCGGCGTCATGTCGAACTCGCGCTGAACGATCGTGCGCGCAACGCGCAGCAGGTCGTTCATGGCAAGGATGTAGACCAGCGACGTGTCCTTGACGAGATTGATCGTCTCGTTGCTGACCGGCGGCAGCGTAATGCGCAGCACCTGCGGCAGAATGATCCGGCGCAGGGCGAGCGGATAGCTCATGCCAAGCACGCGCGCGGCTTCGTACTGTCCGCGCGGCACAGCCTGAATGCCCGCGCGGAAGATCTCCGCGAAGTATGCCGCGTAGTTCAGCACAAAGGCCAGAAATGCGGCGGAGAGATCCGACAGCTTGATGCCGATCATTGGCAGGGCAAAATAGACGAAGAGCAGCTGGAGCATCAGCGGCGTGCCGCGCATGACCCAGATGTAGAAGTCGATCAGTCGGCCGAGAATCCGGCTGCGCGAAAGACGCCCCAGGGCAACGAAGAAACCGAGCGGCAGCGAAAGCGCGAGCGTAACGCAGAAAATCTCGAGCGTGACCGTCGATCCCTCGAGCATGAGGAAGGCGGTATCCAGTATTTTATCCATCATATCTCCCGGCGTGAAAAAGGCTGCCGCAGGGAGCACGGCAGCCTCGTTCCGTACAGTTACTTAACCAAATTTGTTTGGAACCACTCTTCGGAGATCTTTGCGGCCGTGCCGTCCGCCTTCATCTCGTTCATGACCTTCTGCACTTCGTCGCGCAGCGCCGTATTGTCTTTTGCAAAGGCGATGCCGAGCTCGCCCTTGGGACCGATCGGAATGTTGCGCTCTTCGATTTTATCGGGGTGTTTGCTCATGTAGTAGCGCCCGACGATCCGGTCGCCGACCACCGCGTCCAGGCGACCGTTCTCAAGATCCATAAAGGTCGCGACGAAATCGGGATATTTCTTTACCTCTTTGACGTCCTTTTTATAGAAGTCGGTCGCGTCGATGTATTCCTCCGCCGTACTTGCGCTCTGCGTGCCGATTACCTTGCCGGCGAGGCTTTGCTCGTCGGTAATCGCAGTATCGCCTTTGCGGACGAAGATGACCTGTTGGCTGTCCATGTACGGATCGGAGAAGAGCATGTTTTCTTTACGCTTTTCTGTGATATCGAGTCCGTTCCATAGGATTTGGACGCGGCCGCTCTTGAGCTCGGCTTCCTTGCTCGACCAATCGATCGCCTTGAACTCAACCTCGCGCCCGAGCCGCTTTGCCGCCTCTTTTGCGAGGTCGACGTCGAAACCGACGATCTCGTTCTTCTCATCCTTAAAGCCCATCGGCGGGAAATTGTCGTCGAGACCCACAACAATTTTCCCCTTGTCCCCGTCCTTTGCAGGCGCGGCAGCTTTATCCCCGCCGCCGCAGCCCGTGAGCAGCAGTGCGGACATCATAGCCGCAGCTACGCCGGTTAAAATGTTTTTCCGGTTCATCTTTTCCACTCTCCTTTTGATTCTTTAACAAGATAAAGAGATAACGTAGTGCTATTATAAGCGAAACAGTAAAATTATGTCAAGTATTTATTTTGTACAGGCAGGTTTTTTTTAAGAAAGGTAGAAATAGTTTATAGATATCATATTTCGTATAAAATTGATCGCGTAAACCGGGGGAGGGCTTACCTTGCGTGCAATATCCGTGGACGATCTTGAAAATGGGATGATACTTGCGCGAACGATCGTCAATGCCAAGCGTGTGGTCGTCGTGTCGGAGAACACCGAACTCACGCAGGCGCATATCACGCGTCTCAAGTTTTTGAAAATTCCTGTCGTCTACATCAAGGACGAAAACGAGCTGAAAGAGGGGATCTCACCGATCTTTTCGCGCAGCAATCTGTTCGTTAAGCAATATGAAAATGTCGTCGGCACGGCAAAATCTATCTTTGAGCAGACAAAGAAGACGGGGGAGGTGCCGGTTGAGCAGACCAATGAGATGGTGCAGGAGGATCTTCTGCCGCTCTCGCGCCGCAGCGGAACGATCGACTATCTCAATCAGCTCAATCATCTTGCGAGCGACATCTACAACCACTCGCTGCGCGTGTCGATTCTCGCGGGTGTCTTTGCCAAGTGGATGCATCTTGACCGCGAGATGTCGAAGGACATCGTGATGGCAGGATTCCTGCACGATGTAGGCAAGTCGAAGTTCGATCAACGGCTGCTCGAGAAGAACATCGATACGCTCAAGGGCGAGGACTACGAGAGATACATTCAGCACACGGTGGACGGCGCGCAGATCCTCAACAAGATCGCAGGACTCACCGAGGGCGTGCGTCTGACGGCGCTCCAACATCATGAACGCATGGATGGCAGCGGATTTCCGTTCAATATCAAGGGGGACGATATCCACCTCTACGCGCGTATTGTTGCCGTTGCGGATCTTTACGATAATATCACAACCGAGCGCGAGGGATATCGGCGGCAGACACCGTTTGACGCGGTAGCAGTCATCGCGAGCCAGATGTATACGACACTCGATCCCGAGGTCTGCATGGCAGTGCTGACGAATATCAAGAACGCATTCCTCGGTTCGCGCGTACTCCTCAACAATCATCGTGAGGGAAAGATTGTCTCCTATCCACACGGCGTTGTGCCGAAACCGATCGTGGCAATCGGCGACGACGAGCTGATCGATCTCAATGAGAACCCGCGGATCGCGATTCTCGAGTACAATCCCAAATAAGACAGATCCTTTTTACAGAGCTTTCGGCGTGAAACGGCTCGTATACGCCGCAGGCTCTGTTTTTATTTTCCATTTTACGCGATCGTTTGATTCCATCAAAAAACGCCGCATGATGCGTTCATACGGCGTTTTGTTTTCGTTCGTTTAGCCTACCGACTGGAGCAGATTGTACCACTCGAGGGCGGAGTTATAATTCTGTTTGAGGCGTCCCAGTGAGAGATTTTCCTCTTTGCAGAGTGCAATGACCTGATCCCAGTCGCCTTGTTCATAGGCAACTGCGATATCCAGAATCTTGCGCAGATCGCTCTTTTCGCCGAGGAGCGCGGAAGTCAGCTCCTCACTGAGTGCAACCTCCTCAAGTACTTCTTCCATCGGCTGATTGAGCAGCGCGTCGATGAGCGAGAACATACCAAGCAGGAAGCCTGTGTCCGGCGTGACGTTCGGGTGTTTGAGCTCGCTTGCGATCAGTTCGCAGAACTTGGCGCGCAGCAGAGATATGGTAAAGAGTTCGGGCGGCTTGTCTTCGGAGAACGTTTGGAGGCTCACGAGTGTTACCCAGCGGCGAATGCCCTCTAGTCCGAGCAGGACGGTTGCCTGCCTGAGGTTTGAGACGTTGTGCGTGAGTCCCATGCCGACTGAGTTGATGTAGGTCAGCAGTTTATGTACGAGGTTTGTGTCCGAGGAGATGGCGTCCGTAATTGCCCCAAAGTCGAACTCACGGCGGTTGACCTCCTTGAGGAGCCGCATCTGTGAAAGCGCATTGCTTGAGAGCTTCTTTTGACGCAGGACAGTCGGCTTGCAGAAGAAATAGCCCTGAAAGAGCACATAGCCGAACTCAAGCGCCTGACGGAACTCGTCCTCCGTTTCGATCTTCTCGGCGAGCAGACGGACATGACCGGGGAGAATTTCGCGCAGCTTTTTCCGCTCCTCGGGATCCTCGGTGATGCGAAAGTCCACCTTAATGATATCCGCCATCTCGATAAGCGGCTCATAGCCGGGGAGCAGGACAAAATCGTCGAGGGCGATCTTGTAGCCTGCTGCCTTGAGTTCCTGTACCGCTTCAAGAATCTCCGCGCGGGGCTGTACCGTTTCGAGAATCTCCACCACGATGGTATCGGCGGGGAGGAGCTTCGGCGCCCGGTCGAGCAGATTTTTCTCCGTAAAATTGATGAAGCCCTTTTTTTCAGAGACGAGTTTTTTCATGCCGAATTCGAGCATCGCGTTCACCATCACGCTCTGCGTCGCGACATTGCCGTCGAGATTGGGGTCAAAGGCGTTTTTCAGACCGCTGCGGAATAAGATTTCATAGGCGTATACGCCCTTTTTCTTGTCTAAAATTGCCTGCCGCCCGATAAATAATTCATCCATAGATAGCCTCTTTCCTGTTGGAGACGAATCTACAACGTGATATGTCTCTATTGTGTCTCTATTACGGGATATTTGATGATCATTATAGCATAGTTTATACGAAAAACAAATCAAAAAAAGTTGACGGCATTAAAGATACTGTTTGCGTCGTTGTATGAAGGACAAGGATCGAAGCGCGGTATTCTTGAAAAATCCGGTCTCGTGTGCTAGAATGACGTGACTACGGTACGGGAGGGATTTTTTTGTATGATAAAGTAGATACAAATTTGGATTTTGCCGCGCGCGAGAAAGCCGTTGTGGATTTTTGGCGCGAAAATCATATTGCACAGCAGGCGGTGGATCAGCGCGAGGGTGCGGAGACGTTCACGTTTTACGACGGCCCGCCGACGGCGAACGGCCGCCCGCACATCGGGCATGTGCTGACGCGCGTAATCAAGGACATGCTGCCGCGCTATCAGTCGATGAAGGGCAAGAAGGTTCTGCGCAAGGCAGGCTGGGACACGCACGGGCTGCCCGTGGAGCTCGAGGTCGAGAAGGCGATCGGCATCAACGGCAAGGAACAGATCGAAGAATACGGCATCGAGCCGTTCGTCAAGAAATGCCGCGAATCTGTCTGGACGTATAAGGCGATGTGGGAGGAGTTCTCCGACGTCGTCGGTTTTTGGGCGGATATGGAGCACCCCTACATCACCTACGAGAACAATTACATCGAGTCTGTGTGGTGGGCGCTCAGCGAAATCTATAAAAAAGGACTTCTTTATCAGGGACACAAGATCGTTCCGTACTGCCCGCGCTGCGGCACGCCGCTCTCCTCGCACGAGGTGGCACAGGGATACAAAGATGTCACGGAGCGTTCGGCAATCGTCAAGTTCAAGGCTGCCGATGAGGATGCGTATTTCCTCGCATGGACGACGACACCGTGGACGCTGCCGTCGAATCTCGGGCTCTGCGTGAACCCCGAGGTGACCTATGTGAAGGTGCGTGTCTACGGCAAGGTCTACTACCTCGCCGAGGCGCTGATGGACAGCGTATTTGAAGGCTCGTGGGGCGACCGTGAGATCCTCGCGACGATGAAGGGCAAGGAGCTCGAGTACCGCAAGTACGTGCCGCTCTACGATTTTGTCTCCGCGGATGTACGCGATAAGGCATTCTTCGTCATCTGCGACGACTATGTGACGACCGAGGACGGCACGGGCATCGTCCATACGGCACCGGCATTCGGTGAGGACGATAACCGCGTGTGCAGCAAATACGGGATGCCGTTCGTGCAGTTCGTCAACGACAAGGGCGAGATGACGGCGGAGACAAAATGGGCGGGCGTCTTTGTGAAGGACGCCGATCCGCTGATCCTTGCCGATCTCGAGGAGAGCGGCAAGCTCTTTAAGGCGCCCGAGTTCACGCACAACTATCCGCATTGCTGGCGCTGTGGCACGCCGCTGCTCTATTACGCGCGCGCTTCGTGGTTCATCAAGATGACGGCGGTGCGCGATGCACTCGTGAAGAACAACAACACGGTCAACTGGATTCCGAAGTCGATCGGCGAGGGGCGCTTCGGCAACTGGATCGAGCATGTGCAGGACTGGGGCATCAGCCGCAACCGCTACTGGGGCACGCCGCTGAACATTTGGAAATGTGACTGCGGGTGCGAGCGCTCGGTCGGTTCGATCGCGGAACTCCGGAAACTTCAGCCGAACTGCCCGGAGGACATCGAGCTGCACCGTCCGTACATCGACGAGATCACCTTCCCGTGCGAAAAATGCGGCGCTGCGATGCACCGCGTCCCCGAGGTCATCGACTGTTGGTTCGATTCCGGCGCGATGCCCTTTGCACAGTGGCACTACCCGTTCGAGAACAAAGAAATCTTCGAGAAATATTTCCCCGCGGACTTTATCTCCGAGGCGGTCGATCAGACACGCGGGTGGTTCTACTCGCTGATCGCGATCGGGACGCTGCTCTTTGACGAGAGCCCGTATCGGAACGTCATCGTGCTCGGGCATGTGCAGGACGAGAACGGACAGAAGATGTCGAAATCCAAGGGCAACGCCGTGGAGCCGATGGATGCGCTGCGCCGTCACGGCGCGGACGCGATCCGCTGGTATTTCTACGAGAACAGTGCGCCGTGGCTGCCGAATCGGTTCTCCCACGAGGCGGTGCAGGAGGGCGCGCGCAAGTTCATGGGGACGCTGTGGAACACCTACGCGTTCTATGTGCTCTATGCGAACATCGACGAATTTGACCCGACACAGCATACGATCTCCTACGAAAAGCTCTGCGTGATGGATCGTTGGCTGCTCTCGCGCCTGAACACGATGGTGCGCGCGGTGGACGAATACCTCGGGAGCTATCGTGTGACCGAGGCGGCAAAGGCGCTCCAGTCCTTTGTCGAAGAGCTGTCGAACTGGTATGTCCGCCGCAGCCGCAGCCGCTTCTGGGCGAAGGGCATGGAGCAGGACAAGATCGACGCGTATATGACGCTCTACACGGCGCTCGTGACGACGGTGAAGGCGGCGGCGCCGATGATCCCGTTCCTCACGGAGAGCATCTACCGCAATCTCGTCTGCTCCGTGGACAAGACGGCGCCGATCTCCGTGCATCTGACGGATTTCCCACAGGTGAACGAGTCGTACATCGACACGGAGCTCGAGGACAATATGGAGATCGTGCTCGAGGTCGTCACACTCGGACGTGCGGCGCGCAATGCGGCGAACATCAAGAACCGTCAGCCCGTCGGCAATATGTTCGTGAAGGCGGAACACCGCCTGCCGGAGTTCTTCGTCGAGATCATCGAGGACGAGCTGAACGTAAAGGCGGTGACATTCCGCGACGATATGTCGGACTTCCTCGCGTACCATGTAAAGCCGAATTTCCACGTCCTAGGACCCAAGGTCGGCAAGCAGATGGGCGCGGTCAAGAAAGCGCTCGAGGAGAGTGACGGTGCGGCGGTCAAGGAAGCTCTCGCGGGCGGCGGCTCCTATACGCTCACGCTCGCGGACGGCGATGTGACGGTGACGAGCGAGGACGTCGAGGTGACGGTCGCACAGCAGGAGGGCTACAACTGCCAGAGCTATGGCGGCGTCACCGTCGCGCTCGAGACGACGCTCACGCCCGCGCTCATCGAAGAGGGCTTTGTGCGCGAGATCATCAGCAAGGTGCAGACGATGCGCAAGGAATGCGGGCTTGAGGTGACGGATCACATCAGACTCGATCTTTCGGGCAATGCGAATCTCGAAGAGACCGCACGGAAGGACGAGGCGTTTATCCGCGAGATTACGCTCGCAGATTCCATTTCCTACGATGCGCCCGCAGGCACGAGCAAAGAGTGGAACATCAATGGAGAGAAATTGACGCTTTCCATCAAATAAGGAAAAAGACATTGGGAAAGTCGCCTGAATGAAGGACATCACTTCATTCAGGCGGCTTTTTCATATTGACATTATACGGGCATATCGTATAATGATAAAAAAGTCTATGAAGAGGAGGATGAACGCGATGGTTTGTTTTCATTACTTTGGGCACGCGGCGTTTCTGTTGGATGACGGCACGCATAGGATCCTTGTTGACCCATTCCTGACCGGGAACCCGACGGCAAGCGTTTCGGCGAACGACGTGGACTGCGATTATATCCTGCTCACTCACGCGCACGGGGATCATCTCGGCGATGCGCCGTCGATCGCGGCGCGCACGGGCGCGGCGATCGTTGCGATCCCGGAGGTCATTGACGTCTGTCAGGCGCAGGCACTCGCCGAGCTGAAATCGTTCCCAATGAATCTTGGAGGCTCGATCACACTGCCGTTCGGCAAGGTGCGCATGACGGTCGCGCATCACAGCGCGGGTGTGCCCGGCGGCGTTGCGTGCGGCTTTGTTATCTACATCGGGGATAAGGTCGTTTACTACGCCGGCGATACGGCGCTGTTCAGCGACATGCAGCTCATCGGGCGCAAGGATACGATCGACTATGCGGTGCTGCCCATCGGCGACAACTATACGATGGGACTCGAGGACGCGGCACAGGCGGCGCAGTGGGTCAACGCGAGCCATGTGATCCCCATTCACTATAATACATGGCTGGTCATCGAGCAGGAAGTCCACCGCTACAAGGAGGTCACGGAGGCGATGACGCGCGCAGCAGTCTGCATCGTTGCCCCGGGCGAAACACTCGAGCTTTGAGCGCGGGAAAAAAGTCACCGCTCCTCGTTCTTCTAGGGCCTACGGCGGTGGGCAAGACGGAGCTCTCACTACATCTGGCAGAGCACCTCCGGACGGACATCATCTCGGGCGATTCGATGCTGCTCTACCGCGGCTTTGACATCGGCAGCGCAAAGCCGACGGCGGAGGAGCGCGCCTCTGTGGTGCATCATCTCGTCGATATACTGGAGGCGGAGGAATCGTTCAGTGTGACGGATTTCGTCGCGCATGCCCGGCGACTGATTCCCCTGCATGAGGCAGCAGGGAAAATACCCTTCATCGTTGGTGGGACAGGACTTTATATCAAGGCGCTGATCGAGGGCTACGATTTCAACGCGACGCCGGGGAGTCAGCGGTTTCGTGCACGAATGCATCGTCTCGCTGCGTGCAGGGGGAATGTGTTCGTCCACGCGCTGCTCGCGCGGCGCGACCCGGAGACTGCCGCGCGTCTGCATCCAAACAATGTGCGGCGCGTGATCCGTGCGCTCGAGACATTTTATTGCGGTGGTGAGCGCATCTCGCAGGACAGCGCGCACCGCAAAGGCGAAACGGTTTACGATGCCTTTGTTATTGGACTCGTACGGGAACGTGCACATCTTTATGAGCGTATCAACGCACGCGTCGACGCGATGTTCGCGGCGGGACTCGTCGACGAGGTGCGGCGGCTTCTTGCAAGCGGTGTGGGGCGAGATGCCCCCGCGATGAAGGGCATCGGCTACAAGGAGACGGCGGCGTATCTCGCGGGCGAGATGCGTCTGGAAGAGACGATCGAACAGATCAAGACGGCAACGCGGCACTTTGCAAAGCGCCAAATGACATGGTACCGCAAAATGTCTTATATCCGCCGATATGATGCGGATACGCATACGGCGGCGGAACTCACGTGTCAGATTCTCGCCGATATAGAGACATGGCGGGAGAGCAAAGAAAGGGGATTTTTAGCATGACGGCAAAAATCATCAATTTACAGGACGGCTTCCTCAATCAAGTGCGAAAGGACAGCGTCCCCGTTATCATCCATTTGGTCAACGGCTTTCAGATCAAGGGCGTAGTCAAGGGGTTTGACAACTTTATCGTCATGGTTGACAGCATGGGGAAACAGCAGATGATTTATAAACATGCAATCTCCACCATCACGCCGTCCGCAACTGTCAAGGTGCCGATCGAGTAGCCGAAAGAAGAAAGCACGATGCTGCCGCACCGAATGAGGCGATTCGGCGCGGCGGTTTTTCTTTAGAGAGGAAGCACAATGAGAACGCGAGGGTTTGAAGTTGTTACGCTCTATGAGAGCAGCGGCGTTCATCTTCCGGAGCGCAAGACGGGCGCGAGCACGGGCTATGACTTTGCCGCAGCGGAGTCGGTCGAGATTGCGCCGGGCGAGGGGAAGCTCGTGCCGACAGGAGTGAAGGCGTATATGCAGGAAAATGAGGTGCTGTTGGTCTATATCCGTTCGAGTGCGGCGTTTAAGAAGCACCTCATGCTGATGAACGGCGTCGGCGTGATTGATGCGGACTACTATGGAAACGCGGAGAACGAAGGACATATCCTCATTCCAATCTTTAACTACGGTGCGGAGGCGGTGCGTATCGCGGCGGGCGAGCGCATCGCGCAGGGGATTTTCACCACCTACCTGACGGTGGACGGGGATGCGGCGGGACACGGCGCAGCGCGGACGGGCGGTTTTGGCTCGACGGGCGCATAGAGTTTTGACAGGCGGCATCATCTCATTTATAATAGAAAAGATAAAATCACATAAATCGGTGGGGGGTGAACCGTGCGGTGAGCACCTCGGGAGTATTATATGAAACTATCGACAAAGGGGCGGTACAGCGTTACGGCGCTCTATGAACTTGCCCTGCATTATGGGGAGGGCGTTGTACCGATTAAGACAATTGCAAAATCGCAGGGGATATCGGAGAACTATCTCGAACAGCTTATGCTGCCGCTACGGCGTGCGGGACTTGTAGAGAGCGTACGCGGTGCGCAGGGCGGCTATACGCTCTCCCGTCCGCCCGCAGAGGTGACCATTGGAGAGATCATCACGGCGGTGGAGGGGCCTATCGCGCTCGTTGACTGCCTGCTCACCGATGTGGATGCAGGGGATCAGAGCTGCGTTCATGCGGGCGCATGCGCGACGCGCCAAATTTGGGAAGAAGTATGCGCAGCAATCAATTCCGTGCTGAATAATATTTCCCTTGCGCATCTCCTGCGCGGCGATCACGCGCATGTTGGGTGCAATCAATGAGTGAGCGGATCGTCTATCTTGACCATGCGGCAACGACGCCGATTGATCCGCGTGTTTACGAGGCGATGCAGCCCTATCTCTCAGGCGTTTACGGGAACCCGTCGAGCCTGCATACGTTTGGTCAGCTTGCGCGGCGTGGTATCGATCGTGCACGGGAAAAGACAGCGGCGCTCATTGGGGCTCTGCCCGAAGAGATTTTCTTCACGAGCGGCGGCACGGAGAGCGACAACTGGGCGATTCGGGGGCTCGCGGAGGCGGGGCGCACTGCGGGGAAGGGGGCGCACATCGTTACCTCGTCCATTGAACATCATGCGGTGCTCGAGAGTTGCCGTGCGATGGAGCACCGCGGGTTTTCCGTTACCTATCTGCCGGTAGACACGGCGGGGCGCATCGATCCTGCGGATGTCTCGGCGGCGCTCCGGCAGGATACGGTACTCGTTTCGATCATGACGGCGAATAACGAGGTTGGGAGCATTCAGCCCATTGCAGAGATCGGGACACTGCTCCGTACACACGGCATCCCGTTCCATACGGATGCAGTGCAGGCGGTCGGTCATATCCCTCTCGACGTGAATGTGCTCGGCGTTGATGCGCTCTCTCTCTCCGCGCATAAATTTTATGGCGCAAAAGGGGTCGGCGCACTGTATGTGCGGCGCGGCACGGCCATCGCACCGTTTTTCTACGGCGGCGCCCAGGAGCGCGACATGCGCGCGGGGACAGAAAACACGGCGGGGATTGTCGCCTGCGGCAGAGCGGCGGAGATCGCATGTACCGAGCAGACCGCGGAGGAGGAACGCCTGCACGCCTATACGGAGCTCCTGCGCGAACGCATCGGAAGGATTCGGTCCATCTCGTTTCATGGAGATCGGGACAATCGGCTTGCCGGCGTCCTGAACTTCGGCATTGCGGGGATCGCACAGGACACGCTGCTCATTCGTCTTGATCTTGCAGGATTTGCCGTCTCGGCGGGGAGCGCGTGCAGCGCGGGTGCAGCGCAGGTATCGCATGTGCTGCGCGCAATGGGGTGTTCGGAGGATGTGGCACGCACCTGTATCCGCGTGAGCCTTGGACGCCACACTACGCGCGAGGATGTCCTTAGTTTTGCAGAGACGCTTGCGGCGATTGCAGAAGAACTGCAGTGAAATATTTGTCTTTATAGGGTACTTCATGTATAATTAGTATCAACGACACGATAAACAGAGAGCAACATTGTTCCGGGAGGAGATCTCATGGTTGGCGACGTCCTGCGAAAAGAGCGCGAGAAACAAGGGATGACGATTGCGGACATCGAAAAGGGAACGAGTATCCGTGCGCTATACATCGAGTGTATCGAGCGGGGCAATATTGAAGGATTGCCCGGAATGGTCTATGCCAAGGGGTTTGTCCGCAACTATGCGAGTTTTCTGCGGCTCGATGCGGAGAAACTTATGCAGCAGTTTGCCGAGGAGCAGGGAACACCGATCGCACCGCCCCCACCCGCAGAGGAAAAGCCGCACCGCGTTACGCTCAGCAGTGTAGGCGACGAATCGCTTTCCAAAATATCGATCGGCGGCAACGGTTCGTCGTCCTATGCAGGGATCTTTGGGAAACTCGCTGTGGGAATCATCGTCCTCGCCGCCCTCGTCGGCGGAGGGGCGGCACTCGTCTCCTATATCAATACACCGGCGCGTGAGACGGCGCAGGTACCGTCCGAAAAAACTACTGTCGCCGCACCCGCGGCAGAGGCGGACGCGGCGGATGAGGCGCGCAGTGCCGCCGCACAGGACGTTCGTGTCAGCATACACCTCAGCGAGCGCTGCTGGACAGAGGTGCAGGTGGACGGAGAAACCGTCTATGAAGGGATCCTCGAAGAAGGAGTGACTGAGAACTGGCAGGGCAAGGACAGTATTGTCGTGCGTGCGGGGAATGCGGGGGCAGTCGAGGTAACGGCGAACGGAAAGAAGCTTGGCAAGTTCGGCGCTGTCGGCGAGGTTGTCGAACGCCGCTTCACAAAGACGACAAAGGATCTGAAAGATACCGTAAGTATGCCCGCACCGCGCCCGTCCGCCGAGGCGGAGAAAACTCCGCAGCCCGTACGTTCGCCGAAGGACGCATCCAAGGACACAAAGAATATGCGGTAATATCGTGCATGAGGAAAGGTGGATCCGATGAAATGTCCTTTTTGCAAGCAGCCGGACAGCAGGGTCGTTGACTCCCGCGCCGCCGATGACGGGACGACGATTCGCCGCCGTCGCGAATGCCCTGAATGCGGGCGGCGATTTACCACCTACGAGGCAGTCGAAAAAATGCCGCTCATGGTGGTAAAGCGAGACAATCGCCGCGAGCCGTTCAGCCGTGACAAGCTGATGACGGGCATCATTCGTTCCTGTGATAAGCGGGACATCTCGATGGAGCAGATTACGAATTTTGTTGCCGAGATCGAACGTGACATCCGCAATCGTACGGAGCCGGAAGTTCCGTCCGAGAAGCTCGGCGAGATTGTGATGGAGCGGCTGAAGGATTTTGACGAGGTGGCATATATCCGCTTTGCCTCCGTCTATCGTAAATTTGACGATATTACAAATTTTATTGAGGAACTTGAAACACTGCGCGCGCACAAGGGGAAGGAGAAAGAGTAACGACGTGAAAGGAAGAGGCAGGGCGTGGATCAGCGATTGAAAAACGGCATTATCGCACGGCTCGCGCAGGAGCACGGGTATGTGAGAAGGCCGCCGGGCGGACGCACGCGCTTTGCTCTTGTCTATCCGAACACCTATTTTGTCGGCATGTCGAACCTCGGGCTGCATATCATCTATGATCTCCTCAATCGCCGCGGCGATACCGCGTGCGAGCGCGTCTTCCTGCCTGACCGCACGGAACTCCCGCGTTATGAGCGCACGCAGACGCCGATGATGAGCGTGGAGACGCAGACACCGCTTTCCTGTTTCGCCGTCATCGGCTTTGCCGTTTCCTTTGAGCCGGACTATTTTCACGTCGTCAAAATGCTTTCGCTCAGCCGTGTCCAAATACGTGCGGCGGAACGCGGTGACCGGGATCCTCTCGTTATTGCGGGCGGCCCCTGTGCGACATTCAACCCCGAGCCCCTTGCCGCCGTGGTCGACGCCTTCATCATCGGCGAGGGGGAGGAGACCGTCGGCGCTCTGATGGACGCCTATCATGAGGGGATGTGCGCGAGAGAGGATCGGGCGGCGCTGCTGCGGCGGCTCGCACACGTTCCCGGTGTGTATGTGCCCGCGCTCTATACGCCGTCCTTTGCACCTGGCGGGCGGATGACGGCACTTCTTCCCGCGGACGGCGCGCCGCCGCGTATTCGGCGGCAGTGGGTACGCGATCTCGACGCTTATCCGGCGCATACGATCATCGTCACCGACGATACGGAGTTCAATTTTTACCTCATTGAAACAGCCCGCGGCTGCGGGCGGCATTGCCGTTTTTGCATGGCGGGGTATTGTTTCCGCCGTCCGCGCAGCCGATCGCTCCCCGTGATCGAGGCGCAGGTGCGGGACGCCCTTTCCTATGGGAAAAAAATCGGTCTCATGGGCGCGGCGATTTCGGACTACCCGGAGATCGACGCGCTCTGCCGTTCCATCCTCGGGACGGGGCTGTCGATGTCTGTCGCCTCATTCCGTGCGGATTCGGTGACGCGTGAGCTCGTGGAATCCCTTGCTGCGAGTGGTCTGCGGACGCTCACGCTGGCTCCTGAGGCGGGCAGTGCGCGGATGCGCGCGGTCATCAACAAGGGGATCGAGGAACATCACCTCTTTACGGCGATCGATCTCGGTGCAGCGGCGCACATCCCGAATTTCAAGCTCTACATCATGGTCGGGCTTCCCTTTGAAGAGGATGCCGACATTGAGGCAATCATCGACCTCGCCGCGCGCCTGCGCGACTATATGGACGAGAAGGGCTGTAGGGGGACGCTGACGCTCAGTGTGAACCCCTTCGTGCCGAAGCCGTTCACGCCGTTCCAGTGGATGCCGATGGCGGATAAGAAGCGTCTCGACGCCGTTATGAAGCGGATCGTCACGGCGCTGCGCCGCCGCCCCCGCATCATCGTGCATTTCGAGTCGCCCAAGGAAGCGCTCGTACAGGCGATCCTTGCGCGCGGAGACCGCCGGCTCTCGGAGCCGCTGATCCGTGCCGCCGAGGGGCGCGGCGCAAAGGATCTCGTGCCGGAGATGAAAGTGGAGGGGCTTTCGCCGGACTTTTATCTGAATCCTGCATGGGCGGAGGACGACATCCTCCCGTGGGAACATCTCGATATGGGGTTTACGAAACATTATCTCAGACAGGAATATGTGCGGGCGCAGACGCTGAAATCGACGCCCTGTTGTACCGACGGGTGTACGCGGTGCGGTGTCTGCACGGGTGTGGAAAGGAAAATATCATGAGTTTTGTATTGCAGCGGATCGGCGATAATTTATGGAACGGGCGGCTGGACATCTTTCCCGAGGACAAAGTGGTACACGGCTTTTCGGCACGGCAGGGCGGGGTGAGCGCGGCGCCGTATGATACTCTGAACATGGCACTGCATGTCGGTGACGATCCTGCGGCCGTGTGGGAGAACCGCGTACGCTATATGCGGGCGATGGGACTTGATGCGGAGCGCATCTGCTCGGTGCGGCAGGTGCACGGAACGGAGATTGTGCGCGTCATGCGCCGTGATGCGGGGCGCGGGGCGCATGACTATGCGGACGCGATGGCGGACGCCGACGCGCTTATCACGAATGACTGCGGCGTGCCGCTCATGCTCTGCTTTGCCGACTGTGTGCCCGTTCTGCTCTATGATCCTGTGCGGCATGCGGGTGCGGTGATCCATGCGGGGCGTGACGGCACACTGCATCATATTGCGGCAAAGACCGCTCATCGCATGACTGAGGAGTTCGGGACGAAGCCCCGGGATCTCCTCGCAGGGATTGGACCCTCGATCAGCGCCGCGTGCTATCCTGTCGGTGCGGCGGAGGCAGCAGAGTTTCGCGCATCGATGCCCGGTCATGAAGCGGAAATCCTCGCGGAGAAAGACGGCGAGATACACCTCGATCTGTGGGCGGCAAACCGGATCCAGCTTATCGGGGCGGGCATTCCGGAGGAACAGATCGACTGTGCCAATATATGTACGGCGTGTGAAGGAACTTGGTATTATTCCTACCGTGCTTCGGGCGGGACAACGGGAAGACTGGCGGCGGTGATGGAGCTGAAATGAGCGACGATATCATGATATGCGAGCGCCTGCGAGCCGTTCGCGCGGAGATCGCACAGGCGCGGGCACGGCGTACCCATGTGCCAGTCGAGGCTCCCGTAGAGCTGATTGCCGTCACGAAGAATCACCCTGTGGAAGCGATGCGTACCGCGATCGACAGTGGTGTGATGAACATCGGGGAGAATCGCATCCAAGAAGCGCTTGATAAGGCGGAGACACTTGAGCGTGAAGCGAAATGGCACCTCATCGGACATTTACAGACCAATAAGGCAAAACACGCCGTACGACAGTTTGATCTCATTCATTCGGTTGATTCCGAGCATCTCGCCTCAGAAATCGATAAGGCGGCGGAAAAATTCGGCAAGGTGCAGAACATTCTCGTACAGGTCAATCTTGCACGCGAGGCGTCGAAGTCCGGCGTCTACCGTGAGGATTTAGATCCGCTGCTTCGGGCAGTCTCAGGGCTTCCTCATCTGCGCTTGCAGGGATTTATGTGCATTGCGCCGAATTATGACAATGAGGAGAAGTGCCGTCCTCTGTTCAGGGAGATGTACGAACTGTTTCAAGAAGCAAAGGAAAAGGAACCCCCCAAGGCGGATATTCGCTACCTCTCGATGGGCATGACGCACGATTACACCGTTGCGGTCGAAGAGGGCGCGAATCTTGTGCGCGTCGGTACGGCGATCTTTGGCGCACGCCAATACAATACTTAGGAGTGTGACACAGCAGTGAGCATTATCAAGAAAATATCAAAAACCATAGGTATTACCGCCGAAGACGAGGCGGAGGAAACCGAGGGACAGGAAAAAGAGACGGAGAGGAAATCCTCCGGCGTGACGGACATCGGATCGCGTGCGCGGCGCCCGGAGACCGGTGCCAATCTTTCGGGCTTTCCCGATTTTTCATCATCGACGGGCGGTACGTCATCCGCCGCATCGATTGATAATGTGGTTGCGGCGTACCGTATGAACGTTGTCGTCATTGAGCCGCAGACGTTTGACGATGCACAGCAGGTAGCTGCAAACCTGCAAAAGAAAAAGCCTGTCGTGCTGAACTTCGAAAAGACGGAGAAGAGCGTTGCAAACCGCATCATCGATTTTATCAGCGGGACAACCTATGCACTCAACGGCGATATTAAGAAAATCAGCAACAATGTCATCCTCTGTGCGCCGAGCAACGTCAATGTCAGCTACTCTGAGGAAGAGCATCGGCTGACCGACGACATGTCGTGGCTGAATCGGTAAATATCATGTGTGACAACCTGCGCATTGGAATCATCGGCGGCGGGGCGATGGCGGAGGCAATCATCGCGGGAGTGACATCCTCCGGTGCGGTTGCCGCACCGCATATATTCGTTTCGGAGCATAAGGCGGTGCGCTGCGACATGCTTGCGCACACCTACGGCGTTCATGCAGAAGTCGGGGCAGAACATTTTCTGTCCCGTATTGACATGCTTATTCTCGCAGTGAAACCTGCGGCGGCAGCCGCTGCTGTGCGAGAGACTGCAGAGCATCTGCGCGTTGGGGCATGTGTGCTCTCCATTGTTGCAGGTCTGAAAATCGCTGTGCTTGAGGAAGCATACCCGGGACATCCCGTTGTGCGTGCGATGCCGAATACGCCGCTCGCAGCGGGTGCGGGGATGTCGGCATATGCGTGTGGATCTCTCGCAGGGGATCGTGCGCGCGAGCTTACCGCGCTGATTCTTGGTGCTGCGGGGCGGACAACGGAGGTGCATGAGGCGGATATGGATGCCGTGACCGGACTCTCCGGCAGCGGTCCCGCCTATGCGTTCCTCATGATGGAGGCTCTGATCGAGGGCGGGGTCGCCGCAGGGCTGCGCCGTGATACGGCGACGCTGCTGACGGCACAGACCGTTCTCGGGGCAGCGGAGATGGTTCTGCGCGGAAAAATGTCACCTGCCGACCTGCGCGCAGCGGTGACAAGTCCCGCGGGAACAACTGCGGCGGGGCTTCGGGAATTGGAGTGTGGGAGTGTGCGCGCTGCATTCATGGAAGCTGTTCTTGCCGCAGCGCAGCGCGCAAGAGAATTGGGGAGGAATTAATGGCTTCGGAACAGAGGGAACGCATTCTGCGCTTTTATCGCGGGGGTGAGGGGGAAGAAACGGCAATGCGCCTGCTTGACCTTGCGGAAAACGTGATGAAAACGCAAAAATTTCGCATCACTCCCTTTCTCGATCCCTACGGGCAGGAGATCGCAGAGACCGTTCGCGCGAGCTATGACGGACTGCGGCTCGATTTTGACGGCGGATACGCGGGAGCGGAGCGGCAGCGCGCGATGCTCCTGCACGAGGATTTTGCAGGGACACCGGGCGGCTATGAGATCGTCTGCGTCACTGCGGCGTGGAACGGGCAGTTCGCGCATTTAATGCATCGCGATGTGCTCGGCGCGCTGATGGGGCTCGGCATCGACCGCGGCGGCGTGGGGGATATTCTTCTCGCCGGGGATACGGCGAAGATCCTCTGCGATACGAAAATGGCGCAGTTTATCATGGAAGAGCTCACGATGATCGGCGCCGTGCGCGTCACGACCACCCTCGGCGACCTCGCGGATATCGCACCGCGCGAAGAGCGGACGAAGGAGATCCGCGCGACTGTCGCGTCCCTGCGTCTCGACGCCATCGCTGCGGCGGGCTTTGGCATCTCGCGCAGCCGTGCGGCGGATGACATCGCGGCGGACAAGGTGAAACTCAACTGGCAGAGCGCAGGCAGCGCCTCGAAGAACATCAAACAGGGCGATGTGCTCTCCATGCGCGGACGCGGCAGACTAGAGGTCACGGAGGTGCGCGGGCAGACCAAGAAGGGACGCATCTCCGTCGTTCTGCATCGTTATTTCTAAGGGAAGGGCAGGGACGCATCGTGCTGACACCGAAGGACATTCAGGCGAAAGAATTTGGGAAGAGCTTCCGCGGCTTTGATGAGGCGGAGGTCAACGACTTCCTCAATGAGATCATCAAGGACTATACGGCGCTGCTCGAGGATAACGAAACGCTCCGGGCGGAGCTTGCGCGCGCGCAGAAGAGCAACGAAGAGTTTCACCGCATCGAACGGGGGATGCGCGATACGCTTATGGCGGCGCAAAAGACGGCGGAGGAAGTGACTGCGAACGCGAAGGAAACTGCAGATCAAATCCTTGAGAGTGCCGCGAAGAAAGCGCAGAACCTCTGTCGGGAGGCGGAAATCCGTTCCAAGGCACAGCTTGAGGAAGCCGCCGATAAGGTACGAGGCATCGTCGGCGAATACGAACGTCTTGTGCAGGAAAAGCATGCCTTTCTGCGTCGTATGAAGAGCAGCGTGCAGGAAGAATTGAAGCGGATTGACGAGGAGATTGCCGGCATGCCGGATATGACGGATTCCACAGGAACGCCGCAGCCTGTGGAAGCTCCCTCCAAAGAATAGGAAGGAAAACAAAACGAATGAGCGGACGATCGAAAGCCGCATTTCTTTTTTTTATCATTATGCTTGCCGACCAACTTGTAAAATTCTATGTGGAGACAGCGATGCTGCCGGGAGAAAGCATCCCCGTTGCGGCGGGAATCTTTCACATTACCTACGTGCTGAACCCGGGGGCTGCGTTCGGCATCTTCGCGCACAGCCGATCGCTCTTCCTCGGCGTTGCGGCGGCATTTTTCGTCGTGTTTCTGGGGTTCTATCCACGGCTGCGGCGCAGTGGTACGCTCATTCACTATGGGAGTGTTGCTCTCGCGGCGGGGGCGGTGAGCAATATGATCGACCGTGTGCGTACTGGGCATGTCGTGGATTTCTTTGACTTCCGTGTGTGGCCTGTGTTCAACATTGCCGACATTGCCATTGTGATCGGTACCGCTGCCGTGCTGTGGGCATTATTTGTGCAGAATAAGGAGCTGCCGCGATGAACCGATATATTGCGGACTGCGCGGGAGAACGTCTGGATGTCTTTCTTGCGCGCCAAATGGAGAATTGCTCGCGCAGCTATGTGCAGCGCCTCATCACGGACGGCAATGTCCGTGTGGATGGCGCGCCGGTCAAACCGAATTATAAGCTGCGCAGCGGGGAGGAAATCTGCTGCACCGTGCCGCCCGCCGAGGAGGTTGTGATCGCAGCGGAGGATATCCCGCTCGATGTTCTCTATGAGGACGAGGACATTATCGTAATCAATAAGGAGCGCGGGATGGTCGTTCATCCCGCCGCGGGCAATCTCACGGGGACGCTTGTCAACGCGCTTCTCTTCCGCTGCCGCGATCTCTCCGGCATCAACGGAGAGCTGCGCCCCGGCATCGTGCACCGGCTCGACAAGGATACCTCCGGCGTCATGGTTGCCGCGAAGAACGATATGGCACATCATTTTCTCGCGCAGCAGATACGGAGCAAAGCCGCGCGGCGCGAATACCGCGCCCTCCTGCACGGAAACATCGCCGAACGCGCGGGCGTTATCACGGGCGATATCGGGCGGCACCCGACCGACCGCAAGCGCATGGCAATCGTCCGCAGCGGCGGTAAATCCGCGACCACGCATTTCGAAGTGCTCGAACGATTCGGTGACTATACGTTCGTCAGCTGCGTACTCGAGACGGGGCGGACGCATCAGATTCGCGTTCATATGACGAGCATCGGACATCCGCTCGTCGGCGATGCGAAGTACACGGCGATGAAAAATCCCTTTGGAATACATGGACAGGCGCTGCACTCACATATCCTCACCCTGGCGCATCCGCGCACGGGTGCGCAGATGAGGTTCACCGCGCCGCTTCCCGCCGATATGGAGGATATCCTGCACCGTCTGCGCGCAGGCAGATAAGGAGAGAAGCATGACCGCATTCAAAGAAAAAGCCGTTCTCATGGATGCTGACGGCATTCGTCGCGCCCTCCTGCGCATCTCTCATGAGATCGTCGAGAAGAACAAGGGGACGGAGCATCTTGTGCTCGTCGGCATCCGCACGCGCGGCGTCTTTATCGCGGAGCGTATCGCGACTGAGATTGCACGCATCGAGGGCATCGCTCCCCCGCGCGGCGTACTTGACATCACGCTCTACCGCGATGACCTTAACGAGCTTTCCTATCAGCCGCTTGTGCGCCCGACGGAGATGCCGCAGGGCATCACGGGCAAGACGGTTGTGCTCGTCGACGATGTACTCTATACCGGGCGCACAATCCGCGCCGCGATGAATGCACTCCTCGACATCGGACGTCCGAAGAGCATTCAACTCGCCGTCCTCATCGACCGGGGGCACCGCGAGCTGCCCATCCGTGCCGACTATGTCGGAAAAAATGTGCCGACGGCGGCGCACGAGGATGTTTCCGTTCAATTATATGACACCGATGCGGAGGAAAAAGTCGTCATTCGCGAATGCATATGAAGAACATCCGCATCACGGTATCTATATCATCCTGCAGCGTGTGGCGCAGCATGCCGGCGGGAGCGGCATCCATCCGCCGGATACGCTCAGAACAGGACATTTGCACCGAGGTTAATATCCTAGTGCAAGTGTCCTTTCTTTTTATCCCTTGACGGCAGTTTTACAATAGGGTTATAATCGAAATGGAAAGACGAATGAAATCTCATCGGCAACTTCCCAAGCAGACGGTATTGGGAGATACGGAGCAATCGTATGATTTTTTTTGGCGACCCACAAAAGTCAATGCTGGATGATGAACAGTCTGCACCGGACGAACTTGAGGCAGGCGAAATCGAAGAGGCGGACGAGCCGGAAAGCGAGATGCCCGAAAACAGCATCTACGAAGGCTATACGGATGAGGAATTACTTGTCCATATCCGTACGCACGAGGGCAACGAGGCACTTGATTACCTCGTCAATAAGTACCGGAACTTCGTGCGCTCAAAAGCACGTTCCTACTTCCTCATCGGTGCAGATCGTGAGGATATCGTGCAGGAGGGCATGATCGGCTTCTTTAAGGCGATTCGTGATTTCCGCGAGGATAAGCTCTCTTCGTTCCGCGCATTCGCCGAGCTGTGCGTCACGCGGCAGATCATTACGGCGATCAAGACGGCGACGCGGCAAAAACACATCCCGCTGAACTCCTATGTCTCGCTCAATAAGCCCATCTATGACGAGGACTCCGACCGCACGCTGCTCGACGTCCTTTCGGGCGCGCGCATCAGCGACCCGGAGGAGCTGGTCATCAGCCGCGAGGAGTTCGTCGATATTGAGAAAAAGATGGAGGAGATTCTGAGCGACCTCGAATGGCGCGTCCTCATGAGCTATCTCGACGGCAAATCCTATCAGGAGATCGCCGTCGATCTCCATCGTCAGGTGAAGTCCATCGATAACGCGCTTCAGCGCGTCAAGAGAAAACTCGAGAAGTATATGGAGTCGCGCGGCGAGGAACTGGACATCGGCACCGTTTACCGCGGACTGACGACGATCAACCGTACGGTGGGAGTACCCTGAGGAGGTCTTGTTATGTGGAAGAAAGCTCTGTTCGGCGTATGCGCCGTCCTTCTATGCGCACTGTTCATCACTGTGCCGCACGCATATGCTGCGGATCAGATTACCAGTGCGGAGAAGCCGAAGCGCATTGAGCTCGTGCTCGTCATTGATAAGAGCGGCTCCATGGGCGGACTCGAGTCCGATACCATCGGCGGCTTTAACAGTATGGTCGAAAAACAACGTGCACTCCACATTCCCGTCCGTGTGACGGCAGTCCTCTTCAACGACGAGGTGCAGACACTCTATGATCGAAAGGCGATTTGGCGTGTTCCGCCGCTGACCGACCATGACTATGTGACAGGCGGGACAACGGCGCTGCTCGACGCCGTTGGCACGACGATCCGACGCATGGAGCGGGCGGACGGCATCACTGCGCCGGGGACAAAGGTTGTCTTCGTCATCATCACCGACGGACTTGAGAATGCAAGCACAGAGTTCACCCGGGCAGCGGTCAAACGTATGATTTCCGATAAACAGGAAATGGACGGCTGGTCGTTCATCTATCTCGGCGCGAACATCGACGCCGCAGAGGAGGCGGGCGCCATCGGCGTCGATCGGGAGAATGCCGTGACGTACAGCAATACGCACACGGGTGTCCGTGCCAACTATGACGCCGTCAGCGCCTACGTCAAGGAAGCCGCCGAAGAATCCGGTGCAGAGCGAGGCGCATGGAAGCGGCATGTCGAGCAGGATGCGGCGAAATAAGGGCATATCCGATTGACAATAAGTAAAAAACAGTGTATTCTATCAAGTATAGTTATGAATCCATAATTAAATATCAAGAGACAGGTGCGGCGCCTGCGGGCGCACGCTTAATAGGGAAGCCGGAAGAGCCGGCGCGGTCCCGCCGCCGTGAGGGGAGCGAATCTGCATAATGTCACTGAGAGATGCCAAGATCTCTTGGGAAGGCGCAGAGGAGCGATGAACCGAGCCGGAAGAACTGCCTGTCTGACAGTCACCGTGTGCTTTGGCACAGACCCGCGAGCGATGGGAAGGGGACTCTCACGGATTCTTTGTATGGAATCGGAGGGCTTTCTCGTTATGGCGGGGGAAGCCTTTTTATATTTCTGTTGGGAGGAATTATGATGAAGAGTTGGAAGAAAATGCTGGTCGCTTCGCTTGCATGCTCCGCGATGTTTGGGGTTGCTTATACTCCGGCTGAGGCGGCGTATGAGCTGAACCCGGAGGTCAAGACAGCGACGCCTGCACTGATGGAGGCTGCGCAGATCGGCGTTCTGAAGTATGAAAACCCGCAGATGATGAATTACACGAACAAGGATGCCATCGTTGTGGCGAGCTTTGGTACGACGTTCAAAGACACGCGGGAGAAGACCATCGAGGCAACGGTGGACGCTATTCGGGCGGCTCATCCGGGCGTAAAGGTCGTCACGGCATTCACCTCCCATATCATCATTGACCGCATCGCGAAGAACGAGGGCAAGAAGTATCCGACCCCCGAAGAGGCGCTCGCACAGCTCAAAGCAGACGGCTACTCCCGTGTAGCTCTTGTCTCGCTCGACGTCATTCCGGGTATGGAGTATTCTTATCTGACGGCCGTATTCCATAACTACAAGGAACAGTTCAAGAAGATGACCTGCGGTACATCTCTCATGTACTGGCAGGGACAGGAAGACCAGTCTGATGACGTAACCGAAGCGATTAAGGCGCTCGCCACGCAGTTCCCTGACCGCGGCAAGCACGATGCACTGCTCATCATGGCACACGGAACGCCGCAGCCGTCGAATGCGTATTACTCCGTCATTCAGGCAAAGATTGATGAGATGCAGTATAATAACGTGTTTGTTTACACGGTAGAGGGCTGGCCCAGCCTTGAAACGGTTATTCCAAAGCTCAAGAAAGCCGGCATCAAGAACGTCACGCTCATGCCGATGATGATGGTTGCAGGCGATCATGCCAACAACGATATGGCGGGCGACGATAAGGATTCGCATAAGTCTGTTTTGGAAGCCGCAGGGTTTAAGGTATCCACCTATCTGCATGGTATTGGTGAGAACGCAGCGATCCGCGATCTCTATGTCCATCGTGCAAATGATGCGTGGGATGCGCTTGAAAAATAAGATAAGTATCTAAGTATATAGAGATAAAATCGGGCTGCTGCACAGTGCGTGCGGCGGCTCTTTTTTGCTGCGCTCTTCATTTTTCGCGCCCACCCTGCTATAATAAAGTATCTATCGTATACAAAGGAGTTTACGGATGAAACTTTCAATCGTCGGCACAGGGATGATCGCGCGCGAGGCTCTCGTCGCGCTGCGTGCCGTGCAGGGCATCGAGGTCGTGTGCATCTGCGCGCGTCCGCACAGCAGAGAAAAAGCTGCGGAGCTCGCGCGTGAGTTTGGTATCGCGCAGGTCATGACGGACTATGAAGAAATGCTCCGGTCACATATAGCGAATTTTGTCTATCTCGGCATCGTCAACAGCGCGCATTTTGACTATGCGCGGCGCGCCGTCGAGTCGGGCTGGCATGTGATCGTCGAGAAACCGTTCACGTCGACGCTCGCTGAGGCGGAAGAGCTGATCGCGCGCGCGCGTGCCGGGCGCCGCTTCGTTTTCGAGGCGGTTACGCCGCTGTTCCTGCCGAACTACGAGGGGCTCCTCAAGGCGCTGCCGCATCTCGGGCTTGTCCGTGCAGTACAGGCAAATTTCTCCCAGTATTCGAGCCGCTATGACCGCTATCTCGCGCGGGACGTCGCGCCCGCGTTCGATCCTGCATGTTCGGGCGGCGCACTCTATGATCTCAATGTATATAATTTGGAACTCATTATCTCTATGTTTGGTCGTCCGCAGAGCGCTGCCTATACTGCAAATATCGGCTTTAACGGCATCGATACCTCGGGGGTTATGACGCTGCGATATGACGGGTTTTTCGCGACGCTCACGGCGGCGAAGGACAGCGCGAGTCCGTCCTTTTTCATGGTACAGGGTGAGGCGGGGTGGCTGCGTGCCGACGGGACGCCGAACGAACTCGCCTCCTATACGGTATGCCTGCGCGGCGCCGCGCCTGAGACGCATACGCTGAACCGACACGCACACCGCATGACGCACGAGTTCGAGGCATTCCGCAGTATCTACGCGCGGGACGAATATGCACGCGTGGAGGAGGGACTGCGCACAACGCGCGAGGTCATGGCAGTGATGGAGAAGGCACGCCATTTGGCGGGCATCCAGTTCCGCGCGGACTAGTGCGTCATGAGCGATATGATGATCGAGATGGAGGATCTCGTTAAAAAATTTCCCCATACGAACGAAGCACAGGAAAAATCGTGGAAGACTGCCGTCGCAGGCGTCTCTCTCTCGGTCGGCGCGGGCGAGGTGTTCGGACTGCTAGGGCCAAACGGCGCGGGCAAGACGACCATCATCCGGATGCTCACGATGCAGACGCGCCCGACGAGCGGGCGCATTCGTATCGGCGGGCGAAATCCGGAGACGGACGCGCAGGCGATCAAGGAGCGCATCGGCGTTGTGCCGCAGCATGTGAATTTTGACCAGGAGCTGAGCGTCTGGCAGAACATGGAGCTGCACGCGCGTCTCCATCATATTGGGGCGGCGGAGCGGACAGCGCGCATCGAGCGTCTGCTTGCCGAGATGTCTCTGACGGAGGTACGCAACGACGGTGTGCGCCGTCTCTCGGGCGGCATGAGCCGCCGCCTGCTCATTGCGCGCGCGCTGATCCACGAGCCGCAGGTGCTCTTCCTCGACGAGCCGACGGTCGCGCTTGACCCGCAGATTCGCCGCCGCATTTGGGACTTTGTGCGCGAGCTCGCGCGGCGCGGGGTGACGGTATTCCTGACGACGCATTATATCGAGGAGGCGGAAGCGCTCTGCGACCGTGTCGCCATCATCAATAAGGGGCTGCTCGTCGACTTGCGGACGCCGCGCGATTTCTGCGCGCATCTCGGCGACTTTGCCGTGGAGTGGGACGAAGAGGGCGGGCGTGCCTATCGGTTCTTCCACACGCGCGAGGAGGCACGCGCGCATGTGCGTCTCCTCGAAGAGCGGATGCGGCGCGTGCTCCTGCGCCCGACAAATCTCGAGGACGTGTTCATCGAGCTGACGGGGCGAAAGGAGGGACTCTGATGTGCGGCGATATTTGGACTGTGTTCTGGCGGGACTGGATTGTCCTGCGGCGCCGCCTTGTGAAATATGTGCTGAGCCGGATGGTTTCGCCGTTCATGTTCCTCATCGCGTTCGGCTGGGGGCTGGGGCGAAGCATCGACGTCGGGAGCGGGTCGTACCTCGACTTCCTCGTGCCGGGGCTGCTCGCGATGAACTCCATGAACGTCAGTTTTAACGGCATCATCTCGGTGCACGCGGAGCGCATGTACCACCGGAGTCTTGAAGAATATTTAATTGCGCCGATTCGCCCCGATGCGTTTGTCATCGGCAAGGTTGCGGGGGCGGTGCTGCGCGGGATGATCTCCTCGGTTATCATCATCGCGCTCAGCTGTCTCTTCGGCGCACATTTTGCGATCACGCCGCTCTTTGTGCTCGTCCTCATCATGAACTGCATGATCTTCGCCGAGGTCGGCTTCCTCGCGGCGATGTATATCACGACCTATGAGGAAATGGGGCAGGTCAACCTCTACATCCTCATGCCGATGTCCTTTCTCTGCGGGACGTTCTTCTCGACGGGCGCGCTGCCGGACATCGTGCGGTGGCTTGTCGAGATCCTGCCGCTGACGCATACGAGTCATCTCCTGCGCTCGCTCGGCGGGACGGGCGAGTTCTCCGCGCTGTCGCTTGCGGTGGTCGCGGCATATGCGCTCTTTGGGCTGTGGCTCGGCACATGGAAATTTCGGCGTCTCACGGACTAAACTCTAGTAAGGAATACCCATGCAACGCTTTTTTCATCAGAGAGGTGCGGCGGCGGGCTGCGCGAATTTTTGCTGCACCAAAATCGAAGACTTCGGCGTCTCGTTCGGGATGTTTGAAGTCTTTTCGCATGTCAATCTGCACATCCACTGCGGCGAGCTGACGGCAGTCATCGGTCCCAACGGTGCGGGCAAGAGCACGCTCCTGCGCGCCGTCCTCGGCGAGGTGCCGCACACGGGGACGCTGCGTTTCGTCGACGCGGACGATCGGCGGGCGGGGAAACCCGTCATCGGCTATGTGCCGCAGTACCTGCGGTTCGACGTCAGCGCGCCGACGAGCGTCATGGATCTCTTCATGGCGTGCCTGACGCGGCGTCCCGTCTGGCTGTGCGGCGCGGGACGCTGCCGCGTGCGCGCGGAGAAGAGTCTCGCCCGCGTCCGGGCGGCGCACCTCATCGACCGGCGGCTCGGCGCGCTCTCGGGCGGAGAACTCCAGCGCGTGCTCCTCGCGCTCGCGCTCGATCCCATGCCGAACCTGCTCCTGCTCGACGAGCCGGTCTCGGGCGTCGATCGGAGCGGGCTGACACTCTTTTACGACATCGTTGCAGAGCTGCGCGCGCAGGAGGATCTTGCCATCCTCCTCATCTCGCATGATCTCGGCATGGTCGCGCGCCATGCTGACCGCGTCGTGCTGATGAACCGCGGGATTGCGGCGGCAGGGACGCCCGCGGAGGTCTTTGCCGACCCGCAGATGGAGCAGATCTTCGGCATTCTGCCGGATGTGCGGCATCTCTGCGCCGCGCGGGAGGAGGGAGCGGCATGGAACTGATCTATCATGCGATGGAGACGGCGCTCCCGTTCTCGTGGATTTCCTATACGTTCATGAAAAATGCGCTGCTCGCGGTGCTCCTCATGACGCCGCTCTTTGGGCTGCTCAGCACGATGGTCGTCTCGAGCCGCATGGCGTTCTTCTCGGACTCGCTCGGACATGGAGCGTTCACGGGCATCGCCGTCGGCACGATCGTCGGGCTCGTCTCGCCGCTCGCCGCGCTCGTGATTTTTTCCGCGGCGTTTGCGCTTCTCATCACCTACATCAAGCGGCGGACGGCGGCGTCGGCGGACACCGTCATCGGCGTCTTTTCCTCGAGTGCGATTGCGATCGGGCTGATGCTGATGAGCAGGGGCGGGGGATTTTCGAAATACTCGCCGTTTCTCATCGGGGATATATTGAGCATCACGCCCGCCGATCTCGCGGGGCTGCTCGTCGTGGATGTGCTCGTCGTCTGCGGCTGGGCGCTGCTCTTTAACCGACTGCTGCTCCTCTCGGTGAATCCGTCCTTTGCGCGCAGCAGGGGCGTCTCGGTCTTTACCGTCGAGGCAGCGTTCGCCGTCCTGCTCGCCGTCGTCGTTGCCGTCAGCATCCAGTGGGTCGGCATCCTCATCATCAACGCGCTCCTTGTTCTGCCGGGCGCGGCGGCGCGCAACCTCGCCCGAAACGTGAAGGAGTACCATATCCTCTCCGTCGCCGCCGCGCTCGTCTCGGGGCTCGCGGGATTGTTCTTTGCCTACACGCTCGGCATCGCGGCGGGCGCGTCCATCGTGGCGACGGCGTCGATCCTCTTTTTCCTCTCGCTCACCGTGCGTGCGCGGTATCGGCGGTGACGGGCGGCAAAACTCTGTTTTTTTTAAGAATTTTGTGCTAAAATACCAAGAAATAAGAGATCGAAAAGGAGGAAGTTCCTATGAACATCACGATCGGCAGCGATCATGGCGCAGTGGAGCTCAAAGACGAGGTTAAGATGGTGCTCCGTGAGTTCGACGGCGTACACGTAAAGGATGTAGGGACGTTCGGCAGGGACGCGGTGGACTACCCGGACATCGCGCTCGAGGTCTGCGCAGACGTTACGAGCGGGCGCGCCGACCGCGGCATCCTGCTCTGCGGCACGGGCGTCGGCATCTCGATCGCGGCGAATAAGATCGACGGCATCCGCGCCGCGCTCTGCGGCGATGTCTACACGGCGATGATGTCGCGGCGGCACAACGATGCGAACGTGCTCGTCCTCGGCGGGCGCGTGCTCGGCTTTGGCCCGGCGGGCGAGATTGTGCGCGCGTGGATGCGCACGGAGTTCGAGGGCGGGCGCCACATGCGGCGCATCGAGAAGATAATGGCACTGGAGAATAAGGAAGCGTAAGGAGAATTTTGCATGAGCATGATGGACAGTCTCGCACAGGCGGACGCGCAGGCATTTGAGGCAATCGAAAAGGAGCTGAACCGTCAGCGGACGAAGCTCGAGCTGATCGCCTCGGAGAACATCGTCAGCCGCGCGGTCATGGAGGCGCAGGGGAGCGTTCTCACGAACAAATATGCCGAGGGCTACCCCGGCAAGCGCTACTATGGCGGCTGCGAATACGTTGATATCGTGGAACAGCTTGCGATCGACCGCGCGAAGGAGCTGTTCGGCGCCGCGTGGGCGAACGTCCAGCCGCATTCTGGGGCACAGGCGAACATGGCGGTGTTCTTTGCACTTCTCTCGCCGGGCGATACGATTCTCGGCATGAACCTCACGGACGGTGGGCATCTGACACATGGCAGCCCCGTCAACATCTCCGGCTCGTATTTCAAGGTCATCCCCTACGGCGTCGATAAGGAAACCGAGCGCATCGACTATACGGCGCTCGAACGTCTCGCCGAAGAGCACCGTCCGAAGATGATCATCGCGGGCGCGTCCGCCTACGCGCGCATCATCGACTTTGAGCGCATCGGTGCGATTGCAAAGAAGGTCGGCGCGTATTTCATGGTCGACATGGCGCACATCGCGGGACTTGTTGCCGCAGGAGAGCATCCGAGCCCTGTCCCCCATGCGGACATCGTGACCACGACCACACACAAGACGCTGCGCGGACCTCGCGGCGGCATGATCCTCGGGCGCGATGAGGCGCTCGGCGCGAAGATCAATAAGGCGGTATTCCCCGGCATTCAGGGAGGTCCCCTGATGCACGTCATCGCGGCAAAGGCAGTCGCGCTCGGCGAAGCTCTGCAGCCCTCGTTCAAGGAATACGGCGCACAGGTCGTAAAGAACGCCGCCGCACTCGCGGACGAACTCATGCAGCGTAGTTACCGCATCGTCTCGGGCGGCACGGATACACACGTCATGCTCGTCGATCTTACGAGCAAGGACATCACGGGCAAGGAAGCGCAGAATCTCCTCGATGAGGTCAATATCACGGCGAACCGCAATACCATTCCGTTTGAGCCGCGCAGTCCGTTCGTCACGAGCGGCATCCGTCTCGGCTCGCCCGCGCTCACCACGCGCGGATTCAAAGAGGAAGATATGCGCGAAGTGGCGCGCATCATTGCACATGTGCTGGATGCGCCGGCAGACGAGAGCCGCCGCACCGAAGCGCGCGCGCGCGTCGACGTCCTTTGCAAAAAATACCCGCTGTATGAATAAAATGCCGGTTTTGACGTATGAATTTTGACGCACAAGAGAAGAAAGGAAGTCCCACCTATGGCTGAATCGTTCCGCCCGTCTGAGATACCAAGTCTGCACATTGTCGATCATCCGCTGATTCGGCACAAGCTGACCATCATGCGGATGAAGGAGACGGGGACGAAGGAGTTCCGCGAACTCCTCTCCGAGATCGCGATGCTCATGGCGTATGAGATCACGCGCGACTTCCCGCTGCGTGACGTCGAGATCGAGACGCCCGTCGCGCCCTGCCGGGCGCAGGTGCTTGAGGGGAAGAAGCTCGGTGTTGTTCCCATTCTGCGCGCAGGTCTTGGGATGCTCGACGGCATTCTCTCGCTCGTGCCCGCCGCGCGCGTTGGGCATATCGGGCTCTATCGCGACCCTGAGACTCTTGCGCCTGTCGAATACTATGCAAAACTCCCGACCGGCATCGAGGATCGCACGCTCATCGTTCCCGACCCCATGCTCGCCACGGGCGGCAGCGCCTCAGCGGCACTGACACTGCTCAAGGAAAAAGGCGCGAAGAACATCATCCTCATGTGTCTTGTCTCCGCCCCCGAGGGTATTCGCCGCGTCGCCGCCGACCATCCCGATGTCCCCATCTATGTCGCTGCCGTCGACGACCGGCTCAACGACCACGGCTACATTGTTCCCGGACTCGGTGACGCCGGTGACCGTATTTTTGGTACTCTGTAAAGTGTTCATATAACAAAAACGGGGCTGATGTACGATGTCCATTCGTACATCAGCCCCGTTTTTCGTCTTCATATGGCGGAGAGGGTGGGATTCGAACCCACGGTGCGTTGCCGCATCACCGGTTTTCAAGACCGGCTCCTTAAACCGCTCGGACACCTCTCCGGGGGAAACGGTCTTTATTTTAGCAAAGAGGGGCGATTCCTGTCAATAGGCGCGCACCGGGGAAAATTATTTCGCAGGCGGCAATCCGCTTTTGCGCAATGAGAGAAGGTAACCGAACAATGTACCGACGACGGCGGGGAGCGCCCATCCCATGCCGAGCGCGGCAAAGGGGAGCATGTCGCCCGTAGCGCGGAGCGCGGCACAGGCAGGTATGATTTCCTGCACGCCCGGAGGCAGCGCACGCAGGAGGTCAAACACGGCGGCGATGCCCGTGCCGATCATGCCGCAGACGAATACGCTGCGCCGGTAGCCGATTTGTGATTCGAGCAGGCACAGGACGATGAGCATCATCGAGATCGGATAGAGGAAGTAAAGCGCGGGCAGCGAGTAGCCGATGATGCGGCTGAGCCCCACATTTGCGACGGCGCAGGAGAACAGGCAGAATAAGATTACATAGACGCGGTAGGAGCATGCACGTGGGAAGAGCTGTGCGAACGCGGTACTGCACGCGGTGATGAGTCCGATGGAGGTCTTGAGGCAGGCGAATGTGATCGTGATGCCGAGTAGGATGCTGCCGAACGAGCCAAAATAATGGAGTGCGATGTGATGGAGCACGTCGCCGCCGTTCGCATCGATGCCGTAAACGCTGCGGCTCTGCGCGCCGACGTAGGTGAGCGCGGCATAGATGACGACCATGAGGAGCGCGGCAAGCGAGCCGGAAACGATTGTCCCGTAGGAAATATCGCGCGGTTCAGAAAGTCCGAGCAGGCGAATCGAGCGGATGAGGATGTTGCCGTAGGCGAGGACGCCGAGCACGTCCATCGTGTTGTAGCCCTCAAGCAGTCCCTTGAAGAAGCTGTGCGATTCGTAAGCAACGGTCGGCATGAGCGCCGTCGCATCGCCCATTGGAGCGAGCACGGCGGCGCAGATGAGGATGCCGAGGAAAAATAAAAAGAGCGGTGTGAGCACCTTGCCCACCCATGTCAGAATGCCGGACGGGCGGAAGGAGAAGTAGAGCGTAACGGCGAAAAAGCTCAGGGAAAAGATGAGGAGTGCGGCACTTTGCTCCTCCGGGGAGACGAAGGGGACGATGCCCACCTGAAAGGAGACGGTAGCAGTACGCGGGATCGCAAAGAGAGGCCCAATCGCGAGGTAGAGCGCGCAGGTAAAGAAGTAGGCGAAGCCATTACCGACCTTCCTGCCCATGGCAAAGAGGTCTTCGCTCTCCGATAGTCCCATCGCGGCGACGGCGAGGAGCGGCAGACCGACGCCCGTGATGCAGAACCCGACGAGTGCGGGGAGCATCTCGCGCGCCGCCGCCTGTCCCATCGCGGCGGGGAAGATCAGATTGCCTGCGCCGAAGAGCAGCCCGAACAGCATAGAGGCGACAAACATATACTCTTTTTTGCGCAGACGGTGTTTCATAAAACTCCTGCTTCATGACGGTGAAAGACTTGACGAATCCGAATGAAAAGCCTATAATAAACATAGAAAAGGCACTGTCGGCAGACGGCTTTGCCCCATACGAAGTGGATTTAACCGCCTATAGTTGGAAGCTGAGGGCGGTTACTTTCTTGTTAAGAGCAGCACAAGCACGATAAAAAGCAACAGTGTTACATTTGTCTCGTTCATGGCGCTCACCCCCCTTCTTGGTTCATGGGGGCAAGAGTAAACCGCCTGCCGCTGTGACAGTATTTTGCGAGTATTATATCAGTTAGAAGACACGTTTGCAATGTGTCTTTTTTATTGACTGAATGCGCGGACTTGCTATAATATACTCTGTATCATGCGGTGCAGGAAGGAGTTGTGAGCGTATGCGAATCGCCCTGTTCGACTCGGGGCTGGGAGGACTGACGGTACTCGGACACGCGCGCCGGGCACTGCCGGACGAGGAGTTCCTGTTCTTTGCAGACCGCGACCATGTGCCCTATGGGACAAAGACGGTCGACGAGGTGCGCGGCTTCGTGCGTGACGCCTTCCGCTTCCTCGTGGAGGAGGAGCGCGTGGAGGCGGTCGTCATCGCGTGCAACACGGCGACGTCTGTCTCTGCGGACGAAATGCGCCGCCGCTACGACATTCCCATCATCGGGATGGAGCCCGCCGTGAAAAAGGCGCTCGATGCCGACCGAACGCGCCGCGTGCTCGTGACGGGAACGCCCATCACCGTGCGCGGGGAAAAGCTGCATCGCCTGATCGATACCTACGATGCAAATCATCTCGTCGATCTGCTCCCACTCCCGCGTCTCGTGGAGTTCGCGGAACATCAGGAGTTCGTCTCGCCGCGTGTGGAAGAATATCTGCGCACGGCGTTTGCCCCGTTCGACCTTGCGCAGTACTCGGCGATCGTACTCGGTTGTACGCATTTTAATTTTTTTAAGGATACAATGCGGTCGCTCATGCCGGAGACGATGACCTTTGCCGACGGCAACGACGGCACGGTGGAGGAACTGGCGCGCCGCGCGGGACTCACAACGCAGCCGGAGGGGGAGCGCACGGCGCACTGCACGTTCTTTCGCTCCGGACGGCGCGTTGCGGGGGCACAGGAGCTTGCGCGCATCGAGAGCTTTATCAGCCGTGCCGAGCGCATGGAACTGATCAACTGACGGAAAGGAGCATTCATGCCGATCACGGTAGAACATCGGGTGAATTTTTACGATACGGACGCGATGGAGGTCGTGCATCACGCGAACTATATCCGCTGGTTCGAGATTGGGCGGGTCGCGTACCTGCGGCGCATCGGCATCACGCTCGGCGCACTGATGGACGCGGGCTATGTCTTTCCCATCATCAAGGTGGGGGCAGAGTTTCACGCGCCCGGGCATTTTGACGACACGCTCCGCATTGAGACGACGGCGACCGCGCTGACCAAGGCGAAGATGGCGTTCACCTACCGCATCCTCAATGAAGCGGGGGAGCTCCTCGTCACAGGCATGTCGGAGAACGTCTTTACGAAACGGGATACGGGGCATATCACGCGCCTGCCGAAGGAGTTTTACGAGCCGCTCGAGGCGGCGATGCGCGCGGAGAAAGAAGGGCGGAATATCGATGCCTGAACTAAATCTTATATTAGACTGTATTGTTCTCGTTATATTGCTTCCTCTGCTGCTGAGAGAGAGCGTATTTGCCTATTTCGGCAGGGAAGAAATCGTTCTGCAACTTGACGAAATGACGGACTTTTCCGTTGCGGAGCGAACGCCGGAGCGACTTGTCATTGCGGCGACGCTTCCCGTTGTCAATGAGGGGAAACAATGCGGAACGATCATGGACGCGATCCTGCGCGTACAGCTCCCCTATGAGCAGTATGACGGCGCGCTCGTGCGCGGCAAGGTGGAGCTCGAGGGCGCGCCGCGCGCGGATGATTATTTCGAAGCCGTGCTGATTCAGAAGAAGGAGCGCATCAATCTCGTACTGAAGCTTTCCATCGAGCCGCGCGGCGGGCGTACGCTTGAAGATGCGATTGCGCACCTCGTCGATTTTCGCGCCGATCTCATCTATCAGGAGACGGGGCGGATGCCCGTGCATTACGAGAAAGCGATCATCATGATGGGGGCGGACGAGATCGCCGCACTTGCGGGTGTGGAGCTTCAGCAGGAAGGAGGTGCGCAGCATGGCTGAGTTAAATATTATCCCTGTGCCGACGCGCATCCTGACCGAGGAGGACGACATCGCCGAGGCGATCGCATTCTACGCCGGGGCAGAGGTCACGGGAGACGATCTCGTCTGCTGCGCCGAGAGTGTCGTCGCCATTACGCAGGATCGCTATGTATTCCCGGAGGAACTTGAAATTTCCGGTATGGCGGAGTTCTGCTGCCGCTTCATTCCCGACTATGGGAGTCTGGCGAGTCCGCACGGGATGCAGGCGCTCATGGACGTCGAGGGAAAATGGCGTGTGACGGCGGCGCTCTTTGCAGGATTCCTCGCAAAGCTCGTCGGGGAAAACGGCATGTTCTACAAATGGGGCGGCAAAGAAGCCGCGATGATCGACGACGTGACGGGGACGATGCCGCCGTTCGACAAGGCGATTGTCTACGGTCCCGCCGAACCCGACCGCGTGGCGCAGGAGATCACGGAGCGCGTCGGCGCGTTCGGAGCGATGGTCGCTGACGTCAACGATCTGAAGCGCTCGCGCGTCGTGGGCGTCTCGGCGGGCATCGACGGTGCACTTGCGGCGCAGCTTCTGCTCGATAATCCGTTCGGCAACGCTTCGCAAAAGACGCCGATCTGCATCATAAAGAACTACAGACAGTATCAGGAGGGAGAAAGGGCGTAAACGCCGCGCCCGTCCCCATGGCAGCGGAACGCAGGGAGTATGTGCGGCGGCGCAGACTTCGGCGTTTCGCTTTTTTGATGAACGAACGATATGAATGACGAGAGGGGATTTATTTCATGCCGAGAAGAGATCTGAGACGCCACGATCAGCTGCGTCCCGTACGCATCGAGCGCGGCTATCAGCGGTATCCGGCCGGCTCTGCGCTCATCGAGATGGGGCATACCCGCGTCGTCTGCTCCGCGAGTGTGGAGGAGCGCGTGCCGTTCTTTTTGAAAGGCAGCGGGACGGGCTGGGTCACGGCGGAGTATGCGATGCTCCCGGGCGCGGGAACGGAGCGCACGGCGCGCGAAGCGATGCGCGGACGTCAGACGGGGCGCACGCAGGAGATTCAGAGGCTCATCGGGCGCGCGCTGCGCGCGGTGGTGGATACGCGCGCGCTCGGCGAGCGGACGATTCACATCGACTGCGACGTCGTGCAGGCGGATGGCGGCACGCGTACGGCGTCGATTACAGGCGCGTTTGTTGCGCTCGTCGAGGCGTGTGCGACGTTCTATACGAAGCGCGGCGTTTTCCCTGTGCGCGACTACACGGCGGCGGTCAGTGTCGGCATCGGCGCGGAGAATACGCCGCTGCTTGATATTTGCTACGAAGAGGATGCTCAGGCGATGGTTGATATGAATCTCGTGATGACGGGCGCGGGCAGCTTCATCGAGGTGCAGGGGACGGGCGAAGGGCGCGCGTTCTCGCGCGCGGAGATGAACGCGCTCTTCGATCTCGGCGAGCGCGGCATACGAGAGCTCATCGACGTGCAGAAAAGGGCGCTCGGCGAGACGCTTTCATGGCTGCCGGGGCGGGAGGGTTGAGGATGGAAACGATCCTGATTGCAACGTCGAATGCGGGGAAAGTCCGTGAGATGGAGAAGGCGTTCGAAGGGCTCCCCGTGCGGCTCGTGCCGCTCTCTCGGCTGCACGAGGTGCTGCCGGACGCGCCGGAGGTTGGAGAACCGGTCGAAGACGGCGCGACATTCCTAGAGAACGCGCGCATCAAGGCGCGTTACTATCGTGAAAAGACGGGGCTCTCCGCGCTCGCGGACGACTCGGGGCTCGCCGTGGATGCGCTCGACGGCGCGCCGGGCGTCTATTCGGCACGCTATGCGGGCGTGCATGGCGACGACGCGGCGAACAATGCGAAACTCGTCTCGGAGCTCGCTGCGCGCGGCAATGAAAATGCGGCGGCGTCCTATCGTTGCGCGCTCGTGCTGGCTCTTGCGGACGGACGGGAGCTGACGGCGGAGGGCGTTTGCCGCGGCTTTATCCGTCCCGTGCCGCGCGGGACGGGCGGATTTGGCTATGATCCGCATTTTTATCTCCCGGACGGTAAGGCGATGGCGGAGCTAAGCCTTGCGGAAAAACACGCGGTGAGTCATCGCGGGGCGGCGCTGCGTGAGATGAAGGAGCTGGTTGCCGGGATTTTGTGATGTGCTTGTGAATATCATGTGTGAGGATGTGGAAAGGGGCGGAGGAATATGAGGATCGGACTGGTCAGCGACAGTCACGGGAATGTGCGCGTCTTTGAGGATATGCTTGCCGTGCCGGGCGCGGCGGAAGCGGAGCTTTGGCTGCACGCGGGGGATCATGCGGCGGACGCGGAGACGCTGCGGTTGCTGACGGAAAAACCCGTCGTATGTGTTCTTGGCAACTGCGACTATGATGAGGACGGCGCGTATCATGAGACCTCCGTCGATGTTGCGGGACACCGCGTCTTTCTCGCACACGGGCACCTGTTCCGCGTGGAGTACGGGACGGAGCGCCTTGCCGCCGCGGCGCGCGAGGCGGGCGCGGATATTGCTGTCTACGGGCATACGCACATTGCGTATATGGAGCGCGGCGACGTCACCGTGCTCAATCCCGGCAGCATTGCGCGCCCGCGCGACGAACGGCGCGGTTCCTTCATGCTGATGGATTTGAAAGAAGGCGCTGCGCCCCGGGTGAATCTCATTCGCATCTGATAAAAATTTTTTTAGTGCTTTTTCATATGAAACACATATCACAAAATATAAAACTTCAATATATAATATAAAATGCATAGCAATCAATAAAAATATTTTTATTGATTGCTATTTTTATGGCAAATAACACTAAAAATGAATAGTGAAATTCATGATTGCTTTCGCGTGCGCGGCCTTGGGAGAAAATGAATGAGATTCAGTATTTTCAAGGCTTGGCGCGGATTTTCAAAGTCTTGAAAGCCTGAAAAAAATATGTTATAGTCTAACTAACCTGTGTATAAGTTATATTTATAGGAGGGATTATTTTGCGAGAGCTAAACGCAAAAGCAATCACGGAGAACGTCGCCGAGATGTGTATGGAAGCGGCGTATTACCTCCCAAATGATGTGTACGAGGGGCTTAAGAAAGGAAGAGAGACGGAGGAGTCGCCCGTCGGCAAGGTCGTTCTCGACCAGATCATCAGCAACGCGGAGATCGCGCGCGCAGAGGATCGTCCGTACTGTCAGGATACGGGCATGACCATCGTGTTTGCAGAGGTCGGGCAGGATCTCCACATCACGGACGGCCTCTTGGAAGACGCGATCAACGAGGGGATCGCGAAGGGCTACACCGACGGATACCTGCGCAAATCCGTTGTTGCCGAACCGCTGTTCAACCGAAAGAATACGCAGAACAATACGCCGGGCATCATCTATACGAAGATCGTCCCGGGGGACAAGATCGACATCACGATCGCGCCGAAGGGCTTTGGATCGGAGAATAAGTCCGGCGTGAAGATGCTCGTGCCCGCAGACGGCGTCGAGGGCGTCAAGAAGGCTGTCATGGACATCATCCGCCACGCGGGACCGAACCCCTGCCCGCCGATGGTCGTCGGCATCGGCATCGGCGGCACGATGGATCAGGCGGCACTGCTCTCGAAGAAGGCGCTGACGCGCTCCATCGACGAGCGTCACCCGATGCCCGAGTATGCGCGGCTCGAGAACGAGCTGCTCGAGGAGATCAACAAGACGGGCATCGGACCCCAGCTTGGCGGGACGACGACGGCGCTTGCCGTCAATATCGAATGGGGCGCAACGCACATCGCGGGTCTCCCCGTTGCGGTCACGATCTGCTGCCATGCCCTGCGCCATGCGCATCGCGTGTTGTAATCGCCTTTTGTCTGTGTATTTTTGAGGGAGGAACGCGCTATGTCGGAAAGTATTCGCATTACCACGCCGTTTACCGAGGAGATGTCGCGCAAACTGAAGGCGGGCGACAGCGTGCTCATCACGGGCACGATCATCAGCGCCCGCGACGCGGCGCACAAGGCGATGACCGAAGCGCTCGCGAAGGGCGAGCCGCTGCCGGTCGACTGGCACGATCAGATCGTCTACTATCTGGGACCCACGCCCGCAAAGCCCGGCGATCCGATCGGCTCGTGCGGCCCAACGACCTCCGGGCGCATGGACGCCTACACGCCGACGATGCTCGAGCAGGGCATCAAGGGCATGGTGGGCAAAGGCTCCCGTTCGAAGGAAGTCGTCGAATCGATGAAGAAGAACGGCGTCACCTACTTTGCCGCCGTCGGCGGCGCGGCGGCGTTGATTGCAAAATCCGTGAAGAAGTACGAGGTGGTCGGCTACCCCGAACTCGGCCCCGAGGCGGTGGCAAAGCTGACGGTCGAGGATTTCCCCTGCATCGTTGTCATTGACTCCGAGGGCAACGATTTCTACGAGATCGGGCAGAAACCCTACCGCAAGGAATAGGGGCTGCAAGATCCGCATCATGTTGACGGTGATGGTTTGGCGCATGACAAATCATTTGGGTCTATATTATATTTAGGAGGTATGAAATGTTCCACACAACCTTTTACATGCGGCGGCTGCATTCATTGGTCGGTCTCGTCGTCGTCGGCGTGTTCCTCTTCGAGCACGTCTTTACGAATTCGACGGTGCTCGGCGGCGCAAAGGCGTTCAATGATTCGCTGGCGATGATGGAGCTGATTCCAAAGCCGATTTTCTACGGACTCGAGATCTTTGCCATCGCCGTACCGCTTCTGTTCCATGCAATCTACGGTATTTACATTGCGGCACAGGCGAAGAACAACCCGAGCAACTACGGCTATGTCCGCAACTGGCAGTTTGCTCTGCAGCGCTATACCGCGTGGATTCTCATCCCATTCCTCATTTGGCATGTCGGCTACATGCGCATCTGGGAGAAGGGCATGATGGGGACGCACATCAATTATGACCTCCTCTACACCTACTTCGTGACGGGCGACTACGCCATCCTCCACACAGTGCTCTACACGCTCGGCATGATCGCCGCGATCTTCCATTTCTGCAACGGCATCTCGACGTTCTGCATGACGTGGGGCATCGCCAAAGGTCCGCGCGCGCAGGCGGTCATCAACACGATGGCGATGGGGCTCTGCACGCTGATGAGCCTTGTCACGCTCGCCTTCATGGGCAGCTATTTCATGTAAAAACCGCAGCAAAGGAGAGTAATAATGGCTAAAGTACCTGAAAATAAGGTTATTATCGTCGGCGGCGGCCTTGCGGGATTGCTGGCGGCGATGAAGGTCTGCGAAGGCGGCGGCACGGTCGATCTCTTTTCCTACTGCCCGGTGAAGCGTTCGCACTCGCTCTGCGCGCAGGGCGGCATGAATGCCTGCATGGATACGAAGGGCGAGCACGACAGCATCTATGAACACTTCGACGATACGGTCTACGGCGGCGATTTCCTCGCGGATCAGCTCGCCGTCAAGGGCATGGTCGAAGCGGCGCCGCGTCTCGTGAAGATGTTCGACCGCATGGGCGTCCCCTTTACACGTACCTCCGAGGGCGTGCTCGATCTTCGCAATTTCGGCGGACAGAAGAACAAGCGCACCGTGTTTGCCGGCTCGACGACCGGTCAGCAGCTCCTCTACGCACTCGACGAGCAGGTGCGGCACTGGGAGGTCAAGGGCAAGGTCAAAAAATACGAGTTCTGGGAATACATCCGCGCAATTAAGAACAAGGACGGCATCGTCCGCGGCATCGTCGCGCAGAATATGAACTCGAACGAGATTCGTTCGTTCCCGGCGGACGTCGTCATGCTCGCAACGGGCGGCCCCGGTCAGGTGTTCGGCCGCTGCACGGCGTCTACGATCTGCAACGGTTCTGCGGTTTCCTCCGCGTATCAGCAGGGCGCGCACATCGGCAATCCCGAGTTCATTCAGATCCATCCGACGGCGATTCCGGGCTCGGACAAGAACCGTCTCATGTCCGAGGCGTGCCGCGGTGAGGGCGGGCGCATTTGGACGTATAAGGACGGCAAACCGTGGTACTTCCTCGAGGAGATGTACCCCGCATACGGCAACCTCGTGCCGCGCGACGTCGCTTCGCGCGCGATCTTCAAGGTCTGCGTCCATATGGGACTCGGCGTCAACAACGACCGCCGCGTCTACCTCGACCTCTCGCATATCCCCGCAGACTACCTTGAACACAAGCTCGGCGGCATTCTCGAGATGTACTCCGAGTTCGTCGGGCAGGATCCGCGCAAAGTGCCGATGGAGATTTTCCCGTCCGTGCACTATTCCATGGGCGGAATCTGGGTCGACCGCAACCACCACACAAACATCCCCGGGCTTATGGCGGCGGGCGAGTGCGATCATCAGTACCACGGTGCGAACCGTCTCGGCGCGAACTCTCTTCTCTCCGCGACGTATTCGGGACATATTGCGGGCCCTGAGGCGCTGCGCTGGGCGCGCAGCGGTGCGGGCGGAGCGCCTCTGACCGAGGAGGAGATGGAGGCGGCGCGCCTGGAAGCCGTCGCCGAGTTTGACAAGATCCGTGCGATGGACGGTCCCGAGAACGCACACAAACTCCATCAGGAGATGGGCGAGATCATGTACGACTATGTGTCCATCGAGCGCGACAACAAGGGACTTGACATCTGTCTTGAAAAGCTCAAGGGCATCCTCAAGCGCTGGGACGACATCGGCGTGACGGATCGCGGCACATGGGCGAATCAGGAAGTCATGTTCGTCCGCCAGCTCCGCAACATGATCCTGTACGCGATGGCGGTCACAAAGGCGGCGCGCTGCCGCGATGAGAGCCGCGGCGCACACGCGAAGATCCTCCTCGACGACAAGGGCGAGCGCATGACGGACGCCGACGGCGAGCTGATGTTCTACGGACGTGACGACGAGCGTTTCATGAAGACCACGATCGTGGACTACGATCCGCAGACCGAAGAGCCGATCGTCAGCTATATGGATTTCGAGCATTCGCTCATCAAGGCGCGCGCCCGCAACTATGCCGTTGCGAAGAAGGAGTAAGGGAGGACGGAAGCCATGGCAGAACAGAGAAAAGTACGTTTTATTGTCGAGCGGCAGGACGGTCCTACCGAAAAGCCTTATACACAGGAATTTGAAGTCGCGTACCGCGTCGGTCTCAACGTCGTTGCGGCGCTGATGGAGATTCAGAAGAATCCCGTGACGGTTGACGGCAAGCGTGTGCCGCCCCCCGTATGGGAGTGCAACTGTCTCGAAAAGGTCTGCGGCGCGTGCATGATGGTCATCAACGGCAAGGCACAGCAGGCGTGCTGTGCGCTCGTGGACAATCTTACGGAGCCGATTCGTCTCCAGCCCGCGCGCACGTTCCCGGTCATCCGCGATCTGCTCATCGACCGCACGGTCATGTTCGAGAGTCTCAAGCGCATCCACGGATGGATCGAGGTGGACGGCTCGTGGGACAACCGCGAGGCGCCGATTCAGAACCCGTACACGGCGGAGACCTGCTACGAGCTGTCGCACTGCATGACCTGCGGCTGCTGTCTCGAAGCGTGCCCGAACGTCGGCCCGCAGTCCGACTTTATCGGCCCCGCACCGACAGCACAGACGCTGCTCTTTAATATGCACCCGCTCGGGAAGTTCGACGCGCCGAAGCGTCTGAACGTCCTTATGGAGAAGGGCGGCATCACGAGCTGCGGCAACAGCCAGAATTGTGAGCGCGTCTGCCCGAAGGGCATCAAGCTCACACAGCATCTCGCACAGCTCAACCGCGAGGTCAACAAGCAGGCGCTGCGCAACATGTTCAACCATTAAAACAAAGCCGGTTCAGACAACAAGAGACTGCCGCGTGGAGGAAATAACCTTCACGCAGCAGTCTCTTTTTTGTATCAAGAAAAGGACTGTAACGAAAGTACGAAAAACGCTGTTTCGTTACAGCCCTATATTTATTTTAGCAATTATATTTTTTCGCGTGGAGATTTCTTCATTCTTGAGGAAAGATAATTCGCGGCGAGTGAGCCGGAGATGTTGTGCCATACGCTGAAGAGCGCGCCGGGGATCGCGGCTGCCGCGCCGAAGTGCAGGAGGGCGAGGGAGGCGGCGAGTCCGGAGTTCTGCATACCGACCTCAATGGAGACCGCCTTGACCTTTGCCATGTCCATATGCAGGAGCTTTGCAACGCTAAAGCCAAGCGCATAGCCGAGCAGGTTGTGGCACATGACGACGACCATGATAAGCGCGCCCGTCTCCATGATGCGCGCCGCATTTGCCGAGACGACAGCTCCGACGATGAGGACGATGGCGACGACGGAGATGAGCGGGAGCACCTTGATCGCCTTTTGTACCGGACGCTCAAAGAAGTGATTGATGAGAAGTCCGAGAACGATCGGGGCGATGACGACTTGCGCAATGGAGATCATCATTTTCCCGGCGGGAATGTCAATCCATTGCCCGGCGAGCCAAAGTGTGAGGAGCGGTGTCATGATCGGCGCGAGAACCGTCGATGCCATCGTCATGGAGACGGAGAGTGCGACGTCTCCGCGTGCGAGATATGTCATGACGTTGGACGAGGTGCCGCCGGGACAGGTGCCGACGAGGATCACGCCTGCGGCGAGCTCAGGCGGCAGGGAAAAAGCATGTGCGAGTATCCACGCCAAGAGAGGCATGATGCCGAACTGAGCGACAGTGCCGATAAGCACGTCTTTTGGACGCTCCAATACGAGCCGAAAATCCTCGAAACGGAGCGTCATGCCCATGCCGAACATAACAATGCCCAGGAGAATGGTGATATACGGCACCGTCCATAGGAATGTCCACGGCTGAAAAAGGGCAACGGCGGCGATGGCGATGACAAATACCGCCATAAAACGGGAAACAAAATTGCTGATTTGCTCCAAAAGCTGCATAGATGAAAGACCCCTTATGAATTAGAAAGGCGGATAAAGTCCTCGAGTTTGCACACGGCACTGCCGTTTTCAATCGTTTGCCGCGCGGCTGCGATTCCCTCAGCGATCGAGGGCGCGGCGCCGTAGATGTAGACGGCTGCCCCCGCGTTGAGCAGGCAGACGTTCGCACGTGCGTCCGTGATCTCTCCTGCGAGAATGCCGCGCGTCACGGCGGCGTTATCCTCAGGAGAGCCGCCGCGGATGGCGGATTTATCCGCAAGGGGAATGCCAAAGTCTTCGGGGGTGATCTCGTAGGCACTTTCACGACCGTTCACAATCTCGCGGATCTTCGTCGGTGCGCCGATGGAGATCTCGTCCATGCCGTCCGTGCCGTGCACGATGAGTGCACGCTTCACACCGAGTGTCGGCAGGACGCGGGCGAGCGGGCGGAGCAGGTGCTCGCCGTAGACGCCGAGGAGCATACACTCAGGATGCGACGGGTTCGTCAGGGGACCTAGGATGTTGAACACTGTGCGGATGCCGAGCTCGCGGCGGATCGCACCGACGTATTTCATTGACTGATGATAGCGTTGGGCAAAGAGAAATGCCATGCCGACGGTATCAAGCTCCTCACGCACCTTTTCAGGAGACTGATCGAGGGCGACGCCGAGCGCCTCAAGACAGTCTGCCGTCCCGCATTTCGACGAGGCGGCGCGGTTGCCGTGCTTGCAGACCTTTAGTCCCGCCGCTGCTGCGATGAAGGAGGCGGTCGTCGAGACATTAATGCTGCCCGAGTGATCGCCGCCTGTTCCCACGATGTCGATGACTTCCATGCCGTCATGTGGCACGCGTTCCGCATGGCTGCGCATCGCCGCAGCTGAGCCTGCGATCTCGTCGATCGTCTCCATGCCGCTGCTTTTGGTCGAGAGTGCAGCGAGATATGCGGCGTTCTCCACAGCGGACGTTTCTCCCGACATGATCTCGTTCATTACGGCATAGGCTTCGTCGTAGTAAAGATCCTTCTTATCCACGATCTTTTGAATGGCTTCTTTTATCATTGCGGTGTGCCCCCCTTGAAAGTATCATCATTAAATACAGGTCAGTATTATAGCATAAAATGTCCGGAGTTTCCATTTTGTTGTGAAATGCATTGGATGTATATATGCAATGAAATCCGTTTTCATTGACGGAAATGCAAAATTATAGTAAGATAGTGACGCAATCGGGGGTGGCACAGATGCCATCATGGAGGAACGGCGGAAAGGAAAAGTGGCATTTATGGATTATATTTCACAGGGGATACATTTTTTTCATCAGGGAGGTACGGTCATGTACTTCCTGCTGGCGGCGTCGATCTTTGTCGTATTTATCGCCATTGAGCGCGCGCTTTATTTCGCCGGGGCGGATGCGGGGCGGAGCTTTGCCCACGCGTTTATGCTCCATATTGCGAATGGGCAGTTCAAAGAAGCCGTGCAGCTGACAGAGGTAAAGCGCGGCTCTATTTCGGATATTCTGTTCAGCGCAATTTCAAAGAACAGCAAGAATTCGCGCAAGATGAATTCCTACATGGAGGTGCAGTCCGGCATTGCGCTGTCCAAATTCCGCAATCGTCTCTATTATCTGAGCGTCGTCGTTACCATGGCGCCGCTGCTCGGTCTGCTGGGCACGATCAGCGGGATGATCTCGACGTTCAGCGTGTTCAACCTCGACGCGGGTGACCCGACCGCCATCACAGGCGGCGTCGGTGAGGCTCTGATCGCCACGGCAATGGGGTTGTGCGTTGCCATCATCGCACTGGCTGTGCATGCATACTTCTCACAGCGCATTGAGAACATCGTTACGGACATGGAGATGTGTTTCTCCGTTGCCGAGAACAACCGCATTGAGCTTGCACGCGCCGCGGGAGTAAAGGGCGTTCTCGAGACCTCCATTCACGCGGACGGACAGGCGGAAGGTGATGAGGCATGAGACTGCGCGACAGAAGGGCATTTAATAAGCCCGAGGTCATGATCATCCCCATGATCGACATCATGTTTTTCCTGCTCGTGTTCTTCATCATGAGCACGCTCTACATGGTGAACCTCAAGACCGTGGACGTCAACCTGCCGAAGGCGCAGACCGCGCAGACGCAGCTGAACGTCACCTATCTTGTCACCGTGCGCAAGGACGGCACGCTCTGGCTCGAGGATAAACAGATCGATGAGGCGACGCTCCTGCGCCGCGCGCATACGGAGAGCCAAAAGAATCCAAAGTTCGCCGTTGTCGTGCGTGCGGACGGGGATATGAATTACAGCGGTGTCATGGAGCTGCTGGATAAATTCCGCAAGGAAGGCATCACGCGCTTCGGGCTTGCGGCAGAATAACGAAACCGACAATAAGGCTGCGGCATCCGCATTTTGTGCAGATGCCGCGGCTATTTTATATTTAGCGCCTAAAATGTAGGGGGGAGATTATGGCAAGCAAATCCCCGTGAATTTCATTTTATTGAACTAATTTCCTGTAGCAAAGGTTACAGTCTTTTTCGGAACGCTGCGCTATAATGTGCACATAGTTTAGATTCATAACAAGAGATAATATAAGGAGTTTGACGATGGAAAAGGTCTTGGATCTGAAAAAGACGGTCGCCGATTTGGTCGGAGAGTATCCCGAGGTTCGGCAGATCATGGCGGATGTTGGGTTCCGCGAGATTACGAGCGATGTGGCGCTCAATGTGATGGGGCGCATCATGACGATCCCGCGCGGTGCGGCGGTCAAGGGCGTCGACCTCAATAAGGTCATTGCGACGTTTGAGGAACACGGTTTTACGGTGATCGGCGACGATCGGCAGACACGGCAGGGACGCCTGCGCGGATTCATCGAGCGGCTCTCGGGCGGCGAGGACTTGGAATCCGTACGTAAGGATTTCGTCGAGGAGTTCAGCCATGTCGAGGCACACGAGATCATGGATGCGGAGCAGACGCTTATCAAGGAGGGGATGCCGATCACCGAAGTGCAGCGTCTCTGCGATGTGCATTCCGCGCTGTTCCACGGAACGCCGTCCGCACCGCCTCCGGGGGCGCTCTCGCACGATGAGATTCATGCGCAGGCGGCTTCCGTCGACCCCCACGACATTGATGCGCTGCCCGAAGGGCATCCGCTCTCGATCCTGCGTGAGGAGAACACGGCGCTCGGCGCATTGCTCGATGCGATCGAGGCGGAGCTGGACAGCGCGAAGCGCACCGACGTGATGCTCGAGCATGTACTTGCCCTCGGCGATGTGCGGATGCACTATATCAAGAAGGAAGAGCTCCTGATGCCGATCCTCTACGACTACGGCGTCACGGGTCCCTCGCAGGTCATGTGGGGCATCGACGACGAGATGAAGCGCGAGCTCAGCATGATCACAAAGGCGCTCAAGGAGGATTCGGAGAATTTGCCGATGTATGAGGCACGCCTGCGCGCCCTCACGCAGCGAATCCGCGAGATGATTTTCAAGGAGGAGAAGATTCTTTTCCCACTCAGCCTCCGTTATTTTACGGAGATTGAGTGGTATCGGATGTACCATGACCTGCCGGATATGGGCGTCTCGTTCGGCGTCGCCATCCCCCCATGGCAGCAGGCGCAGCCGTGGCTCGATCAGGAGGCGGCGCGGCTTGCGGATGGCGCAGCCGACGGCAAGCTCCAGTTCCCGACGGGCGAGCTGTCGATGGAACAGCTCAATGCAATTTTCAAAATGCTGCCCGTGGACATCACATTCATCGACGCGAACGATACGGTACGCTTCTTTACCAACGAGGGACAGGTATTTACGCGTCCCATGTCGGCGCTCGGGCGCGATGTGATGAACTGCCATCCGCCCGAGATCATCCCCGTGGTGCGCAACCTCATCGCGGACTTCAAGGCGAAGAAGCGCACGCAGATGATCGTGCACCGATATATCCGCGAGCGTCCCATCCGCGTCCACTATCAGGCGCTCTACGACGCGGCAGGAGACTACATGGGGACAGTGGAGTTCGTGACGGATCACGCTGAGCCGCTGGAGAAATTCCGCCGCTAAGCAAAAAATAAACCCTGTCAAGAAAAATGCTTGACAGGGTTTTTGTTTGCCGTTATACTGCGAAGAGTGTTTTAGGAAACGTATGGCGTTTCGTCGGAATGGGGGATGACTTGGAGCGGCTTTACGATCTCGCGCAGCTGTACGATCTATACGGCGCACTGCTGACGGGGAAACAGCGGGAATGTCTGCACCTGCACATCGCCGAGGACTTCTCACTCGCGGAGATCGGCGAGACGCTCGGCATCACGCGGCAGGCGGCACATGAGAGCATCCGCCGCGCTGAGCATGCGCTTGCCGAGATGGAGGAGCGGCTCGGACTGCGCGCGCGCCGCGCAGCAGAGGAGCGCGAACTCGCGGGCATCTACGAGGAGTTGTGTGCGCTCAAGGAGCCGATCGCAACTGCGGATGTGCAGCATATCATAGCGCCGCTGCGGCGCTATGTAGAGACTAGTGCGGAACAGGAGGAGGTGAGTTTATGATATTTGAGAATCTATCCGACCGCCTGCAGGGCATCTTTAAGAAAATGCGCGGACACGGCAAACTGACCGAGGACGACGTGAACGATGCGATGCGCGAGGTGCGCATGGCGCTGCTCGAAGCGGACGTCAATTTCAAGGTCGTTAAGGATTTTGTGAAGCGCGTCAAGGAACGCGCCGTTGGGCAGGAAGTGCTCGACACGCTCACGGCAGCGCAGGCGGTCATCAAGATCGTCGACGAGGAGCTCACGGAGCTCATGGGCGGGACGGAGAGCCGGCTCAATATCAGCCCAAACCCGCCGACGGTCATCATGCTCGTCGGTCTCCAAGGCTCGGGTAAGACGACCTCGGCGGGCAAGCTCGCCCTCATGCTGAAAAAACAGGGCAAACGTCCGCTCCTCGTGGCGGACGATATCTATCGCCCCGCCGCCATCAAGCAGCTCGAGGTCATCGGCGAGAAGGTCGGTGCTCCCGTGTTTTCGCAGGGGCAAGAGGATGCCGTTGCCATCGCGCGCGCTTCGATCGCGTACTCGGCAGCGCACGCAAATGACGTAGTCATCATTGATACGGCGGGACGTCTGCAGATCGACGAGACACTGATGCAGGAGCTGCGCGACATCAAGGCGGCCGTGCAGCCGCATGAAATCCTGCTCGTCGTTGACGCGATGACAGGGCAGGAGGCAGTGAACGTCGCGGAGGCGTTTGACGCTTCGCTCGGGCTCGACGGCATCGTCATGACGAAGCTCGACGGCGATGCGCGCGGCGGTGCAGCGCTTTCCATCAAGGCGGTAACCGGGTGTCCCGTTAAATTCGTCGGTATGGGCGAAAAGCTCGACCCGCTTGAGGTGTTTCACCCTGACCGCATGGCGTCGCGCATTCTCGGCATGGGCGATGTGCTCTCCCTCGTGGAGAAGGCGCAGGAAAATTTCGACCTCGAGAACGCGAAGAAGATGGAGGAGAAGCTCCGCAAGAACGACTTCACACTCGATGACTTCCTTGAGCAGATGCAGCAGATCAAAAAGCTCGGTTCGCTGAATAACATCCTCGGCATGATTCCGGGGATGGGCGGTCTGAAGAAAAAGCTCGGCGATCAAGAGCTCGATCTTGACGGCAAGGAAATGCGCCGTCTCGAGGCAATCATCCGCGCGATGACCCCGAAGGAACGCGCGGACATTACGATCATCAACGGCAGCCGCCGCAAGCGCATCGCTGCGGGCAGCGGTACGCGCGTGCAGGACGTCAATAAGCTCCTCAAGCAGTTCGGCGAAATGCGCAAGATGATGAAGAAGATGAACCAAATGAAGGGCAAGGGGAAAATGCCAAAGATGCCGTCACTCGGCGGCATGGGGCTTCCCAAAATGCCGTTCTTTAGGTAACACAACGAAAGGTGGTGAGAATATGGCAGTCAAGATTCGTTTGAACCGCATGGGTGCGAAGAAGAATCCCTTCTACCGCATCGTTGTCGCCGACTCGCGCGCACCGCGCGACGGTCGATTCATCGAAATCCTTGGGAATTACGATCCGTCGAAACAGCCCGCCGTCGTCAACATTGACGAGGAGAAGGCGATCGACTGGATGCAGAAGGGCGCACAGCCGACCGATACGGTCAGGAACATCCTGAGCAAGAACGGTACAATGGCAAAATTTGCCGAGGCAAAGCGCAAGAAGGACTAAGGAGCGCAGCGTCCGGGGAACGGGGTTCTTTCATATCGAAGGAATCCCTCAGTCCGGCGCGCGGTGAGGAGAGACGACCGGCGTGAAAGAGATAGTCGAGGTTATTGCCAAATCCTTGGTGGATCATTCGGAAGCTGTCGTCGTTGACGAGACGCAGGATGATCAAGAGATCATATTGAAACTTCATGTGGCGGAGGATGACATGGGTAAGGTCATCGGTAAGCAGGGGCGCATCGCAAAGGCGCTGCGCAGCGTTGTCAAAGCCGCCGCAACGAAGGAGAATAAACGGGCGACGGTCGAGATCGGCTGAACCCATTGAAACGGCGTGCGTCTTAGACGGTCGCCGTTTTTGTATAAGGAGAGATCAACATGGATTCTATTTCGCTGAAAGTGCCTGTCACGGTCAAGGCAAAACTGACGGAGAAGCTGCGCACGAAGATGCGAAAGGAGATGGAGGAAGGCGTCAGCCGTGCAGAACTCGAACTCCAGCAGATCGGCATTCAGGAAAAACGTGTCATGCAGGAGGCGGAGCAGGGGGAGCTGACACCGCAGGCGATCGACCACATCAACATGATCCGACAGGAACGCCAGTCCCGCATGGAGTATGTGGAACAGACGCGCGCGCATCTTGAGGAGCTCGAGAAATTCGCCGAGGGCGCGGAGATCATTCAGGGCACGCTTGAGCATCAGGTCGAGGTGCATATCGGCGACGATATGCGCGAGATCATGAACGTTGAGATTTTGGTCGAAGATGACAAAATTATCGCCATCCGCTCCTGAGGGGCGCATTGTCATCGGGCGCGTCGGTGCGCCGCACGGCATCGCCGGCGATGTGCGCGTCATCCCGCTGACGGACTTCCCCGAACGATTCGCCCGACTGCGCGAGGTCGTGGTGGGGGACGAGCTCCTGCACATCGTGCGCATGAAAGAGCAGGGGAAGAACTTCCTCATGCAGTTCCGCGAGTATCCCGTCCGCGAGGAGGCACAGCGGCTCACGGGACGGCTGCTCACCGTCGCGCGCACGGATGCCGCACCGCTCGAGGAGGGGGAGTATTACGTCTTTGATATCGTGGGGCTGTCCGTCTATGATGAAGCGGGTACGCTCCTCGGCAGCGTCGAGAACGTCATCCGCACGGGCAGCAACGACGTCTATGCCGTGCGTGCGGAGGACGGACGCGAGCTCCTGATCCCTGCGCTGCACAGCGTCGTGCGCAATATCGACATCGCGGGCGGGCGCATGGATGTGTGCCTGCCGGACGAGGCGGACGACCGGCGCTGATCTTCTCGTGTCTTGCGGCATGAGCCGCTGCAAAATTTACATCGGAAGAGATGCGAGAAAGACGCGTCGAAGAACCGCCTTGCTGCAGGGATGTTTTATGGGCTGCCTGAGGTCACGGCGGTTTTTTATGAGGAATTGATGTGAGAATTTTCTGGAAAGGAGTTTCACATGACGCTTGAACACAGTGCGCTCCGGCGCGATGCGGATGCGATTGTTGCGGCGTCTCTGCGCGCCGTGCTCCCGGATGCCGCCGTTCGAAAGGCGCTCGCGGGACATGAGTTTGCAAAGGGGAAGCTCGTTCTCGTCGCGGTTGGCAAAGCCGCGTGGCAGATGGCAAAGACGGCGGCGGAGATGTTGGGGGATCGTATTCATGACGGCATCGTAATTACGAAGTACGACCATGTACGCGCGCCGATTCCCGGACTTGTCTGCTTTGAGGCGGGACATCCCGTTCCCGATGCGAACTCCTTTGCCGCGACGGCGCAGGCACTGGAGATGACGACAGATCTCTGCGCAGACGATACGGTGCTCTTCCTCCTCTCGGGCGGGGGGAGCGCGCTCTTTGAGCAGCCGATCATTCCCGACGCGGAGCTTGCGGCGATGACGGAAAAATTGCTTGCCTCGGGCGCGGACATCGTGGAGATCAATACGATCCGCAAGCGCATGAGTGCGGTCAAGGGCGGGCGATTTGGCGCACACTGCGCGCCGGCGCAGGTTCTGAGCATCGTGCTGAGCGACATCATCGGCGATCCGCTCGATATGATCGCATCGGGCCCCGCATATCCCGACAGCACGAGCACGGAGCAGGCGAAGGCGATTGTCAAAAAATACCGATTGGAACTATCGGATGCCGCCATGGCGCTCTTGGATGAGCCGTTGCCGCAGAAACTGCCAAATGTGGAAACGCACATTACGGGCAGCGTGCGCGAGCTCTGCGCGGCGGCGGCGGCGGAGTGCCGGAGACTCGGATATGATCCGCATATCCTCACGGATGAACTCGCTATCGAAGCGCGCGAAGCGGGACGGTTCCTCAGCGCCATCGCAAAGACGCATCGGGGAGACGGCGCGCGCGCCTATATCGCGGGCGGGGAGACGGTCGTGCACCTTACGGGACACGGCAAGGGGGGGCGTAATCAGGAGCTGACGCTTGCCGCCGCCGCAGGGTTCGCCGGGATGGAGAATGTCGCGCTCTTTAGCTTTGGCAGCGACGGGACGGACGGACCGACGGATGCGGCGGGCGGCTATGTCGACGGGCATACGTCGAAGGCGCTCGCGGCACGCGGTATCAGCATCGATGAGATCCTTGCGGACAACGACGCATACCGCGCGCTGCAAGCCGTCGACGGGCTGATTATGACGGGGCCCACGGGGACGAATGTGAACGATGTTGCGGTACTCCTCATCCGCTAGAGTCTGTGTGCTTTTTCTTTTGCGCAAATTCCGCGCGCGTGTTATAATATATCAGAACTTTATTTCGGTTTTCACATGTATTCATGAGGGGTTGAACTATGCTCACCTGTATCACGCAATCTCCAGAGGAGACTGCGCATTTAGCGGGAACGATCGGTAAAATTATCCGTGAGGGGACGGTGATCTGCCTCGACGGGGAACTTGGCGTCGGCAAGACTCTCTTCGTACGCGCACTTGCGCGCACGCTAGGCGTGGAGAGCGACGTCACGAGTCCGACGTTCAACCTGATGAATATTTACGAAGCGGCATGTCCCATCGTGCATTTTGACCTCTATCGGCTGAATACTGAAGAGGAGCTTGAGGACATTGGGTTTTACGAGTACGCGGAGGTACAGGAGGGCATCGTGCTCATCGAGTGGGCGGAGAAATTCCCGGATGCGATGCCCGCCGACCGCCTGACGGTACGGATCGATGCCGTCTCGGCGGAGGGGCGGCAATTCACATTCGACGCTGTGGGGGAAAAGAGCACGGCGCTCTTAAAGGAGCTGGACGGACTTGTCAATCATAGCCGTTGATACCGCTTCGCAGGTCTCGAGCGTCGCAGTGATCTCAGAGGAGCTCGTCGCCGCGGAGATCAGTATGCAGGGGGCGCTGACCCACTCAGATACTCTGATGCCGCACATCGAGACGGCACTGCGGATGGCGCGCGTGAAAAAAGATGAGCTCGCGGGCGTTGCCGTCAGCATCGGTCCCGGCTCTTTCACCGGGCTGCGCATCGGGCTTGCCGCCGCGAAGATGATGTCCTATGCACTTCGGATTCCCATGGTCGGCGTGCCGACGCTCGAGGCGCTCGCTTATCACTGCATGTGGGAGGGCGTGCGCCTCGTTCCTATGATGGATGCGCAAAAGGGTAACGTCTACACAGAGGAATTTGCGTGGACATGGGAGAGCGGCAAACCTGTTCTCCATAGCGTGTGTCCCCTGCGCATCCTGCCGCGCGACGCGCTCGTCGCGTCTCTTGCGGGGACGGAGAAGACCGTGCTCCTGATGGGGGACGCGATGCAAAAGGCAGCGGATGAGCCGCTCCCCGCGGGCGTGCGGCTTGCGCCGATACACATGCGGATGCCGCGCGCCGCCTGTGTGGGGCTCGCAGGCCTCGCACGCCTTGCGCGCGATGCGGCGGACGATGCGATGACGCTCGAGCCGCTCTATCTGCGTCGGAGCGAAGCGGAGGTGCTCTGGGAGAAACGTCACGGTGCGGAGCAGGCGGTATGATCACGTTTCGTGCGCTCACAGCGGAGGATGCCAAGGGCGTCGCACGCGTGGAGCGGGAGAGCTTCCCCACGCCGTGGTCGCGCGAGGATTTTTGGCGTGAGGCGTCGAATAAATTTGCCTGCTATATCGTGGCGTGCGAGGACGATCACATCATCGGCTTTGCAGGCTGCTGGATCTCCTTCGAGGAGGCACAGGTGACCAATATCGCGCTCACGGAGACGCGGCGCGGGCGCGGGCTCGGATGCCGCCTGATGGAAGCGATGATGCGTGCCGCCGCAGCGCGCGGAGCGGAGCGCATGACGCTCGAGGTGCGCCCCTCGAATGCCGCCGCCCTGCATCTCTATGAACGCCTTGGATTTTCCGCTGTCGGCGTGCGAAAGAAATACTACCAAGATAATGATGAGGACGCGATCCTCATGTGGCATACAAAGTTAAAGGAAATGTGCGGCGGCGCCGCGTCCGGCGCGCCGGAATCCGTCGCTCAAGGAGAAGAATGATGAAGCAATGGGGAAGACGGCTTTTTGTCGGCGCTCTCTTATCGACGATGTTTTTGCTGCCGGGGAACGACGCCGAGGCCGGTATTTTTGGGAATATCATCCACGCCATGATAGTCGCGGGCGAGGAGGAGGAAAAATCCGAGATCATAGACGGTCTGGTCATCGTCCATACGGGAAAGAAGCGCGCCGTCCTCGATACGGCGGGGAACGTTGTCGTGCCGCCGATTTACGATAAGATTCGCTTTGACAGCGCGGGCTTTATCCATGTGACGGATAAAAAACAATGCGGCGTTCTGCGCGCGGACGGTACGGTCGCGGTTCCGGTCGCGTACGAGCGGGTCGGCGACGCGAAGGAAGGGCGCTTTATCGTCTATGATAAGAAGAACGATCGCTACGGCGCCTACGACGCGGACGGGCATATCGTCGTTCCCATTGAGCAGCGCGAACTGTACTCCTATTGCGAAGGCCTTGCGAGCGTGTGTCGGTCGGATAAAACGTGGACGTTTGTTGATCTCGACGGACGTTTTCTGCCCGGGCATTATCGGGCGACGGGGCATTTTTCGGAGGGGCTGGCGGCGGTAAAGGACGATACGAACCGCTACGGCTATATCAATCGGGAGGGAACGACGGTCATTCCCTGCGTCTATGCGGAGGCGCGTCCGTTCTCGGACGGCACGGCCGTCGTTCGGGACGATACGAGACGTTACGGTTATATCGATAAGACGGGTGCACAGGTCGTTCCCTGCGCGTATGCGGATGCGAGAGATTTTTCCGGCGGCTACGCGGCTGTGCTGAAGAACCACGGCGCCATTGTGCGTCCCGATTGGGGATTCGTCGACCGGACGGGCGCGGAGGTTATCAAGCCGCATTTTTACTATGTGGATCACGATTTTACGGAGGACGGACGGGCGATTGTGAGCGACGATCGCTTCGCGTACTTTATCGATGCGACGGGAACGATTCTGTGGCCGTCGACCTATGACCGCATGGAACCTTATAAGGACGGGCTGGCCGCGGTATATAACCGCGTCGGAACTTATAGCTTCAACGCGATTTCGACCATGTTGGTCGGCAGCAAGTGGGATAAGATCTACGACGATAAAATCTATACGAGCATCGGCAACGATGTCTTAAAGCGAGGCTATGTCGATGCCGCGGGAAAAGAAATCATTTCGACGAAGAACGACTATGTGAGTCCTTTTGATAAGAACGGCCTTTCCTATGTCATGACAAAGGGAAAGTGGGGCGTCATGGACAGGACGGGTGCCTATGTGATCGAACCGCGGTATGAAAGAATCTATCCGCTGACCGAAGGGCTTTTCGCGGTGCGCCTCAACGATCGATGGGGCTTTATCGACCGCGCGGGTGCCGCTATTATTCCGCCGGCATACGATCAGGTCGTGAGCTTCGGCGAGGGTGCGGCGAGTGTATGCAAGGATGGAACGTGGCATGTGATCGACAAAGACGGCAAAGATATTTTGACACTGCCCGACGGCGTGACGGATCTCGGCCCCTTTGCCGCGGGACTGATGCCGGTGCGGGTCGGAAAACTGTGGGGCTATATGGATCATGCCGGCGCGTTTGTCGTCGCGCCCGCGTACGACGCCGCGGATATTTTCCGAACGAAAGAGAGAGAGCTGCTTCCGGCGGATGAGGATGAATAAAAGAAAAACGGACGCGGGGAAGGGAGGGCGGTCATGCGCGAAAAAATTACCCTCGGCATCGAGACAAGCTGCGACGAGACCTCGGCGGCGGTGCTGCGCGGGACGCGGGAGCTGCTCTCCTGCGTGACTGCGACGCAGATACCGATTCATCGGAAATACGGCGGCGTTGTGCCGGAGATTGCCTCGCGCAACCACATCCTGAGCATCCTGCCCGTCGTGGATCGAGCGGTCAAAGAGGCGGGCATAGAACTTTCGGATATCAATCAAGTCGCCGTCACCTATGGTCCCGGGCTCGTCGGCGCGCTTCTCGTCGGCGTATCAGCGGCGAAATCGCTTGCATTTTCCCTCGGTGTGCCGCTCATCGGGGTCAATCATCTTGAGGGGCATATCTTTGCAAATTTCCTTGAGACGAAGGATCTCACGCCGCCCTTTATGGCGCTCGTCGTCTCGGGCGGGCATACGGCGCTCGTCGACGTTGCGGACTACGATAGCTTCCGTCAGATGGGAAAGACGCGTGACGATGCGGCGGGCGAGGCGTTTGACAAGGTCGCGCGCGTGATGGGGTTGCCGTATCCCGGGGGGCCTGAGATCGATAAACTCGCTCGGGAAGGAAATGCCGCCGCGATCGATTTTCCGCGCGCCCTCGCACAGGAGGGGAACTATGAGTTCAGCTTCAGCGGACTGAAATCCGCCGTCCTGAACTATATCAACAGCGAGAAAATGAAAGGGCATGAGCTGCATCGGGCGGACATCGCCGCGTCGTTCCAGTCCGCCGTCGTGGAGGTGCTCGTGCACAAGGCGTTCGAGGCGATCCGGGAAGCGGGGCGCGATACGCTCGTCCTCGCAGGCGGCGTCGCGGCGAACGCCGCGCTCGAGAACCGTCTGCGCGAGACCGCGGTGGAGCGCGGCATTCGCTACCTCTATCCCTCGCCGCGTCTCTGTACGGACAACGCCGCGATGATCGCCTGCCGCGGCGCCTATCAAGCGGCGGCGGTGCATTACGATAACCTATATTTGAATGCCGTGCCGGGACTGGATTTTGGGGTATAATAAAAATGAATCATGTCGATGTGCAATATATGTTGCGCATTGACTTTTTTCTTTTATATATAGAATTATTTTATACTTGAATGAGGGATCTCTATATTGTGCGAATGAAAAAGATTCGCTATAATGAGATTTATAGTATATCGTGCACTATGTGGGAATGGGGCGCATATGTACCGTTTGGTTTGGGGGAGTTCTTCCTAGAAAGTTTTGGGACGGCTCTTACCATATTTTTATTATATAGAGGGGGATTTTTATGAGTCAACAGGGCGGAGGGGCGCAGGAGGCCATGCAGAAATTTGGCCGCTTCCTGTCCGGAATGGTGATGCCGAATATCGGCGCATTTATCGCGTGGGGCTTCCTCACCGCATTATTTATTCCAACCGGGTGGATGCCGAACGAGACGCTCGCACAGGTCGGCGGCCCCATGAGCAAATGGCTGATACCGCTGCTCATCGGATTCACGGGCGGATTCGCCGTTAACGGACACCGCGGCGGCGTGATGGGGGCGATTGCGACCTCGGGCGTGATCGCAGGTTCCGACATCCCGATGTTCCTCGGGGCGATGATCATGGGTCCTTTGGGCGGCGCAGTCATCAAGAAATTTGACAACGCCATCCGCGACAGCATCCCGGGCGGCTTTGAGATGCTCGTCAATAACTTCTCACTCGGCATCCTCGGCGGCATTCTCGCGATCCTCGCGTTTGAGGTCGTGGGGCCGATCGTCAGTGCGGCGAACGATGTCCTGCGCTCCGGCGTTGAAGGTATCGTTGCGGCGGGCTTATTGCCGCTGGCATCCATCATCATCGAGCCGGCAAAGGTACTCTTCCTCAATAATGCGTTGAACCACGGTGTCCTAAGCCCGCTTGGTATTCAGCAGGCGCAGGAGTTCGGCAAGTCCACATTCTTCCTGCTTGAGGCAAATCCGGGACCGGGTTTAGGGATTCTGCTTGCTTACTGGCTCTTCGGTAAGGGCATGGCAAAGTCGTCGGCGCCGGGTGCGATGATCATCCACTTCCTCGGCGGTATTCACGAAATCTATTTCCCGTACATACTCATGAAGCCGATCCTCATCATCGCGGCGATCGCGGGCGGAATGTCCGGTGTCTTTACGCTTGTGATGCTGAACGGTGGGCTTATTGCGCCCTCGTCACCCGGTTCGATCTTTGCGATTATTGCCATGACGCCGAACAGTACGGCGCTGTTTGCAAACATGTCGGCGGTTGCCGTTGCGACGGCAGTATCGTGCGCGGTGGCTTCCGTCTTTATCAAGATGTCCAAGGATGTGGACGACGACTCTCTTGAGAATGCGCGTGAGAGCATGACGGATATGAAGAACCGCGGCAAAGATCTCCCGGCTGAGAAGAAAGTCTCGGGCAAGGATCTGAAGGTCATCGTCTACGCCTGCGACGCGGGTATGGGCTCCTCGGCACTCGGCGCGGCGGCGCTGCGCAAGAAGCTCAAGAAGGACGGATACACTGACATTTCGGTGACAAACTGTGCGATCGGTGCGATTCCGCAGGAAGCGCAGCTCGTTATCTCACATGAAAAACTCGCCGAGCGCGCACTTGCGGATTCGCCGCAGGCGGAGCACATCTGGGTACGCGACTTCACGCAGAACAACGTCTACGACATCGTCACCGAGCGGCTGAAGGCCGCTGCGGTCGATACCTCCGCGCCGACGAGCGAAGCCGACGCGTCCGCAGAGCCGAAAATCGGCGTGGGCGTCCTGCTGAAAGAGAACGTCAAGGTCGGTCTCCCCTCGGTCAGCCGAGAAGAGGCGGTCACCGCGGCGGGAAAACTGCTTGTGGCGGGCGGCTACGTTGACGAGGGGTATGTGCAGGGGATGCTCAACCGCGAGAAGGAGCTTTCGACCTTCATCGGCAAGGGGATTGCAATCCCGCACGGGGAGAACGCCGTCAAGGATACCATTAAAAAGACGGGCATCGTCGTCCTCCAGTACCCCGAAGGGGTGAAGTTCGGCGATGAGACCGCGCATCTCGTCATCGGCATCGCAGGCATGGGCAACGATCATCTCGCGATCCTCGCGAACATCGCGACCATGGTCGGCGACTACAGCGACGAGCAGCTTGCGGCGCTATTTGCGACCAAGAGCGCGGATGAACTCTATGCCGTTTTTATGCAGGAGGACTGAGGATGAAACAGGCCATTCATTTCGGCGGCGGCAATATCGGCCGCGGCTTCATCGGCGAGCTCCTCGTCCGCTCGGGCTACGAGGTCACGTTCGTCGATGTGGCGGAGGCGCTCGTCGACGAGATCAACGCGCGCCGCGCTTACGACATTGAGATTGTCGGCGATACGCCGAAAAAAATCCATGTGGAGCATGTGCGGGCGATCAACAGCAATACGAACCTTGAGGAGCTGCTCGATGCGTTTGTCACGGCAGATATCGTGACGACGGCGATCGGGCCGAACATCCTCAAATTCATCGCGCCGAACATTGCAAAGGGGCTTGCGCGCCGTCTCGCGAAGAACGATGCACCGCTCAACATCATCGCGTGTGAGAACATGGTCGGCGGCTCGACCGTGCTCAAAAATTTTGTATATGAACATCTCCCGGACGATGTGAAGGAGAAAGCAAGTCGCTGCATCGGATTCCCCGATGCGGCGGTTGACCGCATCGTTCCGATCCAGCACAACGAGGATCCGCTCCTCGTCAAGGTCGAGCCCTTTGCCGAGTGGGATGTCGACCGCAAGGGGGCGGTCGGCACGCCGCCTGGCATCGAGGGGCTGATGTGGGTGGACAACCTCACCGCTTACATCGAGCGCAAGCTCTTCTCGGTCAACACGGGGCACGCTTCCATCGCCTACATGGCGTATCTCAAGGGGATCGAGGACATCGCCGCCGCGATGCGCGACGAGGAGATCGTCTCCTTTGTTCGACGCGTGTGGGGGGAGACGAGCGAACTACTTATCGAGAAATACGGCTTTGACCGTGAAAAACACGCCGCATATATCAGAACGGCAGAGGAACGGTTCAAAAATCCGCATCTCTCCGATGCCGTGACGCGCGTCGCCCGCGGCCCGAAGCGCAAGCTCGGCGTAGCGGATCGACTTGTCTCTCCCGCCGTGCAGCTGATGGGACTGGGGAAGAAACCCGAAGCACTCGCGACGGTGATTGCCGCCGCGCTTCACTTCGACTACGCGGACGACCCGGAAGCGGTCGAGGTGCAGAACTATGTGAAAGAACACGGCTTTGACGCCGCGCTCACGCATTTCACAGAGATTCCTGCGGACACGGAGCTGTTTAAGCTCATCGTTGAGAAAAATGCGGAGTTGAATCGTTAGCACCGATTTATACTCCATCCACAACATAATAAAAGACGACCGAAGAATATTCCTGCGGTCGTCTTTTATTATGGACAAAGCAATCCAATGTAGTATTTTATACAGCAGATGGCTTATATATCATCAGGCTTCGGGGAAAGCTACGACAAGAAGCATCTTGAAGCCGCTGTCCTTTGATGCGTAGACGGAGTGCGGATGCCGTGCGGGCATAACGATACTTTCTCCCTCTTTAATGTTGTAGACGGTGTCGTCGATCGTGATGACGCCCTCGCCCTCAAGAGCTGTGACGAGTGCGTCACCCTTCGATTCGTGTGTGCTGACGCCTTCGCCCTTGGCAAAAGCGAAGAGTGTGATTCCGAGCCCTTTATTCTGAACAAGTGTCTTGCTGATAACCTGTCCGTCCGCGTAGGCGACCTGTTCCTTGAGCAAGAGCGTCTGTGTATGCGCAATGTTGTTTAGAATTGCCATGATTGTTCCTCCTCTGTAAATCGTCTTGTAAATTGTGACTTTAGCATACACCGCATGGGAACGTGTGACTGTGATTCAAACCACAATTCCGAGAAAATTACTCGGAATTACGGATGTGCAAATCTTTTTTCTTATTGTCAAACGGCGTACATTGCCCTATAATACGGATAGATTATTTTTATAACTCAGACATATTACTTGGAGAAGGAGGTCGACGATATGGCTTTGGATCGCGACGGCGTCATCAAGCAGGTGGAGAAACTCAGCGAAGCGCCCTCTGTCTATGAGGGGCTGAAGGAAAAGGCGCAAGCCTTTCTAAGGGCTGTGGATACGCCGGGGGAGAAGCCCGCGTATGCAGCTTTGATTGATGAAATCAAGAGCGACGTTCTCACGATCGATCAGCTCATCGGATTCACGGATTCCCCGGAGGGAATTGCCGCGTTCGGCGAGAAAAAAGCGAGCGGGCTGACGATTGCGGCAAAAAAGGCAAAGTCGCAAGGCGAGACGACTTGTATTTGTCCCGCGTGTCAGGCGGGGAAAGTCATTCTCGAGAATAGGACGGCAATTGCCTCATAAAGAAAAACGACGTTAGGGAAAGGAGCTGCTGCACGAATGATTCGTGTAACAGCTTTTTTATGTGAGAAGAGGAATGCATGACGGTAGCTGATGTCTATATCAATATCCCTGTGAAAAGCATCGCCCGTGCGTTCACCTATCTCCTTCCGCCGGAGCTTTCGCAGGTCGGCGCTGGTTGGCGCGTATTCGTACCGTTCGGCAAGGTGCGTGTGGAGGGCTTCGTCGTTGCGGTGCGCCCTTACGACGCGGCGCGGGACGCTGCGCACCGGCTGCGTGCCGTGCTCGCGGCGGTGGATGAGGAGGCGTGGTTTTCACCCGCTCTTCTTGCGGCAGCGAGGGAACTGGCGGATTTTTATCTCTGCTCTCTAGCGGAGATGATGCGGCTTTTCATGCCCGGGAAGAGCGGACTGCGGATTTTTCCCGTCTACGAGGCGGAGGCGGCGAACGAAGGGCATCCGGTGCTTGCCGACTCCTGTGCGCGCACCGTCTATGACTTCCTCCTGCGGAAGGGCGGGCGGCGCATCGCGGAGCTCCGCCGTGCACTGCCGGATGTTCCGGCGGAGGAAACGGTAGAAAAACTCCTCCGCTATCGGATTATAAGCAAGGAATACCATGCGGATCGCCGAGATCGGGCGCGCTATGAAAAATACTATAGTGCCGCCGAAGCACTCACAGAAGAACATTTCGCTGCGCTTACGCGCAAACCGGCACAGGCGCGCGCGCTGCGCCTCTTTGCGGATACGGCAGAGCCTTCGGCGGCGGTGCTGAAGGAGGCGGGCGTTACACGCGCGACTATCAAACACCTGCTCGCGGCAAATCTCATCGTGGAGCATCGGCGGCGTAAGGCACGCGACAGCTACGGTACGCAGGCGGAGACGGCGCAGAGAGAGGTGCCGCTGACGGCGGCGCAGGCGCATGCGGCAGATGCCCTGCGGGAGGGCGTCGCAGCAGGCATCTACCGCGGCTATCTGCTGCACGGAGTTACAGGCAGCGGTAAGACGCGTGTCTACATTGAAATGGCGCGTGCCATACGCGCACGCGGGCGGCAGGTCGTCGTCCTCGTGCCGGAGATCGCGCTCACAGGGCAGCTCATCACGGCATTTCAAGAGATATTCGCCGGCGACATCGTTGTCATGCACAGCCGACTGTCACTCGCGGAGCGCAACGATGCGATCTTTCGTGTGCGGTGCGGCGAGGCGGGCATCATCATCGGTGCGCGATCGGCGCTCTTCGTACCTGCCGACAATATCGGCTGTATTATCCTCGACGAGGAGCAGGATATGTCGTATAAGCAGGACGAGTCGCCGCGCTATCATGCACGTACGGTCGCGGAGATCCTTGCACGGCGCTTTGAAGCAATCCTTCTGCTTGGCAGTGCGACGCCCGCACTTGAGACTTATGCCCGCGCGCACACGGGCGAGCTGACCCTGCTCACGATGCCGGAGCGCATCGGAAGGCAACCGCTGCCGCGCGTGCGTACCGTCGATATGCGCGAGGAACTGCGGCGCGGGCGGCGCACGATCATTTCGGAGACGCTGCGCGCGCTCCTCACAGAGACCCTCGCGCGCGGCGAGCAGGCGATCATCATGCTCAACCGCCGCGGCTATTCGACCTTTGTTATGTGCCGCGCGTGTGGAAAGGTCATCACCTGTAAGGACTGCGGACTGCCGCTTGTCTACCATCGGAACGGCGTCTTGCTTTGCCATCACTGTGACGAACGTGCCGCCGTTCCGGAGACATGCCCTTCTTGTGGCAGCCGCTATATCAAATACTTTGGATCAGGCACGGAAAAACTCGAGGAGGAACTTCGGCAGCTTCTGCCGACGGCGCGTGTCCTGCGCATGGATCGCGATACGACGGGGCGAAAGTTTGCACACGATGAAATCCTGGAGCAGTTCCGCAACAGGGGATATGATATTCTTCTCGGCACGCAGATGGTGGCGAAGGGACATGATCTGCCCGGCGTTCAATCCGTCGGTATCATCAGCGCAGATGCGAGTCTCAATTTACCGGATTTCCGTGCATCGGAACGGTGTTTCATGCTCATTACGCAGACGGCGGGGCGCGCAGGGCGTCACGGCACGCAGGGCGAAGTCGTTGTGCAGACGTACAACCCGGAGCACTATGCGGTACAGTGTGCCATGCGGCAGGATTATATCTCTTTTTATGAGAAGGAGATTGAACTGCGGCGCGAACTCTTTTATCCTCCGTTCAGCAGCATCGTGAAGCTGCTTTTTCATGCCGTACGGCGCGAGGAGGCGTGGAGGATGGCGGAGTCGTTTGTCGCCGCCTATAGAAACTATTTTTGTGACGGACAGGGGCGTGCCGTTATAGGACCGTCGCCTGCGCTCATCGAAAAAGAACGGAATGAGTATCGGTTTGTCGTATTGATAAAGACGGACGCGCTCGCGCCTGTACGGGAATTTTTATATGAACAAGATGTTCATTTGAATAATAATATCGCGATTGATATTGACCCTGCCGTAATTTTTTGAAAAAGCCATTGTAAATAATTATAAATCATGGTAATCTTGAAACAGATAGGACAATGGGGGAAGCCGAATGGTGACGATTTTCGGATATGCGAAGATCAATTTGACGCTCGACATCTTGGGACTCCGGGATGACGGCTATCATGAGATTGCGACAGTCATGCAGTCATTGGCACTCAAGGATACACTGACATTGCGGCGCAGAGAGGAGGGCATCGGTCTTAGTGTAGATGTGCCGGGACTAGAGTCGGACGAGCGCAACCTAGCGTATCGTGCCGCAGCGCTTCTCATAGAGGCGTGCGGTGTGCGCGGCGGAGTGGACATCGATATTGTAAAGCGTATTCCCGTGGCGGCAGGGCTCGCCGGCGGGAGTGCGGATGCGGCTGCCACACTGCGCGGGATGAACGCATTGTATGATCTCGGACTTACGGATGAGGAACTTTGCGGTTTTGGCGCACGGATCGGATCGGATATCCCCTTTTCCATCATGGGCGGCACTGTGTTTGCCACAGGGCGGGGAGAGGTGATGCGGCGGCTCGCGGATTTTCCGGAAACGACAGTTTTGCTCGCAAAACCTCCGGTTGCGGTTTCGACGCCGTGGGCGTACCGTTCTTATGACGCACATCCGCCGGAACAGCATCCTGATAATGCAGCTTTTTTAGAGGCGCTTGCACGCGGCGATGCGGCATCCTGCGCCAAACTTGCCGTCAACGTGCTCGAGCCGGTGACGGAAGCGGCACATCCCGTGATCGCGGCGTACCGTGCGCGGATGCGCCGAGGAGGCGCCGTCTGCGCGATGATGTCGGGCAGCGGACCTACAGTATTCGGGCTCTTTGCCGATGCGGATGCCGCTGTGCGTACCTTTGAGACGTTCCGCGCTGAGACGGACGCCGAGGTACATTTGACACGGACGGCAGGACGCCGGAACGAAATGGTATGAGCAATCTGCATTGAAGGGATCTTTATGAACGGAAAACTATCACCTGTTGTCGTCAACAGCTACCAGCCGCTGCGCGATATTGTCTGCGAGGTGCTGCGGGATGCCATTCGCAGCGGAGTCTTGAAACCCGGCGAATGGCTGAAGGAAAATGATCTCGCAAACGAACTTCTGGTCAGCCGCACCCCCGTGCGCGAGGCGATTCGCAAGCTTGAGCAGGAGGGGTATGTCGTCACTGTTCCGCGGCGCGGTGCCTATGTAGCAAGCGTATCTATCCGCGACATCAACGAGATTTTTGAGATTCGCGCGGCGCTTGAGGCGTTGGCGTGCGAGCTTGCAGCAGAGCGCATCACCGAGGAGGAGCAGGAGCGTCTGGAGCGTCTGCTGGTCGCTATCGGACGCGCCATCGAAGAGCATGACATGGATCGGATCGTACAGACGGATATCGAGTTTCACGAACTCCTCTATCAAGCTGCGCGCAATCAGCGTCTCCTGCTCATCATCGGCAATCTGCGCGAACAGCTCACGCGGTTTCGTACGATTTCCATGTCGTACCCCGGACGCCTCAAGGCGACGCTTGAAGAGCATCGTGCCATTGTGGATGCTATCGGTTCCGGAGATGCCCGGCTTGCCCGTAAAGTTGGGGCAAAGCATATGGAGCATTCGGAACAGACGCTTCTCTATGCAATCGAAGAGCAGGAAAAAAAGACGGGTACATCGCTGATTAAGCGCAAAAGCAAGAAAAGCAAAGGGGATCCCGAATAGGTATCCTTCAAGATTGGAGGCATATATGTTGGACTTTATTACGGTCATACTGGCGGCGGGCAAGGGCACGCGCATGAAGTCAAAGCTGCCGAAGGTACTGCATCGTGCGGCGGGAAAATCCATGCTTCAGCATGTCATTGATGCGGCATATGCAGCCGGTGCGCGGCGCAATATTGTCATCACAGGATTTGGCGGCGAGACCGTGCGAAAGGCCATTGGCGACAGCGTTGAGTATGTGGAGCAGCAGCAGCAGCTCGGGACGGGACACGCCGTCTTGCAGGCGAAGGATCTCCTGGCGGGCGAACATGGGACGATCATGGTGCTCTGTGGTGACACACCGCTGCTCACAGCAGAGCTGCTTGCACGCTTCCATGAAGAACACGTGCAGGCGGGGGCAAAGGCGACGGTGCTTACGGCAATCATGCCGAATGCCAAGGGATACGGGCGCATCGTCCGCCGCGAAAACGGCGAGGTGCTGAAAATCGTCGAGCACAAGGACGCTGCGCCCGAAGAGCTTGAGATCCACGAGGTCAACGCAGGCATTTACTGCTTTGATGCCGACGCGCTCTTTTCTGCGCTTGCCAAGGTGACGAACAACAACGCGCAGGGCGAATACTATCTGCCGGATGTGCTCAGCATCCTCCGTGATGCGGGAGAAAAGATCTGGGCGGTCGTTGCCGATAACTACGAGTGCACGCTCGGGATCAATTCTCGCAGCCAGCTTGCCGTGGCGGAGCGGATTCTGCGCAAGCGCAAGGTTGAGGAGTTGATGGCGGACGGGGTGACGATCATTGATCCCAAGACAACCTTTGTCGATGCGGATGTACGCGTCGGCATGGATACAATTATTTATCCCTTCACGCTTCTTGAGGGGGATACGGTGATCGGCGAGGACTGCTGCATCGGACCGCATGTGCGCTTCCAAAACGTCGTCGTTGGGGACGGAGTGAAGGCGCATTATGCTTATGCGCATGATGCGGAGATCGACAGCCGGGCGGATCTTGGGCAATTCACTCATATTCGCCCCAATACGCATATCGGCGAGAATGTCAAGATCGGGAACTTTGTCGAGGTTAAAAACTCTGAAATCGGTGCAGGGGCGAAACTTCCACATCTTTCCTACATCGGTGACTGCGACATGGGGACAGACGTTAATATGGGATGCGGGACGATCACGGTCAACTATGACGGTAAGTCGAAATTCCGCACGGTGATCGGCGACCGCGCCTTCGTCGGCTGCAATTCCAACCTTGTCGCGCCCGTGACGCTTGGAAACGACGCCTATGTTGCAGCCGGCTCCACCATCACGCGCGACGTACCTGCAGGGACGCTTGCAGTGGCGCGTGCACGTCAGAAAGAGATCGAGGGCTGGAAAGACAAGAGAAAATAAGAGCCTCGATCAGTTTTGTGATTCCCGTGAAAAAGCAAGATGAATACACTTCCAAAAGTATTCGGTGCGTGTTATACTGTATGCGGTGTATATAAGAGAGTGCGCATGCAGATTTTAGGAGGAACAGAAAGATGAGTTTTGAAACCGACAACGTTTGCATCCTGACGGGAAATGCGAATCCGAAACTGGCGGCAGATATTGCCGAACGGATTGGCGTTCCGCTCTGTGAGGCTTTCGTCGGGCATTTCAATAATGGCGAGACACAGGTGATGATCGAAGAGAGCATCAGGGGCAAGGATATTTTCATTATTCAGTCCACGAGCTTTCCGGTCAACGACAACCTGATGGAACTCCTCATCTTAACCGACGCGTGCAAGCGCGCTTCCGCACACAGCATCACGGCGGTCGTTCCGTATTACGCATATGCGCGTCAAGATCGCAAGACGCGCGGACGCGAACCTATCTCGGCAAAACTCGTCGCGAACCTCATGACAACTGCGGGCGTGACTCGCGTTGTGACGGTTGATCTCCATGCGGGGCAGATCCAGGGATTTTTCGATATCCCGGTGGATCATTTGGCGGCGGCACCCGTCCTTGCGGGTTATTTCCGCGAGCAGGACTATGAAGACCTGATCGTCGTCTCGCCGGATCTCGGCGGGGTGACGCGTGCGCGCATCATGGCGGATTTTCTTCATGCGCCGATTGCCATCATCGAGAAGCGGCGCCCCGAGCCGGGACGCGCGGAGGTTATGAATCTCATCGGTGCGGTGGAGGGAAAGACGGCACTCCTCATCGACGATATCGTGGACACAGCAGGGTCTCTCTGCGAGGGGGCAAAGGCGCTCAAGGAGCGCGGAGCAAAGCGCGTGCTTGCCGCCTGTTCCCATGCGATTCTCAGCGATCCCGCGGTCGAACGCATCGAAGCGTCTCCGCTGGAAAAACTCGTTATTACGGACTCCATTCCGGTACCGCCGGAGAAGCAGTCCGAAAAACTCGTCACGCTTTCCCTCGCACAGTCGCTTGCAGACGTTATCGTGCGCGTTCAAAGTCATCGATCGGTGAGCCTGCTGTTTAATCATCATTGACCGAGCAAGTTCCCCGTGGAGAGAAAAAGAGGTGTCGTCTCAGGGGACGCCTCTTTTTCATCTAGGTTTTTGTAGGAGAAAACGATGCATGTGCTCATCATAGGAGCGGGACCCGCGGGCGTCTCGGCAGCTCTCTATGCGCGCCGCGGCGGTGCCGATGTCACCGTCATTGCAAAGGAGGTCGGTGCGCTGGGGACGGCGGAGACGATCGAGAACTACTATGGGATCGAGGAACCCGTCTCCGGGCGAGAGCTTGCACGGCGCGGCATCGAGGGAGCTCGCCGTCTCGGAGTCACGTTCGTGACGGACGAAGTGCTGGGGATCACGGGAGACGGTACGTCATTCGCCGTCGAGGGGAAAAGCGAACTCTACACGGGCGATGCCGTTGTCCTTGCAACGGGCGCGACACGCAAGACGCTCTCGATTCCCGGCATCCGCGAGTTTACAGGGCGAGGCGTCAGTTCCTGCGCCGTCTGCGACGCATTCTTCTATCGTGGAAAGACGACCTCTGTCATTGGTGCCGGGGAATACGCGCTGCACGAGGTACAAGTCCTTTTACCTCACGCGGCGCAGGTGCAGCTCCTCACAAACGGGGGAGAGCCGCCCGCCGGTATTCCGCCGGAGGTTACGGTCTATACGGAGCGCATTGCCCGCATTGAGGGAGATCGGCGTGTTGCGCGCGTTGTATTTGCGGACGGGACGGCGGCGGATACCGTGGGCGTATTCCTTGCGATCGGTACAGCGGGGACGGCGGAGCTTGCACGTAAGCTCGGAGTGCTCGTGGAAGACGGCAAAATTGTCGTCAATGCGCAGATGGAGACGAACGTCCCCGGGGTGTATGCGGCAGGCGACTGTACGGGCGGGTTGCTGCAGATTGTCAAAGCCGCTTACGAGGGAGCGCAGGCGGGACTTTCCACCGTACGCTGTATGCACAAGAAGAAATAAGCCGGGATTTGCAGAGATATGGAAAAAGGGGAGGATGGATATGTCGGCGCGAGTAAGGGATGGCTGCCAATTTAGAGAATACATCCAAGCGTTTCCTCTGTGGAATACGCTGACAGAAGAGGAGAAGGAACTCCTTGCCGCACATACGCAGTACGTTCACTATCCAAAAGGAGCGATGGTACATCGCGGCGGATTGGCACGGGTGGCGACCATGCACATTATGTCCGGCAGTCTGCGTGTCTATCTCCTTTCAGAGGAGGGGCGCGAACTCACCCTGTATTTTGTCCGAAAAGGTGATATTACCATTGTCTCCAGTACCTGCGTACTTGAAACGCTGACGGGAGACGTCTATATTGATGCCAATGAGGATACGGAAGTGTTTGTGTCCGATACGGCAGTGGTGCGCCGTATTTTTGAGGCGAATACCGTTGCGCATCTCAGAGCCTATGAGACGGCAGTAACACGGCTTTCCGAGACGCTGTGGAAATTTCAGCAGATGCTCTTTACCTCAGCGGATCGGCGTCTCGCCAAGTTCCTGATCGAAGAATCAGAACGTACGGAGCGCGATGAGGTAAACTTTACCCATGAACAGACGGCGCACTATCTGGGCACTGCGCGTGAGGTCGTCAGCCGACTTATTCGGGAATACGGGCATGAGGGATTGGTTCAGGCGTCGCGCGGGCGGATTCGGATCCTCGACCGAGCTGCGCTCCAAAAGCGTGCGGGCGCTTAAAAATTCCCGTCATTGATTTTGCGGAGGTCTCTATGCTGCATTATGTTCCGGCAGTCATTGCCTTGTTGCTGCTTGTCATTCTGTTTCGCTACCTGCCGGGACGTGTCTTTTTCATCTTTGCTTTCTTAACCGCCATTATGGGAGGCGTGCTGTTTCACACCCAGACGGAAAAGCGTGAAGAGCCGCCGCTTACACAGGAACGTCTTGCCGCGATGAACCGCGATCAGGAGCTCTTCGTGCCGTGGTGGAACGATTATCAGAAGGGAATCGGGGAGCTGGATCGCTGCTGGACGCGCTACCATCAGATCCTTGCTGATGCAAAGAATGGGGAGAGCGACATCAGGGCGACCTATGCGCGTCTCTCCGAGCTTGAACGCGATATGCAGGATCTGCGCGCGCGTATGGACAAGAATGTGCCGCCCGTGACACTTTCGGACGAGATCTATAATCCTGTCGCGAGCATCGTTGTCAAGACGGACGCGTATGTGGCAGCGGAGCAGAAAGCGGTCACGCTGACACGCGCTGCAGTCGATCCTGCGGCAATGCAGGAGAAAAAGCCTGCGGAGCAGGCACGACTGCTCGAACTCGTCATGCTGCGCGAGTCGCCTGTCGCGCTCTTTATTGAGGATGAGATCGGTGCGGTGCGTAAGTATCTTGCGCCTGTTTCTGCCGCGCATCGCGATGAGCGTGTGGAACCGGATGAAACCACGAAAAAGACAAACGATTAGAAAAATATCTCGACAAGCTCCTTTTTTTACGTTATAATACGGCTTGTGCCATACGGCAGCGCGCTCGTAGTCCAGTGGATAGGACGTTAGCCTCCGGAGCTGAAAGCGTGGGTTCGACTCCCGCCGAGCGCACCACTTTTGAATTATTGCCCTGCAAATTTGACGCAGGGCTTTTTTTGTCTGAAAAAGGATTTTAACAGAATGCGAAGAATATTACAGCAAGGGATTTTTTATTTTCGCTAGGAGATGAATGAATGACGCGGAGAGAGGTGCAGGGAGCAACGCTGCGGCCAATGCTCATGCGGACGCTGTATTTGAAAAAGAATACCTTTCGGCAGTTTTTCTACGAGAGTTCGCTCCGCTTCGGTGCGCAGATCGGACGTGATATTGCTGCGCTTAAAGACGAGACGGCATCTATTGTCAATAAGAAGTATATGTTTTCATTCGGAACGGACAGGAGCGGCGCGCAAAGCTTCCTCAAATGGATTGCGGATGAGTTCAACGCAGAGGACGTGTCCCATGAGCAGGAAGAGCGCCTGCGCCGGCTTGTGGCGGAGTATCCGAAGATCCGTGCATACATCCGTGTCGATGCAGATCAGCTCGTTTTTGATCATGAACGATTTGCCGAGGATGTGGTCGCCGGACGCTTCAAAGAGACGATCTTCGGACTGACCTTTGATATTCAAAGTATTATTGAGACGGCGATCAACACCGGATCCGTGGCGCTTGATTTTTCCATTGAGCCATTCAAGAAAGAACTCCTGCTGTGCGACCATGTGCGGGCGAACATCCAGCCCTATCCGGAACGCCTTCTCACCGATATGAGTCTTGGACATTGGGAGCTGTATGAGGAACTGACGGACGACGGACGTGAGGACAGCGTATGTCTGCGCCTGCCGCCGACGGATTTCCTCGTGGCGCGTCCGCCGCAGCTCGACGTGATCATGAACGGAACGTGCGCCATTGACTTCGGCACACGCAGTACGGTTGTCGTCTGCCGCGACCGCGATGCGCGTCTCCTGCGCATCGGCAAGGGAGATTATTCCCATGAGCCGACCATTCAAGACTATGAAAATCCGACGGCAATCGAGTTGATTGATATCGAGAAGTTCAAGATGCTCTACCGTGCGCGCGAAGGGCGTCCCTATACGGAGTGGGCGCAGGTTACTGCGTCGCATCAGGCGGCGGATGCGATCTTCGAGCGTCAGTCTACAGAGGGGATCTCGGTCTACTACTCCGTATTCAGCGAGTTGAAACGCTGGACGCGCGATACGGCGAACTCACCGATCCTCAAAGACCGGCACGGTTACATCCAAGAGGTAAAGCCCTATGCCGAGACACTGCCGCTCGATGCGGGCGGATTTGACCCCATTGAGATCTATGCATATTACCTTGGACTTTACATCAATAATATGCACCGCAGCATCTATCTCGACTATATTCTCTCGTTCCCGGTAGGCTATGAGAAGGACGTGCGCGAGCATATCCGCATGAGTTTTGAGCGTGGACTGAAGAAGACGCTGCCCAAAGCGCTGCTCGACGATACGGAGATGATGCGCCGCTTCCGTGTCTACGACGGGGCAAGCGAACCTGCCGCCTACGCTGTCAGCGCACTCGAGGCGTACGGGCTCGAGCCGAAGAATCCGGGCGAAGAAGTTGCCTACGGTGTTTTTGATTTCGGCGGCGGCACGACAGATTTTGACTTTGGGGTGGAGTATGTGCCGGAGAACCGGCGGCGCAAGTTCATCATCGAGCAGTTCGGCTTTGGCAGCGATATGTATCTCGGCGGCGAGAATATTCTCGAACTGCTTGCCTACGAGGTGTTCAAGGATAACCTTGCAGAGATGCGCAAGCACAAGATTACGTTTGCGCTGCCGCCCGAATGCGAGACGTTCGCAGGGGCGGAGGCGCTCGTACGCGAGACGCGAGACGCGGCATCACATCTCAACAACAAGATCCTCGCCGAGCGGCTGCGTCCGTTCTGGGAGCGCGGCGCCGGCTATGACGAATTTGCGACAGGCGACGGCTTCAAGACGACGCTCACGCTCTTTTCCTCGGAAAAGACCGGGAACGCGGGCAACCGTGCGCAGGTGCATATCGACATCGACGTGCGCAAGCTCGAGCGCACGCTTGAGGATCGGATTCGGCGCGGGGTGGAAAACTTTTTCCAAGCGATGGCAACGGCGTTCAAGGGGCGCACTGTGCGGCAGGTGCACATTTTCCTCGCAGGCAATTCCTGCAAGGCGCCGATGGTACGCAAGCTTTTCGAGGAGTACATTACGAGCCGGATGGAGAGTACCATGCGCGTACCGCAGACGGGCAAGAGCGATGCGAAAGGAAAACAGAGCGCGGATGCGGGAAAATCCGCCGTGCCGCGCAAGGACGATCCGTTCCTGCTCTATCTCCCGCTCGGTATGGAGGATGAGGAGGCCGGAAAAGGAAAGAAGCTGAACGGTGATTTCGACCGCATGCGCACGGGCAAGACCGGCGTTGCGTTCGGGCTCCTGCGCTGCCGCAAAGGCGGTAAGGATATCAAGATCATCAATAAGAATGTGGACGCGCACGACGAGCTTCTGTTTCCGTATTTCCTCGGGAGCCTCAGCGAGCGCGGCTGCTTCCGCGTGGATATCGACGCACGTGTCGACTACGGTACATGGTCGTACTTTACTTATGCAGATGAGGACGAGTTCGAGCTTTACTACACACAGGAACCCCGCGCGCTGCAGGGACATATGAAGGCATCCGAGGTGCGCATGGTGCGATGTATCATCGACGACGACGATGTGAGCGACGACGATGAGGTCGGTGTCTATATCCGTAAAAAATCACCGAATACCATTGAGTACACAGTCGCCTCGGAGAAAGCGCTCGGGGTAAAGAATTATAAAGGGAAAATATACACGGTCCGACTTTAATTGCTTTATGTGCCGGGAGGAGCAGCGTGATGCATCATTTGCCGTTCAAAAACTATATGGAGGACGCCGTCAATCATATGCTGAATCGGCTGGCGCCGCAATATCCGCACATTTGTATGTGCGAGCGCTGCCGTACGGATATGATGATGATCGCGCTGAACAATCTCCCGCCGCGGTATGTCTCGACGCATAAGGCGGACGTTCTGCGGCGCGTTGAGAGCATGGAGATGTCGTACGATGTGGAGGTGCTGACGGAGACCGTGCGCGCGATGCAGATCGTACACGGACAGCCGCATCATAACCGCAACGAGGAAGGGATCTGACCTTATCATAGGAATAGGAACACCCGCTGATAAAAATTTGTCAAGCGGGTGTTTTTTTGGTAGAATAAGAACGACTGCAAAGAAAATCTGTGCGTCGGCGTCCAAGCGGGTGCGGACGCATTTCTTTTGCGGGCTGTTTGTTACCGGGAGAGGATGCTGCTATGTTCGCGAGGATTCGCCGCGATATTCGCGTTATCTTTGAGCGCGACCCTGCCGCGCAGAGTACGCTTGAGGTCGTACTCTGCTATTCGGGGCTGCACGCGATCTGGGCACATCGCCTTGCGCACGCGCTCTATCTGCGCGGCTGGGTGCTCGTACCGCGTTTGATTTCAAATGTCGCTCGCTTTTTGACGGGGATCGAGATTCATCCCGGTGCGACGATCGGCGAGGGTCTTTTCATCGACCACGGCACAGGCATCGTCATCGGCGAGACGGCGGAGATCGGCAGGAACGTCACGCTCTATCAGGGCGTAACGCTAGGCGGCACGGGCAAAGAAAAGGGAAAGCGCCACCCGACGATCGGCAACAATGTCGTCGTCGCCTCAGGCGCTAAGGTGCTGGGCTCGTTTACCGTCGGAGACCATGCGAAGATCGGTGCGGGTTCGGTCGTACTCAGACCCGTGCCCGCCCATGCGACGGTCGTCGGCATCCCGGGACGCATCGTCATGATGAAGGGGCACCGTGTCCGTACGGAGGAAGAGCTCCTTCGCGCACGTGCGCTGTCGGCGGAAGAAGGGGAGAGTGTCGAGGAGATCGCCGCAGAGCTGGACGTCGACCTCGACCACGATATCCTACCCGATCCGATCGCAGAGGGCATCGAGCTGATGCGGCAGGAAATCGAGATCCTCAAAGAACGCCTACATGCCCTTGAGGAAAGATCATAGAGGAGTCCTATCATGCTTACTGTGTATAATACAATGACGCGAAAGAAAGAGGAATTTCATCCGCTGAAGGAGGGCGAAGTCAGCATCTACTGCTGCGGTGTGACGCCGTACAATGATCCGCACATCGGCAATGCGCGCCCCTTTGTCACGTGGGACGTCATTCGCCGCTATCTCGCGCGCAAGGGCTATCGCGTGCGCTACATTCAAAACTTCACCGATGTGGACGATAAGATCATCAATGCTGCGAATCGCGAGGGCGTGACGTGGAAGGAGATCTCGGATCGCTATATCGCAGCGTATTTCACGGCGATGGATGCACTGAACGTGCATCGTGCCGACGTGTTCCCGCGCGTTTCAGAGACGATGGAGGACATCATTCGCATGGTTGGGACTCTGATCGCACGCGGCTATGCCTACGCGACGAGCGAGGGCGACGTTTACTACAGCGTGGAGAAATTCGCGCATTACGGAAGACTGAGCGGGCGCAGCCTCGACGATATGGAGGCGGGCGCGCGGGTCGAGATCAACGAGACGAAGCGTCACCCGATGGACTTTGCCCTGTGGAAAGCGGCAAAGCCGGGCGAACCCGCATGGGACAGCCCGTGGGGGAAGGGACGCCCCGGATGGCACATCGAATGCTCCGCGATGTCGGTGAAGTACCTCGGCGAGGCATTTGACTTTCACGGGGGCGGCAGCGACCTCATCTTCCCGCATCATGAGAACGAGATCGCGCAGGCGGAGCCGTGCATCGACGGACATGAGAAATTTGCACGCTATTGGCTGCACAATGGGTTCATTACGATTGACAACGAAAAGATGTCGAAGTCAAAGAACAACTTCTTTACAGTGAAGGACATCCTCAAGGAGTTCCCGGGAGAAGTGATTCGCTTCTTCATCCTCCAGACACATTACCGCAGCCCGCTTGATTTCAGCGACGAGCGCCTGCGCGAGGCACAGGCGGCGCTCGCGCGCCTTGCCCATACGAAAGAGGTGGTCGACGAGCTCTCGGGACGCGAGGGAACGGCGGATACAGCCGCCGCGCTTGCGGCGCAGGCAAAAGATTTCCTCGAGGCATTCGACGCGGCGATGGACGACGACTTTAACACGGCACTCGCCCTCAGTCAGATGTTCGGGTTGTCCAAGGAAATTAACCGATACCGACAGGAGCTCGAGCACGGCACGGCGTTCGATGCGGCACATTTCGCGGAGGCGGCGGACGCCTACCGTACGATGGCGGAGATCATCGGCATCTTTGAGCAGGAGCCGGCTGCGGCAACCGACGGTCTTGCGGACGGTCTCATGGAGATCATCATCGCTCTCAGGCAAGACGCGCGTGTACAGAAGAACTGGGCGCTTGCCGACCGCATCCGCGACGAACTCAAAGAGCGTGGCGTTGTTCTCGAGGACACCCCGACCGGTGTGCGCTGGAAGAGAGCATGACCGCAGTATGAAATTTGAACGCTTTCAAGAGCTTGTGCATATGATGTTCGCGCCGGATGCTGAGGGGAATATCATCACACGCTACGAGACGGTTGATGCGCGGGAGGTGCATCCGCTCGTGCTCGCCTACGTGGGGGACGCGTATTTTCATCTCTATGTGCGGATGCGGCTGCTTGCCTACGAGCAGGCAAAGGTGCAGATCCTCGATACGTTTAGCGCGCAGATCGTCTCGGCAGTCTGGCAGGCGAAGGCATACCGCGGCATCGAGTCGATGCTCTCGGAGGAGGAGCGGACAATTTACCGCCGGGCGCGCAATACGAAGAGCCATGCGCCGCGCAGCGCGACGGTTGCAGAGTACCACACGAGCACCGGTTTTGAGGCGCTGCTCGGATCGTTCTATATGCGCGGAGAGACGGCACGGCTCGAAGAGATCGCGGAAGCAGCGTTTCAAATCATCGCTAAAGAGATGATGGAACAGATAAGGAACAATCACAATGGAAATTAAACTCATTTCAAAGACGCCAAACTACCTCAGAACCTGCTGGACAGCAGCGCGCACCTGCTACAGTGCGGACTCCCCTATCGAGCTCATCGTACAGGAAAAGACGGACGAAGAGATGCTGCGCCTCATCGACCGCATTATGAAGAGCAAGCACCTGAGCGTCATCGAGCACTGCGCCATGACATTTGCAGTGAAGAACGTCTCGCGCACACTCCTCGCGCAGTACAGCCGCCACCGCATCGGGGTGTCGCTGAGCGTGCAGAGCCAACGCTATGTTTCCGAGCAGTCCGAGAAGCAGCCGGGCGGTCTCTTTGGTCATGTCGTTCCACATACCGTGATGGAAAACGGGGAAGCGCATACACGTTATATGGAGTGCATGAAGGCGATCCAATCGGCGTATGACGATCTGCTCTCGCTCGGCGTTGCTAAACAGGATGCGCGGTTTGTTCTGCCGGGCGGCGCGTGCACGAATTTCGTTACGACGCTCAATCTGCGCTCCTTCATGGACGTCTATGAAAAACGTGTCACGACGCCGGGGGCGCAGTGGGAGATCAAAGAAATGATGCTCCGTATGCGCGATCTCATCGTCGCAGAGGAACCATGGCTCGAAACATATATCCCGCGTGCATAAGCGCCGTGCGGCTGAGAATACATATAGGAACGCTGAGAGGAGCGCGGGCATGAAACAGGAAAACCGGCACATTGAGGAGCATTCGGTCGATCCTCCTGCGGGAATCCTCGCGGGGCGTCATGCGATCACCGAGGCGATCAAGGCGGGGCGCGGAATCAACCGCATTCTCATCGCGGACGGACTGCATGGCAGCGGCGTGCGGGAGCTGCGCGATCTTGCCCGCGCGCATGACATTACGGTCGACATCGTATCGCGCGCAAAGCTTGATGCGGCGGCGCAGGGGGCACGGCACGGTGGGATGCTTGCCTACGCCGCACCCGTCTCCTATGTGCCGGTCGAAGAGATCATCTCTGCGGTACGGGCGCGTGGAGAAGAGCCGTTGCTGCTGCTCCTCGACGGCATCGAAGATCCGCACAACCTCGGCGCCTTGCTGCGGACGGCGGACGCGGCGGGGGTACATGGTATTCTCCTCCCGCGCCGGCACAGTGTCCCGCTCACCGAGACGGTGGCACGCGTCTCCGCAGGTGCGCTCGAATACGTCCCCGTCGCGCACATCGGCAACGTCGCGCAGACCATGCGCGCACTGAAGGAAGAGGGCTTTTGGATCGCGGGGGCGGATATGGCGGGAAGCGATACCTATGACAAGGCGAACCTGACGGGTGCGCTCGTTCTCGTCATCGGCAGCGAGGGACGCGGTATGAGCCGCCTCACGCGCGAGCTCTGCGACTTTACCGTGCGCCTGCCCATGCGCGGGAAGATCAACTCGCTTAATGCGTCCGTCGCAGGGGCGATCCTCATGTACGAGGCGATGCGCCAGCGCACAGCGAAAGACGCGGTGCCGCATGGCTAGGATAAGGGAATGCGAATACTATATCGTCGACGGCTACAATGTCATCAACGCGTGGCCGGAGCTGATCCGGCTGCGCGGCAACCTCGACGAGGCGCGCGACGTGCTCGTTCGCATTCTCGCCGAATACGGTGCATTTGAAAACTACGAAATGACGATTGTCTTTGATGCACTCTTTACTGAAGATGAAGAGCGCGTCATCGAGCTCGGACGACGCCTGCGCGTGATTTACACCGGCGCGGGCGAGACGGCGGACAGCTGCATCGAGCGCCTCGCCTATCGTGCGGTACGCGATGGGCGTGAAGTTCACGTCGTCACCTCCGACGGCGCCGAGCAGAGCGTTATCCTCGGCGCGGGCGCTTACCGCATCCCCTCGCCCGAACTGCGCCGCGCCGTCAAAAAAGCAAAGAAACTGATGAAGGCGGAATACATCGGCACGCATACGCAGCCCGCAGGACGCATCGAGGTGCATGAGCGGCTGGACACCGATACCGTCGCGCGTCTCGAGGAACTGCGCAGAAAGAAATAAACCCGCAGGGAAAGCCGTCACGCTAGAGATAGAAAATACATATGAAAAGATGAGTTGCAGCCTTTTCCATCCGAATCTGCCGTATATTGCGCGTATATTATGAGGAAAACGCATGGAACTCAAAATCCTGACGACATTTAAGACCATTATCCGCACGGGCAGTTTTTCAAAGGCAGCTCGGCGGCTCAACTATACCCCGTCCACGATCACCTTTCACGTTGCGCAGCTCGAGGAGGCTGCGGGCGTGCGGATCTTTGAAAAGAGCGGCCGCCGCATGATTTTAACGCAGGCGGGGGAGGCTCTTGTTCCGTATGTGGACGAGGTGCTCGAAGCCGCGCACAAGATCCAAAATTTTCAATACGACATTTCGGATTATCGCGGGGCGCTTACCATCGGCGCGCCCGAATCCATGCTCTGTTTTCGCCTGCCCGCACTCCTCAAGCGCCTGCACAGACAGGCGCCCCACGTGGATCTGCGCCTGCGTTCGCTGACGAGCCGCGATGTCGTGACGGCGCTGCACGAGGATACCGTCGACATCGGGTTTGTCTACAGCGTGCATGAGAAAGACCGGGAACAACTCGATTTTCGGGCATTTGAGAGCAGCACGGCGCATTTTTACGCGTCGCCGTCGGTTGCCATGCGCTGCCCCGATATGAAGACGAGCGGACAAACCGTCGCGGACATCACGCGCGTTTCGACGCCGATGCCGGGAGAGATTCGCGCCCTGCTCGACGATTATCTGAGCAAAAAAGAGATCACATTTGACAATACCATCGAGCTGCGCAGCACGCAGACCATCATCAACCTTATCGAAAACGACATGGGCGTCGCGCTCCTGCCGGATTTCGTCGTGCAGGATCGCGTAACGCGCAAGGCGCTTGCCGTCGTTCCGTCGGAAAAGATACACGTCCGATCCTTTTGCGGCACACGAAAAAATAAATGGCACAGCCCCGCGATGACACTCTTTTTCGACGTTTTGTCGGAGTATAAGGACACGGCGGACAGTTGCTAGCGGTTGACCGGAGGTCTCGGCGCAGCGATGCGCCGGGGTGCTTTTTTTATTGAGGAGAGATGCGTATGGAACAGATAGCTGCCGAGGAAATCACGTCGTTTGATACGAGTATGGATCTTCTGTGCCGGCGCCGCGATCTCGTTCTCGTCATCCCGGGAGCGCTGATCTGTCTGCGCAGCCTCTATCAAAGAGCCGCGCTGCGCGGCGTGCTTTCGCAGCTGCGTTATGTTATCCTGCGCGAGGAGGACTATGTCGTCGGTACGATGGAGGAAAAGCTGCGGGATGTGGTGCGCGCGGCGGGAAATCTCCCCGGTGTGCGTGTGATCGTCATCTATCTCTCCTGCCTCGATATCCTCGTGCGGCTTGACTTCGCGGATATAGAGGCGCGCCTTTCGGCGGAGACGGGATGCGTCGTGCGCTGTTTTTTCCGCGGACCTCTTGCCAAGGCGGACGCCATGCCGCACGAGACGGCGGAGGATATACTGCGCAGCCTGCCGCCGGAGGAGACGTGCATCGAGGCGGATATATCTCTGCCGCCGCCCATGAGCGATATTGCGGGCGCAGCGGATTTCCTGCGCGCAGCGGATACGGCGAATGTGCTTGTCACACCGTCGGGCTGCCGCAGCCCCATCGCGCGTATGGATATGACGCGGGAACGGCGGGACGTCTATGCCGCGCTTCCCGCGGCGGAGGACTATATCTTCGGCATGGAAGAGACGATACGCACGCAGGTGGAAGAACTTGCGGAGGGCGCCGCATTCCAAAAGCTGAACCTTCTCGGCTCACCCGTGCCTGCATTCATGGGGATGCAGGAGGAATTTATCTTAGAAAATTTGTCGTCCTGCGGCTGCAAGGGGAAGTTTTTCCCGACGAGCGGCTTTCAGGATGCCGTCACGGGGATTGCGGCGGCGTCTCTGTCCTTGGTATGGGAGGCTGCGGCAGATTGGGGGACGACATCATCCTGTGTGTATGTGCTCGGTTGGAGCGAGATGCTTGTCGGTGCGTGCGCACAGTTTGCAGCGGCGGAAGATTTTTTTGCAAAGCGCGGATATAGGATGCATATAGCGGGGCGAGATGTTCTTTCGGAACGCCCCGTGCTTGCTTGGTGCGTATCAGCTGCGGGACTGCCTGCGGCAGACTGGCTGCATGACACTTACGATATTCCTGTGCTGCAAACGCTGCCGCTCGGTGCGCAGGGCAAAGCGGCATGGGAGCGGACGGCGGCAAAGATGCTCGGCAGGACGTACCGGGCGAATGCGGCGCAGGAGACCGCAGGGAGTAAATCATATGGGCGGAACAGCGAACGTATTCTCCTCATCGGCGATCCGATTGCCTCGCGTGCCATCGTGTGCGTCCTGCGCGCTTACGGGTATTGTGACATTCGGTGCGCGGCGTACGCGTGGACGGATGAGACGGCGGAACTCTATCGCCGTGCGGCAGGGCGTGAGGAAATATTGTGCTTTCAAACCCGTGAAGAATTAGAGCCGCTGTGGAATGCGGCTGATATCGTGGTCGCTGATCCTGCATTCTGTATCGTGTTCGGCGAGAAACGCCTGTTGCCGCTACCGACCGGGTACCTCTCCGGCAGAGATGCTGTGTGCGCGGACGGGGGCGTCTTGGGTGCGGCGTTCCGGAGGGCGCTCGCCGCATTTCTTGGCATACAGGGAGGGGGGGATACTTCAAAAAAACTGAAATAATGATTTTAATCTTTTCGATTGTTCTAATCAAGTGATTATGATAAAGTATGAAACAATTCTAGTTGACGACATCAAAGGGGATTAGAACATGACAAAGAAAAAAATTGCATCTCTTCTTACGCTATGGCTTGCGGGCAGCGGAATCGCAAGTGCGGAACAGCCTGAGATACAGAGCGATAGGATGCAGGCGGAAGTCGATACCTATGAACTGCCCGCAGTTACGGTGACGGGGACGCGTGCACTTGCCGATACGGACGGACGGCTCGTTTTGCCGGGCGGATTTCAGGCGCAGGAGACACATTTCGGACTCCTCGGCGACCGGGATGTGATGCAGGTGCCCTATACGGCGCAGAGCCTCACGACGAAGAATTTTGACACGTTTGTTGCGCCTGCGGGCGACATCAATCAGGCACTCGCCAATGTGCCGTCGCTGCGCGTGGGTACTTCGCTCATTAAGACGGATTTTTCCGCGCGCGGGATGCTTGCAAACGGTTCGGCGATGTACCTCAACAATGTGCCCGGCTTCTTCATCATGGCAGCGGGTCCCGTGACGAATACGATTGGACGTGCCGATGTGATGGTCGGGCCTGCAGCGACGCTGTCCGGCTCGGTGCAGTCGTACAATGGTCCGGACGGGGGTCAGCCGGTCTCCGTGTATCTCTATACGAAACGCCCGGAGAAGGGCGACTTCACGCGCTACCGGCAGACGATGGGCGGCTACGGCCACTACGGCAGCTATATCGATGTGAACCGCAGCGGTCTCGGTGACGGTACGTTCGGCGTGCGTGTCTACGGCGAGCACAGCGAGGGGAACTTCTCCGTCAGCGGTGCGGGACGGAGAAAGAGCAACCTCTTTGTCGATGTGAGCCGCGAGACACCGAAGACCACGACGAATCTTTTCGGCGGCTATTACAAGGATCATCTGCGCGGGACGGAGCGGCGCTTCCAGATTCAGCGCACGGCGCGGCAGGTGCCGAATGCGCCCGATGCGAGCCGCAGCTACGATGATCCGAACCTCATGCACAGCGACTGGGACGGCTATCAGATCACGCTCAACCACGAGCAGAAGATCAATCCGCATACGAAGTGGTTCCTGAACGCGGGTACGAACGACATGACGAACCGCCGCTTCATCTACTGGACTCAGGTTACGATCGATGGGGACGGCAACCTGCGCGACAACCGCGTCTGGTCGCAGTATTTCTATCTCAAGAGCCGCTACGGACAGATCGGGGTAAACCATAAATTCCGCACGGGCGCAGCGGAGCATGACGTGACGCTCGCCGTGGACCGCTCGTGGCGCGTCCAGTACAACAATACGCGGCGCGATGGGGCGGGGGCGCAGGTGTCGGGCAATATCTACTCCGGCATCATCTATCGGCCCTCGATCTACAGCTACGACATCTCCGACAGCCTTGGCCAGAAGTTCCAGTATCAGGAGATGGATACGAGCATCAACCTGATGGACAATGTAAAGATCGGGAAGTGGAATCTGCTCGCGGCCGTCACGCGCCGCCACGGAAACTACCGCGGCGCAGCTGCAGGCAGCGAGACAAAGGATACGCAGTATGCGCCCACGTTCGGCGTGACCTATGCGCCGACGGACCGCCTCTCGGTCTACGGCGCGTATGCAAAAGCCACGACACGCGGGCAGGTGGTCGGCAGCGGCTATGTCAACGAGGGGGCGATTCTCCCCGCAGTAAAGGTCACGCAGAAGGAAGTCGGCGTAAAGTACAAGTTCGGCAGCATGTATGCCGCGCTCGCCTATTTCGACGTGAACCAGCCGAACTATGTCGATGTCGCGAATCCTGCCGTTCCGGGGACGAAGTTCCGCCGCCTCAACGGCGAGAACCGCTACCGCGGCGTCGATCTCAGCGTCACGGGCGCAGCCGCGCCGAAGTGGAACGTATTCGGCGGGATTCAGTACCTCCATGCGCGCCAGCAGCGGACGCAGGGCGGCGTAAACGACGGCCTGCCGACGGACAGCTCGGCGCCGTGGAGCGCCGTTGCGGGGGTTGAGTATATGCCGAATGCGGACTGGACCATCACGGGGCGTCTGAACTACGTCTCGCGCGGCACGATCATCGGCACCGGCCGCCGCGAACTCTCTGTGCCGTCCTCGGCGGTATTTGATCTCTTTGCAAACTACCGGACGAAGATCGGGACGACGCCGGTCTCCGTGCAGGCATCCGTCTACAACGTATTCAACCGCAGCTACTGGATTCTGCAGCCGGGACAGGGGAGCAAGCTGCTGCTCTCGATGCCGCGGACGTTTATGCTCTCCGCGACGTTTGATCTCTGACGGCGCAGCACAGAAGATACAGACGGGACCGTTTCTGAGGCGAATATGCCTGCGGGGTGCGGTCCCGTATTCTAATTTATTCGGATTCGGAGGATGATCATGAAACATCGTTTGCCAATTGGTTTTCTTGCAGCGCTGATGCTCCTCTGCGCTGTGCTCGCGGGATGCGGGCAGCAGCAGACACCCGCGCCCAAGGCGGAGCGGGTCGTGACGGATACGACCGGGCGTGAGGTACATTTGCCGGGAGAGGTCAAGAGCCTGGCCGTCGTACCGATCCCGTGGGCATCCGTTGTCTTTGCGGTGGACGGCTCGGGGGATCGCATTGCGGGCATGCACCCGTCGGCGAAGGCGTCGTATGAGAAGTCCATGCTCAAGGTGCTTGCGCCGGGGATGGCGAATGCCGCAACAGACTTCGTCGGGCAGGATTTCTCCCTCCACATGGAGGAGCTTGGCAAGCTGAACCCGAGCGCCATCATCGTCTGGAACTATCAGGAGGATGAGATCGCGCAGCTCGAGAAGCTGAAGGTTCCAACGATTGCGCTGAAATACGGCACAATGGAGGACGTCCAGCAGGGCATCCGCGTCCTCGGGCAGGTGCTCGGCAAGGAGCAGCGCGCCGAGGATCTGGTGGGGTTTCAGCAGGACACGATGGCGTATTTCGACGGGAAAAAAGCGGCGCTTGCAGGCAAGGCGAAGCCGAAGGTGCTCTACCTGCGCGATCGTGATCTGAAGGTTGCAGCGGGCGGAAGCGTCAACACGATGATGATCGAGACGGCGGGCGGCACGAACCCTGCAAAGGACGTGCAGGTGCAGTGGACGCCCGTCACGATGGAGCAGATTGCCGCGTGGGATCCTGATGTCATCATCCTCAGCAATTTTGATCCGATTCAGCCAGCCGATCTCTTCGAGGATAAACTGGAGGGGCAGAACTGGAAGAACATCAAGGCGGTGCGCGAGGGACGTGTCTACAAGGCGCCGAATGGCCTCTATCGCTGGGATGCGCCCTGCGTCGAGACGCCGCTGATGATCAAGTGGGTCGCGCAGAAACTGCATCCGGATGTGTTCGGCGACTACCGTCTGACGGACGATCTGCGCAGCTTCTATGAGAAATTCTTCTCATACACGCTGACGGATGCCGACCTCAAGATGATTCTGCACGAGTGAGCTGCCCTATGAAACAAAGCAATGCAGCTCTCTGGACGATCATGACGGTACTGCTCATCGCCGTATTCTTTCTTTCGCTTGCGGCGGGGCGCTTTGCGATCGAGCCGGGGGCCGTCTTTGACATTCTCGTGCGTGCGGCCGGAGGCAATGCAGGGACGGATATGGCATCGACCGTTGTACTGGAACTGCGCCTGCCGCGTACGCTCCTCGCCATGCTCGTCGGTGCGGGGCTTTCGCTCTCGGGTGCGGTATATCAGGGGATCTTCCGCAATCCGCTCGTCAGTCCCGATGTGCTCGGCGTCAGCAGCGGCGCGGGTTTCGGTGCGGTGCTCGGCATCCTGCTCTGGGGGACGGGCATGGGGACGTCGGTCATCGCCTTCGCCTGCGGCATGGCGAGTGTCGGGCTTGCGTACTACTTCTCGCGCAGCCGCGGGGCTGTCTCGATGATGTCGCTCGTGCTTTCGGGCATCATCATCTCGTCGATTTTCTCTGCGCTCATCTCGCTGGTGAAATACTCGGCCGACCCCTACGACAAGCTGCCCGCCATCACCTACTGGCTCATGGGCAGTCTTGGGAAGGCGGACTTTGATAAACTCCAGATCATCGGACTGCCCATGATTGCCGCAGGCGCGCTCCTGATCGCGATCCGCTGGCGCATCAACATCCTCTCGCTCGGCGAGGAGGAGGCACGCAGCCTCGGGGTGAATCCCGCGCGCATCCGCAACATTGCCATCGTCGCGGCGACGGTTCTCACGGCGCTCTCCGTGACCAGCTGCGGCATCGTCGGCTGGGTCGGACTCGTCATTCCGCATATGTGCCGCCGGATGGTCGGCGTCGATCATCAGCGGCTGCTGCCGGCAACCTGCTTCGTGGGCGCGATCTTTCTTGCACTCGTCGACATCTGTGCGCGCAGCCTGCTCGCAGCGGAGCTGCCGATCGGCATCCTCACCGCACTGCTCGGCGCACCCTTCTTTGCCGTACTCCTCAAGCGTACGCGGGAAAAAATGGGGGATTGGTCATGATCGAGGTGAAGGACGCCGCATTTTCTTACGACGGCAAAACAGAACTCTTTTCCGGGCTGAACTTCTCCCTCGCCGCAGGCGAGATACTGACGATTCTCGGACGCAACGGCATCGGCAAGACCACATTCCTCCGCTGTCTGCTCGGCATCCTGCCGTGGACGCGCGGCGGCTGTTTGGTGGCCGGGGAACCTCCCGTACCCGACGCCGTCAGCGACAAGATCGGGTATGTGCCGCAGAGTCATGCCCCCGCGTTTCCCTATACCGTCTTTGAGATGGTCATGATGGGGCGGGCGCGGCGCATCGGACTCTTTCGGACGCCGAGCGAGGAGGATCGCCGCCGCGTGACGGAACTGCTTGCGCTGGTCGGCGCCTCGGCACTCGCGGATCGGCGTGCGACCGAACTCAGCGGCGGCCAGCTGCAGATGGTCTACATCGGGCGCGCGCTTGCGACCGAACCGAAGATCATGATCCTTGATGAGCCGGAAGCGCATCTCGACTTCCACAATCAGCTCATCGTACTGCGCCTGCTCAAAAAACTGGCAAGCGAGCGGAACATGACGATTGTTATGAATACGCACTCCCCCGAGAATGCGCTGAAAATATCAGATAAAAGCCTCATGATGCGCCGCGGCGCATATGTATTCGGCGAGACGCAGACCATCCTCACGGAGGAAAATCTGCGCCGCTTTTTTGACATCGACTGCCGTGTGCTTGAGGCGCAGGTCGACGGTGAGACGCAGCGCGGGCTGCTGACATTACTGTAGTAGAAAAGTGGAGCTGCTGCGTTCGTGCAGCGGCTCCACTTTTATCTCGCGATCGTCATCTCCGGTGCGGTATGCATTCGGATCTCGAAGGTGCGCGGCCACGGGAAGTACGCCGCGGCATTTGAGCGGTGTAATTGGAACGTCGTATTTCCGACGCGGAACGGGGCGCGGAATGCGGCGGTCGATTCGTAAGCGGCGATGCGGCGCGTGAGATCACGGGCGAGCAGATCGTTCGCCCAGCGCGCATTTTTCTCTAGGTCGAGATCGGCGGTGTTCGTAAAACCTGCAGTATGCAGTGTCCCATTGATGCGGTCGATGCCCTCCTTGAGATAAAATTCGTCCTCCGCGATGCGCCCTGTGAGGAAGGTGACGTTGGCATAGGTTGCCGCTTCACGTTCTTCCTGCATCTGTGCCTGTGCGAGCGCGCAGTGATAGAGTACTGCCTCCGAGAGCGCCGTACCGATGGCATTGCTCGCCGTGTTCCAGCCCGCATAGGCGCTGAGAGCGTTTACGGGGACATTATGCTCAACGAGAATGGGGAGCAGTGTCTCCTCAGCGCTGAACCTGCGGGAGAGGTCGACAAGCGCGATATGCTTTCTTGCTGCAAGCTGCCCTTTGATGTATGCGGCGGCGGGAGCTCGCGTGCCGAGCGTATCCGCGCTGCGGTCGCCCGCGGAGATGAAGAGCGTGATGTCCGCAGCGCCTGAGTCGTCCGCCGCGCATCCGAGCAGGGCGATCTTTTCGCGCGCCGTTTCGTCATTGGAGACTGCCATGAAGGGGAATACGGCATTCGCCATGGGCGGCGCAGCATAGCGGAGGGCGATGCGCGGCGCATCCGTACCACGCTCGCGCATCTCGTCGACGGCGAGCCGCGCGAGCATGGTGAGTGCGATTTCGTCGGCACCATGCACAATGACGGCACGGTCGGCGGGAATATGTTTCGCAGAAAGCAGGGCGCTCAGTTTCTGCTTTTTTAGATTGCCCACGGAATACGGTTCGCCGTCATCCTGACCGAGCACGAGCCGCGCGAGCACCCCCTCCTCCGTAAGCTCAATGAGCATGGCGGCAAGCGCCGTGCTCTCTTCGAAGTGGGCGAGATATTTTTCTAATTCGTCGTTGGTAAAGTCCTCATGCAGACGCGATAATTCGTCGGCATCTACGGGAACTCCTTCGCCCATGCGCCCGAGGAGGCGCGCGTAGGAGAGGAGAGCGCGGCGCGCGCGCAGCCCGTCGATGCTGTCCTGCGCCGCGGCGCGCGGGAGGATATAAAAGGCGTGGAGGGGGACATCAGGATGTGCGCCGTGCAGAGCGCGCAGATATGAGGCAAGTCCCTCGATATCCTCCCTGGAAATATGAGCCTCACGTGCGGCGATGAGCCCCCCCGAGAGGAGTTGGTCGACGGAGAGTATGACGGCGGAGGAATCCTCTATGTGTGCGGCGAGCCATGCGCGCATATCAGCCGTGCTGCCGGGCTGTGTGTAGTAGTCCATGATTTCAGACGGAGGGAGGAGAATCTCGCGGCTGACTATTTTTCCGCCGTTCACAACGAAATCCGTACACGGGGGGCGTGAGTCGAGCGGTACGAGGAGAATAGGGCGATCGCCCTCCTGCACAGAGAGGACGGGGGGATAGAGAATGCCCTCCGGGCGGGAGTGCAGAATGTATCGGAAGAAGAGAACGGCGCAGACGAGGGCAAAAATAATTACAATCCATTCTTTACGCAAAATTTCTGCCTCCTCTCTTCATTGCCGCACAGTATAGCACAGCGCGCACAGGCTGAAAAGATGCATGTGCATCAATTTTTCATCACAGGGTAACGAGTGCGGCGCAACAGGTTGAAATAAGGATAGGAAATGTGGTAAAATAACAAGACCTATGGTAGGATACCGGGAGGGATACAATGCGGATCATTACCGGCAGTGCGCGCGGATGCCGTTTGAAAGCCCCGCCGGGAGAGGCAACGCGCCCGACTGCGGATCGCACGCGCGAGGCGCTGTTCAGTATGCTGGGAAGCCGTGTCATGGATGCGCAGGTACTCGATCTCTTTGCGGGGACGGGGGCGCTCGCCCTTGAAGCACTCTCGCGCGGCGCGGCGCATGCCGTGATGATCGACCGCGCAACACATGATGTCCTCGTGGAGAATGCCAGGCGGACGAAGCTCGCGCAGCGTGTTGAGCTCCGCCGCGGCGATGTCTATGGACATGCTGCAGAGCTTGCACGTGCAGGCCGCACCTTTGATCTCATTTTTGCCGATCCTCCGTATGCGAAGGGTGATGCGCTCTGCGTGCTTAGGGCAGTGGATTCCGGCGTCCTGCTTGCCGCAGACGGACTTTTTGTTCTTGAGCAGGGGGCAGGAGAGGAATGTGCAGAGCATGTGGGTGCGCTCTCACTCATACGGGAGCGGCGTTACGGCGCGGCGCGCATCTGTTTTTATGAACGTCGGGAGGCTGCAATATGAGGCGGGCGGTATTTGCCGGAAGCTTTGATCCCGTAACAACAGGGCATATTGATATTATCGAGCGTTCAGCAGCGATGTTTGACGAGCTCATCGTCTGCATTTTTCACAATATCCAAAAGGAAGGCTGCTTCCCTGTAAACGAACGCATTCGATTTTTGCGCGAGGCGACGTCACATGTGCCAAATGTCCGCGTGGATGTTTCCTCGGGACTTCTCACAGACTACATGCAGCAGGAAAATGCGCGCGTTGTGGTGCGCGGGCTGCGCTCGGTCAAGGACTTTGAGTATGAGGAGAACCATGCGGCGATGATTCGCCACCTCATGCCGGAGAGTGATACCATCTTTTTACTGACCCGCCCGGATCTGACCTTTGTCAGTTCCTCGGGCGTTCGGGAACTTATCCGTTTCCGCGGTCCGGTGCAGGGGATTGTGCCGCCGTCAGTCGAGCGGGCAGTTTTGAAGCTATATGGAAAAAAATAAGCAGTGATTCACGCGCCGCAGCGCACTGGTAAAGGAGTTTATTTATGGCAGTAACGGACACGCTCAAAAAACTGGAAGATTTGGTAGCGGATGCTTCGCACTTTCCCTTTACGGATAAGGCGCTCGTCAATGACGATGAGATCGTGCATCTGGTGGAAGAACTGCGCACGGATCTTCCAAAAGAGCTGAACAATGCGGCGCAGATCGTAGCGGAGAAGGACAGCATCCTCGGCACGGCGCAGGAAGAGGCGAAGAATATTGTCGAATCCGCGCAGGCGCGTGCAAATCAGATCCTAGAGGAGAGCGAGATCGTCATCCAGGCGAAGGAGCGGGCGCGTGCCATTGTACAGCAAACGCAGGAACAGGCGCGCGAACTGATGGAGCAGACGCAGGCAAGTGCAGCACGACTGCAGAGTGATGCAGACGCTTATGCAAATCAGGTGTTCGAGCAGCTGATCGCACACGTTGGCAGCACATTTAAGGGGGTGCAACAGGCGGAAGCGGGGCTGAATCAGGCGATGAACGTGCTGCGTACGGCAAAAGCACAGATGAATGCGCCGCAGGGAGAACAGCAGTAATTTTAACAATCGGAGTGCGGAACTATAAAAAACGCTCCTTGACAATGCAGAAAAGCATCGCTATAATGTGAAAGGTCATGCGTCATGATGAAAATAGACGTTGCCGCACCCGCTTTTGCGCTCGGTGAAAGCCGCGCATTTGCGTTCACGGCATCCCCTGTCTCGCTCGATATGGGGGCAGACGCACCTCAGTTCCGCGGTGATATTTGCGTTGCGGGAACGGTGATGAACACGGGACGGACGTTCCGTGTGGCGGGGCACATTACGGCGTCGAAGGAGTTCGTTTGTGACCGCTGTCTCACCGAAGGCGTGCGGGACATTGCGCATGATTTTTCTGAAGACTATGCGAAGACTACGGGAGAAGCGGACGGGGAGAATGTGGTTGAGGGCGACGAGATCGTCATCGACGACCTCGTGCGTGATACCCTCCTTGTGGCTGAGCCGCTGCGTGAGCTGTGTAAGTCTGACTGCAAAGGGCTTTGTCTGGTCTGCGGACAGAACCTGAACGAGGGGGCGTGCGGCTGCAATACGTTCGTACCCGATCCTCGACTGGCGGCTTTAGAGAGTCTGCTGAAGAACGACTAAGGAGGTGTATCCAAAGTGGCAGTACCAAAGAGAAAAACATCGAAAGCACGCCGCGATCGTCGCCGTGCAAACTGGAAGCTCGAGGCACCGAACTATGTCGCGTGCCCGCAGTGTCATGAACCGAAGCTCCCGCATCATGTGTGCCTGGAGTGCGGCTATTATGACGGAAAACCTGTGGCCGAGGCTGCTGAATGAGACCACACGAAGCTGCTGTAAGAAGCCTATGCGCTTTTTGCGGCGGCTTTTTATTTTTTGCCCGATACCTCTTGCTTTTCTTTTTAGTACCTAGTATAATGCTTTTATACTGATAGCATCAGGTGCTAAATTTATGAGAGAGGAGGGGCTGCGTTTTGACAGAAAAAAAACGACGCCGACAGGAGATACTGGTCAGTGCGGTGCACAAAGAACCTTTTTTAACGGATGAAGCGCTTGCCAAAAAACTGGCCGTCAGCGTGCAGACGGTGCGCCTGGATCGGACGGAGCTCGGGATACCGGAGCTCCGTGCACGCGTGCGTACGCTCGCCGAGCACGCACGCGAGAAGGTTCGCGCCATCCCCCACACTGAGGTTGTCGGCGACCTCCTCTCGCTCGATCTGGGGCGCTGCGGAACGTCGGCGCTCAAGGTGACGGACGACCTGCTCTTTGCAGATTTGGATGTCGCGCGCGGAACGGCGCTCTTCTCGCAGGCAAATTCACTCGCTCTTGCAATCATCGACGCCCCCGTCGCTATGACGGGTGTCGCAAATGTGAAATATAAAGTTCCGATTCGGAAGGGCGATACGGTGATTGCGCGTGCGGAGATTGTTAAAGTACGCGGAAACAAGACCTTTGTGTGGGTCAAGACGTACCGCGAAGACAAAGAAGTATTTCGTGCAAAATTTATTGTGGTATCATTGGAAAAATAACGCGGGATTCTCATAGGAGAAGGGAGTGCAGGATGCGGATAGCGGTCGATGCGATGGGCGGAGATTTTGCCCCGAAGGAAATCGTTCGGGGGGCGCTGGAGGCAGCAAAGAAATACGACTGTGAGATTCTTCTCGTCGGCGATGAGGAGAAGATCCGCACCGAGCTGCATGGAGAGAATATCGACGCGCTGCACATTTCCATCGTCCATGCCGCCGAGGTGATCGGAATGAACGAACACCCAGCGGAGGCTGTGCGTGCTAAGAAAGACGCTTCCGTCGTTGTCGCGACGCACCTGGTAAAGGACGGGACGTGCGACGCTGTATTCTCGGCAGGCTCGACAGGGGCGGCGGTTGCGGCGGCACAGCTCATCCTGCGGCGGATCAAAGGTGTCGGCCGCCCCGCCATCGCGACGCCAATGCCAACGCCGGACGGCGTCACGCTCATGCTCGACTCCGGTGCGAATGTGGATTCGAAGCCCGAGCATATCGTACAGAGCGCCGTCATGGGCTCCTTTTACGCACAGTACGTATTCGGCGTGCGCCGGCCCCGCATCGGTCTTCTCAATATCGGTGAGGAGGCGACGAAGGGGAACGAACAGGCGAAAGAAACCTATGAACTGCTTGCCGCTGAACGGAATATTCACTTCTGCGGCAACGCCGAGGGGCGAGATGTACCGAAAGGCAGCTTTGATGTTGTCGTTTGTGATGGATTTGTTGGCAATGTTGTGCTAAAATTTGCAGAGGGGCTTGCAAAGACGATTTTGGGTCTTATCAAGGAAGAAGTGCGCAGCGGCGGCCTCATGGCAAAGCTCGGCGCACTGCTCCTCGTGCCGACCCTGCGGCGTCTCGGCAAACGCCTTGACGTCCGGGAATACGGCGGGGCGCCGCTGCTCGGCGTAGATGGCTGCTGCGTCATCGGGCATGGCTCGTCCGATGCAAAATCCGTTGCGAGCGCGATCGGTGCAACCGTAGACTATGTCAACGGAAAGGTGCTCGATCAGATACGCGAGGCTCTCGCGAAGGAGGAGCGTTCGAATGCATAAGATCAGCGCGGGCATCATCGGGACGGGGTATTATCTCCCGGAGAAGGTGCTGACAAACTTTGACCTTGAAAAGATGGTGCAGACCAATGATGCATGGATTGTTGAGCGCACAGGGATTCATGAGCGCCGCATCGCAGCGGATGATGAGCCTGTCTCGGCGCTCGCACAGCGTGCAGCAGAGATGGCGCTTGCCGATGCCGGGATTACGGGCGCAGATCTTGACCTCATCATCATGGCGACGCTCACCTCCGACCGCATCATTCCGGCGACGGCTTGTATCCTGCAGGATCGTCTCGGCGCGGTGCATGCGGCGGCGTTTGATCTCTCGGCGGCATGCTCCGGGTTTGTCTACGCATCTTCCATTGCGGCACAGTTCATTGAGAGCGGCATTTACCGCCATGTGCTTGTCATTGGCGGTGAGACACTCTCGCGCGTCATCGACTGGCAGGATCGCAATACCTGCATCCTGTTCGGTGACGGCGCAGGCGCAGCAGTCTTTGGCCCCGTGGAGGACGGCTACGGCGTGCGCGCCTTTGACCTCGGCAGTGACGGCTCGGGCGGCGACACGCTCGATATTCCGTCGAGCGGCAGCCTGTGCCCCGTGACGCCTGAGACCATCGAACAGCGTCTCACCTATGTCCACATGGACGGCAAGGCGGTTTTCCGCTTTGCGACCAAGGTCATGGGAAAAACTGTTGAAACATCCCTTGCACGGGCGGGGATGCAGCGCGAGGAACTCGATTTCCTCGTACCGCACCAAGCGAATATCCGTATTATCCAATCGGCGGCGAAGCGTCTTCATATGCCGATGGACAAAGTTATTATAAATATTCATCGTTACGGCAATATGTCTGCCGCATCCATCCCTGTCGCCCTCGCGGAGGCGGCGCACGCTAAGCGCTTCAAAAAGGGAGATCATATAGCCCTCGCAGGTTTCGGTGCGGGACTTACATGGGCATCGTGTATTATGAAGTGGGCGAAGGAGGAAAACAATTAATGTTTGAAAACAATCCGGTTTGCCGGATGCTTGGTATCAAGTATCCAATCTTCCAAGGCGGTATGGCGTGGATCGGCACAGCTGAGCTTGCCTCTGCCGTCTCAAATGCCGGAGGGCTTGGCCTCATTGGGGCGGGACACATGCCGCCTGATGCGCTGCGGAGTGAGATCCACAAGGTCAAGGATCGGACGAAGAACCCCTTTGGCGTCAACGTCATGCTCATGAGTCCCTTTGTGAAGGAAGTCATGCAGGTCGTGCTTGAGGAGCGTGTGCCCGTCATTACGACGGGGGCAGGCAACCCTGGCGAATATGTTCCGGCGCTCAAGGAGATCGGCTCGAAGGTGATCCCCGTGGTCGCCTCTGTCGCCCTTGCACGCCGCCTCGTGCGTACCGGCGTGGATGCCGTGATCGCGGAGGGAACGGAGTCCGGCGGACATATCGGCGAGATCACGACCATGGCGCTCTTGCCGCAGGTCGTGGATGCCGTGGATGTACCCGTCATCGGTGCGGGCGGCATCGCCGATTCCCGCGGTATGGCGGCGGCATTTGCGCTCGGCGCACAGGCAATTCAGATGGGCTCGCGCTTTGTGATGAGCGAAGAGTGTATTGCGCATCCGAATTACAAGAAAGCCGTCCTGAAGGCAAAGGATCGTTCGACTGTCGTCACCGGACGCTCGCTCGGGCATCCCGCGCGCGTTTTGCAGAACAAACTCTCGCGTAAATATGAGGAAATGGAAGCGGCGGGCGCCTCGCACGAGGAACTCGAGCAGCTCGGTGTAGGAAGTCTGCGCCGCGCAACCCACGATGGAGACGTGGACAACGGCTCCGTCATGATCGGCGAGATCTCGGGGATGCTCTCTGACATCAAGCCGGTCAAGCAGATCATCGAGGACATTGTCGGCGGTCTGCCGGATGCCTTTGATCGGGCGTGTGCCGTCTATCGGTGAGGAGATCGCTATGGGAAAACTAGCATTTATTTTTCCGGGGCAGGGCGCGCAGGTCGTCGGTATGGGAAAGGATCTGTTCGACCGCTACGATCTTGCGAAACAGCGCTTTGTCGAAGCAGATGCAGCGCTCGGCTATTCCATCAGTACACTCTGCTTTGAAGGTCCTGCGGAAAAACTTCAGCTCACGGAGCATACGCAGCCGGCGATCTTGACCGTCGAGGTCATCGCCGCAGAGCTGCTGCGCGAAGCGGGAGTGACACCCGAAGTGGCGGGTGGACACAGCCTCGGCGAATATGGCGCGCTCGTTCTCGCGGGCGTGATGTCGTTTCAGGATGCCGTCTTGCTTGTGCATAAGCGCGGCGCCTATATGCAGGAAGCCGTTCCTGTCGGCGAGGGTGCAATGGCTGCGGTTATCGGGCTCGATGACGAGCGTATCGTCGCCGTATGTGCCGAGGCGAGCAGCGCCGGCGCAGTACAGGCGGTCAACTTTAACTGCCCGGGGCAGACGGTTATCGCGGGTACTGTGAGGGGCGTTGAACGGGCAGTAGAGCTGCTCAAGGAACAGGGGGCGAAGAAGGCGGTCATTCTTCCGGTCTCTGCACCGTTCCATTCGACACTCATGGCGCCGGCGGCGCAAAAACTTGCGGCAGAGCTGGACAAAGTAGAGATCCGCGACGCGGCATTCCCGGTCGTCTCGAACTATACGGGCAAACTCCAGCAGAGCGCAGCGGAGATCAAGAAAAATCTAATCGCGCAGGCGGATCACCCCGTGCGCTGGATTGCCTGTGTTGAGACTATGAAGGAGTTCGGCGCGGACACCTACGTTGAGTGCGGCCCCGGCAAGACTCTTGCGGGATTCAACAAGCGCATCGACAAATCGCTTGTCAGCATGAACGTCGAGAATGTCGATTCTCTGCAAAAAACACTTGACACACTAAAGAAGTAATGATTAAATGAGTTCGGTCGAAAGGAATCAAGAAGGAGGACATTCATGATTCTTGGTGGGAAAGTCGCCCTCATAACGGGCGCATCCCGCGGCATCGGGCGTGCCATTGCAATCCGCCTCGCGGCGGAGGGCGCAAAGATTGCCGTCAACTATGCGGGCAACACCGCAGCTGCCGAGGAGGTCAAAGCCGCTATTGAGCAAAGCGGCGGTACGGCGATGCTCATCCAAACGGATGTGTCGGATGCTGTCGCTGCGGCGGAGATGGTCGCACGGGTTCATGAGGAATTCGGCGGTCTTGATATCCTCGTCAACAACGCGGGAATCACACGTGACACCTTGCTCCTTCGCATGAAGGATGAGGACTTTGACACTGTGATCAATACCAACCTTAAGGGCGTGTATGCCTGCACAAAAGCCGCGGCCAAGCTGATGACGAAGCAGCGCAGCGGACGCATCGTGAACCTTACCTCCGTTGTCGGCGAGATCGGCAACGTTGGTCAGACGAATTATGCGGCCGCAAAAGCGGGTGTCATCGGGTTCACGAAGGCGGCGGCGAAGGAACTCGCCCCGCGCGGCGTGACGGTCAACGCGGTCGCGCCGGGATTCATCGACACAGACATGACAGCAGTCCTCAAGGACAATATTCGTGAAAAGATCGTCGAGGGAATTCCCCTCGGTGCGCTCGGAAAACCTGAGCATGTCGCCGATGCCGTTCTCTTCCTCGTAAGTGACGCGGCATCTTATATTACTGGCCAAACGCTGAATGTAGACGGCGGCATGGTTATGTAGCATATAATCAATTCATTTGAAGGAGGTGAGATACTGCATGGCAACGTTTGACAAGGTTCGCGACATCGTCGTGGAACAGCTTGGCTCGGAGGCTGACGAAGTCACCCTTGAGTCCACCTTCATTGACGATCTTGGCGCAGACTCGCTCGACATCGTTGAGCTCATCATGGCGTTCGAAGAAGAATTTAACGTAGAGATCCCGGATGAGGCAGCTGAAAAGATTAAAACTGTTCAGGATGTCGTCAACTACATCGATCAGAACAAATAAGAAGCCTTTCGGGCGGACGGTATCCGCCCACAAAACGGTCTTTTAGGGAAATCCCGTGACAGCTCAGGCGCACGGGATTTTTCTCAAAAGGCATCTATGAATTCGCATAACACCGGGACAGTACTGTCCCGCTATGATACATTTATCCCCGCCCGGCGGAACCGGACGAATATGACGGAAGGGGAGATTGAACTTCTTGCGGAGAGAACGAAGCCGCCGTGTGCGGCACGCCGCTGTGTGGCGTATTCTCACGCGATTGGAGGGCTTATATGAGACTACCCGAGGTGAGGATTGGCAGCAAAGTTGCCACCGTCCCCATCATTCAGGGCGGTATGGCGATTCGCATCACAACGGCGCGGCTCGCCGCCGCTGTTGCAAACGAAGGCGGCATCGGACTCATCGCGGCTTCCGGTATGAAACACAAGGAACTGCGGTATGAAATCCGGCTTGCGCGCTCACTTTCCCCACATGGTATTATCGGCATCAACGAAATGGTCGCGGCAAGCGACTTTTCCGAGGCCGTTCAAATTGCGATCGAAGAGGGCATTGACCTCGTCGTCGCGGGTGCGGGATTTTCCCGCGATATGTTCCAGCTTGGCAAGGAATCCGGCACACCAATTGTGCCGATCGTATCTACGCCAAAACTGGCAAAGATTGCCGAAAAGCTCGGTGCGGCGGCAGTTGTCGTTGAAGGGAAGGAGGCAGGGGGACATCTTGGAACGGATCAATCCGTCCGCAGCATTATCTCCGATGTCCGCGCCGCGGTGAAGATTCCCGTCTTTGCGGCAGGCGGCATCCTGACGGGACAGGATATCGCAGATCTGCATAAACAGGGCGCCGACGGCGTACAGCTCGGCTCTCGTTTTGCCGCCTGCGTGGAGTCCAACGCGGCACCGTCGCTCAAAAGATACTATTTGAAATCGAAAAAAGATGACATCGTGATTATTCACAGCCCCGTGGGGTTGCCGGGGCGCGCCGTTCGCACACCGTTTTCGGCGCGGATCATGGAGGGACCCGTACCGCCGACGGTCTGCGATCGGTGTCTTAAGCACTGCGATCATCACTTCTGCATTATCCGTGCGCTCTCGCGTGCACAGCAGGGGGATCTCGAGACAGGGCTCGTGTTTACAGGCGAATACATGCCGCGCATCGACCGGATTTTGAGTGTTCATGAGATATTTGAAGAGCTGAAACAACAGCTCGAGGCAGCGAACTAGAGTGTCCGAGGATGCTCCGGGAAAGGAGTCGATTGGTTTGAAGAAGAGAATTGTCGTTACGGGGGTTGGTCCCATTACGCCGATCGGCATTGGAAAGGACGCCTTTTGGGACGCCTTGCTTGCGGGGAAAAACGGTATTGATAAGATCACTCGTTTTGATGCGACGCGCTACGCCGCGCAGATTGCAGGCGAAGTCAAGGACTTTAGTATCGACGGTTATATCGATAAGAAAGAGGCAAAGCGCATGGATCGCTATGCCCAGTTCGCCGTTGTGTCCGCAGGCATGGCGATCGCGGATGCGGGGCTTGACCTCAATGCAGAGGATCATGACCGCATCGGCGCCTATGTCGGTGCGGGCATCGGCGGCATCGAGACCATGCATAGTACCTATGAGCGGCTTTTCGACAAAGGTCCCGAGCGCGTCAGCCCCTTCTTCATTCCGATGATGATTGCCAATATGGCGGCAGGACAGGTTGCCATCAACTACGGTCTGCACGGGCCTGTCTCTTGTGTCGTGACGGCATGCGCGACGGGGGCGAACTGCATCGGCGATGCGTTCCGTGTGATGCAGCGCGGGGAAGCGGACATTATGATCGCGGGCGGTACGGAGGCATCGATTTCCGAGGCCGCCAGTGCGGGCTTTGCGGCGATGAAGGCGCTCTGTACCGATCATAACGACGATCCTGCACATGCATCCCGCCCGTTTGATAAAAACCGCTCGGGCTTCGTCATGGGCGAGGGTGCGGGGCTGGTCGTGCTCGAGACCCTCGAACATGCCGAGGCACGCGGCGCGCATATCTATGCGGAGCTTGTCGGCTATGGTTCAAACTCGGATGGCTACCATATTACAAGTCCGGCACCGCAGGGCGAATATCAGGCGAAATGTATGCGTCTTGCCCTCTCGGATGCAGAGATGCAGCCCGAGGATATCGACTATATTAATGCGCACGGTACCTCGACGCATATGAACGATCTCTGCGAAACCGAGGCGATTAAAACGGTGTGGGGCACAGCGGCAAAGGATGTTTCCGTATCCTCCGTTAAATCCATGACCGGACATCTGCTCGGTGCTGCGGGCAGCGTAGAGCTGATCGCAACCGTACTCGCCGTTGAAAACGACATGCTGCCGCCGACAATTAATTACGAGACGCCGGACGAGGGGCTGGATCTTGACTATGTGCCGAACGTCGCACGTGCAAAGACGGTTCGTGCCGCGATTTCGAATTCCTTTGGTTTCGGCGGACATAATGCATGTCTCGTCGTTAAAAAATTTGAGAAGTAGCGCAATGGCGGAAGGACTATCGCCCGCACGGCGTGCAGAGCTGGAACGGCTTGCCGTGCATATGGGCGTTGCGTTTTCCAATATCGCCCTGCTCGACGAGGCGCTGACCCATCCGTCCTATGCAAACGAGTCGCGTGACTCTATACCGCATAATGAGCGCCTGGAGTTTTTAGGCGATGCTGTGCTGGAGCTTGCCTCCAGCACATATTTATATAAGCACTTTCCACAATGCAGCGAGGGGGAGCTGACCAAGATGCGCGCAAGCCTTGTGCAGAGCGATACGCTTGCGCGGCTTGCGCGTCGGCTGCATCTGGGGAGGCATCTGCGTCTCGGGCATGGAGAGCTGCGCGGCGGCGGTGCCGATCGGCAGAACAACCTTGAAAATGTATTCGAGGCAGTCATTGGCGCCGTTTATCTTGACCGCGGATGGGAATCTGCACGAGATTATGTATGCACGCAGCTTGTACCGGAGATTGGAAATGTGCAGCCCGCACAGGTGCGGTGCGACTATAAAACTACCTTGCAGGAGCACGTGCAGAAGGATCGGCACATGTCGGTTGCCTACGAGCTTGTCGGAGAGAGCGGGCCGGATCATGACAAACGGTTTACGACCCGTGTTTTGGTCGGCGGAGAAACACTCGGCGAGGGAACGGGCCCAAGCAAGAAAAAGGCTGAGCAGCAGGCGGCTGCGCACGCGCTTTCGAAGCTCGGACAGAGCTAAAATTTCAGTTAAACTTATCGGTGTGTGGGATTTCATTCCTTGACTTTTCCAACATGATTCGATAATATAAAGTTGCTATGGCAGGGAGTCCCGTGCGGATACCTGCCGTTTCTTCATAGAGAGCATATTTAGCGGAGAAGAAACATTGTCCGAGGGAATGGGACAAAGAGGAGGTTTTTTATTTGTTTGGCATCAAGAAGAGCGTATTTGCACTTATTTCTGTGCTCGTATGCAGCATACTCATGGCAGGGTGCGGCGGCGGGCAGCAGAGCGGTACGCGTGCGACCCAGGTCAAGGCGATGAATGTCCTGCAGCAGGATACGCCGCTCACGCATGTGTACGCAGGACAGATTGTCGGAACAGACGAGGTGAATATCCAGTCGCGTGTTTCCGGCAACATCGTGGAGAAATATGTGCAGGGCGGACAACTTGTCACGGCGGGGCAGCCTCTCTACCGCATTGACGACCGCCAGTACCGCAGCGCGGTGCTTCAGGCGCAGGCGACGCTCGCGCAGTCCGAGGCGACACTTAACAACGCGCGTATGGATCTCTCTCGATACGAGCAGCTCTATGCCGATGCCGCGATCTCCGAACAGACGTTGACGACCCAGCGCGCGCAGGTGAGCGCCTACGAGGCGGCGGCAGCCGCGAATGCCGCACTTCTGCGCCAGGCACAGGAAAACCTCGACGATACGACCGTCTATGCTCCTATGACGGGGCAGCTTTCTGTGAACGATGTGGGCGTCGGCACCTTTGTCTCGGCAGGGACGACAACGCTCGTCTCCATGGGGACATCGGATCCCATCTATGCGCAGTTCAGTCTCTCTGAGAACGAATACCTGAACTTCGTGGAACAGGCGGCGCAGCAGAGCGGTATCGGCGGCGTCATCGTACAGCTGACCCTTTCGAACGGATCGAAATATCCGCTCACCGGACACATCGCAACGGCAGATCGCGCGCTCGCTGCAAATACGGGAACACTGACGCTCAAGGCGCTCTTTGACAACCCCGACGGACTCCTCCTTCCGGGCATGTTTGCCCGCGTCAGCCTCATCGGCGATACCATTCCAAACGCACTGCTCGTCCCGGAGCGTGCAGTGCAGCAGCTCCTCGGCAAATCCTTCGTCATGGTCGTCGGCGACGGAAATAAGGCCGCCGCACGCACGGTGACACTTGGTGATAAGGTCGGCAGCTACTATGTCATCAAGGACGGTATAGATGCCTCCGATATTGTTGTTGTCGAGGGACTTACGACACTCCAGGAAGGCGGCGATCTTGCCGTAACCATGGTGACGCCGGACGAGATGGGCTTCTCCATCGACGGGGATGATTCCGACTTTAACACGCGTGCCCTCACGCCCGCGGAGTAAGGAGGAAACCCTTTGGCAAAATTTTTCATTCATCGTCCGATCTTTGCGATTGTCATCGCGTTGATGATCGTCATTGTCGGAACGATTGCAGGATTTTCTCTGCCGATCGCGCAGTACCCGCAGATCTCGCCGCCGACGGTCGCGGTCTCTGCGTCTTATACGGGGGCAAGCGCAGCCGTTGTCAACGAAACCGTTGCGCAGGTCATCGAGGAACAGGTCAACGGAACGCAGGGCATGGATTATATGGACTCCACGTCCGACGATACTGGACGCTATAGTCTCTCCGTGACCTTTGAGGTCGGCACGGACGGCGACATGGACGCCGTGAAGGTGCAGAACAACGCGGCGGGAGCAAACGCCAGTCTCCCGTCCTCCGTGCAGTCCGCAGGCGTGACCACGCGCAAATCCTCGGGGCAGATGGCGTACTTCGTCTCGCTGTACTCCGAGGATGGCAGCTATGACCGCGCGTTTATGAAGAACTATGCGACGCTCTACTTCCTCGACGCCATCAAGCGCGTCAACGGTGTCGGCGAGGTTCAGGTCTTTGGTGCGGATTACGCCATGCGCGTCTGGCTGAATCCGGATCGCCTCGCAGAGCTAGGACTCACCGTCGCGGACATCACGGCGGCGATCAACGAGCAGAACGTGCAGGCGCCCGCGGGCACGGTCGGCGGAATGCCGACGGTCAACGGTCAGGAAAAGCAGTTCACGGGCAAGGTACAGGGACGACTCACGACGCCCGAGGAGTTTGGCAACGTTATCATCGCCTCGGGCAAGGACGGCTCCTTCGTTCGTCTGAAGGACGTCGCGCGAATCGAGACAGGACAGCGGCAGAACAATATTGTCGCAAAATTTAACGGCTATCCTGCCGTCGGTTTCGGCATTCAGCTCACCTCCGATGCGAACGCAATGACGACCATCGCCGAGGTGCGCAAGATTTTGGATGATGCCGAGGCGAATTTCCCGCCCGGACTCAAGATGAAGTCTATCTTTGACAGTACGGACTACATCAACGCCTCCATTAGCGAAGTTGTGCATACCTTTGTCGAGGCGTTGCTCCTCGTCGTTCTTGTCATCTTCGTGTTCCTGCAAAGCTGGCGCGCGACGGTGATCCCTCTGCTCGCGGTTCCGGTGTCTCTTATCGGAACGTTCGGCGCGTTTGTGCTGCTCGATTTCTCTATCAACACACTGACACTGTTTGCGATGGTTCTTGCGATCGGTCTCGTCGTCGATGACGCGATCGTCGTCATTGAGAACGTCGAGCATCATATGGAAAGCGGACTCTCGCCGATTGACGCCACCGAGCGCGCGATGGCGGAGGTGCAGGGACCTGTCGTCGCGATCGCGTTCGTCCTCGCGGCGGTCTTTGTCCCCGTTGCATTCCTCGGCGGCATGATGGGCGTCCTGTATAAACAGTTTGCACTCACCATCGCCATCTCGATGGCGCTTTCCGCGTTCGTTGCACTCACACTCACACCCGCGCTCTGCGCGCTCATGCTGAAGCCGAAGAAGGAAAATGCGAAAAAGGGATTCCTCGATCGCTTCTTCGATGGATTCAACAATTGGTTCAACCGTGCCCGCAAAGGCTATATCGGCATCGTCACAAACTCGATCCGCAAATCGAGGATTGCCATTGTGTTCCTGCTGATCGTCTGCGGCGTGACTGCGCTCATCTATAAGAATCTCCCGTCCACCTTTGTTCCCGAAGAAGATCAGGGCTATATGATGATTGCGATTCAGCTCCCCTCGGGAACCTCCACGAACCAAACGCAAAAAGTTGTGGACAAGATCCAGCAGGCGGCGCAGCGCGAGATTGATGGGCAGAGCGCTGTCATGTCCATCAACGGATTTGACATCCTCGCGGGCGGCGCGAACTCCAACGGCGCCGTCATCTTTGTCGGCATGAAGGATTGGTCGCAGCGTCCGGCCTTTGCACAGTCTGTCACGGCAGCGGTATATAAGATGTTCCGCGTCGGCGCGATGGAAGCGCCCGAAGCGCTCGTCATCGCCATCAATCCGCCGGCGCTTCCGGGACTCGGCAACGTTGGCGGTTGGTCGCTCGAACTTCAGGATATGACCGGTCATACAGATCTCGAACTCAACGATCTCGTGAACGGGATTCTCGCCGAGGCGAATACGCGTCCTGAGCTACAGGGCGTGCGTACGACGTTTAAGATCAACGCGCCGAGTTATCGGTACGAGATCGACCGTGAGAAGGTCAAAAATCTTGGCGTCGAGCTCACCGATGTATTCACCGCACTCCAAGTCAACTTCGGCGGCTATGAAGTCAACGACTTCAACCAATTTGGACGCACCTACAAGGTTGTTCTTCAGTCCGACGTCACCTATCGCACGGAGGCGGAGGCGGCAAAGTTCGTCTTTGTCCGCAACTCCTCAGGCGGCATGGTTCCACTCGACACGCTCCTAAAGCCCACACTCACAACGGGACCGACCCAGATCAGCAGATTTAACGGTGCGCGCTCGATCACCATTCAGGGGAGCGCGGGGCAGGGCTATAGCTCCGGTCAGGCGATGAACGCCATCACCGAGATCGTGCAGAAACACGCCCCCTCGGGCTACAACATCGAATGGTCGGGGCAGAGCCGCGAAGAGCGGAAATCTGCGGATTCCACCATGCAGGTGCTCGCGCTTGCCCTCGTATTCGTATTTCTCGCGCTCGCAGCGCTCTATGAGAGCTGGAGCGTACCGTTCGCTGTCCTGCTCACCGTACCGACCGGCATCTTTGGGGCGCTCTTCTCTGAGTACGCGCTCGCGTTCATCTTCGGTATGATCGGGATACCCGCCGCGGGCTTCCAGAACAGCGTTTATATGCAGATCGGTGTCATCATGGTCATTGGTCTTGCGGCAAAGAATGCAATCCTGATTGTTGAATTTGCAAAGGTTCGTGTGGATCGCGGCATGGATCCACTGAAAGCTGCAATTCAAGCGGCGGGGCTGCGGCTTCGCCCGATCCTTATGACGTCATTTGCGTTCATCATTGGCTGTCTGCCGCTTGCCGTCGCATCCGGCGCAGGCGCTGCTGCGCGTAACGGTATGGGCGTCGCCGTCGTCGGCGGTATGCTCTTCGCAACCGCCCTCGGCATCTTCCTCATTCCGGCCTTCTATGTCGTTGTCGATCGTATCGCGCGAATGCTTGGCGGCAGAAAGAAACCAAAGATAAAGACTGCAGATGAGTACATGTAAAAACTGAATCAAACGACGATCCGTTGGAAAAAGGACGCTTGCACGGTTTGCGCAGGCGTCCTTTTCACGTATGAATCGTATGAGATCAGTGGGGGAATATCAGCTGAACCAGGAGCATATAAACGATTGTTCCTCCCGCCATGGAGATCAGCATTTGCCGCAGGCGGATGTGGAGAATCGCGGTGACGGCAATACCGATGAGCTCGGGGAGACCGTGGTCGGCGCGGAGGAATGAGGTGTCTTTGAGACAGTAGACGACGAGCATCCCGAAGACGGCGGCGGGCAGCACATTCCCGAGATAGCGCACGAGCGGCGGTGCAGGCTTATTGCCGGTGAGAAAGAGGAAGGGAAGCGCGCGCGTCAGAACACTAGCGAGAATACAGAGCGCAATCGTAATGCATTGCTCGAAAAAGGTCATTTCGCCGCCCTCCTCTCAAGATAGGGGCGCGCGATCAGGCAGACCGTTAGGATGACCGCCATCGTGGGGATCATAAAAGCATCCCTGCCAAATACCGTAAGACAGATACCCGCCGCAGCAAGCCCCAAAACACCGGTATAATGCTGTGTGTCATTCATCCACTGCTCAATGAAAATGACCACGAACATCGCGGTCATTACAAAATTGATGCCTGTCGTATCAAACGGCAGACTGCCGCCGATGAGACCGCCGAAGACCGCGCCCGCTACCCAGTAAACGTGATTGAGCAGCGTGACGAAGAACATAAACCAGCCCGCATCGACGTTATGCGGGATCTTTGCCGTATAATTGACCGCAAAGGATTCGTCGCACATACCGAAGATGAGATAGGGCTTCTTCCATCCTGTACCGCCGTATTTTTCAAACATGGAGAGCCCGTAAAATATATGGCGCGCTTGTACCATGAGCGCGAGGAGGAACGTCTGCATCGGGGCAAAGGGACTGAGGAGGAGCGCCACGGCAATGAACTCGAGCGAGCCGCCGAAAATCAGCGCGCTCATAAAGAGAGGATACCAAAACGAAAATCCCGACGCATTCATATAGACGCCGTACGCGACGCCGACAAACCAAAATCCGGCGAAGATGGGAACGGTATAGGGGAACGCGGCACGCAGGGCAGAAAGCCGCGTACTCTTATCGTTCACGTTTTGCTCCAATCGCATTCGTCCGTATGCGCGGCGAGCACGCCGATCGCTTGGAGCGTCGAATAGATGCAGGTCGAGCCGACGAATTTCATCCCGCGTTTTTTGAGATCCTTTGAGATCGTGTCAGAGAGGGGAGAAGTTGTCCGCAGAATACAGCTCTCGCGGATGGATTTGCCGTCCGTAAAGCCCCAAATATAGCGGTCAAAACTGCCGAACTCCGCCGCGATCGCAAGGAAGGTGCGGCTGTTTACGATGCTCGCCTCGATCTTGCGGCGATTGCGGACAATGCCCGCATCCTGCAACAAGGTGTTGACCTTCGCCGCATCAAACGCCGCGACTCGTTCGGGGACGAATCCCTCGTACGCGCGGCGAAAATTCTCCCGCTTGCTTAGAATTGTCGCCCATGAGAGCCCCGCTTGGAACGTCTCGAGAATCAGCAGCTCATAGAGCGCACGGTCGTCGTGGAGCGGAACGCCCCACTCCTCATCGTGATATTTTATATAGATAGGATCGTTTAACCTCACCCAAGGGCACCGCTGCTTACACCCGACCGTCATTGTCCCGCCTCCTTCGATAAGAAAAAGCCGGTGCTCGTCGGGGCTCCGGCTCGTCGATGTTATGCTTATATTCTAGAGAAAATTGTATTTGTTGTCAACAGGGTTCATCCGATTCCTGAGGATCATCAAAGGCGGCATCACTGCGCGCGGCTGTATGTTTTGCCGCAGCATGGAGACCTGTCAGCGCGGAAAACGGGGCAAACTGTCCGGCACGATCCCTGAGGGACATGGGGGGATGTCGCTTTGAGACATGGTGCGGTAATCGTATGATGTCCGCATAGTCTGAAATGCTGCATACGGGTCGTTGCATCTATATACTCCTTTTTACTTCGTTATGCTTTATGTCCGCCGATTTGGCTGTTGCGCAGCCGTGCGGTAGCGTCTTCAAGGAGATTCGCGCCGCGCAGAATCGCATTCTTTCCATAGTTCTTTTTGATAGCGACAATGGCTTCCTGTAGAGCATGATTTTTCGCGTGAGATTTTTTCTCCGCTTCTGTGAGTGCCGCCTGCGCGGTTTCTTCTGCGGAAAACAGGTCAATCTGCTCGGTCGGCGGAATCTCGTCCGCACGTATGAGATGTTGTGCGGAGATGCTAAGGCGGCGGATGAGGAGCGCGGGATTTACAATCTCGTCGTAGAGGGAGGTGAGCGCCTTCGTTATGGTATGCGTAGAAACACTTCGTTCGATGAGCGCGCTGCCGTGTGCCGGCCACGGAACACGGCGACCGTAGCGGTCGAGACGGATACGTCCCCGGTATGCGGTGCTGATTTCGGGACGTGTCAGACACTCGATGTCATAGCCGACGGTCAGTTCAAGGCGGTCGGTGGTCAGCTTCTTCTCCGTGAGCTCAAGGGACAGCGCATCTGCCATTTCCCAGACAATCAGGCGTGCTTTATCCGCACTGTAAGGATTTTGAAGAACTTGTCCCATATGAGTGCTGCGAGATTTCGGGCGATAGTTTTTGATGTCCTCCATGCGGACAGGTTCATGTCCCCAGGCATGGTCGATGAGAAGTTCGGCTTGAATGCCGAAGAGCCGGTAGAGCAGGTCTTCGTTAAGCGGTTCCCGCGGATTGCCGAGAGAACAGCGTGCGATGTCGCCCATGGTATAGAGACCGTGAGCTTCAAGCTTCTTGGCCGTTCCTCTGCCGATGCGCCAAAAATCAGTGAGCGGCGTATGTGCCCAAAGGCGGCGGCGGTACTCCAATGCGTCGAGTTCTGCGATGCGTACGCCGTCCGCATCGGGCGGAATATGCTTCGCTACAATATCCATGGCAATTTTGGCAAGATAGAGATTTGTGCCGATGCCCGCCGTGGCGGTGATGCCGGTTTCACGGAGCACATCACGGATGAGACGAATGGTAAACGCATGTGCCGATGTGCCCTCTGTGTCCAGATAACTCGTTGCGTCGATGAATACTTCGTCGATGGAATAGATATGAATGTCGGCAGGGGCGATGCGCCGGAGATAAATCTCATAGATGCGCATACTGTAATCCATATAGAGCGCCATGCGCGGCGGCGCAATATGGTAGGCCACCGCGAGGGACGGATGATTTGCGAGCTCATTTGCGTCTGTGCTTTCACCTGTGAGTTTCCGGTGGGGAGCGCGGATACGCCGTCTCCGGTTGACTTGTTCGATTTGGCGGATGACCTCAAAGAGCCGCGGACGTCCTCCGATGCCGTGTGCCTTGAGTGCGGGGGAGACGGCGAGACAGATGGTTTTGCTCGTACGGCTTTCATCCGCGACAACGAGATTGGTCGTTAGGGGATTGAGTCCGCGCTCAATACACTCGACGGAAGCGTAGAATGATTTGAGATCGATCGCGATATAGGTATGTTGCTGCACATTGGGCTCCTCCTTTTTGTATAGTATAGCACGTGCGTTTGTAAAATGTAAATCATTTTGATCCGAAGTACTGAAAAAGGGAAAAAGGACTTGTTGTCGAATATTTTTCATAGAATAAACGCCAAAGGAGCAAATCTCATGAATCTCATCGTCACGGGCGGCGCCGGATTTATCGGTGCGAATTTTATCTACTACGAGCTGCGTACGCATCCGGAGGATCGCATTGTCTGTTATGATGTGCTGACCTATGCGGGGAATATTGCGACACTCGACGAGGCGAAGCGGTCGCCGAACTTCACCTTTGTGCGTGGCGATATTGCCGACCGTGCGGCGGTGTATGCGCTGTTTGAACGCGAGAAGCCCGACGTTGTGATTAATTTTGCCGCCGAGTCGCATGTGGATCGCTCCATAGAGAATCCTGAGATATTTTTGCAGACAAATATCATCGGCACGAGCATCCTGCTCGACGCGTGCCGCAAATACGGCATCGAACGCTATCATCAGGTTTCGACGGACGAGGTCTACGGTGACCTGCCGCTCGACCGTCCTGACCTCTTCTTTACCGAGGAGACACCCCTGCACACATCGAGCCCGTATTCCTCCTCAAAGGCGGGCGCGGATCTCCTCGTGCAGGCATATGCGCGCACCTACGGCATACCCGTATCGATCTCTCGCTGCTCGAACAACTACGGTGCATTCCAGTTCCCGGAGAAACTGATCCCGCTCATGATCATCCGCGCGCTGCGCGGGGAGAAGCTGCCCGTCTACGGCGACGGTCTCAATGTGCGCGATTGGCTCCATGTGGACGATCACTGCGCGGCGATCGATGCCATCGTACGCCGGGGGAACGCAGGGGAGATCTACAACGTCGGCGGTCATAACGAGCGGTCGAATATCGACGTCGTTCGTACTATTCTTCGCTTACTTGGCAAAGGGGAGGAGCTCATCTCCTATGTCGAGGATCGCAAGGGGCATGATCGCCGCTATGCCATTGATCCCGCGAAGATCGGGCGCGATCTCGGCTGGCAGCCGGAGACCTCGTTCGAGGATGGCATCCGCAGCACGATTCGCTGGTATGAGGAACATCAGGAATGGTGGGAAGACATCGTGAGCGGATCGTACCGGCTGCGCAACGAGGTTGCGAGATAAGACGGGGCTCTTTGTACCGAAAATTCAGTATTGACATTGTGTAGGCTTTTCGCTATACTACCATTTGTCAGCGCTTAGGCGCGGGGGCATAGCTCAGCTGGGAGAGCGCTTGCATGGCATGCAAGAGGTCAGGGGTTCGATCCCCCTTGTCTCCACCATATCGGATGCTAGAGGATGTGAGAGAAATCTCGCATCTTTTTTGTTTGCTTTTGGTAAAATAAAAACCGCATCGCTTCTCAAAGCGATACGGATTCATATCAATGGTGCATCCGGGGGGATTCGAACCCTCGACCCACGGCTTAGAAGGCCGTTGCTCTATCCAACTGAGCTACGGACGCGCTGGTCGGGATGACAGGATTCGAACCTGCGACATCTTGCTCCCAAAGCAAGCGCGCTGCCAAACTGCGCTACATCCCGATACCGCACTATTATAATGAGCGATACGGGAAAAGTCAATACAGAGAGCCGACTTGAAGAGGCGTCCTATTTCACAATATGCTTGCCGCCGAGGAAGCGCGGTTTCCAGTAGTCGTTCGAAAGAGTGTCGATGCGGACACCTTTGCTCGTGGAGGCGTGGATAAATTCGCCCTTGCCGAGATAGATGCCGCAGTGGGAAGCACCTTTTTCATACGTTTCGAAAAAGACGAGGTCACCGGGGACGAGCTCCTTTGCACTCTTTGTCCTAAGCCCCAGTTTATACTGCTCATCCGCTGTACGGGGGATGGCGATGCCCTGCTTTTGAAAGACGTACTGGAGGTAGCCGGAGCAGTCGAATCCCTTTGGTGTTGCGCCGCCGAATACATAGGGCGTCCCCATATATGCCTTCGCCGTTTTAATGATGCTCGAGACTTTGCTCGCGGGGAGGATGGGCTTGCCGTTCGGTGCAAGAGGCAGGGTATCCTGCTTTGCCGGCGGCGGAACGTCGACGCCCCACGGGCGCGTGGCAGGTGCATCCTTGAGTGCACGCCATGTTGCGTTGTTGACGACGCCCGTGATTTTTATTTTGCTGTCACGTTGGAATTCGGCAACAGCGCGTTCGGTATCTTTATCAAAGACGCCGTTGGCATTTTTGATCTTATAGCCTGCGTTTTGGAGCGCTTGCTGGAGGACGAGTACTTCGTGTCCGTGCGAGCCTTCCCGGAGCGTCGGCGACGCGGATGCCGTGCCGGCTGCGAGTGAGAATGCAATGCCGGTGCCGATGAGGAGTTTTGCGAGGCGTTTCATGACGGTTCTTCCTTTCCGTATCAATGCGGAAGTTTGTTATCCGTGCCGGACGTGTTCGAGTCCTTGACTCAGGAAGCTGAGCACATGCTCGTCGTCTACGGAGTAGAGAACTTCCTTGCCGTCGCGGCGGAACTTGACGAGGCGTGCGTTGCGCAGGACGCGCAGCTGATGTGAGATCGCGGATTGTCCCATGCCGAGACCGTCGGCGATGTCATAGACGCGCAGTTCCTGCTCTGCAGCGAGCAATGAGATGATTTTGATGCGTGTGGGATCGCCGAGCGTCTTAAAGAGGTCGGCGAGATGCTGTGCGGTGTCTTGGTCAATGCATTTCAGAGGGGCGGCAGAAGTCATTCTTCCGGAGTCCTTTCTTATCAATAAATCTTGTTAATCTCAAATCCATTCTCTGCGAGGGCGCGAATGATGTGGTCGATGTGTTCCTGACCGTGCGCCTCGACAGTGACGGTGAGCTGCACTTTTTTGAAGCTGTCCGTGACCATGCTCTGATCGTGGTCGAGACGAATGACATTCGCGTCCAAATCGGTGAGGATCTGTGCGACGTTGAGCAGCTGACCGGGCTTGTCCGGGAGCTGCACGGCGAAGCGGAAGACGCGTCCGCGCGAGATGAGTGCCTTGGAGATGAGTGCGGAAATCGTTGAGATGTCTATGTTGCCGCCGCTGACGAGAACGGCGATCTTCTTGCCGCGTATGTTGAGTTTTGGCAGTGCGGCGAGGGGGAGTACGCCAGCGCCTTCGGCGATGAGTTTGTGCTTCTCAATGAGGGAGAGCAGGGCACTCATGATCTCCATCTCGGAGACGGTGATGATCTCATCAAGATAACGGCGACAGAACTCGAATGTGAGCGTGCCCGCCGTCTTGACAGCGCAGCCGTCGGCAACGGTATCGGCGGAGGGGAGCGTGATGAGCTTTCCTCCGGAGAGCGCCGCCTTCATGCAGGCGGCGTTTTCCGGCTCGACGCCGATGATCTTCACATGCGGGTTGACGAGCTTTGTTCCAAGGGCTACGCCTGAGACAAGACCGCCGCCGCCGATAGGGACAAGAATTGCATCCACGTCCTTGAGTGCGTCGATGATCTCGAGTGCGATCGTGCCTTGACCAACAATGACATCGCGGTCGTTGAACGGGTGGATGTAGACGAAACCTTTCTCCTTTTGGAGCGATAGACTGTGCGCGTAGGCGTCGTCAAAGCCATTGCCGTGCAGAATAACCGTCGCACCTAGTGCGCGGGTCGCCTCGACCTTTAGAATCGGTGTCGTGGCAGGCATACAGATGACGGCGGCAACACCGAGTTTTTGTGCGGCATAGGCGACTCCCTGCGCATGATTGCCCGCCGAGGCGGTGATGACGCCGCGACTCCGCTCCTCCTCGGTGAGCATGCTGATGCGGTTGTAAGCGCCGCGCAGTTTGAATGCACCGGTGATTTGGAGGTTTTCGAGTTTGAGATAGGCGGCGTTGCCGGAGAGATCGGAGAAGTACTCGCTGTATATGAGCGGGGTCTTTCGCACAATGCCCTCGAGCTGTTTTGCGGCGGCATAGATGCTCGCAATCCCTGTCGATGAAACGATGACCTCTTGTTCCGGTTGTGTTTGATCGTCTCCCATGTGCATGCTGCCTCCATATTACCTGCTCTTTATTTAGGTCAGTCTATCATTTTCGCCGTGGAACGTCAAATATTTTTGCACAAAAGCAGTCAGAATAAAGAAGGATTTCGACGCATTTTCAAGAATAAATACTATAACAGGAAGGGGGACGTGATGGACGCTTGTTTGCTGTATGCACGGATTCTCGTTCCTGTCGACGGCTCGGAGGGAGCGCTTCGCGCAGCGCAAAGCGCAGGGGAAATTGCCCGCGTGACGGGCAGCACGATAGACTTCCTCTACGTCACGCCCTTTGACGAGCGCACGGACGACGGTGCGGCATCATGGCTCCCGGAGACGGTGACTGCTTCTGCATCGGCACGTGCGCAGGAGATTTTCTCCGCAGCGGCGGCGGTTTTGCCCGCAGGTGTCGCGTATAGCAGCTTCCTGCGTGTCGGGAGTACTGTTGAAGAGATTCTGCGCTTTGCCGATGAGGAGAAGAGCGCACTGATTGCCATCGGCGGGAGAAAAACTTCGCGCGTGAGCGGTATTCTGCTCGGGAGCGTTTCGCAGGCAGTGCTCGAACGTGCGCATACGCGTATCTTAGTGGCGGGGCGGGCGTGAGTTTTGCGATAGAGTGGTTTAGGTTCTTTGAGGAAAAGGAGGAACTGCCATGATGAAGAATATTTTGGTGCCGGTGGACGGTTCGGAAGGCGCTGACCGCGCCATTGAAAAGGCGGTCATGCTGGCAAAGCTCTGCAATGCGAAGGTAAACTTCCTCTACGTTGCAAATATTAATCAGCTCGCCATCAACGCGGTGCTCTCGGATGCGATTTTGGACTCCGTAACGAAAGCGGGGAATGTGATTCTCGAGCGCGCGATGGAGATGGTGCCGGAGGGCGTCGAGAAGGAGTCGTTCTCGGATACCGGTTCGCCGGCGGTCGTTGTCCTCGACTTTGCGGAGTCGAACAACATCGACCTCATCGTCATGGGCAGCCGCGGGCTTGGTGTTGTCAAGGGTGTACTCCTCGGCAGCGTCAGTCAGTACGTTGTAGAACAGGCAAAATGCCCTGTGCTCGTGGTTAAGTAAATTTTGTAAATTTCTGTGGGGCTGCTGCGGCGTATGTTCGCGGCAGCTCCCTTTGTCGTGTATGCCGGGATTTTAGGAGAGAAAGGCAGAGGTCTATGGATGTGCGCAGCCGCTTTATGCGGACTGAGATGTTGCTCGGCGTGGCCGGTATGGCGCGGCTTGCCGGCGCCTCCATCGCTGTGTTTGGTATTGGCGGCGTCGGTTCGTTTACCGCCGAGGCTCTTGCCCGTGCGGGTGTTGGGCATTTGACACTCGTTGACAACGACTGCGTCGATGTGACGAATATCAACCGGCAGATCCACGCATGTACGGATACCATTGGGATGCCGAAGGTCGAAGCAATGACGGTGCGCATTCACGGTATCACCCCGCACTGCAAGGTGACAGGGATACAGGCGTTTTATCTGCCGGAGAATGCGGATGATTTTTTTGCGCAGCGTTATGATTATGTCGTGGATGCGGTGGATACGGTGTCGGCAAAGATTGATCTGGCGCGCCGGTGCTGCGCACGCGGTATACCGATCATCTCGAGCATGGGGGCGGCGAACAAACTCGATCCGACACTGTTCGAGGTATTGGACATCTACGAGACGAAGGTGGATCCGCTCGCACGTGTGATGCGGAAAAAACTTAAGGAGTATAACGTGCCGCATCTCAAGGTCGTCTGCTCGCGCGAACGTCCGCAGCATCCGACCGGCGGAAAAGAGCCCCCTGCTCCCGGCAGGAACAGTGTGCCGGGGAGCGTCTCTTTTGTTCCGCCGGTCGTGGGGATGATTATGGCGGGCGAAGTCATTCGTGATCTGTTGGGGATTCATGTGGAGGTATCGGCATGAAGATTTCTGTACTTGGATGCGGGCGTTGGGGCTCCTTTCATGCGTGGTATGCACATCGGATCGGACATGAGGTCATGCTGTGGGGACGGGAAGGCTCGCCGCATCTCGCGCAGCTCTATGCGTCGCGGCGGAACGAGTTCCTGACGATGCCCGAGGCGGTGCGGCTCACGGATGATCTTGCGGCGGCGCTTCGATTTGCGGATACAGTGATCATCTCGATTCATGCACAGGCGCTGCGCAGCTTCCTGCGTGATCTCAATGCTGCGGGAATGACCGGTCTGCTCACAGGAAAGCAGGTGATCCTCTGCATGAAGGGGATCGAGATCGGCACAGGAAAGCGGCTGACAACAGTGGTGCATGAGGAGCTTGGCGATACGGTGCGTCCCCTCGTATGGGTGGGCCCCGGGCATGTGCAGGATTTTGTACGCGAGATTCCAAACTGTATGGTGATTGCGGGGGAGGAACGCGAGGAGCTGCGCGCGCTTGTTGAAGAACTTTCAAGCCCCTTGATTCGTTTCTATTATGGAGAGGATCTGCTCGGCACGGAGGTTGGTGCGGCGGCAAAGAACGTCATTGGTCTTGCCGCAGGGATGCTGGACGGGTTGTCTTATGGCAGCCTCAAGGGCGCGCTCATGGCGCGCGGCACGCGAGAGCTCTATCGGCTCGTGCAGGCGATGGGCGGCGACGGTGAGACCATCTACGGACTTTCGCATCTCGGCGACTATGAGGCAACGCTGTTTTCGCCGCACAGCAACAACCGCCGCTATGGCGAAGCGGTGGTACGCGGCACGGCGGATGAGTTTCATAAGATTGCCGAGGGGGTCTATACGTCGGAGGCTCTCATGGCGCTCTCGCAGAAATACGGCGTTGATTTGCCCATCTCCGAGACCGTCTATGAGATTGTCGTACGCGGTGCCGATCCGCGGGAGCAGCTGACACGGCTGTTCCTCCGCGCGACCAAGGGGGAGAAGGATTAGGATATGAGCGAAATACGAAAACATATCGATGTCGTTGCCGGCGCGATCCTGCGCGAAGGAAAGGTATACGGCGCCTGCCGCAGTTACGGTGACTACGCGGGGACGTGGGAGTTCACGGGCGGCAAGGTGGAGCCGGGCGAGACAGACGAAGCGGCGCTTATCAGAGAGATTCGTGAGGAACTCGGCATTGAGGTTACTGTGGAGGAGCTGCTGGGCACACTGGATCACGACTATCCGGAGTTCCACATGAATATGCGCCTCTATATCTGCCGCTATGTATCCGGCGAGCCGGAGCTGCGGGTACACTCGGAGGGACGATGGCTTGGGCTGCAGGATCTTTATACGGTGCGATGGTTTGAAGCGGATGCGGAACTCATCCGCCGGCTTGAAGCATATCTGCGTTGACAATGCTCCCTTTGCAATGCTATAATACACAGCGAGCCGACAGGCTCCACGCGCCGAAGTGGCGGAATTGGCAGACGCAGCAGACTCAAAATCTGCCGTTGGCAACAACGTGCCGGTTCGACCCCGGCCTTCGGCACCACAGCAAATATCCCTACGGGGTAATCTCCCTAAGAGCAGCGCAGAGCTCTTAGGGATTTTTTTACAGCAAGTCAAAACACTTGAAACTATACCTATATCACGGGTAATATTCGGCCGCGACGGGTTGACACATACGTCGGAAACGTGTATATTTGACAGAAAAATTTGATGAAGAAACAGAAAGGAAGGGTCAAGTTGGCACATTATTACACGGAGCCATCCCACACATTTGGAGAGTATTTGCTCATTCCGGGATACTCCTCGGCAGAATGCTTTCCAGCGAATGTTTCTCTGCGCACGCCGCTCGTCAAATTTCACCGAGATGAAGAGCCGGCGCTTTCAATGAATATTCCGCTCACATCTGCAATCATGCAGGCAGTTTCGAACGATACGATGGCAATTGCGCTTGCTAAACAGGGCGGTATTTCATTCATTTATGGATCGCAGAGTATCGCAGAGGAAGCGGCGATGGTTTCCCGTGTAAAAAATTATAAATCCGGGTTTGTCAGCAGTGATTCGAATATCAGTCCGGAGACGACGCTCGGCGGCGTGCTCGATTTGCTCGCAAAGACAGGGCATTCGACGATGGCAGTAACCGAGGACGGTTCTGCCAACGGGAAACTTGTCGGAATTGTGACGAGCCGCGATTATCGCGTATCGCGCATGTCGCTCGATACGAAAGTCGCTACATTTATGACGCCGTTCGAAAAACTCGTTTGGGCGGATGCAGATTCCACGACGCTGACACATGCGAACGATCTCATTTGGGATCATAAGCTCAATATGCTCCCGCTCGTAGATAAAAATCAACGTCTTCGCTATATGGTGTTCCGCAAAGACTATACGGATAATAAGGAAAACGATCTCGAGCTGACGGACGACAACAAGAGCTATATTGTCGGTGCGGGCATCAATACGCGCGATTATGCCGAACGCGTGCCTGCACTTATAGCGGCGGGCGTGGACGTCCTCTGCATCGATTCCTCCGAGGGCTTTTCCGAGTGGCAGCGGCTCACGATACAGCATATTCGTGAGGAATTTGGCGATGCGGTAAAGGTTGGTGCGGGCAACGTTGTAGACGGGGAGGGATTCCGCTTCCTTGCAAATGCAGGCGCAGACTTTATCAAGGTCGGTATCGGCGGCGGTTCTATCTGCATCACGCGCGAGACAAAGGGCATCGGGCGCGGGCAGGCGACGGCGCTCATTGACGTTTGTGCGGAGCGCGATAAATATTATAAGGAAACGGGCGTCTACATTCCCATCTGTTCCGACGGCGGCATTGTTTACGATTATCATATGACGCTCGCGCTCGCGATGGGGGCAGATTTCCTGATGCTCGGGCGCTACTTCTCCCGGTTCGACGAGAGTCCGACAGATCGCGTCATGGTGAACGGTACCTATTATAAGGAATATTGGGGCGAAGGGTCGAACCGTGCGCGCAACTGGCAGCGCTATGACCTCGGCGGCAGTAAAAAACTTTCCTTTGAAGAGGGCGTGGATTCGTATGTGCCTTATGCAGGACCTCTAAAGGAAAACGTCGAGACAACGCTTTCGAAGATTCGCTCAACCATGTGCAACTGCGGTGCACTCTCCTTGCCGGAGTTCCGTGACAAGGCAAAGTTGACGCTTGTCTCCTCGACCAGTATTGTCGAGGGCGGGGCGCATGATGTGATATTGCGCGACAAGCTCGGTCGCGACTAAGAAGGCGTGACACGCGATTTTGGCGCATCGCTGTGTCACTGCGAAAAATCCTGCGGTCGACGTAGGTTTCATCTACGCCTTCCCTTGTATTTTTCTTGTTCCTTGCGCTGCATCCAAACTTCCGCGTCACTCAGGTTGCGGTATAAGGCGCGATCTTGGCGCACAGCGGTGTCATGTCGTCGAATGCTTCGCTAGGAGTAGCTTTTGACTACGCCGTCGCTCGCATTCTCCTCATTCCTTGCTATGCATCAAATCTAGCGCGTCACTTGGGTTACGGTAAAACGCGCGATTTTGGCGCATAGCTGTGTTGCTGCGAAAAATCCGGTATTCGACGTAACTTATATTTACATCGAATACCGGATTTTTCTATGCCTTTTGCATAAATGCACGGTAGGTTTTCTCCATTTCCTTGCGTGTCTTGGTCGCCGGCCATAGTTCGCCGAGCGCGCCCTCGCGCATTCCGGCAGAGAGGTGATCGTAGAGCAACGGATTTTCCATGCCGAGTCTCGCGATGAGCTCCTTCACTGTTTGACGCGTCGTATTGCCGTTATGCGGGCAGGGGGACGGCAGCGGTGTGAACCCATGATATCGTATCGCGTCGATGAGTTCCTGCTCGCGGAAATAGACGAGCGGGCGAATGACCGTCAGATTTGTCCGCTCCAGATAGGTCTTTGGACGGAATGTGTTGAGCTGTCCCGAATAGAATAGGCTCATCAAAAATGTCTCCACTGCGTCGTCATGATGGTGCGCGTATGCCACCTTGTTCATATTATGCTTAGCAGCGTAGCGGTTCACGGCACCACGTCGGAAGAATGCACAGGTGAAACAGGGGCTTTTATCGTCCTGTGCCGCTATCGTTCCCGCAATGTCCACATCTACAACCTCATAGGAGACGTCAAGGCTTTTGCAGAACGCGGCGATGGCATCCGTATCGAACGGCTCGTCGAACTGCGGGTTTACCGTAAATGCCGCGATGGAGAAATCTTTTTTTAACCGCTCGCGCAGAATAGCGAGCGCATAGGTTAGGAAGATGCTGTCCTTGCCGCCCGAAACACCAATGAGAATGCGGTCGCCGTTCTCGATGAGTTCGAACTCGACCACCGCGCGCATGAGTTTGCTGAAATAAGACTGCGGTATATTGATATTCATGAATCCTAAAACTCCCACCTATTCCTGCCAGCAGAGATAGACGCCGAGAATGCCGCGCTCTAAATGAATGGAGAAGCGCCGTGCCGTATTCTTCGGAGAAATGATATTGCTAATGGTTGTTGATGCACGTGCGGAGATCACTGTGCCTGTTAGCTCCCAATGCAGCCCCTGTGTCGTTACCCCCGCACATTCCTCCGTAAAGGGGAGTAAGGAAATGGCGCGTGGCATCTCGTCACATGCGATAGAAATCGATTCACCGCCGTGTAAATAGAGGAGCGCTTCCTTTTCATCAATCAAAATGCACGGAACGGGCGCGTGCGCGCAGATCGCAGCAGTACTGAAAAGATGATCCAAACGACCGCCAAACGCCGCCGTCAAAATGATCAGTGGGCGCGTGAAATGCTGTGCCGCAATTCGGAGAGAAAGAGCCGTATCCGAATCGTCTTTTTCCACAGGGAAGCGATATACCTCTGCTCCGTGCTCGACCGCCCAAGCCCATGCTTCTGGAGAAGCGCTGTCTCCGTCACCAATCAGTAGGGAGGGGGACTTTGAGACTGCACGACACAGATTGACACCTTTGTCAATTGCCAAAATATGAGATGTAATGCCGGACTTTTCCATTGCGGATAGAAGATCTGTGAACCATGTCGGAGAGGGAGCACGTCCGCCCCCTATACAAATCAGTAGTTCTGCAGCAGCACAGGGAAGAGTGACATGTATTCCGGAAAGAGAAAGCGTATGCATAGACGCTGCTCCTTTCTATGTATTATGAATTATAGCATAAGATTTTTGACATAAACAATGAAAATTATCAAAAAGGGGCTTGACGCAAAAAAAGACCTATGTTATATTATATAAACCGCGCCGATATGAGGAAATAATCTGAAAACGGCACGAGATGTACCCTGAAAACTACACAATGCAGAGAGGTTAGAGATAATCTAACCGAAGCCAGATGCAACATCGTTGATAATTAGGTCAACGAAAACAATTCTTTTACAGAATGACATTAATGAGTCGAGTGAGACTCTTCTTTTACGGAGAGTTTGATCCTGGCTCAGGACGAACGCTGGCGGCGTGCTTAACACATGCAAGTCGAACGGAGCGAATGAAAGCTTGCTTTTATGAGCTTAGTGGCAAACGGGTGAGTAACACGTAGACAACCTGCCGATCAGATGGGGACAACATTCCGAAAGGAATGCTA
>NZ_AUFU01000002.1 GCF_000426665.1 Centipeda artemidis DSM 19719 | reverse complement strand
TACAGTGTCATATAGGACACGAAAAACATTGTGTCTCAAGGAAGTGCAGATAATACATACCATGCGAATGTAATGCGTTATAATTGAATAATAACGCCTCTCACAAGACGTTCTAAAACAGCTCCTGTATATTTATCCATGTAAACAGGATCGATGGGAGCAAACAAACGGCTTCCCTTCGAAAAACCTTGGATAGGAGTGAGTACCATGACGAAGAAGAAAGTTAAGAAAATAATCGCTGCGGCACTCTTTGGTGTTATGACATGCAGTTTGGTTGGAACAACAGCAGTTGTCGCAGAGGCTAGCCCTCGCATGATGGCAGATGCCCCTCGTGCAATGGACGTGCGCTCAAGCTATGGAGACTCCTACGAGGTCACACAGCTTGCTGCACGCCGGCATAAGCCGAAACGCAAAGGATATTCGCAGGGAACAGTCACGACCGCCGCAATCGTCGGCGCCGTGGTCGGTGCGTTCATCGCGAAGAATACCTAATATTCAATAGGTGCGTCTTCTGCGGTCTTCCCTTCCGCAGGATTCACATACATTCCCTACATTTCTTTCTCTCTATCGAAAGTGCGCCTCCCGCTGCCCGGCGGGGGGCGTATTTTCTTTGTAAGTAAAGAAATCATGATATAGTTCCGATCCTCACCCCTTGCTATTTTGTGGAATCATAGTAAAATAGGAGGAAGATTATCGAACGGATGAGCGGGGGGAACGGATGCTAGAGGATTTTTTGGCGCGGCTGCGTCGCTCGGTATATCGGGACGAGCCGATTGCGCGTCGTCCGGATGAGGCACCTGCGAGGAAAGTGCCGAAGCTGATCCGCGCGATGCGTTCGCTCGCGCAGGTGTCCGGTTCGTGTTGGCAGCCGCGCGAGGAGATTTTCCTGAAGCAGGCGCGTCTGATGGAGCGTTATGAGGACGATTTCGTGTTCGAGGCCTCGGTGACGCGCTACTATCCCACCTATGAGTCGCTCTCGGATGTGGAGCTGCGCGGTTACTTTACGTGGCGGACGCAGGTGCGAAAGGGGCGGATTGTGCCCGCGCCGCTGACGTTTGCGTTGCTCTACGCGTACGAGATTCTGCATCTCATCGGGTGCCGGGACGCGGCGGACGGCTATGGGAAGCTGATGGAGCTCGGTCTCGAATTTGGCATGACGGAGCCCGCGCTCTATACCTATCTGCCTGCATGGACGTACGGCTATGTGATTTACTACGGGCTCGATCCCGAGTATCTTTCCGATAGTTCGTACTATCGCGATATGAAATTGCAGGATGAGGCGATCGCGGCTGTTCTCTCACGCGGCGAGCATCCCGCAGAGGAGACCGCGGCGGGGCTGTGCGCGCTGTCTTCCTATCGGCTGGAGCGGTCGAAATTCTATCGGACGTATACGAGCGATATGAGTGCCGTGATTATGCGCGTGATCGCGCGCGTCGCGGAGTATTATGAAAAACATCGAAAACGGAATTTTTCGTCGGAATATATTGGGCACGAATGCCGGCGGCTGACACGAATCTTTCCGGGGGCGGTGTTCCATGCGCGCTCGCCGGAGGAGGAACGCGTCTATACGGTGAATCCCGTGCGCAGCTATGAGTGCGCCGGCGGCGCGTGGTATGTGCTTGCCTACGAACGCGAGCTGAAACAGGCGCAGCGTCTCGGCGCGCTGCTGCGGCTCATCGACTACCGGATGCGCGAATGCACGGGCTTTCCGTCCATCAAGCCGCCGAAGAAAACGACGAAATGGCTCGCAAAGATCGTCGACGAGGAAATCGAAGCATTTTTCAACGAAAAAAAGGCGGCGGAAGCGCGCCGCGTGCATATCGATCTCTCGCAGCTCGGGCGCATCCGTGCGGACGCCGCGGTCACGCGCGAGCGGCTGATCGTCGCGGAGGAGGAAGAGGAAGCCGCCACACCAATTTCGATGCCGGGAACGGGCGAGAGCGTATCGGAGATGTTGCCCCTGGCGTGGCAAGAATCTTTTTCAGGCGATGCCGATGTGCAGACGAGCGAGACGGATGCCCTCCTCGACGCACCGGAGCTGCATCTGCTCCGCGATCTGCTGACGGGCGCGCCGCTCTCGTGGGTGCGCGCCGAGGGGCATATTGTTTCCGTCCTCGTGGACGGCATCAATGAGAAGCTGTACGACGACTTTGCCGACGCCGTGATCGAGGGCGATCCGCCCGCCGTGATTGAGGATTATCGAGAAGAATTGATTGAGAGGTATCTCCATGTCGCAGAATGAACCTGTCAAAATCCCGCGCCGCATCGCGCAGACGCTCGTGAGCGCGCTCAAGGGCGGCGTCGTCCCGCGCATCGGGCTTCCCTATATCACGGTCGGGCGGCGCAGCGAGATCGAAGCGCTCCTCTCCGATGTGGAGCTGATCGCGGACGGCGGCGCGTCGTTCCGCTTCATCGTCGGGCGGTACGGGAGCGGCAAGAGTTTTCTCCTGCAAACGATACGCAGCTATGTCATGGCAAAAAATTTTGTCGTGGTGGATGCCGATCTCTCCCCGGAGCGGCGTCTCCAAGGGACGCACGGGCAGGGGCTTGCGACGTACCGCGAACTCATCCGCAACATGGCGACGAAGACGACGCCCGAAGGCGGCGCCCTGACGCTCATCCTCGACCGCTGGATCAGCCGCGTACAGCAGGAGACTACGGCGGCGGAGGGATTATCCGCCGCGGACGGGGGGCTTTCGCCTGCCGTGGAGCGGCGCATCGGGGAGATCGTCTACGGGCTGAACGACCTCGTGCACGGCTTTGACTTTGCGCGACTGCTCACGATGTACTACCGCGCGTATGTGGACGGGGACGATGAGAAACGCGCGCAGGTGGCGCGCTGGTTCCGCGGCGAGTACGCGACGAAGACCGAGGCGCGGCGCGACCTCGGTGTCGGCATCATCATCACGGACGACGATTGGTACGAATATCTCAAGATCTTTGCATTTTTTCTGCGGCAGGCGGGCTATGCGGGGATGCTCATCCTCATCGACGAGCTCGTGAACATTTACAAGGTGCCGCACGCCATCACGCGCCAATACAATTATGAAAAGCTCCTCACGATGTATAACGACGCGATGCAGGGCAAGGCGCGCTATCTCGGCGTCATCATGTGCGGCACGCCCGAGTGCATGGAAGACACGCGGCGCGGTGTTTACAGCTATGAGGCGCTGCGTTCGCGGCTCGCCGAGGGGCGGTTCGGCGGGGAACACCGCGATCTCCTTTCGCCCGTCATTCGTCTCGCGCCGCTGACGCATGAGGAAATGCTCGTGCTTACGGAAAAACTTGCCGCGATACATGCCGTTCTTTACGGATACGAGCAGATTTTCACGCAGAACGACCTCGCGGACTTCATCCGCATCGAGTTCGGGCGCATCGGCGCAGATACGCATATCACGCCGCGCGAGGTGATTCGCGACTTTATCGAGGTGCTCGACATCGTGTATCAAAATCCGAGCGTCAAGGTCGCGGAGCTCCTGAATTCGCAGGATTTTTCCTATGCGCAGAACGATGTGATCGGGGCGGAGACGGACGCGTCCTTTGCGGAGTTTGAGCTGTGAGCGCGTTCGACCGCTATGCGCCGTTCGTCAAGGACTACATCTACGCGCACGGTTGGGAAAATTTGCGCGCCGTGCAGGTTGCCGCGGCGGAGGCGATCTTTGGGACGGACGAGCACGTCCTGCTCACGGCATCCACGGCATCGGGCAAGACCGAGGCGGCATTCTTTCCCATCATCACGCTGTTTTCCGAGGAGCCGCCGACATCCGTCGGCTGTATTTACATCGGCCCCTTAAAGGCGCTCATCAACGATCAATTTACGCGTCTGAACGATCTCTGCCGGACGGCGGAGATTCCCGTTTGGCACTGGCACGGCGACATCGCGCAGAGTCATAAGGCGCGGCTGATGAAACGTCCGTCGGGCATTCTGCAAATCACGCCCGAGTCGTTAGAAGCACTCCTTTTACATCGTCATGCGGCGATTCCAAAACTCTTTGGCGACCTGCGCTTCGTCGTCATCGACGAGGTTCACTCGCTCCTGCGCGGCGACCGCGGCGGGCAGACACTGTGTCTCATTGAACGGCTGTCCCGCATCGCGGGCGTCTCGCCGCGCCGCATCGGACTTTCGGCGACGATCGGCGATCCTGCCGGGACGGGTGCTTTTCTTGCGGCGGGGACGGGGCGGGGGACGGTTGTGCCGCGCATCGAGGCAAAGGGGAGCAAGTGGCGCATCTCCATGGAGCATTTTTATGTCCGCGATACACAGGCGGCGGATGGGAAGGACGAGATACCGGCGCTCCCCGCCCTCGACGCACCGACGGATACCGCGCCCGAACATGCCGATCCGGGGCTCGGCTATATCTTTGAACACACGCGCGGGAAGAAATGTCTCCTCTTTATCAACTCGCGCGAGGAATGCGAGGCGGTCACGACGACGCTGCGCGCCTACTGTGAGAAGCGGCATGAGCCGGATCGTTTCCTCATCCATCACGGCAATCTTTCCGCCGCGTTCCGCGAGACGGCGGAGGAGCGCATGAAGGACGAGAGCAGTATGCTCACGACATGCACGACGGCGACGTTGGAGCTCGGCATCGACATCGGGCGGCTGGAGCGCGCCTTTCAGATCGATGCGCCGTGGACGGTCTCGTCATTTCTCCAGCGGATGGGGCGCACGGGGCGCAGGGAGCTGCCGCCCGAGATGTGGTTCGTCATGCGCGAGGACGCGCCCGACCCGCGTGCCCTGCTGCCCGCGACGATTCCGTGGAAACTCCTGCAGGGGGTTGCTCTTGTGCAGCTCTATCTCGAGGAACGCTGGGTGGAGCCGCCGCGCCTTGACCGACTGCCTTTCAGCCTTCTCTATCATCAGACGATGAGCGTTGCGGCGTCCTGCGGGGAACTCTCGCCGCGCGTCCTCGCGGAGCGCGTACTTTCGCTGCACGTCTTTCACCGCATCACGCAGGAGGACTACCGCACATTGCTTCGCTACCTGATCATGCAGGATCATTTACAGCAGACGGAGCGCGGCGGACTGATCGTCGGACTCGCGGGTGAGCGCGTGATTCACTCCTATCGTTTTTACGGTGTGTTTCAAGAAAACGAGGAGTACACCGTCCGCAGCGAGTCGCAGGAGATCGGCACGATCGTCGCGCCGCCGCCGGTCGGCGAGAAAATCGCCATCGCGGGACATGTCTGGCGCGTTCTTGAGGTCGACCGCAAGCGGCGGCTCGTCTACTGTGAACAGGTGAAGGGGAACGTCCCCGCGTATTTTGGCGAGTGTCCGGGCGATATTCATACGAAAATATTAGAGCGGATGCGCCGCGTCCTGCGCGAGGAGACGAGCTATCCCTATCTCATGAAAAATGCCGCGGCGCGTCTCGCACAGGCACGCGACACGGCGCGGCATTCGGGCGCGGCGACGGATGCGCTTATCCCGCTCGGCGGCGATATGTACGCGCTCCTCCCGTGGCTCGGCAGCTACGCGTTCCTCGCACTTGAGCGTTTCCTGCGGATACGCTGTGCGGAGCGCATCGGACTGCGCGGGTCGGACTCCATGCGCCCGTATTTCATGCAGTTCAGCATGAAGGCGTCGCCCGCGGAGTTCTTTCGCGCGCTCGCCGAGGAAGCGGCAAAGGACTTCGACCCGATGGAACTCCTCTATCCGGGCGAAGTGCCGCTCTTTGACAAATACGACGAGTACCTGCCCGAGGAGCTTGTGCGGCGCGGATTCGCCCACGGCGTTTTGGATATTGCGGGGATGAAGCGGCGCGTACGTGAGTGGGCGGAGCGTTAAAGCTCCGCGCCGTTCGAAGCGATCACCTTTTGGTACCATGAGAAAGATTTCCCTAAATTGTAATATCAAGTGGGACAGGCAGAGAAAAAAGTTACGAGACAGCTAACAGGGCAAGATATTTATCGAAGCGTTCTTTTGGCGTATCATATCCGAGGATTTTTCGCGGCAAGTTATTCATCCAATCCTCCACTCGTTGAATCGTCCCTGAGCTGAGTGAAGCAATATCCGTTCCCTTTGGGATAAAGCGTCGTACCATGCCATTTTGGCGTTCATTGGTTCCGCGTTCACTTGGCGCATAAGGATGCGCATAGAATACGGGAATATCACCAAAGACCTCGTGGAGTTTACTGAACTCGCTTCCATTATCCGAAGTAACGCTCTTAAAGATAAGCGAGAACCGCCCTCCCAGACGATTCTTGAGATGCCGTATCGCCTCGTTTACACAGGCGGAGGTCTTTTCTGCCAGAGGGAGAAGAAAGCGTTTTCTTGAGGAACGTTCATCAAGCGCAAGTAGGGCGGAATCGGTTCCTTGCTTTCCAAGGATAGAGTCTATCTCAAAGTGTCCGAATTCTTCGCGGGTGTCTACGTGATCCGGACGCAGCTCTATACTTTGCCCAAAGCGAGGCTTCCCGGTCTTTGCTTGCTTAGGTGTATTCTTGCGGCGGACACGCTGGGGCAGATCAATGTTCTTAATAGGGAGCATGCCTTTGGCAATGTAGTTGTAGACGGTCTTTGTGCAAAGTAGGGGATCGAATAATCGGTCTCTTGCGGTTCGAGAACAGATCGCATCAATGGACATGTGTTGCTGAAAGAATTGTTCTTGTAGATAGTGCAGAAAGGCGTGTGCTTTTTGTAGTTTACAATGCTTTCTAGAGGCACGGCGATTTTCCTCATAGTTCTTTTGTGCCGTATCCGGGAAGTAAGATAGGTACGTTGTAAGGTCTGAGCGCATTTGTATTACAGAGCCGCGCGTAAGTTCCCGATACAAGGTGGAGCGGGATATCTTGACATGCTTTGCGATGTCGGTCTTTGACATACCGGTGGATAGGAGGGCAGAAATTTGTCCGCGCCGATACGGGTCGAGGTGTTTATATGAGCGTGTCGTTGTGGTAAAATGGGTATGGGACATGGCAGCACCTTCTGTTCTGTTTTTGTGGTGAAAACATTGTAACACATAGAGCGCTGCCTGTCTCTTCTTACTGTCCCACTTCATTTTACAATGAACCCGGGGATAGTTCCATGCGGCAGCGCCGGATTCCTGTTTGACAGAAATTCTGCACTTATGATAGAATATGAACGTTGCGCGGATGTGGCGGAACTGGCAGACGCGCCGGACTTAGGATCCGGTGCCGCAAGGCGTATGGGTTCGACCCCCTTCATCCGCACCAAATGATATTGTTCGCTGAGGTATTCAGTGTTTTTGAACCGACTGCAGGCAGTCGGCTTTTTGTTTATATGGGGAGTGTGCATGATGATTTTAGCCGCCTATGCTGTGCCGCATCCGCCGCTGATTTTGCCACCCATCGGGGCGGGGGCGGAGTCCAAGGTAGCGGAGACGACGTGCGCGTATCGTGAGGCGATGCGCGCAGCGGCGGTGCTTCGCCCCAATACGGTCGTCGTTATCAGTCCGCACGCGACGTGTTACGGCGACTATTTTCATATATCGCCGGGTGTGTGGGCGGAGGGAAACTTCGGGGCGTTTGGGCATCCGGAGCTGACGGTCGGCATTGAGTACGACGAGGACTTTGTACGCGCGCTTTCCACGTGTGCGACAGAGCAGGATGTTCCGGCGGGGACGATCGGGGAAAAGGAGACGACGCTCGATCACGGGACGATGATCCCGCTCGTTTTTCTGAGTGAGTACCTTGGCGATGCGCCGACAAAATTTGTTCGCATCGGAGTCTCGGGGCTGCCTGCGGCGACACACGCGGCGCTCGGGAAATGTATTGCGGAGACCGCGGCAAAGCTCGGGCGCAGGACGATCTGCATCGCGAGCGGCGACCTCTCGCATCGACTCAGGGCGGATACGCCGAACGGTTTTGCATCTGAGGGGGCGGAGTTCGACGGACTTTGTACTGCATTTATGGGCGCGGGAGATTTCCTCTCTCTCCTGCAAGTTCCCGGGGACTTTGCAGAGAAGGCGGGGCATTGTGGGCTGAACGGTCTTTGGGTGCTCGCGGGTGTGCTCGACCGCACGGCGATGGAGGCGCGGCTGCACAGTTATGAGGCGCCGTTCGGCGTGGGGTATGCCGTTGCGTCGTTCACGGTCACGGGGGCGGACGAGTCGCATGACTTCGGTGCGCAGCTTGCGGCGTCGGAGGACGCGGCGATTGCCCGGCTGCGTGCGTCAGAGGACGCGTATGTGCGGATCGCGCGGACAAGCATCGAGACCTATGTTCGCGCGCATCGCTATGCAAATCTGCCGCAAGATTTAGCGCATGAACTGACGGATAATCGGGCGGGCGTTTTTGTCTCTATCAAAAAATATGGGAAGCTGCGCGGTTGTATCGGGACATTCGCGCCGACGCAGAAGAATGTCGCCGAGGAGATCCTCTACAACGCGGTGTCCGCGGCGGCGCATGACGGACGGTTTGACCCCATCGAGGAGGGGGAGCTCGGGCGTCTCGTCTACAGCGTGGATGTGCTGACCGCACCCGAGCCTGTCTCGTCTGCGGCGGAGCTCGATCCAAAGATCTATGGCGTCATTGTCAAAAGTCTGACGGACAGTCGCCTTGGACTGCTCCTGCCTGATCTAGCGGGCATCGATACAGCGGAGGAGCAAGTCGCGATCGCGCGCGAAAAGGGACGTATCCTGCCAAAGGAAAAAATCTCGATCGCACGGTTCAAGGTCGTGCGGCATCACTGATCGGATGAGCTGCGGCGGCGCGCGTACAAAATACGGGGAGCAATCGTGTCTAAAAAGTTCTTTTGCGTGCGGACATGGGAAATGTTATAATGGGCGAGACTATTCATATCGTTTTTTACAGCCCCGATAAAGGAGGTTTCTCCCATGACGCAGTTCGACAAGCGTAATCTGACCATGATGATGGATTTTTATGAGATGACGATGTCTTACGGATATTTTGAGCAGGGAGGGGGCGACCGCCGCGTCGCGTTCGATCTCTTCTTCCGATCGGTGCCGGATAAGGGCGGCTATGCGGTGTTTGCAGGACTTGAGCATGTGATCGAGTTCGTGGAGAACCTTTCGTTTTCGGATGAGGATATTGCGTTCTTCCGTGCGCAGAATCTTTTTTCGGAAGATTTTTTGAAGTTCCTGCGGAATTTCCGGTTTCGCGGGGACATCTACGCCGTGCCGGAGGGGACGATCATCTATCCGGACGAGCCGATCCTGACGGTCGTGGCGCCGATGATTGACGCGCAGCTCCTCGAGACGGCGATCCTCGCACAGATCAACCATCAGTCGCTGATCGCGACGAAGGCGGCGCGCATTGTGCGTGCGGCGGAGGGGCGCATGGTGTCGGATTTTGGCGCACGCCGCGCGCATAATATGGATGCCGCGACGTACGGGGCACGTGCCGCGTACATCGGGGGCGTCGATATGACGGCGACGGTCTCGGCGGCGCAGCAGTTCGGCATTCCGGTGTCGGGGACGATGGCGCACAGTTGGGTCATGTTTTTTGGGGATGAGTTTGAGGCGTTCAAGCATTATGCCGAGACCTATCCGCAGGCGACGGTGCTCCTCATCGACACCTACGATGTGATGCACTCGGGGCTGCCGAATGCGATCCGTACGGCGCGTGAGGTGCTCGAAACGCAGGGGCGGCGTCTCGCAGGCGTCCGTATCGATTCGGGCGACCTTGCCTATCTTTCCAAACGCGTGCGCGCCGCGCTTGATGAAGCGGGACTGCGTGACTGCAAGATCATCCTCTCGAACAGTCTCGACGAGTGGACGATCTCGTCCCTTCTCCTCCAAGGGGCGCAGGTGGACAGCTTCGGCGTCGGCGAGCGTCTGATCACGGCAAAGTCCGATCCTGTGTTCGGCGCGGTCTATAAGCTCGTCGCTGTGGAGCGCGATGGGGCGTTCGTCCCGCGCATCAAGATGTCGGAGAATGTGGAAAAACTGACGAATCCGGGGCTCAAGGATCTCTATCGCGTATACGACAAGGAGGGCAACGCGGTCGCGGACATGATTGCGATTCACGGAGAGCCCGTCGATCTCACGCGTCCATTCCGCTATGTCGATCCGCAGAAGCCGTGGAAAAACCGCTTCTTTGAAGGCTTTACGGCGCGGAATATCCGCCGCCTCTATGTAAAGGGGGGGCAGCGCGCGGAGGAACTTCCGACGCTCGACGAGATACGTGCCTATGTCAGAGCGCAGCTCGAGCGTGAAATATGGCAGGAGGAGCAGCGGTTTGAGAACCCGCATCGGCATTATCTCGATATGACGCCCGATTATTACGATCTCAAGATGAGTCTGCTCGAAGAGGTGCGCGGAAAGCACAGTTAGGAGAAGCGATGATTACAGGACGGACGAAGCTCCTCGGCGTGCTCGGCGCGCCCATCGAGCACTCGCTCTCGCCCGTGCTGCAAAACGCGGCGCTGCGCACAGCGGGGCTGGACTATGTGTACGTAGCGCTCCCGGTAAAGAAGGACGCCCTGCGGAGCGCCGTTCCAGGACTGCGAGACGCGGGATTTTGCGGGTTTAACGTGACGATCCCGTTCAAGACGGAGATCATCGCATTGCTCGATGCGCTCGATGAGGACGCGCGGCGCATCGGCGCGGTCAATACGGTGGTCGTGGGCGCGGACGGGTGTCTCACGGGGTATAATACGGATGCCGCAGGATTTTTGGCAGGCTTCACGGCGTGCGGCGTCTCTCTGCGCGGCGCACATGCGGTCGTTCTCGGGGCGGGCGGTGCGGCGCGTGCGGTACTCTGCGGTCTTTTGCGCGCGGGTGTGGCACAGGTCAGTGTCGGTGTGCGCAATCTTGTTAAAGGAGAGAAACTGTGCGCGGATTTTGCGTCGGACGGTGATGTACGGGCATTTCGCTTTGACGACGCCGCGTTCCAGGCGCGACTGGGCTCTGCCGATGTCCTCGTGCAGACGACGCCGCTCGGCATGTCGCCGCACATGGAGGAGACGCCGCCCGTGGACTGGGCGGCGGTGCATCCCGCGGCGCTTGTTTATGATCTGATCTATACGCCTGCCGAGACACGGTTTTTACGCGAAGCGGCGCGGCACGGGCATCGGTGCGTGAACGGCGAGACGATGCTCGCGGCGCAGGGCGCGGAGGCGTTTTTCCTGTGGACGGGGGTGCGTCCCGACCTTGCGTGTATGCGGCACGCGCTGCGGGAGGCGCTTGATCGACGAGCATAGTTTTGTATTTTGAAAATCTTTCGCTTTTGTGTTATGATATGTGATGTTTTGGGAAGGACGGTGCGTATTTGGCGGCGATTAGCTATGAACTCGTTCGGCAGGATGAGACGACCGGTGCGCGCGCAGGCGTGCTCCATACGCCGCACGGCAGCTATCCGACGCCGATCTTCATGCCCGTCGGCACGCAGGCGACGGTGAAGGGCGTCTCCCCCGACGAGCTGCGCGATCTCGGAGCGGGCATCATCCTCGGCAATACCTATCATCTTTTCCTGCGCCCCGGGGCGGAGCTTGTACGCGAGGCGGGCGGTCTGCATCGATTCATGCATTGGGAGGGCGCGATCCTCACGGACAGCGGCGGGTTTCAGGTGTTCAGTCTCGGCGATCTGCGCAAGATCACCGAGGAGGGCGTCGCGTTCCGCTCGCACATCGACGGCTCGAAAAAATTCCTCTCGCCCGAGGTCTCGATGCAGGTGCAGAGATGTCTCGGTTCGGACATCGTGATGGCGTTCGACGAGTGCATCCCGTATCCTGCGGATCACAACTACGCAAAGACGTCGACGGAGCGGACGCAGCGCTGGCTTGTACGCTGTAAGGCGGCGATGGCAGGCGCCGAGGGGCAGGGGCTCTTTGGCATCGTGCAGGGCGGCATGTACCGCGATCTGCGCGCGCGCCATGCGGCAGAGGTGGCGGAGCTCGACCTGCCCGGCTACGCGATCGGCGGGCTGAGTGTCGGCGAGCCGCATGAGCTGATGGAGGAGATCCTTTCCTATACGGCGCAGCTCCTGCCCGCTGGCAAACCGCGCTATCTCATGGGCGTCGGCACGCCGGACTATCTTCTCACGGGCGTGCGGCACGGCATCGACATGTTTGACTGCGTGTTCCCGACGCGCGTTGCACGCAACGGCATGGCGATGACGTGGACGGGGCGGCTTGTGATGAAAAATGCGGAGCACACCCACGCGCACGAGATCCTCGAAGAAGGCTGCGGCTGCTATGCCTGCCGAAACGGTTATACGAGGGCGTATATCCGCCACCTCGTCCGTGCGCAGGAAATCTTCGGGCTGCGTCTCCTGACGCTGCACAATCTCTACTTTTTGCAAGAGTTCATGCGGCGGATGCGCGCGGCGATCATCGACGGGACGTTTCCCGCATTTTATGGCAGCGTGATGGAACACTATCGAAAAAACGGATAATATGATGAAGGAGTTGTATTTATGGATGAACAGATGATGGCACAGCTCAGTTCTTGGGGACCCATTGTTATTTTGGTGGTCTTCTTCTACTTCCTGCTGTACCGTCCGCAGAAGCAGGCGCAGAAAAAGCGGGAGGAGATGCTCAGTCGTCTCGCTGTTGGCAATGCTGTGGTGACGCTCGGCGGCATGCACGGGACGATCACGGCGCTGGATGAAAAGACGGTGACGCTGCGTGCCGCAGAGGGCGTTGACATCGTGTTCGAACGCTCGGCAATCAGCGCGGTGGTTTCAGAGCCGCAGGAATGATCCATGTCCGTGGAGACTGATGAGAATCTTGCGTCGCTGCGGGAACGCAAGCATACGCTGCGGCGGGAGATGCTGGAGCGTCGCAGGATGTTGCCCGCAGAGGAGCGCAAACGCGCCTCGGAGATCGTGAGGGCGCGCGCGATGGAGCAGCCGGAGGTGCGGGAAGCCGCGACCGTTATGCTCTATGCATCGACGCAGGAGGAACTTGACCTATTTCCGTTGATGGAGGCATTTCTCCGTGCGGGTAAGCGTATTGCCCTTCCGTATATTGTGGAGAAGGGGCATATTGAAGCGCGTCTGGTTCTTACCATCGAAGAGCTCGTCGAGGGGGCATACGGGATTTTAGCGCCCGACCCTGCACAAAGTGCGCTCGTTTTGCCCGAGGAGATTGATGTCGTTATTGTACCCGGTGCGGCGTTTGCCGAGGACGGTGGTCGGCTGGGGCTTGGCGGCGGATATTACGATCGGTTTCTGCCGCGGGCAGCGCACGCGCTGCGGCTTGCGCTTGCCTATGATTTTCAAGTGATCCCGAGGATTCCGATGGCGTCACACGACGCTTATGTGGACTGCATCCTGACGGAGCGGCGCTTTCTGCGCCCGTACAGGGGGCGGTATGATAAGACCTTTGAGGAAGAGGTGTGAGGACGATTGAGACAACATAGTTTGCTCAAGCTCGTGATCGCGGTCGCCGTCATTATCGGCGTGTTCTTTGCATTCGTTCAGCCGCTCGCGAGTTCGATTCGCCAGGGGCTGGATCTCCAGGGCGGCACGCACGTTGTGCTCGAAGCCGTGGACACGGAGCAGGCACAGGTCAATGACGATGCGATGAACCGCGTTGTGGCAATTATGGAAAAGCGCGTCAACTCGCTCGGTCTGACCGAGCCGATCATTCAGCGCGAGGGCGAGCGGCGCGTCATCATCGAACTGCCGGGCATCAAAGACCCCGACGCTGCGATCCGTACGATCGGCAAGACGGCGATGCTCGAGTTCCGCGATGAGGACGGCAATACGGTTCTAACGGGGACGGATCTGAAGGACGCGCAGGCATCGACGAACCCACAGACGGGACAGAATGTCGTCAACCTCGAATTCTCGGATGAGGGCGCGCAGAAATTTGCCGACCTCACAATGCGCAACGTCGGGCGCACGATCGCCATCCTGCTCGACGGCGAGGTACTGACCGCGCCGAATGTCCGCGAGCCGATTCTCGGCGGGCGTGCGGAGATCACGGGACAAAAGACGCTGGAGGAAGCGCAGAACCTCGCGGTCGTCCTGCGCAGCGGCGCACTGCCGGTTAAGGTAGAGATCATCGAGACGCGGACGGTTGGTCCGACGCTCGGACAGGATTCGAAGGATAAATCCCAGTTCGCGTTTGCCGTCGGTCTTGGCGCGGTCGTCCTTTTCATGGTCCTCTTCTATCACCTGTCGGGCTTCATCGCGGACGTGGCACTCATGGCGTACACGATTCTGCTGCTCGGTATTCTCTATCTGATGGATGCGACCCTGACGCTCCCGGGCGTGGCGGGCATCATCCTCTCCATTGGTATGGCGGTCGATGCGAACGTGCTGATCTTTGAGCATTTCAAAGAGGAGTATCAAGTACAGCACAAGTCGCTGCGCCTCGCGATGGACGCGGGGTTCAAGCGCGCGTTCACGACGATCTTTGACTCCAATGTCACAACGCTGATCGCGGCGGGCGTCCTGTTCTTCCTTGGGACCGGAACGATTCGCGGCTTTGCGATCACGCTCGGCGTCGGCACGATTCTCTCGATGTTCACGGCGATCACCTTGACGCAGTATTTGCTCAAGCTCATGGTCAATGCGAAGATTTCGGAGAATCCGGCGATGTACGGCGCGAACGGATTTATGCTTGCCGTGAAGAAGGGAGATGAGAAGAATGCCTAAGTTTGATATTGCGGGGCATCGGAGAATATTCTTCCTCATCTCGCTCATTTTGATCATCCCCGGCTTCATCTGCATGGGCGTGCGCGGCTTTAACTTCGGCATTGATTTCACGGGCGGCACGATCATCGATCTGCACTTTGAGCATCCCGTGACGCTCGCCGATATTCGCACGAGTCTCGCAAAGTACGACCTCGACAACAGCACGATCCAGCTCTCTGGGACAGAGTCGGGCGTGGAGTCCTCGGAGAACGCTATGATCCGCACGGTGGATCTCGAGGAAAATCAACGCAAAGAGGTGATGGCTGCGCTCGCGCAGGATGTCGGTCCCTACACGGTGCTGCGCGAGGAGAAAGTCGGCGCAACCATCGGCGGCGAGCTGATCACGAATGCCGTGCTCGCGCTCGTCATCTCGTGGGCGCTCATCATCCTCTATGTCGCGTACCGCTTCGAATGGCGCTTCGGCGTCTCGGCGGTGCTTGCGCTGGTGCACGACATCATCATCGTGCTGGCGGTGTTCTCACTGACACAGCGGCAGATCGATTCGTCGTTCATCGCGGCGCTGCTGACGATCGTCGGCTACTCGATCAACGATACCATCGTGATCTTTGACCGCATCCGCGAGAATCTAAAGCTGCATTTCCGCCGCGGCGGCGATGTGGACGAGCTCGTCAACCGTTCCATCTATCAGACGCTTACACGCTCGCTCTACACGGTCTTCACCGTTCTGTTCACAACGGCGGCGCTGTACTGGTTCGGCGGCGAGACGACGAAGGACTTCGCATTCGCGCTGCTCGTTGGATTTGCGGTCGGATGTTATTCTTCGATTTTCATTGCGAGCCAAATCTGGATTGAGCTGCGCAACCGTACGGAGCGGAGACCTGCCGCGCCAAAGGCAAAGGCGGTTGCCGCGGAGGTCTAATAAAGAAGGGAGAGCCTGCTTTTCATTAGAGCGGGCTCTTTTACGTTATGGGAACGGGGGACGTCCATGCTGAAAGAATGGATCATAGAGGAGCCGGCTGCGGAGGCGGATGCGTTTGCGCGTACTGCGGGGGTCGCGCCGCTCGTCGCACAGATTCTATGGCATCGCGGCATCCGTACACCCGACGCTGCCGATGCGTTCCTGCATCCCGAGGAAGCGCCGTTTCACGACCCGTTCCTCATGGCGGACATGGAGATTGCCGCCGCACGCATTCTCGACGCGATCGAGAGACACGTGCCGATCGTGGTCTACGGCGACTATGATGTGGACGGTATGACCTCGACGACGCTCCTGACGAAAAATATCCGCGCGCTCGGCGGTGATGTCTCGTACTACATCCCAAATCGATTTACGGAAGGCTACGGCATCAACCTGCCCGCGCTGCGGCAGATTCACGAAGAGGGCTGCGCGCTGCTCGTCACGGTGGACTGCGGCATCGCGTCCGTGGAAGCGGTGGCGGAGATGCGCGGCGTGCTCGACATCATCGTCACAGATCATCATCTGCCGGGGACGGAGCTGCCGCCCGCGCTTGCCGTACTCAACCCGCACCGCGCCGACTGTCCCTATCCGGAGAAGGAACTTGCGGGTGTCGGCGTCGCATTCAAGCTCTGTCAGGCGCTTTGGCAGCGGCGGGCGCAGCGTCTCTATGAGGACGACCTCGACATTGCTGCACTCGGGACGGTGGCGGATCTCGTTCCCATCACGGGGGAGAACCGCAAAATCGTGCGGCAGGGACTGCGCGTCATGTCGGAAAATCCATGTGTCGGTATCCGCGCGCTGATTTCCGTTTCGGGACTGGAGGATAAAAAGATCAATGCGGGGCATGTCGGCTTTCAGCTCGCACCGCGGCTCAATGCCGCCGGGCGTCTCGAGACGGCGCGGCACGGCGTCGCGCTGCTCTCCTCGGAGGACGCGGTGGACGCAGCACGCATCGCGGGAGAGCTGAACGGTCTCAACACCGAGCGGCGCGGCCTCGAGCAGGAGATTCTCACCGAGGCGCAGCGGAGTCTTGCGGATTTTACGCCCGATGTACCTGCGATCGTGGTCGCGAGTGAGGATTGGAACGCGGGTGTGATCGGTATCGTCGCGTCCCGCCTTGTCGAGACCTATTACCGACCGAGTATCGTGCTCACGCGGCAGGAGAATGTCTACAAGGGCTCGTGCCGGAGCATCGCGGGGCTGCACATGTACGACGCGCTCTCAGCGTGCCGCGAGACGTTGATTCAGTTCGGCGGTCATGCGATGGCGGCGGGGCTGTCCGTTCTGCCGGAGCGGCTGGAGGATTTTCGCGCAGCATTCTCGGCGTATGTGCGGGAGCATCTGCATCCTTCGGATTTTATTCCAAAGACGCGGATCGAAGCGCTTGTTCCGCCGACCGACTGGACGATTCCCCTCGTCGAGGAACTCGCCCTCCTCGAGCCATACGGGATGGGAAACCCGCGTCCCGTATTCGGCTGCCGTGACATGCGCCCCACATCTGCCGACGCCATCGGTGCGGAGGGAAAGCATCTGCGCCTTGCGCTTGGAACGCCCGAGCATCGCGTCGCGGGACTCTACTGGAATCATGGGGAGCTCGCCGCGGTGCTGGCGGAGGAGTCCGTGGACATCGCATATGTCCCGAGCATCAACGAGTGGCAGGGAACATATTCCGTACAGTGTATGGTGGATAGCATACTGCCCGCCGCATGTGAGCGCGTCTTTCCAGATCGAGAACTGCTGCGGCGCATCTACCGTACGCTCGGTGCACTGCGGACGCCCACGGGAGATATCTCCTATGCGCTGCCCATGCTCACGCGGCGGATCAGCGCCGCAGAGGGGCATATATCACATTATACCCTAGGGCGTGCACTCGATATATTCCATGAGCTTGGGCTGCTGGAGCCGCTGCCGGACGGCGGCTGCCGGATGATTCCGGCGGAGAAAAAGATAGAACTGACGGACGCGCCGACGTACCGCAGGTATTGGGAAAGAGAGGTGTCGGGAGATGTCAAGTGAAGCGCATGGAAACATTACCCTCGATATGATCCTCGAAAAGATACGCGTCTATCAGCCGGACGCTGATACCGCAAAGATCGAGCGCGCCTATCAATTTGCCGAAAAGGCGCACCGCGGGCAGGCGCGCATCTCCGGCGAGGCGTACATCATCCATCCGCTCCATGTCGCCTACATTCTCACGGGGCTGCATATGGACGATGAGACGATCTGCGCGGCGCTTCTGCACGATGTCGTCGAGGACACGCACGCGACCATCGAGGAGATGGAGGAACTGTTCGGCAAGAATATTGCGGTACTGATCGACGGCGTGACAAAGCTCGGGCGCATTCAGTACATGTCTAAGGAGGATGTACAGCTCGAAAATTATCGTAAGATGTTCCTCGCGATGGCAAAGGATATCCGCGTCATCATGATCAAGCTCGCCGACCGCCTCCACAACATGCGCACGCTCAAATACATGCGCGAGGACAAGCGTCAGCGCATCGCCCACGAGACGCTCGAGGTTTATGCTCCGCTTGCAAACCGGCTCGGCATATCGAACATCAAGATCGAACTGGAGGATCTCTGCCTGCGCTACCTGGAGCCGGACGCGTACTATGCCCTCGTGGAGGAGGTCAAGCACAAGCGCCGCGAGCGGCAGGCATTCATTTTGGACTCCATTCGTCAGATTCGGGAAAAACTCGAAGATGCCGGAATCGAAGCGGAGATCAAAGGGCGCGCCAAGCACTTTTACAGCATCTATCGTAAGATGAAACGTGACAACAAGAGTGTCAGCGAGATCTACGACCTTTCCGCCGTGCGCGTACTCGTCTCCTCGGTCAAGGATTGTTACGGCGTGCTCGGCGTCATTCACGCCATGTGGAAGCCGATACCGGGGCGATTCAAAGACTATATCGCCATGCCAAAATCGAACGGCTACCAGTCCCTGCACACAACGGTCATGACGCAGGGAGATCCGCTCGAGATCCAGATTCGGACGCATGCGATGCACCGTGTGTCCGAGTTTGGCGTCGCCGCGCACTGGAAGTACAAGGAGTCCGGAAAGAGCATCGGTGCAGGCGGTGCAGCGGATCAAAAGATGTCGTGGCTCCGGCAGATGGTCAGTCTGCAAAAGGAGTACGACGACCCAAAGGAATTTTTCGAAGCGCTGAAACTCGACGTATTCTCCGACGAGGTGTTTGTCTTTACCCCGCGCGGAGACGTCATCGACCTGCCGAAAGGATCGAATCCGATCGACTTTGCCTATCACATCCATACGGAGATCGGGCATCACTGCGTCGGCGCGAAGGTCAATGGAAAGATTGTTCCGCTTGAGTATAAACTCAAAAACGGCGACATCGTGTCGATCGTCACGAATAAGGCAAGCGGCGGTCCGAGTCCCGATTGGCTCAACACGGTGGCATCCTCAGCGACGCGCGGCAAGATTCGCGCATGGTTCAAGAAGGAAAACCGTGAGGCGAATATTGATCGCGGCATGAACCTCATCCGCGACGAGGCGAAGCGGCTCGGTTACAGCCCAAAAGAATTATTCGCAGACGGACGGCTTGCAAAGGTCGCCGAAAAGCTCAACGTGCAGACCGAAGATGATCTCCTCGCATCGCTCGGTTACGGCGGTGTTACCTTGCAGGGCATCATGACAAAGCTCATCGAGCTGCACCGCAAATCCGTGCAGGCGGAAACGCCGCCCGAGGTATCGCAGCTCCTCTCCGAGCTCAGAACCCCGCGGCGCGGCAAGCGAAAGCAAGCGAGTCACGGCGTCCTTGTCGAGGGGGAAGGAGGATATCTCGTGCGACTCGCACGCTGCTGCAATCCGATTCCGGGCGATCCCATCACGGGCTACATCACGCGTGGGCGCGGCGTCTCCGTACATCGTTCGGACTGTCCGAACGTTCTCAATGATACCGAATTCTCGCGCATGATCGAGGTGGACTGGGACATCGGACTTGACAAGGAGTACACTGTCGGGATCGAGATCGTCTGCAACGATCGGAACGGAATGCTCTCCGAGATCCTTGCCGTACCGTCGGAAATGAAGGTCAACATCCATACCGTCAACGCGACGCCGAACAGACGCAATAAAACCTCCACCGTCTTGCTCGGGCTGAACGTCAGCAACATTGACCAAATTTCGCAGGTTATGACGCGTGTACGTCAGCTCAAAGACGTTTATCGCGTTACGCGTACCCTTGCGGGAGTGCAGGGGAACGGAGATATGTGAGCGCAAATTAATTTTGTAATTTGACCGGTGTATGATATACTTGACGTGTCTACCGGAAGGGGCTTTTTATCCATTGGAGGAATTATTGTGGATATTGATATGAAAGGCGTATACCTCGTGCGCGAGGAGATTCTGCCGAAATCCATCAGAAAGACCATTCTCGCCAAAGAGCTCATTCACCGCGGGGAAGTACTGACCGTCAACGAAGCTGTCGCCAAGGCAAACATCAGCCGCAGCGCTTACTATAAATATAAGGACTATGTATATCCGTTCTTTGAAGCGGCACGTGATAAGATCATTACACTTGCCGTATTGCTGCAGCACAGGCGCGGCACGCTGCAGGAGGTGCTGCAGGTGATTGCCGAGGAAGGCGGAAATATCCTAACGATCAACCAAAGTCTGCCCTCGCAGGGCGCGGCATCCGCTCATATCACGCTTGAAACACTGAACCTCAAAGGAGATCTGGAAGAGCTGCTGAAAAAGATTAAAGCGGTGCAGGGCGTCAAGCGGCTCGAGGTTGTTGCGCAATCATAACGAGGAAGGAAGGGAATCTGTGAGTCAAACAATTAAAATTGCTCTCTTAGGCGCGGGGACGGTTGGCTCCGGCGTCGTTGAGACGCTTTCAATGAATGCGGACATCATCACTGGGCGTGCGGGTGCTGTCATCGAGATCAAAAAAGTTCTCGTGCGCGATGCGAAAAAATATCGCCCCGCACTTGAGGGGCTCACCTTAACGGATAATTTTGAAGAAATCCTGAACGATCCGGAGATCGCCGTCGTCGTCGAGGTCATGGGCGGACGGACGCCGGCAAAGGACTACATGATGCGCGCCATGGCGGCGGGAAAGCATATCGTCACGGCAAATAAGGACGTCATCGCCGAGCATCTGAGCGAACTGTATGCTGCGGCAGATGAGAACGGTGTTGATTTCCTCTATGAGGCAAGCGTCGGCGGCGGTATTCCTATCATCAAGCCGCTCAAGGAATGTCTTACCGCCAACCGCATCACGGAGGTCATGGGGGTTGTCAACGGTACGACGAACTACATGCTGACGAAGATGACGGAGAAGCATATCAGCTACGACGCCGTCCTGCGCCGCGCACAGGAGAAGGGGTACGCGGAGGCGAACCCTTCGGCAGATGTGGACGGACTCGACGCAGCGCGCAAGGCGGCGATTCTTGCATCGCTTGCATTTGATACGGTCGTCGGATTCAAGGACGTTTCGGTCGAGGGGATTTCGCATATCACGGAGGACGACATCGAGTACGGACTGAATCTCGGCTATGTGATCAAGCTGCTCGCCGTGGGGCGTGACACTGAGGATGGACTCGATATCCGGGTGCATCCCGTGTTCCTGCCGCAGACACACCCGCTCGGATCGGTCAGCGGCGTATTCAACGCCATCTTTGTACGCGGCAACGTGATCGGCGACGTCATGTTCTACGGGCGCGGCGCGGGCTCTCTGCCGACCGCCTCGGCAGTCACCTCCGACATCATTGAGATTGTGCGCGACATTGTATCCGGTACGACGGGGCGCATGAAATATAAGATCGGCGAAAAGAAAAAACTTTGCCCGCTTGAAAAGACGAAGTCCTCCTATTATCTGCGTCTCGTCGTCGCTGACGAACCCGGCGTGCTCGGCGAGATCGCAGCGACATTTGGACGCGCGGACGTCAGTCTAAAATCAGTCATTCAGGCACGGCGTACGGAGGACGGACACGCGGAGATCGTCGCCGTCACGCATGTCGTACCACATGCAGCGGCATCCGCCGCAGTCAAGGCGCTCGAAGTGCTCCCCGTTGTGCGTGAGGTGCGCAGCCTGATCCGTGTTGCAGACGGCAGGGAGGACACGTTATGAGCGAGAGAACCGTCCGGGTACGCGTTCCTGCAACGAGTGCGAACCTCGGTCCCGGTTTTGACGCGTTCGGCATTGCCTGTACCCTTTACAACGAGACTACGCTCACGCTGACCCGGGCACCGGGTGTTGAGATCACCGCGCGCGGCGAGGGCGCGTCGCATATTCCTGCCGACGAACGGAACATCGTGTGGAAATCTGTCCGGTATCTTTTGGAGAGAGCGGGCTGCAATGATGAGTTCCGTGGGGCAAAGATCCATATGAACAACCGCATTCCGCTGTCCCGAGGACTTGGCAGCAGTGCCACGGCGATTGTCGCCGGGCTCAAGGCAGCGAATGCCATTCTTGATAATCGGTTCAACAGGCATGAACTGCTCCAGTTCGCGACCGACATAGAAGGACATCCCGATAACGTTGCGCCTGCGATCTATGGCGGATTTACCGTCAACACCGTCACGAATGGTGTGGTGGACTGCTTTTCCTTTTTACCGCGTATCTTTATGCGGTTTGTCGTTATGGTGCCGAATTTTTACCTCTCGACCAAATCTGCACGTCAGGTACTGCCGGTCGAAATTCCGATGAAGGACGCGATTTTCAACATCAGCCATGCGGGCATGATGGTCGCAGCGCTTGCGCGTGGGGCGGAGAAGTTCCTTGATCATGCGTTTGAGGATGCACTGCATCAGAATTACCGTGCGGAGCTGATTCCCGGTATGTTCGACGTTTTCGCGGCGGCAAAACGGGCGGGCGCATACGGTGCGGCACTCAGCGGCGCAGGCCCTTGTCTTATCGCTTTTGTCCCCGAGCGGCGGAGATGTACGGATGCTGTTGCCGATGCTATGCGTTCCGCGTTCCGCGACCATGGCGTTCAGGCACGCCCCCTGTTCCTGCGGCTTGATACCAAGGGGGCTCGTATTGTTAACGATAGGTCGGCGAATTAAATAAAATAGCCTGTCTTCCAAAATATATTTTATCCCGGTACGAATCAGGGCTGCTGCATATATCAGTGCGGCAGTCTATTTTTTTGTATATTTTTCAAAAAGTACTTGAAAAATATACAAAAAAGATGTATATTTATAAAATCTTTTACAGAGGACAGGAGGAGACAAGATGAGAGCCAGCATTATCGGCGCGACGGGATACGCGGGAGAAGAATTGATTCGTCTCCTTCACCGACATCCGGCGGCGGAGATTGTGCATATGACTTCGGAACGTCACACGGGGGATCATATCTCAGAATGCTATCCACATTTGATGAATATTTATGAGAATGAATTGGAGTCGATCGAACGCGTCAGGGAGATCGCCGCAGACAGCGATGTACTGTTCATCGCACTGCCGCACGGTCATGCGATGAAGATTGTTCAAGCGGCGGCAGGACTTCCCGTACGCATTATCGACCTTGGCGCGGACTATCGCTTCGACGATACGGCGGTGTATGAGGCATGGTACGGGACGGCGCATGCGGATCCCGAAGCGGAGCGGGCGTATGGGCTCTCGGAGCTGTACCGGAGTGACATCGCACACGCGCGTATCGTCGGAAATGCGGGGTGCTATACAACAGCGAGCATTTTGGCGCTCGCGCCGCTCGTCAAAGCCCATTTGATTGTACCGGATTCCATCATCATCGACGCTGTTTCCGGCGTGTCGGGTGCAGGGCGCGCGCCGAAGGAGAGCACGCATTTTCCGGAGTTCTACGATAATTTCACGGCATACGGCGCCGTACGTCACCGACACACGCCGGAGATCGAGCAGGCGCTTTCCGTGCAGGCGGGCGAGATTGTCACCGTCAGCTTTACACCGCACCTTGCGCCGATCTCGCGCGGCATCCTTGCCACCTGTTATGCGGCGCCTGTCGCAGGCGTGACGGAGGAGCGGATCGACGCGGCGTTCGAAGCCCTGTATGCGGACGAATACTTTATCAGACTCAGAGGGCGCGGTGCGTACCCTGCCGTGAAATATGTGCGTGGGACGAATTACTGCGATATTGCGTGGCATTATGATCCCCGCACGCACCGCGTGATCGTGTTCTCGGCGATTGACAATCTTGTCAAGGGCGCGGCGGGACAGGCGATCCAAAATATGAATATCATCATGGGTCTCGACGAGCACATGGGGCTTGACCTCGTGCCGATGTACCCGTAAGTAAATGGAGGAAATCATTATGTTCAGTGAAGCAAGTGCAAAAGCAGGAATTACATATCCAAAAGGATTTCTCGCCGCAGGCGTGAAGGCGGGACTGAAAAAGAGCGGCAATCCCGACGTTGCGCTCATTTATACGGAAAAGGAAGCCGCCGTTGCCGGCACGTTTACAAAAAACGCGGTCGCTGCGGCGCCCGTCGGGGTTTCGAAAAAAGTTGTCGCAACGCATACGGCACACGCCATTATTGCCAATTCCGGCTGCGCCAACGCCTGCACGGGCGCACAGGGGGAGGCAGATGCCGCCGCCATGCAGCAGATCACAGCCGACGCACTCGGCTGTAAGGTGCAGGATGTCATTGTCGCCTCGACGGGCATCATCGGGAAGCTGCTCCCGATGGACAAGGTGGAGCAGGGGATTCACGCCGCCGCGCACGCGCTCTCGCCGACCGGCAGTCCCGACGCCGGAAACGCCATCCTCACAACCGACACCTATTCGAAGGCGGGGACGGCAAGCGTTACGATCGGTGGCACAGAGGTGCGGCTCGGCATCATCGCGAAGGGCTCGGGGATGATTCGCCCCGATATGGCGACGGTGCTCTGCTTCATTACGACGGACGCCGCTATCGCCCCCTTGCTCCTGCAGGAAGCCCTCTCAGAGGTCATGGAGCACAGTCTCAACATGATTTCGATTGACGGCGACATGAGTACGAACGACATGGCGATCATCCTTGCGAACGGAGCAGCGGGCAATCCGAAAATTGTGGAGAAAAATGCGGATTACGAGGCATTCAAGGGCAGTCTGCTTGCGCTCTGTCAGGGGATTTCGGAAAAGATCGCGGCGGACGGAGAGGGCGCGACGAAGTTCCTCACGATTCACGTTGTCGGGGCGCGCTCCTTTGCCGACGCAAAGACGGTCGGCATGAGCGTTGCGAACAGCCCGCTGGTCAAGACGGCGTTCTTCGGCGAGGATCCGAATTGGGGGCGCGTCATCTGCGCTGTCGGTTATGCGGGCGTGGCGATGGATCCGGAGCGCACGACGGTGAAGTTCGGCGGCATTCCCGTCTATGCGGGCGGCGTCGGCGTGCCGTATGACGCTGAGGCACTGCACGATGTGATGAGCGGACATGATATTGTGATTGAAATCGATTTGAACGACGGCGATGTCGAGGCAAAGGTGTGGACGTGTGATTTCTCCTACGAATATGTGAAGATCAACGGAGAATATCATACCTAAAGGAGGCGGCGTATGTTTTCCGATAAGGACAAGGCGGAGATTCTCGTCGACGCGCTTCCCTATATCCAAGAGTTCTACGGGACGACCGTCGTCGTTAAATACGGCGGCAACGCGATGATCGACGAGCGTCTGAAGGAAAATGTCATGCGCGATGTGGCGCTGATGAAATACGTCGGCATCCGCCCCATCCTCGTCCATGGCGGTGGTCCCGAGATCACAGACTTCCTCAGGAGAGTCGGCAAAGAGACGACGTTCGTCTCGGGGCTGCGCGTGACGGACGAGGAGACGGTGGAAATCGCCGAGATGGTGCTCGTCGGCAAGCTGAACTCCGAGATCGTGAGCCTGCTCAACCTGCGCGGCGTGCGTGCCGTCGGGCTCAGCGGAAAGGACGCGGGACTCATCCGTGCGCGCAGGAAACATGCCGTCGTCTATGAGGAGAGAACGGCGCGCTCGGTGGACATCGGCTTGGTCGGCGAGGTCACGGCGATCGATACCGAGATTATCATCGATCTTTTGAATCGCGGCTATGTTCCCGTCATTTCCCCCATCGGCATGGGGGAGCGCGGGGAGAGCTACAATATCAACGCGGACGATGTGGCTGCGGAGATTGCGGGCGCACTGCGCGCGGAGAAACTGCTGCTCCTCACGGATGTGGAGGGGGTCTATCGGGATGCTGCCGACCGGGACAGCCTCATTTCACAGCTGCATTTCGCACAGGCGCGGGAATATATCCGCAGCGGCGTCATCGCAGGCGGCATGATCCCGAAGGTGCAGGCGTGTCTGCGGGCGCTTGAGGCGGGGGCGCATAAGACGCACATCGTCGACGGACGTCTCGCGCATTCGATTATTTTGGAGATTTTCACGTCGCACGGCATCGGAACGATGGTGCTTCCGTAGGAGGGAGAACAATGAAGCAAACATATGAATCGGAGATTATAGAGAAGAACCAGGCAAGCTATCTCCCCGTGTTCAGCCGCTGCCCGATCGTGCTTGATCACGGCGAGGGCGCGTATGTCTGCGATGTGAAGGGGCGGCGTTACCTCGACGCGCTCGGCGGCATAGCCGTCAATGTACTCGGGCATAACGATCCGGCGCTCGTGGGTGCCGTCGCTGCACAGGCAGGGCGGCTCATCCATGTGTCCAACCTCTACTATACGGCGGCGCAGGCGGAGGCAGCGGATCGACTCTCCCGTCTTACGAACGGCGGCAAGGTGTTCTTCGGCAACTCCGGCGCAGAGGCGAACGAAGGCGCCATCAAGGCGGCGCGGAAATACGGGCACACGATTTCTGCGGACAAGGTGCAGATCGTCACGGCACGCTGCAGTTTCCACGGGCGCACACTCGCGACGCTGACGGCGACGGGACAGGAAAAGTTTCATAAAGGATTTGAACCGCTGCCGCAGGGATTCGACTATGTGGACTTTAACGATATTCATGCGTTGGAGAGTACCATCAGTGAGAAAACCGCCGCCGTCATGCTCGAGCCGATCCAAGGCGAGGGCGGTGTACGGATGCCTGCAGAGGGCTACCTGAAAAGCGTGCGGGAGCTCTGCGATGCGTACGGTGCGTTGCTTATCTTCGATGAGATTCAGACCGGCATCGGGCGTACGGGGACGTTCTATGCGTATGAGCAATACGGCGTAACGCCCGACATCGTGACGCTTGCCAAGGGACTTGCGGGCGGCGTTCCCATCGGTGCGTTCGTCGTGACGGAAAAGGTTGCGCAGGTGTTTCATCCGGGCGACCACGGGTCGACGTTCGGCGGCAATCCTCTCGCATGTGCGGCGGCGAACGTCGTTTTGGGCACGGTGGCGCAGGAGGCTTTTCTTTCACATGTGCGGGAGGTCGGCGCATACTTTAAGCAGGAACTCACGGCATTAAAGGAGAAATATTCAAATCATGTGCGCGACGTGCGCGGCATGGGGCTCATGCTCGGCATGGAGATGCACAGCGCCGACGCGGCGGCGGAGATCGTGCGCATGGCGCTCGCGCGCGGCGTGATCATGAACTGTACGGCGGGGAGCGTCCTCAGATTCGTCCCGCCGCTCATCTTTACGAAGCGCGACGCGGATGAAGTCGTGCGCGTTTTGGATGCGTGCATCCTTGACATTTGTCACCAAGGGGGACTATGATGAAGAGCGGCATGGATTTGATTTCTATTCATGATCTCAGTGTGGGTGATGTGGAGGAGATTCTCGCACTGGCAGCGGATCTCAAGGCGCGGCAAAAGGCGGGGATCCCGCATCCGCTGCTCGCGGGCAAGACGCTCGGCATGATCTTTGAAAAATCCTCGACGCGTACGCGCGTCTCGTTTGAGGTCGGCATGTACCAGCTCGGCGGCCGCGCGCTCTTTCTCAGCAGCAGAGATCTCCAGCTCGGGCGCGGCGAGCCGATCGCGGATACGGCGCGCGTCCTCTCTCGCTATCTCGACGGCATCATGATCCGCACCTATGGGCATGAGCGCATCGAAGAGCTCGCACGCTGGGCGGACGTGCCTGTCATCAACGCGCTCAGCGACCTCCTGCACCCCTGCCAGGCGCTGACCGACCTGCTTACGATTCGCGAGCACAAGGGGAGGCTCGCGGGGCTGAAGATGGCGTATGTCGGCGACGGGAACAATATGACGCATTCGCTGATGTATGCGGCGGCAAAGGTCGGGATGCACTTTGCGGCTGCGACGCCCGCGGGATACGAGCCGAACGAAAATGTTGTGCAGAACGCCCGCGCGGATGCCGCGGAGACGGGCGCATCCGTGACGCTGACCCATGACCCGAAGGAAGCCGTGAGGGATGCCGACGTCGTTGTGACGGACACATGGGCGAGCATGGGGCAGGAAGCGGAGCACGACGCGCGCACGGCGGTGTTCCGTCCGTATCAGGTGAATCGCGCGCTGCTCGCGGCGGCAGATCGGCGCGCTGTCGTGATGCACTGCCTGCCCGCCTATCGCGGTGAGGAGATTACGGCGGACGTGTTCGAGTCCTTTGCCGATGTGATTTTTGACGAGGCGGAGAACCGTCTCCATGTGCAAAAGGCAATCATGGCGCTCGTTATGGGCGGCTGATATATTTTTAAGGAGTTGTTTTTCATGGCAAAGCAGATTAAAAAAGTAGTTCTCGCGTATTCCGGCGGTCTGGACACCTCGGTCATCATCCCGTGGCTCAAAGAGCATTACAACGGCTGCGAGGTCATCGCCGTCTGCGCCGACATCGGGCAGGGGGAGGAGCTTGCGCCCGTACACGACAAGGCGCTCGCCTCCGGTGCGTCGAAGGTGCATATCGTCGATCTTACGCGGGAGTTCCTCGAGGAGTATGTGTGGCCGACGCTCAAGGCGGGTGCGGTCTACGAGGGAAAATATCTGCTTGGCACCTCGTTTGCACGTCCCGTGATCGCAAAGGCGCTCGTCGAGATCGCGAAAAAAGAGGGGGCGGATGCGATTGCTCACGGTGCGACGGGCAAGGGGAACGATCAGGTGCGTTTCGAGCTGACCGTCAAGGCGCTCGCGCCGAATCTTGAAATCATCGCGCCGTGGCGTGAATGGGATCTCGATTCGCGCACGGCGGAGATCGAATATGCGAAGAAGCACGGCATCCCCGTTGCGACCGAGAACAAGACCTACAGCATGGACCGCAATATTTGGCATCTCTCGCACGAAGGCTCCGACCTTGAGGATCCCGCCAACGAGCCGAAGAACAGCATGTTCCTCATCTCGTGCGCGCCGGAGGATGCGCCGGATGCGCCCGAGTACGTCAGCGTTTCGTTTGAGAAGGGCATCCCTGTCGCCGTGAACGGAGAAAAGCTCGGCGCGGTGGAGCTCCTGACGAAACTGAATGAAATCGGCGCGCGCAATGGTGTCGGCATCGTGGACATCTGCGAGAACCGTCTCGTTGGGATGAAGTCGCGCGGCGTCTATGAGAACCCGGGCGGATCAATTCTCTACTACGCGCATCGGGAACTCGAATACCTCTGTCTCGACCGTGCGACATTCCATTACAAGGAGAGCGTCGCCATCCGCTACGGCGAGCTTGTCTACGACGGCATGTGGTTCTGCCAGCTCCGCGAAGCGCTCGCGGCGTTCGTTGACAGCACGCAGGAGACCGTGACGGGCGAGGTGCGGCTCAAGCTCTACAAGGGCAACATCATCTCGGCGGGCGCAGCGTCGCCGTACTCGCTCTACAGCAAGGAATTTGTCACGTTCGAGCATGACGACGTATACAATCAAGCGGACGCGACGGGATTCATCAATCTCTTCGGACTCCCGCTCAAGGTGCGCGCGCTCATGCAGGAGGCGCAGGGCAAATGAGTGAAAAGCTCTGGGGCGGACGCTTTGCCAAGACGACGGACGAGATGATCAACGAATTTCAAGCGTCCATTGGCTTTGACCGCCGCATGTACCGCGAGGACATCGCGGGGTCTATCGCCCATGCCGCCATGCTCGCGCACGTCGGCATCATCTCCGCGGCGGATCGCGCGTCCATTGAAAAGGGGCTGCGTGACATTCTTGCGCAGATCGACGCGGGGACATTCGAGTTCAGCACGGCGCTCGAGGATATTCACATGAATATCGAGAAACGTCTCACGGACGCGATCGGCGACGCGGGCAGCCGTCTGCACACCGCGCGCAGCCGCAACGATCAGGTCGCGCTCGATACGCATATGTTTGTGCGCCGCTCGATCGTCGAGGTACTGGATCACATTCGGGAGCTGCAGGAAGCATTTGTGGAATCATCGGAGCGTCACCGTGAAGTCATTATGCCCGGCTATACGCATCTCCAGCGTGCGCAGCCGATTCTCTTTGCGCATCATCTCATGGCGTATTTTGGAATGCTTGCACGCGATTTTGAGCGATTCCAAGGCATCTATGCGCGAGCGGATATCATGCCGCTCGGTGCGGGGGCGCTCGCGGGGACGACGCTGCCGATCGATCGTGCGTTTGTCGCGAAAAAGCTGAACTTTGAGCGCATCTACGCCAACAGCATGGATGCCGTCAGCGACCGCGACTACATTCTCGAATTTCTCTCTGCGGCGTCCATCCTCATGGTGCATCTCTCGCGGCTCTCGGAGGAGATCATCCTGTGGTGCTCGCGCGAGTTCTCCTTTGTCGAGCTAGACGACGCGCACTGCACGGGATCGTCCATGATGCCGCAGAAGAAAAACCCCGACGTCTCTGAGCTCGTGCGCGGCAAGACGGGGCGCGTCGTCGGTCACCTCATGGCGACGCTCACCGCTGTCAAGGGACTGCCACTCGCCTACAACAAGGATCTGCAGGAGGACAAAGAGGGACTGTTCGACGCGATCGACACGGTGAAGTTCAGCCTCTCCGTCTATGCCCGGCTCATCCGCGGGATGAAGGTACGCGAGGACGTGATGCGGCGTGCGGTCGAAGAGGACTTCTCGAACGCAACTGATCTTGCCGATTATCTCGTGCGCAAGGGAGTGCCATTCCGGCAGGCGCACGCCATTTCCGGCAAAGCCGTCGCCCTCTGTATCGAGCGCGGTATTTGGCTCGGCGATATGGCGCTCGAGGACTATCGGATGCTCTCGCCGCTCTTTGACGAGGACATCTATGACGCGATCCGTCCCGAGACGTGCGTTGCGGGGCGCAATTCCTACGGCGGCACGTCCTACGAACAGGTGCGGATGCAGCTCGCGGCGGCCGGGGAACTCATTGCGTCGGAGAAGAGCGTGTGCACGTCTCTAGCAGAGAAGCAGCGGGTACTTTGATTCATCACTTTTTTATGATGAACTGCTCAATATACATGAAATATAATGACATACTAAGAGACGTCTAAAATGGCAAAAGTATGATGGAAGTATACGCGGAAAGGAGGATTTACCATGAAGAAATATGCATTTCTCGCCGCAGCGCTCGGACTGTCGCTGACGTCCGCAGCAATGGCGGCGCCGATCAATCACATCGGTACGCATCACACTGCCGTCGGCGTTGGGACGAAGGAAGCCTTCATTGAGCACAAGGCTACGGATGAGCTCACGATCGGCGTCTCGCGCAATGACCGTGACGAATACGGCAATCCGAAGGATGCCTACCTCCAGTACAATGTGCTTGACCAAAATATCCGCCTGATTGGCGGCTATCGCTGGAACATGAAGCAGTCGGGGGATAAGAACAACGCCTTTGCAGGTATCGGTCTCAGTACGCCGACCGTGCTCGGGTTCAACGCCTATGCGTCCTATGTGGCGGGCAAGGACTTCAACGAGGCGCAGGTCGGTCTCAACAAATCGCTGATTGCCAATCTAGACCTTAACGTGAACTATCACAACTTCAAGCCGGATCACGGCAGCCGTGAAAACGGCGTCGGTGTCGGCGTCACGATGCATTTTTAACATCGAAAAAGGTATTGATAAAAGGCATGTCCTCGCGCGGGACATGCCTTTTATAAATTTTATTTGCAAAGTTGGTATCATAATGGTAGAATAACGACTAAGTGAATGGATCGGATAATTTTATATGCCGCTCTCGGTATCGCTATGCGGTCGTCTCTTTTCGTAGCGATAGGGGCGCGGCTTTCTCCCATCTGTGGCGACAAATGGAGGAGATAATTACCTTGTCGCCGGTTTTTTCGTGCGGATGAATTCTGATTTCATGATCGATATTTGCAATCATAATATTTTTTCACATGGGATCAAGTGAACGGAAATCCCATAGTTTTTTTGGAGGTGCTTTTTTTGGCGTTAAATCATAGCGGCAATCGCGGGAAAGATGCGCAGAAGGTGCAGATCATACCGCTCGGCGGACTTGGCGAAATCGGAAAGAACATGACCGCCATCCGCGTGGACGACGAGATCATCGTCATCGACTCGGGACTCATGTTCCCAGAGGAGGACATGCTCGGCATCGACCTCGTCATCCCGGACATCACCTATCTGATCGAAAACAAGGACATGGTGAAGGCGATCGTCCTGACGCACGGACATGAGGATCATATCGGGGCGCTCCCGTATGTGATGAAGCAGATCCCCGTGCCGGTCTACGGCACGCGTCTGACGCTCGGTATTCTTGAGGGACGTCTTAAGGAAAACGGCGTCGATTCGAGCAATCTGCACTCTGTGATGGCGGGGGACATCATCAACATCGGATGTTTCAGCGTGGGCTTTATCCGTGTCAACCACTCCATTCCCGATGCGGTTGGGCTTTCCATCAAGACGCCGGTCGGCATGATCGTTCACACGGGCGACTTCAAACTGGACTATACGCCGGTGGACGGGCAGATGACCGATTTCCGCCGTTTCTCAGATCTTGGCAACAAAGGAGTGCTCCTTCTGCTCGCGGACAGCACGAACGCGGAGCGCGAGGGGCATACGCCGAGCGAGCGTACGGTTGGCGCGGCACTGGACAAGTCGTTCCACAATGTGCGCGGGCGCATCATCGTTGCGAGTTTCTCCTCGAATGTGCACCGCATTCAGCAGGTCATCGACACTGCCGTCAAGTACAAGCGGCGCGTCGCCGTGCTCGGGCGCAGTATGGAGAACGTGGTCGGCATTTCGCTCGAACTCGGCTATCTCACCGCGCCAGAGGGCACGATCATCAGCATCGACGAGGTTAATAATTTCCGCCCCGATCAGATCGTCGTCGTGACGACGGGCAGTCAGGGCGAACCGATGTCCGCGCTCTCGCGCATGTCGACCTCGGATCACCGCAAAATCACGATCGTCCCCGGCGATACGGTCATCATTTCGGCGACGCCGATTCCGGGCAATGAAAAGCTCGTTTCAAAGACAGTCGACAACCTCATGAAGCTCGGCGCGAACGTGATCTACGGGCGCGATAAGGGCATCCATGTATCGGGGCACGGCAGCCGCGAAGAGCTCAAGCTGATGCACAACCTCGTACGTCCGAAATTCTTCATGCCCGTGCACGGCGAGTACCATCATCTCGTACAGCACGCGGAGCTCGCGCGCGAGCTCGGCATGCCGAAGGAAAATATCTTCATCAGCGAGAACGGTCAGATCCTCGAGTTCACGAAGGAAAAGGGGCAGGTCGCCGGGCGCGTGCAGGCAGGCATGGTCATGGTGGACGGGCTCGGGGTCGGCGACGTGGGCAATATCGTTCTGCGCGACCGTCGTCAGCTCTCTCAGGACGGCATTCTCATCATCGTGGTGGCGATGGATCGCCAGTCGAACCGTGTCGTCTCGGGACCCGATATTGTCTCGCGCGGGTTCGTCTATGTGCGCGAGTCGGAAGCGCTGATGGATGAGGCACGCGCACGTGTACAGCAGGCGCTCGATCGCTGCGAGGACGAGAACGTCCGCGAATGGTCGGCCATCAAATCCAACGTGCGCGACGCGCTCAGCCGCTATCTTTTTGATAAGACGCGCCGCCGCCCGATGATTCTCCCCATCATCATCGAAGTGTAATCAATCGGAAAACCGTCTTGCGAGGAGGCGGTTTTTTATTTTGTCTGTATACGAGCGAGATTCCTATGATGTTTGGGCTTGCGTCTATGGACAAAAAGCGATAGAATCAGATAGGATCACATGAGGCTATTTGTTCTTGACCGAGGAGGAGTTTTATGACACCAACTGAGAAGAAAGAACTGCGGCTTTTCGCGGTAAACGTGCGCGAGGGCATCCTGCGCGGCACACATGCGGCAAAGAGCGGACATCCGGGCGGCTCGCTGTCGTCCACGGAGTATTTTACATATCTGTATAACAAGGAGCTGCGCATCGATCCGAAGAATCCGCAGGATCCCGCACGCGACCGCTTTGTCCTCTCCAAAGGGCACGTTGCGCCCGGGCTCTACGCGACGCTCGCCAATCGCGGGTTCTTTCCCGTGGAGGAACTACTGACGCTCCGACATATCGGGTCTCGCCTGCAGGGACATCCGAATATGAACCTCACGCCGGGCGTCGATATGTCCACGGGATCGCTCGGACAGGGCATCTCGGCGGCGGCGGGCATGGCAAAGGGCGCAAAGTATCTCGGTCGGGACATCAACGTCTACGCACTGCTCGGCGACGGCGAGCTGGCGGAGGGGCAGGTGTGGGAGGCGACGATGTTCTCCGCGCACTACAGACTCGACAATCTCTGCCTGACCGTTGACGTCAACGGGCTTCAAATCGACGGTGCGACGAAGGACGTCATGAATACAGCGCCGATTGATCAAAAGTTCGAAGCATTCGGCTGTCATGTGGTAACGATTGACGGGCATGATTATGACGCACTCGAGGGTGCGTTCCGCACGTTCCGGGAGAATCACGGCAGCGGGAAGCCAACCGTGATCCTCATGCGGACGGTGAAGGGCAAGGACATCTCCTTTATGGAGAACAATGCGGGATGGCACGGCAAAGCGCCGAACGACGAGGAGCTCGCTAAGGGACTGGAAGAACTCGCCGCAATTCGCAGACGCATCGAGGAGGAGGCATGACCATGGCGGACGTAAAGAAAATCGCAACGCGTGACAGCTACGGCAATGCACTCGTAGAACTCGGACAAAATCATAAGAACATCGTCGTGCTCGATGCCGATCTCGCGGGGGCGACGAAGAGTGGGACGTTCAAAAAAGCGTTTCCCGACCGGCATTTCAACTGCGGCATCGCAGAGTGCAACATGGTCGACGTCGGCGCGGGGCTTTCGACGATGGGGCTCGTCCCCTTCGTCTCCACATTTGCGATGTTCGCGGCGGGGCGTGCCTACGAGCAGGTGCGCAACACGATCGGTTATCCGCATCTGAACGTGAAGATATGCGCCACGCACGGCGGCATCTCGGTCGGCGAGGACGGCGCGTCGCATCAGTGCTGCGAGGATTTCGGACTCATGCGCACCATTCCGGGCATGACCGTCATGTGTCCTTCGGATGATGTCGAAGCGCGCAAGATGGTTCACGCGGCGTATGAAATGGAAGGACCCGTCTATATTCGCTTCGGACGCGCCGCAACGCCCGTCTATCACGACGAGTCGTTTACATTTACCGTCGGCAAGGGAGAGGTTTTGCAGGAGGGAACGGATGTCGCCCTCATCGCGACGGGCATTCTCGTCCCGGAGGCAATCGAAGCGGGGAAGCGGCTTGCAGAGACGGGCATCAAGGCGCGCGTCATCAATATGGCAACGATTAAGCCGCTCGACGAGGAACTCGTCGTTAAGGCGGCGCGCGAATGCAGTCGGATCATCACCGTCGAAGAGCACAACATCATCGGCGGTCTCGGCGAAGCAGTCTGCGCCGCAGTCGCCGAGCACTGTCCCGTCCCCGTGCACCGCATCGGCGTGAACGACGAATTTGGTCACTCGGGACCCGCTGCCGCGCTGCTTGAGCAGTTCGGACTCACCGCCGATCATATCGTGGAACAGACGCGGACGTTCTGCAAAAAGTAAGATAAAATCACTGCGGCGTCCTCATTGCCAGAATGGGGACGCCATTTTTGATTTGGGATCGCATATTTACACGTCGGTAGTAGATGTACACGGCGCGTCGGCGCGTGCGATATGTTTTTGCAGGATAAAAATAGACAATTTAAGGCGAATTGTTTATAATGGCATATAGGTATATGCTTATGAGTGCAAGAGGATTTTACATGAGGCGATATTCGCTGCTTGTTATGGTGTCCGTATTCCTCGTGCTCACGGCTGTCCTCGTGTCGGTGCATCTCTCGTCGCATTCGCGCGGTGCGGAGCGGCGGTCGATGCAGGAGATCACGGCGTACACGTCGCTGCCGACCGAGGCGGCGATGGCGCTCACTGAGGAGTACGAGACAGAACACAATATCAGGGTCAATTTCATTCAGATTCCGTCCGAAGAGATATTCAACCGTCTGAAAGAGCAGTCGGAGGGGACGGGGCACGGGAAGGCGTCGCTCGTGCTGGCGGAGCGGGAGGTTCTCGACCGTGCCGCGGCGGCAGGCTATCTTGTGCCGTATGCGTCGGAAAAGAGTGATCAGGTGCCGGCGTCCTTTCGCCATGAGAAAGGATACTGGACGGGGGTGTGGTATGATCCCATCGTCTTTGCGGTCAATCAAGACTATCTGCGGACGCATCTTGATTTGCCAAATTCATGGCAGATGCTGATGCAGCAGCGCGATATCCGCATCGGCACGACAGATTTTATGGCGGCGGATGCGGCGGCAAATCTTCTTTACAGTATGATCGCGGAGTACGGCGAGCAGCAGGCGTTTGACATGTGGCGCGGCATTCAGCCGAAGATCATGCAGTATTCGCGCTATCTGCACACGCCGGTACGTCAGGCGGGGATGGGGGAGGTCGATCTCTCCATCGCGGTACTGAGTGAGACGCTGCGCTATGTGCGGGACGACTATCCGATTCGCGTGCTCTATCCGACGGATGGGACGTGTGCCGTGGTATTCGGCACAGGCATCGCCTTTCGCGCGGCGGAGCGGGACGTGCATGAGGCGGAGCAGTTCGCGGACTGGCTGCTGACGGACGAGGCGCAGCGCGCGCTTGCCCGACATCGGTTCTATTTTTTAACGACGAATCCCGCGACGCTCGCGTATCAGACATTTGCGGGGAAAAATATTACAATATTTCAAAGTCGCCCTTATTTTACCAAAGAAGAGAAGGAGAAGCTCCTCGATCGCTGGGTAAAAAAGGTGCGGCTCAGCGGGGAATAAATATGGGGCGAAAGCCGGAGGAGTTTTGTCAGTGAAAGCAGGTTTCATCAGTCTCGGTTGTGCAAAGAACTTAGTGGATACGGAGGTTATGCTCGGCATCATGCGGGAGCACGGCATCGAACTCACGGCGGAACCGGCAGAGGCGGATATCCTGATCGTCAATACCTGCGCATTCATTCAGTCGGCGAAGGAAGAATCCATTACGACCGTGCTCGGGATGGCGGATTATAAGGAGACGGGGCGCTGCCGCAGTCTCATCGTGGCGGGATGCCTCGGTCAGCGCTACGGGCAGCAGCTCCTCGACGAGATCCCGGAGGCGAACGCCATCATCGGGACGGGGGCATGGAGCCGCATCATGGAGGTCGTCGAGGAGACGCTGAAGGGGCGCCGGCTCGTGATTGCGGGCGAGGACGATACCATCTACGATGCAAATACGCCGCGACTGCGGACAACGCCAAACTACACCGCCTATGTGAAAATCGCGGAGGGCTGCGATCACCGCTGTGCATTCTGTGCGATTCCGCTCATTCGCGGCGGGTTCCGCAGCCGCGCGATGGAGGACATCGTATCCGAGGCGCGTGAGCTGGCGGAGAGCGGTGTGCGTGAGCTTGTTCTCATTGCACAGGACAGCGCGAACTACGGGCTGGACATGTATCGGAAGCCGATGCTCGCAAGCCTCCTGCGGGAGCTCGCCAAGATTGAAAAAATATCCTGGATTCGCGTGCTCTACAGCTATCCGAAATATTTCAGCGACGAGCTCATCGAGGTCTTTGCCACGGAGCCGAAGGTCGTCAAATACGTTGATCTCCCGCTCCAGCACGCGCATGACGCGGTGCTGCGCTCGATGAACCGCCCCGATACGCGCGCGGGCATCGAGAGGCTCATCCAAAAACTGCGCGAGCGCATCCCGGGCGTGACGATTCGCTCGACGTTCATCGTCGGATTTCCCGGAGAAACAGACACGCATTATCAGGCGCTGCGCGATTTTGTCGAGGCACAGCGGTTCGATAAGCTCGGAATCTTTACCTACTCCGAGGAGGAGGACACGCCGGCATCGCTCATGCGTCAAAAGGTGTCCGAGGAGGTCATGCAGGAGCGTTATCACGATCTGATGAGCCTTCAGAGCAAGATTTCCGAGGAGATCAATATTTCACTTGAAAACAAGGAGATCGACGTCCTCATTGAGGGGCGCGACAGCGAGCAGCAGGGTATCGCCGTCGGGCGTTCCTATCGCGAGGCGCCCGAGGTGGACGGGCAGATTTACATCGAGGGCGACGTGGGGAGCTGCATCGGGGATATTGTCAGAGTGCGGCTGCTGCAAGGGTTTACCTACGATATTGTGGGAGAGAAGGTCGGCTGATGGCGGAGAACATTGTGGCGATTGCCGCCGAGATCGGCAGGCGGCTCGAGGAGAATGGTCTTACGATCTCCTGTGCCGAATCCTGCACAGGGGGACTGCTTACGAGTACGCTGACGGATGTGCCGGGCAGCTCCGCATATCTGACGGGTAGTGTCGTCTCCTATACGAACGAGGTGAAAGCGCGCATTCTAGGTGTGCCGGAGGAGAGCCTTGCCGCCTGCGGCGCGGTCTCCGAACCCGTGGCGCGCGCGATGGCAGAGGGCATACGTGCCCTGATGCGCACCGATCTCGGCGTCGGCATCACGGGCATCGCGGGTCCCGGCGGCGGGACGGCGGACAAGCCCGTCGGGCTCGTCTACATCGCCGTATCTTCAACGAGCGGCACAGAGGTCTCTGAGAACCGATTTTCGGGGACGCGCCTTGAAAATAAGCGTGCCTCTGTGGAAAAAGCGCTGCAGATGACTGCGGATATGATAAGGAGTATTTCATGAAAAAAAACACGAAACATATATTAGCGGCAGCCGGTATATCGCTGCTCATGTTTGGTACAGCACATGCCGAAAACACAGTTCCGTCGACAAAGCCAATGGAGGAAGCCGTCCAGGAACATTCGCAGACGGTTCTTCCGTATCTTTATGAAAGTAAGGCTTACTGCTACCGCATTATGTGCCCTAAAGCGCCTGTCGGAGTGATTCCTGCCTCAGTGCTGTATGAAGGGCGCAAGGGGGAGGTGCTGATTTTTGAAAACGAGGAATACAATATCAAGTATGCGTGGGTGGTTCTCGTGGATGCATTTTCCGCGGATGCACTGCCGGATCTGAACAGCATTGATCGGGAACAGGCAGAGACGCTTCTCAAGGGGATCATGGGCAGCAACGGCTACGAGGGCATCATGCTCGTCAATCTAACGGAGCGAAATAAGGCAATTTTTGCTATGACGGCGAAGGAAATCGAGATTGATGAGGACGGAGACGGTGTCGTCGATGCTGCGGCACACGCAGACACGCAGATGGCAGTATTGTTTTTCCGCGGTGCGAACGGGGAGCGGTACGGACTAGAGCTGATCGATAATCCGGAACTGCGCGCCGCATCGGTATCCGCGTTTGTAGAGGGGGCACGAACGCTCGCGGGAGCACAAAAATAAAAGAACTGTTAAGGATAGGGATGAAAGATAAAGGAGAAGATTCCAAATGAAGGGTTCGTCGAAGAAAACAATGATTACTGCAGCCGTGCTTATGGCACTCTCTTCCGGTACGGCATCGGCAGCCACATCAGGGACGGTGGATTCTCAGGAGCTGTTTCACTCGAACCGGCTTGTTACGGATCAGACCCGGCAGCCGAAGATGGAGGAGAATACGGCATCGGACAGCTATGAGGCATCGATCTCCGCACAGAAAAAATCAGCGGCGGCACCCGTACAAAAACAGACGTCGCACACGGCTCCGCAGCGTGCAGCACGTCTTCATTGGGATGACGTGGATACACGTATCGCAGCGCGCAGCAATACGCCTGCATTCACGCTCTCCGCGCAGAAAGCAAAGCCCGTCATCATCACGGCGGCGGACGTGAAGCGCGAGACGAAGCAGGCGGAAAAAGAGGGGCGTGCGCCGCAGCAGCTCGTCGGTCGGACGAATATGCAGGGAGAGGGTCTTCCTCACGTAGAGGTTGTGCCGGAGAACGAGCCGCCGCGTGTCATCCCTCCGCGTCCCGCAGTTCCGTCCGTACCACCGGAAGACATGCACCGGGAACCTGCACAGAATATACCTGTACCGCCGCCTCCGACGCAGGGATCGCAGATGCCGATAGATCTGCATCAGCCCGCAGCACAGATGCCGACACAGGCTGCTGTCTCCGTGCCGCAGCAGAGCATGTCTATGGCAGCTGTTGGAGGGGAAGAAGCGCTGCAGAAACCGGAACGCCCCCGCTATGCGCAGATGCCGCATGAGCAGTTTACACTGAACCCTCCTGCGGATGTGCCTGCACCACCGAAGAAACCGGAGCGGTTCGATAGTCTCGATACGCCATCCTCACAGGGACTGCGGAAGGAGGAACATTCGGTGCAAGCGGTTCCTGAGCGTTCCGTGCGTCCCGAAGGAGTTCCCGCACTGACACCGCGACCTCAGCAGATGCAGGATGATACACTCGCCGGAATTTCGGATGAAGTGCGCCGCCATATTCTTGCCGGCCAGCTCGCCATGGAAATTCAGTTAAAAAAAGATCCTACGGTTGAGGGAATGCGCGCACTCACACAGGTTTTACGTGATAATACGACGTTGACAAAACTGCAAAAAATTGACTTCTTGATTGGATTTGGTCGTGCGTTGCATCGCAGCAACCTGCCTCGCCAGCAGCAGTCACTTTTGATTAAGACGATTGCGGATTCGTTTTAATGCCGACACATTTTTAGAAAGTCGATCGAAAAGGGGGTGTTCTGGATGAAGCATTTTAATATTGCGGTGATCGCAGGCGACGGGATCGGACCGGAGGTCTTGGCAGAAGGCAAGAAAGTGTTCTCCGGCATTGCCGGGATGAGCGGTACGTTTACCGTCTCATTTGAGGATTTTCCATGGGGATGCGAATATTACCTCAGAACCGGAGAGATGATGCCGCCGGATGGACTCGATACGCTCCGTGCGTTCGATGCCGTCTATCTTGGTGCCGTCGGATACCCCGGCGTGCCGGATCACATATCGCTCGGCGACTTGCTCCTGCGCATTCGCCGAGGCTTTGATCAATATATCAACCTGCGCCCGGTAAAACTCCTCAAAGGAGCCCCCTGTCCACTTGCCGGCGCTCTGCCGGACGATATCGATATGATAGTCGTGCGGGAGAACAGTGAAGGCGAATACGCCAATGTCGGCGCGCATCTCTATCCGGGGACGGAGCGGGAAATGGCGCTCCAAACGGGGGTGTTCTCGCGCCACGGATGCGAACGCGTCATTCGCTATGCCTATGAGCTGGCGCGCCGGGAGAAGCGCTCTTTAACTTCTATATCGAAGGGGAACGCACTGCGTTACTCCATGGTCTTTTGGGATCGGATTTTTGCAGAGGTGGGCGAGGACTACCCAGATGTCGAGACACATACGCTTCTCGTCGATGCGGCGAGCATGTTCTTTGTCAAAGATCCAAAACGGTTTGAGATTGTCGTGACAAGCAACCTTTTCGGTGATATTCTGACAGATCTAGGAGCTGCGATTGCAGGCGGCATGGGGCTTGCCGCCGGTGCAAACCTCAATCCGGAGCGCAGGTTCCCGTCGATGTTCGAGCCGATTCACGGCAGTGCGCCGGATATCGCGGGGCGTGGGCTTGCAAATCCTCTGGCGTCGATTTGGTCGGTGAGTCAAATGCTGGACTTTCTCAGCGAACCTCTTTGGGGCGCGCGGATTCTATCCGCCATTGAGACACTGCTCATAGAACGGCGGACGCTCACGCCTGATCTTGGCGGTACGGCGCAGACGTCGGAGATCGGCGACGCCGTATTGGAAATTTTGGCACGGACGTAACTTTTTAGGATATATGGGCGCGGGGCAGAAAGCACCTCGCGCTTTATTTACAGCGGAAGCTAGGAGCAATGTACATGACGAGACAGCCGATACGAAAAGCAGTGATTCCCGCCGCAGGATATGGCACGCGATTTCTCCCCGCGACTAAGGCGACACCGAAAGAGATGCTCCCCATCGTGGACAAGCCGACCATCCAGTATATTGTCGAGGAAGCGCTCTCGAGCGGTATTGAGGACATTCTCATCATCAGCGGACACGGGAAGCGCGCCATTGAGGATCATTTCGACGCGGCACCGGCGCTGGAACATGAACTGGAGCGCAAGGGAAAGCAGGAACTCTTGGATCTCGTACGAGAGACGACGGATGTGAACGTGCATTATGTACGCCAAAAATATATGCGAGGGCTCGGCGATGCGATCCTGTGTGCAAAGAGCTTTGTAGGGAATGAACCGTTTGCAGTTCTGCTTGGCGACGACGTGGTCTATCATCCGCAGCGCTCGGCGCTGCGCCAACTCATGGACGTCTACGAGGAGACAGGCGGCTCGGTACTTGGCTGTCAGGTTGTCGCGGACGAGCAGGTATCGTCCTATGGCATCGTTGCGGGCAAGAACCTGGGGAATACGCGTTTGATGCGCGTTCACGATATGGTGGAAAAACCTGCGCTCGAAGAAGCGCCAAGCCGCATGGCGGTGCTCGGCAGGTATATCATATGCCCGGGGATCTTTGAGATCCTAGGCAATACGACACCGGGCAAGGGCGGGGAGATCCAGCTCACGGATGCGCTCAAGGTCTTGGCACAGCGTGAAGCGGTCTATGCGTATGATTTTGAGGGACAGCGTTACGACTTGGGGGATAAACTCGGATTTTTACAGGCGACAGTAGAGTTTGCTCTGCGACGCGCGGATCTTGGGGCACCATTCCGCGACTATCTCAAAGCACTTGTGCCGACACTCTAAATAATGTGAGGCGACCTCTGTGCAGAAGGAAAATCAAGCGAATCTTGCGCTTGCCGTCAGCGTGATCGGCGCCGCGTCCACGATGGGCGGCGGCGGTATTCTCATGAGTACGCTGCATCACGGATTTCTCGCCGCGACGATCGGGGGGCTTGCCGATTGGTTTGCCATCAAGGCGATTTTCGGGCGTCCGCTCGGCATATCGCATCGGACGGATATCCTGCGGCGCAACCGGGCGCGCATTATGGAGTCCCTCGTATCGTTCTCGTCGAGTGATCTCCTTAGCCGCGATAACATCATGCAGGTTGTATCAGAGGAGAATATCGGCGCGCTCCTCGTAGAGTACTTAGAGCATCGCGGGGGGCGCGAACGGCTCGTTGATGCGGCGGTCGACATATTGCATCATATCACGGCGGGAGTGGACAGTGAGAACGCCGCGCGGGAGCTGACCCCCTATATCATACAGGCGCTGCGGAGCCTGCCTCTCGAGGATAGTCTCGCACAGCTGCTCTCCGTTCTTGCGGAGCATCCCCATGCGGATCGCATCTTTAACGTATTCGTTCGCATGGGGCGCCGCATCATACGGACGGATGCCTTTCAGGAACTGCTGCATGAGAACGTTGCCTCCATGCGTGCGGAGTATGAGGGGGACGGTATGATACGCGCCTTTGTCCTGTCGTTTTTCGACGATGCAATGATTGTCGAAGGATTGACCGACTACCTCGACGAGATGCTCGAGAGCGCGCTCGAAGCGGAGCATTGGCGCCATATCGACGGCGTGGCGGCGCTTGGCGCGTTTGTCACCGCCGTTCGGAGCGATCCTGCGCTGCGTGATATACTGTATCAATATAAGATGCATCTTGCCGAACATATTGACATCGCGTCAATGATTGTCGACTTTATCGAAACGCGGGTCAAAGGCGCACGTCCGTTCTGGGTTCCTTACCTCAAGCAGCTCCTCAATGAAAAATTAGATACCTTCGTACACTCCGCCGCGTGGCAGAGCCGCGCGGATCGCTTCGTGAAGGGGCTGATCGCCGCGGAGATCGACAAGCATCACGATCTCGTCGCAGTATTTGTGCGCGAATATCTGAGCAAAAAAAGTGACGACGAGCTGATCGCGTTCATCGAACGAAAGGTGCGCGGCGATCTCCAGATGATCCGTGTCAACGGTGCCGTCGTCGGCGCTATTGTCGGCATGGGGCTCTCTCTGTGCGTGACCCTCGCGGAAAGGATGTGGGGACTATGATGCGCTCTCTGAACACTGCGGACAGGGCGCTGCTCCTCTCCTTCCTCTGTTTCCTCATTTCGCTCTATTTGCATCTTTCCTATCCCGGCGCCGTATGGGCGGGCGGTTTGCTCGCCGTCAGCGAGGCGGCGCTCGTCGGCGGGGCGGCGGACTGGTTCGCCGTGACCGCACTTTTTAAGAAGCCGCTCGGATTCCCGTACCACACGGCGCTGCTCCCGCGCCGCCGTGCGGGATTCATTCACGCGATTGTCGTGATGGTACAGAAGGAATTTTTCTCACGGCGCAAAATCTTCCGCCATATTGAAAAAATTCATCTCGTCCCGATGATGCAGGCATACCTCCGGCGTCCCGAGACAGAAGAAGGGCTGACGAATACTGTCATGCATTTCCTCCGTGCATCCTTCCTGCGCGGGCACAATACGAAGATGATTTCCTATTTGTCCGGACGTATTAAAAATCTCGTTTTGCAGGAGAATATCGCCGCACTGATCGATCGGATCGTCGACACCTCCCAAAAAAATGCATGGGATCGCAGCGGTCTTGTAAAACTTGCTGTCCTGCTCAAAAAAGAAGCGCTCACCGAGGAGATGTGGCATTCGATTCGAGATGCGCTGGAACGTATGGAGCACGAAAAATTAGGGGATGGATTTCTCTCGCGTCTCCTCGAGTTGACGAATACCGTCAATTTGGAAGAGGGCGCCTCCCTCATTCAACGCCATATCTGCACGGCGCTCGACGAGATCGCGGCAGACGGCTCGCCATTGCAGAAGAAGGCGCTGTCGCTTTGCAGAGCATGTCTTTTGGATCTGCGCAGGGACGAGGAGATCCTTTCTCTTGCACGCGAACTGCAAGTGCGCATCGCGGATGAACTGCCCATAGAGGAGACTCTGAAACGTCTCTTTGATCAGATGCGCAGACATTTCGAAGAGGATCGTGCACGGCATGTGGACGCCGTTGAAGAGCATATGCCCGAACTCTATACACATCTGCGCAGCAGCATCCGGGTGGAATATCGGCACATGCTTTCCCTCATCGAGCAGAGCCCCGATCTGCAAAAGATCGTCACAAAGGTTTTGTACGACCTGCTCGCGCGCTCCGCGCTCCATGCGCAGACGCTCGTCGGCGTCATCGTTGAGAATGTGCTCGCACGGCTGACGGACGATGAGCTCAATCGGCTCGTCTACGATAAGGTCGAGCAGGATTTCCTGTGGATTCGCGTGAACGGCTCGCTCGTCGGCGGATGCATCGGTGGGATTCTCTTTATCGTTTCCTATTTTTCCGGATAAAAAATTGGCTGCATGGAAGTTTTTCCATGCAGCCAATTTTACATGCACCGTATTAGATAAAATACATCAGGCTGTCGTCCGTTTCCTCATGGTTCAGTGCGGTGAGAAGATCCTCGAGACTGATGCCGCGCAGTGTCTCAAGGATACTTCGATCGAGTTCGTCAAAGACGCAGCGCGAGAGCATACGGTTGAGCGCGTCCATTTTATCCGTCGCGGGACCCGCTTTTTCAATCAGCGAGATCTCGATGGAGGAGAGCACATCGTACGCGTTGATCTCGCGCGGATGGCGTGAGAGCTGATAGCCGCCCTGCGAGCCCTTGATGGAATTGACGAGCCGGCTGCGCTTGAGGAGCGAGAATACCTGCTCGAGATATATCTTCGAGATGCCGAGATGTTCGGAGATGCTGATGATGGTGATGGGGGAGGAGGCATCGTAATTGCGGGCAAGAAAAACCATCGCGGCAATGCCATACCGTCCCTTCGCGGAAATTTTCATGACGTGAGCCTCTTTTCATAAAACCTATTTTTTATATATACATAATAGGTTAATATGGAGAAAATGTCAATAAAAAATCCCGTCTTCTTTTCCGGAAGAGGGGATTTTTATATTGCTTTGTGTTCGTGCACTTAACGCTTCGAGAACTGCGAAGCCTTGCGCGCTTTCTTGAGACCGTACTTGCGGCGTTCCTTCTCGCGCGGGTCACGCGTGACGAAGCCCGCCTTCTTCAGTGCCGGGCGAAGCTCCGCGTCCATCTCGATGAGGGCGCGCGTGATGCCGTGGCGGATCGCGCCTGCCTGACCGGATGCGCCGCCGCCTGCAACATTGGCAATGACGTCATATTTATCAACCGTCTCCGTCAGGTTCAGCGGCTGACGAACGATCAGCTCGAGAGTCTTAAGACCAAAGTATTCGGACATATCGCGACCGTTGATCGTCACCTTGCCGTCGCCTGGGACGAGGCGAACGCGGGCGACAGAGGTCTTGCGGCGTCCCGTGCCGTAGTAAGTAACTTGTGCCATTGAACAGATTCCTCCTTTTTACGAAACTCAGCGAATGTCAAACGACAGCGGTTCCGGCTTCTGCGCCGCATGGGGATGCTCTGCGCCGACATATACGTTCAGCTTGCGGAACATCTGCGCGCCGAGGCTGTTCTTCGGCAGCATACCCTTAACGGCATGTTCAATGACGCGGGTAGGGAATCGTTGGAGCATCTGACCGGCAGTCGTGAACGTCGTGCCGCCCTGATAGCCGGAGTGACGGAAATAGGTCTTGTCCGTCAGCTTCTTTCCCGTGAACTTTACTTTTTCAGCATTGATAACAATGACATAATCACCGGTGTCGACATGCGGCGTGTAAATGGGCTTATTCTTACCGCGAAGAATCTTCGCGATCTCCGCTGCAAGGCGTCCGACCGTCTGATTCTCGGCGTCTACAACATACCACTTGCGCTCAACATCGGAAGCTTTTGCCATAACCGTGGTTTTCACGTAATTCCCCCCTAGAGAGATAAGAGTTTTTTATGTGTTGATGCGATATACACTCACGACTCCGGGGCTAATGGATACATGAAAAATATCACACGTTGCTATTCTATGAAATTTCATCCGGATTGTCAAGGTTTGTTAAGAAATTTTGTCCATTGCGCGCTTTACTTTCTCGGCGACACCGTGCATCTTATCCTTTGGCACGGAGCATGCCGCGATGCGCACGCCCATTTTGAGGGGCACGGCGAAGATGAGATCTTCGTGGAGGCGGTCGCAGACCGCCTGCGGATCGTCCGTGGGAACGGCGAGGAAGAAGCCGCCCTTGTAGGGCAGTGCGGGGAGTCCGCACGCCGCCGCTTCTTGCATGAAGATGTCGCCGCGTTCCTGTACGAGCCGATAAAGCGCGTCGCGCTCCCCCTCATATGCGGCATAGGCGGCTTTGTCCTGCTCGATGCGCGTGAGGAGCGTCATAGCGCCGCGGTTGATGTTCGACCACGTTGCGCGCGCGGAGTATTTCGTGATTTCGCTGAACTCTGCGATCACGGATTGATTCGACGAGAGGGCGATGAGTGCGCCGCAGCGCTGCCCGTAGAACGTGTATGCCTTGGACATGGAGAATGCAAAGAGGACGAGGATGTTCTCGGGAAGCCCCGCGAATTTCTGCATGAATGCGCGTGTTGCGACTTTTTCGCCGGCAAAGTCGATGTAGGCGATGTCGACGAGCAACTCAATCTTTTTCCCTGCCGCCGCATATTTCTTTACAACGTCCAAGACGTGATCCCAATCGGATGCCGAGAGACTGTATCCCGTCGGATTATGCGCGGGCGTGTTGAGGATGATGAGCAGACTGTCCTGTACGCGCAGAAGTTCGTCGACCGACGCGGCGAACGCTTCGTGATTGAAATTGTTCTGCGCGTCGAACAACGTAAAATTCGTGATGGAACAGCCGAGTTCTTGACAGATCACGCCGTAAGTGCCCCAGAACCAATCGGAGGTCAGCACCTTGTCGCCCTTTTCCACATAGTTCGCGACCGCGAGACGCAGTGCCCCCGTGCCGCCGGCGGATGCGATCGCACCGAGGTATCCGTCCGGGCGATTGCCGGCAAAGGTGATGTCGATGACCGCATCGAGATATGCGGGCAGTCCTGCGATCGGGGCGTAGGCGATATAGTCCTCGATGGGGAGGGCGCGGAAAATGCGCTCCACGGTCGGCAGATGCGCCAGTTTCCCCGCGTCGTCCATGACGGCGCCGATCGTGGCGTTCGTCACACGATCCGCGCCATACTTTTCACTAGCGGCACGACATGCCGCGCTCGCGCCGAAAATCGCGTCCTTTAATTGCTTTCCGGCTGCATGGGATGCCGCCATCTGAAATGCCATGTTAAATACACTCTCCTTCATTATACTGCGTCGCATGAATCATAGCGCGTTATTGGGGCGATGTCCACGGCGCACGGGAGTGTATACAAGTATTCAACGCCGCCGGTCGGTATATCCTGCGCGTACATCAATGCGCGTCGGGGAAGAACTCGTCGTGAATCACATTGACGGCTTCCTTCACGCTGCCGCCCTTGATGAGACAGGAGATGCTGATCTCAGAGGTGCTGATGATCTCGATGTTGATTTTCGTGCGCGAGAGTGCGCCGAACATGCGCGCGGCGATCCCGGGACTGCCGAGCATCCCCGCGCCGACGATGGAGACTTTTGCCACGTCGTTGTCGATGAGCACGGAGGACGCGTTGATTTTATCCGCGATGCGTTCGACGACCTGTTTTGCCTCCGGCGCGTCGATGGAGGCGACGGTGAAGATCATATCGGTGATGTTGGACTCGGCGCTGCGCAGGCTCTGCACGATCATATCGACGTCGATGTTCGCGTCCGCCAGCGCTGAGAAAATCTCGTGCGCGACGCCCGGGACGTTGGCAACGCCGAGGACGGCGACCTTCGAAACGTGCTCGTCATGCGTCACACCGCGAATGATAAAGGACTTCTCTTCCACTGTATATTCCTCCCTAATGATCGTACCGGGGTCTGTCGTAAATGTCGAACGGACATGGATGGGGATCTTGTAGAGCTGTCCCATCTCCACGGAGCGCGGCTGCATGACGCCCGCGCCGAGACGCGCCATCTCGAGCATCTCGTTGTATGTGATCTCGCGCATACGGCGCGCGCCCCGCGCGATGCGCGGATCGGCGGAGTAGATTCCGTCGACGTCCGTGTAGATCTCGCAGGTATCGGCGCCGATCGCTCCCGCAATCGCAACGGCGGAGGTGTCGGAGCCGCCGCGCCCGAGCGTCACGGGATTGCCTGCGGGATCGGTTCCTTGGAATCCAGCGATGACGACGATATTTCCTTTGCCGAGTTCCTCATGGACGCGCGCCGGCTCGATCCCGATGATGCGCCCCTTTGTGTGCGCGCTGTCCGTTTTCATCCCTGCCATCGCACCCGTGAGCGAGATGGCGGGCTGTCCCATGGAGCGAAATGCCATCGTGAGCAACGCGATAGAGACCTGCTCGCCCGTCGTCATGAGCATGTCCATTTCGCGCGCGTATTGATACGGCGTATCCGCGACCTGCTCCGCCAGCGCGATCAGATCGTCCGTCGTATCGCCCATCGCCGAGACCACCATGACAATCCGATCGTCGGGGGCTTTTTCGCTGAGGATGCGCTTTGCGACGTTCTTTATCTTCTCGGGCGTCGCAACCGAACTTCCGCCAAATTTCTTTACAATAAGTGCCATATCGCGTCCCCCTAAGGATCATAATTTTTATGATGAATTGATGAACGCATTATACAAGAAATTAGCGGTTGTGTCTATAAGCCTTTTATATCAAGGGCTGATGCGCCGCAGTTTGTTGCATTGATTCGGATACATAATTTTTCTCCGCTGGCAGTACTTGTAATTTAGCCAACGTAACCTATTGTATTTTTCCGATAAAATCTCATGGAAAAATAAACTTACGTATGATATACTGACGTAGCATATTCTGTGTAAGCATATATGCAACCGGAATTATACTTAAGCGATGTATTTTCATCTGATGGAAGGAGACTCCTTTTACAATGTTTGGTCTTTTTGGTGGACACGATATGGGCATCGATCTCGGTACTGCAAATACACTGGTGCATGTAAAGGGCAGGGGAATCGTACTGCGCGAGCCCTCCGTTGTTGCAATAAAGAATGATACGGGAGATGTGCTTGCCGTCGGCGAGGAAGCAAAGCAGATGATCGGGCGTACACCCGGCAATATTGTCGCGATTCGTCCAATGAAGGACGGCGTGATTGCGGATTTTGACGTGACGCAGGCGATGTTGAAATACTTCATTCGTAAGGCAATGCGCTCAAAGTCGTTTGTCCGTCCGCGTGTGGTGGTCGGTGTTCCGTCAGGGGTCACGGAGGTAGAAAAGCGTGCGGTCATCGATGCTGCACAACAGGCAGGCGCACGCGAAGCATATCTCATTGAGGAGCCGATGGCTGCGGCGATCGGTGCAGGGCTTCCGGTCGAAGAGGCAACGGGCAGTATGGTCGTCGATATCGGCGGGGGTACGACGGAGATCGCTGTAATTTCGCTCGGCGGCATCGTGACGAGCCGATCTATTCGAATCGGCGGCGACGAGATGGACTCTGCAATTGTGCAGTACATCAAGCGCATGTATAATCTCATGATCGGTGAGCGCACGGCGGAGGAGATTAAGATCACGGTTGGCACCGCGATTGTAACGCCGGACATGGATCGTACGATGGATATTCGAGGGCGGGATCTTGTAAGCGGTCTCCCAAAGACCCTGACGATTCATGCGAAGGAAATTCGGGAAGCGCTGAACGAGCCGATCTACAAGATCATTGATGCAGTGAAGACCACACTCGAAAAGACGCCCCCGGAACTCGCGGCAGACGTCATGGATCACGGCATCATGATGACGGGCGGCGGTGCTCTCCTGACGAACCTCGATAAGCTTCTTTCACACGAGACGGGAATGCCTGTTCTCGTTTCGGAGGACGCGCTCTCCTGCGTTGGCGAGGGGACGGGGCGGACACTTGAGAACATTGGTCTCCTCAAGAGTGTTGTCATGGCATCGAAGAAACTGAAACAATGATTGACAGACTCGGACGGGCAAGGCAGTCGGGACCAAAGATCTGGGCGTTGCTCTTCGTTCTGTTGGCTCTGTTCTGCATCATTTTCTTTGCCGCACGAGGGCGGTTTCAAGCATCCGCATCGACGAGTACAGTGGGCACAGTGCTCGCACCGTTCGAGATGGCAGCCTCATGGTGCGGCAGCCGGATTAGGTCACTGACGTCGAATATTTGGGAGATCGCAACGGTACATGAGCAGAATAAAATGCTCAAAAACGAGATCGAACAGCTGCGGCAGGAGAATACTGCGGCAGAGGAGTACGCCGCTGAAAATATGCGCTTGCGCGAACTCCTCTCGTATAAGGAGTCTGTGCATCAGTTTGATCTCCTTGCTGCACGTGTGATCGGACGTGACGCGGCGTTCTGGACGAGCACAATCGTGGTCGACCGTGGCGCAAAGGACGGCGTTCGAGAGAACATGCCAGTCGTTACGGGCAAAGGTCTTGTGGGACGCATTATGGAGGTCGGCCCGGTCTCGTCCAAAGTACAGCTTATCCTTGATGTGCGTTCCTCCGTCGGAACACTCATTCAGCGCGCCGATTCGCGTGTGAACGGCATTGTCACAGGGACGCTGGACAATCCGTATATGCCGCAGATGGTCAATATCCCGCGCAATGCCGATGTTGAGGACGGCGACGCCGTTGTGACGTCGGGCTTTGGCGGGGTCTATCCGAAGGGACTCATGGTCGGTCATGTTGCTGCACAGAAGAGCGATGACAGTGGACTCCTGAAAGTTGCTGTCATTGAGACGGCGGTGGATTTTCAGCGCCTCGAGGATGTGGCGATCATCACAGCATCACGTGAGGCACCGCCCGATCCTATCCAAGCGATGCCCTTGAGCCCGGGGGCTGCCGCAGCGGCAGAGATTTCGGCGGCACAGGCAAAATCGGTACAGACAAAGGCGGAGTCGCAGTGAAGAAATATCGATTTTTAATCCTGTTTTTCATTGCCCTCTTTGTCTTACAGTTTTCTTTTATGCCGCTTATCGCTGTATATGGTGTGGTTCCGGATTTACTTCTCTTGGCGACAGTGTCTTATGCATTCCTCCGCGGCAGTGCAAGGGGGAGCTTGGTTGGCTTTTCTCTCGGGTTGCTGGAGGATCTCAGTATCGGTTCTTTTTTTGGACTGCATGCCTTCACATTGACGCTCATCGGGCTTTTCTTTGGCAGGTTTTCTGATCGCGTGTTCAAAGAACAGTTTTTTTTGCCGATTACGGCGTCCATTGCGGCGACAATCGCTAAATATGTGATTTCAGCACTGATCGTGTATTTACTCGGCTATCGGTACAATCCGTTTTTGCACATGGGGCGCGTACTCTTTTTATTGCTGATCTTTCAGCTGATTTTCGCCTATCCGATTCATTGGATGACGTTTCGGCTCGATAAACATATGAGTCAGCCAAAGCGTTAGGAAAGGATATTCTTGGAGTGTAACTGTGAACGAAAATGAAGATTTCAGCAGCCGCCTGCAGTTCCTGCGCGTGGTAGCGGTCTGCATCATTCTCGTCCTCATTGGTCGCGCAGGGTATCTCCAAGTATATGATGGAGAGCTGTACGCGCGCCTCGCGGAGGGCAATCGTATCCGTATCATTCCTGCAGAAGCGGCGCGGGGGACGTTTTACGACCGCAACGGTGAACTCCTCGTAACGAATCGACCCGGTTTTACCGTATCGTTGCTGCCGCTTACAGAGCCGATTTCGCCCGAGGTCATTGCGCGTGTGTCAGCGCTGATTCATGTACCGGTCGAGGAGATTCAAAAGAAAATTGATGCGCATATCGGTTTTGATCCAATTCGTATTAAAAACGATGTCCTGCCCGATATAGTTTCCATTATCGAGGAGCAAAAAGACAGTTATCCGGGTGTTGTTGTCGAGGTATTGCCTGTACGCGACTATATTTTCGGCGAATATGCTGCACATGTATTCGGTTATGTCAGCGAGATCAACGAGGAGGAGCTGGAGCGCCGCAAGGGTGAGGGGTATAAGTCCGGCGATATCATCGGTAAATTTGGTCTTGAGCGTGTCTATGACAAGGAAGTGCGCGGCATCAAAGGCGGTGAGCAGGTTGAGGTGGACGTCTCGGGACGCCCTGTGCAAATTCTGGGACGTCAGTCCCCTATACCGGGAAATGACCTTGTACTGACAATTGACAGCCACATCCAGGAGGCAGCCGAGCGTGCGGTTGACGATCAGCTTGCCGCCGTCCATGCCCATGCTGCGGCGGCGGTCGTGATGAACCCCCAGACAGGTGAGATCCTCGCGATGGTGAGTCGTCCCGCGTTCAATCCGAATCTCTTTGCGGGCGGAATCTCGACCGTGAACTGGAATATGCTCAACAACAATCCCTATCATCCGATGGATAACAAGGCGATTACGGGAGAATATCCGCCCGGTTCGACGTTTAAGATTGTGACGGGAACGGCGGCACTTGCAGAGCACAAGGTCACAGCGCAGGAAAAGATTTTTGATTCGGGGCGGCACTGGATTATTCCAAAGACCAATGCGGGGGGAGAGGCGCTTGGCTGGATTGATTTTGAGCAGGCGATGGCACACTCCGACAATGTGTACTTCTATGAGATGGGAAACCGCCTCGGCGTGGATACACTCGAGCGTTATGCACGTCTATTTGGACTCGGTACGCGGACGGGTATTGACCTTCCTTATGAGGCAGAAGGGCTTGTACCGAACCGCAAGTACAAGGCAGATAACTACGAGGACGGCGAATGGTATCTCTCAGAGACCTTTGATGCAGCGATTGGTCAGGGGTTCAATCTTGTGACACCGCTGCAGGCGGCGATGGTCGTATCGGAGATTGCGGCAAACGGGCAGCGTTACCGTCCGCATCTTGTACAGCGCATTGTCGATGTAAATGGAAATACAGTGCGAGAGATCAAACCGGAGCTGCTTTCTACTTTAGAGGTTGATCCAAGCGTGATCCATCATGTGCAGGAAGGTCTGCATAGTGTGACGAAACTCGGCACGGGCACGGAGCTCTTTGCCGGATTTCCCGTCGATATTGCGGGTAAGACCGGGACGGCAGAGAACTCACAGGGCAGAGACCATAGTTGGTTCGTCGCATACGGTCCTTATAAGAATCCGAATGTCGTAGTGGCGGTCATCGTGGAGCAGGGAGGGTTTGGTTCGGTTGCGGCAGGACCGATTGCGCGGCGGATTCTCGAGGCGGCATTCGGTCTTGATAAACAGATAGAGAGTACGCAGGGGAAGAGTGAGGGAAGTCAATGAGTGAGGATAAGATCAAGATTAAGGGAGAAAACAACGGACTGATGCTTGCTTTTCCGACGGATATGTCCTTTGCGGAGATTGTGGAGGAACTGGGGAGAAAACTCGAGTCCGGCTCCGGATTCTTTCTGCGCGGTACGCTTGTATATGTGCCGCGGGATTTGTTTTCCAAAGACGAGCTGAAGGAGCTGCAGGAACTCTTTCGGACGCACGGTCTTATCTGTCGCCTTGCCAAACCGGTGCCGGCAAAGTCGCCAGCGAGGCAAATTGCGGCAGAGAATCCTCTGTTAGACCAACCGGAAGAGGCACACCACTCTTCAGTACAGGTCGCAGCAAAGTCCTCGGAACTCCGGCAAATGCTCGTCATTGACAAGACACTGCGCGGTGGACAGGCAGTTGAGACGGAAGGCTCCGTCATCGTATTCGGCAACGTCAACCCCGGGGCACAGATCATCGCGGGCGGCAGCGTCGATATTCGGGGTACGTGCCGCGGCGTCGTCCATGCGGGGGCAGCGGGGGATTCGACTGCATTTATTATCGCAGATCATCTGATGCCGACACAGATTCGCATTGCGAACTATGTGGCGCGTTCACCGGACGAACCGGAGGACTCCGGCAAGGCGGAGCGCGCCTATGTGAGGGACGGTCAGATTGTTATTGAACCAATAGAGAGGTAGGATAGCATATGAGTGAGATCTATGTGGTGACATCGGGCAAAGGAGGCGTCGGCAAGACGACGACGACTGCCAATATCGGTGTCGGATTTGCTATGCGCGGCAAGAGCGTTGTGCTCATTGACACCGATACAGGGCTGCGTAATCTCGATCTCCTGCTTGGACTTGAGAACCGCATTATGTACGATTTGGTGGACGTGACGACAGGGCGTGTACCGTATAAGAAAGCGCTTGTTCGTCATAAGAAATACGACTCTCTCTATCTTTTACCAACCTCTCAGGTCAAGGATAAGAGCGCGGTGAATCCGGAGGAGCTCGCGGCGCTCTGTGAGGAGTTGCGTCGTGCATATGATGTCATCATCATCGACTGTCCGGCGGGTATCGAGCAGGGATTCAAGACAGCAATTGCCGCCGCCGATACTGCCATTGTCGTGACGATGCCGGAGATCTCTGCGGTGCGCGATGCGGACAAGATCATTGGTGAACTGGGGCGCGCAGATAAAGAGGACATACGTCTTATTGTCAACCGTATTCGTCCGAAGATGGTGGAAAAGGGCGACATGCTCGATATGAACGACATTGACGATATTCTTTCCGTCGGCTGCATCGGTCAGATTCCGGACGATGAGACGGTCGTTACGAGCACGAATCGCGGCGAGCCGTGCGTGACAATGCCGGATTCCCCCGCGGGGCAGGCATATCTTGACGTGGTAGGCCGTCTCTGCGGCGAGGACATTCCGTTTCGTGAATTTGCAAAGGAAAGTCTCTGGGAGACGATCAAAGGCAAACTCTTTGGGAAAAATTAAGGAGGGGCGAACGTGATTGATGCACTCAAGAGGCTTCTCGGCAAGAAAGAAAGCTCCGGCTCCGTTGCGCGCCGCCGTCTCCAACTTGTCATCATCAATGATCGGGCAAATGTATCGCCGGAGATCATGGATAATATGCGCGCGGAGATCATACAGGTGATCTCGAAATATATGTATATTGATACGCGTGAAATGGAGTTTGCACTCGAGAACGAGAACGACACGATGGCACTCGTGGTCAATATTCCCGTCGTCAGCGTACAGCACGGCGGCTCCGGCGGGCGATGATACTATCAAAACGTCTGCTGCGACGTACGGATCTCACACTGATTATCGCAGCTGCGGCGATCGTTATCATGAGCCTCGTCATCATCGGCAGCGCGACACATATCAATGCGCCGAGTGATGAACGCTATTGGTTCGTACAGCGCCAGGGCGTTTCGATCCTTGTGGACATTGCACTTGCAGTTTTTTTGATGAACTTTGACTATAAGATTCTGCAGCGATATGGAAATTATTTCTATATCTTCAATCTCGTTTTGCTGATTTTGGTCATGCTGGTTGGTCAGACGGCGCTCGGCGCCCAGCGGTGGATTGCACTCGGTCCCATCAGCATACAGCCCTCGGAATTTTCAAAACTCATCATGATCATTGCGCTCGCAGCGATGCTCGAAAAGCGCGGCGGGAAGATCAACACGCTTGGCGAACTCCTCCCCGTCGCTGCCTATGTCGGCGTGCCGTTCCTGCTTGTGCTCAAGCAGCCGGATCTCGGTACATCGCTCGTCTTTCTTGCGATTTTCTTTGGTATGGTCTTTGCCGCGGGAATTCGCCTGCGGATGCTTGCGTGGATCTTCGGGCTGGGGATCGCGGCAATGCCTGTCGTTTGGCATTTTCTCAAGGGCTATCAGAAAATGCGCATCATGGTCTTTATGGATCCGAACGTCGACCCGCTCGGCGCGGGCTATCACATCATCCAGTCCAAGATCGCGATCGGCTCGGGAATGCTCTTTGGCAAAGGACTGTTCAGCGGGACGCAGAGTCAGCTCAACTTCCTGCCGGAGAACCATACGGACTTCATCTTCTCCGTCGTGGGAGAGGAGCTCGGATTCGTCGGATGCGCCGTGTTGCTCCTGCTCTATCTCATCATCCTGTGGCGGGGAATACGGATCGCGCAGGATGCGAGCGATCTCTTCGGGCGGCTGCTCGCGGTCGGCATCACCTCGATGCTCGCGTTCCATGTGCTCGTCAACGCGGGCATGACGATGGGGATCATGCCCGTCACGGGGATTCCGCTGCCGCTCATGAGCTACGGCGTCAGCTCACTCACGACGAATATCATGGCGATCGCGATTCTGCTGAACATTCAGCTGCGGCGGCAAAAACTGCTGTTTTAGAAGGTTGACATCACTGTGGGGCTGCTTGCCTGCGTGCGGCAGTCCTTTTTATTTGAAGTATTTTGAATCATGGAGGAATGGGAAGAGATGGTGCAGCTTGATCACAGCATCCTGCAGTCCGTATTAAAGCCGGCGCGGTATACGGGCGGCGAGTGGAACGCCGTCCGCAAGGACTGGGATGCGGCGGCGTGCCGGTTCGCGCTCGCGCTCCCCGACGTCTACGAGGTCGGCATGAGCAATCTCGGACTTGCCATCCTCTACGAGATATTGAACCGCCGCGCGGACATTCTCGCCGAGCGCGTCTATGCGCCGTGGGTGGATATGGAGGAAAAGATGCGGGAGAAGGGCATCCCGCTCTTTTCCCTCGAATCGCGCCGGGAAATCCATACATTTGACTTCCTCGGATTCTCCCTCCAATACGAGATGATCTACTCCAATGTGCTCAATATGCTCGACCTTGCGGGCATCCCACTCTATGCATCCGCGCGCGGTGAAGATGCGCCGTTCATCGTCGGCGGCGGTCCATGCGTCTATAATGTCGAGCCGATCGCGGACTTCTTCGACTTCTTTGTCATCGGAGAAGGCGAGGAAGTCATTCTCGAGATCGCGGACGCCTTCATCGCGTGGAACGCGGCGGGGCGTCCGGGCGGGCGGCGCGGTTTCCTGACGCGCCTGCTCGACGTGGACGGCATCTATGTGCCGTCCTTCTACGAGCCGCAGTATGACGCGGCGGGGAACTTTACCGATCTGCGCCCGCTGCATCTCGGGGCGCGCCCTGTCATCTACAAGCGCGTCGTCAAGGACATGGATGATGTGATGTCCGTCGAGCATCCGATCGTCCCCTATATGGACATTGTGCATAACCGGCTGATGCTCGATCTCTTTCGCGGCTGCTCGCGCGGCTGCCGGTTCTGTCAGGCGGGCATCGCCTATCGCCCCGCGCGCGAGCGGACGGAGGCGCGCCTGCGGCGCATGGCGCACGGACTCACGGAGGCGACGGGATATGATGAGATGAGTCTCACCTCGCTCTCCTCGGCGGATTATTCGTGCCTCGGACGTCTCGTCGACGATCTCATGGACGATTACCGCGGCGAGCAGATCAGCTTCTCCCTGCCGTCGCTGCGCATCGACAGTTTTTCCATCGATCTCGCACACAAGATGCAGCAGGTCAGAAAGTCGGGGCTGACGTTCGCACCCGAAGCGGGGACACAGCGGCTGCGCGACGTGATCAACAAGGGCGTCACGGAGGAAAACCTCATCGAAGCGTGCGGCGCGGCGTTCCGACACGGGTGGAAACAGGTGAAGCTCTACTTCATGATGGGGCTGCCGACCGAGACGGACGAGGACATCATCGGCATCGCGCGCCTTGCAAAAAGGGTCGTCGATCTCTACACGGAGATTCGTGGCAGGCGCGGTGTCAAGGTGACGGTCTCCGTCTCCTGCTTCGTCCCGAAGCCCTATACCCCGTTCCAGTGGTTCGGTCAGCTTTCCATCGAGGAATTCCAACGGAGGCAGCAGCTCCTCAAGGAGCATATCACGGATCGCTCCATTTCGTTCCACTACCACGACGCGCGGCTTTCCGTCATCGAGGGCGTCTTTGCGCGCGGCGACCGCCGCCTTGCGCCCGCGCTCTATGAGGCGTGGAGAAACGGCGCGAAGTTCGACGGCTGGTCGGATCTCTTCGACGACGCACGCTATTTTGCCGCGTTCGAGACCTGCGGCATCGACTGGACGTATTTCAGCAGGCGGACGCGTACGATCGGCGAGCCGCTGCCGTGGGCGCACACGTCCCCAGGAGTGCTCGAGCGGTTCCTCCGGCAGGAGTGGCAAAAGGCGCTTGCCGCCTCGCTCACGGTCGACTGCCGCCGCACGCACTGCACAGGTTGCGGCATCTGTCCGACACTCGGCGTCAACATTGTCGACTACGCGGCGGTGGAGCAGCAGCGCACGGCAGAGGAGGTGCAAGCGGCGCCCGCAGAAGTTTTGCCGACTGCGGCGCAGACCGACGAAACGAACGTAAAAAATCCCCCGCAGGAGCGTACGTTGACGACCTATCGGGGACTGATTACGAAGGGAGAGGAGTTGCGTTACGTCTCTCATCTCGACTATGCGAATCTCTTTGTGCGGGCGTGCAGGCGCGCGCATTTGCCAATGGCGTATTCCGAGGGGTTCAATCCGCATATGAAGGTGGCATTCGCCTCCGCGCTCTCCCTCGGCGCGGCAAGCGATGCCGAATACGTCGATTTTGAGATGACGGAAGCGCTCCCCGGCGCCGAGGTGATGACGCGGCTGCGCCGGCACCTGCCCGTGGGGGCGGACATGATTCGCCTGCGGATGCTGGAGGGCAAGCACAAGGCGCTCATGGCGGACGTCGACGAGGCACGCTATCGCATCGCCGTCGCCTATGCGGGGGATGCCGCGCCCATAGAGGAGAGCGTGCGCCGCTACAACGAAGCCGAGATCGCCGTGTGGTACCGCGTTACACCGAAGAAAAAACGCGAGATCGAGACAAAGGCATATCTAAAGTCTCCCGTCACTGTCCGCATAGAGGGCGGTCGGCTCACCTTTTGGATGAATCTCGTCGTCACGCCTGCGGGCAGTGTCAAGCCGATCGAAATCCTCACGCTCATGGCACGGGACTTTGACCTGCCCATCGATCCCGGCGAGGCGTATGTGACGCGCATCGGGCTGTTCTCCGAGGGGCGGGCGCTCATCGACCGCTAGTTTCACGGCTTCGGGCGCAGGATGAGCGGCTGAATCTTCGCATCCTCCGCCGTGCGACGATCAATATAGTTTTGCGACTCCATAGCGTCAAGCACAATCGCTTGGCGCTTTTTTGCCGCGATGAAATCGACGAAGGGGGAGAGCGTTGACGGCGCGTTCGGGATGCCCGCGAGCATCGACACCTCGGGGAGGTCGAGCGCGTCGGGGGATTTCCCGTAGTATCCCTCCGACGCCGCGCCCACACCGTAGAACCCCGCGCCGTAGTAGACGACGTTCAGATACATCTCGAGAATTTCGGGCTTTGTGTACGCGAGTTCGATGTCGAGCGCGAGCAGCAGTTCCTCCGCCTTGCGCGTGAAGGTCTGATCGTTGGCGAGGAAAAGATTTTTGACGAGCTGCTGCGTGATCGTGCTCGCGCCCTCCTCGATGCGCCCGTTCTGAATGTTGACGAGCGCCGCGCGCGCCATGCCCGTCGCGTCGAAGCCCATGTGCGTGTAAAAGCGGCGATCCTCCACCGCGACGACCGCACGCCCGAGGTCGGGCGCGATGCGGTCGATGGGAACGTAGTCCGAACGGTTCAGACGAGCTTCGATCGCGCGGCGGATGAACAGCACGCGTATGATGCGCTCCCCGGCATCCGGCTCATAGATCTCGTGAAGCTCGTTTGCGGGCTTTTGCCGTTCGGCATCCGGCAGCAACAGACCGATGCCCTGCCAAGTGCGCGGGAAGAAGAGGAACGTGCCGGCGCAGAGGACGAATACGAGGAGGACGAGGATCAGACACAGCAGTCCCGTGCGTTTCTTGGATGTGCTTTTCCGCCGCGCGGTGCGTTTCTTTGTGCCTTTTGTCCCTTTTGTTCCCGTACTCTTTCGACGCCGCCGCTTCGGCGGAGACTGCTCATTTTGCTCTTCTGTCATGGAGACTCCCGTTCTCTCTGTCCATAAAGTAAATCGACCGGATGCGCGCGCACATCTCCTCCAGATTCGACGGCACGAGCCGGATATTGTAGCCGACGAACATCGGCGACGTGGCAAAGCGCGGCAGTACCTTCACAAAGATCTCCTCGCCGTCGTTGTAGAAAAAGATATTGTAGCTGTCCAGCCGCCGATGAAAGCGATGCATCAGGAAATCCACCGCGATTTGAATATAGTCCGCGATCGTATCCGTGTCCGACGCGTCGCGCGGGACAATGTTCAGCTCCCAAAAGCCGACGCGCGGCTCTGCGGAGAGACTCAGCGTCACGCCGTCCTTTTCCGCGACTTTGAGACCCTCGAAATCGCTGCGGCGAAAGAGAAGCTGCGTCTGCAAATGAGGGAAGCCCACGAGCTGCATGTGCGGATGGCGGATCGTCCCGCCCGAATAATGACCGTAGTTCTTAAAGAAGAGCACCGCCTCGTACTTCCCGCTCCGCCGCAGACGCGCCCAATGTCTCATGCCGAACGCGATGAGCCGGTGCATGTGTTCGGGCGTATAGTCCGGCATGTCCGCCCAGCATTCACTGCCCTCGATGAGCACGAACTGATCCGCGCCCTCAAGGACATTGTATTTATTTTTCAGCAGAATGATGTCGCCGTCCGTCTCGATGATGCCTGTGAGCTTGTCCGGCTCGCAGAACGGGCAGGCGGCTTCGCTGTGAACGATATTCTCCGGCTTTTGTCGACCGATGTTCGTGTTGAATAAGGCGAGATTGATGTCCATAAAACTGCTCCAAATCCTTCGGGTACGTTGTCGATGCTCTTATTATAACGCAAAGCGCGGATTTTCTGTAGCCGTTTCGGAAAAAATGTGCGCGGCACGCCGCCGTCTTTATGATATAATAGTGTGCATCATCAACGGAAGAAGAGGAACGCATATGAGGATCGATCTGGTCACGCTCTTTCCCGAAATGTTCGCGGGCGTTTTTAGCAGCAGCATCATCGGCAGAGCGGCGGCGCGCGGCATCTTGGACATACACTATACGAACTTTCGCGACTACTCCACGGATAAGCACCGCCACGTCGACGACAGCCCTTTCGGCGGCGGCGCGGGTATGGTCTTAAAGCCTGAGCCGATGTACGCCGCCGTCCGCGCTGTCAGGGAGGAGAGCGCGGCATACGAGGGGGGGCGATGCACGATCATCCTTGACCCCGCCGGCGATGTGTTCACGCAGGAGACCGCAAAAGAACTCGCCGCCTACGAGCAGCTCATATTGATTTGCGGACATTATGAGGGATTCGACGCACGCATCTACGACCTCGCCGACCGCCTCGTCTCCGTCGGCGACTTCGTACTCACCGGCGGAGAGATCCCCGCCATGCTCCTCGTCGACGCCACCGCGCGGATGCTGCCCGGCGTTCTCGGCGACGACACGTCCGCGCCGACGGACTCCTTCTATGACGGACTGCTCGGCTATCCCCAGTACACGCGCCCGCGCTCCTTCGAGGGGAGGGATGTCCCCGATGTCCTCCTCTCCGGCAACCACGCCGAGATCACGCGCTGGCGCCGCCGCATGTCCCTCCTCGCAACCCTCCGGCGCCGCCCGGAGCTTTTAGAGAGGACGGAACTCACGGAGGAGGAGCGCGCGTTTTTAGAGTGCCGGGAATATCGCTTATTGCCTCGGATTCGACGAGGCGATGATCCGTGACTGGTGCAGAGCGGCCAACTATGTCCTTGCCGGCAATCTGCTGTCGGCGAACTGCGATTTGGTCTGCGAAACGCCGGAGGGAAAAGCACTCTTTCTGCATCAGCCGCAATGATTTTTACAGATATAGAAAACGCCCCCATGAGAACAACCTGTCCTCATGGGGGCATTATTTTCGTATGTATTTTACTGTGCCGCAGCCGCCGGCTCGCCGATGGACTCGTTGAGCGCGTCGATGAGCGCGTCGATGTCGATGCCGTGCGCCATCGCGCCCTGCTCGATGTTCTCGAAGTGCGCCGCCGCGCAGCCGAGGCAGCCCATGCCCGCGTTCATGAGGATGTCCACGGTGTCGGGGTACTGCTGAACGATGTCGATGATGCTCATATCCTTGGTGATAGCCATAATATAAACCTCCTGTATGGGAAACATAAAGCGATCGTAGAAGGAAAATCCTTCAAGTTATTCCGATTATAACACATCTTTCAAAAAAGAAAAGTATCAAATGCAACTTTTGTATAGATATGTGTTCATATATCGCATAAGAACGCGCGAAGATTGACGTTCTCGGTGTTTTTTGGTATAACATAACAAGCATATTCATTAAAATAACGTACTTTGAAATAAAATCCGGTGAAAGAAGGAATCCCTGTGAGCAATCTTGAGGTCGGTATTGTCGGTCTGCCGAATGTGGGCAAGAGCACGCTGTTCAACGCGATTACGAAGGCGGGCGCGGAGGCGGCGAACTATCCGTTCTGCACGATCGAGCCGAACGTCGGCGTGGTGGCGGTGCCGGATGCGCGCCTGACGGCGCTGACGGATCTCTATCATTCTAAAAAAACGACGCCTGCGAGCGTGCGGTTTGTCGATATTGCGGGGCTTGTGAAGGGCGCGTCGAAGGGCGAGGGGTTAGGAAATAAGTTCCTTGAGCACATCCGCCAAGTGGATGCGGTCGCGCATGTAGTGCGCTGCTTTGAGAGTTCGGACATCACGCATGTGGGGGGGGCTGTCGATCCGCTGCGCGATATCGACATCATCGAGACGGAGCTGTGTCTCGCCGATCTTGAGGCGGTGGAAAAGCGCGCGGCGAAGGTGACGAAGCTGCTGAAATCGGGGAGCAAGGAGGCAAAGGCGGAAGCCGCGGCGCTCGAACGCCTGAAATCCGTGCTCGACGCGGGGCGTCCCGCGCGCGAAGCGGAGCTTTCGGAGGAAGAACAGGCGCTCCTGCGTGATCTGAATCTCCTCACGCGCAAGCCGATCCTCTATGTCGCGAATGTCGGCGAGGACGAGGCGGCAACCGCCGACGCGGAGAATCCACATGTGAAAACGGTGAAGGAGTATGCGGCGCGCACGGGTGCGCAGGTCGTTACGGTGTCGGCGCGTCTGGAGGAGGAGATCGCGGAGCTCGACGCTGAGGAAGCGGCGGTGTTCCTTGAGGATCTCGGACTCAAGGAGAGCGGTCTTGACCGTCTCATCCACGGTGCATTTGCGCTGCTCGGACTTCAGACGTTCCTGACGGCGGGCGAGGACGAGTGCCGTGCGTGGACGATCACGCGCGGCACGACCGCGCCGAAGGCGGCGGGCAAGATTCATACGGATTTTGAGCGCGGCTTCATCCGCGCGGAGATCGTGAGCTATGACGATCTCGTCTCGCTCGGCAGCGTCGCGGCGGCGCGCGACAAGGGGCTGGTGCGTCTTGAGGGTAAGGACTACGTGATGCAGGACGGCGATGTGGTGAATTTCCGCTTCAACGTCTGAGCCGCCGCGCGCGGAGAAGATTTTCGCTCCCCACGCTGGACAAGCGCGTGCTTTTGCGCTACAATGCATTCGGTCAATTTGAGCGCGTATATTTTGAAAGGAAGTGAAGAGCATGGACGACACACCTTTGCAACCGAAATCGCATCGACAATATCCGTCCTCTCTTCGCTCCGCAGATTTGATTTCGCATTGACGGAGGAGGGCGGTTCGGAAAGGAGCGCTCTCCCTTGCTGCAAATTTATAAATCCATGGAATCGGGACCGCTGCAGGAGCTGTCCCTCAAGACGCTCAGCAAAGGCGCGTGGATCAACATCGTGAATCCGACGCCGTACGAGCTGAAGGTGGTCAGCACGCTCACGGAGGTTGACCCCGATTTCCTGCGGTCCGCACTCGACGACGAGGAGCGGTCGCATACGGACATTGAGGACGATTCGGTCATGATCCTGACGAATGTCCCGGTCTATCGCGGAGAGGACAGCTATGACACGCTGCCCCTCGCGATCATCCTCACGGACGAGCACGTGATTACGGTCTGTCTCGAAGAAACGCCCGTCATGGCGGAGTTCAACGAGCGCACGGCAAAGCTGTTCCGCACCTACAAGCGGACGCGGTTTCTCTTTCAGATTCTCTATAAATCGGACGTGTTCTATCTGCGCTATCTGCGTCAGATCAGCAAGCTCTCCGAGGAGATCGAGGATCGCCTGCGCCACGACATGAAGAACAGCGAGATTCTGCGTCTCCTGCAGCTCCAAAAAGGTCTGACGTATTTCAACGCGGCGCTGCGCTCGAACGGCGCGGTGCTCGACCGGCTGATGCGCCTTCGGACGAATACGTCGGTGCATCATATCATTAAGATGTACGAAGAGGACGAGGATCTGCTTGAGGACGTCATCATCGAGAACAAACAGGCGCGCGAGATGGTCGAGATGTATAGCAAGATCCTTGCGCGGCTCGCGGATACGTTCTCGTCGATCGTCTCGAACAATCTGAACCTCGTGATGAAATTTCTCGCGGCGATCACGATTATCCTCGCGATTCCTACGGTGATCTCAAGCTTTTTCGGGATGAATGTGCCCGTGCCGTTTACGGACGATCCCTACGGATTTGTGCGCGTTGTCGTCATTGCGTCGCTCGTGTCGACGGGCGCGGTGTACCTGCTCTGGCGGAGGGATATGTTTTGATACGCGAGGAACAGCTCCTGCGGGGCATCATCTTTGGCGACAAACGGACTGCCGAGTATGTATATATGCCGGGCAGTGAGGTCGGCGCGCAGACGCCTGTCTATGTATACGAAACGGAGACGGGTCGCGCGGACATCGACCTCGACGAAGCGCTGCGTCTCATCCGCGTGCGGGATCTGAGACCAACGGAACATCCTTTGCTTGGACGAACGAGCTGCTGACGGCGGCTCGTTTTTTGATAGGATTTATAGATGATTTCATCATAAAAAACAATGGATAAACGGCGTCGGTTCTACGTTTGAGAAAGTCTATCGTGTTTACAAGGGCGTTTTTCCGTTGTATAATAAACGAAAAGTATAGGAGGAGTGTGCCTTCATAGATATTTTTTCTGATTCTTGTTATCAGAAGAGTTTGCAAGGTCATATATTTCTATACTACTGTGGATTATATTTCAAACTGATGGGGAAATGTATCAATATTTCTCTTTTAGGAAGGGAGCAGTAAGATGGCGAAAAAAATGAAGACGATGGACGGCAACACAGCCGCCGGTTACATTTCGTATGCCTTTACGGATGTGGCGGCGATTTACCCGATCACACCGTCTTCGCCGATGGCGGAGCATGTGGACGGTCTCGCCGCAAAGGGTATGAAGAATATTTTCGGGCAGAAGGTACGTCTCATCGAGATGCAGTCCGAGGCGGGCGCGGCAGGAGCAGTGCACGGTTCGCTTCAGGCGGGGGCGCTCACGACGACCTACACGGCGTCGCAGGGACTCCTGCTCATGATTCCAAATATGTATAAAATTGCGGGCGAGCTGCTGCCCGGCGTGTTCCATGTGAGCGCACGCGCGATTGCAGCCTCCTCGCTGAATATTTTTGGCGACCATCAGGACGTCATGGCGGCGCGCCAGACGGGCGTCGCGATGCTCGCAGAGTCGAGCGTGCAGGAGGTCATGGATCTCGCTGCCGTCGCGCATCTCGTCGCGATCAAGGGGCGCATTCCGTTCATCAACTTCTTTGACGGATTCCGTACGTCCCACGAGATTCAGAAGATCGAGGTCGTGGAGTACGACGATCTCGCAAAGATCCTCGACTGGGATGCGGTGAACGCGTTCCGCCGCCGCGCGCTCAACCCCGAGCATCCGGTCATTCGCGGTACGGCGCAGAACCCCGATATTTACTTCCAAGGACGCGAAGCGGTCAACAAGTATTACGACGCCATTCCGGCGCTCGTCGAAGAAGCGATGGCGCAGATGGCGAAGATCACGGGGCGCGAACATCATCTCTTTGATTATTACGGCGCGCCCGATGCCGACCGCATCATCATCGCGATGGGCTCGATCTGTCAGACGGCGGAGGAGGTCGCGGAGTACCTGAACAAGCAGGGTGAGAAGGTCGGTCTCCTCTCCGTCCATCTCTTCCGGCCGTTCTCGCTCGAGCATTTCTTCAAGTATCTGCCGAAGACGGTGAAAAAGGTTGCCGTGCTCGACCGCACGAAAGAGCCCGGCTCAATCGGCGAGCCGCTGTACCTCGACGTCAAGGCGGCGTATTACAGCTCGGGCATGAACCCCGTCATCGTCGGCGGCCGCTATGGTCTCGGCGGCAAGGACACGACGCCGGATCAGGTCTTTGCGGTCTATGAGGAGCTGAAGAAGGACGATCCGATCCACGGCTTTACCCTCGGCATCGAGGACGACGTGACGCATCGCAGCCTTACGCCGATCCACGGCGACGTCAACCTCACGAAAGAGGGGACGACGGCGTGCAAGTTCTGGGGGCTTGGTTCGGACGGTACGGTCGGCGCGAATAAGAGCGCGATCAAGATCATCGGCGACAAGACGGATATGTATGCGCAGGCGTATTTTGCCTACGACTCGAAGAAGTCGGGCGGCATCACGATGAGCCATCTGCGTTTTGGCAAATCACCCATCATCAGTCCGTACCTCATCAATAAGGCGGATTTCATCTCCTGCTCGCAGCAGTCCTATGTCCGTCAGTACGACCTCCTCGCGGGTCTCAAGAAGGGCGGCAAGTTCCTGCTCAATACGGTCTGGAGCGACGAGGAGCTGAATACACATCTGCCTGCATCGATGAAGCGCTATATCGCGCAGAACGAGATCGAGTTCTACACGGTGAACGCGGTTCAGATCGCGCGTGAGCTTGGTCTCGGCGGACGCTTTAACATGGTCATGCAGTCGGGGTTCTTCAAGCTCGCTAATATCATCCCCATCGAGGATGCTGTAAAGTACCTCAAGGATGCGGTTGTTTCCTCCTACGGGAGCAAGGGCGAGAAGGTCGTCAACATGAATAACGGTGCGATCGATCACGGCATCGAGTCCCTGCACCGCGTTGACGTTCCTGCGGCGTGGAAGGATGCCGTTGACGAAGAGGTAGAGGTCAACCCGCGGACGCCGCAGTTCATCACGAAGATCCAGAACGTCATGAACCGTCAGGAGGGCGATAAGCTCAAGGTCTCCGATCTCACCGGCATGGAGGACGGCACGTTCCCGCTCGGCGGCACGGCGTACGAAAAACGCGGTACAGCGATCTCCGTTCCTGTCTGGAACAAGGAGAAGTGCATTCAGTGCAACCAGTGTTCACTCGTCTGCCCGCATGCTTCCATCCGTCCTGTGCTCACGACCGATGAGGAGCTTGCGGCGGCGCCCGAGGGATTTGAGTCCATCAAGTCGAAGCCCGGCAAGGCGCAGAACCTCAATTTCACGATTGCGGTCTCCACGCTCGACTGCCTTGGCTGCGGCAACTGCGCGCAGGTCTGCCCGGGCAAGGCGCTCGATATGACCCTGCTCGATGACAAACTCCGCGATGCGCAGAAGTATTTCGACTTTGGCGTCGATGTGGAGAAAGTCTCGATCAAGAATACGCCGATGAAGAAGACCACCATCATCGGATCGCAGTTTGAAAAACCGCTCTTTGAGTTCTCGGGCGCGTGTGCGGGCTGCGGCGAGACACCGTATGCAAAGCTCGTCACACAGCTCTTTGGCGATCGGATGCTGATCGCAAACGCAACGGGATGCTCCTCCATCTGGGGCGCGAGCGCACCCGCCATGCCATACACGACGAATGCGCAGGGACAGGGACCCGCATGGGCGAATTCCCTGTTCGAGGATAATGCAGAGTACGGTCTCGGCATGCATCTCGGTACGAAGTCCATCCGCGAAGCGCTTGCATCCGCGATGATCGAAGCGATCGAAGCGCAGAAAGGCTCCGAGGAGCTGCGCGCAGCGATGCAGGCATGGCTCGACAAGCGTGACGAGGGCGAGAGTACACGTGACCGTGCGAGCGCGCTCAAGAGTCTCCTCGAGGCGGAGAAGGGAAGCGATGAGCTCCTTTGCCGCATCTACAGCGATAATGACTACTTCGTCAAGCGCTCGCAGTGGATCTTTGGCGGCGACGGCTGGGCATACGACATCGGCTACGGCGGTCTCGACCATGTGCTCGCATCGGGCGAGGATATCAACGTCATGGTGTTCGACACCGAAGTTTACTCCAATACGGGCGGACAGGCGTCGAAGTCCACGCCTGCGGCCGCCATCGCGGAGTTCGCTGCGACGGGCAAAAAGACGAAGAAGAAGGATCTCGGCATGATGGCGATCTCCTATGGCTACGTCTACGTCGCACAGGTGGATATGGGCGCCGATCAGAATCAGGTGCTCAAGGCGATCAGCGAAGCGGAAGCATACCCCGGCCCCTCCCTCATCATCGCGTATTCGCCGTGCATCAACCACGGCATCCGCAAGGGCATGGGCTGCGCACAGCTCGAGGGCAAGCTCGCCGTTGAGTGCGGCTACTGGGCAAACTATCGCTACAATCCGCAGCTCGTGGATACGGGTAAGAATCCGTTCAGTCTTGACTCCAAGGAGCCGGATTTCTCGAAGTTCCAAGAGTTCCTTATGGGCGAGAACCGCTACATCAGTCTGAAGAGCAGCTTCCCCGAGGCGGCTGAGGCGCTCTTTGAAAAGACGCAGAAGGACGCGGAGACACGTTACAACAGCTACAAGAAACTCGCGGGCAAAGCGTAAATCAAAAGACTTCGTCCGCTGCGCTAAGGAGAGGGGGCACCGTACAGATCTGTACGGCGGCTCCTTTTATCATCTGAAAGCCCTCTGAAAGAAAGTATTCAGAGGGCTTTCAGCGTCTCTCGTTATAATGGGCGCATCTTATAGTCTGTATCAATCGGGGAACAGGGAAGAGGAACGCTTTTGAACATGCAAAGGTGTGCGGCGTTTATTGCCGTTGCCGCTTTGACAGGCTTCGCCGCCCATTATATCTTTTATCAGAACCGCGCCGTGCCGTCTCCGGGCGGAGTGCATCGCGCCGCGGCGATTGCTCGCGCGGACGTGGAGAAAACGCTCTCGGCAGACGATGCCGTGCAGCGCGAAGCAGAGAGTCTGCGCGTACATCGTAAAGAGACGAAGGCAGCGGTCTCGCGCCTCACACCGGACGGACTCGTGCTCGGCGATATTTCCTATGCGGCGCCGGAGACGGATGTCCGCGCGCGCTGCGGCAGCCCCGAGGGGATGGAGACGAAACGGAGCGAGCGGTATCCCGGCAAGGATGTTCGCACCTATGAATATGCGAACGGTCTGACCGTTCACTTTGTAGACGGCACCGTGCGCCGGGTGAAGATTTCATCGCACAGCACGCTTGTCTCTGGGAAGGGCGTGGGGATCGGCACCTCGGTTGACGCGCTGCGTAACATTTATGGAGAGCCCTGTCTTGTTTACGGCGATGACTATATTTACTTCTCTGAGGACGATCCTACCGTGGGCATCGCCTTCGAGATGGAGCACGGCCGCGTCGAGGAGATAAAAATGGGAGACTTAGGGCTATAGAGTGGCAGTGAAATAATGTCGTACCAATACATCGGTACGGCTTTTTTATTGAATTTCATCGATCCTGTGCAGTTGCCATAGAGGAGTCTTTGTCGTATAATTCTATTATATCTCGTTCATAGTATTGCGCTGTCAATTTTGCCGTAATACTATTGTGCACGAGAAAAGCTGTGATACCTTTTGTGCAGGTATCACAGCTCCCGTTATGCATATCCGGAGGAGGTCAGCACTTGATGCCGGAACCTTTGCGGGCGTAGAACACCCACGTGATGATGATGGTAACGACGGTGAATCCGATAAGGTAGTAGAACGCGGGCGCGACATTCTGGTATGTGGCATAGGAGTAGCCGAAGAGTTTCGGAATGAAGAAAGCGCCGTAGGCGGCGATCGCCGCGGTGAAGCCCGTGACGAGTGAAGCATGTACCGGATTCTCAAAGACGAAGGGAATCATGCGGAACGAAGCACCGTTGATGAAGCCCGTCGAGAAGAAGAGGACGAGGAAAGCGCCGAAGAATAGGGCGAAATTATGCATCTCGATGGCGAGAACGGTGACGATGCAGGCGACGAGCATAAGTACGAGTCCGCCAAAGGTGACGATGGAGCCGCTGTTGAGCTTGTCCGCCGCCCAGCCGCCGATGGGGCGTACGCTCGCGCCGATGAAGGGGCCGAGGAACGCGCCGTAGGCGAATGAAATCTCCGGGAACTCACGGTTGAGGAGCAGTGCCAGGGCGGCGGAGTAACCAATGAAGGAACCAAAGCCGCAGGTGTAGATGACTGTAATCAGCCATGTGTGTTTATTGCCAAAGATGGACATCATGCTTCGTGGACTTTGGCGCGGGATGGGCAGATTGTCCATGAAGAGCCACACGAGGACGAGCGTCAGCGCGGTCGGGATTGCCCAGAAATAGCAGACGCTCTGCACATAGACCTCTTTTCCTGCAGCATTGATGAGCGGCGCACCGAAGAGTCCGCCAAAGCCCATGCCGAGCAGGAACGGCGCGGTGAGGTAGATGATAGAGACGCCGAGGTTGCCGATGCCGGCGTTGATGCCGAGCGCAAGTCCCTTCTCTGATTTCGGGAAGAAGAAACCGATATTTGCCATCGACGAGGAGAAGTTCGCGCCCGCAATACCGATCATGGCGACGAGCACGACGAATTCGTCATAGGTCGTCGCGGTGTTGGTGACGGCGTTGCCGAGTCCGATGAGCGGGATCAGCAGGAGTGCGGTGGAAAAGAGCGTCCAGTTGCGGCCGCCGACGATGGCGGGCATATAGGTGTAGACGAGCCGTCCCGTCGCGCCGACGAGACCCGGAAGAGCTGCGAGTGTAAAGATTTCGTTATCAGTAAAGTGGAATCCGATCTGATTGAGCTGTGCGGCAATCGTTGCCCACATCGTCCATGCAACGAAGGCGAGGGTCAGCGCCCACGTCGATGTGTAGAGGTTGCGCTTGGCAATGCGCTCGCCGTAACGCTTCCAAAAATCCGTATCCTCCGGATTCCAATGCGCCAAAATTTCGCTGCGCGAGGTATACGCTTGTGCGCTCAATTTACAACACTCCTTTATGATTTCGCGGGGAAGCGCGGGTGCACCCCCCCTTATTCATAGCTATGAGTATATAACGAAAAACTATATCTGTATGTGATGTTTCTCACAATACTGCCATCTGAATGCGAAGACTTTTTGGAGGAATGGACATGCCGGATGCGTTGGTACAGCCGTTTTATGAAGTACCGGGAAGAATCGTATCACTGCATAAAAACGAATACCTTTTTCACGAGGGCGGCGCGGCGAAGTATTTTTACTTCGTTCACAGCGGTCAAATCCGTATTTCCAAAAGTGCCGATTCGGGGCGTGTCCTCTCGCTCCGGCTCGCGCATCAGGGAAGCGTCATCGGGGAGCTGCCGCTCTATCAAAAGCGCCGTGTCTATATTTTTGATGCCATCGCAAAGACGGCGGCGGAAGTCTACGCGATCGAGTACCCTGTGCTTGAGCACAGCCTCGAGGAGCATCCGCAGCTTGCCGTCAATATGCTCAAGATCATGGCGAAACACATGCGAAAGCAGCATCATAAATTCCGTGACCTGCTCCTCTATGGGAAAAAGGGCGCCGTCTATTCGACGCTGATTCGCATGGCGAACAGTTACGGGCGCGAGGAGGACGGCGGGGTCTTGATTCCATTGGAGATGACGAATCAGGAGCTGGCGGATTATTCGGCGATGTCGCGAGAGAGCCTGAACCGGCTGCTGAGCGAGATGAAGCGCGACGGTATCATCGCTTATCGCGGCAGCTTTATCTTTCTGCGGAATATGGAATATTTGCGCCGGGAGGTGCGCTGTGAGAGCTGCGGCGCAGAGGATTGCATCATTGAATAAAAAAACTTGATAGGTGAGATAGAAAAAATTGATAATAACGCCTTTTTTGTGAGATATGTCACAGGAAAGGCGATTTTTTTTTGTTACACTACAATTAAGGAGTGGTGGATCGGATTTCATCGCTGTCGGTATCCGCAAAACTTTAGGAGGGCTTTGGGGTGCATAGTATTTTTCAGAAGTTCAAGTATCTTGTCCCCACATCGGTATCCGCAGACGGGCATCAGGAGATGCACGAGGGCGGACGGGACTGGGAGAACATGTACCGCGACCGCTGGTCGTTCGACAAGACTGTCCGAACGACGCACGGCGTGAACTGTACCGGCTCGTGCAGCTGGAATGTGCATGTGAAGAACGGCATCGTCGCGTGGGAGAACCAAGCGACGGACTATCCGGAGACCGCGCCGGATATGCCGGATTTTGAGCCGCGCGGCTGTCCGCGCGGGACGACGTTCTCGTGGTATCTGTATAGCCCGCATCGCGTAAAATATCCCTATATGCGCGGCGAACTCGCAGTGCTGTGGCGCGAGGCGCGCGCCAAGCACAAGACGGCGTTCGACGCGTGGAAGAGCATCGCCTCCGATCCTGTGAAGCAGAAGAAATATAAGGAAGCCCGCGGGATGGGCGGCTTTGTGCGCGCAACGTGGGAAGAAGTCTCGGAGCTGATCGCGTCCTCGGTACTCTATACGGCGTACACCTACGGCCCCGACCGCATCTTCGGGTTCTCGGTCATCCCTGCGATGTCCATGCTGAGCTATGCGGCGGGCATTCGCTTCATGCAGCTCATGGGCGGTGTGGGGCTTTCGTTCTACGACTGGTACGCCGATCTGCCGCCTGCGAGTCCGCAGATCTGGGGCGAGCAGACGGATGTGCCGGAGTCGAGCGACTGGTACAACGCGGGCTATCTCATCACATGGGGCTCGAACGTGCCTCTGACGCGGACGCCGGACGCCCATTTCATGGCGGAGGTACGCTATAAAGGGACGAAGGTCGTTTCCATCGCGCCGGACTATGCCGAGTCGTCGATGTTTGCCGACACATGGATCTCGCTGAAGGTCGGCAGCGACTCCGCGATGGCGATGGCGATGGGGCATGTGATCCTGAAGGAATACTATATCGATAAAACGGTGCCGTTCTTTCTCGAGTATACACGCAAGTATACGGATTTCCCGTTTCTCGTGCGCATCGAGGAGCGAAACGGCGGCTACGTTCCCGGGCGTATGCTCAGCTCGCGCGACATGGGGCGCGATGAAAAGCACGCGGACTTCCGCTACTACGTCGTCGACGACAAAACCGGCGAGATCGTCATCCCGAACGGGACGCTTGCCGAGCGTTGGAGCACGCAGGAAAAATGGAATATCAAAGAAGAAAACCGCGACACGGGTGCGGAGATTTGCCCGCGTCTCTCCGTGTGGGACGATCGCACGGATACGGTCAAGGTCGAGCTGCCGTATTTCGGCAACGACCGCGCAAAGCGGACGCTTACGCGCGCGCTCCCCGTACGCCGCGTCAAGACGGCGCACGGGGAGGTGCTCGTGACGACGGTCTACGACCTCACGCTTGCGAACTATGCGATCGACCGCGGTCTCGGCGGCGAGAGCGCCGGCTCCTATGAGGACGACACGCCCTATACGCCCGCGTGGCAAGAGAAGTACACGGGCATCTCGCCTGAACTCGTCATCCATACGGCGCGCGAGCTTGCGGACAACGCGATCAAGACGAACGGCCGCAGCATGATCATCATGGGCGGCGGCATCAACCACTGGTTCCATGCGGATGTCGTGTACCGCACGATCATCAACCTCCTGCTCTTCACGGGCTGTGAGGGACGCAACGGCGGCGGCTGGGCGCATTACGTCGGGCAGGAGAAGTTGCGCCCGAACGAAGGTTGGGCGCGCATCATGTCGGGCTCGGACTGGCAGGGACCGCCGAAGTTGCTCAACTCCACGTCGTTCTATTACTTTGCGACGAATCAGTGGCGCAGCGACGAGATCCAGGCAGACGCACTTGCGGCGCCGAACGAAACGGCGCGCTATACGCATCCCGGCGACTATGCAATCCTCGCGGCGCGTCTTGGCTGGGCGCCCGCCTATCCGACGTTCAACAAGGGCGGTCAGCAGATCGCCGACGAAGCCGCCGCCGCAGGCGGCGAAGGACTTGACGGGGTCAAGGACTACATCGTCAAGAGCCTCAAGGACAAGAGCCTCAAATTCGCATGGGAGGATCCGGACGCTCCCGAGAATTTCCCACGCAACCTCTTTGTCTGGCGCTGTAATCTGCTCGGTTCGTCGGCAAAAGGCAACGATTACTTCCTGAAATATCTCCTCGGCACGGAGAATAGCATTTTCCAAGAGGAAGATGCGAAAGAACACCCGCGGGAAATCAAATGGCGGGAGAAGGAGGAGCTGGCGCAGCCGGGCGGATCGCTCGAGGGCAAGCTCGACCTCCTCGTCGCGCTCGATTTCCGCATGGCGGGCAACGCGCTCTATTCCGACATTGTTCTGCCGACGGCAACGTGGTATGAAAAGACAGATCTTTCCTCTACGGATATGCATCCCTTTGTCCATCCGTTCCAGCCTGCGGTCGATCCGCTCTGGGAGTCGCGAACGGACTGGGACATCTACCGCACGCTTGCGGAGACGGTATCAAAGGTTGCCAAGGAAGCAAACCTCAAGCCCTACACGAACGTTGTGGCAACGCCGCTTGGACATGATAACGAGACCGAGCTGGCACAGCCGGACGGCATCGTGCGCGACTGGAGCAAGGGCGAGTGCGAGCCGATCCCCGGCAAGACGATGCCGAATATCGCGCAGAATATCATCGACTACACGAAGCTCTACGAAAAGTGGATCGCGCTCGGTCCGAACGCCGCAGGCAAGACGGCGAGCCACGGTAACACGTGGGACTCGGCGGAAGACTACGAAGAAGTGCGCGCGCGCAACGGCGTGATCCAGAACAAAGATTATGTTTCCTACGGGATGCCCTCCATCTACGAGGCGCGGCAGGCGATCGAGGCGGTGCTCGGGATGTCGCCGACGACGAACGGGCGCACGGCGGTGCGCGCGTGGGAAGCGGTCGAAAAGCGCACGGGGCTGACGAATCTCGTCCGCCTCGCAAAGGATCGCGAAGAAGATCGCTTTACCTATGATAAAGTCATTGCGCAGCCGCGTCAGACCATCACGGCGCCGACCTTTACGGGCAGCAATCAGAACCGCCGCTATACGCCGTTTACGACCAACGTGGAGGAACTCGTTCCGTTCCGTACGCTGACGGGGCGGCAGCATTTCTACATGGATCACGAGGTCATGCGCGAGTTCGGCGAGGCGCAGGCGATCTACCGCCCGATTCTCGACTTTCGTCCGATGAACAAATCCCTGAACGGGACGCAGAAAGAAATCACGCTGAAATATCTGACGCCGCATAACAAGTGGAGTACGCACAGCATGTACTTCGACGCGCAGCAGATGCTCACGATGTTCCGCGGAGGACAGAGCGTGTGGATGAGCGAGAAGGACGCGGCGGAGATCGGCGTGAAGGACAACGACTGGATCGAACTCTATAACCGCAACGGCGTCGTCGCCTCGCGTGTCGTCGTCTCGCCGCGCATCCCGCAGGGCGCGGTGTTCATGCACCATGCGCAGGATCGCCACATCAACGTCCCGGGGTCGAAGATCTCGGGCACACGCGCAGGAACCCACAACACGCCGACGCATATCCACATGAAGCCCACCCACCTCATCGGCGGCTACGGGCAGCTCAGCTACGGATTTAACTACTACGGCCCGACGGGAAATCAGCGCGACTCGTATGTCGTCGTGCGCCGCATGGAGGAGGTAGATTGGCTTGAAGATTAAAGCGCAGATTGCGATGGTCATGAATCTCGACAAATGCATCGGCTGCCACACTTGCTCCATCCTGTGCAAGAATGTGTGGACGAACCGCCGCGGCGCGGAGTACATGTATTTCAACAACGTCGAGACAAAGCCGGGCATCGGCTATCCCAAAGAATGGGAGAACCAGGAGAAGTGGAAGGGCGGCTGGACGCTGAAGGACGGCAAGCTCTCGCTCGCGACCGGCTCGATGGTCAGCCGTCTTGCCAAGCTGTTCTACCATCCGCAGCAGCCTGAGATGGACGATTACTATGAGCCGTGGACGTACGACTACGAGACGCTCCTCCACTCCAAGCGGAAGAATCATCAGCCCGTCGCGCGCCCGCGCTCGCTCATCACGCAGAAGCGGATGGAGATCAAGTGGGGGCCGAACTGGGAGGACGACCTCGCGGACGGGCAGTCGGCACGCCGCGACATCAACCTGCAAAAAATCGGACAGGAGATCACGCTCGAGTTCCACGACATCTTTATGAAGCATCTCCCGCGTCTCTGCAACCACTGCCTCAACCCTGCGTGCGTTGCAGCGTGCCCTTCGGGTGCGATCTACAAGCGCGATGAGGACGGCGTTGTCCTCATCTCGCAGGACGGCTGTCGCGGATGGCGGCACTGTGTACCGTCCTGCCCGTATAAGAAAATTTACTACAACTGGGAGACGAACAAGGCGGAGAAATGCACGCTGTGCTTCCCGCGTCTTGAGAACGGTCTGCCGACGGTGTGCAGCGACGGCTGCGTCGGGCGGATGCGCTACCTCGGCGTCATCTTCTACGATGCCGACCGCGTGAAGGAAGCCGCGAGCGTCACGGATCCGAAAGAGATTTACAATAAGCTCATGGAGGTCATCTGTGACCCGAACGATCCGCAGGTTGTTACGGCGGCAAAGGAGGCGGGCATTCCGCCGCGCTGGATTCGTGCGGCGCAGGATTCGCCCTCGTACCGCCTCATCAGGGAATGGCGGCTTGCGTTCCCGCTCCATCCGGAGTACCGCACACTCCCGAATATTTGGTATGTCCCGCCCCTTAGCCCCATTGCGCGGCGCGTGGAGGAGGAGGTATTCTTCCCCGGGGCGGCGGAGATGCGCATCCCCGTGGCATACCTCGCGCAGCTCCTCACGGCGGGGGACACGGCGGCGATCGAGCGCGTCCTGCACGTCATGCTCGAACTCCGCGCTGTCATGCGCGCAAAACAGACGGGCGATGCCGTTCCCGAAAGCCTCGCATTCCCGATAGAGACCTATGACGCGATGTACCGCTTGCTCGGCCTTGCCAAACGCAGGGATCGGTTCAACATCCCCGCAGGCGTCGCGGGCGTTGCGGATGAGAAACTGCGCGAACTGCAAGGAACGACAGGCTATGCATGTCCGGGAGGATGCTGCTGATGGAGACGGCAAACCGCATCCAAAAAGAACTGATGCTCACGGCGTATCTTTTCGAATATCCCACCGAGGATTGGTGGACGAATCTGCTCGATTACGCCGAAGCGGCGCGCGAAGTGGAGCGTCCGCAGACGCGCGAAGTACTGACGGAGTTCTTTGAGTATGTGGTGGAGAGCGATCGCCGGGAGTTCGAGGACGCCTATGTGCGTACCTTTGACTTTTCACAGAACACGAATCTTTACCTCACGACGCATAACCGCACGGATTTTGGGAAGCAGTCCGAGGAGATGCTCGCGTATAAGCAGCTCTTCCTTGACAGCGGATTCGATATTGACCGCGAGCTGCCGGACTATCTGCCGGCGATCCTAGAGCTTGCGGCGGCGGTACCCGAGGAGCGTGCCGAGTATATCCTTTCGCAGGTGCGTCCAAAGATGGAGCTCCTGCGGGATCGGCTGATCGAGGCAAAGCTCCCGTATGCGTTTTTGATTGACGTCGTGCTCACCGAAGCCGCAAGTCTCATAGGGAGGTCCGCATCATGAAACAATTCGCATGGGGAGTGCTCCCCTATATTGCGTTCACGTTCCTCATCGTGGGGACAATCGTGCGCTATACGGTGTTCGAACGCAACTGGACAACGAAGTCGAGTCAGTTCCTCTCGAAGAGCGACCTCAAGATCGCGGGGCCCATGTTCCATTTGGGGCTCGTCATGGCGTTCGGCGGTCATGTCATCGGCGTGCTCATCCCGAAATTTATAACGGAGGCGGTGGGCATCAACGAACATCTCTACCACATGATCGCCCTCGGCGGCGGTGCCCCCGCAGGACTGCTGTTCTTCGGCGGCTTTATCCTGCTGCTGATCCGCCGCTTTGGCAAAGACCGCATGGCGGTGAACACCTCGACGATGGACAAGTGGCTCTATCTCTTCCTCTTTGCCGCGATCTTCACCGGCTGCGCATCGACGATGCTCAACGCTGTGCAGGGCGGATTTGACTACCGCGAGACCATCTCGCCGTGGTTCCGCTCCGTACTCATGCTGAACCCGCAGATTGAATACATGGAGAATGTGCCGCTCATGTTCCGCATTCACATGTTCTGTTGGATGGCAGTCGCGATTCTCTTTCCGTTCACACGTCTCGTGCACTGCCTGAGCGCACCGTTTGAGTACCTCGGACGCAGCCCGATCATCTATCGTAAAAAATAAAAAAATTGGTGTCCGCCGCTTCTTTGGAGCGGCGGATATTTTAATTGACAAGCATAGTTTGGTATTCTAAAATCTATGATTAAAGGAGTGTTTCAAAATGATTGAAGCAGGAACAGCGTTCTCGGCACGCCGGGTTCACTTGGCGGATGTGGCAAAGGCGGGGGAGACGGCGACGCGGACGACGATCTACAGCACGGCATCGACGAGCGGTGTCGTTTGGGTATTGAAGCCGGGGCAGGAAATCAAGACACATGGGCATGCGCAGGCGGACGATATATGGATCTGCGTGCAGGGGACGGGCGTATTTTATCCCGCGCCGGGGCAGGAAGAACCGATCGCGAAGGGCGACGTTATCGTCTCGGCGAAAGGCGCATGCCACGGAATGCGCAATACAGGAACGGAGGACTTCGTTTTCGTCGGTATCCTTGCGCCCTTGCCGGTGGATTACTATCCCATCGAGGGATGAGGGGCGCGATGCGTTCGTGTAAACCGACGGGAAATTTCCTCTTTTTTCTTGCAGTTAGCACTTGATTTTTCTTTCAAAAGTTGCTAAAATAACTATCGTTGTCGGGATGTGGCGCAGTTTGGTAGCGCGCATCGTTCGGGACGATGAGGCCGCAGGTTCGAACCCTGTCATCCCGACCATTTATTTTCGGAGTACAAAGACCAGCCGATGGGCGGGTCTTTTTCTGTTTATAGCACAGAGAGAGGAGCGCATTATGACGGCAGCAGAGAGAGCCTGCGCAGAAGAGCTGATAGAGTTTATTGATGCCGCGCCCTCGCCATATCACGCGGCGCAAAATCCCAATCCCGCATGGGAGCGGATCACGAACGACACGATAGAGCGCATTCGCCTGGGCAAAACATTCTATCTGCCGCTCTTTCGAACGGGGGCGGTTGTCGTCTCCGTGGGGGAAAATCCGCGCGGTCTCTTGCGGATGGCGTGTGCGCATACGGATTTCCCCTGTCTGCGCATCAAGCCGAATCCTGTCATGTGCGATGCAGGATACGGAAGGCTCAACGTGGAGACCTACGGCGGACTGATTCGGAATACATGGCTCGATCGCCCGCTCTCCATCGCGGGCGCGGTTACGCTGCGCGGCGCGGGCGCCTTTCATCCGGCGCTGCGCCTTGTGGATTTTCGGCGGCCGCTCGCCGTCATTCCGAACCTCGCGATCCACATGAACCGCAAGGTGAACGAGGGCGTCGAGCTGAAGCCGCAAAAAGACCTCCTGCCGCTGCTGTTCCAATCGGATGGGGCGGGGGATGCGGCGGACGACGGGAAAAAGCTGCACGCGCTCTTGGCGGAGCATCTTAGCGTGCGCGCGGAGGATATCCTCTCCTACGATTTGAACGTCTATCCGGCAGAGCGCGGCTGTTTTGTGGGATCGGGTGAGGAGTTCCTCTCCGCGCCGCGGCTCGACAATCTCTCGTCGGTGAAGGCGTGCTTTGACGCGATCGCGCAGGCGCCGGCGGAGGGCGTCTCCGTCGCCGCGCTCTTTGACAACGAGGAGGTCGGCAGCAGAACAAAGCAGGGCGCGGGTTCTTTGGCGCTGTCCATGATGCTGGAGCGTATTTATTTGGCGCTCGGGTTCTCGCGGGACGAATACCTGCGCGCGGCGCTCGGCGGGTTCTGCATCTCTGCGGACGTCGCCCATGCGCTGCACCCGAATGCGCCCGAAAAGGCGGATCCGACGAATCGTCCGCTGCTGAACCGCGGCGTCGTGCTCAAGGTCGCCGCGAGTCAGTCCTATGCGTGCGATCCCGAGGCGTTCGCGGCGGTGCAGGACATCTGTATGCGTGAGGACATCCCGCATCAGGTATTTACGAATCATTCGGATGCGCCGGGCGGAGCGACGCTCGGCTCGATCCTATCGACACTCCTCCCGATGAAGACCATGGACGTCGGCGTGCCGATTCTCGGGATGCATTCCGCGCGCGAGACGATGGGGATGCGCGATCAATATGCGCTGACACGTCTGCTCACCGCCTTTTTTTCCACATGAGAGGACAGTGCGCGGCGAACGTGTTATAATGGAGCACATTACGACGGGAAGGGAGGCGGTCACATGCGCGCGGTGGTGACGCGGGTCAATGCGGCGGATGTCCGCATCGACGGCGAGGTGCGCGGTCAAATCGACCGCGGGTATTTGATTCTCCTCGGCATTGCGCCGCAGGATACGGAGGCGGACGCGGCGCGTCTCGCGGAGAAGATCGTGCATTTGCGCGTCTTTTCCGATGCGGCGGGCAAGATGAATCTCGCGCTTGCGGACGTCGGCGGCAGCGTGCTCATCGTCTCTCAGTTCACGCTGTATGCCGATCTGAAAAAGCGGCGTCCCGGTTTTTCTCACGCGGCGAAACCGGAGACGGCGATCCCTCTGTATGAGAAATTCATCGCGTGCATGAGGGCGCATGATGTGCCGGTGGAATGCGGTGTGTTCGGCGCGGACATGCGGGTCTCCTCGGTGAACGACGGTCCCGTTACGCTCCTGTTTGATACGGATGAGGTGTGAGATGAGAGAGGATATTCTGAAGAAATACGCGGCTCTTGTCGTCCGCGTCGGCGTCAATTTGCAGCAGGATCAGCCGCTCATGATACGTGCGCCAATCGGATGCGCGGCGTTCGTCCGCGCGCTCTCGGCGGAGGCGTTCGCCGCGGGTGCGTACGACGTCGCCGTGCATTGGAGCGACGAGGAGCTCGAGCGCATTCGCTATCAAAACGCGCCCGTGGAGCGATTTAAGGAGTTCCCCGCGTGGCGCAAACTCTTTTACGACGATCATGCGGGGCACGGCGCGGCGTTCATCTCCATCGCGGCAAGCGATCCGGATATTTTTTCCGATATTGCGCCCGAGAAATTGACGGCGGCGCAGCTCTCAGCGGGAAAAGCCCTCGCCGACTACCGCAATCGATTGATGAGCAATCGCAATACATGGTGTGTCGTCTCGATGCCGACGCCCGCGTGGGCGCGCAAGGTGTTCCCGGAGGCGGCGGAGGAGACTGCCGTCGCGCGGCTTTGGGAGGAGATTCTAAAGGCGGTGCGCATTACGCCGGAGAACGATCCTGTGGCGGTGTGGAAAGAGCGCATCGATACGCTGCAAAAACGCGCGGCGTTTCTCAATCAATGCGATTTTGCAGAACTGCATTATACGAACGGCCTCGGGACGGATCTGCGCGTTGCGCTCCCCGCAGGGCATCTCTGGATGGGCGGCGCGGAGCATTCGGCGGACGGCGTGCTCTTTGCCGCGAACATGCCGACGGAGGAAGTCTACACGCTCCCGCAGCGCGGCGGCGTGAACGGGACGGTGGCGGCGTCAAAGCCGCTCCATTTTAACGGCAACGTGATCTATGATATACGGCTGACCTTCCGCGACGGAAAAGTCGTCGATCATACGGCGTCGCGCGGCGCGGAGCATCTAAAGAAGCTGATCGAGACGGACGAGGGGGCGTCGTTCCTCGGCGAGGTTGCGCTCGTGCCGTATGATTCTCCAATTTCGCGGAGCAATATCCTGTTTTACAACACGCTCTTCGACGAGAACGCTTCCTGTCACCTTGCACTCGGCAAGGCGTATCCGACCTGCATCAGGGGCGGCGAGGATATGACGGAGGACGAACTCCGCCGTGCGGGCGTGAACGACTCCATCGTCCACGAGGACTTTATGATCGGTACGGAGGATCTCTCCGTCGTAGGACGCACGCGCGACGGGCGGACGATCCGCGTGATGGAGCAGGGGAATTTCGCATTCTGATGCAGAGGTATGAGCGATGCAGGATAGTTTCAAACAATACGGCCGTTGTCTCCTTGTCATGTGCGTACTTGTTCTTTTTTGCGCCGCGCCCGCGCAGGCGAAGGGTGGTGTGGAGGACGGCGACTTCTCCTACCGGGGCATATCCTTGGGGGATACGGAGCAAATGCTGCGTGAAAAATGGGGCGCGCCATCTTTTGAAAAGACGGTCTATGTGCGCGGTGTCCGCCTGAGCGCCTGCACCTACGGCGATGTGACCGTCTCCGTTGCGGTGGGGAGCGGACGCGTCGCGGATATTGCGCTCTCCGGGGATCAATACCGCTTGCGGAAAAATGTGCGGCGGGGCGCGACAACCGGCTATATCTTTAAGACGTACGGCAAGGCGTCCCGGCAGATGCTCGACGATAATACCTGCTACGTTTATGCGCATCCGTCGCATCCCCATTGGCATCTCGTGCTGAACCTTGATCCCGAGGGCGGATTCCTCACGGCGGCGCGCATCACGATGCTGCCGCTCAGCGACGAGGAGGCGGATGAGATGGCGCTTGCGAACGATGACGCCGCCGATGTGCTCGATCTCGGCAGCGACTTCATCGCGGCAAAGAACATCGATGTGTCCGCGCTGCCGAAGGAGCAGCCCGTGCGGCTCGGAGGATATGCGAAATGATGCACCATGTGCATATGCGTGTCCTTGGACACCGCGCGATGCGATACATGGGCATCGCGCTCGGCTGTCTCATCGCGAGCTCCGCCATCAACCTCTTCTTGATTCCCGCGCATCTGCTCACGGGCGGCGCAACGGGCATCGCGATGATCGTCTACTACCTCTTCGGACTGCCGATCGGTATACAGACGTTTCTCTACAATATCCCGCTCCTCTTTATGGCGTGGAAACTGATGGGGCGGAGCTATACGGTCGACATCATCATCGGCACGGCGATCTTCTCGGCGTTTCTCGACCTCACGCGCCCGCTGAACGCGTATGCGCCGGTCAGCGATATGATGCTGACGACCGTATACGGCGGCGTGTTTGCGGGACTCGGCTACGGACTCGTGTTCCGCATGAACGGCAGTACGGGCGGATTTGACATCCTCGCCGCCATCGTTCGGAAATACTACGACCTGCATATGGGCGGCGTGCTCTTTGCGATGAACTGTCTCATCATGCTCATCGCGGCGTTCCTGTTCGGCATGGCGCCCGCAATGTTCACGCTCATCTATATGTTCATCAACGCGACGGTCGTCGATAAGATCGTCGCGGGGTTCAACCACCGCAAGGCGGTGCTCATCGTCTCGGACAAATACCGCGAAATCGCGGAGAACATCATCGATGAGATGCACCGCGGCGTCACCTTCCTGCACGGGCAGGGGGCATATACGCGCAGGGAACGCAACGTTGTCTTTGTCGCGGTGGGAACGACGCAGGTGGGAAAACTCAAATTCATCGTTCATAACGTCGATCCTCATGCGTTCGTCATCATCATGTCCGCGAACGAGGTCATGGGGCGCGGTTTCGGGCGCATCAATCAAAACGATGCGTCCGCCTCCGACGAGGACGACGATGAACGCGAACACGAAAGGAAGTGAAGCGTATGGCGGATGCACACACGATCGACGTGACCTATTTGCTCAACAGCGGATTCCTCGTCCGCGTGGACAACGTACTGCTCATCTTTGACGACTTTGACGATCCCGCGGGCGTCGTTCCGCAGGCGATCGAAAAAGGGGGCTATACGAAGGTATATTTCCTGTCGTCGCACGCGCATTTTGATCATTTCAGCCCGCATATCGCACAGTTTGCAGCGGAGGCGACGCGCTACATCCTCAGTAAGGACATCCGGAACGTGCCGGGGGCTGCCCGCATCCCGCGGGACAAGGTTGTCTGGATGCCGATCTACGACGTGTGGCACGACGATACGATCGCCGTCACGTCGTTCTCTTCGACCGACGAGGGGACGTCGTTCCTCGTTGAGACGCGCGGGCGCAGAATCTTCCATGCGGGCGATTTCAACTGGTGGGATTGGATCGGCGATACCGCAGAGAACCGCAAGCTCGCAGAAAACGGATTCCGCAAGCAGATGAAGCGGCTCAAAGGGCTGTCGTTCGACCTCGCGTTCTTCCCTGTGGACGGGCGTCTTGAGACCTCGATGGATCGCGGGGCGAAGGAGTTTTGCGCCGAGACCTATCCGGATGCTCTCGTTACTATGCACTCGGTCGGCTATCCCGTGTGGCAGCCGCCGGCGGATTTCTTCCTGCCGGGGCGGGAGATTCCCGTGTGGTCGCCGCGTATTTCGGGGGAAACACAATCTTTTTGAAATATGTATTGAAATATGAGGGGGCTTTCGGTAGAATGGGGAAGTATTTCTATATCCTTGCACTCTGTCTCGTCGTTGTGATTGGCGGCATATTTTTTGCGGCGCACAGCGGCAGTGCGGGGATGTCGTTCAATATGCTTTTGGATCAGGATAAAGGAAAAGGAGAGAACGGAATCGTGGCAAACCGTATTGCAGTTTTTACGACCAACAAGGGAACTTTTGAGGTCGAACTATTTGAAGATAAAGCGCCGATTACCACAAAGAATTTTATTGATCTCGTAGAGAAAGGCTTCTATGACGGTCTGATCTTTCACCGCGTCATCGACGGCTTTATGATTCAGGGCGGCGATCCGAGCGGCAACGGGACGGGCGGCCCCGGCTATCATATCCCCGACGAGTTCCACCCGGAGCTCAAACACAGCGACGAGGGCGTCCTCTCGATGGCGAACGCAGGCCCCAATACGGGCGGCAGTCAGTTCTTCATCACGCTGGCGCCGACGCCGTGGCTTGACAATCATCACGCCGTTTTCGGCAAGGTCGTCGAGGGCATGGACGTTGTGCGCGAGATCGGGCATACGCCGACGAATTACGGCGACCGCCCCGTGCATGACGTCGTTATCGAAAAAATCACGCTCAAAGACGCGGAATAATGAACTATGCATATCTCCTCGCCTGTGCGGACGATAGTCTGTACGCGGGGTGGACGAACGATCTCCGGCGGCGGCTCGCCGCGCACAACGACGGCACCGGCTCAAAGTATACGAGAGCGCGCCGTCCGGTGAAGTTCGTGTATGCGGAAGCATTTTCAACCAAGGAAGAAGCGCAAAAGAGAGAATACGAAATCAAAAAAATGCGGCGCAGTGAGCGTCTCTCACTCGTCCGCGCAGGAGAGCGTCGTGCCGATATGGCGGCGCTGCTGTCACATATCAACACGGAAGACGCAGAGCAAAGGAGAATTTTGAATGACGGAAAAGAAGGTCATGCTGACGGAGGACGGGTACAATAAACTCGTCGAAAAGCTTAACTATCTGAAAAGTGTCCGCCGCATCGAAGTGGCGGAGAGGCTCAAGGCGGCGATCGCCCTCGGCGATCTGTCCGAGAACTCCGAGTATGACGACGCGAAAAACGAGCAGGCATTTCTCGAGGGAGAAATTCAGGAACTCGAAAATAAAATCCGCAACTCCGACATCATCAAGGCGGGCGACGGAAAATCCGTGACGATCGGAAGCCGCGTCACTGTCAAGGATCTCGAGTTCGATGAGGACGAGACCTTCCTCATCGTCGGCTCGACGGAGGCGGATCCGGACGAGGGCAAGATTTCTAACGAATCGCCGCTCGGCATGGCGCTCCTCGGGCAGAAAATAGGCAAAGTCATCAACGTGAACGCCCCTGCGGGCATGATCCGGTATAAGATCGTCGACATCAAGAAGTGAAAGGAACACCTATGGAAGAAGAGAGAGCGCAGATGGCTGAGGTGCAGGAGCAGGATCTCAATGAGATGATGCGCGTGCGCCGCGAAAAGATGGACGCATTCCGTGAGATGGGCGTCGCGCCGTTCGGACACCGGTTCGAGGTCACGGACTACGCGGCGCAGATCCGCGCGCAGTACGACGGCCTCGGCGAGGACGAGGAGGGGGGCGAGGTGCGCATCGCAGGGCGTCTGATGGCGATCCGCGGGCACGGCAAAGCATCGTTCTCCACGCTCAACGACCGCACGGGGAACATACAGATCTACTTTAAGCAGGACGTCCTCGGCGAGAAAAAGTACAAAGAGGAGTTCAAACGTCTCGACATCGGCGACATCATTGGCATCCGCGGCGTCGTGTTCAAGACGCGGCGCGGCGAAGTCACCGTCCGCGTCGAGGATTTTGACCTGCTCTCCAAGTCCCTGCGCCCGCTGCCGGAAAAATTTCACGGGCTCAAAGACGTCGATACGCGCTACCGACAGCGCTATCTCGATCTCATGGTCAATTACGAGGTGCGCGATACGTTCCGCAAGCGCGCGAAGATCATCCGGTCTATCCGCAGCTATTTGGATGAGCGCGACTTCCTCGAGGTCGAGACGCCCGTGCTCTCGACGATCGCAGGCGGCGCGGCGGCGCGCCCCTTTATCACGCACCACAACGCGCTCGACATCGACCTCTATCTGCGTATCGCGACGGAGCTCAGCCTGAAGCGTCTCATCGTCGGCGGGCTCGACCGCGTCTATGAGATGGGGCGCATCTTCCGCAACGAGGGCATGGACGTCCGGCACAACCCGGAGTTCACCTCCATCGAGATCTATCAGGCGTTCGGCGACTACCGCGACCTCATGGAGATCACGGAGGGGATCGTGCGCCGCACGGCAGAGGATGTGCTCGGTACGACGAAGATCACGTATCAGGGCGTCGAGATCGATCTCGGCACGGTGCGCACCGTCAGCATGAACGACGCGGTATGCGAAGCCACGGGCAGGGATTTCCTCTCCTGCACGACTGTGGACGAGGCGCGCGCCATGGCCAAGGAGATCGGCGTCCCGTTCGAAGAGCGGCACGGCATCGGCGGAATCCTCAACGCCGCTTTTGAGGAAAAGGTGGAAGAGACGCTGATCCAGCCCACCTTTATCACCGGGCATCCGACGGAGATTTCACCGCTCGCGAAGCGCAATCCGGACGATCCGCGCATCACGGATCGCTTTGAATTTTTCGTCTACGGGCGAGAGCTCGCCAACGGATTCACCGAGCTGAACGACCCCATCGATCAGGAACAGCGGTTTATAGATCAGCTCGCTCAGCGCGAAGCGGGCGATGCGGAGGCGCATGTCATGGATCGCGATTATGTGACGGCGCTTGAGTACGGACTGCCGCCGACGGGGGGGCTCGGCATCGGCATCGACCGCCTCGTTATGCTGCTCACGGACAGCCCCTCCATTCGCGACGTGCTCCTCTTCCCGACGATGAAGCCGCTTGCGGAGTGATTTCTACCGACAAATAAAAAAACAAAGAGGGCGGACGCTGTTACGGCGGACGCTCTCTTTTGTTGTGTGCTTTACTTCTCTTTCAAGAATCTTTTTGTTATAATAAAAAACGATAAATCATCCGGTGATTTTCGTATCGTACGGCAAAGGAGCGTGAGCGTTTGCGGCGGAGACTAGAGGATGAGGTGCGCGAGGCGCTGATACGATACGCCTTTGTACCGGTCGCGGTCGTTGCGCTTCTCTGCGTTGCGTGGGGCATATTCAATTGGCAGTGGAGCGTCGTTCGGCGCAACGGAGAGATACGCGACCTCACGGCGCAGATCTTCAGCGAGACCGTCACCGATTACATCGACCGCGTGAGCGATATGACGCGGCTCTCGATCACGGATGCGCATGTCGGCGGGGAAGCGCAGCGCGCGTTTTACAGCGATTTTTACGCGATTGTGAATCGCCGTGCCGATCACCCGTATTTTTACCTCCTCGACGCCGACGGGCAGACCATATTTACGAACTACACGGCGTCCCCGCCGTATTTTCGTACGCCGTGGGGAATCCTGCGGCGGATGCGCACGGAGAGCGCGCCTGTCGTTGAGTTCGTGCGCGCGGGGGAAAAGGAATGGAACCTTGTCGTCGGGCACGCGTTTTGGGAGGACGGACGTGTGACGGGATACGCCGCGCTCGTCCTGCCGCAGGCGGCATTTATGTCGCCGGAGCTGCCGCCCGATACGCACTGGGCAATTGTGGACGCGTACGGCTATGCGCCGTTCTCGACCCTGCCGCAGCTGCGTTCGGAGAACTTTGACAAAATCAGCGCCGAACTGCGCGGTGCGGACGGCATCGTGGATATCAAGGACAGCCTCTTCTATGCAACCCATCGGGATATATTCGGCGGTGCGTTCCGCGTCTACGCCTTCACACCGATTGCCCACGTCCTGTGGCAGTATGTCGTCGGTGCCCTGATCCTGCTCGGCGTACTCATTGTCATGACACCCGCGATATTGATGCGCGTCCGCCGTGAGACGACGGGGAAGACAAAGGCCGCCGAGGAGATTATGAAGGCGTTTCATGAGGTGCGCCGCGGGCGTCTGAATCACCGGCTCGACATCAGGACGGGCAACGAGTTCGAAGAGATCGCAAACTCCTACAACAGAACCGTGGACAGCATCAAAGAGCTGCTGCGGCTCAACGAAGAGCAGACGCGCGCGAAGGTCGTCTCAGAGCTGCGGCAGCTCGAATCGCAGTTCAACCCGCATTTTCTCTTCAATACGCTGGAAAATATCAAATACATGATACGACTTGCTCCCGCAGAGGCGGTCGATATGGTCATGGATTTGTCGGCGCTCCTCAGATACAGCATTGAGCGCGTGACCAATGTTCCTTTGGAAGAGGACTTAGATCATCTCGCGGGATATTTGCGGATTCAGCGCCGCCGTTTTGGCACGCAGCTCTCCTACGAGGAGGAGATCGCGCCCGAAACACTGCCGTGCCGCGTGCCGAAGCTCATCATGCAGCCCGTTGTGGAAAACGCCATCAAATACGGAGCGGATGAAACCGGCGTCATACGGATTCGCGTGCATACGGAAAAAGAGGGGAACCTGCTCGTGATTACCGTTGCGGACAGCGGTTCCGGCATTGCGCCGGAGAAGCTCGCGCGCCTGCAGGAAATGCTCAAAAGCGGAGAGAATACCTCCATCCATACGGGCGTTCACAACGTCCACCGGAGGATTCAGCTCCTCTACGGCGATCAATACGGCCTGCGGATCACATGCCCTGCGGGGTGCGGAACGCGCGTCGAGATGCGCTGTCCGGCACGGATTTAGCAGCGGAGCAAAGGAGGGGGAACGATGCGCAAAGTGCTCATCGTAGAGGATGAGGAGATCATCCGCCGCGGACTCGTCGATACGATCGACTGGAGCGGTATGGGATGCGTCGTTGTCGGTGATGCCGCGGACGGGCGCGCGGGGCTTGAGATGATACGCAGCCTGCATCCCGATATTGTGATGACCGACATTCGGATGCCGCGCATGGACGGCATCGAGATGGCGCGCGCGGCACGCGCCGAGGGAATTCTGGGCGCGCTCGTATTCTTTACCAGTTACAGCGACTTTACCTATGCGCGCGAAGCGATCCGTCTTGACGCCGCGGACTATTTGCTCAAACCGGTCGACGAGCGCGAACTCGCAAAACTCATGGAAAAACTGACGGCGGGCGTACAGGAAGACGACGCTCCCGGCGTCCCGCTTCCCGTCGCGCTTCCCGTCGCGCCCCTGCCGTGGCAGGACTGGCTTGCCGACGAGGGAATGAACCCCTATGTGCGGCAGACCATGCAGCGCATCCGGCAGTCGTTTGCCGAACGGCTCAGCATCGAGCGGCTTGCCGACGAGTTCGGCGTCAGCGCCAGCTACCTCAGCCGCAAATTCAAAGAAGCCGCGCATCAGACCTTCGGCGAAGCTCTTACGCGTCAGCGGCTCTACATGGCGGCGCGGCAGCTCGCCACAGGCATCTACCGAGTCTATGAGGTCGCCGAGCAGAACGGATTCGGCGATTATAAAAACTTTTGCACCGTGTTCAAAAAATATGCGGGCGAATCACCGACCGACTTCATGAAACACTGTAAAAAGCAAGGCTTGGAAATAAAACAGGATGTATCTACCATGATATAAATTCGGAACTATACACTGCCTTGACAATGAAAATCTCATGATGTAATATGTTCTAAAATCGGGTAACAAGTACGGTAAAAGATCATTTTCTAGATGGATATCTTAATATCTGCAGCAATGCGGTGTATAGGTTCAATGTACTGGTCTATGAGTATATTTCGGCAAACTAAAGCATTACCGATACTTTAGGTCAAAATAATAGGGCTGTTCTCCTAAGTCCAATCATGTTGGCGGAACAGTCCTGTTTTGTTATATGGGTTCCATTAAGTTTTGCAAAGACAGCGCCTGATGTCTTTGTTAATTATCCTATTGAAATTACGGCGTGTATTGGTATAATAAGTATTGTGTCATGTAAATTTATAATAAGGAGATTTTTGCCTTATGAAATACGATACGATGAAATACTTTGTATTATAATGGAGTCGTTACTACCCACAAGGAGAGCACGATGGATAAACAGCCGGATAAAAAGGCACCTATGAAGAAGACAGCAAAAGGAAATTCGCGTAAATCAAGTACAGGCTCTATCCTAGGCAAGACAATCCTTGTTATAGGACTCATTTTGTTTGTGATGGTGATCGGTGTCGGCTGCGGTTTTCTCACGGCAAGTTTGAACACAAAACAGAATTTAGCGGAAGATATTGTGCCGCCCGCTTCGTCTCAGATTTATGATATCAACGGCAACGAGATCGCTAATATACATGCGGCAGAAAATCGTATGCCGGTGAGTATCAACGATATTCCGAAGAATCTCCAAAATGCGTTTGTCGCGGTTGAGGATAATCGCTTCTACGACCATGCGGGCATCGATCCACGCGGCATCGTGCGTGCGGTTTGGGCGAATATTCGCGGGCGTACCGTCACGGAGGGCGGCTCTACGATTACGCAGCAGCTTGCTAAAAATGCCTATTTGACGCAGGATCGCACGCTGAAGCGCAAGGTTCAGGAAATGTTTTTGGCGCTTCAGCTGGAGCGTCAATATACGAAGCAGGAAATCCTTGAGCTCTATATGAATCAAATATACTTTGGGCAGGGTGCCTATGGCGTCCAGGCAGCCGCGCGGACGTATTTCGGGAAGGACGTCAAGGATCTGACGCTCAACGAATGCGCCATGCTTGCCGGCATTCCCAAAAGTCCGAATTACTATTCACCACTCAACAATTTAGAAGCGGCAAAGCAGCGCAAAGCTGTTGTCCTCGATCAAATGGCGAAGTACGGTTATATCAGCGACAGTGAGGCAAACGCGGCGAAAAAAGAAGATCTTGCGATCGCTAAAGTTTCCAATGACGGCGTTAGGGCGGCAAGCTATTTCGTAGACTATGTGCTGCAGCTCCTTGTTGAAAAATATGGGGACGACGCCATCTATAAAGACGGGCTAAAGATCTATACGACGATCGATATGGATATGCAGGCGGCTGCCGAGAACGCGATGCAAAACCTGCCGACCTACTTCACCGATGCCAACGGCATCGTGCAGCCACAGGGGGCGTTGGTCGCCATCGATCCCCATACGGGCTACATCAAAGCCATGGTCGGCGGGCGCGGAACAGATCAGTTCAACCGTGCGACACAGGCGGTGCGCCAGCCCGGATCGGCGTTTAAGCCGTTCGTGTTCGCCGCCGCACTTGAAAACAAATATACGCCGGATTCGGTGATTGAGGATAAACCGCTCAAGGTAGGCGGGTGGGAGCCACAGAATTATAACCGCAAATTTTCCGGTAAAGTACGTTTGCGCGATGTTGTGCGTTGGTCACTAAATGTACCAACCGTTCGTATCGCGCAGGATATAGGAATTGATAAAGCCATTTATTATGCGCAGGAAATGGGAATATCGACCTTTGTTCTAGATGGTGCAACGAATGATCGCAACCTAGCGACCGCGCTCGGAGGCATGACGCGCGGCGTTACACCTCTCGAGCTGACCAGTGCGTTCGGGACGTTTGCTAATCGCGGTATTCATGTGGAGCCGGTTGCTGTGCTGCGAGTTGTCTCTCGTACGGGAAAGGTATTGGAAGAGGAAACACGCCAAGAAAAGAGCGTCATCTCTGCGGCGAACGCCGCGACCATGACTAATATGCTCTCGGATGTTATTCGGAGCGGTACCGGTACAGGCGCGAATATCGGCAGACCGGCAGCGGGAAAGACGGGAACGACGAGCGATTATCACGACGCATGGTTTATCGGCTATACGCCGGATCTTGTTGCGGGCGTTTGGATTGGGAACGACAGTGTGAGCGACCTGCACGGCATGGCGGGGGGGACAACTCCTGCTGCGATTTGGCGCGCGTTTATGCTTAAGGCACATGAACGCCTGCCTGTACGCAGCTTTGAGGGGAGTGCATCGTATAAGCCTGCGTCCGAATTAGATGATTTGAATGATGACTCTGAAAAGGACAAAGATAAGGACGACAAGGATACCTCGGATAATAAAGATAAAAATCATGAAAAAACGAGAAAAAAAACAAATAAGGATAGGTCTGCCTCTGAACCACGGTCTCCGAGCAGTGCCCCGTCTGCTTCCGACGAGGTTCCGACGAGGGGCGCCGGGGTAGAAAAGGGCAGAAACTAAAGCGATAGAGGGGTCTATATGCAAAATGCGATCGATATTCTAAAGGAACGAGGTTTTCTTGCACAATGCACGGATGAAGAGGCGCTGCGTAAACTCATGGCGGAAGGACCGGTCACTTTTTACATTGGTTTTGATCCGACTGCGGACAGCCTTCACGCCGGTCATTTTATTGCCCTGATGGCGATGTCGCATCTGCAGAAGGCGGGGCATCGCCCCATTTGTCTTGTGGGCGGCGGCACGGGAACCGTCGGTGATCCGTCCGGACGCACGGATATGCGCAAAGTCATGACCGACGAGACCATTCGCCATAACTGCGAGTGCTTCAAGAAACAAATCGCGCGCTTCATCGACTTTACAGAGGACCGTGCGATTATGGTGGATAATGGAGATTGGCTGCGCAGTCTCAATTATATTGAACTTCTGCGCGATGTCGGCGCACATTTCACTGTCAACCGTATGCTTGCCGCCGAGAGCTATAAGCAGCGCTGGGAAAAGGGGCTGACATTCCTCGAGTTCAACTATATGATCATGCAGGCGTACGACTTCCTCGAACTCAACCGCCGTTACGGCTGCAGGCTGCAAATGGGGGGCGACGATCAGTGGTCGAACATCATTGCGGGCGTCGAGCTTTGCCGCCGCAAGAGCAGTAAAACGGTATTCGGTCTCACGAACAAACTCCTCACAAAGAGTGACGGGACGAAGATGGGAAAAACTGCGGGCGGTGCATTATGGCTTGACGCGGAAAAAACTTCGCCGTATGATTTCTATCAGTATTGGCGCAACATAGACGATGCCGATGTGGAGACTTGTCTGTCCCTGCTCACCTATCTCCCAATGGATGAGGTGCGCCGCTTATCCGCGGCAGAGGGCGCTGAAATCAATCGCTCGAAGGAAATCCTTGCCTACGAAGCAACGAAAATCGTACACGGCGCAGAGGCTGCCGCGCAGGCGCGCAGCACGGCGCAGGCTCTTTTCAGCGGCGGCGCGGCGGAGGATGTCCCGAAAGTTGTCTGCGCCGCGGGCGAAAAACTGGTCGATGTGCTCACGCGCGGCGGCGTATTTGCTTCGAAGGGCGAAGCGCGCCGCTTGATACAACAGGGCGGTGTCACGCTCAACGACCTGCGCGTGTCCGACGAACACTATGTGCTCGGGGATGCCGATTTCTCCAACGGTGAGGCGTTTCTGAAAAAAGGAAAAAAGAAGCACTATAAACTAGTAATTGGTTGATAGAGAAGGAGCTATTTCATGTCAGGACATTCAAAGTGGGCGAATATAAAGCGTAAAAAGGGCGCAAACGACGCCATCCGCGGCAAAATCACGACGAAGATCGGCAGAGAGATCACGATCGCCGTGCGTATGGGCGGCGGTGATCCCACGGGGAATATGCGTCTCAAACTTGCGCTCTCGAAAGCAAAAGCAAACAATATCCCGAAGGATAACATCAACCGTGCCATCCAAAAGGGGCTCGGCGCTACGGAGGGGAGCAATTACGAGGAAGTTGTGTACGAGGGATACGGTCCCGGCGGCACCGCGGTTCTCCTCGATATTCTGACCGACAACCGCAATCGTACAGCAGCGGACGTGCGACATCTCTTCTCGAAGTACGGCGGAAATCTTGGACAGGACGGCTGCGTTGCATGGATGTTTAAGAAAAAAGCCGTGTTTATCGTCGAAAAAGACTCTTTTGACGACGAGGACGCACTGTTGGAACTCGTCTTGGAGGCGGGCGCGGAGGATATGCGCGCAGAGGACGATGTATTCGAGATTGTAGCGGCGCCGGACGCCTTCGAGTCCATCGAAACGGCGCTTGGAGACAAGGGCATTGAAACCGTGTCGGCGGAGGTTACAATGGTGCCGGATACGATGGTCAGCCTCTCGGAAAAAGATGCGGAGAAGATGCAGACGCTCATCGATGCACTGGAAGACAATGACGACGTGCAGAACGTATACAGCAACTATGAGATGGATTAAGGAGAAAAAAGTGCAGACATATCGTCTGCACTTTTTTAGGGACGGAATATGTTGGTTCTTGGAATAGATCCGGGGACGGCGATTTGCGGTTACGGTTTTGTAGAGCAGATAGGCAGCCGCCTCGTTCCGCACGCGTACGGTGCGATTACGACACCGTCTAAAATGCAGCCGGAACGGCGTCTGCTCAAGATTTACACAGAGCTCGAAAACCTCATACAGGAGCATCGCCCGTCCGCCATAGGAATAGAACAGCTATTTTTCAATCGCAACGTAACGACGGCAATCCCCGTGGGGCAGGCACGCGGTATCGCACTCCTTGCGGCGGCAAAGAACGATATCCCGATCGTCGAACACACGCCGCTGCAGGTAAAACAGGCTGTCACCGGATATGGGAAAGCGACCAAAGAACAGGTCATCTATATGGTGACGAAATTGCTCCATCTGCCGGAGCCGCCGTATCCGGATGATACGGCGGATGCGCTTGCCGTTGCGATTTGTACGGCGTATTGTGTGGATAGTATTGCGTGGCGCAATCGTATTTAATGGGAGAGACGTATGATAGGGTTCTTGCGCGGGACTGTCGTGCACAGCGCCGTTGACCATTGTTTGCTCGATGTACATGATGTGGGGTATCGTGTGTTTGTCTCGAGAAAAACCTGCGCACATATTGCTCAGGGGGAAGAGGCACTTCTCTATATCTATACGCATGTGCGTGAGGACGCGATCCTCCTCTACGGGTTCTTCTCGCAGGAGGAATACGATCTTTTTCAGCACCTCATCGGTATCTCCGGCATCGGACCCAAAGGCGCGCAGAGTATTCTTTCTGAGGTGACACCTCACGATTTTTATCGGTTGATTCACAAAAAGGATGTCAAGGGCATTACAAAATTACCGGGCATCGGCAAGAAAACGGCGGAACGCCTTGTCTTAGAGCTTAAGGATAAATTCGGTGCTTATGCCGATACAGGTGTGGATGATACGAGCGCCGTTGTCTCCGATGTCTCGGATTCCATGCTTGTGGAAGCTACGGAAGCTCTGATAAGTTTAGGGTTTCAGCAAAACGAAATTCAAACGGTCTTTCAGGGAAAGACGGACTATCAAAGTACGGAAGAATTGGTGCGATATGCGCTGTCCGTTCTGCAGCGATTCTAACGATATAGGAGGGAGGGGAGAGATCTATGGATATACGCAATGAGGAGGAACTCGTCTCATTCGAAGAACAAAGTACCGACGGTTGGCAATACAGTCTGCGCCCGCGCCGTCTCAGCGAGTACATTGGGCAGGACAAAATAAAGGATAATCTGTCCAAGTTTATTCAAGCCGCATTGTCGCGCGGGGAAGCGCTTGATCACGTTCTTCTCTACGGTCCTCCGGGGCTTGGAAAGACGACGCTCGCCGGCATCATAGCGAACGAGATGGGGGCGAACTTTCGCCAGACCTCGGCACCCGCGATTGAGCGTCAGGGCGATCTTGCCTCTCTGCTGACCAATTTGCAGGATCATGATGTGCTCTTCATCGATGAGATTCATAGACTGTCCCATCATGTTGAGGAAATACTCTACTCGGCGATGGAGGATCATGCCATCGATATTATCATTGGCAAAGGGCCGAGCGCTCGTTCCATCCGGCTGGATCTCGCTCCGTTTACGCTGGTTGGCGCGACGACAAAGACGGGAGCGCTCTCTGCGCCGCTGCGCGATCGGTTTGGAATTCAGGCACGGCTCGAATACTATACGCCGGAGGCGCTTCTCCTCATCATTGAGCGAACGGCGGAGATCCTATCTGTGACGATTGAACACGAGGGTGCGCTTGAGATTGCGCGCCGTTCCAGAGGTACGCCACGTGTGGCAAATCGTATTCTCAAACGCGTGCGCGATATCGCGCAAGTCGCGGGAGAAGACATCATATCTCACAAAACGACGCTTGCTGCGCTCACAGCCCTCGAGGTCGATGAACAGGGACTGGAGAATAAAGATCGCACGATGCTCGAAGTGATGATTACCAAATTTTCAGGGAGACCCGTCGGACTCAAAACGCTTGCCGCCGCGCTGAGCGAGATGCCCGAAACCATCGAAGACGTTTATGAACCGTATCTCATACAGCTCGGCTTTATTGCGCGGACGGCGCGCGGCCGTATCGTCACACGCGGCGGATACGAACACATGAAAATCGCTTATCCGGAAAACGGTTACCGGCAAGGAGAACTGCTCTAACATGAATCTTTTGATGCATATGTGCTGCGGACCCTGCTCCTGTTATCCGCTGAAAAAACTTCGCGAAGAGGGGATCGAGCCGACGGGGTATTTTTTTAATCCCAATATCCACCCCTATACGGAATGGGATCAGCGTCTGCAGAACGCTGAGAAATTTGCGGCGATGTCACATATGGACTTTGTCGCGGATCGCGAATACCGCATACGAGATTTTCTAAAGAAAGCCCTGCCGGCAGAGAATACGAGACTGGGGCGCTGCCGTATGTGCTACACGTGGCGACTGGAGAATGCCGTGCGTTATGCGGCGGAACACGGCTTTGACACGTTTACCTCCACACTGTTTTACAGCATCTATCAGCAGCACGAACTCATGCGCGAAACGGCGCAGCGTTATGCGAACATGTACGGTATTTCCTTCTACTACGAGGATTTCCGCGTCGGCTGGCAGGAAGGAATCGACATCAGCAAAGACATGGGGCTCTACCGTCAATCCTACTGTGGATGTATTTTTAGCGAGGAAGAGCGGTACAGCCGTACGCTGCGCAAGATGCAGCGCAAGGAAAATAAAGAGAAGAAACGTCTCCGCCTTTTGGCACAGGCATAGTTAAAGAAAGCAGGGGAGCGAAATGGCGCAGTGCAAACGTATTTTGATGTTCCTAATTTTTTTTGCGTCGGTGTTCATTCCGCTCCATCGAACGAACGCTTCGCTCCAACCGGAACTCACGGTCGGCATTATGAGTGAACGGCATATCGTTACCGTCACGGGCAGGAATACCGTGCTTTATGTCCATAGGACGCTTGAAGACGATCCGTTTCTCATCGTGCCGATGGGGGAAAAACTTGTCGTTGAGGAAAAAAGCGGCGCTTTTTGGGTCAACGGCACAGAACAAAAATCAGATCGACTGATTGTTCAGCCTTCCGGAAGCGGCTTTGTGGAGGTCGATGGAAGCCCTTATCGCGGATATATCACCTTATTCAAGAAGGCGGGAATGACTGTCGTCAACAACGTTTTGATTGAGGACTATCTATACGGGGTCGTCCCGAAGGAAATGCCCGCCTCGTGGAGGAGCGAGGCACTGCGCGCGCAGAGTGTTGCGGCACGCACCTTTGCGCTCAAAAATAGGGGGCGGCACCGTGCGGACGGCTATGATCTCTGCAATACCCCTGAGTGCCAAGTATACGAGGGGATGAACGCCGAGGCAAAGGCTTCTACCGATGCCGTTGACGCGACGTACGGGGAAGTTTTATTTTATCAAGGGGAAATTGCTGACGCTCTGTTTCATACGGATTCCGGCGGCATGACGGAGTCGAGTGAAAACGTATGGGGAAGTTATGTGCCGTATCTCAGAGCAGTTCCCGAAGCCCGCGCTCAGACACTCCCATGGAATCGATCCATAACATCGGCGCTCTTTGTCCAAAAAATAGAATCAACCGGCAGAAAAATAGGGAACCTCAAGGAGATTAAGCTCTCCCGCCTCCAGATTGGCAATGGGAAAGGAGACCGCAGTCACGCGGGACGTGTGTTGACCATGCGCATCATCGGAGATAAGGGGAACGTCGTCCTTGGCGGCAATAAAATACGCTCCCTATTTGCGCTTCCAAGCACACTGTTCAACGTTCGGACGCAAAAGTTGACGGTAGAATTTAACGGATACGGTTCCGGCCACGGTCTTGGCATGTCTCAGTGGGGCGCCGAGGCATTTGCGGAGCGTGGAAAGAATTACAAAGAGATCCTGCGTTACTATTATACCGGCGTTTCCGTAGAGAAATTATACTGATGAGGCATATATCATATGGATATTTCTGATTTTGACTATGATTTACCCGAGAAGCGTATTGCACAAACACCGCTCGAACCGCGGGATGCGTCGCGCCTCATGGTGCTCGATCCTGCGGAACAGACAATCGAACATCGGCATTTTTATGAACTGGACGTATTATTGCAGCCGGGGGACGTCCTGATATTTAACGATACGCGCGTGATTCCGGCACGGCTGATCGGTGCACGCGATAAAACCGGTGCAAAGGTGGAAGTTCTTTTACTCCGGCAAATCGACAGAGACCGGTGGGAGGCCTTGGTAAAGCCCGGCAAAAAGGCGCGCATAGGAGATCGTATCCGGTTCGGTGAAGAGCTTTCCTGTGGGATCATATCGCATACGGATTTTGGCGGTCGTATTGTAAAATTCATTTATCAAGGAATATTTGAAGAGATTTTAGATCGATTGGGCGAGATGCCGCTCCCGCCGTACATCCGGGAAAAACTTTCCGATGCGGATCGGTATCAAACCATATACAGCCGGGAACGCGGGTCTGCAGCCGCGCCGACGGCAGGGCTTCATTTCACTGAAGAACTTTTAGTACGTCTCAAGGAAAAAGGTGTTATATTCGGTTTTGTTACCCTTCATGTCGGATTGGGGACGTTCCGCCCGGTGCAGGAGCAGACGATTGAAAATCATGTCATGCACCGTGAGTATTATGCCATTCCGGAAGAAACGGCGCAGATCATCCGGCGGGCGAAAGCGGAAGGTCGTCGTATCGTTGCCGTAGGGACAACGTCCATTCGAACGCTCGAATCAGCCGCGGGGGAGACCGGTGAAATTCGCCCGACAAGCGGGTGGACGGATATTTTTATTTATCCGGGTTACCGGTTTAAGGTAGTGGATGCAATCATAACGAACTTTCATCTGCCAAAATCTACGCTGATCATGCTTATCAGCGCGTTTGCCGGGCATTCGTTTATATTAAATGCATATAAAAAAGCCGTTGATGAGGGGTATCGTTTCTTTTCTTTTGGGGATGCGATGCTGATTCAAGGCAGAAAAAAAGCAACGTGATCTAGGATCATGTTGCTTTTGCCATTCTATTCCTGCGGTGTCAGGTCATCTAAATGCTGCAAAATCACTTCCGCCATCATGCGCTTCCCGTCAATATCCGGATGCAGGCCGTCGGTTGAGAGCAGGGGGCTCAGGATCCCGTTTGAGGCATCATAGAAAAACGGCTCCATATCAATATGGTATCGCTGTGCACGAATCCATGTGTTGACGGCATTGAGCTTCAAATGCCACAGAGGATCCGTTTCAGATTGGAATGAAAGCGTAATGCGCTCAGGATTCAGCGGAAGCAGCGTGAGGAAAACGGGGCGAATATCATGGGCGATACACTTTCTTTGTATGGCGTCAAGATCCCGGATAATGTCTTGCGCACTTGTCGTATCCGCGCGCAGGCTATTTGACCCCGTGAGGATCAACAGGTTCTCCGGATGGGCGGGCAGTACGTCCTGCTCAAAGCGTTCCAAGGTTGTATGCGCGGTATCGCCGCTGCGCCCGAGATTCAAGCACTCGAACGGGAGGTAGGTGGTATAGCTGTATTCGAGGAGTGCCGGGGAGTTTGAGATTGCACCGCCGCCGTGTGTGATGCTGTCCCCGAGTGCGGCGGCGTACAGACGATGATTGTGCGGTGCTTCCACTGTAAAAGATGCGATATCCGACCATGTACCGACCGTCTTGCCCTGTGCGTCGAGTCCGCGTACGCGCCAGTAGTAAATCCCGGCGTAGGGGCGCGGATATTCGTCATAGACGGCATTGGCAGATACGGTCTCTGCCGACCATACTTGACTTGGATCCGGTTCGGTGCCGTGGTCATTGACAGGACGTGTTGAGAGCAGTTCTACTTCGTAACGCGTTACGCCGTTGAGCGGAATCCACTGATACACGGGATAAAGCGGCTGCCGGAAGTTCATCACCTGATCAAATGTATTTGGAATGGGGCGATTTGGAAGTTCCTCTTCGCCGCTGAGTACAATCGGCTCCGCCGGTGAAAACTCGCCGATAGGCTCATGTTTGAGCCCCAATGCGCGCACGCGCCAATAGATTGTCCCGTAGGACTGGAACTTGCGCAGATCTGCCTGCATTCCGTTCGTGAAGACGCCCTGTGTACTGCTCAGGTGCTTGGTCTTGGATAATGCAATCCCGCCATCTTTTTCGGGAGGGGCGGAAAGAAATTCGACTTCGTATAAGACGGCGTTTGCCATACTGTGCCATATGAGAAACGGCATGAGACTGGCGGGGGACGATTCGGGGTATTTGCTGATATGAATGGGGAACACGGCTTCGAAATATGGATTTGATTTTGGCGTCGACGGGGAGGTCACCGCGCCAAACATTCCGTAAGCGGTAATACGGTAGTAAAATGGAATCGGTGCAGAAGTGATATGATAGGAGGGCGTTGTTGTGAACTCTGACTTGACCCGCTGGTAGACTGTTTCATTCGATATTTTTCCGGTCATTTTGATGTAGGTGTCCACACGATAATAGCAAGGGTAGGGGATGCGTTCCCACGTGAGTATACTTTCTCCATGCTCCTCACGGATACTTGTCGCTATATCGATTTGTTTGAGGCTTAGGACATCTTTTTTTTCAATGAAGAAAATACACATCATGGAAACGAGGAAAATAATTGCCGTAAAAAAAATATAATGCTTCATAAAACCACCGTATATCAATTTTTTATTCAATCATGAGGTGATACATATGGATAATCGAAGAGGACTTGTCATCGTTCATACAGGCGAAGGAAAGGGGAAAACAACGGCTGCGCTCGGCATGGCGATACGCTCATGGGGAAACGGGATGCGTGTCTTGATCCTGCAGTTCATCAAAGGGAGCTGGACGTATGGTGAGCTAAAGGCAATAGAAACGTTAAGCGCCGCCGACGGCCGCATCGAAATCCGTCAAGGCGGTCTCGGATTCACACGCAAAGGAAATAAAGATGCGGAGGAACACCGTCGTGCCGCAGAAGAGCTCCTGCAAAGCGCGCTGCATGAAATATCGGGCGGCACATGGGACATGATCATCTTGGACGAATTTAACTATGCCTATTCGTTCGGTCTGATCCGTCAAGAGGAATTGGAGCAAATTCTAAGTGCACGCCCGGAGCAGACCCATCTCATCTTTACGGGAAGAAACGCCTCGGAAGAACTGATTGACCGCGCCGATCTTGTCACCGAAATGCATCTCGTGAAGCACCCCTATCAAAAGGGGATCAAGGCTCAGCGCGGCATAGAATTTTAGATCATTATAACATAGGTGTACCACACTATGCCACGATTCATAAATTTCTTTATGATACTTTAGCTATTGAAAAAAAGAGTATAATGCGCTACAATCTCAGTCATGTGTTTATACTTCGTTTATGATGACCGTTGATCGCCATAAACTTTATTTAGAATTAGGAGAGATGATATGAGAAGCGACGTGGTAAAAAAAGGGGCGACACGCTGTGCGCACCGCTCATTATTTCATGCAAACGGGTATGGTGCCGAGGATCTTGGAAAGCCGCTCATCGGCGTATGCAATTCATTTAATGAGATCATTCCGGGGCATTTTCATCTGAATACGATTACGGAAGCCGTAAAGCTGGGCGTGGCAGCTGCGGGCGGCACGCCGATTGAGTTTCCCTCCATCGGTGTCTGCGACGGCATTGCCATGGGGCATACGGGCATGAAGTATTCTCTTGCCAGCCGCGAACTCATCGCGGACTCCATAGAGGCTGTGACGATGGCTTCCGGTTTTGATGGCTTGGTGCTCATCCCCAACTGTGACAAGGTCGTGCCGGGGATGCTCATGGCTGCGGCACGGCTCAATATCCCGGCAATTCTGGTCAGCGGCGGCCCCATGCTCGCGGGACGCTATCGCGGCAGGGATATTAGCGTCAGTCAGGCATTTGAAGCGGCGGGCATGTATGCCGCCGGAAAAATGGACGAGAGCGAAATGACGGAGATCGAAAACAGTGCGTGTCCAAGCTGCGGGTCGTGCTCCGGACTCTTCACTGCAAATACGATGAACTCCTTAACGGAAGTACTCGGCATGGGACTTCCCGGGAATGGCACGATTCCTGCGCCCTACACGGGCGAGCGGCGTCTCCTCGCAAAACATGCGGGCGCTGTCATCCTCGACCTCGTCCGCAAGGGAATCTGCCCGCGCGATATTATGACGCAGGAAGCGTTTGAGAATGCCATTACGGTGGATATGGGCATCGGCGGCTCTTCCAACACCGTGCTGCACCTGACGGCGATCGCCCACGAGGTAGGCATCGAACTGCCTCCGCCGCTCTTTGATGAAATCAGCAGACGGACGCCCTATATCACGAAACTCAGCCCCGCGGGAACGCATCACATGCAGGATCTTAATGAAGCGGGCGGCATCTCCGCCGTTATGCACGAGCTAGCGAAAAAAGATTTGATTCATCTCAACGCGCTGACGGTCACCGGAACGATAGGCGAGCGAATCGAACACGCAAGAGTTCTCGATCCGACGGTAATTCACAGTGTGGATAATCCCTATCGCCCGCAAGGTGGGCTCGCGATTCTGCGGGGGAATCTTGCGCCCGACTGCGCCGTTGTGAAGGCGTCCGCCGTTGCCGACGATATGCTCACCTATCGCGGAACGGCCAAGTGCTTCAGTTCGGAAGAAGAAGGCGTCAACGCCATCATGGCAGGGAAAATTCACGACGGGGACGTTGTCGTCATCCGTTATGAAGGTCCGAAAGGCGGTCCGGGGATGCAGGAGATGCTGAATCCGACGGCAGTCATCACCGGTATGGGGCTCAAGGTAGGTCTGATCACCGACGGACGATTCAGCGGTGCAAGTCAGGGCGCCTGCGTCGGACATATCTCTCCCGAGGCGATGGCGGGAGGTCCCATCGCGCTCATCGAGGATGGGGATATGATCACGATTGATATTCCAAACCGCAAATTGGAGCTGGAGGTCAGCGACGAAGAGCTTACAGCGCGGCGCGCACGCTGGGTAAAGCCGGAGGCGAAGATCAAGACCGGCTATCTCGCACGCTATGCAAAGCTCACATCGTCGGCAAATACCGGCGCCGTGTTAAGCTAGGAATCAATTCCAACTCACGGGAGGTACGCCTCCTGTGGGTTGTTTTTATTGCGTTGATTCGATATAATAACGGTGCATTTTGTAAGATTATATCGTAAGGGGGGATACGGCGGGTGCATATTGTTCTCGTAGAGCCGGAGATCCCGGGGAACACCGGAAATATTGCGCGGTTATGTGCCGGCACGGGCATAGAGCTTCATCTTGTCAGACCACTTGGCTTTTCAACGGACGATAAATATTTGAAACGTGCGGGGTTGGATTATTGGCATTTGGTGACGGTGCATTATCACGACCGCTTTGACGAAGTTTTGGAGATGTACCCAAACCGTACGTTTTACTTTTGTTCAACCAAGGCTTCTCGGACACATTGTGACGTTGCATATCCGCCGGATGCGGTCTTGGTGTTCGGCAAAGAGAGCGCAGGGCTCCCGCATGATTTGCTCGCCGCCCATCGAGACCGAACAATCCGCATCCCTATGGCATCGGGGGCGCGCTCTCTGAATTTATCCAATGCCGTCGCCGTTGTTGCCTATGAAGCACTACGGCAAAATAACTTTTCTGTGCTGCAATGTGTCGGTATCGGATTTTCCGCGGAACCATGAGAAGGGAAGAATGAGATGAACAAGGATTTTATCGATTTCTGTCATAAGACATTTGATCCGTCGCGGCTCTTCATCAACGCACCCATGCGATTCCATACGACCTTTTGCATCGGCGGACCTGCCGATATGCTGTTTTATCCCGCTTCTATCGATGAGGTGCAGAAGATTATCCAAGCGGCAAAATCATATGGCGAGCCGATCACACTCATGGGAAACGGCTCTAATATATTGGTACGTGACGGTGGGATTCGAGGACTGGTCGTCCGGTTCAATCATACGATGGGCAGCATCGTTGTATCCGGCTCAGACATTACTGTGGGCGCAGGAGCGTTGCTGAAAGATGCCGCCGCTTTTGCACAGCGGCAGGGTCTGACTGGAATGGAGTTCGCCGCCGGAATCCCTGGCAGCATCGGCGGCGCAATCTTTATGAATGCGGGCGCCTATGACGGGGAGATGAAATCTATCGTAACCCGAGTGCAAACGGTCTCAGCCGCAGGAGAAATCCGTTCCTATGCAGCGCATGAGTTGGACTTTGATTATCGCCACAGTATATTTCACGAGCGCGAGGAAGCGATTTGTGAAGTGCGGCTGCATTTGATGCCGGGGAATCCTGCCGATATTTTGGAGAAGATGACCGATTTGAACGGGCGGCGCAAGAGCAAGCAGCCGCTTGAATACCCGAGCGCGGGAAGCACGTTCAAGCGTCCCCCCGGATACTTTGCCGGCACGCTCATTGACGAGGCGGGATTAAAGGGATTCACGGTCGGTGGTGCACAGGTATCACGCAAACATGCGGGCTTTATTGTAAATATTGGGGGCGCGACGGCAAACGATGTGCAGCGTCTGATTGCGGTGGTACAGGAACGCGTTTATGCGCGGCATGCGGTGCGCCTTGTGCCCGAACTGCGCATCATTGGGGAGCCGTAACAGTATCACTGTGTATATGATTAGGAGTATGTTTCTTTGTAATGGAATGCTATACAAAACTCATAGAATTTCACGCATTATATCCGCGCATCGTTATGGCACTGGGGATGTTTGACGGCATTCACTTAGGGCATCAACGCATCGTCAAAACGGCGGCGCGCCGCGCACGGGAGATCGGCGGAACGACGCTTGTCTTTTCCTTCTTGAATCACCCGCGTGCCGTGGTAGACCCGCAAAGAAGTCCGCGTCTCATCGGCAGTGATGTTCTGCGGCGAAAGATTTTAAAGCGTCTCGGTGTTGATGTCTTGGTGGAGATCCCGTTTACGCCAAATTTCGCCAAAACGGATGCCACAGATTTTGTTGCACTGCTGCATCAATATTGTGCACCACAATACGTTGTGATCGGAGAAAATTACACATTTGGCAGATTTGGGCGCGGCACACCTGATCTCATGCGTCAAGAGGCGAAGCGTTACGGATTCAGGGCGCTCGTATGCGATCCGGTGATCCGTGACGGAGAGCCTATCAGCAGCACACGCATTCGCGGACTTATTCAACATGGGGATATTGCCAAGGTCAACGAGTATCTTGGGTATCCGTTTTCTATCATAGGGACAGTTGTTCACGGCGAGGCGCGCGGACGCCTGCTTGGCTTTCCAACGGCGAACATCGAACTGCAGGACGAGAACGAGAGCCTGCCAAACGGTGTGTATGCGGTAACCGTTGTGCATGGAACGGATCGGTATGCGGGCGTTGCCAACATCGGAAATAATCCGACCTTCGGCGGCTGCAGGCGGCGCCTTGAGGTTCATATCTTTGATATTTCGAAGGATCTGTACGGAGATCGGCTCACCGTATCGTTTCACGCGCGCATACGAGAGGAGCGGCGATTCTCTTCAGCAGAGGAACTGAAAGCACAGATCGAGCGCGACAAAAAAACGTCTATCAGCGTGATAGCGGAAATTTTTCATTTACAAGAAAATATTTCTATGGTAATATGAACGACGTCATAGAGCCGTGACTCGGATAACGATTAATCCGACGTTTTCTTGGTCATCGGTCAATATTTTAGAGGAGGATTTTATATGCTTACGCAGGGAAAAAAACAGGAAATCATTAAGGAACATGCAATTCATGAGGGTGATACCGGATCGCCGGAGGTGCAGATTGCCGTATTGACGGCGCGCATTCAGTATCTCACCGAACATCTGAAAGAACATAAAAAGGATCATCATTCGCGCCGCGGACTTCTGAAGATGGTCGGACATCGCCGCCGTCTGCTCGGCTATCTTTACAAAACGGACATTGAGCGGTATCGCGCTATCATAACAAAGCTCAATCTGCGTAAGTAACAGCTTATGCGGAGGTGAAAGGGCGGGGATTTCCCCGCTTTTTTGCTATAGGGAAAAGGATTCTAAGATGTTTTGTCGAATGCTTTTGTCATGTAATGCATGTGAGAGACCTAGGAGGATAAATGTATGCAGAGTTTCGAAATTGAACTGGGCGGACGAAATATAATCGTAGAGCACGGAAAAATGGCAAAGCAGGCAAACGGCGCCGCATTGGTGCGTTATGGCGATACGGTCGTACTTGTCACGGCGACCGCATCGAGTGCGCCAAGAGAGGGCGTCGATTTTTTCCCTTTGACCGTGGACTACGAGGAGAAAATGTATGCGGCGGGCAAAATTCCCGGCGGCTTCATTAAGAGAGAAGGTCGTCCCAGCAACGATGCGGTACTCTGCGCACGATTGATTGATCGCCCCATTCGTCCGCTGTTCCCGGAAGGTTTTCGAAACGATGTTCAAATTGTCGCAACGGTGCTCTCTGTCGATCAGGATAATCCGCCGGAGATCGCCGCAATGCTCGGCGCATCCTGCGCGCTGACCGTATCCGATATTCCTTTTATGGGACCGATTGCGGGTGTGCGCGTCGGCTATGTTAACGGTTCGTTCGTGATCAATCCAAAGGAGGAGGAACGCGCCGTCTCGGAGCTGAACCTCACGGTTGCCGGTTCTTATGATGCGGTCATGATGGTCGAGGCGGGCGCAAATGAGCTGTCCGAAGAGATCGTCTTAGACGCTATCCTGTTCGGACATGCCGAGATCCGCCGTTTGGTTGAATTTCAGAAAAATATGCAAAGCGTCTGCGGAAAGGAAAAACAAATTCCGGCGATCTTTGCCGTCTCCGAAGAACTTGAGGAAAAGATCCGCGTTTATGCGGAGGAGCGTCTTGACGCCGCCACCCGCAACGAGGATAAACTCGGACGAGATGCCGATATTGCGGCGATTAAGTCCGAAACGATGGAACACTTTATCGTTGAATATCCGGAGCAGGCAAAAGAGATTTCGCAAATTCTCTACAAGATTGAAAAGAGCATCGTGCGCCATATGATTACGCACGAAAAGATACGTCCGGATGGGCGCGCGCTCAATGAGGTGCGCCCTGTGAGCTGTGAGGTCGGAATTTTACCGCGGACGCACGGCTCCGGGCTTTTTACACGCGGTCAGACACAGGTGCTCACGGTAACGACGCTCGGTTCTATCGGCGACGAGCAGATCATCGACGGTTTGGGACCTGAGACCACGAAACACTACCTGCATCATTATAATTTCCCGGGATACAGCGTCGGTGAAGCGCGCCCTATGCGCAGCCCGGGACGCCGTGAAATCGGACACGGTGCGCTTGCTGAACGCGCCCTGTTCCCGATGATTCCATCCATTGAGGATTTCCCCTATACGATACGTCTTGTTTCAGAGATTTTGGAGTCGAATGGATCGAGTTCGATGGGCAGCGTCTGCGGCAGTACGCTCTCACTGATGTGCGCCGGCGTTCCGATTAAGCGCCCTGTTTCCGGTGTCGCTATGGGGCTCGTCAGGGACGGCGACGATTATTCCATTCTGACGGATATACAAGGCATGGAAGACGCACTCGGCGATATGGACTTTAAGGTTGCGGGAACGGCAAAGGGCATTACGGCGATTCAGATGGATATCAAGATCGCGGGCATCACGAGGGATATTCTCGCCTCCGCTTTGGCACAGGCGAAGGAGGGGCGCGCATTTATCCTTGGCAAGATGCTGGAATGCATTGATAAGCCTGCGGAAGAACTCTCTCCGTACGCGCCGCGCGTGGAGACGATCACTATTGACGTGGACAAGATTCGCGACGTCATCGGCAGCGGCGGCAAGGTCGTTCGTAAAATCATCGACGAGACAGGAGTTGACATCGACATCCATGAGGATGGCAACATATTTATCACCTCTCCGAATACCGAGGCAATGGATCGAGCGCGCAAGATGATCGAGAACATCGTTCGCGACGTTGAAGTTGGGGAGATTTATACCGGCCGCGTGACACGCTTCCTGAAGTTCGGCGCTTTTGTAGAACTTCTCCCCGGGAAAGAGGGGCTTTGCCACATCTCCCAGCTCGCAAAGCATCGCGTAGAGAGCGTGGAGGACGTTGTGCATATCGGCGACGAGCTGCAGGTCAAGGTCATTGAAATTGACGAGAAGGGGCGCATCAACGTCAGCCATAAGGTACTGCTCTCATGATTCAGGTCTATACGGGAAACGGGAAGGGAAAGACGACTGCCGCCATCGGTTTGGCGATTCGCTCGCTCGGCGCAGGACACAAGGTCTATCTGATGCAGTTTATGAAGAGCCTTGCTTACAGCGAGCAGGGGTTGCTGCGTACACTCCCACATATGACACTTGAAACAACGGGAAAACCTTTCTTTATCGCCGAAGACGGTATGATGGATGAAAAAACCAAAGAAGCGTTTGGGGACAGCGTTGTTATCTTTCCGAAAGGACATCCGCCGGCGGATTATGTCGCGCTGCTCTCGGAAGGCCTGCGCCGTGCGGCAGATGCTGCCGCAACTGGGGAGTATCAACTCGTTATCCTAGACGAGATCAATGTCGCACTGGCGTTTGGTGTACTGCAAAAAGAGCAGATGGAGCATTTTTTGGAAATTCTTCCTCCTGAAACCGAACTCGTCTGTACGGGGCGAAATGCCCCACAGTGGCTGCTGGATCGCGCCGACCTCATCACGGAGATGAAGGAAGTGCGGCATTATTATGAGCGGGGAATCCCTGCACGAAAAGGGATTGAGAATTAAAGGAAATAGAAGGAGACCGCATGATGGAATCTATGATTCGCGATATTAAACTAGCGCCGTCCGGACACGCAAAGATCGACTGGGTGAAACGCTTCATGCCGGTGATGGCGGCTGCGGATAAGGAGTATTCTGTTTCAAAGCCCTTCGCAGGCATTAAGATGGTAATTACGCTTCATCTTGAGGCAAAAACCGCTTATATGGCAACGATATTCAAACATGCGGGAGCGGAGGTTGCCGTGACCGGCAGCAACCCCCTATCGACGCAGGATGATGTTGCAGCCGCACTCGTCGAAGAAGGCGTTCACGTATTTGCATGGCATGGATGCACCGATGAGGAATATTCCGTGTTCCTCAATAAGGCGCTCGATATCAAGCCCGACATTGTCATTGACGATGGCGGCGACTTGGTGGATATGCTTCATACTACTCGTCGGGAGCTGCTGCCGACGCTCATCGGCGGTTCTGAGGAGACAACCACCGGAGTGCATCGTCTCTATGCACTCGAGCGGCAGGGCAAGCTCGAATTTCCTATGATTGCGGCAAACGATGCATACTGCAAATACCTGTTTGACAACCGTTACGGAACCGGACAGTCCACCTGGGACGGCATTATGCGGACGACGAATCTTGTCATCGCGGGAAAAACCGTCGTTATCGCCGGTTACGGCTGGTGCGGCAAGGGCGGTGCAATGCGTGCGCGCGGACTCGGCGCTAACGTCATCATTACGGAGGTAGATCCGATCAAGGCAATCGAAGCCGTTTTTGACGGATTCTATGTGATGCCGATGGACGAAGCCGCGAAGGTCGGCGATATTTTCCTGACACTGACCGGAAACAAAGACATTCTTCGCAAACATCATTTTGCCGCGATGAAAGACGGCGCAATGATGGCGAATTCCGGACATTTCGACGTTGAAATCAATATACCGGAGCTCGCCGCAGAATCCGTATCCCATCAAACAGTACGAGACAATATCGAAGAATATGTCCAGCCCGACGGGCGACGTCTCTACTTACTGGCGGAGGGACGCCTCGTGAATCTCGCTGCGGGGGACGGACATCCGGCAGAGATTATGGATCTTTCCTTCGGTGTGCAGTTCTTCTCCGCGCTGCATCTTCTCCGCCATGGGAAAGAGATGAAAAAAGGCGTTCATCTGATGCCCGAGGAGATCAATGTCGAGATCGCCAATATCAAGCTCAATTCGCTTGGTATCTCCATCGACACATTGACCGCGGAACAAAAAGAATATCTCGGATTGGCATAAGGGGGCGCCCCGTGAATATACTGATTAAAGACGTTGCTGCTCTTTTGCCGGACGGGACAACGCCGACGCTCAATATCGCGATTGCGGATGACCGTATTCTTTCGATGGGCGACGTGCCGCATGATTTTCATGCGGACAAAACAATCGACGGGACACGGCACTTTGCAATCCCGGGATTGGTCAATGCGCATACCCACGCCTCAATGACACTCCTCCGCAGCTATGCGGACGATATGAAGCTGATGGACTGGCTTCAGACAATGATTTGGCCAATCGAGGCAAAACTGCATTCCGACGATATTTATTGGGGCGCTATGCTTGCCGCAGTAGAGATGATTCGCAGTGGGACGACGGCGTTTGCGGATATGTACGGTCCCGATATGGATCGTGTCGCCGAGGTGACGGAGGTTTCCGGTCTGCGCGGCGTTCTCGCGAGAGGTCTGATTGGCGTTGCGCCCGATGCGGATAAGAAGCTGGAGGAAAACGCCGCGCTTTATGAGACCTATCATGGAGCCGCGGACGGGCGCATCACCGTGATGTTTGGCCCACATGCCCTATATACCTGCCCGCCGGACTATCTCAAAAAGATTGCACAGCGCGCACAGCAGCTCGGCGCCGAAATACACATACACATGTCCGAGACTGTGGGGGAAGTAGAGTCCTGCCTCAAAGACTATGGAAAGCGCCCCTTTGCACATGTGGAATCCACGGGACTCTTTGAAAACGGGACGATCGCCGCACATTGCGTGCATCTTGATGATGAGGATTTCTCTATCATCAAGAAACACAATATCCGTATCGCCCATAATCCCGGCAGCAATATGAAGCTTGCCAGCGGTATCGCGCCTGTTCCTCGGATGCTAAAAGAAGAGATCTGCGTGGCTCTCGGAACCGACGGCGCTTCCAGCAACAACAACTTGGATATGCTAGACGAGGTACAGTTATCGGCGCTTTTGCATAAAGTGGATACACTCGATCCGCTTGCAGTCCCTGCGCTCACGGCGGTCAAGATGGGAACGGAATACGGGGCGCAGGCACTTTCGTTAAAGGATGTCGGACAACTAGTGCCGGGGCAGAAGGCGGATATTGCCCTCTTTTCCATGCACGGTGCAGAGTGGACACCGTGTTACAATCCGGTCTCACTCCTTGCCTATTCCGGAAAATCCTCATCCGTTGATACGGTGATCGTAAACGGAAAAATTCTCATGGAAAATAGAGAACTCAAGACACTGGATGAAGAGCGTATTTTATACGAAGCACAGCGCACGGCGGATCGCTTGACAAAATAGTGCGCACATGCTCCGATCACATTTGATGAAGAGATATTTCACTTGACTATGCCTCCATCTCAAAAAGATGGAGGCATAGTCAAGTATGGAGGGATTCTCATTGAAAAAACGAAGTCCCGGTCGTCGATCGCCGAAAGCCCGCGGAAGTTCTCCGGCGAACGATTCAGGACGAAAGTATGAATTTGTCGGGCTTATACTTCTCACATTTGCCGTACTCTCAGGCGTTGGGCTTCTCGGTTGGAATGTCGGTTTTGTCGGTATCTTTTTTGCAAATATATTTCGATATTTATTCGGCTGGGGCGCGGCCTTTGCAATTTTGGTCATTGGGCTTGTCAGCATACAGTATATTTTGCATCATCGCAGCTTATTATATACGAAGCGTTTTTTTGGTGTCATAGGCTTATTTATATCAATCCTTGCGGCATGGCATCATTTTGTCATTCCCGTCGGTGAGGAGATACTGCCTCAAAGCCTTGCAGACGGCGGGGGACTGCTCGGTGGGAGCGTGCTCCTCGTGCTGCGGAAATTCTTTGGTGTGGACGGATCTATCATCCTGCTCACGACGATCATTCTAGGCTCCGTTCTTTTATCAACAACGTGGTCGTTCGCTTCCGGCTATATCCACACAAAAGAGCAGGCAAAAAAAGGCGCATCAGCCGCCGGAACAGCCGTTAGTGCGACCTATGAAAAGATGAGTGCCGTCAGCGAAAAAATCGAAGAAAAAGCCGCAAATATCGTCAGCGACGTGCGCGCATCCGTTCCGTATAATCAGGCAAATGACACACTCTTTGCGGAAGCGGACATGCCCGATGAAGTCTTTGGCGCAAATCTGCCGGAAAAGCCTGTTCCGGAAGCAATCGAAACGCTTGACGTGCCGGCTCTTGAAGAGCGGGAACAAAAAGCGGAAATACAAGCACAAGCTCCGTACGAGCCGCTAATCCCCGTTACAGCGGAAGAAGAGGAAGCGGATCATACTGTTCCTTCGATATTTCCCATCCGGTACGCGGAAGATAACGCGCAGTCCGAGGAAGCTATTGATGTCGCTCTGCCGTATGGCCATCAGGAAGATACGACGTCTGCGCCTATGATAGAGATTTCTCATATTGACGAACCTGCGATAGAAATAGAGGAGGATGCTGCACCGTTTCCTCTTGATGCGCCCTCCGAACCTCCTGCCGCTCCTTCGTCGGCAAAGAAGCCGCCGCAAATAAGCAACTCTGTGGAAATGCCTCCCGACCATAAGGAGAATGCCTATGAGCTGCCCAAGGTTACGCATATCTTATCCAAGCATATCAAACAGGAAAATGAATCTTTAGCGCAGGAGATTGAGGAGAATGCGTACATTTTGCACCAGACACTAGAGAACTTCCACGTCAACGCAAAGGTGATCAGCGCCTGTCACGGTCCCGCGGTCACGCGTTATGATCTGGAACCAGCGCCCGGTGTCAAGGTCAGCAAGATCACAAATCTGGCGGAGGATATTGCGCTCCAACTGGCAACATCCTCTGTGCGTATCGAGCCTGTGCCGGGCAAGGCTGCCATCGGCATCGAGATTCCGAATCGCACCTTGGAGAGCGTTCAGCTCAGAGAAGTCTTGGAAAATCCACAATTTCAAGAGGCACAGTCAAAGCTTACCGTCGGGCTAGGGAAGGACATTGGAGGACAGGCGGTCTTTGCCGATATTGGAAAAATGCCGCACCTGCTGGTTGCCGGTGCAACCGGATCGGGAAAATCTGTCTGCATCAATACACTCATCTCAAGCATCCTATTTAAGGCGGCGCCGGATGAAGTAAAATTTATCCTGATCGACCCGAAGATGGTCGAGCTGTCGAACTATAACGGCATCCCTCATCTCATGGTTCCGGTCGTGACCGACCCGAAAAAAGCCTCGTCCGTACTCAACTGGGCGGTACAGGAGATGGAGAAACGGTATACGATTTTTGCCAATCACGGCGTTAGGGACATTAAGACGTTCAACCGCCGATATGCGGAAGAAAAGATACCCTTTATTGTCATCGTCATCGACGAGCTCGCCGATCTCATGATGATTGCGCCGCGTGATGTGGAAGACGCCATCTGCCGCATTCTCCAAAAGGCGCGTGCAGCGGGGATCCACATGATCCTTGCGACACAGCGTCCGTCGGTGAACGTCATCACCGGCATCATTAAGGCGAATTTGCCGTCGAGGATTTCGTTCGCCGTGTCTTCTCAAGTCGACTCACGTACGATCCTAGATCGCGGAGGCGCGGAAACCTTGCTTGGAAAAGGCGATATGCTCTTTTCGCCGCAGGGCGTTTCGAAGCCGCTGCGCGTTCAAGGCGCGTTCATCAGCGATGAAGAAGTCGAGATGCTGCTTGACTTCATCCGCGCACAGGGACAGGAAATTGACGAGAATGAGGAGCTTGTCAGCTTCATCGAAAACGAGACAAAGGAAAACGAGTCGGAAGAGGATGACGAGTTCCTTATGAAACAGGACAAGCTCCTGCCGGAAGCTGTGGAGCTCGTCCTATCGACCGGGCAGGCATCTTCGTCAAGTATTCAAAGACGATTCCGTGTCGGATATTCGCGTGCGGCACGTCTCGTCGATGCGATGGAAGAGCTGCGCATCATAGGTCCGAGCGCCGGCGGGAACAAGCCGCGCGAGATTCTTATGACGCCGGAGCAGGCGCGTGAACTCGTAAAAAGTGTGATGTAAAACAGCGTGTATTTTCTTCAGTTCTATGCTATACTTACGCTCAACCAGTATTTTGCCGTGATGCTTTTAGGAGGGTGTCCAGATTGAAATACATGACCGGTAACGAATTGCGGGAGGCCTATCTCCGGTTCTTCGCAGAAAAAAAAGACCATCTTCGTCTCGCGAGTTATTCGCTGATCCCTGAAGACGATCCGACGCTTCTTTTAATCGGCGCCGGCATGGCGCCCCTCAAGCCCTTCTTCACGGGAAAAATGAAACCGCCGCGCCCACGTATTACGACTTCGCAGCGTTGTGTGCGTACCGGCGATATAGAGAATGTCGGGCGTACGGCGCGTCATCAGACATTCTTTGAAATGCTCGGAAACTTTTCCTTTGGGGATTATTTCAAGAAAGAGGCAATCCCTTGGGCATGGGAGTTCTTAACGGAAGTGATAGAACTCCCAAAGGAAAAGCTCTGGGTCTCTATTTATCCCGACGATAATGAGGCACGTGCCATTTGGCTGGAGCAGCCGGGGCTACTGCCGGATCATATTGTTCCTCTGAACGATAATTTTTGGGAGATCGGCCCCGGTCCCTGTGGTCCTGACTCCGAGATCTATATCGATCTCGGTGAAGGGCGCGGCTGTGGAGAGCCTACCTGCGGCGTCGGCTGCGACTGCGACCGCTTCCTTGAAATTTGGAATTTGGTCTTTACACAATACGATCGCAGCGAGGAGGGAGAATACAACCTCCTTGCGCACAAGAACATTGATACCGGCTGCGGACTGGAGCGGCTTGCGTCCGTTGTGCAAAATAAAGAAACGAACTTCGAGACGGATCTCCTCTATCCGATCATCGCTTACGCGGCGAAGATTTCGGGCATTGCATACGGAAGCGATAAGCGCAAAGATATTTCGCTGAAGGTAATCGCAGATCATGCGCGGTCTATCTCCGTCATGATCATGGACGGTATCCTGCCGTCCAACGAAGGGCGGGGATATGTCCTGCGCCGCACACTGCGCCGTGCAATCCGGCACGGGCGTATGCTTGGTATTACGGATCCGTTTCTTGACGGTGCAGTAGATGCCGTCGTTGAGATTTTCCGCGGCGCGCCTGATTTCAGCGAACTCACGGCAAAGCAAGAATACATCAAACGTGTGATCCGCGTCGAGGAAGAGCGTTTTGCGTCGACCCTTGCGCAGGGCATGGAACTGCTGAATGGCGAGATTGATCGTCTCAAAGAGGAGAACAAGGTCGTTCTGCCGGGAGACATCGGATTCAAACTCTATGATACCTATGGATTCCCGCGTGAACTGACGGAAGAAATTCTCCATGAACACGGCATCACTCTTGACGGCGTGGAGTTCGACAAAGAGATGGAGGCCCAGCGAAGCCGTGCGCGCAGTGCGCGTGCAGAGAATCAAGCAGTTGCCGTGCCGGATTTGTCGAATATCGATACGAGTGCGCTTCGCTCCGATTCGACTGCCAAAGAAGCCGTTGTCGCGGCGATTTGGCGTGACGGCGAGATCGTCGATTCTCTGCGTGACGGTGAGAGCGCGGGCATCATCCTCGATAGAACCCCGTTCTATGCCGAGGGCGGCGGACAAGTCGGAGACGAGGGGGTTCTGCGGAGCGATCTCGGATATATTTCGATCAGCAATGCGAAAAAACTTCCCGACGGGACAATTTATCATATTGCTTACGTGGAAGAAGGAGAAATCCATCGCGGCGACCGCGTGGACATCACGGTAAATCGGGAGCGAAAACTCTCCTCCGCACGCAACCACACGGCGACACATCTTCTGCAGGCAGCACTCCAACGTGTCGTGGGGGAACATGTCAAACAGGCGGGCTCCTTGGTAACGCCGGATCGGCTGCGCTTTGACTTTACCAATTTTGAACCTGTCACGGAACAGCAGATCCGTGATATTGAAGAATTGGTGAACGCAGAGATTTTGCGCTCAGTCGATCTCGATATCTCCATGATGCCGATTGCGGATGCTAAGAATATGGGCGCCATGGCGCTCTTTGGTGAGAAATATGGCGATATTGTCCGTGTGGTTAGCGTTCCGGGGTTCAGCATCGAGCTGTGCGGCGGATCGCATGTCGGCAATACGGGGCAGATTGGACTCTTTAAGATCATCGGAGAATTCGGTGTTGCCGCAGGTGTACGCCGTATCGAGGCGATTACAGGGAAAGCGGCGTTCTCCTATGCCGCGACACTCTACCATACTGTACAGGAAATATCCGCAAAGCTGAAAACAAGACCAGAAGATCTGTCCTATCAAATCGATAAATTCCTTGACGAGAGGAAAGCGATGCAGGAACAGCTTCGTCAATTTGCCGAGTTTAGGGATAAAGCCGATGCACAGAAACTCTTAATGGCCGTTCGTGAGATCGGCGCCTTCCATGTCGTCGTCGGTAAGGCGAATGTTGATTCTATGGACGAATTGCGTACCATCGCCGACCTTGCCTGCGAGAAACTCGATCATGGGATCGTGATTCTTGCTGCGGTCATTGACGATAAGGTTAGCCTCGTTGTTAAGGCGGATAAGAATGCAGTGAGCGCCGGGGCTCATGCCGGACAAATCATCAAAGAAGCCGCGAAGGAAGTGGGCGGCGGCGGCGGCGGTCGCCCGGATATGGCTCAGGCGGGCGGGAAGACCCCCGAAAACATTCCTCAGGCATTTGATGCGGCAATTTCCGTAATCCAGCGGCAGGCAAACAACTAATATGGTTTCTTGAAAGGCTGTCACATATGCTGACGGCCTTTTTTAGAAAGGATTTTAGGATGGATGTCGATATTACAAGCGATATAAAAAAATATACGGGACGCTTCTGCATAGCGCTTTGTATCTTGGCGAGCGGTATCGCGTATATTATGATGCAAACAGATACAAATAATCATACGACACTTATCGCCGAAGGACGTCTTATGTACCGCACGGAAAATATACTTTCCCCAAGCGGCGGTACGGTAGAGGATATGACGGCACAGGAGGGGAGTTTTCTCGAAGAGGGAACGGTTTTGGCGGTTGTTCGAAACCAAATAACCGAGGAAGAGATCTTACGTTTGCAGCAAAATGTAGATTTATCAAAAAGCAATCTTGCACAGCTTCAAAACGGTATTATTGGAAATACGACAAGCAGTGTCCGCAGTACCGAAAACAATCATGAACTCATCGAAGCAGAGACACGAATGGAGCGGATGAAAGCCCTCTATGAAATGGGGGCGATCAGCGCCGCAAAACGCGACGAATCGATTGCAAACTACGAAGTTATCAAAAGTGCGTCATCTTATTCATCGTCCTCGCCGATAAAAATAACCGTCGATCCCAATACTGTCGAAGCAGCTAAGCGACAAGTCCAAGCCGCCGAAGAGACATTAAAGAAAGCAAAAGAGGGGACAGCGGCAAGTGATATTGTTTCTTCGTACGCGGGAACGATAACCAGACTATTCGTTATTCCTGGCGATCACGTACAGACGGGCGAGGTTCTTCTGCAGGTGCGCCTTGCAGAAAATCCATGGATTGAGACAGAGATTATCGGAGAAGAAATAGATAGGATATATCTAGGACAGCCGGTAGAGTATCAATTAGACCGAATGAAACTGAGCGGTACCGTGCAGGAAATTTCGGATGGCGAAACGGAGGGCGGAGGAAAACGCGTCGTTATATCCGTTCCGTCCGATATAACGGAGGTGCACGGGGATACGGAGCATATCAAGCTGCACTTTATTCCGTGACTGCTTTCATGGCGGCGTGTGACGCTTTACTTTTTCTAGGAAGCATTTTATATTGTGACGTAATAAAGCGTTATTGTGCAAAATGATTTTTTAAGAGGGAATAAATATGCCGAACCATAAACTCAGAGATCATCTGACTGATCAGCTATGTGATGCGACCGTTTTATTGAATACACGAGAGGAATGCTATCGGTTCTTTGAGGACATATGTACCATTGCAGAACTCAAGGCGATTGCCCAGCGTCTTGAGGTTGCTCATATGCTGTATGAAGGCGGGACATACGATGAGATTGTTGCGCAGACAGGCGCGAGCACCGCGACAATCAGCCGTGTGAAACGCTGTCTGAACTATGGCGCCGACGGATATGCGCTTGTCCTGAGCAGACTATTTCCACACGAAGAGCAGAAAGAGGAAGCTTATGAGTAGCTGCGACGAGCCTTTCTTATGATACAGCGCATACGACAATTTTATTGGGCAATATGGGGGAAAATGGACATAGGTACCCATACCTTTGTCAGATCTTATCTCACCGATGATGAACAGGAGCTTTTTTATGCGATGCATCCTGCGGATCGGTTTCATTCATTTCATGTGGCGCTTACCGCGAAGGAAATCTATCGAGAAGAGCGACATTTATCCTCGGATGACTATATCTTCCTCATTCGCTGTGCGTTACTGCATGATATAGGGAAAACAAAAGGGACCACGGATGTTTGGGGTAAAGTTCTATCCGTTCTTGCACGCCGATTCTTTCCGTCGACGATACCGTTCTTTGTTTCAAAAAAAGACAAGAGTGGAATCTGCGGAAAGGTTGGAACCGCCTTTTATGTTTCTTATCATCACCCGGAAATTGGTGCGGAGAAACTTCGGATGATAGGGAGGTATAGGGAAGCAATCATTGTAGCGCAGCATCAAAAAAAAGAAGCACCGGAAGATGATCCGGTACTTTCTATTTTGAAGCGGGCAGACGCACGGAACTAACGATCAGTATCCGCGTGTCTTATCGACGACATTCATCATACCGATACGCTGCGGGAATATCTGCAGGTTGCTGCGAAAGATCTTGAGAGAGCGCTCTAGATACATTGGGGAAACGGATGAATAATGCGGCGTAATATATAGATTTGGAACGTCCCATAGCGGAGAATCCTCCGGCAGCGGTTCTACCGCGAAAACATCGAGAGAAGCGCCGCAAATCATCCCGGAGGAAAGAGCTGCCACAAGGTCGTTCTCGTTTACCACGGCGCCTCTTGATACATTGATAAAAAACGCATCTTTCTTCATGAGACGGAATGCATCCTGATTAAACATATTGGTTGTTTCAGGCGTCAACGGCAGTGTGACAATAACATAATCCGCACAGGAGAGCGCCTCGGAAATCTGTGCTATCGGAAGCAGCTGATCGACAAACGGTTCGGTTGTTTCTTTTTGTTTTACGGCGACGACGTGCATCCCCATATTTTTCAGATGTTTTGCAACCTCGCGTCCGATGCTGCCAAGTCCGATAACTGCCGCTGTTTTACCGTAGAGTTCGTCGGGAGAGGTTAAACGCTTCCATTGGTGATTTTTTTGATTTTCCCATGCCTCGATCAGTCGGCGGCTCGACGCGAGCATAGTGCCAAGAATATGCTCTGCCATAGGGATCCCGTGGATACCGCGCGAATTTGTAAGTAAAATATCCGATCGGCAAAAATCCTCGTTGGCCATCAGTTTCTCAACACCCGCGCTAAAGGTATGAATCCATTTTAGCTTTGGCATCTGCTGGAGGAATGTATCGATATCCATTTGGGAATCATATCCCAGCAGTATATCGACATCAGGCATCACAGAAGCAGTTTGTTCCGGACGCCCGCATACGACAGTGCAGCCGGGCGACGCGTGATGCAGAAGATCGATCTGTTCGTCATTCAATCGCACAAACGATAGAAGATGCAGTTCCATATGATAAATCCTTTCCGATATGCAGTAAATTCGTATACCGTTCATTAAATAGTAACTATTCGCTAAAATGACAAAAAATCCTTTTCTAAAGTTCTTCCTTCTTAACTATCCATAATTACCATTATGGATAGTTAAGCGTAAAAATAGAATAAAGATATGTGAATTTTATAACTTATGATTGACAACGCTCCCGTTTAATCCTATAATTTAGATGTTGGGTTATATAATTTTTGATTATGATTTTTAGTCAAGGAGAGTGTTCTTTTATGTCAAAGAATCCTGTAAAAATCACTGAGACTGTGCTCCGCGATGGACATCAGTCACTGCTGGCAACCCGCATGAGAATTTCGGATATGCTTCCGCAGCTTGAGGCGCTTGATGCCATCGGGTACAACTCCCTTGAAGCTTGGGGCGGAGCAACATTTGATTCTTGCCTGCGTTTCCTTGATGAAGATCCGTGGGAACGTTTGGACACTCTGAAGAAGCACCTCAAGACCCCGATCCAGATGCTCTTGCGCGGTCAGAACCTGCTCGGCTATAATCATTATTCCAACGATGTTGTAGAAAAGTTCGTTCAAAAAGCCTCTGCACACGGTATCGGCGTCTTCCGCATCTTCGATGCGCTCAACGACATTCGCAACCTGAAAGTGGCGATTAGCGCCGCGCTCAAATGTCCCGAAAAGCCGCATGTCCAAGGCTGTCTCGTATACACGATCAGCCCTGTGCACACCAACGAAATGTTCGTTGAGCTGGCGGTCGAACTCGAAAAGATGGGATGCCATTCCGTCTGTATCAAGGATATGTCGGGACTTCTGAAGCCATATGTCGCTGAGGATCTTATCACGAAGCTCAAAGCCGCCGTCAAGATTCCCATTGACCTGCATACGCACTGCACGTCCGGATTTGGTCATGCAACGTACATCAAGGCGGTTGAAGCCGGCGTCGACATCATTGATACGGCTCTTGCCCCCTTCTCGAGCGATACGTCGCAGCCGTGCACAGAGACGATGGTTGCTATGCTCGAGGGGACGGAGCGCGACACGGGGCTCGATCGTCAGGCGATGACGCCGATCTCCAAACATTTCCTCAAGGTCAAGCAGGATCTGATCAAGACCTTTAACCTCAAAGGATACTTCGACATCAACCCCAATGTTCTGGACTTCCAGATCCCGGGCGGTATGCTCTCCAACCTTGCAAATCAGCTCAAAGAAGCCGGCATGGAAGACCGCTATCAAGATCTCCTTGATGAGATGCCGCGCGTTCGCAAGGATATCGGTTATCCTCCTCTTGTCACGCCGTCTTCGCAGATCGTCGGCACGATGGCAACGTTTAACGTCATGACAGGCGAGCGCTATAAGATGGTTCCAAACGAGTTTAAGGATCTTGCACGCGGAAAATTCGGCAAGACGCCGGTTGAAATCGATCGTGCATTCCTGACGGACACCTTGAAGATAGATCCCAAGGATATCATCGATGACTGCTCCATCGAGGATGCCAAGGCTAAGACGTTTGCAGAGTTTAAGGAAGAGCTCAAAACAAAAGGCTATCTGAATCCTTCCGATGAGGACGTTCTGTCCTATGCGCTTTTCCCGCAGGTCGCAGAAGAGTTCTTCAAGGCGCACTACAAGCCCATCACGGCGTATGTCAAAGAATAATAACGCTTCCTAGAATCATTCGAGGGGACGGATTGCTTTGCAGTCCGTCTCCTTTTCGTATTCAAGAGAAAAACACTGATTTCCCGATAAACTCGCGCAAAATCGAATTGTTCGGTATCTCGTCCACCGCTGTTATCTCGTTCACATACTGTAAGAATCGGAGAATTAAGGCAGCTTCTGTATATCCGTCCTCCCCTTTTTTTATTTCCTTTAGAAGAGGAATCGCATATTTCTTTAGTACGCCGACCTCATAAATCAGCGCCGAGTTGAAAAGGACATCGGCATCCTCTTGAAACGGGAATATGTATTTTTCTTCCCCAGCCCTGACGTCCGGCCACTGTTTGATGCTCTTGATGGCTTTTGAGCCGCGAAATTGATGGTCTCGTACCAATCGGCGCAAAAATCGTATATCCGTCGTTGGAATCCTATTGTGTGCATCAATATTGAGCTGAGTTAATGCGCTGATATAGATCTTGTATTTATTCTTGCGCGGGATTTCCTTTGTCAGCGCCTCGTTTAGCCCGTGAATCCCCTCTATGATGATCGGCTGATCCGAGCGAATCGATATAGGTTTGCTCTTGCCCCATTCTCTTTTTCCGCTAACGAAATTAAAGTGCGGCAGAACAACTTCTTTTCCGGCAAGAAGATCGACCATATTTTGATTGAAAAGCTCTGTATCGAGGGCTTCCAGACACTCGTAGTCATATTCTCCGCGCTCGTTGCGCGGCGTATCCTCACGATTGAGGAAATAATCGTCTAGGGACAGCATGATCGGATGCAGGCCATTGACACGCAGTTGTATGCGCAGACGCTGTGCAAAAGACGTCTTTCCGGAGGAAGAAGGGCCGGCAATCAAAATGATGCGTGTATCGTCACTATTGGAAGAGATATGATCCGCAATCTGAGCGATCTTCTTTTCCTGCAGCCCTTCCGAAACCCGGATCAGCTCCCCGATCTCATGATTTTTATTGATCCTGTTCAGATCGGAGATGTATCGACAATCTAAAATATCCGCCCATGTTTTCGATTCGGACAGGATAAGCTCGAATTTTGGCTGGTTGATGCGCTTTCGTATTTTACCGTTTGTCATCTCGTCCGGCGTACGGATCAGTACGCCGGTTTTTTCATGGTCAAGCTCGAATTGATTCAGCTCTTTTGTTTCGTGCAGCATCGGACCATATAGGTAGTCTGCATACGATTTACATGTATAGAGGCTAATATACGGCTGTGTCAGCTCCGATATCAAATTCACCTTTCCATAGCGCCCTTCCTTGCGGAAGAGCTCGATCGCTTCTTCTCTCGCAACGGAGCGTTTGCAAAAGGCTATATTCTCGGAAATCATTTGCCGCATGACGGCCTCGATTTCCTTGACAAAATGCACATCAATGCTCTTGTCGGGATGCTGTATCTCGCAAAACAGCCCCTTGTTCACTGTAAATTTTGCAATGACTTCCGCATCTTTATCCAATTCGTTTACGGCAACAATTAAAAGAAACAATACGGAGCGCCGATAGACTCTCCAACCAAGGCGGGAATTTAGTTCTATAAACTTTATATCGTTGCTCTCATGATATAACGACTGCAGATCGTGCACCTCTCCGTCGACAACAGCGGCAACGATGGGGCTAGCGTATTCATGACTATGTTCCCGGGCGATTTCCAGCAGACTTTTTTCCATTCTTACATGCTCCTTTATTTACATATGATAGTAGATAGCGTTTAGTTTTCTGCTCTATGTTTAGATATACAAAAATCCTGCCCATCAGTAGTGCAGGATTTTATTTGTATATGACTAAACTAATGCGGTAACTAGTTTATATGTCAGTGCACCCATAACGGCGGTACAAGGGATAGTTAGAACCCATGCGATAACCATTTGCTGTGCGACACCCCAACGAACTGCATTAATACGCTTGGCAGCGCCGACACCCATGATAGAACCTGAGACGACATGTGTCGTGCTCACCGGTAAATGGAGAAGCGTCGCTCCGAATATGATTATGGATGAATTGAGATCTGCTGCAAAACCTGAGATCGGCTGGAGCTTAAATATTTTTCCGCCGATGGTTTTTATGATGCGCCATCCCCCTGCCGCCGTTCCGCACGCCATTGCCGTCGCCGCCAGTACCTTAACATAAGTCGGTACCTCAAAGACATCGATATAGCCGCCGGACAATAACGCAAGGGTAATAATGCCCATAGACTTCTGCGCATCATTTGAACCGTGAGAAAACGCCATTGTCGCGGCTGATAATATTTGCATCTTCTTGAATTTTCCATTGATGGAAGTCGGTCGAAAATGACCAAAGAAGCGAAAGAGCGCCGACATAATGATGCAGCCGGATACAAGACCGACGAGCGGCGATAGAATGAGAGATAGTATAATTTTGCCAATGCCGTAGAAGTTCAATCCGTCCGAACCGACCGAGGACATGAGAACGGCGCCGATTACCCCGCCGATGAGCGCGTGCGAGCTGCTGGACGGCATAGAGAACCGCCATGTGATAATATTCCATATAATAGAGCCGAAGAGTGCGGCAATCAGGACATGCTCGTCCACATGTCCCGCAGATTTCACAATGTCAGAGCCGATGGTTTTGGCAACGCCCGTGCTATACATTGCCCCGAGGAAATTCAGAACGGCAGCCATGATGATGGCGTGCTGCGGATGAATTGCCCGCGTCGATACAGAAGTGGCGATTGCGTTCGCCGTGTCATGAAAGCCGTTGATAAAATCAAAAATGAGCGCCAACAGGATCACTAAGAAAATCAAAAGCTGCAAATCAGGCATATTTCATTACCACTCCCCGCAGCATGTCGGCAATGAGCTCGCAGTGATCAAGCGTATCCTCCAGTTGCTCTAAGACGTCCTTCCAGCGTATGAGTTCGATTGCATTCGTTTCGTGCTCGAATAAATACGCGACTTCCTGCCGATAGATGGAGTCCCCTTCACTTTCATAGCGTTCTATCTTATGAGACGCATCGAGGATTTGAACTTGATTCTTTCGGATATTATCCAAAAAGGAAAACGCGCGCACAACTTCTTCAGTCGCCACGATAAGCAGCTCCGTCAGTTTGACCGCGCCGGGCATCGGCTCACCGACATGGTACATATGATAGCGCTGTAAAGTTCCCTGCAGCAGGTCTACCCCGTCGTCTAAATTATTTGCAAGGGCATAGATGTCCTCACGGTCAATGGGGGTGATAAACGTAAGGTTCAGCTTATCGATGATACGATCGTTGACGTTATCCGCTTCATGTTCAATGCGGTCAATTTCTTTGACTTTCTCACCGACACAGGTATAGTCCTTCATTACGTCATTAAGAACCAATACCCCAGTGTGAAAAAACTTAGCACTCTCTAGGAAGAGACAGAAAAACTCATCGTCTTTCTGTTTGAAATTGAACATATATCATGACCCTCCCTAAAATATACGAGTTTGGAGTCACACCGCTCGAAAGTCTACGGTGTAATAATATCATTATTTAGGATTGACAGCAAGACAAAATTCAAGTTCCGCGGCATTCGATTTGATATTGAAATTAGGATTTATGATACCGTTGTTATATATGCTAAAAGCCGCATAGAAAGCTCTTCCTCGCTATGAACTTCAATATCCGCTGTAATTTTTGTATCGTCCGGTTTGATGCGGTGTCGATGGTTGAACCACAGTGTATGCCATCCGGCATGACAGGCACCCGGCATATCGAGGGCAAATGCGTCTCCAACGTAGAGGAGACGCTCTGCGGGAAGATCCAGCCGACGCTCCATCTCTCGAAATATACGTACATCGGGCTTGCGAAAATCATGATCGCCGGAGACGATGACATGTTCTGCGGGAATCCAGTGTGCAAGATTCAACGATTTGATTTTTTCACGCTGATGTACGGAGTTGCCATTCGTGATAACACCCATTTTTACATTCTTTTCCCGTAATGTATCAAGAATATGCTTCATCGTATCGGTGAGACGAATCCGGTATTGAAATTCCACATAACGGCGCTGAAACTCCAACACCTCCTCATCAGTGACGGAGACCCCGTATTCCTGCATAGTCATGCGAAGACGATAGGCATAAAGTGCCTCCATCGACATCTTCCCGGTTTGCGTATCGTCAAAGCGTTCGTCACTGTAGCGACGAAATAAGAGGAACAGATCGTTCGTTGGAAACCGATACCGCGTGCCATAGAGGGATTGGTAGGCACCCAAAAAGGGAATAGACATATCGTATAACGTATCGTCAACATCAAAAACTACGCCATAGTTTTTCATCATATCCTCGCTTTGTATTGAAGAGTCTATCGCTATTATAAATAAAATTATGCCCCCGCGCAATGCGTTAGTGCAGGATTTTGTGCGCCGTATAGGTTTCCACCTTAAGACGGCTGCCGTCGGTGCGAAATACGATTGCCCCGTCATAATCCGTTCGCAGCGTTTTTATGCCTTGTTTTTCGTATCGATCCGCCACCTCCTGTTTCGGATGCCCAAATGTATTATCTCTCCCCACCGAGTATACGGCGTATACGGGATGTACGGCGGCGATAAATTCCTCTGAACTCGATGTATTTGAACCGTGATGCGGAACTTCTAGGACTGTGCTCTGTATGTCCTTATGAAGTGCAAGCAGCTTCGCCTCGTGTTCTTTGACCAAATCGCCGGTAAACAAAAAGCTCGCGCTGCCATAGTGCACACGATAGACATTCGACACCTCGTTGCCGGTTGCGCTGTCCGACGGATCATAGGGCGGCGCGTAGACGGTATCGATAGTGACGCCGTCCACTGTGATTCGCCTTCCCTCTTCCGACTTGCTAAATTTTAACAGCAGTGGATCGCTGTCTCCCATATGCATACTTCTCGCATATTCTGTAACCCCCTCATCCGCAATGAACACGTGCTTGACCGGCATTTTTGCAAGAATCGCATGTGCGCCCGCGGCATGATCCGCATGTGCGTGTGAGAGAAATATATAGTCGAGCTCGCGCACGCCATAGTGCAGCAGATACGGAACATCTACCCGTGCGCCAATGTCAAACGCATCGTCTCTCGTTCCGCCGGTATCAAACATCATCGCATGACCATGCGGCGTAATTAGAAGAACCGAGTCCCCCTGCCCTACATCAATAAAGTGAACCGATAGTTCGGCAGGCTGTGCAATATAGCGAAAGATGAAAAAAATAAGCAGTACGCCGAGGGAGACACCAATAGCCTTTTGCTTTCCCTTGATAAATTCTATCAAGTGGTCACGCAGTTCTTGCGGTGCAAATATGAGCAGCAGCAAGGTGTAATAGGCACATCCGACACCAATCTCCGGCGTCGGAACAAAAATTTTAGAAGCCGGCAGCGCCGCCATAAAGCGTGTCAATTCAAACGATATGCCAAGCAATATGCTGTCAAACGCAAATACAACTTTCCCCGCTAGAGGGATGATCCACGCCGTAATCCCGCCCAAAAGCCCGACGATAATGATGATGTCCACAATCGGAACGACAATAAAATTCGATAATAAAGACGACAGCGACACCTGATTGAAATACCATGCGAGCATGGGGAGCGTCGCGAGTTGCGCTGACATTGTTATGGATAAACTGCCTGCGGCAAATACGGATATCCCTTTCATACGTTGAAACAGTATGGGCGCAATAAAAAGTAGCCCCGCCGTTGCAAGAAAGGACAATTGAAAGCTGATATGGAAAAACAGCAGCGGAGAGACGAGGAGCATCAAGATCCCCGTCACAATCAAGATACGCTGCGCGTCCCGTTCCTGCCCTAGAACAAGTCCGACAAAAGCAATTCCGCCCATAATGCCAGAACGTACGGCAGGCGGCACGAATCCTGCCAATACGACATAGGCTGAAATGACAAAAATCACAGAGATTGCCCGCGCCCATTTGGGAAATTTCAGAATTATAGAGAACCATGCCGTCACGGCGGCAATCAAGCTGATATGGGAGCCGGAAACAGATAAAATATGTATAATTCCCGTTGTGGTAAAGGCTTCTAATAGTTCCGGTCGTATGCCTTCGTATCCTCCAAACAGCATTGCAAAAATCGCCGCTGCATCGCTGTGCGGCATCACCTCCGACATGCGATTGATATAGTGTGTACGCACATCTGCCGCAAATTGGATGATATTCTGAAATAACGAATATTTTTCTGCACGCTGAAAAGAAAGAGAATCTTGGCTTGTGTGAAGCCGCGCTGTAATTCCTTGGCTGCGCAAAAGGAACGCCGTATCTATCTGCCCTGGGTTTTGATAACTGTGCGGTCGGCGCACTGTTCCTTCGGCAGAAATATGATCCCCGATATGCACTTCAGGCAGGTCGTCTCCGGCACGCGCGCGGGAATAAATAAGTATATTCCCTTCTCCGACATGTTCTTCTCCTTTGGAAAATATAGATGTTACCTGTGCCGTATAACGCAGATGAACACCCCCATCCGGATCTGCGGTAATACGAGGCGGTTCTGTAACGACACCTTCGACCTTGGCATCTTGTCCCGCGTAATTCGAAATATCGGAAGCCGGAAGATCATAGACCGCCGCGAATCGAAGCATCCCCAATACGAAAAAAAGCCCGACGAAGACAATCCATGTCTTTGGGCTTTGCCGATATATCAGGAATATCGCCGCGCCGCTTCCAATCAGCAGTACGGATAAAAAATACGGCAGCGCGGCAGAAAAAGAAATATCAAAATATGCGCTGCAGAAAATACCGAGACAAAGGGAAAATAACAGGGCGATAAGAAACGTGAGCTGATACTGCCCTGTTTTCATATGGTCACCTTGTCCTTTAGTTTTTCAAATTTTGCGTTGCCGATTCCGCGTATCTTTTTTATATCTTCAATCTTCTTGAAGTTCCCGTTTGCTTCACGATACTCCACAATACGTGCCGACATCGCGGGACCGATGCCGGGAAGCTCCTGCAGTTCCTTCTCGTTTGCTGTGTTGATGTTGATCCGCCCGTCTGTATCGTTCCCCGCGGGCACGGCGGTCTTACTGCCGAATTTTTGATTTTCCGGTACGCGTATATGCATTCCGTCTTCAAGCAGCGCCGCCATATTCACGCGGTCAATGTCTGCCGTTTCTATCACGCCGCCGACTTCGTTCACGGCATCGCCGACACGTTTTCCTTCGGGGAGTATAACGAGTCCCGGTTTTTTCACCTCTCCCGAAACATATACGGTCACGGAACGCGGCGGTTCCGGCGGCATGTTCGTCCCCGCGTCAAGCGCCAATGTTTCCTGTTCCGAATAGTAGCCGTACATTGTGCCGCCTATAGCGGCGGCAACGAGAATGAGCAATACGGCAAGGGACTTTTTGAACATGGGCATACGAACATCTCCTAATAGACGTTGCGTCCGCTGAAGATCTCTATCATCTCGCGCCGAAGACTGGTACTGATCAGCAGTCGTGTCTTTGGCGGGATTTCATCGACATCCGTATTAAAGAGATAATTTTGTAATTGCGGCTCCTTGATGAGCATACGCGTATGAAAAAGGCTGGCCTGATAGAGATTGATGTCCACCGCATCGTATTCGTCCAGGGTTTCTTGCTTGATAAACTCTTGGATCGAGGTCATTTTCGAATCCATGAACAGCTTGCGCCCCTGCAGATCTCTCGTAAATCCGCGCACACGATAGTCCATCGTAATGATATCCGAATCAAACTGGCTAATGAGGTAATCGAGTGTTTGCAGCGGCGTGATCTCTCCGCAAGTCGCAACATCGATATCGACGCGGAACGTCGCGATGCTCGTATCCGGATGGAACTCCGGATATGTGTGAACGGTCACATGGCTCTTGTCAAGATGCGCCAGTATCGTTTCGGGCGCTGAGGCGGCTCTGTTGACGGGTTTCTTACTACCGGATATGACGGCGGCTTCTTCCGCAACCAGCATCGTCACGCTCGCCCCCTGCGGCTCATAGTCCTGCTTTGCAATATTGAGAATACGCGCCCCAATCATATCCGTCACTTGAGAAAGTATCTTGGTAAGTCGGTCGGAATTATACTGTTCGTCAATATATTTGATATAGTCCCGCTGTTCTCGCGCAGATTTTGCATAGCAAATATCATAAATATTGAAACTCAGCGCTTTCGTGAGATTGTTAAATCCATATAGTTTCAGCTTTCCATCCAACGCCGGGATTCCTGCCTTTCCTGTTCAAAAAATAATACACATCGACTGTAACAATATATTTTGATATAGTGGCATACGTCTGCATCATCTAGTTTTTACGATGCGGCGCATGGTCTGCTCTCCATTTCTTAATCGCGTCCAGACGCTCGCGGAATCGTCCTTCGACGCCTTGATCCGTCGGGTGGTAATATGTTCGATCCGCAAGTGCATCGGGCATACACTGCATATTTGTGATATGTTCCGCCGCCTCATGCGCATATTGATAGCCTTTGCCGTAGTCTAGCTCCTTCATGAGTTTGGTCGGGGCATTTCGAATGACAAGCGGTACCGGTTCGGCAAGCATCGTGCGTGCATCCGCTGCAGCAGATAAGTAGGCAACTTCCATCGCATTCGATTTCGGGGCAAGCGAGAGGTAGATCACTGCCTCGGTGAGATGTACGTTGCACTCGGGAACACCGATATACCGGCATGCCTGATATGCCGCGACGGCGATCTCAAGCGCACGCGGGTCGGCAAGACCGACATCCTCCGCCGCAAAACGCGTAACCCGCCGCGCAACATAAAGGGGATCTTCCCCTGCTTCGAGCATGCGCGCGAGCCAGTACACGGCGGCATCGGGATCGGAATTGCGCATCGACTTATGGAGCGCCGAGATCAGATTATAATGTTCCTCCCCCGTCTTATCATAGAGGAGTGACTTGCGGGAAATGCATTGTGCGAGATTTTCTTCCGTCACCGTAACAATGCCGTCTTTTTCCTCCGCATTGAGGATCAGCATCTCAAATGTGGAGAGTGCGCTGCGTGCATCTCCGTTGGCAAAGCGTGCAACCGCGAGTACGGCGTCCTCCGATATGTCTATCTTTTGACCGCCGAGCCCGCTCGGAAGTGCCGCCGCGCGCAATAGGAGCTTTCGAATGTCCTCCGTTTTCAATCCTTGCAGTACGAATACGCGGCAGCGAGACAAAAGCGCGCCGTTGATTTCAAACGACGGATTTTCCGTCGTCGCGCCGATGAGGACGATACTCCCTTTTTCCACAAAGGGCAAAAAGGCATCCTGCTGTGCTTTGTTAAAACGATGAATCTCATCGACGAAAATGATGACACGCTGACCGTAGGCACGCTTTCGTTCGGCTTCCTGCATGACGGTTCGAATGTCCTTGATGCCGCCGGATACTGCGGAAAACGTAATAAACTCCGCCTTTGTCCGCGCCGCAATGATCTGCGCCAGCGTGGTTTTTCCAACGCCCGGAGGTCCCCAAAAGATCATTGAAGTAATTTGATCGCTTTCGATGAGGCGACGCAGAATTTTTCCTTTCCCCAGAAGGTGCTCCTGTCCGACAAAATCCTCCAGCGTATGTGGACGAACACGTTCCGCAAGCGGTCGGTGCAGAGCTTGTTCAAAAAGCCCCTGCTGTTCATCCATTTGCCTCATCCTCCAAGCACAGTATATCTCATGTTGAATTATCGCATAAAATTAAGTCTTAGGCAATAGAAAAAACGATTCGGAAAAAATTCTCCGAATCGTTTTTATCGTTTCGCAGGCGTTACAGAATAAACCGCGACATGTCATGATCTCGCGCGATGTCGGCAAGGTAACGATCCACATACGCCGTATCGATGACGATGTCTTTTTCGGTCAGATCGGGTGCATCGAACGACAGATCCTCAAGGAGTTTTTCAAGGAGCGTATAGAGACGGCGTGCGCCAATATCCTCCGTCTGTTCGTTAACCGTCTCGGCAAGCTCTGCCAAACGCCCGATCGCATCGTCTCCAAAGGTCAGCGTAACGCCCTCTGCCCCGAGGAGCGCAGCATACTGCTTGATGAGCGCGTTCTTTGGCTCTGTGAGAATGCGCTCAAAATCCTCTTTGACAAGTGATTTCAGCTCGACGCGAATCGGAAAACGCCCCTGCAGCTCAGGAATGAGATCGGACGGCTTTGCAATATGGAACGCTCCCGCGGCGATAAAGAGGATATGATCCGTCTTGACAGGACCGTACTTCGTAACAACGGTCGATCCCTCCACGATCGGAAGAATATCCCGCTGCACACCCTCGCGCGATACGTCCGCACCCGAACTGTGTCCGTTGCCGACGGCGATCTTATCGATCTCATCAAGAAACACGATACCGCTGTATTCCGCGGCATATACCGCCTCGTCTGCAACGACATCCATATCGACAAGTTTATCCGCCTCTTCGGCGGTAAATAATTTACGCGCCTGACGGATGGAAACCTTTCTCCTGCGGCGGCGCTTTGGAACAAGAGAACCGATCATCGACTGTAAATTATCGCCGACTCCCTCGAGCGATGATCCGGCGAACATTCCTGCCATGGGACGGGAGGATTCCTCCACATCGATCTCAATCATCTCGTCTTCGAGTTCTCCCGCGTGCAGACGCTTGCGCACCCAGTCGCGTCCGGCTTGATACTTCGGCGGTTCCTGCTTCTCTTCGGCGGGTTCTTCCTCTGCGCCAAAGAGTTTGCCGAGCGGGTTCACCGATTTCTTTGGCGTGGGAACAAAGACGTCGATCAGGCGTTCCTCTGCGTTTTCCGCCGCCTTTTCCTTGACCTCTTCCAGTTTCTCCCGGCGCACCATACGCACGGCTGTCTCTACGAGATCCCGCACGATGGATTCAACGTCGCGTCCGACATATCCGACCTCTGTGAACTTCGTCGCCTCGACCTTGAGAAAGGGCGCACGGACGAGACGGGCAAGGCGGCGGGCGATCTCCGTTTTGCCGACACCCGTAGAGCCGATCATGAGGATGTTCTTCGGAATGATGTCCTCGCGCATATCGGTATCGAGCTGCCGGCTGCGCCAGCGGTTGCGCAGGGCGATGGCGACGGCGCGCTTCGCTTCCTGCTGGCCGACAATATATTTATCCAGTTCTGTAACAATCTCGCGCGGTGTCTGTTCGTTCACGCCGATAGAACTCATGATTCCAGCACCTCCACCGTAATGTTATGATTCGTATAGACACATATGTCCGCCGCGATGGAGAGTGATTCCTTCGCGACGGCAGGAGCGTCCATGTCGCTGTGCAGTGTGAGGGCACGCGCTGCGGCAAGAGCGAAGAAGCCGCCCGATCCGATGGCAGTGCAGTCGCCGTCCGGCTCGATCACTTCGCCGTTGCCCGAGATCATGAGGATGCCGTCCTTGTCCGCGACGAGCAGGAGCGCCTCAAGTTTGCGCAGCACCTTGTCCGTACGCCAATCCTTTGCCAATTCTACAGCCGCCCGCTGGAGGTTTCCGCTGTAGGATTCGAGCTTTGCCTCAAATTTTTCAAACAGGGTAAATGCGTCCGCCACCGATCCCGCGAATCCCGCAAGGATCTTTCCGTGATAGAGCCGACGTACTTTGCGTGCGGTCGCCTTCATAATGGCGCGCTCTCCAAAGGTCACCTGTCCGTCTCCGGCAATCGCGACCTTATTCCCCTTCTTTACGGCGACGATTGTGGTCGCATGAAATGTCATGGCGATTCCTTTCCGTTTTCTTGCAGGAAATCATCTAATGCGGCAAGCGCGCGGCGCGCGGTCAGCAGCTTTTTTTCCGGTTTCCGCGTACGGCGCGGCAGATCTTCGAGCGGTGGCAAGAGTCCGAAATTGATATTCATCGGTTGGAAATGTGCCGGGTCACAGGTCGTAATATAATGCGCGAGCGCGCCGTGACACGTTGTCTGCGGAAATACGACAGGTGTCCGATCCGCCGCGATGCGTGCGGCGTTGATCCCCGCCGTAAGGCCGGAAGCCGCCGACTCGACATACCCCTCGACGCCCGTCATCTGTCCGGCGAAGAATAGTGTATTCTCCGAGCGCAGCTGAAAAGTCGGGCGCAGATGCCGCGGTGCGTTGATAAAGGTGTTTCGATGCATTACGCCGTAACGCAGGAATTCCGCATGAGAGAGTCCCGATATCATCCGGAATACGCGGCGCTGTTCCGCCCATTTAAGGCGCGTTTGGAATCCGACGATATTGTAAATCGTCCCCTCCGCATTGTCTTGTCGGAGCTGAACGACGGCATACGGACGCTCTCCCGTCTCCGGATGCTCCAGCCCCATCGGTTTGAGAGGTCCAAAGAGGAGCGTGTCTTTGCCGCGCGATGCCATAACTTCAACGGGCATACATCCCTCAAAGAAAATCTCTTTTTCAAAATCATGCACATCCGCTTTTTCAGCTGCTGTGAGTGCCTGCCAAAACGCTTCGTATTCCCTATCGTTCATGGGACAGTTCAGATAGGAGGGTTCGCCTTTCCCGTAGCGGGATGCTCGATATGCCTGTGTCATATCGATGCTCGCAGCATCCACAAGCGGCGCCGCCGCGTCGTAAAAGTACAGTGCGTCGTCGCCGAGCAAGGCATGAATTTCATCGGCAAGCGCACCGGACGTGAGCGGTCCCGAGGCGATAATAACAACGGCGTCTTCGTCACGCGGAACGGTCTTGATCTCTTCTCGCCGGATGCTGATGTTGGGATGCGCGGTGATTTGCTCCGTAATATATCGGCTGAACCCCCTGCGGTCTACGGCAAGAGCGCCGCCGGCAGGAACTGCGGTTGCGTCCGCCGCTCGGATGATCAGTGAATCCATCCGGCGCATTTCTTCTTTCAGTACGCCGACGGCATTTTCAAGTCCCGCGCCGCGCAGAGAGTTGCTGCATACCAGTTCCGCAAAATCATCCGTCTTGTGTGCGGGAGAGGTACGTCCGGGGCGCATCTCGAAGAGCGTCACCTCTGCGCCCCGACGTGCTGCCTGCCACGCGGCTTCACTGCCTGCAAGCCCTGCGCCGACAACGATGACCTTCTTCATGTATTTGATCCTTTTTTACGGGAGGCGGTACGCTTTGCACGCGTCTTTGTATTCGTGTCCGCACTTACATCGGCATCTTTGTTTGTCTTGGCGTTGGCACGCTCTTTCTGGCGCGCGAGTTCTTTTTCAATCGGGCTGCCGATGCGGGATTCACATTGTTCGTTGCTACAATAGAGAATGGTACGCCCCGTGCGGTAGCGATGCTTTTGCATGAACGAACCGCAGACCTTGCAGGTCTCCTGCTGCGGCTCGTCCCATGTCGTATAGTCGCAGTCAGGATAGCGGCCGCAGCCGTAGAATGCACGTCCGCGGCGACTCTTGCGTTCGACGATTTTACCGCCGCATTTGGGGCACTGTACGCCCGTATCGCGCAGCAGGGGCTTCGCATTGCGGCATTCGGGGAAGCCGGGGCATGCCAAAAATTTACCGAACCGTCCCTGTTTAACAACCATCATTCTCCCGCATTTATCGCAGGGAATGTCGGTGATTTCCTCGGGCAGATCGACGGTGCCGATGATCTCTTCCGCCTTTTTGAGAGTTTCGTCAAAGGGTGTATAAAATTTTTGTAGCAGTTCGTTCTTGTTAAGCGAACCGTCGGCAACCTCGTCCAGTTCGCCCTCGAGGTTCGCGGTGAACTTCGCATCGACAATATCCTTAAAATATTCGCCCAGCATATCCGTAACGATGAAGCCGAGCTCTGTCGGGCGAAACTGCTTTTCACGGCGTTCCACATATCCTCGTTTTTGTATTGTCTCGATGATGGGCGCATAGGTGCTCGGACGTCCGATCTCCATATCCTCGAGCGCTTTTACCAAGGACGCGTCGTTATAGCGCGGCGGCGGTTCCGTAAAATGCTGCTCCGGGTCGAGCGCGGTGAGGGAGAGCATATCCCCTGCGGACAGCTCCGGAAGGATCGTATCCTTTTCCTTTTTAGAGCTCTCTGCACCCGCATAGACAACGGTATATCCTTTGAATTTAATCTTCGATCCATGTGCGCGCAGCTGGTAGTCGCCCGCCTCGATTTGAGCGGATACGGTATCGTAGACTGCCGCCGTCATTTGACATGCGGCAAAACGCTGCCAGATAAGCGTATAGAGTCGCTGCTGATCCCGGTTGAGATACGGCTCCACCTCGGACGGCAGGCGCAGGATGCTCGTCGGTCGGATCGCCTCATGGGCGTCCTGTGCTTTTTTCCCGCCGGCGTAGATGTTGGGCTTTGCCGGCACATAGTCCTGCCCGTACTCCTCGCCAATATAGCCGCGCGCCTCCTCGATCGCAAGATTTGAGAGACGCGTCGAATCGGTACGCATATAGGTGATGAGACCGGTCGCACCTTGACGTCCCAGCACAACGCCCTCATAGAGCTGCTGTGCAATCATCATTGTGCGCCCGGACGTAAAGCCGAGCTTTCGTGCGGCATCCTGTTGGAGGGAACTCGTCGTAAACGGCGCCGCCGGTTTCTTGCGGCGTTCGCTCTGCTTGACTTCCTTGATCTTAAATTCCTGCGCGGCGAGATCGTCCGTGACCTTTGTGGTCTCCTCTTCGCTGTGCAGAGACGCCTTTTCTCCACGGATGTGCGTTAGTTCGGCAATGAATGAGCTCTTATCTTTTTTGACCTTTGCCTTGACCGTCCAATATTCTTCGGAGTGAAAGGCTTCAATCTCTTTCTCTCGGTCGCATATGAGGCGTACCGTCACGGACTGCACGCGCCCTGCCGACAACCCCTTGCGGACTTTGCGCCAGAGCAGAGGAGAGAGTTTATATCCGACGATGCGGTCGAGCATACGGCGTGCCTGCTGTGCGTCCACCTGCTCCATGTTGATGGGGCGCGGATGATGGATCGCTTCGGCAATGGCGGGCTTTGTGATCTCATGGAAAACGATGCGGCAGTTCTCCTTTGGATCGACGCCTAGGATAAATGAAAGATGCCAAGCGATCGCTTCGCCTTCGCGGTCGGGATCGCTTGCCAGATAGATCTTATCCGCTTCTTTTGCCTCTTTTTTGAGCGCACGAATGAGATCTCCTTTTCCGCGCACATTGATGTACTTCGGCGTGAACGCATCCTCCACGTCGATGCCGAATTGACTCTTCGGGAGATCGCGCAAATGCCCCATCGAAGCCCTGACGATATAGTTCTTTCCTAAATATCGCTCAATGGTCTTTGCCTTCGCGGGCGACTCCACAATAACAAGCGTTTTTCCCGCCGACTTTTTTTTGTTCGTCTTTTCATTGACTGCTTTTGTCTTGCGTACAGATGATGTCGTAGCCAATCTGTCAGTTCCTTTCGAGGCGCCGATAGGCGTGCATTTCATTTTCTGTAATAATTCCCTTGAGCTGCATCTGAAGGAGGAGCAGCGGAATATTTGCCGTTACGGCATCGGGCAGGCTCTCCAGTATCTCGTCCATTGTCAGCGGATGATCGCAGGAGAGCACCTTATAAATACGAGCTTCTTCCGGAGTCAGGCGGTCTTTCACAGGGCGTTTGGGCAAAGGGACGATATTCATATCTTCGAGGATCTCATGAGGAGATTCTACGAGACGCGCTCCGGCGCGGATGAGATTGTGACAGCCGCCGCTCTGCGGAGAGTATATGCTGCCGGGAATCGCATATACGTCGCGCCCTTCGCTGAGCGCCATTTCCGCCGTGATGAGGGAACCGCTGCGCCGCGCGGCTTCAACGACCAAAACGCCCTCAGAGAGTCCGCTGATAATGCGGTTTCGCGCGGGGAAAAATGCGGGGAGCGGCTGCGTTCCCGGTGCATACTCCGAAAGGACGGCGCCGCCTGCGTCGATGATTTGTGCAATCAACCGCCGATTTTCCGGCGGATATGCAATATCCACGCCGCAGCCGAGTACCGCCGCCGTCCTGCCCGCACGCAGCGCCCCGCGGTGCGCACAACTGTCGATCCCGCGCGCGGCGCCGCTGACTACCGTCACCCCCGCCGCAGCGAGCTTATCTCCAAACTCCATTGCGGCGGCTTCTCCATACGGCGTAAACTTCCGTGCGCCGACGATGCCGACGCGTCGCGCATCGGCAAGCAGCATACCGCGATAATACAGCACGATCGGCGGATCGAAGATTTCCTTGAGGATGATCGGATAAAGTTCCTCGTCTATCGTCACCAGACAAATGCCGCGCTTTTCGCACTGCTCCTCGAGCTGCTGCGGAAGATCGGGGTGCTCGTGTGTGTGATGCGCAAGTTTTTCAGCTAATAGAGAGGAAAGTCCTCCGATGTTTTGCAGGGCCGCCGCATTCATCGACCAAATCTCCTCCGATGAGGAGACTCTCGTACGCAGGCGGCACATGCGCACGCTCCCGATATTATGACACTGCATCAGCGCCGCTAGGTACCACCGTTCTTCCATGCGATTTACACGCTCCTCATATTACCGAAAAACATACGGGAATGCAACCGAAAGCATTGATTTTATAGGAATAATATTTTATCGCGGGAACAGTTCGTCTCCAAAAACGTAATAGACCATTAGGAAAATCAGCAGGATGAGAAAGAGATCTGCCATCGTATTTCTCCTATGAAAAAAGAGGGGCTATGCCCCTCCCAAGATTTTGCATCATCACATAATGCGGCGTGCGCCGATATAACATGCGCCCCAGTAGCCGCCGCGCAGATTGTCAATCGCAACCCCGCGACTCGACGAAGCGTTGATGAAGTTGCCGTCGCCGAGATAGATGCCCACATGTGAAGGTCCGTATTCATAAGTCGAGAAGAACACGAGATCACCGGGAACCATCTCCGCGGAGGAAACCGGATAGCCGACGTCATACTGTGCATCCGCCGTACGCGGCAGGTAGATGCCCGCGTTTGCAAAGACGTAGCGGACAAAACCGGAGCAGTCAAATCCGGAGGGCGTTGTTCCACCGAAGGAATATGGAACGCCCAAATACTGCATCGAATCCGAAATTACGCGGCGAACGATATAGTTTGATCCGCGGCTGACCTGCGGCATCGTTTTTCCAAGAAGAGCCTCATAGGTCGAAGGACCGACCATGCCGTCTACGGTAAGACCGTGTGCTGCTTGGAACTCCTTGACCGCCTCTGCCGTCGCGGGGCCAAAATCACCGTCGGCGACAACATCATATCCTACGCTCGAAAGCTGCCCCTGAATCTCGGCAACGTCCGTTCCTTGATCTCCAATTTGGAATGACTCTGCACTCGCAATGGATGCGGAGCAGAGAAGCATTGCGGATAATGCAAGAATCTTAATTTTCTTTTGCAAGCAAACACTTCCTTCCACTAGATGCATTATGATATTGGCTACGAGAAACCAATAAGCCGAGTTCTGTTCCGCCTTGCGGCGGCGACAATCATTTATCTAGGCCGACGGTTGCCCGCAGGCTCAAGCGACTCTACCCGGAAGGTCGACGGGCCGCCTTTATCCTTCCCTATTTGGTCTTGCTCCATGTGGGGTTTACCAAGGCCGACCGGTTACCCGATCGCCGGTGCGCTCTTACCGCACCTTTCCACCCTTACCGGCAAAGCCGGCGGTTTAAATTTCTATGGCACTGTCCCTAAGGTCACCCTCGCCGGATGTTATCCGGCACACTGCCCTGTGGAGCTCGGACTTTCCTCATGCATCGCAAAAACGATACAGGCGATTGTCTCGGTTTCTCATACCAACGCAGAGATTATACCACATATGGCTGTCAGGTGTCAAAAGTTCCCCTAGCCCTTGTATAATATAGAGAATTCAGAAATCACCGAACATGTTGTCCATATTTCTAAAAAATATTTTAGAAAATTATTTTCCCATATGACATGAGACCTTCATCTGAGCAGCTTACTCCATATGTGCCACGCCGACAATCTCGTTGATGTGAGAAATGTCATGCTCTTCCATATAATGGAGAAGTCCGTCGCAGATCTTCATCATGATTGCAGGATCGGTGAAATTCGCGGTTCCAACGGCAACGGCGGAAGCCCCCGCGAGGAAAAACTCCACGGCATCCTCCCATGAAGCGATGCCGCCCATTCCGATGATCGGCACGCGTACGGCACGCGCCACGTCATAGACCATCCGCACGGCAACGGGTTTCACGGCGGGACCCGAGAGCCCCCCTGTGCGGTTGCCGAGCACCGGCTTTCCTGTTTCTATGTCGATGCGCATACCGATGAGCGTGTTGATGAGAGAAATCATATCGGCACCCGCCGCCTCGACCGCGCGCGCCATCTCCGTAATGCTCGTGACATTCGGGGACAGTTTCGCAATGACGGGCTTTCGCGTAGCGCGCCGCACTGCCCGGACGACAGACGCCGCGGCATGGGGATCCGTGCCGAACACAATCCCCCCCTCCTTCACATTGGGACAGGAGATATTGATCTCGAGCGCGGCGACATCCGGCACATTCAGCCGTTCTGCAACCGCCGCATAATCCTCGACGGAACCGCCTGATATATTGACGATCACGTTCATGCCGTAGTGGCGAATGCGCGGCAGGATTTCCTGCAGGAACACATCGACGCCCGGATTTTCAAGACCGATGCAGTTCAGCATTCCCTGCGGCGTCTCCGCGATACGGACGCCGTCGTTCCCACGCCGCGGGTGCAGTGTCGTCCCCTTGACCATCACGCCGCCGAGACGCGAAAGGTCAACAAAATCCGCGAACTCCTCGCCGAACCCGAAGGTGCCGGATGCCGCGAGCACCGGTGTGCACATATCAATGCCCGCAAGCGTCGTATGCAGGCGTTTATCCCGTTCATGATGCGTCATAGTATACCTCGTCGGCGGAAAATACGGGGCCGTCCTTGCAGACCTTGCGCCGTCCGTATTTCGTATCAACGGCACAGGACAGGCATGCACCGAGTCCGCACGCCATATGCCGCTCCAGTGAGACCTCGCAGGGGACATCGTACGATGCCGCAAGCGCGGCGACGCGCTGCATCATGACGGGCGGCCCGCAGACGGCGATGCCGTCATAACTCTCCTTTGCGAGCAGCTCCGGCAGGAGTGTTGTCACGAATCCTTTCGTGCCATAGGAGCCGTCGTCCGTCGTTATAAACACCTCATGAACATAGGGGGCGTAAATATGCTCCCAAAAGAGTTCGTCTTTCGTACGCCCGCCCATCAGCACACTTGCCGTTCCCCGGCTCTCCGCTGCAAAAAAGAGGAGTGGTGACAATCCCATACCGCCGCCGACGAGCAGGGGGCGGCGCAGCTGCGTTCGAAAACCCTTCCCGAGAGGTCCCAGCACGGAGACCCGTGCGCCGGGACGCGCTGCGGCAAGCGCCTGGGTTCCCTGCCCCACTACGCGGTAAATGAGCCGAATCCATCCCTCCGCGCGCGACACCTCGGCAATACCGAGCGGACGGCGCAGAATGCTCGTGCCAAGAGGAACGGATACATCGACGAACTGCCCCGGAAGCGCCTCTGCCGCAACGGCGGGCGACGTCAGCGTCATGATATATACCCCCGCACCGGGACTCTCATGCGCCGCAATGCGGGCTTCCTCGACGAACTTAGGCAAGGTCATCCCCTCCGCCTACATAGTCTTGAAGCGCAAGCGCATAGACGAGACGCCGCTTGCGCATAAATTCCAGCACCCGCAGAACCTCCCACGCCGTATCGAGCGAAGTCAGACAGGCGATGCCGTGTTCGACCGTCGCACGGCGGATCTTAAACCCGTCGCGCGCAGAATGCTTGCCCTGCGTGAGTGTATTGATGACCATGTTGATCCGTCCGCTCTTGATCATCTCGATGATGTCCGAACTGCGCTCATGTACTTTGCCGACCACATCGACGTCGATGCCGAGCGCGGCGATCGCCTTTGCCGTCCCCTCGGTCGCAACGATTTCAAAATCAAATTCGGAGAACGCCTTCGCGAGCTGTTTCATCTCCTCCTTGTCCTTATCCGCGACGGTAAAGAGCAGTCGCCCCTTCGTCGGGATATTGAGTCCCGAGCCGACGATCGCCTTGTACAGCGCGCGGGCATAGTGATAATCGATGCCCATGACTTCGCCCGTGGACTTCATCTCGGGTCCGAGAGAAATATCGACGTCCGTCATCTTTGCAAACGAGAATACGGGAGCCTTTACCGCAACGTAGGGACGCGGCGGAATCAGCCCGGAATGGAAACCGAGTTCTTTCAGTGAAGCGCCCATCGCAACCTGCGTCGCCACACTGACCATATTGACGTTTGTAATTTTCGAAAGGAACGGCACGGTGCGGCTCGATCGCGGATTCACCTCGATGATGAACACCTCGTCGTGCGCGACGACGAATTGGATGTTCAGCAGCCCCTTGACATGGAGCGCGACGGCAAGCCGCTTTGTATAGTCGATGATGGTATAGATGACACGGGCGGGAAGCGTCTGCGGCGGATAGACGGCGATGCTGTCGCCCGAGTGAACCCCCGCGCGCTCGATGTGTTCCATGATGCCGGGAATAACGACGTCGACGCCGTCGGAGATCGCATCGACCTCCACCTCCGTCCCCTGCATATAGCGATCCACGAGGACGGGGTGATCCGGCGTGACCTTTACAGCGCGCTGCATGTAGTCGCGCAGCTCGTCCTCATTGTAGACAATCTCCATCGCACGGCCGCCGAGCACATAGGAGGGGCGCACCATCACCGGATAGCCGATGCGCTTTGCCCCTGCAACGGCATCCTCGAGGTTTGTGACGCTGATTCCCTCGGGGCGGGAAATCCCAGTCTGCGTCAGCACCTCGTCGAACCGCTCGCGATCCTCGGAGCGGTCGATGTCGTCGACCGACGTTCCATAGACACGAAGCCCCGCGCGCTCCAAAGCGGCGGCGAGGTTGATCGCCGTCTGCCCGCCGAACTGTACGATAACGCCGTCCGGCTTTTCCTTATCGACGATGTTCAGCACATCCTCGACCGTCAGCGGCTCAAAGTAGAGCCGGTCGGAGATGTCAAAGTCCGTACTGACTGTCTCCGGATTGTTGTTGATGATGATGGCTTCGATGCCCATACTGCGGAGCGCCCAAACGGAATGTACCGAGCAGTAATCGAACTCCACGCCCTGCCCGATGCGGATCGGCCCCGAGCCGAGCACAATGACCTTCTTTTGATGCGATACGGCGACCTCGTCCTCGGTACCGCGAAAGGTAGAATAGTAGTACGGGGTCGCGGCTTCAAACTCGGCGGCACATGTGTCGACCATTTTGTAGCACGGCACAATGTTGTTCGAACGGCGCATACTGCGAATCTCATCGACCGTCTTGTGCGTGAGTTCCGCAATCGAAACGTCGGCAAGTCCGGTCCATTTTGCCGCGGCAAGCAGCTTCGGCGTTAGCGGAGACGAGGCAAGCTCATTCTCCATATCGGCGATATGCTTCAGCTTATGGACGAACCATTGATCGATCTTCGTGATCGACGAAATGTCCTCAACCGATAATTTGCCGCGGCGCAGTGCTTCGGCAATGAGAAAAATCCGCTCGTCATTGACGAACGAGAGGTGTTTTTTTATGAGCTCGTCGTCCCATGCGTCAAACCGCTCCATGTGCAGCCGATGGACGCCGATCTCGAGCGATCGTACCGCCTTCAGGATTGCCCCCTCAAAGCTGCGGTCAATCGACATGACCTCGCCGGTCGCCTTCATCTGCGTCCCAAGCGTATGATCGGCGTAGATGAATTTATCGAACGGCCAGCGCGGGAACTTGACCACGCAATAGTCGATCGTCGGCTCAAAGCAAGCCTTTGTCTTTTGTGTGACGGAGTTCACGATCTCGTCGAGCGTATAGCCGATGGCAATCTTCGAGGATACTTTCGCGATGGGATATCCGGTCGCCTTCGAAGCGAGCGCGGACGATCTGCTGACGCGCGGATTGACCTCGATGACATAGTAGCGATCGCTCTGCGTATCGAGCGCATACTGTGCGTTGCAGCCTCCCTCGATGCCGAGCTCCCTGATGATGCGCAGACTGGAGCTCCGCAGCATCTGATACTCGTGATCCGTCAGCGTCTGTGCGGGAGCTACGACAATGCTGTCTCCTGTATGGACACCGACGGGATCAAAATTCTCCATACTGCATACGGTGATGCAGTTGTCACGCCCGTCGCGGATCACCTCGAACTCGATTTCCTTCCATCCCGCAACGCTGCGCTCGATGAGCACCTGCCCGATCATGGAGTAGTTAAGTCCCTTGATAACGATAGCAATGAGCTCTTCTTCGTTTTCCGCGATACCACCGCCGGTGCCGCCCATCGTGTAGGCGGGGCGGACGATAACGGGATAGCCGATCTTATTGGCAAACTCGACGGCGGAATGCACATCCTCCACGATGGTGCTTTCCGGGATCGGCTCACCGAGCTTTTCCATCGTCTCCTTGAACCGCTCCCGATCCTCCGCCTTTTCGATGGCGTCGAGCGAGGTGCCGAGGAGTTCCACACCGTGTTGCTCCAATATCCCCCTCTCGGCAAGCTGAACGGCGAGGTTCAGCCCCGCCTGCCCGCCGAGGGTCGCAAGGAGACCCTCGGGCTTTTCCTTTGCGATAATCTCCGCCAAAAAATCGACGGTGAGCGGTTCGATATAGACGCGATCCGCAATATTCGTATCCGTCATGATGGTCGCGGGATTGCTGTTGACGAGCACGACCTCAAGACCGTCCTCCTTGAGAGAACGGCAGGCTTGGGAGCCGGCGTAGTCGAACTCTGCCGCCTGTCCGATGATGATCGGCCCCGAGCCGATGACCATAACCTTCTTCAAATTTTCCTTGCGCGGCATCGTTTACACTCCCTTCATCAAATCCCAAAACGTATCAAAGAGGTACATATTGTCGTCGGGACCCGGCGCCGCCTCCGGATGGTACTGTACGGAAAATATCGGGAGCGACGTATGCCGCAGTCCCTCAATCGTCTCGTCGTTGACGTTGATATGGGTTACCTCGAGAGGCGTTCCGGCAAGAGAGGCGGGGTCGACCGCATAGCCGTGGTTCTGCGCGGAGATATGTACCTGTCCCGTTGTTAGCGTCTTTACGGGTTGATTGCCGCCGCGATGACCGAATTTCATCTTGTATGTCTTTGCACCGAACGTCAGCGCGAGCAGTTGATGCCCAAGGCAAATACCGAAGATGGGCTTCTTGCCGACAAGTTTTTGAATCTCCGCCACGATCTCCGGAACATCCTGCGGATCTCCCGGGCCGTTGGAGAGAAACACGCCGTCCGGATCTAGCGCGAGGACTTCCTCGGCAGTGGTATGAGCGGGAACGACAGTCACCTTTGCGCCGATACGATTGATATTTTGCAAAATACTGCGCTTAACGCCAAAATCCATAGCGACAATATGCGGAGCATTTGAAACGTCGGTCTCAAGCACATAGACTTCGCGCGTCGTTACCGTATCCACATGATCGTCCGGCAGCTCGATGGCTAGGAGCCGACGAACCTCTTCATCGGAAGTATCGGACGGAACAAGAACGCCCTTCATCGCGCCTGCAGAACGAATATGCCGTGCAACAGCTCTTGTATCTACATCATATAGACATGGAATGTGGTATTTGTGTAAAAAATCTACAAGTGTCCCCTCGGACTGCCAATTATTCGGAAGATCGCAGAGTTCGCCAATGACAAAACCGCGCACAAAGGGCTGCGGAGCCTGCATGAATTTCTCCGCGACACCGTAATTCCCGATGAGCGGATAGGTCATCGTCAGGATTTGCCCGCAAAAAGACGGGTCGGTAAGGCACTCCTGATAGCCCGTCATACAAGTGGTAAAGACGACTTCTCCCACCGATGCCGCACTGCCTTGGAGCAATGTCCCGGGAAAAATTGCGCCGTCTTCTAGGATCAGGTTTCCTTTCATTTAACGACCACACCGTCCTTCATAACGATCTCACCGTCGACAACAGTGAGCACAGCTTTCCCCTTGAGCTTCCTTCCGACAAAGGGGGAATGGCTTCCTCGCGTATAAAACTTTTCCGCCTCCACCGTCCAAAGGCGCTGCGGATCGATGACGACGACATCGGCGGGAGCGCCCTCGTTCAACGTGCCGGCATTCAGCCGGAAGACGCGTGCCGGTGCATAGCTCATGCGCTCGATCACTGTCTCCATATCCATTTTTCCCGTATGAACGAGATCGGTCAGGACGACGCCGAGTGCGGTCTCAAGCCCCGGAAAGCCGCTCGGCGCATAGACATACTCGCGATCCTTATCCTCGCGCTCGTGGGGCGAGTGATCCGTGACAATCATATCGATCGTTCCGTCCGCAAGCCCTGCCACCATCGCATCGACATCCTTCTGCGTACGCAGCGGCGGATTGACCTTCGTAGAGCTGTCGACGGGATTGACGCATTCGTCCGTCATGGTCAGATGATGCGGCGTGACCTCGGTCGTCACGCGCACACCGCGCGCCTTTGCCTCACGCACGATCTGAACGGCACGCGCGGAGCTGATATGCGCCACATGGACGTGCGCACCCGCGTACTCCGCAAGCATGACGTCGCGCGCGACGGCAATATCCTCGGCGACCGTCGGACGCCCCTTAATCCCGAGCATCGCGCTCCGATGTCCCTCATTCATCGCACCGTCCTCCACGAGGGAATTGTCCTCCTCATGGTTGATGATCGCCTTATCAAACGGGACGAGATAATCATAGGCGCTGAGGAGCACCTTTGCCGACGGGTCAAAATGTCCGTCGTCGGAGAACGCGACAGCGCCCGCTTCCACCATATCGCCCAGTTCCGCAAGCTCCCTGCCCTCTTGATTCTTCGTCACGGCGCCGATGATGTGGATATGGATCACCGACACATCCTCGGCGCGCTTTTGCAGACTTCGCACGAGCGCGGCAGTATCAACCACGGGACTCGTATTCGGCATCGTGGCAACCGTGGTATAGCCGCCCGCCGCGCCTGCGCGCGATCCGGAGGCAAAATCCTCCTTTGCCTCCTGTCCCGGCTCGCGGAAATGGACATGCATATCGATGAGCCCCGGGGTGACGATTTTCCCCGTGGCGTCGTAGACCTCGGCATCAGGAGATTTCAGGTTTTTACCGACTTTTTGAATGATGCCGTTTTCGATGAGAACATCGGATACTTCGTTTCGTTTTGAGCCGGGATCAATCACTGTTCCGCCTTTTAAGAGCAGCGTACTCATTCGTGTTTTCCTCCCATCAACGTCAGCGTAAAGAGCGCCATACGGACGGCGACTCCGTTCCTCACTTCTTCTTGAATCCGAGACTGGACATGATAGGCAACGGACTCCGAGATTTCCCAGCCCTTGTTCATCGGTCCCGGGTGGAGCACGATGGCGTCCTTGTTCGCAAGCCCCAGTCGAGCTTCATTCAGCCCGTAGATGCGCGCATATTCGCGTGTCGACGGGAAGAGTCCGCCCTTCATGCGCTCCAACTGGATGCGGAGCACCTCGACGACATCCGCACCTTCCAGTGCGTCCTCTACCCGGTCGTGCACGGTAATCCCCTCTTCTTCGTGCAGGAATCGCGGCAGGAGAGGCCTTGGTCCCGCGATGTGGACGTCCATCCCCATCTTGCGCATCCCCTGTATATCGGAACGCGCCACGCGGCTGTGCAGGACATCGCCAAGGATTGCGACCTTGAGCCCCGCGAGTTTTCCTGCATATTCTTCGATCGTATAGAGATTGAGGAGCCCTTGCGAAGGGTGTGCATGTGCTCCGTCTCCCGCATTGACGATAACCGGTGAAACAACGGATGCCGCATAGGCGGCGGCGCCTTCCGCCTTGTGCCGCATGACGATGGCATCCACGCCCATCGCCTCGATCGTATAGAGTGTGTCGCGCAGACTCTCTCCCTTGACGATGCTGGAGGTTCCCGACGTAATATTCACGACGTCGGCGCCGAGATATTTCCCCGCAAGCTCGAAGGACGTGCGCGTCCGTGTGCTCGGCTCGTAGAACAGCGTGACGATGGATTTCCCGCGCAGTGCGGGCACTTTTTTAATATCGCGCCCGACGATGTTCTTCATCTCCCGCGCCGTGCTTAGAATCAAACGGATCTCGTCTGCGGAAAAATCCTCCAGCGCAAGAATATCGCGCCCTTTCAGCGATAGCTCCCGACTCATATTCGCCCTCCTTCAGCAATAAAAAAGCTCTTCCACGCAAATGCATAGAAAAGCCTGTATTCTAAAAATGGATAAACGGATTGTGTCTTGCATGTCATTGAAAACTCCTTTAAGGCCTCACGGGACCTCTTAAAAGGTAATATCGTTCTTCATATTATACGTTTTTGCAGATGAAAAATCAACTCTATGCGCGATGTCAATTCAAATTTTTCTGTAAGCCGTTCCGCCAGCAACGTATAGCGGCGCCGCGTCCGGTCGTTACTGACGGCGGTATAGAGTGCGGCACGGTCGCCGACGATGATCACTCTTTCCTTGGCACGGGTTACTGCGGTATAGAGCAGATTGCGCTGGAGCATCACATGATGGGCGCGCACGAGCGGCAGAATGACGACCGCGTACTCGCTCCCCTGACTCTTGTGAACGCTCATCGCGTAGGCGAGAGTGAGAGACGAAAGTTCGTCACGCGTATAGGAGACATCCATGTCCTCTGCGAACCGGACGACAACATGCTCACTGTCTATCCATGAGACCGTTCCAATGTCTCCGTTGAACACGCCTTTCGTATAGTCGTTGCGCGTCTGCATCACTTTATCGCCCATGCGCAGCCATCCGATTTCCGCCTTGTCCGGCGCGGGCGGATTCAGTGCGGCTTGGAGACGCCCGTTAAGCATATCCACGCCGCACGCCTCTCGGCGCATGGGGGAAAGAACTTGTATATCCATGATAGAGGAGCCGCCGCGCTTGCGCAGCAACTGTTCCGAAAGTCGAACGATTTGCGCCGCCGCATCTTCGCTTGAGACCGAGGGAAGAAAGGAGAAGTCCGCCGCGGAAAATGTTGGGATGCGCCCGGCGTTGATGGCATGTGCGTTGAGCACGATCGTTCCCGCACTGTTCTGCCGGAAAATTTCGGTTAGGCGTACGCTCGGAATGACACCCGCACGCAGAATATCCTTGAGAACGGATCCGGGGCCCACCGCCGGCAACTGATCCACATCGCCTACAAAGATGATATGTGTCCCGGGGAGAACGGCAGAGAGAAAATGGAACATCAGCACAATATCCATCATCGACACCTCGTCGATAATGATGACATCTGCCTCGAGCCGCGTCTCGGCATCACGCCCAAAGTGCGTAGCGCCCTCCTCGCCGCCCTGTGCCTCGAGCATTCTATGAATGGTCGCCGCTGGTTTTCCCGTCGCCTCCGAGAGCCGCTTTGCCGCGCGCCCGGTCGGCGCACCGAGCAGAATCTCCAGTCCCTGCTCTTCCAAAATATCTATGATGCTCCGGATGACCGTTGTCTTCCCCGTCCCGGGGCCTCCTGTCAGCACAAGGATTCCGTTCGAGAGGGAGGCGATCACTGCCTCTCTCTGCGCCGCGGCGAGATGTACCTCATGCACTTCTTCCCACGCAGCAACACGTGCCTTGGCGTCATCCATGTGGATATACTCCGCTTCCCGCTGAAGTGTCAGCAGCATCCGTGCGGTGCGTTCCTCGGCTTGGTAGAGGGGCGTCGGGTAAATTAGACGCTCGCCCATCTCATCCACCGCATGAAGACGTCCCGCCTTTACCTCGCACGCGAGGACATCCATCACTTCTGAGCGCGATACACCAAGACGCTGCGCGGCTTTATCGGTCAAAATACGCTCAGGAATACAACAGTGTCCGCCGGATGAAATCATGGACAGCTCATAGGTAATACCGGCAGCAATCCGCTCCGCCGCATTTTTTTCCCATCCGGCGGCGACGGCGATAGCGTCCGCCGTCATGAAGCCGATGCCGTCAATATCCTGCGCAAGCCGATAGGGAGATTTTTCCAGCACCTGCACGGCGAGAGAGCCGTACGCCTTGAAGATGCGCGCCGCATAGCCGCCCGTAATACCGTGATCCCCAAGCCACAGCATAATATCGCGCAGTTCAGATTGGCGCATATAGGACGACACGATTTTTTCCAGCGTCTTGGCGCCGATGCCGGGGACTTCCTTGAGCCGATGCGGCGCCGTCTCGATGATGGCAAAAGATTTCGCGCCAAATCTGTCCACGATGCGCCGTGCCATGGCGGGGCCCACGCCGTCGATGACGCCGGACGCCAAAAAACGCTCCATCCCCGCCGCATTGGTCGGCGCGGCGACGCGCATCCGCAGTGCCTGAAACTGGCGTCCAAAACGCGGATGCGTTACCCAAAATCCTATGAGCCGCACCTCCTGCCCAACCAGCGGCGCGGCGCCCTTGGTCGTGGCGGTGCATTTTCCCTTATTGTCCAAACGCAGACGAAACACAGAGAACGCGCCGTCATTCGATGAAAAAACAATATGGTCGACGGTTCCCGTCAGCTCGTCTTCTTCGGAACGAAATCCAAGGTTTTGCCCGGTGTCCATGTTATTCCTCCATCAATCGTTCCCATCGCGCATAACGCTCGGCAATCTCTCGTTCCTTCGCCGCATATTCCTCGGCAATCGCACCGCTCCGCACAGGATCTGCCTGCGTTTCAGGTCTATTCATCTCGTATTCCAGTCCTTTGAGCTCTGCCTCTGCCATGGCGATCTCCGCTTCCGCACGATCCGTTAGTTCCCTGCGTTTGGCGTCGCTCATACGCGTCGGATACGATGCGTTTGATTTCGTAGCGGTACTCGCTTTTTCGGATTTTGCAGCGGTCGGCGGCTGAACCGCCTTTTTTTCGTCCTTTTCCTCATCGGCGGATGCGGCTTCCGCCTCCGCTTCTTTCTTCATCAGATAGTAGCTATAGTTGCCTAGATACTCGGTAATTTTTCCGTTCGCGAGCTCTAGTGTGCAGTTGGCGACCTTATCGAGGAAGTAGCGGTCGTGCGAAACGGCGATGAACGTCCCCGGAAACGCCATCAGCGCTTCTTCCACCGCCTCGCGCGCGGGGATGTCGAGATGGTTGGTCGGCTCGTCCAGCACGAGGAAATTTGCTCCCGTCAGCATGAGCTTCAAAAATGCCACACGCGCCTGTTCTCCGCCGGAAAGCGCGCCGACGAGCCGCAGTACATCGTCGCCGCGGAACAAAAACGCGCCGAGATACCCGCGTGCATGTTCCTCGTCGATACCGAACGTGTAGCAGATTTCGTCCAACACCGTTTTCGCTGGATCAAGCCCCTCGTGCTGCTGAGAGAAATATCCGATTTTAACGCGGCTGCCAATTTTGATTCTGCCGCTTGCTTCCAGCTCTCCAATGAGGATTTGCAGGAGCGTCGTCTTCCCCGCGCCGTTTTCGCCGATGAGCGCAACGCCGTCTCCTTTGCGGATGAGGAGGGAGATGCGGTTCAACACGGGATGATTTTGATAGGAGAACGAAATATCCTCCATCTCCGCCACACGCTGCGCACATTCCGGCGGCGGACTGAACGCGAAGTAGTTGAACGCCGCGGCTGCAGGCGGCAGGACGATGCGTTCCAGACGGTTTAGTTGGCTTTGCCGTCCGCGCGCCTGTTTCGCCTTGATTCCAGCCTTATAGCGTCTAATGTATTCCTCCGTTTTTTTGATATGTGCCTGCTGCTTTTCATAAGCGCTTTGCAGCGCCGCGCGCCGCTCCGTCTTGACGCGCATAAAATGCGTATAATTACCCGTATATGCCGTCACTTCCCTGTGATCAAGTTCGAGGATGCGCGTCGTCACGCGGTCGAGAAAATAACGATCATGCGATATGAGAAGCACGCCGCCGCGATAGTTCTGCAAAAACTTTTCCAGCCATTCGATCATGCCGATGTCGAGATGATTCGTCGGCTCGTCCAAAAACAGGAAATCCGGCTCCCGAAGGAGTGCCTTGGCAAGACAGATGCGCGTCGTCTGCCCGCCGGAAAAATAGCGGACGTTCTTTGTAAGATCCTCCTCGGAAAATCCCAGTCCAAACGCTACACGCCGGATGCGGCTCTCGAATTCATAACCGTCCAGCGCCTCAAACCGTGCGACGAGGTTTCCGTAGGCGCTCAGCTCTTCTTCCGTCGCTCCCGCTGCGATGTGCCGTTCCATCTCCTCTTTTTGTGCGCCGAGCGCGATAATGTCCGAAAACGCGCGCCGAAATTCCTCATACAGCGTGCCGTCCGCGAACTCTGCCTGCTGCTCCACATAGCCGACCGTATCCGCACGGTCGATGAGCACCTGCCCCGCATCGGACTCTTCACGCCCGAGCAGGATGCGCATCAGCGTTGTTTTTCCTGATCCGTTCGCGCCGACCAGACCGACCTTGTCGCCGGGCATCACTTCGAAATTCACCTGTGAGAACAGCGTACGGATGCCGTATGATTTTTCAAGACCGATAACCTTTAGCCGTCCCATATTATTCTTCCATACGCCCCTTTTTCTTGGATGGATCTCCGCCGTAATCTTTCCCTATGATGACAATCGCCTGCCGGTCACCCGCGCCGTCCACCGGCATAATAACGCACGGAAACGGCATGCCGTAAAACAGATCAACATGCGCCTGCGCCGTCATAATCGCAGTCTTTGGACGATCCGAGGATCGTCCCGTCTCTACGCTTGAAATCTGAAATCCTTTCGCGCGCAGTACATCGGCAACCGCCGCCCCCGCACCGTCGATACCGCTAGAATTGATGACCATAACGGAAATATCGTTCTGCTGATCTTCCGTAGCAGATACTTTCGTTTCCTGCGTCTCTTTTGCCTCATTCTTCTGTGCTGATTTTTCCCGGTTTGATTTCTGCTCTGCCGCGCGGCGAGCTTCGATTTCACGATCACCTTCGGCAAGGAGTTCGTCGGAGGACGGAAGTACGTCCTTGCCCGATGGTTCCGTCATTATGCGTAAACGCTCCGGCATATCCGAACGGTACGCCGCAGCGTCAAGCGCTGCCTGCGCCCTCATATCCTCCGGAAAATCGAGTCCATTTTCTTCAAACAACGTTTTGCGCGTTTCCTCAATATCCGGAATCCAGTAGCTGACATCTCCTAGGTAAGCGGGCGTCCCCTCCACCGTCTGCATCTTCAGCCCTTCCGTGCCAACGTCTTGAAACCGCCTGACAGCCGTTATGAGCTGACGCGGCGACAAATCCGTCTCGACCGCATGTGTCAGCTCGTCCATCAGCGCGGCGAGCCGCGGGAACACCTGCGGCGAGATGAGCTGCGCGAAAAACGCACGCATAAATGCCTGCTGACGCGCGATGCGCCCAATGTCCCCCGTACCGTCCCGATAACGCACATATTGAATCGCATGAGCACCGTCCATATGCTGTAGTCCCGGATAGAGATCAATGACGAGCCCTCCGTTATCATCCCACGGATCTTCATAATGCATCCGCTTTTCAACGTCGATATCGACGCCGCCAACGGCATCTACAATACGTTCAAACGCAGAAGTATCCACGAGAATATAATGTGTCACAGGTACGCCGAGCAGTGCACTGACCGACGAGAGTGTCAGCTCATGCCCACCATATGCGTAGGCATGATTGATCTTATCGTAACCGTAATTCCCCACCTTTATGCGTGTATCGCGCGGGATCGAGAGCAGAGACGCGTGTCCATGCGCTTCATCGATGGCAGCGAGCATCAGCGTATCACTGCGCCCTGCATCACCCTCCCTGCGGTCGACGCCCATCAATAAGACATATGACAATTGATCTTTTTCACCATATCGGAATACCGTCGTATCGCCCAGCGACTCCGAAAGATAATCCCCCCCCATATAATAAAGTGAACATACAACAACAAAGGAAAATGCGAATACAACACCCGCATATTTTATAAAAAGTATATGGTTTCCTTTTTCTTCTTGGTCGGTTGTATCAGATTTTTTCATAACGGCGTACGGCGTCCCTTCATCGTAAAGAAATTATGCTTCAGTATAGCAAAAACGGGCGTTCTATGCAAATTGTCCTCTTACATGAAAGGCACTTTACAAATGAGAGCAATTCATGTAAACTTATTATAAATATTAGTTTGATATACTTATTAAGTTATATGTGCGAATATAGATGCTCTAGGGAATGTCCGGTAAGAGCATTGTATCGATGGCACAAGGGTGAGGGAGAGGACTATGCTGCGACTTCCCATATCGAAACTTGAGGACGGCATGATTCTTGGGCAAAGTCTCTTTAATACTGCCGGCGGAAGCTATCTTGTCAAGGGACGACCCGTGACTATTGAATATATTCGTAAACTTCGACAGCTTGGTATACAGACCGTGACTGTCACGTCGATGGATCCGCGCCACCGTGTCGCACCGCCGCCGGACGTCATTGAGGAAAAGACACGTGTCAAGGCGATCAGTGCCGTTTATGATACCTTTCAATCGGTCACAGAAAACGGGACACTCGATGCCGCACCACTCGAAAAAGTTGCTGATGCCATTGTCTTTGATCTTTTCAATAATCGTGAAAACCTCGTGCAGTTGACTGATATTCGTATGCACGATGCATATACGTTTGCGCACAGCGTCAATGTCGCTGTTCTCTCGGCAATGATGGGAATGCTCTGTCATCTGCCGAAAGAGGAGCTTTCTCTTATTACATTGGGGGGGCTGCTGCATGATCTTGGGAAAATCGATGTGGAGTACGAAATACTCAATAAGGATCGTAGTCTTACACAGACAGAATTCGAGATGATTCGGCAGCATCCAAGTGCAGGTGCACGCCGCATCGTTAAGATGCATAATCTTCCAAAGACGAGTATTTTAGCGGCAATCGCAGGACAGCATCACGAGCATATCGACGGGACGGGTTATCCGCGCGGTATCAAGGGGGATGAGATTCACCGCTTTGCAAAGATAACGGCAATCGCTGATGTCTATGACGCATTAACAAGTGAACGCCCTTACAAAAAAGCATATATGCCAAATATCGCCTATAACATTATGCATAACATCAATAAAGGACAGTTTGACCAGAAACTGATTGATAAGTTCTTTAACAATGTAGCTCTCTATCCGGAAGGGGTCGTTCTAAAAACGACTTTTGGATTTGCCGTCGTGAAGGAGAGTCGGTTTGGACGAACCAAGACGCCGATCATCATCCGATTCGCCGATACGAATGGAAAATTATTGAATGAACGCACGGAAATCGATCTTTCAGAAGTAGATCATGGAGCAGAATCCATTCAAGTCGTTCCAACGGGCAACGAACTCTATCATTTCATCCATGAGCTCGGCGTCGATCCCTCCTATTATTTGGAAGAGGCGCGTGCAAAGGATAAAGAGGCAGGAATCGTCTCCTCGGGCATAAAGGCTCCACCGCGCATCAATTAATCAACTGCATAAAAATAAAATGTGCATACAAAAAGCCGGACAGCGATGATCCGGCTTTTTCATTTATTTTTTTTCCGCGCGAGGATGCGAGCTGCCATCTCCTCCACGGACGTGCATCCGGCGGTATCGTATCCCGCTGACGCAAGTTTTTTCCCGAGCGTCAGGATATGTGGCGCACGCAGCGACGTACGTTCCAGAAGTGCATCGTTGAGAAAGAGCTCTTGCGGCGCACCTGTACCAATCACTTGTCCCGCTGCCAGCAACACAAGATGATCCGCCACGCGCAATATATCCTCCATACTATGAGAAACGAGGATGACGGTCATGCCCCGTTCACGATGCAGCATAGTGAGCAGGGACAGCAGCGATTCTCTGCCGCAGGGATCAAGCCCCGCCGCAGGCTCGTCCAGGATGAGATACCGGGGCGCGAGCGCCAGCACACCCGCGATGGCGGCACGCCGTTGTTCCCCGCCCGAGAGTGCAAATGGAGAACGCGCTCCGTAACTTTCGTCAAGTCCCACGAGCCGCATCGCATCCTTAACGCGCGCATCAATCTCTTCCTCTGCGAGTCCTTGATTTTTAGATCCAAACCTGATGTCTTCGTACACCGTCTCTTCAAAGAGCTGATGCTCCGGATATTGGAACACCATGCCGACGCGCAGACGCGCTGCTAACGCCGGCTTGCGCTCCTTGCCGGACGCACCGAACAGAGCCGTATCGTCAACAAACACGTTGCCCTTCGTCGGCGTGACGAGCCCCCCCATGATCTGCATCAGTGTGGACTTGCCCGCGCCCGTCTCCCCCGCAATCGCCGTAAAGGAGCCGTCGGGGATGGTCAGCGAGAGCTCATGGAGCGCTGTATGCGAGAGCGGCGTATCCTCCATATAGGTATAGGAAACGGATTCTACTCGGATAGACAACGGATCAGCTCCTCATCTCGTAATATCCCATGCGGGAGGTTAATCCCGCCGCAGCGCAGGCGCCCCGCGAGCTCAGCCGCGAGTGGAACGTCCAGACCGAGCGATCGTACGCGCTGCGGATCGTCAAACACTTCCTGCGGGGTTCCGTCCATCACGATCTGCCCCGCGTTCATCAGTACAATACGGTCGGCAGCAACAGATTCCTCCATGAAATGTGTGATGTAGACGATAGTCATTCCGTATCGTTCGTGCAGCATCCGTACCGCGTCCAGGACTTCCGCACGCCCCCTCGGATCAAGCATCGCCGTCGGCTCATCAAGCACCAATACGCGTGTCTGCATCGCGAGCGCCCCCGCAATCGCAACGCGCTGCTTTTGCCCGCCCGAGAGCAGGTGCGGCGCATCCTGCCGCCGCGCCTCCATCCCGACGAGCGAGAGAGCTTCGCTTACACGCCTGCGGATTTCCTCGGGCGGAACACCGAGATTCTCAGGGCCAAAGGCAACGTCGTCCTCGACAGTTGCCGCAACGAGCTGATTGTCCGGATTTTGAAATACCATACTGACATCCCGGCGAATATCGATGCACAAATTTGGATCGCGCGTATCTCGTCCCCCAATATAACACGCCCCCTCCGTCGGGAGAAGCAGCGCGTTCAGATGACGCGCAAGCGTTGATTTTCCGGATCCGTTCGCCCCCAGTACCGCGACAAATTCTCCTGACTTTATGGACAGCGAGACGTCGCTGAGTGCGTGGTGCGCCTCGTTCTCTCCTCTCATATAGGTATGCGTCACATGTTCGAGGCGGATCAATGTCTCATCCTTCATCGTATCAATTCCCAGCACAACTTTTTACCCTGTATATATGGTATATGTTTTATCTAGCTTTTGGTTTTTTCTTTCAGGCGCACATGGAACGTCGTGCCTTCGTTCACAGCACTTTCGAGAGAAATTTCGCCGTGATGCGCCTCCACAATACCGCGTGCGATCGCAAGTCCCAGTCCATTCCCGCCCATGCGGCGCGAGCGTGCCTTGTCCACGCGGTAAAATCGGTCAAAGATGCGCTCCCGATGCTCCGGCTCGATGCCGATACCGTTGTCAGCAACGGTGAGGTGTATCTCCCCTTTCTCCGCCATGAGCGATACCTTGATCTTTCCATGTTCCTGCGTATACTTTACCGCGTTGTCCACAAGAATGAGGATGAGCTGGCGTATCTTTTGCTCGTCTGCATAGATCTCCAATTTCTTCGGCAGAACTTCCTCGATGACAATGTCCTTCTTCTCCGCAAAGGGGCGCATGATGCGCACTGTCTGACGGGCAGCGGATACGATGTCCATATGCGAGATTTTGAGCTGATTCGCCTTTCCGTCCGTTCGCGCGACCGTGAGGAGATCGCCGACGAGCTTCGTCATTTTCTTCACCTCGTCGCGCACGTCCTCGATGACTTGCTTGAGGAACGGCGAGGTAATGGACGTATCACTGCGCAGGAGATCGGCAGACGCGAGCACGACCGCGAGCGGCGTGCGCAGCTCATGGGAGGCATCGGCGGCAAATTGACGCTGGCGTTCATACGCCTCTCGGACAGGTTTCATCGCACCGCCCGAGAGCACATAGCCAATGCCCGCGGCAAAGGTGAGCGCGATGACACCGAGCACAGCGAGCGCCGAAGTTGCCTTCTCCATTCCGTTATACATCGCCGTCACGTCCTTGCCGACGAACACGGTTTGCGGTGGGAGCGGCGGGGCAAGCACTGCCTTTGCCGTCATCATCACCTTCGTCCGGTTGCCTCGCTCGTCCGTCTTCGTAAATACGCGTACCTCTCCCTCGGGCGCGTTCCACGCCCCGACAATATCGAGAATGAAGGACTCAATGCGATAGGAAGCGCGTGAGAATTTAATCAGATGCCCCTGATCGTTAAAGACGTAGTAAAACAGGCGATCGTTCGTACTGCGGTACAGATGCGCCTCATCAGCGTCGCCCTCTGCGTGGAGCTCCGCATAGATCTGCGATTCCGCGATGCCGTTGCTCGTCTCGAGCAGTTCACGCGCCTGCTCCGAAGTAATCGCCCACTCCATCGTTTTATGCATAGCAAAGAGGAGGACAATGACCAATCCTCCCATCACAAGCGCGTAGCGAAGCATGAGCCGCAGGCGGCTGCGGCCAAAGACATTCTGCTCGCTCAATGCGACGCCTCTAGTTTATAACCGACGCCGCGTATCGTCTTGATTGCCTCGCCCTCGCTCGCCGCATCGAGTTTTTTGCGCAGCATTTTCATATAGGAGTCGATATTATTGGAGCTGACATCGGACTCCAGCCCCCAAATACGATCCAATATGATGTCGCGCGGAACGACGATGCCGATATTCTGCGCCAACAGGTCAAAGAGCTGGAACTCGCGCGGAGAGAGCTGAATCATCTTTCCGTTTTTTTCAAGGATATTGGCAGTGCGGTTGAGACGGAATCCGCCGATCTCGTCCACCTCGTGCTGGATCTTCTGCGTCGACCGTCGCCCAAGTGCGCGCAGACGTGCAAGAAGCTCTGAGAACTCGAACGGCTTCACGAGATAGTCGTCCGCACCCGCATCCAGTCCCGTTACGCGATCCTCTACGGAGTCGCGCGCCGTCAGCATGAGAATGGCACGGTCATAGCCGTTCTTGCGCAGACGCGTACACGCGTCCACACCACTCTCGCCGGGCATCATCCAATCAAGGATGAGAATATCGTACTCCGTATACGTCGCGTACTCATAAATATCGTCCCCGTTTGTGACCCATTCTACCGTAATGTCGTTTTGTTCCAACATATATTGGATCAACTTTCCGAGACGCAGATCGTCTTCGGCAAGCAACACCCGCATAATATCATCCTCCGGCATATATCAAACATTATGTATACCGCAACTAAAGTATACGGAAACGATGTGAAAGATAGCTGAAAATCTTATACCGCACGGTGCTCCGGGGCGATCATGGAGAAAAACACGAGAGCCCCGAGCGCATACAACGTGACCATGATGATTGCCATCGGCAGTGCCGTATGATCTCCTGCGATGCCGACCACGGGCATCATACAGGCGCCGAGGAGCATTGAGGAACAGCCGATGAGCGCGGATGCGCTCCCCGCGTTCTTCCCCTGCCGTGTGAGCGCGAGGGAAAAGCTCGCGGCGCCCATCACCGAAAGCGGAACGACTGTCAGGAAGAGCAGCAACACGATCACGAGCAGCGGCGCGGTAAAATAAAATCCCGTCAAAAGCAGAATACTGCCAAGGAGTGGGACAAGCACCGCATATTTCAGCAGACGCACGTCCGGCACGCGTCCCGCAAGACGCGCGGGCAGGACTCCCGTGACGAGAAGCCCCAGTCCAATAGCCCCAAAGATCAAGCTGTACGCCTGTGGCGATACCGCGTAGATATTTTGAAAGATAAAGGATGAGCCTGCAAGATAGCAGAAGAACGCGCCGAATACGAAACACTGCACGAGACAATGCCCTAAGAAGTAGCGGTTTTTGAGAAGTATCGGAAATTTCTTCAGCGAGTCCGTCACATTGCTGCTGCGCGCCTTTTTCGCCAGCGTCTCACTGTAAGCGAGCGTCGCGGCGGCAAGCCCCACGCCGATGAGTGTCAGCAAGACGAACGTCGCGCGCCACGATGCAAAGAGCAGGATCTGCCCGCCGATAACAGGCGCCAAGATTGGGGCGAGACCGTTGACCATCATGAGTACGGCGAAGAACCGTGTGAGCTCCGCGCCCTCGCACACGTCCCGAGCAATCGCACGCGCGATCACGATGCCGCTTGCCCCCGCAAAACCCGCGAAAAAACGAAAGAACAGAAAATAATCGATGTCCTCGGCAAGGACGCAGCCGAGCGTTGCCCCGATAAAGACAAGCATCCCGATGAACAGCGGTTTTTTGCGTCCCCACAAATCACTGAGCGGTCCCGCGAGGATCTGCCCGAGCGCCATCCCGAGTGTCGTCATTGTGAGCGTCATCTGGATGAGAGACGTCGACACACCAAAGTCCGCCTGCACCTCCGGCAGTGCCGGCAGGTACATATCCGTCGAGAGCGGCGCGATCGCCGTCATGATTCCTAAAAACACTGTAAGCCAAAGGCGGCTGCGCCCGCGTAAAGCCATCGTATCCCCGCTTCCCCGTACGTTATCGCGCGCACGCATCCCCCGATATGTGCGAGCCCTTCTTTTTATATGACAACAAGCGGTCTTTGACTGTCTCCCATATCGCCGTTGCGATGACGATGCCCGCAGCGATGGAGACGGCATAGAGGAACGTCTTGATGCCCTGCATCCCGAATTTTCCCCAATCACCGGATACTGCATAGAACATCGTTCGGTAGAGCGCGCCGCCCGGCACCATTGCAATCACGCCGATGATGAGGAACACCGTCGCGGGACATTTATAGACCCGAGCCAATATCTCCGCCGCGATCGTCGCAAAGACCGCACCCGCGAAGTACCCGGCAAATTCGTTCCAATCGAGCGCAACGAACAGCATGGTAAAGCCCCACGCACCCATGCATACGACTGCGCCCATCCCCGCGTCTTTGATATGCCCGTGAAAGAGCATATGGAAACAGAAGCCGCCGACGAGCGAGGTGAGCAGATAGACCCACCACAGCGTTTCGAACGCAATGATTGTGCCCGTCGCGCTGAATGCAAACCCCGCCGCTATGAGCAAGCTCAAAATAATCGCCTCCGCACTCTTGAGCAGCCCCGAGATCGTCTCCTGACTGAACATATCGCGAATTGAGTTCATCAGCGCGAGCCCTGGAATCACGGGCATGATATTGCCCATATTGATGGCGGCAGGATGGATATCGAACCCGAACCATAGGAACGAATTGGCAAGCATCCCTCCGAGGAAGCTCAAGAGGACGAGCGAGCAGTATGCGTTCAGCTTCGTACGGCTCAGAGCGTATTGTATCAGGCGCAGGAGCGCCCCCACAAGCCCGGCGCAGACCGCATCCTCAAACCGCCCGCCGAAAAAAGCGGAAAAACTCGCCGCAATCATCGCCCAATAGAATACGGACGCCCATAGCGATGTCTGCTCCATCGTATCGATCGCACGGATGCGTTCCTTGATCTCATCCGACGTGCGCGGCTGCGCGCAGATCTCCCGCGAAAGCTGATTGAGCGCCTTGAGCCGCTGAAAATCAAAGTTCTGCGGCGGAACGCGCCGCATCTGCGTCAGGATGCCGATGTCCGCGCCGCGGATCGTCACGATGATGCTCGAGGTAATCACCATCACGTCGACATGGCGCACCCCGTAGGCACGGCAGATGAAGTTAATCGTGCGCTCGACGCGGCTCACCTCAGCCCCCGTGACCAGCATTCGCTGCCCGATGTCGATGGCGCGCTCGAGGATGTTGTTGATATTGATGCGCTGTTTCTCATTTATCATAATGAGATAGTTATAACATGATTGCGCGCGCTTGTCACCCCTTTCATAGAAAAACAGCAGAGCAAACGCTCTGCTGTATCTATCCAAGAGATAATATTATTCGACGGTAACCGATTTGGCGAGGTTGCGCGGCTTATCCACATCGCACCCGCGCGTGATAGCGGCATAGTAGGAAAGGAGCTGGAGAGGAATCACCGAGAGAATCGGCATGATGAATTCGTCCGTTGCCGGCACATAGATCACATGATCCACATACTTTTTCAGCTCCGTATCGCCCTCGGCAGCGATGCCGATGACTATAGCGTCACGTGCCTTGACTTCTTTGATGTTGGAGAGCGTCTTTTCGTAGACGTTGCGCTGCGTCGCCAACGCGATCACGGGAACGCCCTCTACGATTAGCGCGAGTGTGCCGTGCTTGAGTTCCCCTGCCGCATATGCCTCCGCATGGATGTAGGAAATCTCCTTGAGCTTCAGCGCGCCCTCGAGCGAGACCGAGTAGTCCAGTCCGCGCCCGATATAGAACACATCCTCGTTAAACCCGTACTGCTTCGCAAACGTCTTAATCGGTTCCACATCGGAAAGAATCTCCGAGACCTGCGTCGGAATCTCGAGCAGTTGCGTAACGAGCTGCGCCGTGCGCGCTGGTGCGATAGCCCCCTTGATTTCAGCCATATAGAGCGCAAGCATAAAGAAGAGTACGAGCTGCGTCGTATACGCCTTCGTCGATGCGACTGCGATCTCGGGTCCCGCCCATGTATAGACCACCTGATCCGCCTCGCGCGCGATGGACGAACCGACGACATTCGTGATCGCAAGCGTCTTTGCCCCGCGCCGCTTCGACTCCTTCAGTGCAGCGAGCGTGTCGCTCGTCTCACCCGACTGCGAGACGACGACGAGCAGCGTCTTATCGTCCACGATCGGATCACGGTAGCGGAACTCCGAGGCGACATCGACCTCTACGAGGACACGCGCCAGCTTTTCAATATAGTATTTGCCGACAAGTCCCGCATGATACGCCGTTCCGCACGCAACAATGTAAATCTTATTGAACGAATTGAGGTAGGCCGCGTCCCACGCAAGTTCCTCGAACGAAATCGCCTTCTTATCGCTTGTAATGCGCTGACTCATCGTATCGCGCACAGCTTTGGGCTGCTCGTGGATCTCCTTGAGCATGAAATGCTCATAGCCGCCCTTCTCCGCCGCTTCCGCATTCCACGTCACTTCAAAGACTTTCTTTTGCACAGGTTCGCCCGCGCGATTCGTGACCTCGATGCTGTCCTTGCGGACAATCGCAAGCTCACCGTCACCGAGAATATAGGTGCGGCGCGTGCGCGAAATGATGGCGGGAATATCCGAGGCGATGAAGTTTTCCCCCTCACCGAGACCGATGATGAGAGGATTGTCCTGTTTCGTGCAAATGAGCATATCGGGGTGCGCCTTGCTCATGAACGCGAGCGCATACGAGCCCTCGATGCGGCGCAGTACCTCACGCACTGCCGCAACGAAATCACCCGCATACACCTCTTCAAGCAGGTGGACAACGACCTCCGTATCCGTCTCGGACTTGAACTCGTGTCCCTTCGCGATGAGTTCTTCCTTGAGGGACAGATAGTTCTCAATGATGCCGTTGTGGACAATCGCAAAATTTTTATGACAATCCGCATGGGGATGCGCGTTCACATCGGACGGCCGCCCGTGCGTCGCCCACCGCGTATGACCGATGCCGAGCGTGCCGACCGGGACGCGCCCCTTGATCTGCTCGCGCAGCGCCGCGAGACGCCCCACGCTCTTCTCAATGTGGATCTCACCGTCCTCATAGACCGCAATCCCCGCCGAATCATAGCCGCGATATTCCAGTTTGGACAGCCCGTCCAAAAGAAACTCCGCCGCCTGACGATTTCCGACATACCCGACAATTCCACACATAAAAATACCTCCCGATTGATAGAACATATAGAACATCTCTCAGGGATTCCGCTCCGTCTGCGGCTTTGTCCACGGAGTCGCCCCCATGATTTGACCGCAGACTCTCGACAGAGCGTGCCGGAAGGCATCCGCCGACGGGTCGACAACCTTCTCCTCGTTTTCTGAAATATATTCCGTACCATTTCAGAACCGGCGCTAAGAACTTCGTTCTTTTCAATAAAAGAAATCCCTATGTATCCATGATACACAGGGACATTCTATCCGAAATAGCCACAGAAGTCAATTGCAGGTTCCGGTATCTCCTAAACGTCGCGCGTAGTCTTTTTCTTTCGCGGATTGAACCGATTCATCGCCATATCCACCCCGTCTGTTACGAGGTATTCGACTGCGGGTAGGAGATACCCAATTGCTTCACCTACGAGAGAGGCATCATCGGTCGAGAAAGGCGTGAGGACATGATTGATGACCGTCCAACCTACGGGCGGGCGCCCGATGCCGATGCGTACGCGTGGGAATTCCTCTGTACCGACATGAGAAATGATTGATTTAATTCCGTTATGACCGCCCGATCCGCCCTTGGTTCGTATTCGCACTGCCCCCGCAGGAATATCCATATCGTCGTGAACAACGATGAGATCTTTCGTATCAATTTTATAATACGACAGCATCGGTCCGAGCGCTGAACCGCTGTCATTCATATAGGTCTGCGGCTTGACCAAGAAAACTTTCTCGCTGCCGATGCGCACCGCGGCGACGAGTGAGGAAAAGGCTTCTTTCCATGCGGATACGCCTAACCGCTGCGCCAGTGCGTCCACGAGCATAAAGCCGACGTTGTGTTTCGTCTGCGTGTATTCCGCGCCGGGATTACCGAGCCCCGCAATGATTTTCATCGGACGCCCCCCTTAGGTCGGATCGCCGACCGCGAACAGATACGCGAGTACGACGACGCCGAGCGCAATCCGATACCAACCGAACGCCGTGAAATCATTCCGCTTGATGTAGCGCAGGAGGAAGCGAATGGAGAGAATGGACACGATAAACGCCGTCACCATTCCGACGGCAAGAATGACAAGTTCCGCCCCCGTATAATGAAAGCCAAATTTCACCAGCTTTAGAAAGCTCGCGCCGAACATCACAGGAATTGCGAGGAAGAACGTGAACTCCGTCGCCACATAGCGGCTCGCGCCGAACAGGATACCGCCGAGGATCGTCGCCCCCGACCGGCTTGTCCCCGGCACGAGAGAAAGCACCTGAAATACTCCGATGATAAATGCCGTGCGATAATCGAGCTGTGAAAGATCCTCGATGCGCGGCGTACGCACGCGATTCCAACGCTCGACAATGATAAAGAGAACGCCGTATAAAATCAGCATAGACGCAACAACGGGAGCATTCATAAAATGCTCTTCCATATACTTATTCAGCGCAAGCCCGATCGCCCCTGCGGGAATGCAGGCAAAAATGACCTTTCCCCAAAGATCAAACGTCTCGCGCCGCTCCGCATTTGATTTTCGGCGCAGAAACGGGTTGAGCTTCCCTGCATTCAGCACGACGACGGCAAGAATGGCACCGAGCTGGATCACTACAAGGAACATATCCATGAAAGCCTTTGTCACATTTAGTTGGATGAACTCGTCCACGAGAATCATATGCCCCGTACTGGAGATGGGGAGCCACTCGGTCAGCCCTTCTACAATGCCAAGAATCACTGTCTTCAATAACTCCATCAGTGTTATTTCCAAAATGCTAAGCTCCCCTCAAATTTCAAATGGTAAAATCCCGCCCATTATATCACATTTCACGGTTTTCTGCATAATGAACCGCCGGAATTATAAATAATGTAAAAAAGACTGCCGAAGCAGTCTTTCATCAATTCTAATTTATGGTTTTAGACAAGCCCCTGTGCGAGCATCACGTCTGCGACCTGTGCGAACGCCGTAATGTTTGCACCGGCGACAAGATCGTCCGGATCGGCATAGAGTTCCGCATTCTTTTTCGAATTCTTATAGATATTCTCCATGATACCCTTCAGACGACCATCCACCTCCTCGAACGTCCATTGCAGGCGCTCAGAGTTTTGCGACATCTCGAGTGCCGAAACCGCAACACCGCCCGCATTTGCCGCCTTTGCTGGCGCAAAGAGTACATGATGCGTCTTAAAGTATGCAATCGCCTCGAGTGTCGAGGGCATATTTGCGCCTTCGCCGACCGCCTTCACGCCATTTTCCACAAGCAGCTTCGCAGAATCAAGATCGATCTCATCCTGCGTTGCGCACGGCAGAGCAACATCGCACGGAATCGACCAGACGCCGCGGCACCCCTCATGATATTCTGCATTTGGATGCGTCGTGATGTATTCCTTAATGCGGGCACGGCGCACTTCCTTGATGTCCTTGAGCGCTGCGAGGTCAATGCCGTTCGGGTCGTAAATATAGCCGCTCGAATCCGAGCAAGTGACTACTTTCGCGCCGTATTCCTGTGCCTTTTCAATCGCATAGGTCGCAACATTTCCGGCGCCGGAGACAACGACCGTCTTGCCCTTCAGATCAATGCCCTTTGCATCGAGCATATTCTTCACGAAGTAGAGAAGACCGTACCCGGTCGCCTCTGTACGCGTCAGGCTCCCCCAGAAATCAACACGTTTTCCGGTCAAAACGCCCGCATCATAGGAATCCCGAATACGCTTGTACTGACCAAAGAGGTAGCCGATCTCACGACCGCCGACGCCAATATCACCTGCGGGGACATCGACATTCAGTCCGATGTGGCGGTAGAGTTCCGTCATAAAGCTCTGGCAGAACTTCATCACCTCGTTGTCCGATTTGCCGTGCGGATCAAAGTCCGAGCCGCCTTTGCCGCCGCCGATGGGAAGTCCCGTCAGCGCATTTTTGAACACCTGCTCAAACGCGAGGAATTTCAGAATATCAAGCGATACGCTTGGATGAAAGCGCAGTCCGCCCTTATAGGGTCCCATCGCGCTCGACATCTGCACACGATAGCCGCGGTTGACCTGAATCTCGCCCTTATCGTCCACCCAAGGCACGCGGAACGATATGACGCGCTCCGGCTCGATCATACGCTCGAGGATCTTATGCGCCTTGTACTCCGGATGCTTTTCGAGGAGCGGCACAACCGAGGTCAGAACCTCTTCCACCGTGTTCTTGAAATGCGCCTGATCCGGGTCACGTTTGGATACGAGATTGAGAATATCGTTGACATACTGCTTCATGTTGGACATGATAAATCCCCCTTTTCATGTGGTTCGATTGACTCTGCAACGAACGTGACTGAGTATAGCACAGGGCGAAAAGCTTGTATAGAGATTCATTGCATGAATACAATATGCAAATAAAATACAAAAAGAGAGGCTCTGCCGGATGCAGATACCTCTCCCGGGGCTATAGGTGATATGGTTCCCTGCGATTGATCTTAAAGACGCGATAGATCTGCTCCATCAGCATAAGCCGAATGAGCTGATGCGGCAGTGTAAATCGGGAAAATGAAAGCCGTAAATCGGCTGCGCGGCGTACTTCGTCAGAGAGTCCAAACGGGCCTCCGATGAGAAAGACGATATGACTCTTCCCCGCGACACAGATCTGCTCAACATGTGCTGCTAGTTCTTCAGAGGAAAGTTCCGTGCCTCCGACGTCCAGCACGATAAGATATGCCCCTTGTGGGATCTGTGCACAGAGACGCATGCCTTCTCGGCGAAGCGTTTCCTGTTTCTCCGCCGCAGATGGAGTCTCCTTCATTCGTTCCTCAGTAATCTCAATCGTGCGGAGATCAACGTATGGACGCAGCCGCTTGGCATATTCGGCGATGCCGTCGTGCAGGTACTTCTCTTTGAGTTTCCCTGCGCATAGGACGGTGACCCGCATTTTATTTATCGTCCTGCGGCATCTCTTCGAGAACGACGTCGGCCTTATGTTTCGTATCGTTACGGTCATAGGTAATCGTTATCGTGTCACCGACCTGATACGAGGCAATTTTGTTGCGCAGATCGGCAACGCTGTTGATCTCCTCACCGTTAATCTCAAGGATGATATCACCGCGTTGGAATCCTGCTTTGCCGCAGGGACCGTCGAGTGTGAGTCGGAAAATGTAGACGCCCTTGTCGATGTTGAGCTGATAGCCGTAACGCTCTGCCGTCATAGGATCAAAGACGGACACGCCGAGATACGGACGCGCAACATAGCCTTTTTCGATCAGTTCATTGATGACTGTCTGCACCGTGTTGATGGGAATGGAGAAACCCATCCCTTCGACTCCGCTTGCCGCTACCTTTGCACTGTTGATGCCAATGACTTCGCCGTCTGCGTTGACAAGTGCGCCGCCGGAGTTTCCGGGGCTGATGGCGGCATCGGTTTGGAGCAGCTTCACGCGTTTGTCGCTGATGTCAAGAGTACGGTTCAGTGCGCTGATCACACCGGCGGTGACACTTCCTTGGAACTCAAGCCCCATCGGGTTGCCAATGGCAATGGCAGGTTCTCCCACAACAATATTGTCGGAGTTCCCAAAGACGGCGGTCGGCAAATCGTTCGCATCTACCTTGACGACGGCAAGATCTGTAAACTCATCCTTACCGATGAGCTTGCCTTTGAGACTGCGTCCGTCCGAGAGAGAAACGATAATCTCCTTTGCACCACTGACAACATGGTTATTGGTGACAATATAGCCGTCTTTACGGAAAATGACGCCCGAGCCGACACCTTCGGTCTCTACGGGATTATTGAACCAATCTCGTGCAACCGCTTTGTTCGTGATCCCGACCACGGCGGGGCCAACTGCCTTTGCTGCACGCACGACAGGCGTATTCCGGGCCTCAGAGAGTCCAGAGGTATCTGCCGCCTGTATCGACTTCATTCCCCCGACACTGTTGTCGGCTGCCGTTCCCATGGAGCACCCGCCAAAGACAATGACGGACGCCGCGGCAAGCGCAGCTATGACTGCCACGCTCTTTCGGCGCCGCAAGACAGAACGGATATTCATAATAGCATCTCCTTTGTTATATAATCGTCGATACCCCGCCCTCCGGGAGACAGGCTTCGACATCAATCAGAACGCCATGGGCGGAGAGAACTTCCTGCACAGTATCATGCGCGAGTGCGGGGTGGTTGTTCTCCTCGGAGAGGTGCGCCAGATAGACTTTGCGAGGGCGCTTCTTCATGCGCATGAGCGCCCACGCTGCTTCGTTATTGGCAAGATGACCTCTGTCTGAGAGAATTCTTCGCTTGATCGTCCACGGATAGCCGCCGCGCCTGAGCATCTCCGGATCGTGGTTCGCCTCAAGGACGAGCACATCCGCCCCCTCGATCGCCGCCTGTACGCCGTCGGTCACGACGCCAAGATCCGTGGCAAGGGTAAAGCAGGAAGAGCCTTCAATGCGAAATCCGCAGGGTTCCGCGGCATCGTGAGAGGTCGCAAACGACTGAACGCGTACCCCGCCGATGGAAAAATCGCCCGTCACGACATGCATCTCATCGGCAAATGCCTCTCCTCCGTCGATATTCTCCAGCGTTCCCTGCGTAGCGAGAATAGGCAGGCGGTATTGCTTGGACAGTGTCTTGAGGCCGCGCACATGATCGATGTGTTCATGGGTGACAAGCACCGCATCGATCGACTGTAAATCGACGCCATGCCGGGCAAGCCCTTTCTTGATCCGCGCCGCCGAGATGCCGGCATCGACGAGCAGACGCGTCCCGTCGAGCTCGACGTACACGGAGTTTCCCTTGCTCCCGCTTGCCAGTATGGATACCTGCAATCTACCGCCCCTCTCTCCCGCTCATGATATTCCGTTTGCCTGTAAAATGTCTGCAAAATTCATATGAGTAAATTTAGGACATGCTCTTGAGGTCGTCCCGCATCGCGGCGATGCGCGCCATAATTTCGTTCGAAAACGCATCCAGAGATTCTTTGCTCTTGCGGTCGCCTTGAAAGGAAATCGGCGCTCCGTACATGATGCGAAGCGCGGGGATTTTTCCGCCGTTCGCGAAAATTCGATGCGTGTTGAGGATCGCGACGGGGACGATGGGCGCGCCTGTCATTGCGGCAATCAGAGCGACGCCTGCCTCCGGCTTTTTGAGTTCGCCCGTCTTGCTGCGCGTGCCCTCGGGGAATAGTCCTAGGATGCGCTTTTCCTTGAGCACCTGAACGGCAGTTTTGATCGCGCCGCGATCCGACTCACCGCGTTTGACCGGAAACGCATGACAGCGGCGGATGATGCCGCCAAAAATGGGGTTCTCAAACAGTTCGATCTTTGCCATGTAGCTGACGGGGCGCTCGATTAGGCTTGCCATGAGCGGCGGATCGGCGTTGCTCGCATGGTTAGCCGCCAAGATGACCGCGCCTTCTGCGGGGATGTTCTCACGCCCATAGACCCGTGTTCGAAAAATGACATAAAAGATAAATCGAAAAAGATATTGGAAAAATCCGTATACCATATGCCCTCCTCGTCTATGCGCAGAGCGCAAGAATCCGAGCGGTCACTTCCTCGATCGACAGCCCGGTCGAATCTATGAGGATCGCGTCGTCGGCTTGACGCAGCGGGGAGATTTCGCGTTCGCTGTCCTGTTTGTCACGGGCGGCGATTTCTTTTTGCAGTTCGGCGAGGTCGACGTCGTATCCTTTTTCCTGCATCTCTTTATGGCGGCGGCGCGCCCGCTCCTCGACCGATGCGCTGAGGAACACCTTAACGTCCGCGTTGGGGAGGACGTTCGTCGCGATGTCGCGTCCGTCCATGACGACCTTTCCGGCGCCTGCCATCGCGCGCTGGAGGTCAACCATCTTGGCACGCACGGGGGCGAGCGCCGCAACGCGCGAAACAATCCCCGTCACCTCGGGCGTGCGAATCTCCCCCGTCACGTCGGCGCCGTCAACAGTGACGCGCGTCCCGCCGTCCGTACAGGAAAGGCGCACGTCAATATCCGCAGCCGCCCGGAGGATCGCCGGGTCCGTAACCTCCTCGCCGCTGCGGAGCGTTTTCCATGCGACGGCGCGGTACATCGCGCCCGTGTCGATATAGATATAGCCGAGCTGCTCCGCCACGCGCTTGGCGATGGTGCTCTTTCCTGCCCCCGCAGGTCCGTCGATGGCAATAATACTTTTCATAGAACTTCCCTCCTATGCTCCGGCGAGCCGGTCTAACTGCTCAAAAAATGCCGGATACGAAATCTGAACGCTGTCCGGTTCCTCGATCTCCGCACCGTCCGCCGCCGTGCCAAGGACGGCAAGCGACATTGCCATGCGATGATCGCTGCGGCTGTGCACGCGTGCTTTGCAAATCGGACGTTTCCCCCGGATGATCAGTCCGTCCTCCAGCTCCTCGATGCTGCCGGGCGCCATTTTCCCAAACTCGTCCGCGATCGCACGCAGACGATCCGTCTCCTTGACGCGCAGTTCTCCCGCGCCGGTGATCACGGTATCGCCCTCGGCAAATAATGCCGCGGCGGCGAGAATGGGGATCTCGTCGACGAGACGCGGCATGATTTCCGCGCCGACTCGTACGCCGTGCAGCTCCGCCGTCTCCACAGAAATGTCGGCAAGGGCTTCGCCGCCGCTCGTACGCTCATTTTTCACCGCAATATGTGCGCCCATCTGCGCAAGCACGTCCAAAATACCGGTGCGCGTCAGGTTGATGCCCACATTTTTGAGGAGAAGCCGACTGCCCTTGATGATGCTCCCGCCGACAAGGAAATACGCCGCCGAACTGATGTCCCCCGGCACCGTGATTTCCTCGGGCGCTATGTAATCCTCCTCCCGCGTGACCGGATATACGCGTGCCGTGCATCCTTCGCGCTCTACGCGAACGCCGAATCCCGCGAGCATCCGCTCGGTATGATCCCGTGAGACGAACGACTCCGTCACGGACGTGGGCGCATCCGCATAGAGCCCCGCGAGGAGGATCGCGGATTTCACCTGCGCGCTGGCAACGGGACTGTCGTACGAAATGCCGCACAGTTTCTTTCCTGCGGGGACAATGCTGAGCGGCAGATTATTGTTGTCGTTCCTGCCGTAGATCCGCGCGCCCATTTGTCCGAGCGGCAAGAGGACGCGCCCCATCGGACGGCGCGAGAGCGACGCGTCTCCCGTAAACGTCAAGAAAAAGGGCTGCGGAGCGAGCAACCCCATCATCAGCCGCAGCGTCGTTCCCGAGTTCCCGGCATCAAGTACGGACGCAGGTTCGGAGAGTCCATGGAGGCCGCGCCCCGTCACAACGAGTTCGCCGTCCGCGGGAAACTCGACGCGGACGCCAAGCGCGCGCATGACGCCGACCGTCGACAGACAGTCCGCCGCATGGAGAAAATTCTTGATATGAACCGGCGTGCTTCCAAGACCCGCGAGCATCACACTGCGGTGCGACATCGATTTATCGCCCGGAATCACAGGTTCTCCCCTCCATCCGTGGACGGCGGGGGCAATGATCTTCATCTCCGACATAGATTTCACTCGCTTTCCGTATCGTCGGCACTGTATTTCCCCGCGGCATAGCCCATGGAAAACGCCGCCTGCAAATTATAGCCGCCCGTGAAGCCGTCCACATCGACGACTTCCCCTGCAAAATAGAGCCCGCGCACGATTTTTGACGCCATCGTACGCGGATCGATCTCGCGCGTCTCTACACCGCCCGCCGTCACGATCGCCTCGGCGAGCGGGCGCGTCCCCGTGATCGTGAGTAGCAGTGCCTGCAATGTTTGCGCGAGCCGATTGCGTTCTTTTGCCGAAACCTGCCCCGTCGTACGTTCCGGGGAAATTTGCGCGGCACCGAGAACAATGTCGATGAGCCGCTTTGGCAGGAGATCGATCATGCCGTTGCGCACCTGCTTGCGCTCGTATTTGGAAAAATCGCGTTCGATGCGCGCATGCAGTACCTCATAGCTCAGGGCGGGCTTGAGATTCAAGTTCAGCGTCAGCGTATCCGCGCCCCCGTTCATCAGCTCTGCGGCACGTCTGCTGAGACGCAGGATGATCGGCCCCGTCACGCCAAAATGGGTGAACATCATCTCGCCGAACTCTTCCGCCTGTTTTTTCCCCGCACTGTAAAGAGCGGCACGGACGTTGCGCAGAGACAGCCCCTGCACGTCCCTCACCCATCCTTCCGCCGTACAAAGCGGCACGAGCGCAGGGAATATGGGGACGATATGATGCCCTGCATCCCGTGCCATCGCATAGCCGTCGCCCGTCGATCCCGTCAGCGGGTACGACGCGCCGCCGACCGCGAGGACGACGGCATCCGCCGCGACCGTATCGCCGCTCTCTAAACGAACGCCGCGAATCGCACCGTCTGTAACAACAAGCGCCCGCACGTGCGTATTCGTACGAAGCTCCACATGCAGATCGCGCAGACGGCGCATCATGGCATCCACCACGTCCACAGCACGATCGCTCTGAGGGAATACCCGATTGCCGCGCTCTGTCTTGAGCGGTACACCGACATTTTCGAAGAACGCCATGACCGCGGCGTTGTCAAACGCACGGATGACACTATTCAGAAAGCGACCATTGCCCGCAATGTTCTTGATGATGTCCGCCGGGTCATCCGCGCTTGTGACATTGCAGCGTCCTTTTCCCGTGATCATCATCTTGCGCCCGGCGCGCGGCATCTTCTCGAGGAGCAGCACGCTGCCCTCGTGCTCCGCTGCAGTGATCGCCGCCATCATGCCCGCGGGTCCCGCCCCTACGACGACAACCCGTTTCACCGCACATCACCTCCGGACAGTACCTTCAGCTCCCGGATCTCCTCTGTACTCAGCGGACGTGACGCACCACACGGGAGATCCTTCAGCGTGAGCATTGCAAACCGTACACGGCGCAGACGCAGGACGCGGCATCCGACGGCTGCAAACATGCGTCGCACCTGTCTGTTGCGTCCCTCATGGATAACGATTTCAACGGTCGTAACCGTGTCGTCTGCGGAAAGAATACGCATGCGTGCGGGCGCGGTGATACCGTCCTCCAAGAGAATACCGCCGCGCAGGTGCCTCAGTTTTTCAGGCGTCAACGCCCCCTCGATCTCCGCGCGGTATACCTTGTCAATCTCATACCGCGGATGCAGGAGCCCCTGCGTCATAGCACCGTCGTTCGTGATGAGCAGCAGTCCCTCCGTATCGGCATCAAGGCGCCCTACGGGGTAAAGGCGTGCAGAAGTGTGAGGCAGGAGGTCGAGCACGGTCTTGCGTCCGCGGTCATCGCGTGCCGTGGAGAGATAGCCGACCGGCTTATTGAGCAGGAGATAGACGCGTTCCGTTTCTTTCTGCACAGGGATCCCGTCCACGGCAATTTCATGCAGCGCGGCGTCATATTTACGCCCGAGCTCCGTCACGCACACGCCGTCTACAGTCACGCGCCCTGCGCGAATCATCTCCTCGGCGCTGCGTCGCGAAGCGATCCCCGCATTGGCGAGTATTTTTTGCAAACGCTCTTCCATCATTCTCCTCTATCGAATCCGCACTGAAGTCTCGCCCAAAAGCGTACTGAGCTCCGCCCGTACCTCGGGCGTGCCATCAATCCAATACGTCTCGTCCAGTCTGCGCCATCGCCCGTCACTCTGCACATAGACGGGATGATCTCCGGTGTGTGCGGCAAACACGTCCTTCATTTTCTCCCATAGTGCGGCGCGATCCGCATCTTGGGGCGGCGTCAGATAATACGACGTCCGATAATCGTCAATGCGCCAAATCTCGTCGGCAAGCAGTTTCGGCGTCTCACCTGCCGTATCGACGCGTCCCTGAATAACCACGACTTGATCCGGCTCCAAGTCGGATACATGGGCATAAAAGACACGCGGAAATACCGTGACCTCAAGCGTTCCTGTGAAATCCTCCAAATCCGCAAAGAGCATCGTGTCGCCCTTCTTCGTCGTAAAACGCTTCGTGCTCGTGAGGATACCGCCGACGCGCATGAGCTGGCGATCCCGCCGCACTGCCGCAGCGATTTGCCCGATTGGCTGCAAATGCGAAAGCGTCTCTTGATTGTCCTCCAGCGGATGCCCCGTAATGTAAAATCCGGTTGCCTCCTTCTCCCAGATCAAACGCTCGCGCGGCGTACAGAGCGGAACATCGTCAAAATCACCGATCTGCTGGATCTCTGCCATGGCCTCGTCGCCAAAGAGACCAATCTGGCCACTCAGTAAATCACGCTGCCTGCGTGCCGCATCCGTGACGGCGGCATTAAGTGACGCCAGGAGATGATTGCGATCAATTCCAAGGCTGTCAAATGCACCGCATTTGATGAGACTCTCGATCGCCCGTTTATTCAGTATTCGTAGATCGACACGCGTGCAGAAATCCACCAGAGAGCGAAAAGGCCCGCCCTCTTCGCGGACATGCTCCAGCACGGCAATCGCATTCTCGCCAACATTGCGGACCGCTGCAAGACCAAATCGTATTGCGCCGCTTTCGATACTGAATGTTGCCGCACTAGAATTGATGTCCGGCGGCAGTATCCTGATTTTCATCTGATGACAAAGCCGGATATAGACGGGAATTTTATCCGTCTTATCCATAATGCTCGTGAGGACGCCCGCCATGAACTCTACGGGGTAATGTGCTTTGAGATATGCTGTCTGCCATGCAAGGAGTCCGTAAGATGCACTGTGCGATTTATTAAACCCATAATCCGCAAAATGTGTCAGCAAATCAAAGATATGGTTCGCGAGGGGGGCGTCGATGCCGTTATTCGCACAACCAGCAAGAAAAGATTCCTTCTGAGCCATGAGGAGCTCATGCTTTTTCTTGCCCATAGCACGCCGCAGGAGATCCGCCTGACCGAGCGTAAATCCCGCGAGCACCTGTACGATCTGCATGACCTGCTCTTGATAGAGCACGACCCCGAATGTCTCCTTTAGGATCGGTTCGAGAAGTGGATGCATGTAGACAACTTCTTTTTTTCCATGCAGTCCGTCGATGAAGTCCGTCACCATGCCGCTGCCGAGCGGTCCCGGGCGATAGAGCGCGACCGTCGGGATCAGATCGACGAATCCCTTCGGCTGCAGATCCTTGACAAGATTCGTCATACCCGCAGATTCCATCTGAAACACTGCACCCGTATCGCCATCGCACAGCATTTGTGCAGTCAGATCATCTTCGAGTGGAATATTGTCGATATCAATGTCGATCCCGTGGGACGTGCGGATATTTTTAAGTGCATCTTCAATGATGCTCAACGTCCGCAGCCCTAAAAAATCCATCTTGAGCAGACCAAGTGCCTCGACATCGTCCTTATCAAATTCGGTGACAAGAGTTCCTTCCGATATCCATACGGGAACGTGATTGGTCAGCGGCTCCTTCGCGATCACAACGCCCGCCGCATGGATGGACGTATTGCGAGGCAGTCCCTCAATCTTGCGCGCAAGATCAATGACACGACGTACCGATTCATCCTCGTCATAGAGACGGCGAAAATCCGCGGATTCCTTTAGTGCGCGGTCAATAGTAATGTTAAGTTCGCTCGGCACAAGCTTTGTAATATTGGACACTTCTGAAAACGACATTTCCAGAACACGCCCAACATCGCGAATCGCCCCTTTTGCTCCCATCGTACCAAATGTAGCAATCTGTGCGACATGATCTTCCCCATAGCGCTCTTTGACATACGAAATCACTCTGCCTCGATTGATGTCGTCAAAATCGATATCGATATCCGGCATGGACACGCGTTCAGGATTCAGGAACCGCTCAAAAAGGAGCGCATATCGGAGCGGATCAATATTCGTAATCTCCAGCAAATACGCGACGATGCTTCCTGCCGCTGAGCCGCGCCCCGGACCTACGGCAACACCGTGTCCTCGTGCATAATTGATAAAATCCCAGACGATTAAGAAGTAACTGGCATATCCCATCCCGTGAATGACACCGAGCTCGTAGTCCAGACGCGAACGAATCTCATTAGTAATCTCCGAATAACGCTCCGGCAGCCGTTCTTCACAGAGTGTTCGTAAATACGCATCATCATCAGCAAATTTTTCTGGAATTGGGTAAAACGGCAGCTGCAATTCTCCAAAGGTAAAGTCTACACGGCACCGCGCGGCAATCTTTGCAGTGTTTTCAACAGCGCCCGGATAATCGTGAAAGAGCGCTGTCATCTCGGCTTCCGATTTCAGGTAGTAATCGGGTCCCGAGAACCGCATCCGATTGGGATCGTTGATCGTTCGCCCCGTCTGTACACAGAGGAGTATATCGTGAAACTCGCTGTCCTCTGCTCTCACATAGTGGATATCATTGGTCGCAACAAGTCCGATGTCGTGTTTTTTTGAAAGATCACGTAAGGCATGATTGACAGTCTTTTCCTCAGGGAGCCCATGATCCTGTAGCTCTAGAAAAAAATTGTCTCGACCGAATATATCCACATATTCGGCAAGAATCTCGTCAGTACGCTCCGGATCCCCGAGCAGGATGGATCGCGGAATCTCCCCTGCCACACAGGCAGACAACGCAATGATTCCTTCATGGTATTGACGAAGCAAATCTTTATCGACACGTGGCTTATAATAATATCCCTCGATATTTGCGAGGGATACAAGGCGAACGAGATTACGGTAGCCGATTTCATTCTCCGCAAGCAGGATGAGGTGATAATAGCGAACACCGTCCACCTCTGTACGTTCATGTCGTGACTGTGGCGCAACGTAGACTTCGCAACCAATGATTGGATGAATCCCTTGTGCCATGGCTTCCTTATAGAAAGCAATGGCTCCATACATGACGCCGTGATCCGTGATGGCAACAGAGTCCATCCCCAGTTCTTTCGTCCGCTGCACCAACTCCTTGATGCGGCTTGCACCGTCAAGCAAGCTGTATTCCGTATGTACATGCAGATGGACAAACGACATGTATGTTTCCTCCTCTCATCTTTTGGATCCATTCCTATATGGACTGTTTTGCCCCTATGTCACAGAATTTCTTCCAAATCTCCACATATGCATCTTCCAAAGCGTGCATATAAGACTGTATATCCATCAGTGGGGATCGCTTCATATTCGTCCGAAGCCCCGCGTGATATGCCTCAATTAGTTTTGGCGACTCCGCCAGTTGAACGGCGCGTCGTACATAATTGATATCGTTTTCTACGACGAGTTCACGCACACCGGCATTGGTTAAAATAGACGCGCCAAAACGTGCGCCGTGTGTACGACCGCGTATTGAGATCACGGGTACTCCCATGTAGAGTGCCTCACATGTGGTTAATCCGCCGTTGTATGGCGCCGTATCAAGTGCAATATCAATATCGCGATATTGTTCGAGATAATCGGGACTGTAGGGGCGCAGCTCGACACGCGTCATATCATAGCTGAGCAGTGACAGCCGTTTCTTTAGAAAATCCTTACCGGCATCAATGCTGCAAATTTTTCCTTTTATGACAAGCCGCGAATCATGAACAGATTCTAAAATACCACGCCATAGTAGTAAGGTTTCATCCGTTACTTTGGCAAAATTGTTAAAGCTGCCAAAGGTCACATAGCCGTTTCTGCGCACAGGAGCTTCAAAGCCTGTCTCCGGCATCGGGCGAATTTCCTCCGGCGCATAACAAAGATGCGAATGTGGCATTCTTAGGATTTGTTCTGTAAAACCTGATTCCGCTGTGGTGTCTCCATAGGGAATACAAATTTCATCCGACAAGAAATAGTCTATAGTATCTACCCCTGTCGTATTTGTATAACCGATGCCGGAGATCTGGATGGGTGCAGGACGATAGGCCATAATGGGCAGCGCGTTATCCTGAGAATGCCCGGAGAGATCAACAAGGATATCTATTCTATCTTCATTGATAAGACGTGCGGCTGTCCGTGGGGATCTGCTGCGTAAATCACGCCAGGTCACGCGCCGTGAACGCAAACGATCCGTAACTGCATCGTTCCGCCCCGTCGCATAGCAAAAAACCATGAACTGCTCTCCGTCAAAATGGCGCAGCAGCGGCGTTAAAAAATATGCGACCGCATGCTCACGAAAATCCGGTGAGATGTAGCCTATCCGGAGCTTTCGATGCTCTGTACGCAATGCATTTTCATGTGTGTAAGATGTCACAGCAACCATATCGTTATAGAGCTCTGCTTTTTGCCGACCTTCGCGCGCTCCGAGATAACGATAGTTCCGCATAAACAAGTATTTACTGTAGAGTTCCGCCTCTTCACTCGGCTCCTTAGCAAGGCGGCTGGACATCAGCAACTCATGAGCTGCACCTTTTGCCTCTCCGCCAAGATAGAACGCATCCGCAAGCCAGCCGCGCGCACGCCGAAGCATTTGATAATATATGCTGTAGGCAGGATCGTCTTCACCAAGAATTTTTGCTTTGTAGGAAAGCTCTTCAATTAGATCAGCCAGCAGAGAGATCTCATCCCCAAGGCGAAATTCGAGTGCGGCAAGCCCTGCCCATACCATGCGGGCACGCGGATGGCGAGGTGACACGCGGAGTACTTGCTCTGCAAGTTGCTGTGCCTCTTCAATACTGCCACTGTAGAGTGCTGCCTCTGCATTGACCGCCACAGCATCGACATCCCCTTCCGCAAGTTTGTCGACTTCCTGAGCGCAGGCACGCATCCCCCTCAAATCGCCGTCTGCGGAAAATTTTGCAGCCAGTTTGAGCCAATTCATCTTCTCTTCGGCTTTGTGTTCATTCTGCGGAGGCTGCTCTTGCATGTAGGAAGCCCTCCTTTCTTTAGATTTTATACTTCGGGATTCAATTCAGAGCCGTATTCTCGGAGGAATATCTTTTGATAGCGTTTGTAATCAGGTGAAAGCGGCTTTTCCTGCGGACAGTGGATACACCAAAAATTTTGTTCTTGATTTGGCACCACAGACTTAAAATCATGCCGACGAACTTCCATGCACATAGACGTATCATAAAAATGCCATCCTGTAAATAAATCGTCCCGCCAACGTATATCATACTGCATAGCAATGAGAAGCCCATCCACTGCTTCCACCTCAATATGGTCTCCGTCTGGTTCCATACAATGAGAATCCACAACACTTTCGGATTCACAATGATGCAAAACCCTGCCATAGGTACGCAGACCATCCCACCAAACACCGGAATGCGGCAAACTACGGCACCCGATCATGCCGATAAGCGCAGTCTCCTCGTCCCGGAAGAGGGAAAAAAGATCCTGAATGAGATTCTTATTGACTACGAGCACATCCTGATGCAGGTACACCTTATATCGCGCATTTGTTTTGCGTGCGCCCTCGTTATAGCCTGAACACATTGATGATGCCCCGCGTACGGGAATATATTCGACCGATATGCCGTGCGGAACATGCAATGATTTTAAGTACAGCAGGCATTCACCATACATATCCTCATCGTTGACGCAGGAAATAAAGGCAACCTTATTGCGATCAAGTTCGGGCATATAAAATCCCTTCGTTTCCATGTTCAGCTTCCTTTTGGAGTGCCGCAAAAACTCTGCGCATCGAAGGATCAAACGCTTCTCTCGCACTATATGCAAGCATTCGAATGATAAAATCCTGCCGCCCGAAAGAATGTACAAGCAGCCGTCGGTAGAACGCCTCCTGATGCATAACGGTTTCTTGAATAAATGAAGCGAGATAATCCGAAAAAATATTCAAAGTCTCTACCTTGAACCACAGTGTTCGGATAGATTCCGGGCAGTCTACTTCATACTCGATGCGATGAATCAGCCGTGATAACTCCTGACGGTCCGCCCCTGTATACATGGATTTAAGCAAGGAGAGTTCCGGCATAGAACGATCAGCACGAACAAGGTAAAATTCCGTCTCAAGATCCTTGTGTTCATTTTCAAAGCCCGCCGCAACAAGATGATCGATCAATTCGCCGGAAGCCTCACGAAGCTGTCTTCGAACGCAAACATTCTTATAAAAGGACGCGTAAAGCAGATTTTCAAACTCGGGTCGTGCAAAAAGACGTGAGACAACACCGTAATAATGTCCCTCCATGAGTTTCTGCAATACAGACCAATGTCGAATGTTGCGAAAACTTGTGAGTAAGGCTCCCGTTTCTTTCAAAAATGTAGAAAACCCCGCCGCTATGTCCTGAGGATTAGCAGCACACTCCAATGTGAGATCTGAGATGATGTAGTCAAAATAATTTCGTGTATATGGTAATGGAACAGAAAGATAGTCAAGAAATTCCCAATGAATTCCTTCAGGAAAAACGGATATTTCTTGATCCAATTCGGCGGTCACAGCATATAGTTCCGCTTGGGGAAACATCTCTTTTAGTTTAATTAAGTAAGAGAGACTCTCCACGACAAGAATTTTCAGAGGCATCATGCCAGGGGGTAAGAACGAGAGAAGTTCAGGACGGATCTTCTCTGCCACAAACACATCTCCTTCCTAAACTGACAAATAAAAAAACATGTCATATTGACATACTTTCCCATTATACCATAATCTCCAAGGAAGTTGTATATCTGGTGGAATTTACACTCAAATTCCACCGATGAGCGGCAGTGCATAGATCGCGGGCATCTCATAGGGATGTACGGCACGGATGACGGCAACCGTCTCCTCCATGCGTTGCGCCGCAACACATAGTTCCACCTTCAACTCGGGCGCTTCGCATATCTCTCCGACCGTCCCCGCATACGGGTGCGCCCCCTCGAGCGGGCGCCACGTTCCTGTCACGCGGCTATACGCAAAACAGGAATCGTAATCGCCCATATGCCCGGCATCTACGGACTGCAGAGCCGTACGAAGCGCAGGAAGATGCGTCTCGGGAATGAAAATTTCCAGTTTGACATATTCCGAATGATTACACACGCTATTCACTCCGATATTTTTAGTCGATATTGAGACCGATATCGCTGCGCAACTGAATCGCCTCGGCAATATGTTTCGCCGCGATCTCCTGTGCGCCGTCTAGATCTGCGATCGTACGGGCAACCTTGATGATACGGTCGTGCGAGCGTGCCGAAAGATTGATCCGGTGAAACGCCGCTTCTAAAATGCCCTCGGCATCCGATTGCAGCCGGCAGTATTTTTTGATCATGCTGTGATTCATCTGCGCGTTGCAAAACAGATCGTATGACTTCAGCCGCACACGCTGCGCTTCCCGCGCGGCAACGACGCGGGCTCTTATCGCCGCCGAGGACTCCGCGCGCTGCGTCGTATGCAGGTCGTTGTAATCCACACGCGACACGCGGATGTGAATGTCGATGCGGTCAAGCAACGGCCCCGAGATTTTGCGCGTGTACCGCTTGATCTCCCCCGCACTGCATTCACAAACATGGTTCTTATCTCCATAATATCCGCATGGACACGGATTCATTGCCGCTACCAAAATGATACTAGAGGGAAAGGTCAGTGTTGCGTTCGCACGCGACACCGTAATCTGACGATCCTCGATTGGCTCACGCAGCACCTCAAGCGTCTTCTTGCTGAACTCCGGCAGCTCGTCGAGAAAGAGCACGCCGTGATGGGCAAGCGTCACCTCGCCCGGACGCGGAATGCTCCCGCCGCCGATCATCGCCACCGTCGAGGACGTATGATGCGGACTGCGGAAGGGGCGCGTGGTCACAAGCCCTGTATCCTTTCCGAGCAGCCCCGAGATGCTGTAAATCTTCGTGATCTCGATGGCTTCTTCCTTCGTCAGCTCCGGCAGAATCGAAGGCATCCGACGTGCCAGCATCGTCTTGCCCGAGCCGGGAACGCCAACCATGAGGACATTGTGCCCTCCTGCTGCCGCAATCTCAAGCGCACGTTTCGCCTGATACTGCCCCTGTACGTCCGCAAAGTCATCGGTAAACGCAGCGTCCTTTTTCTGTTCTGTTGCTTGTGGCTCAGCGGGAGTCAGTGTTTCTGCCCCTGTCAAATGACGCACAAGCTGCGCCAGATTCTCGACCGCATAGACCTTCAGTCCGTCAATCAGGAGTGCCTCGTCTGCATTGGACGGTGCAACGTAAAACTCCGTAAGTCCCCGCTCACGCGCCGTAATCGCCATCGGAAGAATCCCGCTGATCGGACGGCAGTTCCCATCGAGAGAAAGCTCCGCCGAGAAGAGAGCACTCTGCACCGCCATCTCCGGAACCATACCGTAGGATGCAAGGAGACCAACCGCAATTGGCAGATCAAGCCCCGAGCTGTCCTTTCGCACATCGGCAGGTGCAAGATTCACCGTCACTCGCTCCTGCCGCAGTTGAATGCCCGAGTTGCGAATCGCAGTCCGTACCCGCTCCTTCGACTCCTTTACCGACGTATCGGGAAGACCGACCAGCTCAAAGCCCGGCAGCCCGGGCGACACATCCACCTCAACGTCGATAATCCGTCCATCTATCCCGAGGGTCGTCGCACCATAGGTCTTTGCAAACAACGGCCTTCCCTCCCACGTTTCAAATATAAGAAAATTATAACACAGGATAGGGGAAGATGGCTAATGATTCTTTGCAACAAAAAAGAGAGATTCCAGACGTCCAGGTAGAGCGAATGGAATCTCTGTGGTGAGAAATCTTAGTAAAATACTGATAATAAAGTTCAACCTTGCTATTTGAACGCTCTACTACTCCCACTGGAGAATTTTCCACAGAAAATTAAGCGATTAAAATAATAGCTATTTTTCGATAGGAAAGTAGTCTGCCGGAACGGGGGCAAGGATGCCAACGAAAATGAAGTCCTCTGTGCCCGTGTTCTTCATGCCGTGGCACATCCCCTTTGCAGAGACGATGACATCCCCCTTTTCGATAGGGCGTTCCTCGCCGATTGCTGGATAGAAAACGCCCTCACCTTGAATGCAGATCCAGATATCGTCCGCTTTGGCGTGTCCGTGCGGCTTGATTGTTTGCCCCGGCTTTAGCACCCAAACAACCCCGCTCGTCGACTCCGTCGCGTAGATCGGTGTGCGCGTCGCGACATCGCCCGATTTCGCCACTTCGGCGAGACGATAACGGCGTGTCTCGAAATCGTTTGTAATCGCCTTGCTCATCACGTTTTCTCCTCTCGTACAATCATTGGTTGAAATATTCCATGTTATTATAATTCGGTTCGTTGTAAAATGAAGTTGAACAGCTAAACAAAAACAAAATCCATAGTGACATCCCGTGCTATAATGGTTCTGCTACAAAACATCAGCAAAGGAGCA
>NZ_AUFU01000001.1 GCF_000426665.1 Centipeda artemidis DSM 19719 | reverse complement strand
TTGACAACGGGACAGAGTTCGAGACGTTCACGCAGCTTGAGAGCCTCGGCACGAAGGTGTACTTCGCTCCCCCCTACAGCTCATGGGAACGCCCGCAGAACGAGCGTCACAACGGCATCCTCCGCTAATATATCCCCAAAGGAACGGGCATCGACGGATACAGTGACGAGGACATCCTAAACATAGCGGATGAGATAAACAGCCGCCCTCGTCGAGTGCTCGACTATCAAACACCAGCAGAACTGTTTAACACCTTCTTGGATGAAGTATACGCTATTGAAAATGTTTCTTAATTAAATCACTGTTCAACTTGCTCTTGCAATTCACGATTGTATTTTGGACTTGCGAGATGATGAACAAGCTGTTACAATGGGTATAGAAAGAACGCCCCTCGGGCGGCATCTTTCCAAGAATCGCTTGCTTTTACTTAAAACAACCGCTCATTGTCCGGATGGGCGGTTATTTCTTTAGGAGGAATCGGATGGAAAACAGCATACAGGAAATAGAACTGCGCCCCTTTCCGCCGTTTCTGCCGCCCCGTGCGACGGTCATGATGATGGGGAGCTTCCCGCCAAGCGCGGAGAAGCGCGCGATGGCGTTCCACTATCCGAACTTCCAAAACGATATGTGGCGCGTCTACGGGCTCGTATTCTTCGGAGACGTGCAGCACTTTCAGGTGCCGGAGGCAAAGGCGTTTGACGCCGACCGCATCAAGGCATTCCTCATGGAGAAGGGCATCGCCTCCTGCCCGACGGTGAAGCGCGCCATTCGCCGGCACGGCAACGCATCCGACGCCTACCTCGACGTCGTCGAGACCGTCGACATCGCTGCGGTGCTCGGCGACATTCCCGAATGCCGCCGCATCTGCACGACGGGCGGGAAGGCGACGGAGATATTGCTCTCCCTGCTCGACGCCGAGGTCAAGGCAAAGGACGTCAAGACGGGCACGACGATCTCCGCACGCTGCGGCGCCCGCGACCTCCTCGTCACGCGCCTGCCGTCCACCTCGCGCGCCTATCCGATGAAGCTCGAGAAGAAGGCGGCGTATTATCGGGCGTTTTTTGAGGAAGCCGGATTATTGGAGACGCCGTAATACGATAAAGTCAACATATCATAAAAGAGCCGCTCTGTACCGACGCGATTTGAAACTCGGTACGGAGCGGTTCTTTTTTGTTTAGACGGGGGATGATGCGCCGGAAAGACTGCTGAGCCGTATGACGCTCACGCGGGCGGAGGCATTTCATAGTCCGTGCGGAGGAGGCGTTCGACCACTTCCTGCAGCTGCGCGACGCTGTGGCGGCGGCTGCGTGCGCAGTCCTGTGCCTGCCTGCCGCAGAGGAGACAGCGGCGCGGGATGGGGCGCGTGATTTTTTCGCCCGCCGCATCGAGGACATCCATGTCGAACAGTCTGCCGAGCGGGTGCGTCTCCTCCAGGGTCACGGCAATAGACTTGATTTCTTCGGGGGCGGCGCGGAGCGCGAGTATGGCTTCGTCGCCTGTCGCCTCGTGCTGCTCTTCCCGCGCGATGCACGGGATGTTTCGCTTCGCCAGCGCTGCGGTGAGTGCGTCGAGCCCCGCGTCAAAGGCGCGGCGAATGACCGCGGAGGTCTTGACGGGACCGGGGATATTGAGTGTGTACGAGAGAAGCGGCACGTGAAAGCGTGCCAAGAGATCTCGTTGACGCAGGGCGCGCGCTTCGCGTGCGGCGAGCATGGCGGAGAGATCGACGTAGAGGCCGTGCAGCATAGGCGTTCCTTTCTCTGATCGGCGTATGGACGTGCCGCGCGCGGTTTCAGTAATGTACGACATCCTCCGCCTTCGCGATGGCGCGGCGCACGGGGGCGCTCTCCTCCGATCGCAGATAGGCAAGGGTGGTTGGCGGAACGAGCGCGGCCAGCGCGGAAAGGTCATCGTCCTTAATACAGCGGCGCACAGTGGACGCGCTGATAGGCATCCCTGCGTATTCTTTGCGCGGAATGATTTCGCATGCGATGCCCGCCTGCGGCAGGAGCGTCCGCATGGTCTCGTTGTAAAGGCTCGTCACGCGGCTTGCGCGCTCCGCGCCGACATAGCGGCGCGTGATGCGGAGCGCCGCGGCGATTTTTGTAAAGACGGCAAGATCCAGCTGCGCGTGCCCGCGGATCGCATCGTCTTCGTCCTTTTGGAAATAGCTCGGGAAGGTCGCCTGACTGACGATATACGAGCCGCTCTCGTGCAGCACGACGTTCGGCAGGTGCGCGGTTCCTTCGCGTACGAGCCGCACACGCACATCGTGCGGGAAAAAACTCGCGTCTTCGCTGACTATGAAGAGATGCACGCGGTCGTTCTCCTGTGCGGCGCGCTCCGTGAGGTATTGGTGTCCGATGGTAAAGGGGTTCGCGTTCATGACAATGGCAGCGACGCGTCGGGCGTCTCCGGCCGGCGTTTCCGCTTGTAGTTTTTTCAGGTAGTCGGAGAAGCCCCAGCGCGTGTTTTCCATAAAGACGACATGATCCGGTACGCGTGCGATCTCATAAAAGCCGAGGTCGCCAAAGAACCGGGCGGATACGCATTTGGTATAGAGAAAGACGGGACTGTTTCCGCGTGCCTGCTGCACGTCGAGGAGATGGGTCAGCAGCGCATTCAACAGCCCCTCCCCCTGCCGGGAGGCGTCCACGGCGAGGCAGCGCAGGGTGTTTCCCGCGCAGCTGCCCGTTGCGATGACGGCACGGTGCTCGTCATAGACGGCGCATGTGTAGTCGAGCCGCGGATCAAGACGCAGACCTTCTTTTGCGAGAAGGGCGCGGACAGCGGCGACGCCCGCGCGGTCGGAGGGATAGACGACGGAGATATCGGGCATATCGGACTCCTTTACGGTTCAGCGGAACATGTCAATGAAGGCACGCACCTGCGGCAGCTCCTCCGCCTGCGCGGTGTAAAAAAGGTAGGTGGCGCGCATGAGCGGCGTGCCGTCGGAAAAGTACATTGGACGGACGCTGCCGTCGAACCGCGCAAGGCAGATCTGCGGTACAATACTCCACCCGAGCCCTTGCTGCACCATCTCCATGCAGGTGGCAGTGCTGTTTGCGGCAATATGGCTTTTCGCGGGGGGAATATGGTTTTCTTTCATCCACTGGGTGATGTCGCGTGCCATCTCGGTGTCCGTATGGCGTGTGACCTGCCCGAATTCATGCAGCGGGCGATCCGCATCCTCCTTGCTTGTGATGACACAGATCGGCTCGCGCCCGAGGAGTATGCGCGGGCCGGTCCAATCGGAGTGTTCGCCGCGCAGGATGGCGAGTTCATCTTTCCCCGCGAGGAACCGCGAAAAGACATCCTGGCTTGAGAGCGTGACGAACTGCGTCTGTACGAGCGGATACCGGCTCCGGTAAAGCCGCAGCTGTGCGGGTAGGCGGTATACGGCATAGTTGATGGAGACCCCGACGCGCAGCGTGCCGGAGACCACCCCCTGACGATCCTTGAGCGCGCGGTGCATCGTGTTGACCTCGTGCAGGATGGTGCGTGCGTGATCGAGGACAATTTCGCCCGCAGGCGTGAACTGGATGCCCTGACGGGAACGCAGGAGGAGAACGATACCGAGCTCCTTTTCGATATGCCGCACGCGCTTAGAGACCGAGGACTGCGTGATGAAAAATTCTTCTGCGGCGTGCGTGATATTGCGCGTGCGTGCAAGCGTCACGAGCAGATTAAAATCTTGAACATCCATACGATCCCCCTTTTTTGGCGGCATGACGTGATTTGATCTTCCGGCAGGGCAGATATTCCTTATTTCCTTTAATTATACTGCTTGCCCTGATAAAACGCCATAAAAACATTCCAAAAAGGAATGCCGCGAAAAGAAAAAGAGAACTTTTACAAGCGCAGTAGATTTGTGGTTTAATGGTATCATAAATGAAAGGGGGAAACGCGATGGAGATTCAGAAAACAGCAATCGCCGGTACACTTGAGTCGAGCGATGCGCAGGTCACGGTTGCGCCGGGGACGGACGGCATCGAGCTGACCGTCGAGAGCAGCGTCATGAATCAATATGGGCGCGCGATTCGCCGTACGGTTCTCGCAACACTGGAACGTCTTGGTGTCACAGCGGCGCGCGTGCAGGTCGTCGATAAGGGGGCGCTGGACTGCACGATCAAGGCACGCGTGGAGTGCGCCGTATTCCGCAGCACAGAAGCATCGGCCAAAGATGTTCCGTGGGGAGGTGTCGTCAGATGATCCCAAGACCGAAACCGCAGCGGTTCCGGCTGCGCCGCACGATGCTCTTCATGAATGCGCAGAAGCCGGGACTCATCAAGGACGCTTATATTTACGGCGTCGACAGCATTATTCTCGATTTGGAAGATGCGGTTGCCGAGAACCAGAAGGACGCAGCGCGGTTCTCGCTCTATCATGCACTCAAAAGCATCGATTACGGCGATACCGAGGTGCTTGTGCGCATGAATGGACTCGAGACGCCGCACTGGCAGGAGGACATCCGCGTGAGCGTCGCGGCCGGCGCGGACGGAGTGCGCATCGCGAAATGCGAGAGCGCGGCAGATGTGCGCCTCGTTGAGGAGCATGTGCGCGCAGCCGAGGAGGAGTTCGGCGTCGAGACCGGCCGCACGCTGCTCATGGCAGCGCTCGAAAGCCCGAAAGGCATTCTCAACGCGGCCGAGATCTGCACGGCGTCGGAGCGCATGCTTGGCGTCGCGATCTCGGGCGGCGATTTCCGGAAAAGCATGCACGTCCGTCCCGTGCCCGGCGGCATCGAGATCAACACGGCGCGCAGCCTCATGCTCCTCGCGGCGCGTGCGGCGGGCATCCAGTGTTTTGACACCGTCTTCACGGCGCTCGACGACGAGGAGGGCTTCCGCGCCGAGGTACGGCTCGATCACGAGATGGGATTTGACGGCAAGAGTCTCATCAACCCGCGTCAGATCGCCTATGTGCACGAGACCTTTGCGCCCACACCCGCAGAGATCGCAACGGCGGAGCTCTACGTCCGCAGCTACGAGGAGCAGTCGAAGCAGGGAGTCGGCGTCTATACAGTCAACGGAAAGATGATCGATATTGCTTTCATTGAGGACGCGCAGCGCATCATCGCCCTCGCGAAGGCGTGCGGCGTCTATCACGGCGATTTGTAAAGGAGGCGATTCGATGAAAAACGCAGTGGGCAGAGAGATCCCGGATGCGCTCCTGACGGACGGCAAAGAGGTCTACCGGGGGAAATATCATAAGGACGGTCAATATTTCCGCAAGGTCGGGCCGCGCGTGTGCCGGGCGGAGCGGCCGCAGGCGTCAAAGGTCGTCGCTTCGATCCGCGAGGCATGTGAGAAATGCGGTGCGCGCGACGGCATGACCGTCTCGTTCCATCATGCTTTTCGCAACGGCGACTATGTGACGAGCATGGTCATGAAAGTGCTCGTGGAGGAGATGGGGCTGAAGGATCTCACCGTTGCAACGACTTCGCTCGGCAGCGCGCAGGATCTTTTGGCGGACTACATCGAGCAGGAGAAGATCATCGGTGTTCAGTCCTCCGGTGTACGCGGCCGCATCGGCGAGGTGATCTCCGCCGGCAAGCTCAAGACGCCCGCGGTCATCCGCAGTCACGGTGGGCGTCCGCGCGCGATTGAGACAGGCGAGCTTACGATCGATATCAGCTTTATCGCGGCGTCTGCGGCTGACGACTACGGCAATGCGAACGGCACGGGAGGAAAGAACAACTGCGGAACACTTGGCTATGCGGTCGCTGATTCACGCTATGCCGACCATGTTGTTGTCATCACGGATACGCTCGTCCCGTTTCCGAATTCGCCCGCGCCGATCGCCGCGATCGACGTGGACTATGTCGTGGTTGTAGACGAGATCGGCGATCCGAAAAAAATCGGTACGAAAGAAGCCCGCGTCACGGAGGACCCGCGCAACCTGATGATGGCGGAAAGCTGCGCGAAGATCATCGCCGCAACCCCGTATTTTAAGGACGGTTTCTCCTTCCAAACCGGTGTCGGCGGCCCTTCACTTGCGGTCAACCGCTATCTCGAGACCTATATGCGTGAACGCGGCATCGTGATGGGCTTTGCGCTCGGCGGCATGGGGGGCAACATCTGCGATCTCATGGACAAGGGGCTCGTGCGGAGACTCCTCGATACCCAGGATTTTGACACAAAGGCAATCGAACATCTCGCCGCTCATCCGGACAAACACCTTGAGATCTCCACGAGCGAATACGCGAACCCCGCGAATAAAGGGGCGTATGTGAACAAGCTGGACTTCGTCGTACTTGCGGCGCTCGAAGTCGACACGGATTTCAACGTCAACGTGTTGACAGGCTCGGACGGCGTGCTGCGCGGCGCGCCCGGCGGACATCCGGACACGGCCGCGGGGAGCAAATGCTGCATCATCGTCACGCCGCTCGTGCGCGGGCGCATGGCGACGGTCTGCAAGAAGGTCGTTACGGTGACGACGCCGGGCGACTGTGTGGACGTTGTCGTGACGGATTACGGCATCGCGGTCAATCCCATGCGCAGAGATCTCGTCGCATGTCTTGACGCGGCGGGCATCGCGCATACGACGATCGAGGCGCTGCAGGAGAAGGCGTACAGTCTCGTCGGCACGCCCGACGAACTCGAATGGGAGGATCGGGTCATCGCCGTGCTTGAGGCGCGCGACGGAACGATCCTCGACGTCGTACGCAAGATCAAGCCGCTGCAGCTCTAAGGATCGGCCGGCGGAATTCCGCATACCGTACTCAGAGGGGGCGGTGGGATGCCCCCGCAGCGCAGACTTGGCATCTGCAAGATCAATTTCCCAAATATCAAGGGAGTGAGGTGACGAAAGGATGGATCGAGCTGCGCAAATTGCATCGCTCGCACTTGAGGCTCTGCTTGCGGAGGCAGCGGCGACGCCGAAACCCGGGCTCGTCGACCGTGTGAACTGCGGCGCGCATGCGGATATGGACTTCTTCACCTTTCAGGTTTCGGCGGCGGCGATCGCGCCGTTCCTGTCCGTCTTCGTCCGCACGGGCACAGAGCACACGGGCGACGCGTCCGCACTGCTTGCGCGGCTCCGCCCTGTCGGCATGGAGGCGGAGCGCGCGATGTTTGTGCGTACCGGCGGCGTCAATACGCACAAGGGGGCGATCTTTAGCTTCGGCGTGCTCCTTGGCGCTGCGGGGCTGGCGCTGCGGCGGGGTAAAAAATGCACGGCGGAGTGTGTGCTTGATCTCGTCAAAGAGATCTGTGCAGGGATCTGCCGTCGCCACTTCGATGGTCTGGATGTTTGCGCTCCCGAGACGAAAGGAGATGCGGCGTACCTCGCCTGCGGTGCGACGGGTGCGCGCGGGACGGCAGAGGCAGGGTTCCCCCTTGTGCGCCGTATCGCTTTGCCGCTCTATCGCGCGCTGATGGATCAGGGGCTGCCCATGAACGACGCACTCGTCGACGTCCTCATTACGCTCATCACACTCAATGATGATACGAATATCCTCAGCCGCCACCACCTCGGTGTCCTGCATGAAGTGCAGGCGACAGCGCGGCGCGCCGAAGCGCTCGGCGGAATGGCGGCACCCGAAGGCCGCGCGGCAATCCTGCAGATGGACGAAGACTTTATTCACAAGTGGATTAGTCCGGGCGGATCGGCGGATCTCGTCGCTGTCACTCATTTTCTCTATGCGCTCGAACGTGCGGAGGGATAACGTCCCCGTACGCTGATGAAATACATAAAAGGAGGGACTTTTATGCTGTTGGCCATCACCGGCTTTGTCATGATTTTTCTAATCATCTACTGCCTGCTGCAAACGAAGGCGCATCCAACGCCGGTATTTGTCATCGTGCCGATCGTCTGCGCCATTGTCTGCGGCTTTGATTTTGCGCAGATTGCAGAGTTCGTCAAGAGCGGCGTAACGACGACCATGCCGGTCGCCGTGCTCTTTATCTTCTCCATCGTCTATTTCTCCATCATGTCGGAGGTCGGGCTGTTCGATCCGCTCGTCGACTTCCTCGTAAAACACGCGGGATCGAACGTCGTTCTCGTCACGGTGGCGACGGCGTGCATCGCCACGATCGCCCATCTCGACGGCGCGCTCGCCGCAACGCTGCTCGTGACGATCCCCGCGATGCTGCCAATCTACAAACGGCTGCATATCCGTCCTGTAGTCCTCTGCGTCATCATCGGCGCGGCGATGAGTATCATGAACCTCTTGCCGTGGGGCGGTCCCGTCGCACGCGTCGGAGTGATCCTCGATACGGACGTCAATGCACTCTGGCACACGCTGATCCCACTGCAAATCGTCGGCATCGGCATGGTGCTCGTCTTCGCCGCCTTTATGGGCATTCTGGAAAAACGGCGCGGCGCGGGCGCCGTGCCGACGGGCAAGGCGGCGCAGCTCGATGAGGACGCCTCGTCCGCGAAGCAGGTCACCGCGGAGGAAGCGGCGGCGCTCAAGCGCCCGAAACTCTTCTGGTTCAATCTCCTGCTCACGGTCGGTGTCATCGCACTGCTTTGCTTTACGAAGATTCAGCTGTATGCCGCCTTCATGATCGGGCTTTCCATTGCTCTTATCGTGAACTTCCCCGATCCGAAGATGCAGGGGGCGCGTATTCGCGCACATGCGGGTGAGGCGCTCGGCGTGCCGATGATCCTCCTCGCGTCAGGCGTGTTCCTCGGCGTATTGACGGGCAGCAAGATGCTCGAGGCGATGGCCGAGACGCTCGTCATGATCATCCCGGGATTCCTCGGGCCGTACTTCCATATCGTCATGGGAATATTCGCCGTGCCGATCGGTATGATGCTCGGCACGAGTCCGTATTTCTTCGGCCTCCTGCCGCTTGCGATCGGCGTCGGCGAGCAGTACGGCATCTCTCCCGAAAACATGTCGCATGCTATGCTGATCGGCAAGAACTTTGCCGTCCTCGTCACGCCGCACGCGGCGACGACCTTCCTCTGCTGCGGCCTCGCAGGTATCTCCATCAAGGATCTCCTGCGGTTCTGTATGCCGTGGCTTTGGCTGCTCTCCATCATTTCACTGTTCTTTGCCATCTTGCTGGGGATTGTCGTCGTCTAGACAATGTGAAAAACTTGTAATGCATACGAAAACGGCACAGGCGCGTGATGCGTGATCTGTGCCGTTTTTCTATATGCTGTGTCGTTAGAACAACTTCTCCGCGAGCACGATGGTCTGCTCGCGCGAGGGACCGACGGAGACGATGCCGAGGGCGATGCCCGTGACCTCAGCCATGCGCGTGAGGTAGCGGCGCGCGTTCTCGGGGAGCGCGTCGTAGCTGCGGATGCTGGAGATGTCGGTCTTCCACCCCGGGAAGGTCTCGTAGATCGGCTCGACCTCGGCGAGGACGTTCAGGCTCGCGGGGACACCCTTCAGCACATCGCCCTTGTGCCGGTAGCCCGTGCAGATCTTGATTTCGTCAAATCCGTCGAGGATATCGAGACGCGTGACCGCCATGTAGTCGATGCCCGAGAGCATCCCCGCGTGGCAGACGACAACGGCGTCGAGCCAGCCCGTGCGGCGCGGACGCCCCGTCACCGTGCCGAACTCGTGCCCTGCGCGGCGCAGCTCCTCGCCGATATCGTTCAGCTGCTCGGTGGGGAAAGGGCCTTCGCCGACGCGCGTGCAGTATGCCTTGACGACGCCGATGACCGTATCGATCTTCTTCGGCGCAACGCCCGCGCCGATGGTGACGCCGCCCGAGATGGGATGCGAGGCGGTGACATACGGATAGGTGCCGTAGTCGATGTCGAGCATCGTCGCCTGTGCGCCCTCAAAGAGGATCTTGCGCCCCTCTGCGATCTCCTCGTTGATGAGCGGGATCGTATCGGTGACGAGCGGGCGCAGACGCTCGGCGTAGCCCTTGTACTCGGCGAGCACCTCCTCGTAGACGAGGGGCGCGTGGTCGTATGCCGCCGCGAGCTCAGCGTTCTTGCGCGCGAGGTTCTTTTTGAGCTTTTTCGCAAACTCGTCGCCGTCCATGAGATCACAGACGCGGATGCCGACGCGGTCGTCGCGATCCATGTAGCAGGGGCCGATGCCGCGCCCCGTCGTGCCGATCTTGTCCGCGCCGCGCTGCGCATCGCCGATGCCGTCCATCAGGCGGTGGTAGGGCATGACTACATGGGCGCGGTCGGAGATGCGGATATGCGACACGTCGATGCCGCGCGATGCGAGAGCATCCATCTCCTGCAAACAGACCTCGGGATCAAAGGCGACCCCGTTCGCGATGATATTATGCGTCCCCTTGTAGAGAATGCCCGACGGCAGCAGGCGCAGCTTGTACTCCTCACCTGCGGCGACGACCGTGTGTCCCGCGTTGCAGCCGCCCTGATAGCGAACGACGGTATCCGCCTGCTCCGCGAGATAGTCGACGATCTTTCCCTTTCCCTCGTCGCCCCATTGCGTACCTGTGATAACGATGGTTGACATATGCTCAGTCCCCTTTTTTTATCAAAACCTGTTCCCTTTACAGGTCAAAACGCTTGAAGATTTCATCCACATTGCGGAGGAAATACTTATAATCAAAGCAGTCGTCTATCTCTTGCATGGTTAAATACTTGGAGATGTCCTCATCCCGCTCGACATTCGTGCGGAAATCCTCTTTCTCGAGCCAGCGCTTCATGGCGTTGCGCTGCACCCATACATACGCTGTCTGGCGCATGACGCCCTTATTAACGAGCGCAGTGAGGATGCGCTGACTGTAGATGAGCCCGCCCGTGCGCCCCATGTTGTGGAGCATCGCATCGGGATAGACGAGGAGCTTGTCGACGATGTTTGTCAGCTTTGCGAGGCAGTAGTCCACGTTGATCGTGCTGTCCGGCAGGATGACGCGTTCGACGGAGGAGTGCGAGATGTCGCGCTCATGCCAGAGCGTCATGTCCTCGAGCGCCGCGACGGCGTTGCCGCGTACGAGACGCGCCATGCCCGAGACGCGCTCGCAGTTGATGGGGTTGCGCTTGTGCGGCATCGCGGACGAGCCCTTTTGTCCCGCCTTGAAGAACTCCTCCGCCTCGCGGATATCCGTGCGTTGGAGGTTGCGGATTTCGGTCGCGATCTTCTCCATCGTGCCCGCGATGATCGCGAGCGTCGTGACGAGCTCGGCGTGGCGGTCGCGCTGGATGACCTGCGTTGCGAGACGGACGGGCGTGAGACCGAGACGTTTGCACGTCAGCTCCTCGATGCGCATGTCGATGTTGGAGTAAGTACCGACTGCGCCCGAGAGTTTACCGACCGAGACGATCTCCTGCGCACGCGTCAGCCGCTCGATGTCGCGTTCGATCTCAGCGCTCCAGAGGAGGAGCTTGAGTCCGAACGTCATAGGCTCCGCATGGATGCCGTGCGTACGTCCGATACACGGTGTATGGCGAAACTCATCTGCGCGGCGGCGGAGCACTTCGCGGAATTTACGAAGCCCGCCTAGGATCAGCCCCGCGGCGTCACGCATCATGATGCAGTACGCCGTGTCCTTCACATCGCTCGAGGTGAGCCCCTTGTGGATATACTTTGAATCCTCGCCGACATTTTCCTCAAGGTTCGTGAGGAAGGCGATGATGTCGTGGTCGGTCGTCTTTTCGATCTCGTTGATGCGGGCAACGTCGAACTTCGCCGTGCGGCGGATGTTCTCCACCGCGGCGGCGGGGATCTCGCCCAGCTCCGCCATCGCTTCGCACGCCGCGATCTCGACATTTAGAATGGTCTGCCACTCGTTCTCGATCGACCAGAGACGCCCCATCTCCGGCCGCGTATAGCGCTCTATCATCTTATCCTCCTGCTCATGCTCACAGACATAAAACAACATCTATATCATATATCGCAAGCCGCCGCATGTCAACGAAAACAACGAACGCGGGAAATCATTCGATAGAGTATGGCACCATAGTAAAAATTTAGAGTGTACTATTGACTTAGAGTGCGCTCCTAGTATTATATTTGACGGACAGGTATTTGACAGTATAAAAAGGGGAATATGATGGGAGAACATAACGAGACAGAGCACCGTTTGACGCGGCGTTCCTTTATTAAGGGCGCTGCCGCCGCGGGCGTCCTCGCTGCGGGCGGCGCGCTCTTTTTGGGGACGGGCTGCGGGCGCACGGTGGTCGAGACCGCGGAGCGCAAATTCTTTGCCGAGCTGCGCGTAAATTATCTGCGGCAGATCGTCACGCAGGATACGGGGCGTGCGCGCGTCCTCATGTGGGAGATGCCCACGCCTGCGGCGGATCAGGTCGTCGAGCTGCGCACGGCGGGGCAGACGGAGACGCGTTCTTTTGATGTGCGCGATGCGGGCTTTACAGACGACGGCGTGACCGTCTATCAATACGCAGCGGCGATTGACGAGCTGACGCCCGGCACGTCGTACGAATACCGCGTGCGCGCCGGTGATGCTGCGACGGCGTGGATGCCGCTCGCGGCACCTGCCGAGGACGCACCGTATAAAATGATCATCTTCCCGGATTCACAGTCGAGCGACTATACGGACTGGCAGAATGTGGCGCGCGGCGCGTGGGAGCGCAACCGTGATGCGGCCGTCTACTGCAACATGGGTGACCTTGTGGACAATGGCGAGGATCGTTCGCAGTGGGCGGCGTGGTTCGAGGGATTTGACGCCGACATGCTGCACGCGCTGCCCTTCGTCCCCGTGATGGGCAATCATGAAACGTATAACCGTGATTGGAAGGTACGTCTGCCGGAGGCGTATCTGCACTATTTCGACGTGCCCGCAAACGGCAGCGCGCAGTTTGAGCGGTACTACTACTCATTTGATTTCGGCAGCGTCCATTACATCGTCCTCAATACAATGCAGCAGGAGCTTGACGAATTTATACCCGGGCTCGTGGAGGAGCAGCAGGCATGGATTCGCCGCGACATGGCGGCACACCGGAAAAAGTGGAATATCGTCATGATGCACAAAGATGTCCTGCAATACCGCATCAACGGGCGCCCCGAGCGCACGGAGGGATTCAGCGAGGACGGGAACCTATGGATGCCGCTGTTTGATGAACTGGGCATAGACATCGTATATACGGCGCACTTGCACACCTATCGCAATCGCGGGCATATCTACGGATTCGCAAAGCAGCCAGACAAAAGGGGACCGCTCTACATCCTCACGGGTGTCGCGGGCAACGTCCGCTATCCGAATCTGTGGGTGGATCACGCGATGGACGATGTGACGCTCCCGCAGCCCGAGACCGACAACTACCTCACGATGGAGGTCGGCGCGACCGGCATTGAGATCGCGTGCTTCCTGCCTGACGGTACGGAGATGGATCGTGTGCGCGTGGAGAAATGAAGTATATGGCTTGACGAATTGTATGTAAAAATTTATAATTGGATTGAAATTACTTTACCGTTATGGTAGAATAAGATAGATTTATATATAACGGGAGGAATTTACCGAATATTATTTATCGTAAAAATTGAATAAGGACATCAGGTGTTTTGTGACTTGCTGCAAAGCTTTACGGGGAAGTTTGATGTGATTTCAACGCTGTAGCGCAGCCGTGAAGGGGAGTTTATTCATCGTAGTCCTCTTACAAAGGGATGAATGGGCGACGATCCTAAGCCGGGGTACCGACTGAGGTCTGTTATTTATGTAAAGTATGCGCTTTACGTACTTCAGCATTTAGGAGAGGTTCAGCTTTCCGCCGGTATTTTATTGCCAAAAATGGGGCGGACGATCTCGGGTGTTAGGGTTTGCAGCGCAGCTTACAGTACATGAAATGAAGCAGGAAATTTAGCTGTTGCGCAGCCGGATTTCCTGCTTATTTATTATAAAGTATTTTATTATCGTTAAATATGAATGCAACCTGAAAACTCTTATTGACAAAAAAAAAACAATAATGCTAATATAAACATAAAAATTACATATGATAGGGAATAGGTGTCGCAAGACTTCAAAAGGAATCCGGTCAAAGCCGGAGCGGTCCCGCCACTGTAAGAGGAGCCCGTCAAAATATGCCACTGGAGAGATCCGGGAAGGTTTGACGCGGCGATGAATCTAAGCCAGGAGACTTGCCTGTTTCAACATCACCGTTGATTTTTGAATTGTTTCAAGAATCAGTACCTGCGAGCGATGGGGAGGGGATTACGTCCAAGATGAAATACAGACGTACCTCCGGCAGTAATATATTCTGCCGGATTTCTGATTTCTATAGATGTTCATCCGCCTGACTGCGCTCGTTGGTACAGGCGGATTTTTCATGGAGTGAAGGGAAACATGACGCAGAGGATTGTCCACATTTTTTGAAGATACGCCGGTATACGATCGGCAAAGGAGAACGGAGGCTCTTTTATGTCAAAGAAAGCAAGGAAAAGGCTTGTTTCGTCTGTGCTGTTGACGCTGCTCGCCGCTGTGACAGGACAGCCCGCATTCGCAGCAGAGTCGGGACAGACGTCGGATGCACAGGGCGTATATACAACGCAGGATGTTACGGTTCAGGCAAAACGCCCCGTATGGGAGGAGACTCTCTCCCCCGGCACTGTGACCGTCATCCGCCCTGAGGAGTTCAAGGGCGAGCAGAAGTCCCTGCCCGACTTCCTCAAGATGGTTCCCGGTGTGCATGTGCGTGAGGTTCAAGGTAAAGGACAGTATACGACCGTGACCGTGCGCGGCTCGACAGCGGCCCAGGTCGGCGTATTTGTCGACGGCGTGCTGACGAACCTCGGCGGCGATGCGGCGGTCGACATCTCGACGATCCCCGTCAGCAACGTCGAACGCATCGAGGTCTACCGCGGCTATATCCCTGCACGCTTTGCGGGCACCTTTATCGGCGGTGTGATCAACGTCGTGACGAAGAAGCCGACGGGTGCACATGGCTCGGCGGAGATCGGGCCGAGCTCGTTCGGCGGCAAAAAAGCCTCCGTCGAGGTCACCGCCCCTGTCGGTGACGGCAGTCTGCTCTTCGGATTCAACCATGAGTCGCGTGACGGCGACTTCCCCTATCACAGCTATGCGGCGGATCAGTTCTATACGAATACCGGAGATGGACGGCTGATTATGGAGACACGAGCCGAGCTGCAAGGCTACCTCGCTATGACACCGGCAGAAAGGGCGGCATATGATGCTTTGCATGGTGCCGGTGCATGGCAGCAGAATGTAGATGACTGTATCCAGTGGCTCGAAGACAACGGCGGTCGCTTGGTGACAGCCGCCGACGATCCCGAGCGCCGCCGTAAATACAACGACTACAGCAATTCGGATCTTCTCGTCAAATGGCAGAATGATGACTGGATGATCAAGGGAACATACAAGACTGTCGATCGACATCTGCCGGACAGCCTCTGGGTTGATTATCGAAGCTATTTCGATATGATTCAGCCGGGGCTTCTCGTGGATAAATACGATCTCTATAAATACGACAAGCGGCATCAAAAAATCAGTGCAGCGGAGCTGCTCGTACAGCGACGCTATATAGGGAAACGCTATGAATGGGGTTGGATGATTGACTATCTAAGCCAGAGCAAGGATTACCGTGCCGAGAATATTCACGACGGTCTGCGCTATATGATTAAGATTCCCATGAGGGAGTGGAGCCGCTATCGTTCGAAGAAATACAATGTGCAGATAGACGGCACCTACGAGCTCAGCAAAAACAACATGCTCGACTTCCAGATGAACTACTCGCATGAGCGCATGAATATCGACGGCGACGGACTTGATGAGGTCATCGACGATGTGCAGGCGGGCATTGGGAATCTCTGGGCGCAGATGCGCAACCAGTTCGATCAGAACATCTTCAATGTGCAGCTGCAGGATACGATCACGCTCGATAAAAAGAAGACGTGGCAGCTGACGCCCGCCGTCCGCTACAACCGCTCGCAGATCATTGGCTACAGTCAGTTTGGACGCTTTAACCCTCTCAAAACGTACCGTTGGGTTCATCCGAAGGACAGTCAGGTCGATTCCAAGGTGACGTGGCAGCTCGCACTCAAGAAGGAGTTCAACGACCACTTTACGATGCGCATGACGGGCGGCACCTACTTCCGCCTGCTCAACATGTATGAGATCGCGGGCGACGGCGCGGGCATCATGCCGGCACCGATGGACTATAAGGGGAGCGGCGCCAAATTTCCGCAGCCAGAATACGGCAAGCAGTTCGATCTCAGTGTCATATGGGACGGCAAGTTCCTTGGCTCGGACAATCGAACAACGCTCACCTATTTCTGGCGCGACACGCAGCGGATGCTCTACCTCTACCGCGCGGGGCTCAACTACAGCTCCTACTTCAACGACATGCGCGGTAAGGCACACGGCATTGAGCTGCAGACGAATTTCCACTGGAAGAAGTTTGATCTCGATATCGAAGGCACGCATCTCAACATAGCGGCGCAGCGCAGGGATTCCTCTCCGGGGGTCCATTACGACTGGTTCGAAGTGCGTCCGACCTACCAGCCAAGATGGGAGGGCAATATCCGTCTGACCTATCGCCCGACGGAGAAATGGCTCTTCTTCGGCGAGGCGCACTATGTCTCGCAGTACTACACGCACTATGCCATCCCACAGGTCAGAGATCCTGTAGAAAAGGAACTTGCCGGCAGACCAAGAGCGGCGTTGAAGACGATCAACCTGGGGCTCAAGTGGTCGCCGAAAAAGGATATGACGCTGACCCTCGGATGCAATGATGTCTTCGACGCGGCATCCAAGCTGAAGGTGCACAGCGTGCAGCGCTACTTGAGCGAACCGAGCTGGGTAAACATCGAATATCCGCTGCAGGGACGCAGCTATTATATTAGTTTCCGCTATGAATTCTAAGGAGGAGAAGCTATGAAGACGTATCTTGGAAAACGACAACGCCTGCGTCTCGCCGCTCTCGTTGTGGGCGGACTGCTCTGCAGTACGACGGCGAACGCGGCGAACCTCGTCTCGACCATTCCATCGGACTACGGCAACAGCGAGATGGGGACAGTCACCGGTTCACGTGTGACGACGAACATTGACGCAACGCCTCAGGCTGGGGTGCTGAAGAACCTCAACCGCGATCCTGCGTCCTTTGGATTCCATCAGAAGGGCAAGAGCATGATCCTGCTGCGCCAGTATACCTACAGCACGACAGAGCTGGAGAACACCTCTCTGATCGACCCGAACTCTGCTGGTGCAGCAGCGAGTGCGGCAACCGGAAAGACGACGGCAGTACCGAATATGCATGCGGCTGCGGCAAGCGACGAGTATATCTACATGACCGGCTATGATCTCGGTCAGATCGGTGTCGTGCGCCAAAACGGCAAGCGATTGATGGAAAACAAAAGAGCTGTTGTCAACCTCAAGAATGACATCAAGCAGTACTGTGGCTACAACTTCACCGAGACGTTCAAAAACCTCGACGAAGATTCAAAGGGCGAGAAAGGCAAAACCTACACGGGTGACCCTGCAAAAGCACAGGTGCACGGTGAGGCACTTCTCGTTGATGGGCGCAGACTCTACGTAGCGGCATCCGTCAACCCGCTCGCGGGCTACGATCCCTACGACGACGGCTTCTTGATGCAGTACGACATCCAGGACGATGGTACCCTGAAGTTCGGCAGCTATACACGCATCAGCCGCAACATCGATCAGGGACGTCTCAATAAGTTCAACGATCACATCCTCGTCTCCTGCATCGGCGGGTATCAGCACTACAACGGGACAGGCAATACGCACTATACCGCGCTCAATATCGCCAAGATCGATCAGAATACGGGGCGCATCCTGGGCACGGAGCAGCGCCGCGCCTCGATTCCGAATCACGTCAAGGGCACCGGCGAGGATATGCGTGATCTGAAGCTTCTCCCGGATGGCACCGCCTATGTCATGACGTACAATCTCAGCCCGTCCGGCAGTCAGATCAATGCGCATGTCTACAAGACGACCATGTCCAATCTGATGTCGGAACACCCAGACGATTGGCAGGAAGTCGCGGTTGCAAGCCAACAGGAAGGCTGGTTCGGCAAGCTGAACGCCGAATACTATACGAAGCGTCTCTGGCTGGAGCTTGGTGATACCCTGCAGGCCTATACAGACGGCGATGATACGGCAAAACACATATGGCAGGCGAAGGATTTCTCCGACAATAAGGCATTCAACCGCTTCAACAAGATCACAATGATCGAGCCGGACCGGGTCTACGGGAATACTGCATCCGTCGTCATGACACTGCCGGCAGAGTTGGGCGGCGACACGACGGCAGCAATGGTGAATGAAAATGCTGTTTGGAAGAACAGTGCTGCATTCAGTGATACAATCACGACGCAGCAGAGCTGGAACATCGATACCGTTGTCAGCATCGGCAAGGACAAGCTCGGCGACAAGTCGACGAATGTGCTGGCGGCGATTTCTGCAACGGACAGCAGGCCTCTCAATATCAATGCAGGGGAAAATATTCTGCAGCTGCAGGTAGAAAACACCGTGGGGAATCCGACGGGGATCTACGCCAGAGGAGCAGATCTCACGGTAAGTGCGAAGAAGGGCATCAACATCCTCACACGGGGAAGTGAGGGCGGAAATTCCCTGACGAATGCTGTTCAGCTCGATGCACTGAAGAATAAGGCGGCAAAGCTCACCATCAATGGGCCGCTGAATATCTCCATGACGGGCGGACTTGGCGGCAACGGTGTCGCAATCCAAAAGAGTGACCGCTTCGGTGAGAAGTCCTATGAGGCGCGCCTTGCCTCGGCGATTCGCATCAACGGCAATCTGAAGATTGCAGGCACAGAGACTGACAAGTGGGGCATCCCGCTCAACCGTGAAAATGTATTCTCCCGCTTTAACAACGCTGGCATCCTCACGCAGGTCGAAAAGAGCGATGTGACCGTAGACGGTGATGTGGATATGACCGTCTATGGCAACGGCGTGACGACGAATGCCAAGGACAGCAGCGTACACATTGCAGGCGGCGGATCGATCCAGGTGCCCGCCGGTATGCGGTACAGCTACTATGCACTTGCTGCCTATCAGGGCGCAATCTCCATGAATATGGGCGACGACGGGACGAAACCCGGCAACCTCAAAGAAGGAAAAGCGCTCGCTGACGTAAAGCTCGACGGCGACCTATTTGCACTGCCCACGGGCAGACTCGACGTTGCCCTTATGACGGACAAGTCCTATCTGCACGGTCTCGTCGATAACGGCGGCACGGCGAATCTCTACTTGCAGAACGGTGCAAAATGGCTCAACGAAGCCCGAAACGAGCGCTACTACCAGGACAATGAGGATATGGGCGCAGGCACGATGGCTGCGGTAAGAACCAGAGCCGGCGGAACGGTCGGGAAGGTCTACAATGCACAGAGTCACGTCACGAACTTTGTTGGCGGTGCGACGGAAGCGCAGCGCGGCATCATCTACCAGAAGAATGCCAATCCGCTGACGATCGACAAGTACAGCGGACATACAGCAGCAGTCTATTCACATGACATAGAAACGCCAACGCTCTTCAAGGGCGGTGAAATCATCATCAAAAAGGCGAATGCGGATACGAAGAATGTCTTTACGCTCTTTACCGATGGCGCCGGCGTAACGACAGGAAACCAGAGTGCCGTGCTCAACGCGCTTGCGAACAAACTGTCCTATCAGAGTTTTGCCGAGAACAAACTTTTGGGAAAACTCTCGATCGGCGAGAGCCTGACGACCTCCACCATCAACGGGGAAATCACCTTTGGCAACGAGACGGGAAGCTATGCGGGCGGCACTACACCGCCGAAACCGCCGAGCACGGAGCAGACGAAGACGGAGTTTACAAAACGACTCTTCGGTACGGCTTCGGATCAGGAATACGTTGATGCGAATGTTCGTCAGCCAGATGGAACATATCGATTCTCGAAGGATTCAAACATCAGCTATGCCAATACGGACGACGAGGATGCTGGCGTCATCAGTCCCACGGAAGATGTGAAGATTGATGCATCGGGTCATACTCTTACTGTTGAAACAAAGGTGCAAGGAGCACAAAAATCGGCAGCCATCAAGAATACAGGAAAAAAACTCAATATTACAGCAGATGCGCTTCGATTGTTCACGAACAAACATGAAGTGAGTGATGCTATATTTTCTTGGGGTATTCTGAATGAGAGCGGAACAACCAATATTTCAGGGCTGACAGAAATAGACACAACCGGATATAATTCGAGCCGTGCTGTGGAAGCAACTGAAGGAACGGTAACACTCGAGGGTCTGAAAGCAAAGGTGGCAGCCTACGATGATGCGGCGGCACTTTTCACCGGCTCAACGGGACAGATCCATGTCAACGCAAAAGATGGCAGCGCAGGCAACAAGACGGTGAAGATTGACGGCAACGTGGGTGCTATGGGTGAAGCGAGCCGCATTGATGTCGCTATGGTAAACAAAGATTCTGGAGTGAATGGTCTTGCCTTTGGTAAGGGGAAGATTAACTTCTGGCTGCAAAACGGTGCTGTTTGGAACAATGAGCAATATGGCGGGACAGTGCCTGACAAAGAGGATAACCAGCTTGGGTACGATTATGATTATACCTTCGCCGGCAGCCGACTTTCCTCTTTACGGGGCGGCAACGATGCCAACAATGCGGGCGTGATCTTCCAGAAAAACAACAAGGATATCACGATCGATAATTACAGTGGCCATACACGTGTATTCTATGAGCATGATTCCGCAACGCCAACGACAATCAAGGGCGGCGACTTCCGTATCAAGAACGCAGCAGTGGGCAGTGGCATTACACTGACGACAGACAGCAGCGGTCTCAATACGGAGTCAACGAAAGCCACAGACAAGAATCTCGTGAGCGCAACGCTCAATGCCCTTGCAAACAAACTCTGGTACACAGCATACACAACGAATGAGCGCAACCTCACAGGAAAGGTTGAGATCGCGGAAGGTCTGACCTCTTCGTCTGCGAGTAAGCGGCTCGAAAACATCACATTTGATGCGGCGAGCGGGCAAGGCCGCTATGTCTATACGCCGCAGTCGGAGGCGACGACCGACCCGATTAAGGAATCGGAGACTCTGTCCTATGATCGTCAGGCACTTGCGACAGCGCCAAATACCAAGGGCGGTCGTATTGTCTCCGGCCTCTATACGGATAACACGGCGTACGATAAGCAGCACCCGATGGTCGTCGATATGAACGGGCATAGTCTGCACATTGAGGCAAACAGTAAGAACCAAATTGCCAGTGCGATTCACGGCGGCAACAACAAGTACATTCGAATTGTGAACAGCGGTGAGAAGAAGTCACTGACCATCAAGGCATCGAATACGGATACACGTGCAGCGAACGGCATCCAGACGGAGGCGAATGGCCATATCCATATCCAGGGGCCTGTCGTCATTGAGGACGTTCATACCAAAGGATACAATGCGGCGGCGATCCAGACGAATGGAACCATCGGCTCCCCGAGTGATGTCACGATCGACGGCGATCTCACCGTGCAGTCCGTGCGGGCCGATCGTGTGGATACGAAAAACAAGGGCGCAGACGATGGGCGCAATCTGGCTGCGCTCAAAACGACAGCGGATGAGTCCAAGATCACGGTCAAGGGCAATGTCGATATTCAGAATATCAAGGGAAGCGTACTCCAGACGATTGGTGCGGACAGCGTGATAGATGTTGGCGGCGGTACGATTTCGGCTGCCGAGGATGCCGATCACACGAAGCAGTACCGTGCCGTCCGTGCCGAAAAGGGCACGGTCAATATCAACACGCCCGAAGGTGTCAGCGGGAGCAGAAAGACGAACATCACGGGCGATATGTATATCACGCGTGAGTACGGAAAGAAGGTCGCCGAATACAGCGGCGGTCAGCTTGTGGATTTTGACAGGAAGGGCGTGCTGAACGTCTCGTTGACGACGGCAGATTCCTCATGGACGGGTGCGGCGACGTATGATGTCAATCGGGCAGACTTCGGGACGGGCGGCTTCACAGCGCACGATGTGGGGCAGTTCAACTTGACTCTGCAGAATGGCGCACACTGGACAAATGAACAGAGATCCGGTGTTACGGACAAATGGCTGGGCAGCCGACTTTCCTCTTTACGGGGCGGCAACGATGCCAACAATGCGGGCGTGATCTTCCAGAAAAACAACAAGGACATCACGATTGATAATTACAGCGGCCATACACATGTATTCTACGAGCATGATGCCGCAACGCCAACGACGATCAAGGGCGGCGACTTCCGCATCAAGAATGCAGCGGCGGGCAGTGCCATCACGCTGACGACGGACAGCACGGGACTCAATACGGAGTCGACAGAGGCGGCGGACAAGAACCTTGTCAGTGCAACGCTCAACGCTCTTGCGAATAAGCTCTGGTACACGGCATATACAACGAACGAGCGGAATCTCACGGGCAAGGCGGAGATCGCCGAGGGTCTGACGACCTCGTCCGCGAGCAAGCGCGTTGAGAATATCACGTTCAACGAGTCGACGGGGCAGGGCAGCTATGTCTATACGCCGCAGGCGGAAGGACAGACGAAGACGGAGTTCACCAAGCGGCTCTTTGGCACGACTTCGGATCAGGAATATATTGACGCCCATGTCCGTCAGGCAGACGGCACATACCGCTTCACGAAAGATTCGACCATCACATATCAAAACGGATCGAATATGAATCGCGGCGCGATCAAGCCGAACGCAGATGTGCAGATTGATGCTGCAGATCGCGTGCTGACGGTCAAGAGCGGCGGCAAATCCGCGAGTGTCAAGGAATCCGCCGCCATCTCAAACGATGGGAAGGATCTTGACATCGCGGCCAAAACGCTGAAACTGCTGGTGAACGACACGACCTCGGCGGCACCGCTGCAATCCGCTTGGGGCATCCGTACAACGGGCGGTACGACCGAGGTGACCGGCACGACGGAGATTGATGTCGCCGGCACAAAGGAGAGCAAGGCGGTACACGCATCCGGCGGCACGGTGACACTGGGCAGCCTCCATGCGACGACGAATGCTGCCGCAGAGGAAGCGGCGGCGCTGTATGCACAGAACAACGGCCGCATCAATGTCAACATGAATCACAACAACGGCGGCACGGGTACGGTAACGCTCGACGGTCATATCGTGGCAAAAGATGCGGCAAGCCGCGTGGATGCGGCAATCTATGGAACGTCGTCCCATCTGAAGGGCTTCGTCTATGGCGAAGGCAAGACCAATCTGTGGCTGCAGAACGGCGGCGTTTGGGAGAATGAAAAACGTGGGGCGAATGTACCGACCGGGTTTACCGGCAGTCATGTCAGCCAGCTGACCGGCGGCGGCAATGCGTCGAGGGCAGGGTTGATCTTCCAGCGGGATGAGAGAAAGATCACCATCGACAAATATTTGGGTCATACGAAGGTGTTCTTTGCCCATGATGCCGCGACACCGACAAACATCAAGGGCGGCGACATCGACATCAAGAGTGCCGTCGGCGGCAGCAGTATCACGCTGGTCACGGATCAGAGCGGTCTCAATACGAGCACGACGGCGGGGATCACAGAGAAAAATCTCGTCAGCGCGACGCTCAACGCGCTTGCCAACAAGCTCTGGTACACAGGCTATGCAACAAACGAGCGCAATCTCCTGGGAAAAGTGCAGATTGCCGAGGGTCTGACTGCCTCGTCCGCAAGCAAGCGGCTTGAGAATATCACGTTCGATACGGCGACGGGACAGGGCAGCTATGTGTATACGCCGCTGATTAATCCGCCGGCATCACAGACGCAGAGCGACTTCACGACCGCCATCACGGGCGATGAGGTGCATGATACTCCGTACACGAATGCCGGTGTCCGCAAGCCGGACGGGCAGTACATTTTCACGAAGGATTCCACCATTACCACCGGCAAGGATTTGATTGCGGCGGGCGCGTGGATGAGCAATATCAGTGCAGCTGTATCGAACGCCAGTACAGGAAAAACCCTCGACATCAATCTAAATGGCAAAAACCTCGCGATCAAGACTGTGACGGATGTCAGCACGACGGGAATCACGGCAATCGGCAAGGATTCCAAAGTCAACATCAAGAATGCCGGTGCCATCTCCATCGATGCGGAGAGCACAGGCGGCGGGCAGACGGCAACGCTCTTCGTGAACGGCGGCGGCGCGATCCACATCCAGAACGGCGGCGGCAATCTTGAGGACAAGGTGCTGAAGGTACGCGCAAACGGAAACCATAAGACGAACGTCGCCGTGATCAAGTCGATGAACGGGGTGACGGGGGTCGAGTCAAACATCACGATCGACGGGCTTGTCGATGTGTTGGCAGACGGAAATGATGCGGCAAACGGCAAGGGGGCAAACGAGGGTGTCAGTGCGGTCGCCTCGACGATTGATATTGGCGGCGGCACGATCCGTGCAATCAATGGTGCATGGGCGGCGATCCGCGCCTACGGCGAATTTGTCTCGGACAACTATGGCACGGTCAACTTTAACGTCACGAAGGGGGCGGACGGTCTTGCCAACGGTGCCGATACAAATCGCGCTGTCATCGAGGGCGATATCGTCACAAACGGCGGCATGGGCACGAAAGGGCGCGTCTCCGTCGGTCTCTCCACAGCAAACTCACACTGGATCGGCAACTATGCCGATACGCGCGGCTACGGCGTGACGCCAGGGGCACTCGGTGCAGTCAACCTCTTTATGAAGAACGGCTCCTACTGGAAGGGCTTCTCCAACGGCACGATGAAGGTGGAGATGAGCGGTGCGGACACGAGCTGGACGGGCTTCAATCTTGGCGACAATATGCAACTCAAGCTTTCCGACGGCGCGATCTGGCACAATGCCATCACACAGGAGCAGAAGAATCAGGACGGCAAAGCCGCAATCAGCAAAGTCAAGTATTTCACGGGCGAGGGCGGCTTTATCGACATGACGGGAACGAACCGCTTCCTCGCGTCGAGCAACAGCCTCAGCGGCGCTCCCGTACAGACAGGTTCTTCCTCCATTGAGGAAAAGGGGCTTGGTGAAACGGGCGATCTCACGATTGATGAGTTCAGCGGTTCGACGACGATGCTCTACCGCCATGACGTGACAACACCGACAACGATCTACGGCGGTAAGTTGACAATCGGCAAAGCAGCGGCGGGAAGTCTCGTCAGGATGCTAACAGACAACACGGGACTCAATACAGAGTCGGCAAAGTCAGCGGACAAGAACCTTGTCAGTGCGACGCTCAACGCCCTTGCAAACAAGCTCTGGTACACCGCCTATACGACGGGAGAGCGGAATCTCACGGGCAAGGCGGAGATCGCCGAGGGTCTGACGACATCGTCTGCAAGCAAGCGCGTTGAGAATATCACGTTCAACGAATCGACCGGACAGGGCGGCTATGCCTATACGCCTGCGGTTGATCCGCCGAAACCGCCGCAGCCGGGACAGGATGAGCAGACGACAACGGAGTTCACGAAACCGCTCATCGGTACGGATTCGGATCAGGAGTATATTGACGCACATGTTCGTCAGGCAGATGGCACGTATCGTTTCACGAAGGACTCGACCATCACATATCAAAATAACGTGAGTGGGGCTCGTGGGGCAATCATGCCGAGTGCGGATGTCCACATCAATGCCGCAGATCGCGTCCTGACGATCAAGAGCGGAAGCGGGATCGCGAGCGTCACACAAGGTGCTGCCATCGCCAATTATGGAAAGGGGCTTGATATCAAGGCAAAGACGCTGAAGCTCCTCGTGAACGGCACGACCTCAGCCGCTCCGCTGCAGACCGCCTGGGGCATTTTGTCTACGGGCGGTACGACGAATATCTCCGGTATGACGGAAATCGATGTCGCCGGCACGGAGCGCAGCAAGGCGGTGCAGGCTTATGACGGCACGGTGACACTGGAAGGCCTCCGTGCCAAGGCGAATGCTGCTTCCAAGGATGCGGTGACGCTTGATGTACAGGGCACGGGACGCATCAACGTCAATGTCAAGGATGGCACGGTTGGCAGCAGCGAAGTCATGCTCGACGGCAATATTACCGCCAGGGAGTCCGGCAGCCGTGTGGATGCAGCGCTTACAACCGGAACGTCATACCTCAAAGGGCTTGTCTCCGGTGTTGGGACGCTCAATCTCTGGCTTCAGAATGGTGCTGTTTGGCATAATGAGGAGTACACGACGCAGCCGACAGGATTTAGCAGCCGTCTGTCGAACTTCACGGGCGGCAGCGACGCTTCCCGTGCAGGCGTGATCTTCCAGAAGAACAACAATGACATCTCAATCGACAACTACAGCGGCTATGCGCGTGTATTCTACAAGCATGATGCCGGAACACCGACAACGATAATCGGCGGCGACCTGCGCATCAAGAACGCGGCGGCAGGCAGCAACATTACGCTGGCAACGGATAATGCAGGGCTCAATACGGAGTCGACGAAAGCAGCAGACAAAAACCTTGTCAGTGCGACGCTCAACGCCCTTGCAAACAAGCTCTGGTACACCGCCTATACGACGGGAGAGCGGAATCTCACGGGCAAGGCGGAGATCGCCGAGGGGCTGACGACATCGTCTGCAAGCAAGCGCGTTGAGAATATCACATTCAACGAATCGACCGGACAGGGCGGCTATGCCTATACGCCCGCCGTTGATCCGCCGAAGCCGCCGCAGCCGGGACAGGATGAGCAGACGACGACGGAGTTCACAACCCCCATCACCGGTGACGCAGCTTCCGATGCGGACTATGTTGCGGGTCATGTGCTCAAGAATGATACGTACACATTCACCAAGAACTCGAAAATTACGGCGGCCACGGGCATTCAGGCGGTACAGAACAAGCCAATCAAGGTGCAGGCCGCAGGTGCGGAACTCAAGATTCAGGCAGCGGATTATGGTGTGGATGCCGGCGCAAACAGCAAGGTTGCGATTACAGGAAAGCAGCTCACGATTGATGCGGGCAGCCGCAGCATTCGCGCAGCAGCAGGTTCTGATGTTTCCGTTGCCGCAGGGTTTGACCTCAAAGGGGCAATCGAGAATAACGGCGGGCGCATCTCTCTCAAAGATATGGGACGAAAGAGCTCGTTGGTCGGTGATATCACACAGACAGCAGGCAGCTTTAACCTCAGAATGCAGGGTGTGGACTCGAATCTCAAAGGAAATATCATCGCGAGCGGCGGAGTTCTGGATCTCTCCATGGAAGGTGCGGGCGCGACCTTTACGGGCAGTATCCGCGGTGCGGGAAGTGCACGGGAAGCGGGCACAGGTGACCGCAGACTGACGCTTGAGAACCGCACGGTCTGGAATGTTACGTCACCGTCCAACCTTACCCGGCTGAACGCAAAGCAGGGCAGTGTCATCAACTACCTCTTCAGCCATAATGAGGGTGTCAATGTCGAAAATTTCAAGGGCTCGGCGACGGTTCATTACAATGGCACGGCAACGTCCGACGGAACGCTGACCCTCGCCAATACCGGCAAGTTCCGCATTCGGAATGTTGACGGTACCGGCAATGCACTCACGATCGCGACGGATGCACACGGCGGCAGCGATACGGCAGATGAGCGAGTTGCAAAGACGCTGGCAAGGCAGTTTGAATATGTCAGCAGCAGCAGCAACATTCAGAATCAAAGGATCCGGGGGCTTTCTCTGAGTGCGCTCATTGCAGATGGCCTTGTTTCCTCCTCAAAGAGATATAATATCCTCATGGAGGCGGACGGAACATCTGGCGATGTAAAGCCTTTTGTGTCGAACATCGAGTACGGCGACTACGAGACGAAGCTCATGAAAGGTGTCAAGTCGGCGATGACCGCCTCCACGATGGCATGGCGCGCCGAGGCGAACGACCTCATGAAGCGTATGGGCGACCTGCGTCTATCGCCCAACGATACCGGGATCTGGGCGCGTGTCTATCGCGGCAAATCGACGAGCAACAAGGACAATACCGATTTCCGTATGAACTACTCCACCATTCAGGTCGGCTGCGACAAGAAGGTAGGCAGGGATTGGCGCGTCGGCGTTGCAGGCAGCTACATGAGCGGCTCATCGGCCTATGCTGCAGGCAACGGCAAGAACAAAGAGGGCAACCTCGGTGTTTACGGCACGTGGACGGGCAAATCGGGACAATACGTCGATCTCATTGCGAAGATCGGCAGACTCCAGAACGAGTACACCGTCTACAATGACTTTGGACACTATGTCAAGGGCGACTACAGCATGTGGGGCGGCTCCCTCTCGGCAGAGTACGGCAAGCGCATTTCCATGAAGGACGGCAGCTTCGTTGAGCCGCAAATTGAGCTCATCTACAGCCACATGCAGGGTACGAACTACGTCGGCAGCACAGACTATAGTGGCATGAGCATGTATGTGCACCAGAAGCCGTTCGACAGCTTCATCGGACGCATCGGCTTCGGATTCGGCAAGGAGACGGAGCGCAGCACATACTATGCGAGGGCATCGCTCTATCATGAGTTTGCAGGCGATATGCACACGGATTACTCCGACGGCTTCACGCCGAAGAGCACCATGCAGCGCGGCAAGGATACGTGGGTCGGCGTTCAGCTCGGCGGAACGCTCAAGCTCAGTGACAAGACGAATCTTTACGGCAACTTCGAGAAAACCTTCGGCGGTGACGTCAAAACCGACTGGCGCATGGACGCCGGCGTCCGTTGGAGCTTCTAACCGAATACTGCAGCGGCATGGAACATGCCGTATAAAAGAGACGGGACTGCCGCACAGAGCGTGCGGCAGTCCCGTTTTGTCTGTATGAAACGGCTTGGCAAGGTTGCGCGGAATTTGCTTTCAATGGTATAATAAATAGAGAAATTTTTGAATGTATGGGAGTGGCATTGGATGGATGAGTTTGCTTGGCGGGTGCGTTTGGCACGGCGGCGCAAGCAGAGCCGGCAAAAGTTCCGCTTTGCGGCGGGATTGATCGTGCTGACCGTCGCGGCGCTGGGGTGGTATCTCGGCTACTACATCCAGCGTCCCGCCTATGCGCTTGCACAGACGGCGGCGGCGCTCGAAGCGCATGATGCGGACGCGTTCCTCCGCCGCGTGAATGTACAGGCGCTTGCGGACGCGGGCTATGACGATCTCACCTATGTGCTGTTTTCCCGCGATACGAACCTCAAGGAAAAGGAGCGCACCGCCTCGGGCAAGTTCTACGAGAATGTGAAGGAATCCGTCGCGGCGGGGCTTGCGCGCTCCATTGAGGGGGGCGTGCGCACGGGAACGTGGGAGGATCCGACGGGCGTCGATGCGCTCAAGGGGCGCTCGCTTGGTATCGACTACGAGTATCTCATGGAGTGCAGTCACCTGCGCGATACGACGCTGCTGAATATCGGCGAGATCACGCGTGACGGGAGCGCGGCGACGGCGCACATTACGGTGCGCGACGAGGGCACGGGACTGGAGTTCCCGCTCGAGCTGCGCATGGAGCACGGGAGCGGCGGCTGGCAGATCGTGCGCGTGACGAATTACCGCGCGTATCTCGAGGCGGTGCAGAGCGCGGCGAGCGTGGATCTCTCGCGCTATATCGAGGCAACGCGCCCCATCGTCGACCGCTACAACGGTGTGTTCCGCTCGATGCAGGGCGAGTTCCGGCACCTGACGGAGAATGCGCACGGCACCTATACGACCGAGCATCGCAAGGCGCTGATGCGGCTTTTGCAGGAGGATATGATCCCACTGCTGAAAAAATATCGCCGGGAGCTCGACGCCGTGGATGTGCCGCGCGGTGCCGCGTATCTCGCCGCACAGCGGCAGGCGGCGACGGATGCGTCCATCGCGGCGTACGAGAGCTTTGTGAAAGGTCTTGATACGGGACTGCCGGAGGACTTCGCTCGCGCGGAGAGTCTGCACAAGACGGCACTCACCTATGACCTGCGCGTCGGGGATATGATTCGCCGCGGCGCAGTGAGCAAGGAGACGCCCGCGACGCCGTAACGATGCGTTTTCCTATCGATGAAAGCATGATAAAACCGCCCCATACGCAGGAAACATGCGTGCGGGGCGGTTGTTGTGTGACTAGCTTTTCATCGGAACAAAGTAAAGATCACTTTACACCGCTTCCATCCTTCGCATCCTGCGCTTCCATCCCCAATAGAGGAGGGCGATCATGACGAGGAAGCTGGTATTGTAGGCGTTGTAGACGACGAGCATGGAGTGGATGCCGGCGAGATCCCACGCGCAGCACCATGCGACGCGAAAGAGGCTGTACGCGGCGAGCGAGGTGAGCATCGGATAGAAGGTGTCGCCCAGCCCGCGGATCGCGCCGATGTAGACCTGATTGATTCCGTAGAGCCAGTAGAACGGCATTGTCCAGTAGACGGCCTCAAGACTGTTGCAGACCGTTGCGGGATCGTCGGTAAAGAGGGCGATGAGCTCAGGGGCAAAAAAGGAAGCGAACGCCGCCATGACGAGCGATCCGCCGACCGTGAGCCGCAGGCTTGCCCGCACGCCCGCGCGGACGCGATCCGGCTGCTTTGCCCCCACATTTTGCCCGATGAAGCTCGTCAGCGCAATGCCGAATGCGAACAGCGGATAGTAGAGAAAGCCCTCGACGCGGGCGTAGACCGTCATGCCTGCCATTGCGGCGTAGCCGAACGAGTTGATATACCCCTGGATGACGAGCGAGGAGATGCTCATAAAGACTGCCTGCATCCCCGCGGGGATACTCGTGTGAACGATCGGTGCGAGATAACCCGCGTGAAAGAGCGGACGGCGCAGGCGGAACTGCCATACGCCATGCAGGTGGAAAAATTTTTGCACGACGAGCGCGGCGGCGACGTACTGCGAGACGACAGTCGCGATCGCCGCACCCATGATGCCGAGCGGGAAAACGATGAGGAGGAGCACGTCGAGCGCGATGTTGAGGATCACCGCGACGAAGAGGTAGCGGAGCGCACTCGTCGTGTTGCCGAGCGCGCGCAGGACGGCGGTCGCCGTGTTGTAGACAAGCTGCGCGAGCATCCCGAGGAAGGAGACCTCGAGGTACGCGGCGGCGAGCGGTATGATGTCCTCCGGCGTGTTGAGCCCTGCGAGCATCGCCGGGATGAGCGCGAGCCCGCCGAGCGTAAAGACAACGGAGAAGAGCAGCACGACGACGAAAATCGTCTGCACGAGCGTGCCCAGCTTTTCATAGGACTGCTCGCCGTAGAGGTGTGAGACGAGCACACTCAGCCCCGCCGAACCGCCGATGAAAAAATTGACGATGACCGAGAGAATGAGGCTTGCCGTCCCAACCGCGGCAAGTGCCTCTGCGCCGAGGGTTTGACCGACGATGGCGGTGTCGGCGATGGTGTAGAACTGCTGGAGGAGCTGAGAGAGCAAAATCGGCAGCATGAATACGAGCAGCTGCCGTACGATCGGCCCGCGCGTGAAGTCTTGCTGATCCGCACTGTGAAAGAGCAGGACGTGCAGGTGGTGCAGATTGTGATGCAGAAAGTCATAGGTGAGCGGATTGTGGATGCCGTAGATGCGTTCTTGACATTTGATCGCACAGAGACGACACTTGATGCTGCTGATGTTCATAATGAGATATTTTATCACAGGATCGAGGAGGCTGCACGAACATTATGGGGGATAGGCATTTTTCTCGCCAAACAAAAAGACTGCCGTATCTATGTGCGGCAGTCTTTCTGACTGTGGGGCGCTTCCTCAGAATGCGGGAAGGATGGCGCCTTTGTACTTGTCGTTAATGAAGTTCTTGACGGTGTCGGAGTGAAGCGCCTTGAGCAGCGCCTTGATCTCGGGACGCTCCTCGTCACCCTGACGGATGGCGATGATGTTGACGTACGGCGAGGTCTTATCCTCCATGAAGAGGGCGTCGCGCGTCGGCACGAGATCCGCCTGCATTGCCCAGTTCGTATTGATGACGGCGATGTCCACGTCGTCGAGCGTGCGCGGGAGCTGTGGTGCTTCGATTTCCTTGAAGATCAGCTTCTTCGGGTTCTCTGCAATGTCGCTGAGGGTTGCCGTCTCGCCGGCGCCGTCCTTCAGTTTGATGAGGCCTGCGCGCTGGAGCAGGAGGAGCGAACGTCCGCCGTTGGTGGGATCGCTCGGGATAGAGACCTGAGCGCCTTCCTTGAGCTCGTCGAGCTTTTTGATCTTGTGCGAGTAGATCCCCATCGGTTCGATGTGGACGCCGAGGACGTTCACGAGCTTGACCTCGGGATGCTCCTGCATGAAGTTCTTCAGATACGGCTCATGCTGGAAGAAGTTCGCGTCGATTTCCTTGTCGTTCGTCGCGAGGTTTGGCTGCACATAGTCGTTGAACTCGACGATCTCGAGCTTCACACCGTCCTTTTCGAGCTCGGGCTTGATCGCCTCGAGGATCTCGGCATGGGGGACGGGGGAGGCGCCGACCTTGACGACCTTCTCCGATTTGGCGTTATTGTCTCCGCCGCAGCCAACCATAGCGAGTGCTGCAATTGCGAGGACGAGGGTGAGCAGTTTTTTCATAGAGTACCTCCTTGTGGATAGAGATTACCTTTTATTCAGACGTGCGGCGAGGGCATTGCCCGCAAGCTGCACGAGCTGGACGAGGATGATGAGGATGACGACGGTCGCGATCATGATATCGGGACGGAACCGCTGATAACCGTAGCGGATCGCGAGGTCGCCAAGCCCGCCGCCGCCGATCGCGCCCGCCATGGCGGACTCGCCGACGAGAGCGATGACGACGGTCGTGAGCTGACTGACGATGCCCGGCATGGACTCGGGGAGCAGCACACGCGTGACGATCTGCATCGGAGTGGCGCCCATGGCGAGCGCGGCTTCGATGAGACCGTGCGGCACCTCGCGCAGAGACGTCTCGACCTGCCGTCCGATGAAGGGGACGGAGGCGATGACGAGCGGCACCATGGCTGCGGTTGTGCCGATGGCGGAGCCGACGATGAGACGTGTGAGCGGGATGATGGCGACCATGAGGATGATAAAGGGGACGGAACGCACAGCGTTGACGACGGCGCCGACGGTGCGGTTCACGCCCGGGGCGTCGAGGATCTCTCCCTTTGCCGTGACGTGCAGGAGCACGCCGAGCGGGATGCCGACGGCGCTCGCGATGATCATGCTGACGAGCACCATGTAGACGGTTTCGCCCAGCGCCTTAGTCAGCAGGGGCATCATTTCGGCGGACATAGCCGATCACCTCCTGTTTCAAATGCTGTGCGGACAGATACGAGATCGCCGCGTCGATCTCCGCGGTTTCGCCGCGCAGACCGATGATCATGCGTCCAAATGGCTGATCCTTCATCTGGTCGAGCGTGCCGAAGAGCATCGTGACCTCGATGTCGGGGAACAGGCGGATCATATCGGCGAGTACGGGATCATCCGCGTTCTCGCCGAGGAAGGTGAGCCGCAGGAGCATGTAGCTGCCCGGCGTCGGCGCCGCCTCGATCGGGTTGCCGCGGAACGCCGTCGGCAGGTCGTTCGAGAGCAGAACGCTGATAAATTCCTTCGTAATCGCTTGCTGCGGTTCGGTAAAGACATCTACAACGTCGCCCTCCTCTGCGATGACACCACCGTCGAGCACGGCGACGCGGTCGCAGATGTCCTTGATGACCTGCATCTCGTGCGTGATGACGACGACCGTCAGACCGAGCCGCCGGTTGATGTCGCGGATGAGCGCGAGGATGGACTTCGTTGTCTGTGGGTCGAGCGCGGAGGTCGCCTCGTCGCACAGCAGCACCTTTGGATCGCCCGCGAGCGCGCGCGCGATGCCGACGCGCTGTTTCTGCCCGCCCGAGAGATGGCTCGGATACGCGTCCGCCTTGTCCGCGAGACCGACGAGCGCGAGGAGCTCCGTGACCTTTGGGCGGATCTCCTCGGCGGAGCGCCCTGCGAGCCGCAGCGGAAAGGCAACATTGTCGTAGACGGTCGCCGACGAGAGCAGGTTAAAATGCTGGAAGATCATGCCGATGTGGCGACGCTCTTCGCGCAGTTCGCTCTCGCTCATCGCAGTCAGATCGTGTCCGTCAATGATTACCTCACCGCTTGTCGGGCGCTCGAGCAGATTGATGCATCGGATGAGCGTGGATTTGCCCGCACCCGAGAGTCCGACGATGCCGTAGATCGTGCCGCGCTCGATGCGCAAATTGATGCCGCGTAGGGCGTGGACGTCGTCCGCGTATGTTTTAATGATATTTTTGAGTTCAATCATATACAGCCCTCCTTTGGGCAAGGTTAGAAACAAACGTAGCACAGACGAGAACTTTTGTCAATGTTTTCGGACGAATGCGAGAGGCTTTGAGGGACTTTTTTCGGCATCCTCATGACCTCCCACTTCCCCGATCACGCACTCTATCTCGGCGCCGAGACACTCGTCATGAAGGATAAAAAGCTCTGGAAGCACGGCGCTGCCGCAGATGTCATCGACGAAGAAAGCATGACGGCACTCTACGGACTCCCCGTCTACATCGGCAGCATTGGCACACGCAGCGTCTGCGTCGGCGGAGAAATCGGGGCGCGATAAAAGTATTTCTATTTGATGGAAGATCGTGTACAATAGCAGTATCGAAAGCATGTTATGGATCGTGGAGGAAGCAAATGCCGGATAAAAAGAGCAATGAAATACCTGTGGAGGAAATACCGGACATATATGATCGCCGCACGTTGAATCAAATGTATCGGGAGATCCCACTGAAGGATACGACCTCCCGCCTTTTGCGGAAATATTTCGCTGCGATGGCAAATCTCTACGGCATTATCCCTCTGCCCGAGGCGTATAAGATCGCAAAACATTTCAGCCCGCGCAGCTTTTCCGAGGAGGAGTTCTTTTCCTTCGCCGAAATAGCCCGGCATGAGGACGGCAATTATGGAGTCCTTGGAGCAGAGAATCTTTATACCGACGGTCGACCGAGTGCACCGCATGATCGCGAGATCGTCAATCTCGATTTGATGGAGCCGGTTCGGACGGATAAAATCGCCTATTACGACACCAAAGAATTTCAGTATGGGAAGACATATTATATTCCGTCTACGAAAGAAGACTTACTTGCTTATGTGGATGAGTACTATGTTGAGGTGACGCCGGAATATACCGCGTTTGACCGGTTTTTACGCGCACATTACGTCCCAAAAAAGAAAATCATCGGTGTAGATCTCGCCGTCAAGGCACTATTTATTGCGATTCGTATCGATGTGGACATGAATACGCTGATGGATGACTTTGCGTTGTATGGGTTTATACTGCGTGACGATGACGACTTCGCTAGATTCGCGGAACTCTATCAAAATCATGTCAATCATGCGCGGCTTTTTAGCAATTGCGGCTATACACCGAATGAGATCCGAGCGATGCAGCCGACGGAATACGATAAAAACGCGACGATCAGCATCGGGAAAAATATGCGGGCAATGCTCGAAAACGGCGAACTTGATATCTATGACCTGCGCCGCAGTATTATGGAGCAGGAGTTCCCGAACGAATGGATGCGGGACAGCCTCTTGGAGCAGATTGACGAAATCCTGGCAGGAAGATCACCGTCTGCTAAGAGCAAAAAGATCGGCCGCAACGAGCCGTGTCCCTGCGGCAGTGGGAAAAAGTACAAGAAATGCTGTGGACACTAGAGTATACATCCAATTTTGAAAAACGAAAAAACTTCGCCGTAACCCTTGACATGAAAATTAGTATGTAGTAAGATATGATGACCTATTGACGTAAGTATGGGGTTCGTGCGCCTTTTTTGGCTTTTTAGAAAGGATTTGGGGACTGCCCTTCGGGCATTTCCACGGGAGCAAGGTATTCGAACGGTTGCCTTGTTCTTTTTGTGTCTTTTTGCATAAGCCGCGGCGCGCGTTCTCATCAATATAATCCAGCGAAAGGGTGACAGCGTTCATGTTCAATCCTGTGTCGGTCGGTCGTCGCACCCGGTATAGCTATGCGCGCATCAAGGAAGTTATGGAGATGCCGCATCTGCTCGATATTCAGCGGACGAGCTATCGGTGGTTCTTGGATGTGGGACTCGGAGAGATTTTCCGCGATATTTCCCCCATTCAGGATTTCTCGGGGAATCTCATCCTTTCCTTTGAATCGTTTGCGCTCGGCGCACCGAAATACGATCTCGACGAGTGCAAGGAACGCGACGTGACCTACGCCGCGCCGCTTCGCGTGAATGTACGTCTCGTCAACCGCGAGACGGGCGAGATCAAGGAGCAGGAAGTGTTTATGGGCGATTTCCCGCTCATGACGGACACGGGGACGTTCATCATCAACGGTGCGGAGCGCGTCATCGTCAGTCAGCTCGTGCGCTCTCCCGGCGCGTATTATGGCGTGGAGATCGACACAACGGGCAAGGAGCTCTACAACACAACGGTCATTCCGAACCGCGGCGCGTGGATCGAGCTCGAAACGGACGCAAACGATGTCGTGTCCGTGCGCATCGACCGCACGCGCAAAATGCCTGTGACCTACCTTATCCGTGCGCTCGGCTACGAGACGGACAGCGATATTCGTGCGCTCTTCGGCGACGATCCGCGCATCCTCGCGACGATTGAACGCGATACGGATGAGGTCAAGACGCGCGGCAAGGCGGTCATTGAGATCTACCGCCGCCTGCGCCCGGGCGAGCCGGCGAATGAGGACAATGCGCGCCAGCTCCTGGAGGTGCTGTTCTTTGATCCGCGTCGTTATGATCTGGCGACAGTCGGTCGCTATAAACTAACGAAAAAACTCGGCTGGCGGCGCCGTCTGCTCGGGAAGGTACTTGCCGAGCCGGTCATCGATAAGGAAACGGACGAAGTCGTATTCCCCAAGGGCGAGGCGATTACGCAGGACATGGTGGACGCCGTGAGTGAAGAGCGTGAGAAAATGCTCTTCGGCGATGGCGAGCTCGTCGCGCTCAGCGTACAGAAGGCGGACGGCGAGGTCTACCGGATGCTCTGCGCGCCGACGCGCGACTATCAGTACCGTACGATCACACGCGAGGATGTCATGGCGTCGATCAGCTATCTGCTCGGTCTTATGGACGGCTTCGGCAATACGGATGACATCGATCACCTCGGCAATCGCCGCGTGCGCGCGGTCGGAGAACTCCTGCAGAACCAGTTTCGCATCGGTCTGTCTCGTATGGAGCGTGTCGTGCGCGAGCGCATGACGATCCAGGAGACGGACAGTATCACGCCGCAGGGGCTCATCAATATCCGCCCCGTAGTGGCGGCGGTGAAGGAGTTCTTCGGCTCCTCGCAGCTCTCACAGTTCATGGATCAGCACAATCCGCTCTCGGAGCTGACGCATAAGCGCCGTCTCTCGGCGCTCGGCCCGGGCGGCCTCTCGCGTGAACGCGCAGGATTCGAGGTGCGTGACGTCCATAACTCGCATTATGGGCGTATGTGCCCGGTCGAGTCGCCGGAAGGTCCGAACATTGGACTCATCGGCTCACTCGCGAATTATGCGCGCGTCAACCGGTTCGGATTCATGGAGACCCCGTACCGCCGCGTGGACAAGGAGCATCACCGCGTTACGGACGATGTGCGCTACCTTACGGCGGACGAGGAGGACGAGCTCATCATCGCGCAGGCGAACGAGCCGCTCGATGAGAACGAGTACTTTATAAATGAGCGTGTCACGGCGCGGTTCCATGAGGAAACGGGGCTGCATCACCGCGACCGCGTGGACTATATGGACGTGTCGCCGCGTCAGGTCTTTTCAATCGCGACGGCGATGATCCCGTTCCTCGAGAACGACGATGCGAACCGCGCGCTCATGGGTGCGAATATGCAGCGCCAGGCCGTACCACTCCTGAAGACACAGGCGCCGCTTGTCGGCACCGGCATGGAGTACAAGGCTGCCTGTGACTCAGGCGTCATGGTACTTGCACGCCGCGGCGGCGTCGTTACGGATGTCGCTGCGAATGCTGTTACCATCAAGACGGATGAGGGTACGTTCGATAACTATAAACTCCAAAAATTTGTCCGGTCGAACCAAGCGACCTGCATCAATCAGCGTCCGCTCGTCTATGAAGGGGAGCGCGTTGTGGAAGGTCAGCCCATCGCGGACGGACCTTCGACGGACAACGGCGAGCTCGCGCTCGGCTACAATATCATCGTGGCGTATATGCCATGGGAAGGCTACAATTACGAGGACGCGATTCTCCTCAGCGAGAACCTCGTGAAGCGCGACCTCTATACCTCGATTCACATTGAGGAGTATGAGTGCGACGCGCGCGATACGAAGCTCGGCCCCGAGGAGATCACGCGCGACATCCCGAATGTTGCGGAGGAGGCACTCAAGGATCTTGACGAGGAGGGCATTGTCTCCATCGGCGCCGATGTGCGCCCCGGCGACATCCTCGTCGGCAAGGTTACGCCCAAAGGCGAGACGGAGCTGACGGCGGAGGAACGCCTCCTGCGCGCAATCTTCGGCGAGAAGGCGCGCGAGGTGCGCGATACGTCGCTGCGCGTGCCGCACGGCGAGGGCGGAAAGATCATCGACGTGAAGATCTTTACGCGTGAAAACAACGATGAACTGCCGCCCGGCGTCAACCGTCTCGTGCGCGTCTACATCGCGCAGAAGCGCAAGATCTCGGTCGGCGACAAGATGTCCGGGCGTCACGGGAACAAGGGCGTCGTCTCGCGCATCATGCGCCAGGAGGATATGCCGTTCCTGCCGGACGGTACCCCCGTCGACATCGTACTGAACCCGCTCGGCGTGCCGTCGCGCATGAACATCGGGCAGGTGCTCGAGACGCATCTCGGCATGGCGTGCCGTGTGCTCGGACAGCGCATCAAGGATGGCGATCCAACGGTGGAGGGCGACCTCCGCGCGGCTGGATACAATTTTGACGTGAACGGAATGCCGAAACCGGATGAGGCGGGCATTCATATCGCAACGCCGGTTTTTGACGGCGCGGGCGACGACGATGTGTTCGGCACGATCCGCGCGGCAGGACTGCCTGCCGACGGCAAGACGGTGCTCTATGACGGGCGCACGGGCGAGCCGTTCGAGAACCGCGTTACGGTCGGCTGCGTTTACATGCTGAAACTGCATCATCTGGTCGACGATAAGATTCATGCGCGTTCCACGGGACCGTACTCCCTCGTCACGCAGCAGCCGCTGGGCGGAAAGGCACAGTTCGGCGGACAGCGGTTCGGCGAGATGGAGGTCTGGGCGCTCGAAGCATATGGCGCCGCATACACGCTCCAAGAGATCCTGACGGTGAAGTCCGACGATGTGGTCGGGCGCGTGAAAGCATACGAATCGATCGTTAAGGGAGATAATATCCCCGAACCGGGCGTCCCCGAGTCCTTTAAGGTGCTCATCAAGGAGCTGCAGGCGATCGGACTTGATATCAAGGTGCTCAACGAGGATGCGAAGGAAATCGCGATCCGCGACGAAGAGGACGAGGATATCGGCGAGAAGGCGCGTTCTCTCGATCTCGATGTGGAAGGCGTTGACGAAAACGGCGCACCGCCGCCGCCCCCCGTATATGACGAGGGGGATGATGCGGAGCAGGGCGAGGATATTCCCGATGAGGACATCATCGCGCATATCGGCGGCGCGGACGAAGAACTGTCAGATGATATGGATACGATCCTGCACGGCGGGCTTGACGATATCGACGTGCCGAATGAGGACGATTCGGAGTTCTGATTTTAGGAAGGGAGTGACATCTGTTGCTGGATGTAAACAATTTTGACTCAATGCGGATTGGACTCGCTTCCCCCGATAAAATTCGTGAGTGGTCGCACGGCGAGGTCAAAAAGCCGGAGACCATCAATTACCGTACGCTCAAACCCGAGCGTGACGGCCTCTTCTGCGAGCGCATCTTCGGCCCGACACGCGACTGGGAATGCCACTGCGGCAAGTATAAGCGCATCCGCTACAAGGGCGTCGTCTGCGACCGCTGCGGCGTCGAGGTCACGCGTGCTAAGGTGCGCCGCGAGCGCATGGGGCATATCGAGCTCGCCGCGCCCGTCTCGCATATTTGGTATTTCAAGGGGATCCCGAGCCGCATGGGGCTGATCCTCGACGTATCGCCCCGTTCGCTCGAAAAAGTTCTCTATTTCGCCTATTACATCGTCGTCGATCCGGGCGAAACGGATCTCAAGAAGAAAGACCTTCTTTCCGAGCGCGAGTATCACGAAGCGCTGGAGAAATACGGCAATACCTTCCGCGTCGGTATGGGCGCGGAGGCAGTGAAGGAGCTGCTCGAAGAACTCGATCTCGAGGCGATGAGCGAGCAGCTTAGGAACGATGTGCGCACAACTTCCGGTCAGAAGAAAGTGCGTGCGATCCGCCGCCTTGAGGTGGTCGAGGCGTTCCGCAAATCCGGCAACCGTCCGTCGTGGATGATCATGGACGTCGTTCCGGTCATTCCGCCCGACCTGCGCCCGATGGTGCAGCTTGACGGCGGCCGCTTTGCGACGTCTGATCTCAACGACCTCTACCGCCGCGTCATCAACCGCAACAACCGCCTGCGCCGTCTGCTCGACCTCGGCGCGCCCGACATTATCGTGCGCAACGAGAAGCGGATGCTCCAGGAAGCGGTCGACGCACTCATCGACAACGGCCGCCGCGGGCGCCCTGTCACAGGACCCGGCAATCGTGCGCTCAAATCCCTCTCGGATATGCTCAAGGGAAAGCAGGGGCGGTTCCGTCAGAACCTCCTCGGCAAGCGCGTGGACTACTCCGGGCGTTCCGTTATCGTCGTCGGCCCCGAGCTGAAACTTCATCAGTGCGGTCTGCCGAAGGAGATGGCACTCGAGCTCTTCAAACCCTTTGTCATGAAAAAACTTCAGGCGGACGGTGCGGCGCACAATATCAAATCTGCGAAGCGCATGGTTGAGCGCGCGCGTCCCGAGGTTTGGGACGTACTCGAGGGTGTCATCAAGGAGCATCCCGTGCTCCTCAATCGTGCTCCGACGCTCCACCGTCTCGGCATTCAGGCATTTGAACCGGTGCTCACCGAGGGACGTGCGCTGAAGCTCCATCCGCTTGCATGTACGGCGTACAACGCCGACTTTGACGGCGACCAGATGGCGATTCATCTGCCGCTTTCGGCAGAGGCGCAGACCGAGGCGCGTGTCCTCATGCTGGCAGCGAATCACATTCTCGCCCCCAAAGACGGCAAGCCCATCATCGTTCCTTCGCAGGACATGGTGCTCGGCTCCTATTACTTGACCAAGCTCAAGCCGGGAGCGAAGGGGGAGGGCAAGGTCTTTACGGGGACGTCGGAAGCTCTGCTCGCTTATCAGCAGAAGAGCCTTGATTTGCAGGCGGAGATCCGTGTGCGTGTCGAGGGCTACGGGCTTGTCCGCAGCTCGCTCGGACGCCTTATTTTCAGCGAGATTCTGCCCGAGGAACTGCGCCACTATCGTCAAGATCCCGAGACGGGCGAGTGGAGCCTCGGCGTTCTGATGAACAAGAAAGAGCTCGGCAAACTCGTCGCAAACTGTTATGACCACTTCGGTGCAACCAAGACAGCCGAGGTCATTGATCATGTGAAAAATCTCGGCTACCACTATGCCTGCATTGCGGGCATGACGGTCGCCGTGTCCGACGTCATTGTACCGCCGAAGAAAAAGGAAATCATCGCCGATACACAGGCGCGCGTCAACAAGGTGGAGCGCCAGTTCGGGCGCGGCCTCATCACCGAGGACGAGCGCTATAAGAAGGTCGTTCAGCTGTGGACGCAGGCGACGGACGACGTGGCGGACGCCATGATGGAAAACATGGATCCGTTCAATCCTATCTTCATGATGGCGGACTCCGGCGCGCGCGGCAATAAGCAGCAGATGCGTCAGCTAGCGGGAATGCGCGGTCTGATGGCCGATCCTTCCGGTAAAATCATCGACCTGCCGATTACGGCGAACTTCCGCGAGGGACTTTCCGTTTCCGATTACTTCATCTCCTCGCACGGCGCGCGCAAAGGTCTTGCCGACACGGCGCTGCGCACGGCGGACTCGGGCTATCTCACCCGTCGTCTCGTCGATGTCGCGCAGGATGTCATCGTCCGTGAAGAGGACTGCGACGTCTCCGCGATCAACCTCATGCAGGTGCGTGCGCGGCTCGCAGAGTCCACATTTGACGCGCTTGAGCTCCTCGTAGAGAGCCTCATGGGACGTCTTCTTGCCGCAGCGGTTTACGATCCCAAGACCAAGGAAGTCCTTTACTCGCGTGATACCGTTCTCACCGACGAGGTACTCGAGGCGATCGGCGAACACAATATCCGTGAAATCATGGTGCGCGGCTCCTCCGTCAATGTCGAGGGCGCAGTCAGCAACGCCATGATCACCGAGAACATCGCGCTTGGCGAACCTGATGCGAAAAAGCGCAAAAAGGATCGCGCGGCGGTCATTCGTGAACTCCGCGGTAAGGAAGTCGTGCGCGACGCTGCCGATGGTGACGGCACTGTGCTCGCAGCAGAGGGGACAGCACTTACGGATAAACTCGTCGAGGCAATCCTCGACTCCGAGGTGCATGAACTCCATATCCGCAACAATAACGTCCGCGGCATCGAGGTCGAGGCGATCACGGAAGGCTCCGGCGTCATCGAATCGCTTGCCGACCGCATCGTCGGGCGCGTGCTCGCCGAGGATATCATCGACGAAGCGACAGGAGAGAAGATCGCCTCCATCAACGACCCCGTCGACGAGGCACTTGCAAAACGTATCGAAGGTGTCCGGAAGCGTGTCTCCATCCGCAGCGTGCTGACCTGCAAATCGCAGTTCGGCGTCTGCATGAAGTGCTACGGACGCGACCTTGCCAATCAGGCGGAGGTCGAGATCGGCGAGGCGGTCGGCATCATTGCCGCACAGTCCATCGGCGAACCCGGCACACAGCTCACGATGCGTACGTTCCACTCGGGCGGCGTCGCGGGCGACGATATCACGCAAGGTCTGCCGCGCGTTGAGGAGCTTTTCGAGGCGCGTAAGCCCAAGCACAACGCGATCATCGCGGAGAACGAGGGCGTCGTCGCCATTGAGGATACCGGCAAGGGAATGCGCACGGTCACGATCACCTCGCACGAGGGCGTGCCGCGCGAATACAGCGTACCGTTTGGCGCGCGCATGGCGGTGCGCGACGGTGCGGAGCTGAAACCCGGCGACAAGATCACCGAGGGTTCTATCAATCCCCACGACATCCTGCGCGTCTGCGGACTGCAGGCGACCCAGCGCTACCTCGTCTACGAGGTGCAGAAGGTCTACAAGTCGCAGGGCGTTGAGATCAACGACAAGCACATCGAGGTCATGGTGCGGCAGATGCTGCACAAGGTCAAAATCGAAGAGGCGGGAACAACCGACTTCCTGCCCGGCGAATACATCGAGATCAACGCGTTCGAGGCGGCGAATACCAAGGCGATCGAGGAGGACGGCGAGCCTGCCGTTGCAAAACCCATCCTGCTCGGCATCACAAAGGCATCGCTCGCAACGGATTCCTTCCTCTCGGCGGCATCGTTCCAGGAGACGACCCGCGTCCTCACGGATGCGGCAATCAAGGGGAAGATCGATCCGCTCGTCGGTCTCAAGGAGAACGTCATCATCGGCAAGCTCATCCCTGCGGGGACGGGCATGACCCGTTACCGCAATCTCGACATCATCGACCACGCGCCGCAGCCTGTGGCAGAGGAGATCGAAGAAGAGGAAGAGGTATACGAGGAAGTCGATTTGTCGCGCCTTGAGCATCTCAATAATTAAAAAGGTGACGCGGGATTTTTGCGCCTAGTGTCGTCATTTTCGACGAACGCTTCGTCGACGTAGGCTTCATCATCTACGCCTTCCTTGCGTTCGTCTTAATTCCTAGCTATGCATCGAAACTTCCGCGTCATTGAAGTTACGGCGATGTGCGCGGGATTTTGGCGCATAGCTGTGTCACCGTGAAAAACCTACGGGTTCAGAATACAAAGAGGCCGTCAACACGGATATAAAAACCGGTTGACGTCCTCTTTTTTTGTGTGTAAAATAGCGAAAGAATTTATAGATAGGAAGTGTAATTTTTATGTCACAATACGACGACAAATTCTTTTCGATTCGCAATACCACACGGATGGCGCTGTGCATCGCGCTCATCTGCGTCAGCGCCTACATCGCGATCCCCGTACCGTTCATGGCGCCGCTCACGATGCAGACCTTTGCACTGTGTCTTACGGCTCTCGTATTAACACCCGCGCAGACTGCCGTCGTTCTCGTCGGCTATACGCTGCTCGGTGCGGTTGGACTGCCGGTCTTTGCGGGCGGCGTCGGCGGGCTTGCAATTATTTTTAGTCCGCGCGGCGGTTTCTTCCTCGGGTTCCTCATCGCTTACACACTGATGAGCTTCCTCAAGGGGGATCGCCCGTCGTTTGCGCGCTATGCAGTCGTCGCCGTCCTCGTCAGCGTCCCCGTGACCTATATTTTTGCGACGCTGTGGCTCGTCGTTCTCTTCGGGGACAAATTCGCCGGCATCGCCGCCGCGTTCGGTGCGCTTGTCCAGTATGTGCCGGGTGATATGATCAAGGCGGCGGCTGCGGCAGGGTTGGGGGTGTCGCTGAATCGCCGCCTTAAATATCTGTGACGCGCGATCTTGGCGCCTAGCGTCGTTATTCGTCGAATCCTGCGCTCGACGTAGGTCTTAACTACGCCTTCGCTTGGATTCTCCTCATGCCTAGCTATGCATCCAAGCTTGCGCGTCACTTGGGTTACAGTAGTGTGACGCGGGATTTTGGCGCATAACTGTGTCACTGCAAAAAACTCAGTTGCTGCCCGGAAGACCGGACTGCCGATACGGCATCAAAAATCCCGGTATACGCTGCCGTCGTATGCCGGGATTTTTCTATGCCAATTTTTATTTACAAATACGGTCGATCCATGCAAACAATTCGTCCAGATCGTAATCGCCGGCATGGCCGTACCCCCATGGAACGGCAAAGTCCACATCAATTCCTGCGTTCATAAGGCGCAGGGCGAGAACAGCAGGTATGGGGAGCGCTGTATCACGATCTTTGGCACCGTGCCGAATGCGGAAGTGTGGTGCGGTTCGTACGCCGTTTGTGCCGATATAGTTCAGCGGGTTCAACATACGGATGTTCGCAGCGGGAGCGAGTGCGCCGTGCGTCGTATCATATTTCCGGGAAAACTTGGTGAAGTGGCGGGGAACGTTTGTCTCCGTGCCGAACTCATCATTTTCGCCGGAACTAAGATCGAATTTATCAAAGGCGGGGGTCGCTTTCAGACGTGTCGCCCAGCGCGCATATGCGGCAAGATCGACGTCTGTAACGCGGCCGTTTTGTACGGTAAACCAATCGGCGTCGTCCAGGGCTGCGTTATTGTCAACTGCATACTGTGCAGAAGTGCGGTAGAGCCCTTTGATGTATTCCGCAAAGGTGCCCGTGCCGCCGGAGCGGAGCTGCAGCACGCTGCCCGCAGCGTCTTTCAGTCTGAGACTGTTGAGGTAGCGGGGGAAGTCCTTTTTTAAGCGTGCAGAGGCTGTGATTTGCTCTGCGGTCATCGGGACTGCAGATGAGGTTTCCGTGGGGGCATTTGCAGGGCGGTTCGTTACCGTGGCGCCCTCTTGATTTTCCGTGTGCAGAGCAGGGGCGGGAGCTCCCTGATGATAATCGTTGATGCCCGAAAAGATCCATTCGTATGCCATGTCGGCATGCTCGAGATTGGTAATAGGGCAGTAGCAGCTGGCGGCAAAAATATCGTCGCGCGCACCCGCTGCACCGATCTCGGCAAGAGCTGCCGTATAGTCCGGGCTGTTGCCGGTTGCGCCAAGAAGCGCCGACAAGGCGCCGCCTGCGCTTGTTCCGTTTGAAATGATCCGCTCCGTATTTCCCGCGGGCAGACGTGCGGCGTTGTAGCGCAGATAGCGGACAGCGGCTTTATAGTCCACGATGAGCGCGGGCGCTTTGCCGACATACACCCCCTGTGCGTCGGTGTTCGTACGCCCCCGTATCGCCGGAGCGGCGACAACCAGTCCGCGGGAGAGTGCGGTAAGCGCTGCGTTTGGGGCGCCCGACATACGTGATTTTTCCTGAGGCTCTTCGATCTCTCCGGGCATATAGCCGCCGACTCCGTTCGGCATGAAGATAGGAGCGGTCGCTGCCGTATAGCCGTTTACCGTGCCGCCTGTCAGATACGCGGCAGGGATAAAGATGTTCATACTTTGATGTGCGGCATCTTTGGGGCTCGACACATAGGGAATGTTGCGGTACGCACGGAATGCAACGGACGTGCCGTTGAGCGACAGTACTTCGTCTGTATAATTTGTGCGGTCAAAGATAAGTGACGTCACGCTCGGCTCGGCGGCCGCTGCGGCGCCTGTCCCTGCGGTGCCGCTCATCGGAGCCGCCGACGTATTTCCCATGCAGGTGCAGCTCAATAAAGCGCTGAGGATACCGACACGGATGAGCTGTAGATTGTTCACGGCAATCACCTTTCTATACAGGGGAGAAAGTAATAAGGGGGGATACGGTGCTGCCCGTATCCCCCTTATTATACCATATGATTTAGTTTTTTGGCGTCATATCCTCCGCCGTCAGTGTGCCCGCCTTAGCGCGGTCGGCAAATTCCGCCGTTGCGGTGAAGAGGACGTCGGTGGAGCTGTTGAGCGCGGTTTCGCACGAATCCTGAAGGACGCCGATGATGAAGCCGACGCCGACGACCTGCATGGCGATGTCGTTGCTGATGCCGAACGAGGAGCAGGCGACGGGGATGAGGAGGAGCGAGCCGCCCGCAACGCCCGATGCGCCGCACGCGCCGACGGTGGCGATGAGGCAGAGGAGGAGCGCGGTCGGCAGATCCACATGGATGCCGAGCGTATAGGCCGCGGCGAGCGAGAGGATCGCGATCGTGATCGCCGCGCCGCTCATGTTGATGGTCGCGCCGAGCGGGATGGAGATGGAGTAGATTTCTTCGTTGAGGCCAAGGCGTTTGCATAGCTCCATGTTGACGGGGATATTTGCCGCCGAGCTGCGCGTGAAGAATGCGTAGATGCCGCTCTCGCGCAGCGTCGTGAGGACGAGCGGGAACGGGTTGCGGCGGATATGCAGCCAGACGATGATCGGGTTCATGATGAGCGCGACGGAGAAAAACGCGCCGAGCAGGACGGCGAGAAGCTGCAGATAGCTGATGAGGGCGTCCACGCCGCTCGTTCCAACTGCATCCGCAACGAGACCCATGATGCCGAAGGGGGCGAACCGTATGACCCACAGGACGATCTGCGTCATGACGACGGCGAAATCGTGCACAGTGTTCTTTGTGGTCGGATTCGCTTTTTGCAGTGCCAGACCTGCGAGAATGCTCCACGCGAGGATGCCGATGTAGTTGGCATTTGCAATCGCGTGCAGAGGATTGTCCACGACATTGAGGATGAGGTTGTGCACGACCTCGACGATGCCGCTCGGCGGTGCGACTGCAGTGTCGGCGACGACGAGATGCAGCTGCGTCGGGAAGAGGAAGGAGAACGCGACGGCGACTACGGACGCGAGGAATGTCGCGATGAGGTAGAGCCGTACGATCGGTTTGAGCGCGGCGCCCGCGCCGACCGTGCGCTGCGCCATGGCGTTCATGACGAGGACAAAGACGAGGATCGGCGCGACGCCCTTGAGCGCGCGGACGAAGATGTCGCCGAGCACGGAGACGGCGGGAATCATCGCGGGCGCGTAGAGCGCGATGAGAATGCCGATGATGAGACCGATAGCGATCAGCTTGATGAGTGCCGTCTCGCGGTACTTGCGGCTGATGTTCCTAAACAAAGAAACTCCCCCTTTATGATTGAGAAAAATATTCCTCATTATAGCAGACTTTGAAATCCTTGTCACTACAACGCGGCTGTATACCTGATTTCACGGCAAAGAAGGGAAATGGGGGGGCGCGTATTTTCTTAGTTTGTAAAATTTTCTTGACAGAACGGGCGCTTTCTTGTTAGAATGATATCCGTTGATTGACCGATGTTTTCGTTGCATTCTGCGGAAGTAGCTCAGTGGTAGAGCACCACCTTGCCAAGGTGGGGGTCGCGAGTTCGAGCCTCGTTTTCCGCTCCATTGTTTACCTGACCTGCGCAATGCGCAGGTTTTTTTGAAAAGCGGAGAACGTGCTGTTCCTCGCTGCATAGGGGCCTATAGCTCAGTTGGTTAGAGCAACCGGCTCATAACCGGTCGGTCCTTGGTTCAAGTCCAAGTGGGCCCACCATAGAGTGGAAGAGCATCGCGCAGGTGATGCTTTTTTTTATTTTCTTGAAAGGAGGGGAGGATATGACGGAATCTCTGTTTGTGGAGGCGGTGCGGTCTGCGGGCGCACGCGTTTTTCGCGTGGGCGGCTGCGTGCGGGATGCCTTTCGCGGGGCGGCGGCACACGATATGGACTATGTGCTGACGGGGATGAAGGAGACGCGCTTTTGCGCGCTTTTTCCGCGTGCGGAGAAGATCGGAAAGGCGTTCCCGGTCTACCATGTCTATATTGACGGGCGGCGCACGGAGGTGTCCTTTGCGCGCAAAGAGGTTAAGACGGGCGCGGGCTATCGCGGGTTTGACGTCACGTTCGACCCTGCGGTGACGATTGAGGAGGATCTTTACCGGCGCGACACGACGATGAACGCGATGGCGCAGGAGCTGCCGGAGGAGCGGCTCGTCGATCCCTACGGGGGGCGCTCAGATATTGCGGCGGGCATCATTCGCGCTGTGTCGGCGCATTTTACCGAGGATCCCGTGCGGGCGCTGCGCGCGGCGCGGCAGGCGGCGGCGTTCGGCTTTATGGTCGAGGCGGGGACACTTGCCTATATGCGTTCCTGCGTGGAGGAACTGCAAAAAGAGCCGAGTGAGCGTACGATGGGAGAGCTGCGCCGTGCGCTCGAGGTGTCGCGTCCCTCCATGTTTTTCCGCGTACTTGATGCGGCCGGCTTGCTTGACGTGACCTTCCCTGAGATCGCGGCGCTCAGAGGAAAGACGCAGCCGACGGAGTTTCATCCCGAGGGAGATGCGTTTGAACATACGATGTCCATTGTCGATGCGGTAGCGGCGGCGACAGACGACGTGATAACGCGGTTCACAGGGCTTGTGCACGACATCGGCAAGGGGGAGACGCCCGCGGAGATGCTGCCGCACCACTACGGGCATGAGAAGGTCGGTCTCGATGTGCTCGCCGCGTGGAACAGGCGCATGACGCTGCCGCACACATGGATGAAGGCGGCGTCGTTCGTGATCCGTGAGCATATGCGCGCGCCGCGCCTCACGCATGTCGGCAAGATTGCCGATCTCCTGCTCGGCGTCGGGCGGTCGGGGCTCTCCATGGAGCAGTTCACCGCCGTCATCCGCGCGGATCACGGGACGCTGCCGGATTACCTGACGCACGGGGCGGAGTACCTTGCCGCCATGCTGCGCGTAACGGGCAGGGATGCGCCCGCGCATCTCGTCGGTGCACAGATCGGTGCATGGCTGCGCGAGGAGAGAATCCGCACGCTGCGGAAAATTTTGGCGGAGCGCCGCGCGGATCCTTTTTATTCGGCAGAAAATATGGCGGTGCTCTCCCGCAGAATCGCCGATATAAAAGCAGGGAGAAACGTTTCCGAACATGATCCGGTCGAGGTGAAGAGCGGGGCGGACGTCCCTCAAAACGAGAAATAAAATATGATGAAAATATGCCTCCGTCATGCTATAATAGGAACGTCAGAGGAACATGATGAGGAGGCGCGTATTGATGGACAAGGTCATTCTGCCCTACAGGGGAAAGAGCCCTGCGATCGACCCGACGGCGTTTATCGCACCGTCCGCGGCGGTGATCGGCGACGTGACGATCGGCGCACATTCGAGCGTTTGGTTCGGCGCTGTCGTGCGCGGCGACTTTCAGCCGATTCGGATCGGCAGCAACACGAACATCCAGGAGAACGCGACAATTCACGTCATGCGTGACGTGCCGGTAGAGATCGGGGATCATGTGCTCATCGGGCACAACGCGGTCGTGCACTGCAGCAAGATCGGCAGCAATACGCTCATCGGCATGGGCTCGATCGTGATGGGGTACTCCGAGATCGGCGAGAACGTGGTCATCGGGGCGGGGACGTTCCTGCCGCAGCACAAGAAGATCCCTTCGAACTCGCTCGTGTTCGGTTCCCCTGCACAGATCGTGCGCGCGCTGCGCGACGACGAAATCGAGGCGCTGCAAAATGCAGCGGAAAACTACGCCGACCTCGCGGCAGAGTATCAAAAGATCATTGAGGAGTTGAAGTAATGGAACAGACACTGGTTCTCATTAAGCCGGACGCCGTTAAGGCACATCACATCGGCGACATCACGAAGGCATACGAGGATGCGGGGCTCACAATCCGCGCGATGAAGATGATGCAGATGACGGATCGCATCGCGCGCATTCATTACGAAGAGCATCTGACGAAGCCGTTCTACGGCGAGCTCTCCGCGTTCATGACCTCCGCGCCGCTCGTTGCGATAGTGCTCGCCGGGGAGAACGCGATTGCGCGCGTGCGCGAGCTGCACGGCGCGACGAACCCTGCGAACGCGGCTGAGGGAACCATTCGCAAGCGTTTTGCAAAGGATGGAAGCGAGAACGCGGTGCATGCCTCCGACAGTCCCGAGAGCGCAGCGCGCGAGATTCACATCTTCTTCAGCGAGACGGAGATTTTCTAAAAAATATAGCGGAAGCGATCGCCCGACCGTGCCTTTGCGCGGCCGGGCACATGCATCTATATAAGGAGGAAACTGTAATGGGCGTCACAACGAAAACAGGCGATAAAGGGCAGACGAGCCTCTTCACCGGCGAGCGCGTGGATAAGGATCACCGCCGCGTCGAGGTCTACGGCAACGTGGACATGCTCGCGTCCGCGCTCGGCATGGCGCGGGCGTTCGTTGAGAACGAGAGCGTCAGGGAGCGCGTTCTGAATCTCCAAAAGAAGCTCGGTATGCTCATGGCGGATTTTGCAAGTATCGGAAAAGAGCCAATGATTACTGCCGAGATGCTGGCGGAGCTCGAGGCGGATGAAGAAGCCATCGAAAAGAGCCTGCCGCCTCTGCGCGTGTTCCTCATCCCGGGCGAGACGAAGGGCGGCGCGATGCTCGATTTTGCGCGCACGACGGCGCGCACGGCGGAGCGGCGCGCGTGGTCGCTGCGCCGCGAAGAGGATGTTCATGAGATCGACATCCGCTTCCTCAACCGCATGTCGGATTATATTTTCCTCCTCATGCGCCTCGAAGAACAGGATGTGCGGGACAAGTGACGGAAAAATTTGCAGTCATCGACGGGAGCAGTCTCTTTTTCCGTGCGTTCTACGCGCTGCAGCTCCCGCCGAACGCCCACGGCGTCCATACGAACGCGATTCACGGCTTTGCGATGATGCTCGTGAAACTCCTGAAGGAGCACGCGCCCTCGCAGATCGTCATCGCGTTCGACAAGAGCCGCACGACGTTCCGCACGGCGCTGTACCCCGACTACAAGGGCACGCGGGACAAGACGCCCGAGGAGCTGATCGCGCAGATTCCCCTGCTGAAGGAGCTCGCGGCGTGCCTCGGCATTCCCTTCGTCGAGCTCGACGACTACGAGGCGGACGACATCATCGGCACGCTCGGGACGCAGGCGGCGGCAGCGGGGGCGGCGGCGATCGTCGTGACGGGCGACCGCGACGCGCTCCAGCTCATCCGCCCGGGACTCGACGTGCTGCTGACGAAAAAGGGCATCAGCGACACACGCCGCTACGATACGGCGGCGTTCGAGGAGGAGTACGGCTTCGCGCCGCTCCGCCTGATCGACCTGAAGGGGCTCATGGGGGACAGCTCGGACAATATTCCGGGCGTTCCGGGCATCGGGCCAAAGACCGCGACGAAGCTCCTGCTCTCCTACGGGACGATCGAATCTGTGCTCGACCATGCGGGAGAGGTCGCGGGGAAGAAACTGAGCGCGTCACTCATAGAGTATCGCGATCAGGCGCTCCTCTCGAAGGAGCTTGCGACGATCAAATGCGATGTGCCGGAACTCCGCTATACGGCGGAGGGCTTTCGTATGCAGCCCGACCGCGCGGCGCTCGAGACGTTTTGCAGGACGTACGAGCTGCGCTCCGTGTGGCGCAGTCTCTCGGAGTTCCTTGCGCCCGCGGCGCAGGAGATGCATGTGGAGCAGTCGCTCTTTGTGGCGGCAGAGGACGAAGAGACGGAGATTGACCTCACGCCGCTCGAGCTTGACGCGTCGCTCGATCCGGCGTCGCTGCGCTCTGCGGAGCGGATCACTGTGGCGGGCGTGTTTGAGGGAACGGCGCCGTTCCTGAATCTCGCGGCGCTGGTGCTTTCCTATGGGGATGTGCGCGGCGTGCTGCACGCATCGTCCGCGCATTTTGCGGAGGTGCTGTCGATTCTTTCGGAGCGTCCCGTCGTGCTTTGGGATGCGAAGCGTTATGTGCAGGCGGGGATGACGTTCGGAGCGGAGGTTTTTGACCTCGCACTCGTAGACTATTTGCTGTGTCCCGAGGAGCGGCAGAGGTCACTTGATCGTGCGGCGTCCGCCTATTTGGACGAGCTTTCCGCGCCGCAGACGGCGGAGGATCGCACGCTCTCTGCGGCGTATTCGCACCTCGCAAACGGCGCGCCGCTGCATAACGAGCAGATTTCCGTCTATGAGGTGATTCTTGCGGCGCGGCTCTATGCGCCGATGTCGGCGGCGCTCGCCGATGCGAAGCTGACCAAGCTATATGAAGAAATAGAGCTTCCTCTCGTCCCCATCCTCGCGGCGATGGAGCGGACGGGCGTCGCGGTGAACCGTGCGGCGCTCGGGCGCGCGCTTGCGGCGGCGAACGCGCGCATCGCGGAGATCGAGCAGGACATCTATGCGCTCGCAGGGACGGAGTTCAACATCAGCTCACCCAAGCAGCTCGGCGAAGTCCTCTTTGACCGGCTCGGGCTGACATCTCCGAAGATGAAAAAGACCAAGACGGGCTACTCGACGAACGCCGAGGTGCTAGAGGAGATGCGCGCGGCGCATCCCGTTGTGGATCGGGTGCTGACGTACCGCATGTGGAGCAAGATTCGCTCGACCTACCTTGAGGGCATCGGTGCGCTCATTCGTCCCGATACGGGGCGTGTGCACACGAGTTTCAACCAGACGGTGACGGCGACGGGGCGGCTCTCAAGCTCCGATCCGAACCTCCAGAACATCCCCGTGCGGACAGAGGAGGGGCGCGCCGTGCGTGCGCTCTTCGAACCGGGCGAGGGCTATGATGCACTGCTCTCGGCGGACTACTCGCAGATCGAGCTGCGCATTCTCGCGCATATGTCGGGGGACGAGACGCTCATCGACGCGTTTCTGCAGGGGCAGGACATTCACGCGCGCACGGCGTCGGAGGTGTTCGGCATGCCGCTCGCCGAGGTGACGAGCGCACAGCGGCGCAGCGCAAAGGCGGTCAATTTCGGCATCGTCTACGGGCTCAGCGACTACGGGCTCTCGCAGGATCTCGGCATCCCGCGCAAGGAGGCGGCAGGCTACATTGAACGCTACTTCGAGCGCTATCACGGCGTGCGCGCGTTCCTCGACCGCGTCGTCGCGGACGCGCACACGAACGGATTTGTCACGACGCTCTACGGGCGGCGGCGCGCGCTCCCGGCGATCAACAGCCGCAACTTCATGCAGCGGTCGAACGCGGAGCGCATGGCGATGAACACGCCGATTCAGGGGACGGCGGCAGATTTGATTAAAATCGCGATGATTCGTGCGGACGCGGCGCTCCGTGCTGCGGGGGTAAAGAGTCATATCCTCCTGCAGGTGCACGACGAGCTCGTGCTCGAGGTCGTAAATGACGAAATCGCACAGGTGACGGAGCTGCTGACGGCGGCGATGAGCGGGGCGGCACAGCTCGCCGTGCCGCTCGCCGTCGATGTGCATACGGGGAAGAATTGGGCGGAGGCAAAGTAATGTATGTCATTGGGCTGACGGGCGGCATCGCCTGCGGCAAATCCACCGTGAGCGAAGCGCTGCGCAGGGAAGGGGCGGCGATCGTGGACGCGGACGCCATCGCGCACGAACTCTCGCGCCCGGGCGGGGCGGTCTACGACTTCTATGTGCGGGAGTTTGGCGGAGATATTCTCGCTGCGGACGGCACGCTCGACCGCGGCGAGATTGCGCGGCGCGTCTTTGCCGATCCGCATGTGCGGGATCGGGTGAACGCGCGCGTGCATCCCTTGATTCGCACTGCGGCGACGGATAAAATCGCGGATCTGAGAGCGGAGGGGCACGCGGCGGTCGTGCTCGACGTGCCGCTCCTCTTTGAGGCGGGCTGGCATCGGATGACCGACGAGTCGTGGGTCGTCTCCGTGCCGGAGGACGTGCAGCTCGCGCGCTTGATGGCGCGCGATACGGCGATGAGCGAGGCGGAAGCGCGCGCGCGGATCGCCGCGCAGATGCCGCTCGCGGAAAAATGTGCGCTGGCAGACGTCGTGATCGACAACGGCGGCGCGCGCATGGATACCGAGCGGCGCGCCGCAGAGCTTTGGAGGCAGCGTCTTGCGTCCCTTTCGTAATACGCGCCGGGGTCTGTGGCTGCTCCTGCGCGCGGCGGTCGTCGTGGCAGTCGCCTTTGCCCTCGTGGGCGGCTGGTCCTTTGTCGAGCGCAGCTATATCTACCCCTACGACTACCGCAGCTACATCGAGACGAGCGCGGCGCAGCAGCGGCTCGACCCCTTCCTCGTTGCCGCGGTGATTAAAAACGAGAGCAAATTCCGCAGCGATGCCGCCTCCGACGGCGGCGCGGTCGGGCTGATGCAGCTCATGCCGCAGACCGCCGCGTGGATTGCGGGACGGCTGGGCGAGCCGTTTACCGAGGACTACCTTTACGACCCTGCGTTGAACATTCGCTATGGCGCGTGGTATCTGGCGGAGCTCCTGCAGGAGTTCCGCGGCAACGAAATTCTTGCGCTCGCGGCATACAATGCGGGGCGCGGCAACGTGCGCGACTGGATGGAGCGCTATCGGTGGACGGATGCGTTCGATGAGATCGACGCAATCCCCTACCCGGAGACGCGGCTCTATGTGCGGGCGGTGCTCGAGGACAGAGCGCAGTATAAGAGGCTGTACGAAGAATGAACAAGACCTACCGGATTCTCCCCAGCGCCGAGGATATGCTCCTCCGGCTCATACGCGGACTCTCCCTCTCCGATGCGGAGCGGGAGCTTTTGTGTGCAAGCACACTGCGCCACGTCGAGGTTTCCGCAGAATCGAACGAGTGGGAGCTGGTTGTCGGCACATCCGCCGTCCTTTCGGAGGAGCTGATTGCGCGCATCTGCGTGCAGATCGCGGAGAACTACGGTCTTGCCGAGGTCTTTTTGCAGCAGAACGTCGTCGCACTCGAGCGCGCCGTTGCGCCCGTCTGGGAGCGCGCCGTCAATCAGGCGGCGGCGGGCGATGCCGTCCTCTTTCACACGCTGCGCCAGTCGCGCTATGCCGTCGACGGCAACGTTCTTCGGCTCGAAGCGCCGGGGCGGTTCGGCGCGGAGCTGCTCGGCACGCGTACGGTGACGCGGCGGCTCGAAGAAGCGATCCGTAGGAATGTAGGATGTGCGTGCCGCGTTGTGTGCGCGGAATGCGCCATCGCCGAGGACGCGGCGCAGCCGGCATGGACGCCGCCTCCCATGCCCGCGCTCGCGAAAAAAAACTCATCCGCCGCACAGCCCGCCTCGTCCCGTGCATCACGCGGCGCAAAAAAAGGCGCGCCGCGCCCCGAAAACGTCATCATCGGGCGTGCCGTGCAGGGCGAAGCGCGCGAACTCGGCGTCGTGGAGGACGAAATCAAAAACATCGTCCTTGAGGGCGAAATCTTCGCGCCGCAGGCGAATAAGCTCAAATCCGGCGCGTACATCCTCCTGCTCAAATTTGCCGACAAGACGAACGGCATCGCCTGCAAGAAATTTTTCGGCATCCGCGGGAAAGCTACGCAGGAGGAGATCGACGCCGAGGTCGAGCGCATCCTCAAGGCAATTGGCAAGGGCTGCGCCGTTCGCATTCAAGGGAAGATCGAATACGACAAATTCGTCAGCGATTATGTCCTTTTCATCGACAGCATCGAGAAGCGGAAAGTGCCGCAGCGTGAGGATAACGCCGCGGAAAAGCGTGTCGAACTGCACGCGCACACGAAGATGAGCGCGCTCGACGCCGTTGTGCCGCCGAAGACGCTCGTCGAGACGGCGGCGCGCTGGGGATGGCCCGCGGTCGCCATCACCGACCATGGCGTCGTGCAGGCGTTCCCCGAGGCGATGAACACCGCGCGCGCGCTGAAGAAAAAGGGCGTCGATATCAAGATCATCTACGGCATGGAGGGCTACCTCATCGACGACCCCGCACAGCAGCGGTCGAACCACATCATCTTTTTGGCGAAGAATAAAACGGGGCTCTACAACCTCTACAAGCTCGTCTCCATCTCGCACATCCGCTTTTTCCGCGGGTCGAAAAAGCGCGGCCGCCCCTGCGTGCCGCGCGCCATCCTCGAAGAATACCGCGATGGGCTGATCGTCGGCTCCGCGTGCGAAGCGGGCGAGCTGATCCGCGCCATCGTGCGCGGGGAGAGCGACGAGGAGCTTGAGCGCATCGCCGCGTTCTATGACTTCCTCGAAATACAGCCGATCCACAACAACGACTTCCTCAAGATCGACGACCGTTTCCCGATTCGCGACGACGAGGACTTGCGCAATATCAACCGCAAGGTCTCGGAACTCGCGGATAAACTCGAAAAGCCGCTCATTGCGACCTGCGACGTCCATTTTCTCAATCCCGAGGACGCCGTCTACCGCGCCATGCTGCAAAAGGCAAACGGCTATCGCGACGCCGACCGCCAGCCGCCGCTCTATCTGCGCACGACGGACGAAATGCTCGCCGAGTTCGACTACCTCGGCGCCGAACGCGCCTACGAGTGCGTCGTCACGAATCCGCGCCGCATCGCGGACGAGGTCGAAGAGTTCCTGCCTATCCCCGACGAGCTCTACGCGCCGATGGTACCGGGCGCGGATCGCGAGATCGAAGAGATGTCGTATCGGAAGGCGCGGCGGCTCTACGGCGAAAATTTGCCGAAGATCGTCTCCGACCGCCTCGATCTTGAGCTCAAACCCATCCTAAAGCACGGTTTTTCCGCGCTCTACATCATCGCGCAGCGTCTCGTCAAGAAATCCAACGACGACGGCTACCTCGTCGGTTCGCGCGGATCGGTCGGCTCGTCCTTCGTCGCGACCATGATCGGCGTCACCGAGGTCAACCCGCTGCCGCCGCATTACCGCTGCAAACACTGTCAATACAATAAATTCATCACGGACGGCTCCGTCGGGAGCGGATTTGATCTGCCCTCCATGGACTGCCCCGTCTGCGGCACGCCGCTCATCAAGGACGGACACAACATCCCGTTCGCGGTGTTCCTCGGATTTGACGGCGACAAAGTCCCCGATATCGATCTCAACTTCTCGGGCGACTATCAGCCCGTCGCGCATAAATACACCGAAGTCCTCTTCGGCAAGATGAACGTGTTCCGTGCAGGCACGATCGCGGGACTGCAGGACAAGAACGCCTACGGCTACGCCATGCACTACTACGAGGACATGGGCGTGCAGAAGGGACGCCCTTACATTGAGCACATGATGCGCGGCTGCATGGGCGTCAAGGCGACCACGGGACAGCACGCGGGCGGCATCATGGTCGTGCCGCGCGACATGGACGTGCACTATTTCACGCCGATCCAGCGCCCAGCGAACAATATGGAATCCGACACACTCACGACGCATTTTGATTACCATTCCATCAGCGAACGTCTCGTCAAGCTCGACATTCTCGGACACGATGATCCGACCGTCATCAAGATGCTCGAAGAGCTGACCCACCGCGACCCGGAGACCATCCCGTTCGACGATCCCGCCACCATGTCCATCTTCACCTCGACCGACGCCCTCGGCATCACGCCCGAGGAGCTTGGCGCGAACATGGGCACATACGGCATCCCCGAGTTCCGCACGTCTTTTACACAGAAGATGATCGACGACTCGAACCCCGACTGTTTCGCCGACCTCGTGCGCATCTCCGGATTTTCCCACGGCACGAACGTCTGGCTCGGCAACGCGCAGGATCTCATCAAGGCGGGGACGAGCACGCTGAAGGACGCCATCTCCGCGCGCGACGACATCATGAACTATCTTATGCAGAACGGCATCGATCCGCTCCTCTCGTTCAAGACCATGGAGAACGTGCGCAAGGGCAAGGGAATCGCGCCCGATGTCGTAGAGAAGCTATATGCGGGCGGCATTCCCGAATGGTACGTCGAGTCCTGCCAAAAGATCAAGTACCTCTTCCCGCGCGCGCACGCGACCGCCTACGTTATGATGGGCTACCGCATCGCGTTCTGCAAAGTGCATTACCCGCTCGCGTACTACGCCGCGTACTTCTCCATCCGCGCCGACGAATTCGACGCGAACATCATCGCAAAGGGGCGGGACGCGATCAAGGCGGCGATCGACGCACTGAACGCCGAGGCGCGCGAGCACAGAGGGAAGCTCGACAACAAGAAGCAGGACACACTCATCGTGCTCCAGCTTGCATGGGAAATGTATCTGCGCGGATTCGCCTGCGAACCCGTCGATATCTACACCTCCAACGCGGAGACCTTCATCCTGCACGAAAAATCCCTCCTGCCCCCGCTCACAGCGCTCCCCGGCATGGGGCAAAAGGCGGCGCAGGCAATCGTCGAGGCGCGCAAAGACGGCGTATTCATCTCCATCGAGGACCTCGCCACGCGCGCCCACGTCCCCGCCCCCTCCATCGAAGTCCTCCGTGCACACGGATGTCTCGCAGGTATGACCGAGAGCAACCAGGTGGAGCTGTTTGCATAGAAAAATAAAAACCACATCCGAGTTAATCAATGATTCGGATGTGGTTTTACATTTTGGAATCCAATTCTGATATACGCGGAGGAAAATTCTTGATGAACAACGTATTCTGAGGGACAATATGATGAATGCGGTATTTCTGAAAAATATGCAAAGGATTATATTTCGATCGCAGTATAACCTTTCCGAATATACCGCCCCCAAACGAATATGGAAAGCGTCAGCAAGATTGCGCCCGCCGTCGGGAATAGGAAGTGCATGCCAAGATAGGTAGCGACGATGCCGCCGAGGAGCGGTCCCGTAAAGCCGCCGACCTGCTGCGCGGCGAAGAGCATACCGAACACGCTGCCCTTGAGGTGTGCGGGGGTGTGCTGCGCGATGACGGCATTGAGCGAGGGCTGCACGCCTGCGCCGCATAGTCCGATGACGAACTGCATGGCGGCAAAGGGGATAAGGGCCTCGGGGATCCCCTGCAGGGTTAGGACGATGCCCGCGAGCGTCATCGCCAGACACATGGAGACGAAATAGCTGCGCCGCGCGCCGAAGATGCCCCAGAGCGGCGCGGCGATCGCACCCGCGATGCCGCTGAGCGAGAAGACGACACCCGCGGCGAAGACGATGTTTTCGATCGTATCGCCCGCGAGATATTTGACATAGGTTGTGAGGACGGGCTGGAGGATAAAGACGACCATCTGTGCGAGCGTGCTGACAACCATCATCGTGCGCAGGATAGGAATGCGCCACAGATGCCACGGATTCGCGTCTTCCTCCGTCTGAGGCGTTTCATCCGCAGGGGAGGGCGGCTCCTTGATGAGGAATGTGAATGCGAGGAAGTTGACAAAGAGTGCCGCGGCGCCGATGTAAAAGCTCGTGCGCATACCGAATGTTTCCGCGAGCACGCCGCCGAGGAGGGGACCGATGACGCCGCCCGCAGTCAGTGTGCCCTGCATGATGCCGAGGCATAACCCGAGACGTTCGCGCGGCGCGTAGAGGGTCATGATGGCAAGATCCATCGGCCAGAGCCCCGCGGCAAATCCCTGAAAGATCCGCACGAGGACGAGCTGTTCGGGCGTCTGCACGATGCCGCCGAGGAAATAGCTGACAGCGATGAGGAAACTTGCGCGCATCGCCATGAGCCTCTTGCCCTTGCGGTCGGCAATGCGCCCCCAAATCGGCGCCATCACTGCCGAGACGAGGAAGGTAACTGAGAACGTAATGCCTGCCCACATGTTGACCGACGCCTCGTCCACGCCGAGCTCAAGCGTCAGGTACATGGGGAGAAACGGAATGAGCATCGTATAGCTGGCGGACATAAAGAGGACGTTGCAGGTCAGCAGTGCGAGCGCGGCTTTCCAATTCATGATGCGGTACACCCTTTCAGAAAATATATCTGCTTCTATTCTAACACTTTTTTCGGAAAAAGAAATAAGTGAGGCAGGACGTTTTTCCTATTTCTTGATTTTCAGCGCCCATTGTGCTATGATAACGAAAACGTAACAATTCCGTCCTAAAAAGTTAAAATACATTAACTTTTTGGGTTTATGAAAAGCGCTCCCGGTAAAGCGCCAAAGAACACTGCAACATTGTCTGCCGCGCGTCATTTACGGCAGATTTTTTCGAAGGTAAGGAATGCGTATGAAACACATTGTCGTCGATTTGGAGATGAATCCTATTGGCAAGGAATACAAAGAAATACGACGGAAATTAAACGGCGAGATTATTGAGATTGGCGCAGTGCGTCTCAGCGACAAATTTGTGCAGGAGGATAAATTTCAGTGTTATGTCTGCCCTGAGTACGGGCTGGTGAAGAAGCATATTACGGAGCTCACGGGCATCACGCAGGAGCAGGTCAGCGGGCAGCGCGTTTTTGCCGAGAGCTTCAAAAATTTTGTGGACTGGATTGGTGCTTCGGAGACGAAAATCTACTCGTGGAGCATGTCGGACATCAAACAACTCCGTAAGGAGTGCCGCCTCAAGGTGCCGGACTTTGATGTGAACTGGCTCGATATGCGCTGGGTGGATCTCCAGCAGGCGTTTGACGATCGGCTCGGGCTGCACAACAGTCTCGCACTCAAACACGCGCTCGGTGCGATGGGGCGGCGGTTCGAGGGGACGCAGCACTCTGCGCTCGCCGACGCGATCAATACGAGCGCTGTGCTTACGCTCATGCAGGATGATGAGAAGTTCCGCGAGACGATGCGTCCCGTGCTTGAGATCCTCGAGCCGAGCGAGGGGCTTTCGGACGCGATCGGGGATCTCTTTCCGGATCTTGAGAAACTAAAGAATAATTTGTAGTCAAATCCCGCCAATATGCAGCAGAGCTGTTGCACAAGTATATGCAACAGCTCTGTTTTTACATGTGTTTGATTTTTCTATGTGGTAGTGCCTGATGCAAAAATCGCGTCGACACACGCTCAATCGTACCGCATCAGCGACTCGATGGTGATCGTGCCGGGCGATGCAGAGGGGGGATCTGCAGGGGATGTTGCCGGGGCGTCAAATGATTCTGCGGGCGCTGCTTCACCGGGTACCGTTTCCTCCGCTGCAGGCAGTTCTTCCGCCGGCTCCTGCATCTCTTCTTTTGTATGCGGGCGTACCGTGGGGAGGGGGACTGCCGGTGCGTCGGGGAGTCCCGCGTGTGCGGCAATGGTGCCGAGGATCATGCTTGCGGCAGGGGCATCCGTATCGACGGACGATGCGGATGTGCCCGGTGAAACGATTGGCGTTAGGATGACCTCGAGTGTGTCGCCGTTCCGGATGGGGCTTGTAAAGTCCGCCTTGACCCCGTTGACGAGAATGGCAAAAGTCACGCGGGTGGTCGCAGGCGGGGGAGTGAATCCTACGGCGAGCAGCGCTTCGCTGACATTGGCGCTGCCCGTGCCCTTTTGATATGAAATCACCGCGCCGTCCGTGAGGACGGTCTCGGGGGCGGCATCCGCACCGTTGACTGTCAGGCTGAAGCCGGAGGCGGGGACATCGTGTTCTTTCCCCTCATAGGTAATCGTTGCATACGAGGCAGAGGAGAGATCAATGACGGACGCGATGGTTGGAATGCTTGTCTCTTCGTATTCGATGACGTCTCCCGCGCGCAGAACGGTCGAGAGTGCGGCGGGCGCGTCGTTCAGTGTGATCTTTGGCTGCGCGGTAAAGCGGCGGGGCTCTCCGTTCAGCGTATAGGCGATGTGTCGTCCTGCCGGCGGCAGATCCTCGGCGCGCAGCAGCTCGCCGAGCGTACGCTCCCGCCGTGAGGTAATGACGTCGCCGTCGCATAGGAGCGGGTCGCCCTCAGGGGCTGCTTCGTTGACGAGGACATTTGCAGCGACGCGCACTTCCGCGCCGTTCAGCAGCACCGTATAGTCGTTTGCCGCCCCTGTGACATCGCTGAGATGCACCTCGGGCTGCGTGCCGTTCTCTCCTGCCACGAGCTTGATGCGGCAGTCGTCGTGAATGGGGGAGTCGAGCCCCGCGCTTTTGCCGTCGATGGTGATCTGTGCAAGCGTTCCCATCGTACCGGGGAAACTGCGCCGCTCGCCGTTCACCGTGACCATGAGTCCCATGCCGGGACGCCCGTTGTATTTGCGCAGGCTGATGCCTGCGGCGAGCAGCGCGTCGGAGACGTTCAGCTCACGGAAATTGAACAGGCTGTACTCGATATCGTTGATCCACACGGCAAGGAAGTGCAGTGTGTTGATCGAGGCGATCTTGAGGATGCCGAGCGGCGTTACCGCATCCGGCGTGTGCAGCTCGGGCGGCAGATCCTCGACGCCGTCGACGACGTCAGGCTGGCGGACGGCAACACGTCCCGCGGGGATGCCGAGCGCATCCGCGACCAGTTCCGGCATCATCGGGGTGAGTGAACCGCCGCCGACGAGCATGACCGCCTGCGGCGGCTCGCTGTTGAGGTCTAAAATCTGCTTTGCGATCGCACTCGCGAGATTTTCGACGCTCGGACGAATGGCGGCGACGACCTGATCTGCGGTGAGGGAGAGCCGCATCCCGAGAATATCGGTGAAGGAGACGTCCTCGCCGGCAGAAGCTTTGCGCTTGATATCCTCCGCGATATTAAAGTCGAGTAGGTATTCGCGCGAGATCGCCTCCGTGATCTCATCGCCTGCCATCGGCACCATGCCGTACGCGATGACCGATCCGCCGCGTGTGATGGCGACGTCGGACGTGCCCGCACCGATGTCCACGAGAACGAGGTTCAGGTGGCGCATCGTGGGGGGGATCAGGACGTTGATGCCCGCGATCGGCTCGAGTGTGAGCGCGCGCATTTCCAGATGCGTCTCGCGCAGAGCGGACTGCATGGAGTCGACGACCTGGCGCGGGAGGAAAGTCGCGATGACCGTTGCCTGCGCGCGCCGACCGCGCTGTCCGACGAGCGTCTTGAGGTCGTTGCCGTCGAGTGTGTAGCGGATCGTGCTGTAGCCGACGCAGTAGTAGCGCGTCGGATCGTCTACGGTATGCGACTGGGCGAGCTTCTTCTGTGCTGCCTGTACACCGGCAAAGTCGAGGTCGCGTTGCTGTGCGGGCGTGATCGTCCCCGTGACATCCTGCGACGCCTCGGCGGTCATCGTGTAGAGCGCGCGCCCCGCTGCGGCGACGGCGGCACTGTGGAGCGCACCCGTGCGCTCGGTGAGCCGCCGCTTGACCTCGCGGATGATCGACGCAACCTGCGGCACATCGTGAATCTGTCCGTCGAGCATGGCGCGCGTCTTGTGCTCCATGCGCTCCGTCGCAAGGATGTGGAGGGCGCCCTCACGCTGCTCGGCAACGATGCCGATGACACTGCGCGTGCCGATGTCGAGTGCAAAGACAAGCTCTGTCTGCCGCTCGCGGCGCGGTGTGCCGAGCGCAGGTGCGCTTTCGTCCTTTTTCGGGCGGCCGCGGCGCTTTGCCGGCTGCTCTTCCGGCTCCTCTTGTATGCGCTTTTTGGGGCGGCCGCGCCGTTTTGCGGACTGCTCCGGGGCGGGAACTTCTTCGTTGATATTCTCCAAATCCGGCATTTCTGTCTCCCCTGACCAATCAATGTAAACTAAAGTATACTATTTGATTTAATTCGTGTTCTTTTGCAAAAATCCTGCTGTGTACTCCGTATCTCCGCACACAAAAAGGTCAGAACGCAGCTGCCGCGCGGGCAGATCCGTCCTGACCGGAAGAGAGGGGTCTGAAATGCCGTATGCCTTATATGTCTAGACCTGCGTAAAGCAGGTGGGTACCCTAAGTCCGGCTTCCGCCTGTGCGGAGCACTTCGCGTTCACCGAAATCAAGTCGGGTTCCCTAAAAGATCTGTAGGTTAGACATTGCTAAGACATACGCACATCGAAGGCGTCCGCTCTTTTATATTATGATAGCATAAAAAAAAATGACCCGCAAGACTTGACAAATAAAGAATCAAAATTTGTAACAACAATATGAAACCCGACTTTGCACAAAAACTCGCCGGAAATTGCGAGCCCCCCTTTTCCTGTGCGGGTTCCCGTGCTATAATATGAGCGGTAATATGGAAAATTCTCAATTTCATGAGAAAGATGGTGTGACGGAGATGGCAAATGTTCGTGATGCGGTAAATGCGGTCGTCGCTGCGGTTATGGCGCAGAAGGACTACCTCACGGCGGTGGATGCGAAAACCGGGGACGGTGATCACGGGCTGAACATGGCGCGCGGTTTTACAGAGGCACAGGATCGGCTGGCGGAGCTGCCGCCGGATGCGCCGCTCGGAGACGTCCTCCGGCAGATCGGGCGCGCGTTCATCGAGAATGTCGGCGGTGCGGCGGGGCCTCTGTACGGCATCGCGTTCGTACGTGCAGGCGAGGCGGTGAACGCCGAGACACGGCTTGACGTGCGGAGTTTCGAAAAGTTGTTTACCTGCGGCATTGAGGCGATTGAGCGGCGCGGGCGTGCACAGCGCGGCGATAAGACCATGCTCGATACGCTGATCCCGATCCGCGATGCCTTCCTGCCCGCGCAGGCAGAGGGCAAGAGCTTGCGCGAGTGCCTCGAGGAGGCTCTTGACGCGGGGCGCGCGGGTGCAGAGTATACGAAGACGATTGTCGCGCGGCGCGGGCGTGCCGCGCTCATCGGCGAGCGCAGCATCGGCATTGAGGATCCGGGCGCGATGAGCTCGCTCATAATGTTCCGTGCACTGTGCAGCTATCTGCGCGGCTGAACACGAGAGATTGTATTTTGGGAGGAAATATTTGATGAACACTGCGATTCGCACCCGTTTTGCACCGAGCCCCACAGGCTACATGCACATCGGAAATCTGCGCACGGCGCTCTATGCGTACCTATTTGCGCGCGCGAACGACGGGACGTTCATCCTGCGCATCGAGGACACCGACCGCAGCCGCTACGTCGCAGACGCCGTCGACTTCATCCGCCGCACGCTCGACGCTGCGGGCATCGTTCCCGACGAGGGGCCTGACGATATTGGCGGCGACTACGGTCCCTATGTTCAGAGCGAGCGGACGGAGATCTACAAAAAATACGCCGAGCAGCTCGTCGAAACGGGACATGCCTATCGCTGTTTCTGCAATCATGCCGAGGAACAGCCCGCCGCAGAGGGAGAAAAGACCTTCGGCGGCTATCCGCGCACCTGCCGTGATCTCCCGCCTGAAGAGATAGAGGCGCGTCTCGCACGGGGCGAGGCGTACGTCATCCGGCAAAAGATGCCGCTCACGGGCGAGACGACATTTTATGATGTGCTGCACGGCAACGTTACGATCCCAAACACGGAGCTCGAGGATCAGGTGCTCTTAAAGAGCGACGGTATGCCGACCTATAACTTTGCCAATGTCATCGACGACCGTCTCATGAAGGTCTCGCACATCATCCGCGGCACGGAGTTCATCACCTCGACGCCGAAACATGTCCTGCTTTACGAAGCGTTCGGCTGGGAGCCGCCCGTGTTCGTTCATCTCGCACCCGTCATGGGGCGCGATGAGGAGACGGGCAAGACGAGCAAACTCTCGAAACGCCACGGCGCGACGAGCTTCAACGACCTCGTAGAGGCAGGGTACCCCGCCGCCGCTATCGTCAATTATGTGGCGCTGCTCGGCTGGAGCCCGAAGACGACGAATCAGGAAGTCTTTTCGATGGACGAGCTGATCGAATGCTTCTCGCTCGAGGGGCTCTCGAAATCGCCCGCCGTCTTTGACTATGAGAAGCTCGGCTGGATGAGCGGCGAATATTTCAAGGCGATGACGGACGAGGAGTTCGCGGAAGCCGCGCGCCCCTTTGCAGGAGAGCTGCCCGCCGGTCTTGAGGAGCGGTGGGGGCAGATCGCAAAGCTGCTCAAAACCCGCGTTGCAAAACTCGGCGACGTGCGCCCCGCGATTGCCTTCCTTATCGAAGCGCCTGCCTTTGACCCTAGCCTTTATGAGAATAAGCGAAACAAGGTCACACCCGCGGCGGCGGCGGAGCTGCTGCCCATGCTCATCGAGATCCTCGCGGCACTCCCCGCGGAGCACTGGGAGAACGACCTCCTCTATGCCCTCCTCGAAGAGTGTATTGAGCGTGAGGGATGGCGCAAGGGGACGGTCATGTGGGTGCTGCGCATTGCGGCGGCGGGACAGGCGGTCACACCGGGCGGCGCAACGGAGATTCTGTCGATTCTTGGACGCGAGACAGGGCTTGCACGACTGCACGCGGCACTTGATCGTCTGAACGAATTGCACTGAGCTCCTGCGGGGGAGGAACGAAGAAAAAACGCTTGATTTTTGCCAATCTCTATGCTATAGTATCTCCTGTTGACATATGTGGCGCCTTCGTCAAGTGGTTAAGACACCGCCCTCTCACGGCGGGTTCATGGGTTCGAATCCCATAGGCGTCACCAAAAATCGGCGCCTTCGTCAAGTGGTTAAGACACCGCCCTCTCACGGCGGGTTCATGGGTTCGAATCCCATAGGCGTCACCATTCGTCTATTCGGGAGCTGCTCTGCAGCTCCTTTTGTGTATGTAGGGGGATATGTATGCTTTTCCTGTCCATGCTCGTTCTTGGCGGCATCATCGGTTTTGTCGGTGCGGGCGGGGGCGGCGTTGTCATCACCCTGCTCGTTGTGGGATTTGGCGTGCCGATCCATCAGGCGCTCGCCGTTGCCCTCGGTTCGATGGCGTTCACGACGCTTTCGGGTGCGGTCAGCCACTACCGTGAGGGCGAAGTCGTTCCGCGCACGGGATTTGTGATCGGTGCAGGCGGACTCGTCGGCGCACTCATCGGCGCAGTGATTTCAAATCATATCGAATCAGGAAACCTCAGCCTCTTCACGGGGCTGATGCTCGAGTCGAGTGCATTTTTGCTCTACCTGCGCATCTATCAATCCTCGTGGCTCGAACAGCACATCCATGTGCGTGCCGAACTCCTCACCGGACGCCCGCTTTATATCTACGGCAGTCTCACCGGACTCGTCTGCGGCATCCTTGCGGGCGCGTTCGGCATCGGCTCGGCGGCGTACATTCAGATCGCGCTCATGGTTGTGTTCGGCGTGCCGCTCCTGCAGGCGATCGGGACGACCATGATGATCATCGTCCCGATCTCCATCAGCGGAGGCATCGGTTACCTCCTCTATGGACAGTTCGAGCCTGTGATCTTTTTGCAGACGCTCGTCGCGCTCTCCGTCGGCTCATATTTTGGGGCAAAGCTGACACACCTTGCTCCGCGTGCCGTCCTGAGGTTCTTTATCGTTGCGCTCCCCGCGGTGGGCGGCTTGATTATGGTTTTGTTTCGGTAGACTGCGGCAGGTTGTGCCGCGTAATTTATACAAAGGAGAATTTACATGAAAAAATTTGTTGCGGCAGTTCTGCTCGCAGCGGCGGCGGTCACAGCATTTGGGTGCGGACAAAGCTCCGCCGCCACAGGCAGCGACGGCGGGCAGACTGCATTTCGCCGCGTCACGGGGGACGAGGCACAGAAAATGATGGAGAGCGAGACGGGCTATCTGATCGTGGATGTAAGAACCCCGCAGGAATACGCCGAAGGGCATATCCCGCACGCGATCAATGTTCCCCTCGATACCATCGGGACGAATCCCCCCGCCGAGCTCCCCGACAAAGCGCAGATGATTTTCGTCTACTGCCGCAGCGGCGCGCGCAGCATGACCGCGTCGAATAAGCTCGCGCAGATGGGGTATACGAATATCGTTGAGATGGGGGGGATTAAGGACTGGCATGGAGAGGTCGTAAAGTAAGACGTGACGCGGGATTTTGGCGCATAACTGTGTCACTGCGAAAAATACTGCGCTCGACGTAGCTCTTTAACTACGCCTTCGCTTGTATTTTTCTTGTTCCTTGTTCTGCATCCAAACTTCCGCGTCACTTAGTGTTGCCTATAGAAGGGGCGTGACGCGGGATTTTGACGCACGGTATTCTAATTGTAAAATCAAACACGGAGATGTTGTCATGTACAACATCTCCGTGTTTGATTTAGGCTTGCAATACAGGAATATGTTCCTGCCGTGAGGCGGTTAGTGTGTTGTTTCTGCGTCGAGTTTGGGCTTCCACAGGAAGAGGATCAGGACGATAATGCCGGCACCCAGCAGCATATCCAGCACATACCAAAGCTTTCCGTCCACGACACCCGTAATGGCGACAATACCTCCGAATGCGACGATGGACGTTATGCCGTGCATCATGCCGACGGCGCCGGCAATGGAGGTTCCGACTGCACAGGCGATCCATGTCCGTCGAAAATCCTTTCCGGCGAAGGGGATCGCTCCTTCCGTAATGCCGGCAGAGGAAAGAAAGAGCGCGGATATGCCGAGCTGCCTGTCGGCGGCATCGAAGCGGCTGCGCAGTAGGAACGAAGCGAGTCCCATACCGAGCGGGGGAATCGCGCAGCACATACGGAAGACACCGTTCGGCCCGAGGATTCCTTCCGCCATGAGCGCCAGTGTAAAGGCTGTGGCTGCCTTGCTGCACGCACCGCCAAAGTCGGCCGCTGCGAGCAGACCGATGCCAAGCCCTAGTGCCATCGCACTCGTTCCGTTCAGCTGATACATGCACTGAATCATGAACTGGACGAATGCATTCAGCGGAATGGTTAGGATATAGATGTAAAACAGACCGAGGATCAGCGTCGTAAAGAGCGGCACGAGGAATGTCGGCATCATCGGCTGCAGAAGTGCCGGTACGGGCAGCTTTTTCGTCCATCGGACGAGATAACCGACAAGGAACCCCAGGATCAGGGCGCCGAGAAAGCCGGTCGCAATGTGAGACTCACCCATTGGCGTATTGGCAGCATGGCCGAGAATAAAGCCCGGGGCAATGGCTGCTTTGCTGCCAATGGCATAGGCGATATATGCGCACAGCACGGGAACCATCATGGAAAAGCCGGCCATCCCAAGGTCATATACGTTTTGCCAGAACGGGCTGCTGGGAACAATGCGCCCGTCTTCGACATGTCCCGTAATCAGTGTGAAGGAGAACAGCATACCGCCCGCAATAATGACGGGGAGGAAATAGGAAATACCCGTGTTGAAATAGCGAAAGAGTTCCGCACCAAGGTTCGTGTGCTGCTTTTCTGCCGTCGCTATATTTTCGGCGCGATCGATGAGCCCCGCCGTATTTTTGATCGCTTCCGAAGGGCTGACGTCCAGAATCTTCCCCGCATCGCGCTTCGCGTCGAAGCGCTCGCTCATCTCGACGCTGACTGCCACGGCAAGGATGACGACGTCCGCCGCGTCGATTTCTGCCTGTGTGAGTTCGTTGCCGATGCCCATGCCGCCCTGCGTTTCGACCTTGCAGTCGATCCCGCGCTTTTTGCATTCCTGTTCGATGGCCTCCTGTGCCATATAGGTATGGGCAATGCCGGCCGTGCAGGCGGATACCGCTACGATTTTCATTTTAGTTCCTCCTCAATTTCCTGCAGAATTTGATAGAGTTCTTTCGTCGAAGATGCTTCTTCCAGCCGATGCCGAAATGATGCGTGCATCAGCTTTTTGCTGAGTGCCGCCAGGATCTTCAAATGAAGATTGGTGTCGGTGCCTCCGGCAGCCTCCGGAACACCGATGAGGAAGACCATCCGAGCGTCTTCGCCGGGTTCCGTCCCCCAAGGGATAGGAGCTTTCAAGCGCGCAAAGGAAACAAACGGCGTCTCTACGGCGCTTGATTTGGCGTGCGGTATGGCTACGCCGTCGATCGTGTAGGTGGTAAACGACACCTCTCTGTTGCTGACAGCCTGCTCGTAGAGATCCGCATCCAGCACGCAGTCGTTCTCCATGTGCGTTAAATGTCGGATGACCTCCTCTTTTGTCGCAAGCGGCTCTGTGAGCAAAATAATTCGTTTCTCGTCAAACAAAGCATATCACTCCTTTCCTGACTACATTCCGGTATCCTGCCGCCGGATCTTATAGAAATCAGTATACCATTGAATGCGGAAACATCCAGTCTCTAAACTGCGGCATATTATGCCGCAGACGAGATCGCTGCGTATGTGGCGGAGGAATGGCGGAAGGGTCTACGGGTTTACAGCGGCGGATTTTCGGCTATAATGAGGTGGGGGAGGGACGCGTCTGCGCGGCGCGGCAGCTATGACAAGACAGGAGGATACGCTTATGGATCGATGGCTGCAGCTCATCCTTCTCATGCCCGAGAATGAGCGCATCACTTACAAGGAACTCGCCGAGGCTCTTGGTGTCTCCACGCGGACGATCTACGATGACATTCTGCAGCTGAACCGGATGATGCTCCCGCATGGCGCACAGCTTGAGGCGAGACCTTATCACGGGGTGAAACTGGCGGTGACGGATCGCACCCGGTTCCTCAGTTTTTTGGATGCGCTGGAAGCGGATGGCACACTTCGAGGTGAGACCGCAGAGTCCCGTATCAACAAGATCATCCGGGTACTTCTTCAGAACGATGCGGGTGTCAAAAGTGATGATCTTTGCGATATGCTGCACGTCAGCCGCTCGACACTCAAGAAAGATCTCCGTATGATCCGCCCGATCCTGAGCCATTATGATCTGCAGCTCTTGCATCAACCGTATGCGGGGCTGCATATCGCCGGAACGGAAAAGAATATCCGCCGGTGTATGGCGAAGCTTGGTCGGAATATGATTGCAAACGACGGGGAATTTTTGAGCGAGAATATTCAAAAGCTGGCGATATTGCTGCAGGATATTTTCCGCCGGCATGCATATCGCATGGCGGCGTATTCGTTCCAGAGCTTTGTTCTGCATATGTACGTTTCAATTTGCAGGATCCGACTCGGACGGGAGGTCGCGCGGGAACTCCTGCGCCATGAACCTGCCGACCCACAGGTATGCGGACTTGCAAAGGATGTGAGCTCCGTATTGGCGGAGGCATACGGTATACGGTTTACCCGGAGCGAATATCAGTACATCCTGCTGCATTTGGAATGCAAGAAGATCATTTCATGGAAGCAGGTCTCGCTCGCTGCGTCCGAAAGCTACGAGCTGGTCAGGCAGATGCTGCAGTCCGTGGAAAATGTATTCTGCTATAATTTTTCTCATGACTTTGAGCTGATCGCCGGTCTCTACACGCATTTGATCCCTATGCGTACGCGTCTTCTCTACGATATGCCGCTCGACAACCCTATGATGCAGGAGATCCGTGAAACCGAACCGCTCGCATACGAGATGGCAAACGTCGCCTGCGGCGTACTGCAAAGAAAGTACGAGAAGGAGATACCGGCTGACGAGACGGGGTACATTGCGCTCTATTTCCATGTGGCGTTGGAACGCAGCAGGGCGCAGCGCAGAAAAAATGTCCTGATCGTCTGCGGAACAGGAAAAAGTGCGGCGGCATTGTTGGCCTATAAAATCAAAGATGCCTACGGAAAACACCTCAATGTGGTCGGCATGTACGAGTCGGCAGATTTCATCGATAGAGATCTGGAGACTGCCGATTATATTCTCTCTACAACCCCCATCAAAAAAGAGCTTCCCATCCCTGTCATTGAGCTGGGGCACGGCTTCCCGTGGAATAAGGATCAGGATATCCGGGAACACCTGAAGCGGGAGCAGCAAAAAACGCTTCTGGGCTATTTTTCTCAAGCGCTGTTTCTGCCCCACATGTCAGCCGGTGGAAAAGAGGATGCGCTGCGGCAGATGTGCCGAAAGGCTGCCGCACACGAAACCATTCCCGAAGACTTCTATGAGCATGTGCTGCAAAGAGAGCGCATCGGTGGAACTGCACTCGGCAACGGCGTGGCAACCCCGCATCCGGATCGGCCGCTTGGAGAGCGGAGCCTGGTGGTTATCGGCATATTGGATACACCTATTCCATGGGATCAAGAGGATGTGCAGATCATTTTCCTGCTCTCTATGAAGGTCGGAGGTGATCGTAATCTGCCGCTTTTTTATAAGATGATCAGCCGGTTTTTGACCAACAAGACAATCGTGCGTCGTCTGATCAAACAGCAGACGTTTGAGAATATGATTGCCATTTTCTCCGCACTCTCGGATGACGCATGTGTGCTGGACTGAACGTCTTATGTATTTCTGCACAAGAAAAGAGCCCCCACGGCGATGCATTTGCATCGCCGTGGGGGCTCTGTCGTATGACGATCAGAACGACGCGACGGGATCGAGCGCCTTCACTTCGCCTGAGGCTTCCATGGTGATGGACTGTCCTTCGCCGAGTCCCGTGAAGATGACGAGACACGCGTCGGATTTGGCGTTCTCTTTGATGTAATCGATGTCGAACGTCATGAGCTTATCTCCCTTTTTCACCTGCTGTCCGGATTCGACAAAGACTTCGAATCCCTTGCCGCCGAGCGCGACGGTATCGACGCCGATGTGGAGCAGGTATTCCGTGCCGTCCGCGCTCTTCATACCGATGGCGTGCTTCGTGTCAAAGACAAAGACGACTTCGCCGTCCGCAGGGGCGACGACCTCGCCGACGCTCGGATAGATGAAGTAGCCGTCGCCCATCATCTTGCCCGCGAAGGCTTCGTCGGGGGCTTCGGTGATGGGATGCACCGTCCCCGTGACGGGCGCGCAGAGCGTATGCCTGCCCGCATTTGCCGCGGGGGCGGCGGTTTTTTCTGCTGCGGGCGTCGCGCTCTCTACAGGCGCGGGCGCGGCATCCGGTTCCGGCTCGACCTCCGGGGCGGTCATCAGATAGGTCTCGAGGTTCGACTTGATGACGGCGACCTGCGGCCCGTAGATGACCTGTACGCCCGTGCCCTTGACGATGACGCCGACGGCGCCCGTCGCCTTGAGCAGTTTTTCATTGACGAGTGAGGCGTCGGCGACTGAGCAGCGCAGGCGCGTCGCACAGCAGTCGACGGAGGTGATGTTGTGCTTGCTGCCGAGCCCGCGCGCAATCGCCGCACTCTTTTCGTCCGCCGTGGGCGCGTCGCCCGATGCCGCACTGCCGCCCTCGCGTGCCTTGTAGTCCGCCTTCGTGAAGAGCCTTGTCTCCTCGTCGTCGTCCTCACGTCCGGGGGTCTTGAAGTTGAAATGCGTGATCATCCAACGGAAGATGAAATAGTAGAGGAAGAAGTAGACGATGCCGACGGGGATGACGTACATCCAGCTCGTTTTGTCCTCGCCCTGCAATATGCCGAAGATGAAAAAGTCGAGCAGCCCGCCGGAGAATGTGAGTCCGACCGCGATGTTCAGCATGTGCGCGATCATGTACGCAGCGCCTGCGAGCGCGACCTGCACGGCAAAGAGGGCGGGTGCGACGAAGAGGAAGGAGAACTCGATCGGCTCGGTGATGCCCGTGAGCATACAGGTGAGTGCTGCCGAGAGCAGGAGACCGCCCGCGACTTTTTTCTTTTCGGGGCGCGCCGTATGGTACATGGCGAGCGCCGCGCCCGGCAGACCGAAGATCATGAAGATGAACTCGCCCGAGAAGTAGCGCGTCGCATCGGCGCTGAAATGAACGACATTCGGGGAGGCGAGCTGCGCGAAGAAGATGTTCTGACCACCCTGGATGAGTTGTCCGTCGATCATCATGGAGCCGCCGACACCCGTCTGCCAGAAGGGGAGGTAGAAGACGTGGTGAAGACCGAACGGAATGAGCGCGCGCTTGATGATGCCGAAGATGAGCGTACCGATGTAGCCCGTCCCCGTAACGAGACCGCCGAGGGCGAAGATGCCCTGCTGGGCGAGCGGCCAGATGAAGTACATGGCGATACCGACAAAGAGAAAGACCACCGTCGAGATGATCGGGACGAAGCGCGATCCGCCGAAGAAGGAGAGCGCATTCGGCAGGACGATCTTGTGGTACTTATTGTGCAGCCACGCGACGCCGATACCGACGATGATGCCGCCGAAGACGCCCATCTGGAACGACATGATGCCGCAGGACGCCGCGATCGTGCCTTCGAGCACATGCGGCGCGATGCTCCCGTCCGGCAGAATCTGCCCGCCAAGCTTCAGCATAGCGTTGCACGCGGAGTGCATGACGAAGAACGCGATCATCGCGGAGAGCGCGGCGACCTCCTTTTCCGCCTTTGCCATGCCGATGGCGACGCCGACGGCGAAGATGATCGGCAGATTGCCGAAGATGGTGCTGCCCGCGCTCGCCATGATGGTGAGCAGGGAGTGCAGCGCCGTACCGCTTCCGAGGATGCCGCCGAGACCGTACGTCTCTATCGTCGTGGGGTTGGTGAACGACGCGCCGATGCCGAGCAGGATGCCTGCGATCGGCAGAATAGCGACGGGCAGCATGAAGCTGCGGCCAACCCGCTGGAGCACACTGAAAATCTCATCTTTCATATTTGTGACCCCTTTCCACCGCGCCGCAGTCTGCACGTTCCCCCAAAGACACTGTGAAAAAAGGCAGCCGCAAAGAGTACCGATACGATGCTCTCCTCTCTGCGCTGCCTTTTCATCTGCGGACACGGAAAATCCTATTGAACTGTTGCGTCTTGATTATAGCCGAGAGAGGACGGATGTGTAAAGGAGAAAATCACATTCGCCCCGCAATCCTATGCCTGTGCGTCTTGTTTTAGTTCCGCGAGGAAACGTGCAACGGCATCCTGCCACGGCGGGAGGCGCCGGAACTCTGCGGCGTCGAGACTCTTTTTCGAGAGCCGCGAGTTCTTCGGGCGCGCCGCCTTGGTCGGGTAGGCGCGGCTCGGCACGGAGGTGACGGCGACGTCTTTGCCGGCGGCGCGGAAGATCTCGCGCGCAAACTCCGCCCACGAGCAAAATCCTTCGTTCGTCGCATGGTAGACGCCGTACCGGTCGGAGACAATCATGTCGGCGAGCAGCGGCGCGAGATCACGCGTGTAGGTCGGCGAACCAATTTGATCGCTGACGATGGAGAGGATTTTGTGCGTATCCGCGAGGGAGAGCATTGTTTTGACAAAATTCTTGCCATGCGTGCCGAACACCCACGAGATGCGGACGATAAAATAGTCCGTGAGATGTGCGGCGACCGCCTCCTCACCCGCGAGTTTCGACGCGCCGTAGACATTTTTTGGCCCCTTCGGATCGTCCGTCTCATAGGGCGTATCCCCCGTGCCGGGAAACACATAGTCCGTGCTGATGTAGAGCAGCCTGCATCCGTATTCCGCCGCAAGTTTCGCGACGATCTCTGTTCCCGCCGCATTGACGAGGCGGCAGAGATCAGGTTCGTCCTCCGCCGCGTCGACCGCCGTGTATGCTGCCGCGTGGAGGATGGAGTCCGGCTCGAACTCCTCGAGGACGGCGCGCATCGCCCGCTCGTCCGAGAGTGGGAACATGTGCGAGGAGACACCGTAGACTTCGTGACCACGCGCCTTGAACTCTGTTGCGCAGTCGCTTCCGAGCTGTCCCGTTGCTCCGGTGATGAGGATTTTCATAGCGTACCGCCTTTCTTGTCATTGCTTTGATTTCCCTCTGCGCAAAGATGCACGTCGTTAGCTTGCAGACGAAATACTATTGATAGAACAAATACGTAAAAAGTTGTCGACGCGTTCAAATGTAATGTTCAAATCCTGCGGAAAATGCGCGATGAGCGTTTGATCGCTCCATTCATATTCCGTATTGTTCCATGTCAGAAATCCCTCTGTAAAAATCTTATGGTCGATGTGGAATTGTTGAATACATCGCGTTGTGATGGATACGAAATTTTGAACGTCGACGGGAGCGAATATGCGATCGGAAACTCCTGAAAATGCGACGAAAATTGCTCCGCCGTCATGTGATCCCCTGTAATAACAATAGTTGCCGGCGATGCCGCAAGTGACGATCGATAGGTTATGTCCGCTGAACGTATCGTTCAATCTAAATTCTGCGGTTGTCAGAGGCTCTAATCTCCAGCGTTCGCCGACTTCTTTTGTGTGATCGGCAAGCCGGAGAATTTCTTCGGAAAAGCCGTTGATATTCTCCCAGCCCCATAGCCATGTGTTGCTTTTCGTGGACTCACTTCCAATAAATTGAAGTGGATATTTTTGGGTGCCGAAGCGGATGCTGCCCTCCTCAAAATCGACGTTCCAGTCTTGTTCCTTGACCACCTGATCGCGGCAGGCTGTCTGCACCGCCATCATTTTGCCTAAGCAGGCCGAGAAAACATGAAACCAATTTCCCGTATCGACGGCGAGGTGTTCGATCCAAAGGTTCCGGCTGCCGGCATCGCTTAAAAATCCCATTGGTATGTCCTCCACGTCTGTGCAATTAAAAAATACATTCGGCTATAGTTGGTATTTCATCTTCCAATCGGAAGCGAGGTGCAGCTTTAAGTCCTCCTCGTAATTTAAATCCCTGTTCAGCCCGAAGGCCTCGAACACGGCTTTTTTATCGGTATGGTGTCGGGGATCGTTGAGATCATGTGCTCTTCCCTCGTAGAAAGGCAAATTACTCCCCGTTGCTATACAGGCTTCGAATTGATAGAGATCCGGTGAAAAGCTGACCTCTTCCGCTCTATATTGATCCAATGCGCCCGACCACGGTTGATCAAAAAGTGCTTGATATTTCGCTAACGGCATTTCCCGATAGATCCATCCGTATTGCAGGTAGGCGATATCAGGATCGTCAGCGCTGATGCTTGGGGATGTTGAAATCATTGCATCCACAAAATCCGAACCAATCGTCTTCAATCGGGTTGAGCCCCAAATGCGTCCGATCTTCATTTGTTAATATGAACGCTCTGCTGTCGTGCACGATTTTCTCCTTTTACAGGCGTGCTGATTTGATAATATCTGTTATTTTATATTATACCATTTTTGAACCGGTTTTCATATGGAAACAATCGTTGGAATGTACGCGCAAAAAACGGACAGCAGCCTTTTCGGCGACTGTCCGCTGTTGTTATTGCGCTTCGGGTGTGATGGTCGGAATCCGAAGGATGATCGTCGTGCCTTGATCGACTACACTTTTCAGCGCAATTGCGATGCCGTGCTGATCGGCGATCCAGCGCGCGATCGAAAGTCCCAGCCCCGAGCCGCCCGTCTCCTTCGTACGCGAGGAATCGACGCGATAGAACCGATCGAAGATGTGCGGCTGATGTTCGGGGGCGATGCCGATACCGTCGTCGGAGAGCTGCACGGTGACGCTTTTGCCGTCCTCCGAGCGTATCGATTCCGCGCTGATGTGACCGCCGGGAGGGGTATATTTGACGCTGTTCTCGAGGAAGATGCGCAGGAGCTGACGCAGGAGAACGGGGTCTGCCCGGACGATTGCAGGATCGTTCCTGCCAAGCGAGACCTCGTGCGTGGTCGTGACCGTGTGCATCTTCTCCATGGTGTCCGCGAGCAGCTCTTCCAGATCCACGTCCTCCATATTGACGGCAAGACGCCGTTGATCGGCGCGCGCGAGGAAGAGCAGTTTCTCGATGAGCTGCTGCATATTATCCGCCTCGGAGCGGATGGAGGTCAGGCTCTCCTCGAGGATCGCCTTGTCCTCACGCCCCCAACGGGAGAGGATGTCCGAGTAGCCGAGGATGACCGTCAGCGGCGTGCGCAGTTCGTGCGAGGCGTCCGAGACGAAACGCTGCTGCTGCGTGAATCCTTCCTGCAGGCGGTCGAGCATGCGGTTGAACGTGCGCGCGAGTTCGGAGAGCTCGTCGCGTGCGCGCGGTTCGTCGAGACGCCTGCCGAGACGTTCCACCTCAATGCTGCGCGCCGTCCATGTAATCTCTCGTATGGGTTTTAGGATACGATTGCTGAGGAAGTGCCCTGCGATCAGTGCCAGCACAAAACAGATAGCGACCGTGTAGAAAATCAGCCGCTGCAGGGAGTAAAAAAAGTCCTTTTCCGTCGTGATGGTGCGGAAAAAGTGAATCCGATAGGGAACCCCCGCATAGGTCACGTCGCGCATCGCGTGGTAGACCGTACCGTTGCGAAACGAGGAGACCTCCATCTCAGGATTTGCCCAAAACGGCGCTGCGATGCGCCCCGCCTCAATCGTCTCAATCGAGGGGAAATGTGCGTCCGTATCGAGCACAACGCGGCCGTCTGCGTCTGTGATGCGGACAATGACACCGGGGATGACGGGGCCCTCGAACCAGAATTTCACATCGGAGGCATGACCGTTCTCAATGTTGTCCATCACATGGCGGATACTGCGGTCAAGATCCACCTCTGCCTGCCGGTAAAAATAGACGTACGCGCCAACCCCCAATATCGCCGTTGAGAGAATGAGGACGAAAAAGAGGATTGCCGCGTACAGCAGAGTGATCTTCGTTGAGATGCGTATGTAGAAGTAGCGGTCGATCCAGCGGGCAAGTTTTGCCTTAGTCGCGTACCACATAGCCGACGCCCCGCACCGTGTAGATATACTTCTGGTGGAAGCGGTCGTCCAGCTTTGCACGGAGATAGCGAATGTAGACGTCGACCACATTCGTCTCACCCGTGTAATCGAATCCCCAGACCTCCTGCAGGATCTGATCGCGCGTCAGCACTGTGCGCTTGTTGCGCAGGAGATACTCGAGAAGATCGTATTCGCGTTTTGTGAGGGCGACAATCTCGCCGTCCACCTGCACCTCGTAGCGCGAGAGGAACATGACGAGGTTCTTCACCGTCAGGCGGTCGCTCGGATCGCCCTCGGCAAGATCGCGGCGGCGCAGCGCGTTGTTCAAACGTGCGATGAGCTCGGGCACCGCGAACGGCTTCGTCATGTAATCGTCCGCACCGATGTCGAGGCCCTCGACGCGATCCTCCACGGCATCGCGCGCCGTCAGCATGATGATAGGAACGTTCGAGATTTCACGCACGCGGCGGCAGATCTCGATGCCGTCCATGCCGGGCAGCATCACATCGAGCAGAACGATGTCGAATTTTTCCTGAATGATGCGCTCGTAGGCACGAGTGCCGTTGCTCTCCGTCTCTGCTTCGAAGCCTTCATGCTCCAGCTCCATCTGCAGGAAACGTGCAATGCGAGCCTCGTCCTCAACGATGAGGACACGGGTCTTTTCATCCATTGGTGCACCACCTAATCTGTTTTTTTATGATTTGATGCCCCTACTATAAGGGAAGAAAGTAAAAATTAAAAGATGAAAACGGGGGATTTAATTGAAAAATAATATCCATTTCTATATCTTACCTAGGTCTAAGAGGTTTTGACGCCTCTTTTGTAGAGGTTAAAGAAAACAGATAATATTGATAAAATTAGCAGAGAAAAATTTACGTGGTATCGAATGATTATGAATAAGTTTAATTTTTACTTAGTTAGAACGTCGGGCACAGAACTCAGGCTGAAGTAAATAGATTCGGAACCCCTTTTGCAGATGTCCGCTCTCGCTGGAAGCTGCCTTTTATTTGGCGCTTGCACGGCGCCGGCAGGCGCATAACAACTGCCGGGAGCCGTAGTTTCCGCTTGACAAGGGGCGGCGCGTCAGCTATAACACAGAGGAGACTATAGAGAATCGAGGGATCTATGTGGCAGAAACGGGAACGCTCTACCTTTGCGCGACGCCCATCGGCAACCTCGGCGATATGACGTACCGTGCGGTGGAGACGCTGCGCGCGGCAGATCTCGTCGCGGCAGAGGACACACGGCATACGCGCACGCTGCTCGCGCACTACGACATTCATGTGAGGGTGACGAGTTATCACGAGCACAACAAGGCGGAAAAAGGGACGCTCCTCATCGAGGCGCTGAAGGCGGGCAAAAACATCGTTTGCGTCAGCGATGCGGGACTGCCCGGCATCGCCGACCCCGGTGCCGATCTCGCGCGGCGTGCCATCGCGGAGGGGATCGCGGTGACCCCGCTGCCGGGGGCGAACGCCGCGCTCTCGGCGCTCATCTGCGCGGGACTTCCGCTCGAGGGCTTCACCTTTGTCGGATTCCTCCCGCGCAGGGCAAAGCATCGCAAGGAACTCCTTGCGCGCGTACGCACCTATCCGGAGACGCTCGTCTTTTACGAGGCGCCGCACCGCCTGCGCGAGACACTCGCACTGCTCGCAGCGGAGCTCGGGGCGGCGCGCAGGGTATGCGCCGCGCGCGAACTCACGAAGAAGTTTGAGGAGTTCCGCCGCATGACGCTTGGAGAACTTGAGCTATATTATAAGGAAAACGAACCGCGCGGGGAATTCGTCATCGTCGTCGCGGGAGCGGATGCGAGGGCGGCGGAAGAAAACGGCACGGACATACCCGATCTGCACGCACGCTATGCGGCGCATTTGGCGGCGGGGCTTGATAAAAAGGAAGCGATGCGCCGCACGGCGCAGGAGCTAGGCATTGCGCGGCGTGACGTTTACAAGACGCTCTTAGAGAAAAAAATAGGGACGCATACGACGGATCAGATCGGTGCGGTTGGTTCGTTTGGAGAGAAAGAGGAGGATGGTTGATGATGAACACAGGGGCATTACGAATTGCTGCGCTCTTTGTCGCACTCGTATTTACGCCGACGGCGGCATTCGCCAATGGTTCCGCTGCAGAGGCGGTCGCGCCCGGTATTGAAGAAGCGAGCGCGGCTCCCGCGGCGGACAAGAATGCCGAGAAGTCTTTCCGTGTGGTGGAGGATCACCGCGTTCTTAGTCTGCGGTCAGCGATTCCTTTTCCGCCGCTTCGGAAACACACGATATCCGACGGGAAAGATATGCCGAAAACGATCGGCTATACGACGGAGATCCCCGGAAGCGTCGAGTTCGGCGTGTTCCATATCTCATTTGGTGAGAAATTCTATGCGCAGCATGTACGCGGCAATGAGATGCGCTTCATCCGAGCGTACTACGTCTTCCGTATGCGCTCCATAGAGGACGATCCAAAATCGGGGGCGACGCTGCGCGCGTTCAGCCCAGTCCCGGTCGGCCAGGCACAGGTCGGCGACGGGGCGCTCCTCTTTGAATATGATGTGACGGATCATAAAAAGAAAGTCGACGATCATAACTATATTTTCTTTATCGCACAAGATCCTGTCCTGTGGGTTGTCGAGGCGTCCTGCCCCGTCGGCACATCGGCGGAGGATCTTGCGCGCGTGCGCGATATATTTACGACGGTGCGTGTTGGAGACGCCTCGGACGGCAAACTCTAACGAAGGGGAAGACAATGTACGACATACGACATATTTTATCCGCCGCGGCGGCGTTTTATCTTGTGTGCGCGCCTCCCACGGCGAACGCGGCGCGCCCGCCGTGGCTGGAAAACGTCCCTCATCTTGACGCTTACGTTGCGGCACAGGCGACGGAAAGGGATGTGCCGTCCCCTGCGGCGGCAGGGGAGGGACATGGCGCCTCCTCAGCGCCGGTCGGCGCCGGCGAGCAACTTCCCGTCGAACCTGCGGGGACGTCTCTGCGCATCGTATCGGAGCGGCACGTGCTGCGATTCGTGCCGAAGATTGCGCTCACGAAGCCTTACCGGCTCGATCTCTCCTCAAAGGAGTTCGCTGCGCGGGGGAATGGGGAAAAACTCGACGTTTATATATCGTTCAATCAAGATGCTCCTCTCGTTTTCTGCGTCGCCTGTATGCATATGGATGAGGATTTCTACGCGGCGCATATACGCGGAAACGAGGAATCTATCGTCCAATCAGCGTACGGGTTCGCCATGATGCTTGCCGACGCGGCGCGTCAGAAACGGGAGGGCGTCGGCGGCGGGTTTAGCATGGAGACGAAGAACCGCACGGATCTTGGCAATTTTGCACGGGAATTTGACAGCACCGTCCGGACGAAGGACGGCGATGTGCGCGAGATTGCCCTTGTCGTGATGCGGGAGCCCGTCATGTGGATGGTGACCGCCTATTATCCGGCATCGGCGGAGAACATGGACGCACTCATAGAGGAGACTCTCAGCAGTGTGACGGTGGAAAACCTGACGGGGGCGGGTGCAAAACAGATATGAACATGGCGGTCGGGGCTCACTTGCGGGACAATGTCTGCTGTGGTACTATTATAAAGAAAACAGAGCGAAACGAGGAATTATAATGAGTGAAAAGACGCCGTTTTATATCACCACCCCCATTTACTACCCGAGCGCAAAGCTCCACATCGGTCACGCGTACTGCACGACCGTCGCGGATACGATCGCGCGGTTCAAGCGGCTCGCGGGCTATGATGTGTTCTTCCTGACCGGCTCTGATGAGCACGGGCAGAAGATTCAGCAGGCGGCGGAGAAGGAGGGCGTCACGCCGCAGGCGTATGTCGACCGCATCGTCGCAGGCTTTCAAGAACTGTGGCAGCTGCTCGGCATCTCTTACGACGATTTCATCCGCACGTCGGAGGAGCGCCATCATGAGCTTGTGCAGAATATTTTCCAACAGATATACGATCAGGGAGATATTTACAAGGGGGAGTACAAGGGGCTCTACTGCACGCCATGCGAGAGCTACTGGACGGAGCTGCAGCTCGACGAGAACGGCAACTGCCCCGACTGCCACCGCCCCGTGCAGGAAGTCTCCGAGGAGGCGTACTTCTTCCGCATGAGCAAGTACGCGGATCGCGTGCTTGCGTATATCAAGGAGCACCCCGATTTTATCCAACCCGTCTCGCGGCGCAACGAGATGATCAGCTTCATCGAGCAGGGACTCGAGGATCTGTGCGTCTCGCGCACGTCGTTCGACTGGGGGATTCCCGTGCCGTTTGATCCGAAGCACGTTGTCTATGTGTGGTTTGACGCGCTTACGAACTATCTGACACCGATCGGCTATATGCACGATAAAGAAACATTCCGGAAATACTGGCCGTGCGACGTGCATCTCGTCGGCAAGGAGATCGTACGATTCCATACGATCATCTGGGGATGTATGCTCATGGCGCTCGGGCTGGATTTGCCGAAAAAGGTCTACGGGCACGGATGGCTCATCGTCGACGGTGCGAAGATGTCAAAATCCGTCGGCAACGTCGTCGACCCGATCGCACTCATCGAGGAATTCGGCGCGGATGCGATCCGGTACTTCCTCCTGCGTGAAATCACACTCGGGCAGGACGGCAATATCTCGCGCGACGCGCTCATCAACCGTATCAACTCCGATCTGGCGAACGACCTGGGCAATTTGCTCCATCGAACGCTCTCCATGGCGAAAAAATATCGCGGCGGCGTGATTGTGAAAGGTACGGGAGAGACGGCGTTCGACGCGTCGCTGGAGGAGATGGCGGCGGAGACGGTCAAAATGTATACCGCGCAGATGGAAGCGATGGAGCTGTCCCCGGCGATTCGCACCGTGTGGGCGTTTATCGCACGTACGAACAAATACATCGACGAGACCGCGCCGTGGACGCTCGCCAAGGACGAAGCGAAGGCGGGGCAGCTCGACTCCGTGCTTTATCATCTCGTCGAAGCGCTGCACATCACGAGTATCCTCATTGCACCGTTCATGCCCGTGACCGCGCGGCGCATCCATGCGCAGCTCGGCTTTGCCGATGATTTTGACGCGGTGCAGCTCGCGGACATCGCGCATTGGGGGCGCGTTGCGGACGGTCACACGGTCGGCACGGCGGAGCAGCTCTTCCCGCGGATCGAAATCGTATGAGCGCCGCATTCATCGACACGCATGCGCATCTCTATGATGAGAAGTTCGCGGATGATCTGTCGGAGACAATCGTCCGCGCGGCGGCGGCGGGCGTGACGCGCATCGTCAGCATGGGGGACTCCATGGAAGCGTCCGCGCAGGTCGTGGCGGATGCCGAGACACATCCCGCACTCTACGCCGCTGTCGGCATTCACCCCGAGAACGCCGCTCCGCTGACGGATGAGATGCGCGACCGTCTCCTCGCGTGGGCGCGGCGCCCGAAGGTCGTCGCCATCGGCGAGATCGGTCTCGACTACTATTGGGAAAAGGACGCCGACCGGCGTCTCACCCAGCGCGAACTCTTCGCCGCGCAGCTGCATCTCGCGCGTGAGGCGCAGCTCCCCGTCTGCATCCATGACCGCGAGGCACACGGTGATACGCTGCGGATTCTAGAGGAGGAGGGGCAAGGGCTGACGGGCGTCCTGCACTGTTACTCCGGCAGTCTCGAGATGGCGCGGGAACTCTGGAAGATGGGCTTTTACATCGGCATTGACGGCCCGCTCACCTATAAGAACGCGGCAAAGCTGCCCGACATCGTGCGCGAAGCACCGCGCGACCGCCTCCTCATCGAGACGGACAGCCCTTACCTCGCACCCGTTCCACTGCGCGGCAAGCGCAACGAGCCCGCCTACGTCGTTCATGTGGCGGCAAAGATCGCAGAAGTGCGCGGCGAGAGTATCGAGGAGGTCGCGCGTTACACGACGGAAAACGCCCTGCGGCTTTATCCGAAACTGAACAACTAAATATTGTTTTATCCGATTTATAAGTCCTGCGTCGCTGCAAAAACGGTGGTGTGGGGCTTTTGTATTGGGAAGAAAATCCTAGATTGTGGAGAGTAAGAACAGAAAATTGCTATCAATTCGCATCCGCATCCCATTCTTCATGAAAAATTCAGCTTAAAGTGGGAAAATGCTTTCAAACAAAGGGGGCATTCTATGCGTTTGAAATCAGTAGGGAATTTCATTCAAACTAAGAAAAACACGATGCTCTGTGCCATGCTCGGCGGCATGATGCTGCTCTCGAGTGGATTCACGATGAACGGCTTTCCGAAGAACATGCACCGCGTCAGCGTGCATGTTGACGGGCAGACCCTCACCGATATGACGGTACAGACGAAACCCAAGGATATTTTTGCCAAACTCGGCGTAAAACTCGGTGAGAAGGACACCTACGAGGTGTTTCGAAGCGAGGACCGGCGCCGCACCGAAATCGAAGTGCGCCGTGCGGTGCCTGTGACAATTTCGTTTTGGGGTGATACGCAGGAGGTCATGACGAGCAGCCGCACGGTCGGCGACGTCATGGCGGAGTACGGCTATAATATGAACGAGATCGACGCGGCACCGGGTGTGGATGCCCCTGTCACGGAACATCTTGCGATTATGCTGACGGAAAAGCCGGAGGCAGCCGAAGCCCGCCGCGCACGTGAACGCGAGGCAGAGCGTGTCAGCCGCGGCATCCCGCGCTACCGTGCGGCATATACCATGCATGCCTCGGCATACCTGCCGAGCGACGGCGGCGGCAGCGGCATCACGGCCAGCGGCATCCCGGCGCGGCGCGGTGTCGTCGCGGTCGATCCGAACGTGATCCCGCTCGGATCGCGCCTCTACATCCCGGGCTACGGCGAGGCGATCGCCGCGGATACGGGCGGCGCCATCGTCGGACAAAAAATTGATCTCTGCATGGAGAGCTACGACGAAGCAATCCAATTTGGACGGCGCAACGTCGAGGTCTACGTACTCGAATAATAAAATTTTCGCGCGACACAAAAATCGCGCGATTTTTTATTGACAAGAGCGTTCATCAGTGCTACTATACTATCGTACGATAAAAACTTCATATGGATTGGATCAGGTGTAGGGAGATGCGTCGCATATATGCGGACATCAACCGAACTTAATAGGGAATCCGGTATAAGCCGGAGCGGTCACGCCACTGTAACAGCGAGTGAACCTGCAAGGTAGATGGGACACATCTACAGTCACTGGGGATAACATCCTTGGGAAGGCGCAGGCGAGCGATGAACTGAAGCCAGGAGAACTGCCTGATTGACAATCACCGTTTGACCTACGAGTGATGGGGATGGGGATTACGAATCGTTCGCTTCAAAACGAAAATCCGGCGCAGCCAAGAGATCGGATTAGATGAGAACTGAGTGACGATATCGGAAGCCCGTCCTGCACAACGTGTGGGGCGGGCTTTTCGCTTGCCATACGGTGCGTGAGCATGTCCCGAGGAGATCGGTGTGCATGGGAAGATGAGCTTCCGTGCATAGCGATTTCCCCGGGATGAAGGGGCGGTATACACCCCTTGGGGAAACATTGCTCATCTTTTCAGTTCTCATTTATCTCCGTTATGGAGGTCACTCCGAGGGTGGAAGCTCGGGGTGTTTTTTTTATAAAAAACTGCCTCACCGCAGTTTTTAAGAGAAGTTTGAGTTCATCAGCTTCCCTTATCATACAAAGGAGGACGTACTATGCCGGAAGAAAAAGAGCGCTCAAGCGACGAAGAACTTCAGCAGCTTCTGAAGAAATCGGCTGAGGTCGAGGATTTCCCCGACGTTCCGCTCGATGAATTCACTCCGCCGACCGACGAGGAGTGGAAAGCTGCGTGCGAAGCTCTGCTCAAGGGAGCTCCGTTCGAAAAGGTGATGTTCACGAAAACCTACGAGGGCATCACATTCGAGCCTATGTACACGAAGAAGCACACGGAGGAAATCCTGCCCAAGAGCGTTATGCCGGGGATGGGCGATTTCCTGCGCGGTGTGGACGCAGCGGGGTACATCGGAAAGCCTTGGGGAATCGCGCAGGGTTGCGATGAGACGCTGCCCAAGGAGAACAACGAGCTGCTCCGCCATGAGAATGACAAGGGCTCGACCATCTACCACATCGTCCTCGACAGTGCGTCACGCAAAGGCGTCGACGCGCGCGAGGCGGAACATGTCGGTGACCTCGGCACGAGCGTGACGACAGTCGACGATATGCACACGCTGCTCGAGGGGCTCGATCTCGGGAAGTTTCCGCTCTATGTCTATGCAGGCGCGGCGGTGCTCCCGATCCTCTCGCTCATCGCGGCGGCACGCCGTGCGGCAGGGGAGGATATGTCGGGCGTGCGCGGCGTCATCGGCGCCGACCCCATCGGCGAGCTCGCCGCACGCGGCAAGATCGGCGCGTCGCTCAGCGCACAGTATGATGCAATGGCGGCGGCGGCAAAATGGGCGGTGGAGAACGCGCCGCATGTCAAAACCGTATTTGTACGCAGCGATGTTTACAGCAACGGCGGTGCGAACGACGTGCAGGAGATTGCCTCCTCGCTCGCAACGGCGACGGCGTATCTGCGTGCGCTCTGTGAGCGCGGGCTCACGGTTGACGACGCGGCGTCGCAGATCATGTTCGGGTTCTCCATGGGCGCGAACTTCTTCCTCCAGATTGCGAAACTGCGCGCGGTGCGTCCGATTTGGGCGCAGATCGTCAAGGCGTTCGGCGGGAACGCGGAATCGCAGAAGATGCGCATTCACGCGCGCCCCGCGCTCTTCTTCAAGACCGTTTACGACCCGTACGTCAACATGCTCCGCAATACGACGGAGATCTTCTCGGGCGTTGTCGGCGGCATCGATTCCTTCGAGAGCGCACCGTTTGACGAACCGATCCGTAAGGGTGACGAATTCTCCCGGCGCATTGCGCGCAACATCCAGATCATGCTCCAGGAGGAGTTCGGGATGCTCCAGCCGATCGATCCCGCAGGCGGATCGTGGGCGGTCGAATCGCTGACGCGCCAGATGAAAGAACGCATCTGGGCGGAGTTCCAGACCATCGAGGGCAAAGGCGGGATCGTCGAGGCCTTAAAGAGCGGCTATGTGCAGGAAGAGATCGCGAAGATCCTTGCCGACCGCTTCAAGAAGGCGGATGTGCGCAAGGATCGCATCGTCGGCAACAACATGTATCCGAACATGACGGAGACCCTGCTCGACCGCCGCGAAGAGGATACGGTGGCGCTGAAACAGCAGCGTGCCGCCGATATCGACGCATATCTCGCCGACATTGATGTGAAGCACTGCAAAGACGCGCTGACAGCGCTCAGGAGCGCGCCTACCGTCGAGAACGGCGTCGAGGCGGCATTTGCCGGCGCGACCATCGCGGAACTCATGGCTGCGGTCATCGAGGGCAAACCGGCGTCCGAAGAGGTCGACGCTATCGCGCCGCACCGCTGGAGCGAGCGCTTCGAGGCGCTGCGCCGCCGCACTGAGGACTACAAGGCGGAGAAGAACGACAACGTCAAGATCTTCCTCGCGAACATGGGACCCATCCCGCAGCACAAGGCGCGTGCAGACTTCACCACGGGCTTCCTGCAGGTCGGCGCATTCGAAGTGCTCGGCAACGACGGCTTTAAGACGGTCGAAGAGGCGGCGGAAGCTGCAGGCAAGAGCGGCGCGGACGCGGTCGTCATCTGCTCGACGGATGCGACCTATCCCGAGATCGTTCCCGCACTCGCACCGAAGCTCCACGAAGTACTCCCGAACGCGCGCGTGTTCCTTGCGGGCGCTGCGCCGAAGGATCTCCTCGAGACCTACAACAACGCGGGCATCGACGAGTACATCTCCGTGAAGGCAAACTGCTATGAGACGCTTGAGCGCCTCCAGAAGAAGAAAGGGATGATTGCCTAATGGCCGGATTTACGAATCCCGATTTTACAGGCATGAGCCTCGGCGAAAGCCCCTCCGCAGATTCCAAGGAGTGGCGCGCCCTCTTTGAGGGATCGACCGGACGCAGCTTCGACGCGCTCACGCACAAGACGATGGAGCGCGTGCCTGTAAAACCGTATTACGATCACGATGAATACGCGCATATGAGTCACCTCGACTTCGCGAGCGGCATTCCGCCGTGCCTGCGCGGACCTTACTCCACGATGTATGTGTTCCGTCCGTGGACGGTGCGTCAGTACGCAGGTTTCTCCACGGCGGAGGAATCCAATGCATTCTATCGCCGCAACCTCGCCGCAGGTCAGAAAGGTCTTTCCATCGCGTTTGACCTCCCGACCCACCGCGGCTATGACGCGGACAACCCGCGCGTTGTCGGCGACGTCGGCAAGGCGGGCGTTTCGGTCTGCTCCATGCTGGATATGAACATCCTGTTCTCGGGCATCCCGCTCGACCAGATGTCCGTCTCCATGACGATGAACGGCGCGGTTCTGCCCGTTCTCGCATTCTTCATCGTCTCGGGTGAAGAGCAGGGCGTTGACAAGAAGATCATGGCGGGAACGATTCAGAACGACATTCTGAAAGAGTTCATGGTTCGCAACACCTACATCTACCCGCCGGATATGTCGATGCGCATCATCGGCGACATCTTCGAGTACACGACGAAGTACATGCCGAAGTTCAACAGCATCTCCATCTCCGGCTACCATATGCAGGAAGCCGGCGCGCCTGCGGACATCGAGCTCGGCTACACGCTCGCCGACGGTCTCGAGTACATCCGTACGGGCATCAAGGCAGGGCTTGCCGTTGACGACTTTGCAAAACGTCTCTCGTTCTTCTGGGCGATCGGCAAGAACTACTTCATGGAGATTGCAAAGATGCGCGCGGCGCGCGTGCTCTGGGCGAAGATCGTCAAGTCCTTCGACGCCAAGAACGACAAGTCCATGGCGCTGCGTACACACAGCCAGACATCCGGCTGGTCGCTCACAGCGCAGGATCCGTTCAACAACATCGCCCGCACGGCGATGGAGGCGATGGGCGCGGCGCTCGGACATACCCAGTCACTGCACACGAACGCACTCGACGAGGCGATCGCGCTGCCGACCGACTTCTCCGCGCGTATTGCACGCAACACGCAGCTCTACATCCAGGACGAGACGAGCGTCTGCAAGATCATCGACCCGTGGGGCGGTTCCTACTACGTTGAGGCTCTTACAAACGAGATCATCCGCCGTGCATGGGCGCATATCCAGGAAGTCGAAGCACTCGGCGGCATGGCAAAGGCGATCTCGACAGGGCTGCCGAAGATGCGTATCGAAGAGGCATCCGCACGCCGCCAGGCGCAGATCGACTCCGGTATCGAGAGCATCGTCGGCGTGAACAAGTACCGTCTCGAGAAGGAAGACCCGCTGCAGATCCTCGCGATCGACAACACGGCGGTGCGTCAGGCACAGATCGAGCGTCTCGAAAAACTGCGCCGCGAGCGCAACGAGGACGATGTGCGCCGCACTCTCGAGGGTATCACAAAGGCGGCGGAATCCCGCGACAACGGCAACCTGCTTGAAGCGGCTGTCGACGCGGCACGCGTCCGCGCATCGCTCGGTGAGATCTCCGATGCTGTCGAGAAGGTCTCCGGGCGATTCCAGGCGGTCATTCACACCATCTCGGGTGTCTATTCCTCCGAGTTCACCGACAAGAGCGAGCTCGAGCGCGCCCGCGAGATGGCGGACGAGTTCGAAGAGCTCACCGGTCGCCGTCCGCGTATCTTCGTCGCGAAGATGGGACAGGACGGACACGACCGCGGACAGAAGGTCATCGCCTCGTCCTTCGCCGACATGGGCTGGGACGTCGACGTGGGGCCGCTCTTCCAGACGCCGGAGGAGACTGCACAGGACGCGGTCGACAACGACGTTCACATGGTCGGGTTCAGCTCGCTCGCTGCAGGCCACAACACACTCCTGCCGCAGCTGGTTGACGAACTCCACAAACTTGGACGCGACGATATCATGGTCTGCATCGGCGGCGTTATTCCGGTGCAGGATTATGACAACCTTTACGAACACGGCGCCGTCGCGATCTTCGCGCCGGGCACTAATATTCCGGAAGCAGGGATTAAACTTCTGACGCTCCTCATCGATCGGGCGAAGGAAGAAGCTGCGGGCTGACCGCAGCGGAAGGGGGCTGTTGCACGAGGTGATATCGTGCAATAGCCTTTTTCGCATTCGACCGGGGCGGGATCTTTGCGCCTCGCTTTGTCATTTCGTCAAACGCTTCGTCGACGTAGGCTTTTGACTACGCCTTCCTCGCGTTTTCCTCATTTCGCGCGATGCATCAAAGATTCCGCCCCGGATCAAGCGACGGCGGCAGGGGTGCGAAGGGGGATCATACCAAAAGAATCATGAGAAGCACATACCATATATCTCGTATAGAGATATGAAGGCGGGGCGAAAGATCGCGTCCCGCCCAAAGAAAGGAGGAATTATGAGCGACGAACATCACGGCTATACTACCGAACGTCCCGACTGGGTACCCGAGGGCGCCGATGAGAAGTTCACGACCACGGTCATGGGCGGCATCGAGGGCATCAAGGATCTCACGGTCGGCAATATCAACCCGAAGCTCATGAGCGGAGAGGCGCGACCGCGCCGCCGTCTCGTCATGACCGAGGACGACTATGTTGCAGGCGTCGAGAAGGGCGACCGCATGACGCTCTCGCGCGCCATCACCCTCATCGAAAGCAACAGCAGCAAGCATTTTAAGCTCGCTCAGCGCGTGCTCCAGCGGCTTCTGCCGCGCACAGGAAAGGCACTGCGCGTCGGCTTCACCGGTGTGCCGGGCGCGGGCAAATCGACCATGATCGAGGCATTCGGCAACATGCTCTGCGACGCGGGGCATCGTGTTGCCGTCCTCACGGTCGACCCGACCAGCTCCGTGACCAAAGGCTCTATCCTCGGCGACAAGACGCGCATGGGAACGCTCTCACGGCGTCCCGAGGCGTTCATTCGCCCCTCGCCTGCGGGCGGCACCCTCGGCGGTGTCGCGCGCAAGAGCCGCGAGACCATGCTGCTCTGCGAGGCGGCGGGCTACGACGTCATCATCATCGAGACGGTCGGCGTCGGACAGTCCGAGACAACCGTGCGCTCCATGGTTGACTTCTTCCTGCTCGTCGTGCTGACGGGCGCGGGCGACGAGCTCCAAGGCATCAAAAAGGGCATCATGGAGCTTGCGGATGCCATCGTCATCAACAAGGCGGACGGCGACAACCTCCTCAAGGCGCGTGTTGCGCGCGGGCAGTATGAGCGCATGATCGAGTTCATCCGTCCCGCGACCCCGGGCTGGGAGACGCACGCCTACCTCGCCTCGGCGATCGAAAAGACGGGGCTCGCCGAACTCTGGACGGTCATTCGTGCCTTCCGCGAGCGCACCGAAAAGAGCGGCGTATGGAAAAAACGACGCGAGGGGCAGCTCCTCGACTGGATGAACAGCATGATCGACGAGCATCTGCACAATCTCTTCTTCGAGGATGCCGTGGTGCGCGGCCGTATGCCCGAAATCAAGGATGCTGTCATCTCCGGGGAGATTTCGCCGACACAGGCGGTCGCCGAACTCCTCGGCGTCTTTGACGTTCACCGCGCGGCATCGCGGCAGGTCGATCTGTTTACGAACTAAAAGGAGGTGAACACCGTGACCAAACGCATCTGTCTTTCCGGCGCGGATATGTACGAGCTGGAGGAAGTATTCGCCGGGCGGCGCGGCATCATCTCCGTCCGCACGGGCTATATCAATGCGGCGGAGAATGCGCGTCACGAGGACGTCGCGACCGGCGCGGCAGGGGGGCGCATGGGCATCGAGATCGCGTTCGATCCAAAGAAGATCGACATCTCGCAGATCCTCGACCTCCTCTTTGCCGTCGTCACCCCGTACAGCATTGACGGACAGGGCTATGTGCGCGGCGCCGCGTACCGTGCCGGCGTGTTCTACGAGAGCGCCGAGGATGAACCGCTGGTCGCGCTCCATATGACTTTTCTCGCGGGGCGCGGACGCTGCCCCGACACGGGCGAAGCGCTTGTGCTCAACGATCCGAACCACAACGCCGACGCGCGGCGCGTCATGCACGCGACAATGGAGCGCCTGACCTCCTTTCAGCCGGCGGACGACTCTCACCAAGGGTATTTGAAGAAGCATCCGGAGACGGAGACCTACATCGATTTCGGACGTTTGCGGGAACTCGTTTCACTCTAAATTATAATGTAATACGACGGTCATAGAAGATATGCGCTTCTATGACCGTTTTTCTATATGATATGCGCGCAATTATTATAAAATAGCATCACAATACATACTTTTTATGCTATAATGCAGTTCATAGAGAAAGTCATTGAATCAGAATGATTTTGGGGGAAGTAAAATATGATGATACGAAGTAAGCTTCGGGCGACGCTTGTTATCTTATTTGCACTCATTGTAGGACTCGTGGGGCTTAATTTTTTCGTATTAGAGCAGTTAAAATCGGATTCGCCCTCGGTGAATAACGCGGGCGTCCTCCGTATGCGCGTCTATCGGCTTGCGTGGCTCTCATCGCGTCTTGTTCATGCCGACGTTATAGAGGCGGCGGGGATTCGGGGCGAGATGCTTCGGTATATTGGCGAGTGTGACCGTACACTTGAGGGGCTGGAGCATGGCGATGAGGAGCTGCGCCTCCGTCCCGCCGCCGATGCCGATGTACAGAGGGAGCTCGCGCATGTCAAGTCGATTTGGACATCCTACCGCGCCGATGTGCTCGCCGTGGCGGATGCCGCAGCACCCGAAGCGCGCGCGGCGGCGGAGATGAAGGTTGCCGTTGAGGTCAACGGATATGCAGAACAGGTGAACGAGCTGGTGCGCGCCTATGATGAGGCAAACCGCACGAAGATCGTACTGGCGGAGAATATTGGACTCGGTATACTCGTCGCGGCACTTATCATCTTTGCCGGAGCTTCTTATCTCATTATCACGCAGATGCTCCGCCCGCTCGCGGCGCTTACGCTTTCCTTTGCGAGGGTTGCGGGACGCGAGGGCGATCTGCGGCAGAAGCTCCACGCGGATCGGGAGGATGAAATTGGACGTATCGTCAGCTGCTTTAACAATTTCGTTGCCGATTTGCGCCGCATCGTGAAGGAGGCGCAGGAATGCTCTGCGGAGGTCTCTGCGCTTGCTGAAAATCTCTGGAAGGCAAGCATCGAAAACAGCAGCGCCGTGGAATATGCGGCTGCAGCGGTCACGGATATGGCGGACAGCACGCAGAAACAGAACGACGACATTCGAACGCTCGCATCGAGCGTATCGGGGATTGCCGCGCAGGTCAAACTGATGCAGGAGCAGATCGGCGGTATCGAAGCAGCCGCACGGAGCGGCGCTCTTATCACCGCCGCCGAGCTGACGCGTGCGTGCGCAGACAGCGCGTCGGCCGCAACGAACGATATCGCTGAGGCGGCACAGCATATTGCCTCCTGCACCGAAGAGGGGGCGGCAGCCATTGAAGAGCAGAGCGCTTCACTGCAGGCGTTTGCCGCCGCTGCAGAGCATCTATCGGGACTTTCTGCAAAGCTTGACGGGCTGGTTGGGAAATTTAAGGTATAGCAATAAAAATATCGGCAGGAACAATGTTCCTGCCGATATTTTTCATCTGTGCCCGCCGGCGAATGCCGGCGTTTCACACACGAGAGCTATCCTCAGCGCTGTGCGTTCAGCACATCCTCATAATGCTGTATCTTTTTATTGAGCCGTTCAATCGTCGCATCCAGCTCATCCCGTTGGGTATGGAGCCGGGTGCGCTGCTCTTTTAGAATGTTGAGCCGCTCGAGCTCCGTTCCCTCGACAAAAGACAGCGCCACATACTGCGTGAGCGATGCGATCTGCACGCCGCAGTCACGCATGCACTTGATGAACGCAATCCATTCGCACGCCTCTTCATCAAAATTGCGGATGCCGCTTTCCGTTCGTTTGATGCGCGGCAAAAGTCCAATGCGTTCATAGTATCGCAGCGTATCCGTTGAGATGCCGTACTTCTTACTGACTTCTTTTATTGTCATGAAACCAATCCTTTCCGCGCAAAAAATTCCTTTATTATGGGGATTATAAGCGATGGAGCAAACTATAAGTCAAGTACCTAAAAGGCAGTTTCGGCATAATGAGTTGAAAATAATTCGGTTCGGACTGACATAGAAAGGTTTTTTCTGTGAAAGCCTTTACTTTTTGTGCCTCCTTTCGTAGAATAGGAGCAGGAATCATCGGCTCTGCGTGCGCAGGGCAGTTTGGATATGGGACGGGGGATGTTTTATGCTGAAAAAGGCCATTGCGGTCGTCACCTCAGGCGGCGACAGCCCGGGGATGAATGCGGCGGCGCGTGCTGTGGTGCGCACTGCCGTCTATGAGGGTGTCGAGGTCTACGGAGTGCACAACGGCTACAGCGGCATGGTGCACGACGATATTGAGCAGCTCACGACGCGCAGCGTCAGTGATCTCATCCAGCGCGGCGGGACGTTTCTCGGAACGGCACGCAGCAAGTCATTTATGACGCCCGAGGGGCGCAAAACAGCGTTTGAAAATCTGCGCAAACGCGGCATCGAGGGGCTCGTTATCATTGGCGGCGACGGCTCGCTCACGGGCGGCTCGATGATGAGCCGTGAAACAGGGATGCCCATCGTGGGGCTCCCGGGAACAATCGACAACGATGTCTGGGGCATGGATTATACCATCGGCTGCGATACGGCGTGCAACACCATCGTGGATGCCATCAACAAGTTGCGCGATACAGCATCCGCGCATCGCCGCATCATTCTCGTCGAGGTTATGGGGCGGCATTCGGGCTGGCTTGCCATGATGTCCGGCATCGCGGGCGGGGCAGAGTTCATCCTCGTACCGGAGGTCGCCTACGATCTCGAGGAGATCAGCATCGAACTGCAGGAGATGTATGACCGCGGCAAACGCTACAGCATCATTGTTGTCGCGGAGGGCGCGGGTTCCGCCATAGAGATCGGCAAGATCATCAGCGAGAAAACTGAAATCGACACGCGCGTCTCCGTTCTCGGACACATCCAACGCGGCGGATCGCCGACCGTCGAGGATCGCATCAAGGCGTCCATGCTCGGCGAAAAGGCGGCACTCGCCGTCATTTCGGGCATCAACGACGTCGTGTTCAGCTTCAACGAGGGACAAGTCGTCAGCGTGAACCTATTTGAGGCGGTGAATAATAAGAAGACGCTGGATCCGGAACTTGTACGTCTTTCCCGCGTCTTAGCGTGAGACGTGACGCGGGATTTTCGCGCCTAACTTTGTCATGTCGTCGGACACTGCGGTCGACGTAGCTTTTTACTACGCCTTCCCTTGTGTCCTCCTCATTCCTCGTTATGCATCGAAACTTCCGCGCCACTTACTCATCGACGCAAAGTGGGCTTTTGGCACATAACTGTGTCATATTGTTACGCCGCCATAACTTGTTACAGGGCGCAGCAGCGCGGCGCCACTACGGGGGCGCATAGGTGGATAGGATTTCGTAAAGCCGGTAGCTTCCTTGCGGTGGTCACCGGAGGGGGCTAGCTATGCATCCAAACTTTCGCGTTACGATGTACGCCTAAAATCCCGCGTCACGTCTAATTTACTCTTGACAACACTTCCCCTCCCATGCTAGACTATGCAATGTTGCAGAAGTGAATAGCTTTTGAGAGCACGTGGAGAGTTGTCCGAGTGGTTGAAGGAGCACGCCTGGAAAGCGTGTGTGCGGTGATACCGTACCGAGAGTTCGAATCTCTCACTCTCCGCCATTTTTATTGATTTTTCTCAGGGCGGGCTGCAGTGCCTTGGTCTCGCGCAATGGAGCCCTGTGAACCCCGTCAGGTCCGGAAGGAAGCAGCGGTAAGCGGTCAGCCTCATGTGCCGCGAGGACACCTGGGAACTGCGGTCTGCCGTGGGAGAAATCGTGCGTTACAGCAGCCGAGAGGCTGCTTTTTTGTTTTTGTGGTTTTTCCTAAAGGGAAGGAGGATGCCCCATGTCCTATGTTGCGCTCTATCGCCGCTGGCGCCCGACGAGCTTTGCCGATCTCGTCGGGCAGGAACATATCAGCAGGACGCTTTCGCGTGCCGTGACATCGGGACAGACGAGTCACGCCTATCTCTTTACGGGACCGCGCGGCACGGGCAAGACGAGCACGGCAAAAATCCTTGCGCGTTCTCTGAACTGTGCCCAAGGGCCGACGCTCACGCCCTGCGGGCAGTGCGAGTCCTGCCGCGCGATTGCGGAAGGGTCGTCCATGGACGTCTTTGAGATCGACGCGGCGTCGAACCGCGGCATCGACGAGATCCGCGATCTGCGCGAGACGGTAAAATTCGCGCCGACCGAGGGACGCTGCAAAATCTATATCATCGACGAAGTGCATATGCTGACGACGGAGGCGTTCAACGCGCTGCTCAAAACGCTCGAAGAGCCGCCGCCGAGCGTACTCTTCATTCTCGCAACGACTGAGCCGCACAAAGTCCCCGCAACGATACAGTCACGGTGCCAACGCTATGACTTTCACCGCATCACTGTCGCGGAGATTCGGGAGCGGCTGAGCTATGTCTGCAGGGAATCAGGGATCGCAGCGAATGATGACGCGCTCGCCATCATCGCAGCGCAGGCGGACGGCGGGATGCGGGACGCGCTCTCCATCCTCGACCAGTGCAGCGCACTCGCGGAGGGGACGCTGACCGCAGAGCAGGTGCAGGAATCGCTCGGACTCGTCGGCAAGGAGCGCATTGCGCAGCTCGCTGTGCAGATCGCTGATAAGGATGGCTCGGGACTTCTCGCGGGGCTGAGTGAGCTGCTGCAAAGCGGGCGGGAGCTGAACCGCATCTTTGTAGAACTCGCCCTGCATTTCCGGGCGCTGATGATTGCGGGCGTTGGCGGCGCGTCCTTTGCGGCAGAGTTTTCCGGGACGGAGGCGGCGGAGCAGCTGCGTGCAGACGCCGCGCGTTTCTCGCAGCCGGAGATTATGAACATCCTGCGCCGCATCAGCGAAACGCTTCAAGAGATGCGCACGGCGCCGCAGCCGCGGATCACGGCGGAGACACTGCTGCTCTCGCTTTGCCGCGAATCCCTCACGCCGGCGGACAGCGGAACGCATACTGCGCCTGCAGCGCAGCAGCCGTCTGTCGATACGGGGCGCATCGCGCGTCTCGAGGCGCAGGTGCAGCAGCTCACGGCGGCACTCGCCGCAGTGCGGAGCGGTACTGTATCCGCTCCTGCCGCTCTTGCATCCGCCGCCTCCCCGAAGGCGGTCAAGCTGCCCGCCGCACGTGCGCCGCAAAGCCGGGGAAAAGCCGCCGCGGCAAAGCCCCCCGACGCTGCAGAAAAGGTGCAGCGCACACTCGATATGGAGCTTTGGCAGCGCTTTTCCGCACAGCTTGGGGTGCGGGATAAACTCGCGGCGTCACTCCTTTCAGGGGCTGCCTATGAGGGCATGACGGAGCGGCAGTTTTTCATCCGCCCTGCGCGTGATATCGCGCGGAAGTTTATCCGCGAACGGCACCGCGGCGTCTTTGAAGAGGTCATGACAAAGCTTGTCGGGCGTGCCATGGAGGTTGTCTGCACGGGAGACGAGGAGGAACAGGAGAGCGTGCCGATCCCGGCGGCGCCGCAGCAACCGGAATATCCCGCGCAGGTGAAGGATTTGCTCTCGATTGCAGGGGCGGGAGCGCGCGTCGAGGAGATCGAAAAACCGGCGCGTCAGGATCGTCCTGCCCCCCCCGCTGCTCCGACCCGTGCAGTACCCGAGGAGAGCAGCGTGCCGTACGACACCTACGAACCGACGCCGGATGAGGAGGCGGAAATGTTTGACGAGCTGCCGGACGACGAAGAGACTTGACGCATCCCGCGCTTTTTGTTAGGCTATACCATATTGGTAGAAAAAAGGAGAATGCATATGTTTGGTGGCGGCGGCAATATGGCCGGTATGATGAAAAAAGTTCAAAAAATGCAGAATGAGATGAAGAAGATGCAGGATGATCTCAAGCGGCGTACGGTGGAGGTTTCCTCCGGCGGCGGCGCGGTGAAGATCGTCATGGACGGGGAGAAACAGGTGCAGAGTCTTATTATCGCACCTGCAGCGGTTGATCCTGAGGACATCGAGATGCTCCAGGATCTTCTCTCGGCGGCATTCAACGAGGCGACGAAGAAGGTAGACGATATGATGGCGGCGGAGATGGGCAAGCTCACGAGCGGGCTGGGGCTGCCGCCGGGACTCCTCTAAATGCAGCACATCGCACCGCTCACGCAGCTCATGGAGCAGTTCCGTGCACTCCCGGGCATCGGGGCAAAGACGGCGGCGCGCCTTGCCTATCATGTCCTTGACATGGATATGGAGCGCGCACAAAGGCTCGCGTCCGCCATTGTCGAGGCAAAGCGGAAGATCGGATTTTGCTCGACCTGCTTTAATCTCACGGACACCGATCCCTGCGCCATCTGCACAGCGGAAAAACGTGATCACAGCGTCGTCTGCGTCGTGGAGCAGCCGCCTGACGTCGCGGCGATGGAGCGCATGAACGACTACGACGGCGTGTACCACGTCCTGCACGGTGCGCTCTCGCCGCTCGAAGGCGTCGGACCGAACGACCTGCGCATCAAGGAACTGGTGACGCGCGTTGGAACTACGGATGTGCAGGAGGTCATCATGGCGACGAACCCGAATGTCGAGGGGGAGGCGACCGCGATGTATATTGCAAAACTTTTGAAACCGATGGGCGTACGCGTTACGCGCATCGCGCACGGACTGCCGGTCGGCGGCGACCTTGAGTATGCCGACGAGGTGACGCTTTCGCGCGCGATGGAGAACAGGAGGGAGATTTAGATGGATATTATCGCAGGCGTTGCCGTTGCCATCGTTTTGTTCTGCATTCTGGGCAAACTGATTGCGCTGCCGTTTCATATTTTATGGAAACTTATCACGAACAGCATCATTGGCGCCATCATCCTATGGGGGATTAACCTCTTTGGCGTCGGCATCAAGATCACCTTCCTCAAGGCGCTTGTTGCGGGCATATTCGGCATCCCGGGCGTTGTGCTCATCCTGATCGCGCACGCGCTGGGATATTAATAAAAAAGAACGTAAAAACAGGCTGCTGCACGAATGTGTTCCGTTCCGTGCGGCAGCCTGTTTGTGCGCTTTTATGTAATTTGACAGCCGATATTAGTCCTTGCCCCGCCGGATCGTGAGCACGAGCAGCCCTGCGCCGCACATGAACGCGCCCATGAGGTAGTAGCCGAGATCGAACGAGCCTGTGTTGGTCTTGATCCAGCCCATCATATAGGGACCGACCCAGCCGCCGAGATTGCCGCAGGAGTTGATGAGCGCGATCGAGCCCGCGGCAGCGGGACCCGATAGGAATGTTGTCGGGATCGTCCACCACACGCCCATCGACGCATAGATGCCGACGGCGGAGAGACAGATGAGGAAGAGCGCGGCGGCGGGGCTTTCGGCGAAGGGGCTGAAACCAAGCCCGATTGCCCCGACAAAGAGCACGCCCGCCACATGCCAAATCTTTTCGCCCGTGCGCGTCGAGGACATGCCGACGAGCACCTGAACGAGCAGCGCCGCAGCCATCGGAATGGCGATCGCCCAACCGAGGAATGCCGTCGACCAGCCCGAGAGGCTTTTGAGCACCGTCGGCATCCAGAAGTTAAAGCCCCAGAACCCGATGACCCACAGGAAATAGATGAGACAGAGCCGCAGTACCTTCGGATCGGACATCGCCTGCCACACCGTGTATTTGCGGGCGGATTGTACCGTGTGCAGTTCTCCTGCAATGGTATTTGTAAGATAGGTCTTTTCCTCATCGGTGAGCCAGGACACCTGCGTCGGGTGATCCTTGACCCAAAAGAAAAAGATAAAGGCGAAGAGCACCGCCGGTACTGCTTCAAGCACGAAGAGCACCTGCCAGCCGTGCAGTCCGAAGAGCGGAATCTCCAGCAGCGTCCCCGCGAGCGGCGCTCCGATGATCGTCGAGATGATGAGCGATGTGAGCATGAGCGAAGTCGCCCGTGCGCGTTCGCGCTCCGTAAACCATGCGGGGAAGAGAACGGAGTAGATCACAGGATAGAGACTTGCCTCCGCCGCGCCGAGCAGGAAGCGGCAGACGAAGAAGCCGGTCTCGGACTCGATGAAGGCGAGCGATGCCGAGACCATGCCCCATGTGAGCATGATGCGCGCGATCCACTTTGCGGCGGAGAACCGCGCCGCGACGAGCGCGCCCGGTACCTCGAAGATGAGGTAGCCAACGAAGAAGATGCTCGCGCCCATGCCGAAGATTTCGGGCGTCAGCCACGGCAGATCCTGCTCCATCGTCAGTTTTGCATAGGCGATGTTCACGCGGTCGATACACGCGATGACCGAGACGAGAAAGACGGGGAGCACCATGTGCAGATCGCGTTTTCGCTTGAGCTGTGCAAGCTGTGCATCCGTCATGCGACGTACCTCTGATACAGCTCGACGAAGAAGAGCGCAGCGGCAAGCCCGATCGTCACGAAGCTTCCGCGCGTGACGAGCATACGCTGCGTCTCGCTGAGCTTATGCCCGTGGTAGCGGTTCGTGTAGGTAAGTCCGAGTGAAATCGTCAGCAGGACATACATCGCACGGCTTGTCATATCAAACATCTCCCAGCCAGCAATCGTCAGCGTCAGCGTGAAGAGCACAATGCCGAGGATGAGATAACCCTTGCCCGTCGGCGGCGCAGGCGTCGTATCCTTTTGCGGCGCGTTCTTTTGTTTTAACTTTTTTAACATTCTTGCCATAGCTGTCAGTCCCTTTGTTTATTTATTGTAGAAACGTTGCAAGTATATCACAAAAAAAACTTCGCCGCCATATTGTTTTTTGCGGTACAGGATACTATAATGAGAAAAACTTAACCTTTGTCTCAGAGTGAGGGATGATGAGATAGGTTAGTTCTAAAGAAAAATTAGGGGAGGAACTGAAAATGTCAGTAGCAAAGAAAATCGTCCTAAGTATGGGCTTTTTAGTCATAATGTTTGGACTCTACGGATTTTATGCAAATCATGCGAGCAGCGTGCTGAATGGGAACACCATCAGCGTCTTCAGCTGGGCGCATGTCATTAATGTGGGCAGCCAGCTCCAGTCGCTGTCAGCGGATGGGCGCGAGTATGAGCTCATGCGCATCACAGCGCCGAACGAGGAGGAGCGGTCACGCGCGGCGGGGCTGATCTCGCAGCTCACACCGCAGCTCAACAAGGTATACGAGGAGTACGAAAAGGCGATTAATGAAGCGCCGTTCCAGAACGAAGCCGATCGCGCGCAGAAACTCGCTCGCATTGAAAAACTCAAGCAGGAGCGTAAGAATTATGCGTCTGTGCGGCAGCACGCAACGGATCTATTGAATGCGGGGGATACCGAGGCGGCTGTGAACTATGCATTCAACGAGCAGTCCGAAGTCTACAAACGCATGACCGATCTCCTCGAGGAGGACAAGGCGGACAGCGTCCGGCTTGCGCGTGCGGAGATGGCGCACAGCGAGGAGGTATTCTCCGGCGTCTGGATGACAACCATCATCGCGCTGACCCTCGTCGTTATCATTTCGGTTGCGATCCTCGTCCTGCTCCTGCGCAGTATCAAATCCTCTGTGGATACGATTCTTGAGGGGGCACGGCAGATTGCGGCAGGTGATCTGCGATCGAAGATTGAACTCACGGGCGACGACGAGTTTGCCCACATTGCGCATCAATTCAACACCATGGTTGAGAGTATGCAGACGATGATCTGCAAGATTAAGACGACGGCAAGTAATGTTGCAGGTTCCTCGGAGGAGCTGACTGCGAACGCAAACGAGTCTGCGCAGGTCACGCAGAATGTCGCGCAGTCGATCACAGAGGTTGCGGAAGCGGCGGAAAAACAGATGAAGATCGTCGGCGAGAGCCGCGTCATCGTCGAGGCGTTCCAGCGCGGACTTGAGGATGCGATTACAAATCAGCGCCGTGCGCGTGAGCAGACGCAGGCGACAGCGGAGAAAGCGGCAGAAGGCAACGCCTTTGTTCAGTCGACTGTCGAGCAGATGAACTCCATCGCAATGACCGTACAGCAGACGGGTGAGATTATCAGTAAGCTCGGCGAGCGGTCAAAGGAAATCGGCAATATTGTCGAGATCATCTCAAGCATCTCGGGACAGACCAACCTGCTCGCACTGAATGCCGCCATCGAAGCGGCGCGCGCCGGGGAGCACGGGCGCGGCTTTGCCGTTGTCGCCGAAGAGGTTCGAAAACTCGCCGAGGAGTCACAGAACGCCTCGCAGCAGATTGGCGAACTCATCCGCGGCATTCAGAGTGAGACGGAACATGCCGTCGCTTCCATGGAGGAAGGGCGCCGCGAAGCTGAAAAGGGCAAAGAAAATGTATCCGCTACGGGCGAGAACTTCTCCGAGATCCTTCATATGGTTGAGGAGGTAAAGACCGCATCGCTCGCCGTCAGCAAGCGGGTTCTTGAGCTCCGCGAAAACATGGGACAGATTATCGAAGGTATGGGTACTATCGATACCTCTGCCAAGGGCATCGGCAGCGAGTCGCAGAACGTTTCCGCCGCTACCGAAGAGCAGGCGGCAGGCATGGAGGAGATTGCCTCCTCGAGCCGCAGCCTTTCGGATATGGCGATGGATCTGCAGACGGAAACGGATAAATTCAAAGTATAAGATTTCCTGAGCAACCGCCGCATCCTGCATTTTGTATGGGGCGGCGGTTTTCTCATAGGTGCGGACGCGGTGTATTTTTATATTTCCTCTTGTCTGTTGCAGACGAGTATGTTATAATATTTTTCAAATATACAATCAATTTTGAGGAGTGTGTGCGCGTGAGAGGTGCGGAAGCAGTTTTGGCATGTCTGCGCGAGCAGGGCGTGGATACGGTGTTCGGCTATCCGGGCGGTATGATTCTGCCGCTCTACGATGCGCTCTATGGACAGGACAGCGTGCGTCAGGTGCTCGTGACGCATGAGCAGAACGCGGCGCACGCGGCGGACGGCTATGCACGCGCAACAGGGCGTGTCGGCGTCTGCATCGCCACCTCGGGACCGGGCGCAACGAATCTCGTGACGGGGCTTGCAACGGCATATATGGACTCGATTCCTGTGGTCGCCATCACGGGACAGGTGGATATGGCGATGCTCGGTCGTGATGCGTTCCAAGAGACGGATATCCTCGACGTGACGATGCCCATCACGAAGCACAACTATAAAATTAAGCGCGTGGACGATCTCGTCCCCGCGATGCGCAAGGCTTTTGAACTCGCACGGAGCGGGCGCCCGGGACCGGTGCTTCTCGATGTGCCGCGCAATCTCTTTTTCGAAGAGATCGTCTATGCGCCCGAGGAAGTAGCCCGCCGCACGCCCGGGACGCCGGATGCGGACTTTATGATCTGTGCGGCGGAGGCGGCGGAGGAGATCGTACGCGCAGAGCGTCCGCTCGTCATCGTGGGCGGCGGCGTGATCTCTGCCGGGACGTCCGCCGAGGTCACGGCGTTCATTGAGAAATATAATTTACCTGTCGTGCATACTCTTATGGGTATGGGCGCCGTCAGGAGTTCGCACCCGCAGATGCTCGGTTTTGCCGGGATGCACGGGGAGAAAGCTGCGAACTATGCCATCGGTGCGGCGGATCTCGTCATTGCGATCGGCAGCCGCTTTGCCGATCGGCAGACGGGAAATCTCAGCAAGTATACGGCGAACCGCAAGTTTATCCACATCGATATCGATCCTGCCGAAATTGACAAGAACATTGCGGGCAGTCTGGGGCTTGCAGGCGATATGCGAACCATTCTGGAGCTCCTTATGCGGCAGCCGCCAAAAGGGCGGCTTTCCGCATGGTGGGAGCAGATTCGCGCGTGGCAGGATACGTATGACTATGACTACCATGTCGGGCGTCTGACTGTGCCGTGGGCGCTGCATCGGATTGCAGAGAGCACAATGGGCAAACCCTATGCCTATGCGACGGACGTGGGGCAGCATCAGATGTGGGCGGCACTGCATCTGCGCGTGGAGGAGCCGCGCACGTGGCTCACTTCGGGCGGGCTTGGGACGATGGGGTATGGACTCCCCGCAGCAATGGGGGCGCAGGCGGCGTGGGGCAGCAGCCGTCGTGTCATCCATATTGCGGGTGACGGCGGCATTAAAATGACAGGCAGCGAATACTATACGATTGCCCGGCTGAATCTCCCCATTCTTTCCATCATTGTCAACAACCGCAGCCTCGGTATGATCCGTCAGCTGCAAAAGGTGCTCTATGATGAGCGCTACATTGCGTGTGCGCTCGATCATGAGATGGACTACGTGAAATATGCGGAGAGCTTTGGCATCAAGGCGGTGTCGGTCAGAACGCAGGAGGAGTTTGCTGCGGAGCTTCATGAAGCATTGGCAGATGCGGCGCATCCGCGTGTGATCGTGATGGAGACGGAGCGCAGCTTTGTGGAGCCGATGGCGAAGGGCGGTGCGCGCATTGATGAATTCGTCGATTTCAAATAAGGACGCAGGTTCGTTGCGGCGTTGGGGCGAAGCGGGGTTCTCTCTGCTCTCGACGATGCTTGCCGTGATGATCCTCGGTATCGTGCTTGCGATCGCGGTGCCGCGCTTTTCCGCGGCGATCGCCGCGGCGAATACGGTGAAGGTGCAGGCAGATCTGACCGCGCTTGATACGGCGATCACACTCTACCGAACGACGCACGGAAAGAACCCCGAGAGCATCGATAAACTGTCCGATTATATGACGGATCTTGCACATCTAAAGCCGCCCTCGGGTAAAGCGCAGGCGGAGGGCAAAGAGGTCGATCTGACAGGGAAGTCCTATGCGCTTGCGACGGTGGACAACGTGTGCCGTGCCGTATGCGACGGCAAGACGGCAGAGCAGTATGCGCGGAAGGAATGAGAACGGAGGTCGCTGTGATGCGTGAGCCGGCAGGTCGTCTCGTTCCGTCGCGCCGCTCGGCTCCGGTTCTTGCCCTCTTGTGGACGCTTGCCTGCGCCGGGATCTTCGCGATGCATGGGATCGGCGTGCGGCTCTTCGTGGGCACTCTGTTTTCGGCGGTACTCCTTTGGCTTGCGTTTTTGGATGTGCGTGACGGGTTCTTGTATGACTGCATTACGCTGCCGTTTGCCTTTGCGGGCGTGGCTTTTTCGGCGGGTGGGTTGACGATGCCTCTCATTGATGCGATTCTTGGCGGGACGCTTTGCGGCGTCTTATTTTATTGCCTGTATATTGCCGCGCGGGGCGGTATGGGCGGCGGCGATGTGAAATTCGCCCTCGGCATAGGGCTGTGGCTCGGTTGGGAATCGGCAATTATCGCCGTGTGGACGGCATTTCTCATCGGCGGCATGATGGCGGCATTCCTGCTTTTGACGAGGCGCAAAGGGCGGCGCGATGCGCTCCCCTTTGGCCCCTGCCTCGCGGCAGGCGGGTATCTCGCATTTCTTTGCGGCGATGTGATTTGGCGGCTCTATTGGGGGCTTGCCTGATGTGTGCGCAGATGCGCGGCATGGCGCTTGTCGAGATGCTCATAGGGCTGTCCATACTGACAGTGCTGCTCAGTGCGGCGCTGCCGCTGGGACACCGCGTCTATACGCGGGCGGCAGTGACGTACGAAGCAATGCGGCTTGCTGCAGAACTGCGCCGGATACAGGCGATCAGCCGTACGACCGCGACTGTACTCTACGTACTCGATCGGGATCGGGCGGGCTTTCGCGAGCCGACCCTCTTCATCCGGGCAGACGGTTATGATATTCGCCATCACCTCGAAGGGCGTGTCCAATCGCACAGCACACTGCCGCTCGTACGCCTGGAGCGTGACAGCCGCAGCGACCGTCCTGCTGTATTTGACGGGAACGGGGGCATCTCGCGGGAGGGCGGGAATATGACGATTCGCGTCTATGCTCTTGGGCATAAGGAGGATTTTGTGGACGTCGTTATCGATCGTGCGGCGCGGATTCGTCTTGCGCGGGGGACACCGTGAGACGGCGAGCGGCGAAGAATGATGCTGCGGGCTACCTTCTCTTCGAGACCGCTGCGCTTGGGTTGATTGTTCTCGCTATGGCAGCGGTGCTTGGTATCTTTGCGCGGACGGCACTGCTCGAAGCGGAGGGGCGTACGCGCATGGATGCGGCGCTCATCGCACGGGAAGAATTTTCTCTGCTGGAAGCGCGGCTCGATGCGGGAGAGCATATAGAGAGCAATACCATAACCGTATTACGAAATGACGTTGACTATACGATGACAATGCAAATTAATGTCGACAATATGTTTTATGACGTGACGCAGCGCATCTCATGGACGGTATGGGGGCGGGAGCGAACTGCGGAGTTTGTACGGAGGCTGCGGGCACATGGGACGTAGAGCGGGACATAAAGAGCGCGCAGAAGAGACGGGCATGATTCTCGCCGAGCTTGCGGCAGGGCTTCCGATCATTGTGCTTTTCCTGACTTTTCTCATGGTTGCTGTTCTATGGAGCCGACAAAACTATGCACGGCAGATTGCGGATGCGGAGCTGCGGCAGGAGATGCAGAGCGCCTTTGCCCGTATCGTTGAGTCAGCGCTCCTCTCTGACCGCATTGAACCGCATTTTCAAGGTGGATACGAAATGCAGAGGAATATTGAGACGGGGCGGATGCAGACGCGGTATTGGGTGGATGCGGGGCGTCTGGTCGTCAACTATGCGTCGTTTCCCATGACGGGCTCATTTGCAGGTGCGGGCGTACATATTTCGGAACTTTCTATTGAGCAGGAGGATGCGGTGCCGCTTTATCACATCCGCATGACGGGGGAGAGTGTCGTCACAGGACATACGTATACGCTCGAGACGCGTGTGTATCTAAAGGGGCAGGGAGATGTGCGCTGATGTCCTGCGCCGTGATGAGCGCGGTGCGGTTTCAGTGCTTGGCCTCGGGATGCTCGCGGCCGTTCTCTTGCTCGCGCTCGGCGCGGTTCATTTTATGCGCACAAGTACGATCATTGCCGCAGAGTATGAGCGCGAGACCCAACTGCGGCTTGCGGCGGAGAGCGGGATCGAGACGGCTGCTGCGGCCTTGGAACAGTCCTCTGAGGCGTATGGGGAAATGCCGAAATCGGGGTGGCGCAAGGAGCTTTCCGTCGGCTCGGTTCCCGTGACGGGCGATATTGAGGTGCGCGTCTTTGTCGAGACACGTGCGGGTGGGCAGATCTATCTGATCGCCGCCGCCGTGGATCATGAAAAGCCGCATATCGACGACGGTGCGGACTGGCTGCGCGGCAAGCTCGTGCGCGCCGCTATGAAAAAGCATGAGAGGGAGGAACGCTATGTTTGGCAGCGTTTTTTCTAAATACCTGCATCCGGTGCGCGAAGCGGTCGGCATCTATCCAAGCGCACACGGTCTCGTCTATGCGCATCTTTGCGCGCCGGACGATACTGCCGGTGTATGGTCGGTGTCTATGCTGCGCAGGACGACGGATGTGTGGCAGGCGGAGGACGATCCCGGGCGGCTCGCGGGGCTCGTTCGGGAAGAACTCGCGCGCAGGGAGGAGACCCATTTGCCGCTTGCACTTGCCCTGCCTGAAGCGGCTGCAAATATTGTGCAGAGGGAACTGCCTGCAGCTCTTACCGGCGAAGAGCTGCGGCGCGCGCTCCTCTGGTTGATTCGCGCAGAGACAGAGGGGGATGCCCATATCGAAGAGAAAATGCTTTGCTGCACACCGCTGACCGATGTGCCGCCGTATCGCTATTGGACGGCGGTAATGCCCGCAGTACAGGTGCGGGCGGTATATGCGGCTTTTGCCGAAGCGGGGCTTTCTCTGCAGCGCCTGACTGTTTGTCCGCCGGGCGGCGGTATGCTTGCCCCACAGATTGAAGCGGCACGTGCCGCCCCGCTGCCGTGGGCACAAACGAATTCCGAATCGGAGACATCCGTGGACGAGGAAGTGCTGCCCGCGATTTACGCGGGGCTGCTCTTTCATCCGGAGACGCCCGCACAGTGCTATTGGGGCAGCACGCAGAAGGCAATAAACCTCTGCCGCTGTGCTGCAGCGGCAGTTGCCGTACTTGCCGCAGTGCTCTTTTGGGGAATCGCGTCTGACATCGGTTCCTATATGACGGCTGTGCAGGCACGGGATGAGATGCGCGCGGAACTTCTTCTGCACAGTGCCGATCAGAACCGGTTGGAAGAAGAGACTGAGCTGCGTGCCGATATGGAAGAACGGGCGCAGCTGCTTGGTGCGTTCCTATCGGAGAGTCGTCCGCTGAGGGCGCTGCTCATTCGGCTTGGCACGGCGGCGGGGGGCGGCGTACGTCTTACAGCGCTCAACGCGGAGGGGCAAATGCTGCGCATTGAAGGAGAGGCAGTGCACTATGCGGCGCTGACTGCGATGATGACACGCCTGCAGGAAGATGCCGGATTCCCCGACGGTATTACGCTCGAGCGCGCGGAGCATGAACGTGGTGCGGCGGGAGAGCCTGCGCATGTGCATTTTGTCCTGCGCGCGGCATGGCGGAGCGAGGTGTGAGGATGGGGCGTTTTTCGATGTGCGGACGATTGCGGATTGCCGCGGGCGGACTGCTGATCCTCGGGGGGCTCTATGTATTTTTCCTTGCGCCGTATATCGCATCGGCGCGTCTGAGTGCACAGAAGGAATGTGCGGCGGCTCATACGCAGCTCGCACGGCTCGCATCATATCGCCGCGCGGACGAGACGGAGACCGCCCGGCTTGACCTGCGCCGCAGTACATACAGTGACGCGCTTCCGGATATACTCGGTCAAGGCGCGTTCCTCACCGATGTGGAGCACACGGCACATGCGGCGGGCGTGACGATCGATGCTGTCGCGCCGCAGCCGCCCCTGAGTGCGGATGCGCTGACCGTCCTGCCAATCGAGCTGTCCTTTCACGGGAATTATTACGCCGTCCTCGATTTCCTGCATGCGCTCACGGAGGGGGCGCGTGCCGTTCGCTTGGGCGATATGGAGATCAAGGCGGACGAAGGAATCCTGCACTGTGTGCTCATCGTCGAAATCGCATCTGCGGTACAGGCACGAGATAAAAATCTGCCGTGATGTTATGGTTACACTCTTGTTTTTGTATCGCAAATAGAATATTATAGATAATGATTATGGATTATAGGCATGGGAAGGGATATCAATGGGCGGACTGCGTTTTATGACGGCGGGTGAGTCGCACGGTGCGGCGCTCACGGCGATACTCGAGGGGGTGCCTGCCGGGCTCAGGATCCCGCGTGCGGCGATCGACGATGCACTCGCACGTAGACAGCGCGGATACGGGCGCGGCGACCGCATGAAGATCGAGACGGATCGCGTCACGGTGCTTTCAGGAATGCGGTTCGGCGAGACCCTTGGTTCGCCGCTCACCTTGCAGGTGGTCAATCGCGATTTTGAAAACTGGACGGATCGCATGGATCCCTTCGGTGCACCCGCAGGTGCAAAGGTCACGGCGGTGCGCCCGGGACATGCCGATCTGACGGGCGTGTTGAAATATGAACGCACGGACGCACGCGACATCCTTGAGCGGTCGAGCGCGCGGGAGACAACCATGCGCGTTGCCGTCGGTGCAGTCTGCGGCGCGCTGCTGCGGGAACTCGGGATCACCGTTGCGTCGCATGTAACGGTGATCGGCGGCGAAGCGGTGAACCGCGCGGCGATCCGCGACGAGGACATCGGCGTCACGAACAGCGCCGACCTGAGCTGCTGCGATCCGGACGCCGCGGTACGCATGAAGGCGCGCATCGACGCGGCAAAGGCGGTGGGCGATACCCTCGGCGGCATCTTTGAGATCGTTGTGCGCGGGCTTCCCGCAGGGCTCGGTTCACATGTGCAGTGGGATCGGCGGCTCGATGGGCGGCTCGCAGGGGCGCTCATGTCCATTCAGGCGATCAAGGGCGTCGAGATCGGCGCGGGATTTGCCTGCGCGCATGTGCCGGGCAGCGAGATTCATGACGAAATCTATATGGACGCGGACGGGCGTCCATATCGCCGCACGAACCGCGCAGGCGGACTCGAGGGCGGTATGACAAACGGAGAACCGCTCGTCGTGCGCGCCGTGATGAAGCCCATCCCGACGCTCATGGCACCGCTTCATACGATCGATATCGCATCGAAGAAAGAAGTGTCTGCCGCAAAGGAACGCAGCGACTGCTGTGCCGTGCCCGCCGCATCCGCCGTCGGCGAGGCGATGCTCTCATTCGTACTCGCGGACGCGGTCTGCACCATGTTCCACGCGGATACGATGACGGATCTCATGGCGTCCCTTGCGGCATATCGCGCGCGTATTGACAGCAGATGGCAGGACGTATGAAAAACATCGTTTTGATCGGTTTTATGGGGACGGGCAAGACGAGCGTCGGGCGTCTTCTAGCAGCGCGGCTCGGCTGCGCTTTTCACGATCTCGATAAAAAGATCGAGGAAGCGCACGGCATGACCATCCCCGAGATGTTTGTCCGCCACGGCGAGCCATACTTCCGCGCTCGCGAAAAGGAAGCGGTCGCCGCAGCGGCGGCGCGCGGGAACCTCGTCGTTGCGACGGGCGGCGGCGTTGTCAAGGACGCGGAGAACATGCGAGCGCTGCGTAAAAACGGCATCATCGTTGCGCTGACCGCAGACATTGATACCATCCTTGCACGTACGGCGGCGCGCGGGCAGCGCCCTGTGCTCGACCGTGCGGATGAGGGGGATCGCCGTGCCGCCGTCGCCGCGCTTATGGAGGAGCGGCGGCTCCTCTACGCAGGCGCGGACGTTACCGTTGACACGACGGGACGCGCGCCGCTCGAGATCGCAGAGCATATTATGCAGACCATACGGATATGGAGAAAATAACAATGCGAACGGTAGAAGTCGCGCTCGGAGAGCGCAGCTATCATATCTATATCGGCGGCGGACTCATGGACGAGCTCGCGGCATTCGTGCGCGCGGCGGACTTCTCTTCGCGCGGACTGCTTGTGACCGACGCGCAGGTTGGCGCGCTCTATGGCGCACAGGTCGCCGAGACACTCACACGCGCGGGGATTGCGGCCGAGATCGTCACGATTCCCGCGGGAGAGCCGTCGAAATCGCTCGACATGGCGAACCTCATCTACACGCGCGCCATCGAGCTCGGGCTTGACCGCAGGTCGCCGATCTTTGCGCTTGGCGGCGGCGTCGTCGGCGACCTCGCAGGATTTATTGCGGCAACGTATATGCGCGGTGTGCCCTTTGTCCAGATACCGACCAGCCTCCTCGCACAGGTGGATTCGAGTGTCGGCGGCAAGGTCGCCGTCAATCATCCGCTCGGAAAGAATCTCATCGGCGCGTTCTATCAGCCTGCGGCGGTCTTTATCGACCTCGATTTCCTGCACGCGCTCCCGCCGCGTGAGATCGCTTCGGGACTCGGGGAGATCATCAAATACGGCATCATCTCGGACGCGGATTTCTTCACATGGCTTGCGGAACACACCGGCGATGTGTGTGCACTCCGGCGGGAAGCCGCGATACATATGATCGCGCGCTCCTGCGAGATCAAGGCGGACGTCGTTGCACGCGACGAGTACGAGGGCGGGCTTCGGCGCATCCTCAATTTCGGACATACGATCGCCCACGCCGTCGAGACGGAGACAGGCTACACGCGGTATCGTCATGGTGAAGCGGTCGCCGTCGGCATGGTCGGTGCGGCGTATATCAGTGAGGAGATGGGACTGCTCGCGCCGGAGGAGCGCGCACGCATCGAAGCCCTTCTTTGCGGTGTCGGGCTGCCGCTGTGCGCGGAGGGCGTCGCACCTGATGCGATGTACGCCGATCTCTTTCACGATAAAAAGACCGTCGGGGGGCGTCTCCACTGGGTGCTTGCGAAGGGCATCGGGAGCACGGAGGTACGCGCCGATGTGCCGGAGGAGACGGTGCGGCGTGCGTTGGCAAAAATAGTCAAAGGTCCCTGAAGTGCACTTAAGAAAAACTTATTTTCAACGAATGAACAATGTGGGGAGGTGAGTGTGTGCGATCGCATCTGTATTCGCTGATCGGGACGCTGATTGCTGCAGTTATACTATGCTTCGGGCATGCGGTATCTGCGGCGGCGACCGATTTGGAATGGGAATACTGGGCAGAAAGCACACCAATGCCGCAGACCCCCGCGAAGCGGCCGCCGAATTTTTCGCCGGAAGAGGGGCAGTGGCGGAAATTCAATCCACAGTACGGCGTTGCCGTCCCGAACGATGAACATTACGTTTGGGTACGCGTGTTTATTCCTCTGAATACGGCGGCGGATGACAGTCTTTTTTTCTCGACGAACGATCAGTCCGTGCAGGTGTTTCTCGACGGACTTCCCATCTATCGCTATGGCGCACTCAAGCACCGCGACTATACATACGGGCGCAAGTGGCACCTCGTCAACCTGCCTGCCTGGGCGTCGGGGCGGCATCTTGTCATGCAGGTGTATGCCGACAACCGGTGGGTTCTTGGACAGTTTGACCGTGTACGGCTGGATAAATCCTCCCATTTGATCGAACACGTCTTTCTCCATGATTTCCCCTATGTCAGCGGTGTGACGGCGCTCGTCATCTTCATCATTCTGCTCGGCGTCTACTTTTTTACCGAGAAAAAACTGCGCGCCACCTATGTGCGTCTGATTACCTTCCTCTTCATATTCTTTGTGTGGATGCTTGGCTCATCGAGTCTCATGCTGCTCTGGCTCGATTATCCTGTGTTTTGGTGGTATGTCGAGATGACGGCGGCATATCTCATCATTCTCGCGGGATATTGGCTCATCTACCATGTGATCGATGAGGATTATAAAAAGCGCGTCCTGCGCGTTTCCTACGCCTACATCGCCATTATTCTCGCCGCGGTTGTGCTTGAGCTCTGCGGCTTATACGGCATGTATCTTATGCGGTTCTTCTTCTATCCCACGCTCGTTATCTGCGGCATTCCAACAGCCTATTGGCTTTGGAGCTGTCACAAAAAGGGGAATATGTACTGCCGTCCGATCCTCATTGCGTTTGCCGCACTGTCGATACTTGCGGTTCTTGATGGGCTGTCGTTCCAGTTCCGTGTCTTTGCGTGGAACACTTACCTCCTGCCGTTCGGCATCTATACAGTGGCATTCTTTATTGTCCGGCTGATCCTTGACCGAGCGGCGAACGAACGCTATCTCTCCGATCTGTCCGCATCGCTCGAAAGTCAGGTGGATGCGGTCACAAAGCGTATGGAGGTTGATCCTCTCACGAGCTGCTACAACCGCAACAAATTTCCGTCGGCAGTGCACGACTTCATGCGGATTGCCCGCGACACAGGCGAGCCGTTCTCACTGATCATGTTTGACATTGACCACTTCAAACGCATCAACGACACTTACGGTCACGATGTCGGCGACGTCGTGCTTGTGAATTTTGCCCGCACGATCAAAGCCTTTCTCGATCGGCGCCATATACTCATCCGCTGGGGCGGCGAGGAGTTCATCCTCCTCTGCCTGCACTACGACGGTGCGCAGGCGCAGGCATTCGCCAACGTGATCCGCGAGGCGGTCTCCGAGGAACGCATTCACCCCTCGGATCAGGTTACGTGCAGCGCCGGTGTCGGTGTTTGGTACGGCAGCGACGAGGATACCGCAGACTGCATCGTAAAGCGTGCGGACACCGCCCTCTACGAGTCGAAACAAAACGGACGCAACCGCGTCACCTGTGAACCGGACTGGGCGCTCTACATGCCAAAACGCGGCGTAAAGCGAAGTCAAGCCATGCCGCCGCCAAACTGCACCGGACGTGATTCCGACCGGAACGGCGAAAATAGGGACTAGAAAAATTTTTCCTTGCACCCGCGCGCATCTTATGTTATAGTCATCAGGTATGTGTATAGATGGTCCGCCGGGCGCAGAGGGCGTCCGTGAACATCTGATCGAAGGAGGAAAACAATGAATATCATCGAGATCCTGGAGAAGGAGCAGCTTCGCTCCGACATTCCGCAGTTTGCACCGGGCGACACCGTCCGCGTCCATGCCCGCATCGTCGAGGGCACGCGCGAGCGCATTCAGGTGTTCGAGGGCGTCGTCATCGGACGTCAGGGCACGGGCGTCCGCGAGACTTTCACCGTGCGCCGCATCGCATCGGGCGTCGGCGTCGAGCGTCTCTTCCCCGTGCATTCCCCGCGTATCGCAAAGATCGAGGTGACGCGCCGCGGCATCGTTCGCCGGGCGAAACTCTACTACCTGCGCGGTCTCACGGGCAAAGCTGCCCGCATTCGGGAAAAGCGCTAATCGTAAGAGCGATGGGGACTGCTTCGGCAGTCCCTATTTTTGCTGTTATGAGAGGAGGATTTTATGGAAAAGGAAAATTCGACCGCTTCAGAAATCAAGGACTGGGTCATCTCCATCGTCGTCGCCGTGGCGCTGGCGATGTTCATTCGCACGTTCATTGTCGAGCTTTACGTTGTGGACGGCCCTTCGATGCGCCCCACGCTCGAATCGGCGGAGCGGCTCGTCGTCAATAAATTCATCTACCGGTTCCGTGCCCCCGAAAAGGGCGAGGTGCTCGTCTTTCAGTATCCGCGCGACCCGAGCCGCGACTTTATCAAGCGCGTGATCGCGACCCCGGGCGATACCATCGAGATCCGAGAGGGACGCGTTCTCGTCAATGATCAAATCCTCGTCGAGGATTACATCCTCGAAAAGACGCGGAGCGAATACCCCAAAATGACCGTCCCGGAGGGGCATATCTTCGTCATGGGCGACAACCGCAACAATTCCGAGGACAGCCGCTTTGCCGACGTCGGATTCGTGCCGTACGACCTTATCAAGGGCAAGGCGGTCATGGTGTTCTGGCCGCTGTCCGCCTATAAAACACTCTAAAAAGGGGGACTTTCATGCGCTTTGTATCATGGAACGTCAACGGACTGCGCGCCGCACTCAAAAAGGGCTTCATGGAGTCGTTCAAAGAACTCGATGCGGACGCCTTCTGCCTGCAGGAAACGAAGATGCAGGAGGGGCAGGCGATCCTCGATCTGCCCGGCTATGAGCAGTATTTTTACAGCGCCGAGAAAAAGGGATATTCCGGCACCGCGATCTTTACGCGCGTAAAGCCCCTGTCCGTTGCCCGCGGCATCGGCATCCCGCAGCACGACAACGAGGGACGCGTCATCACGATGGAGTTTGACGATCTCTATCTCGTCACCGTCTACACACCAAACTCCCAAAATGCGCTCGCACGTCTCGATTACCGCATGGCATGGGAGGACGCGTTCCGCTCGTTCCTGCTCGAACTGCGGTCGAAAAAGCCCGTCGTCGTCTGCGGCGATCTCAACGTCGCACACACGGAAATCGACCTCAAGAACCCCAAGAGCAACCGCCGGAACGCGGGCTTTACCGACGAAGAGCGCGGCAAATTCGGCGAACTCCTCGCGGCGGGCTTCGTCGACACCTTCCGCGCACTTTACCCCGACAAAGTCGGCGCGTATACATGGTGGTCGTATCTGCGCCACGCGCGTGAGACGAATGCCGGATGGCGCATCGACTACTTCCTCGTCTCCGAGGAGCTGCGCGGGCGCATCGCCGCCGCCGAGATTCATGCGGACGTATTCGGGAGCGACCACTGCCCCGTCTCGCTGACATTATCCTAAATCCGAAGGAAGATTCATGGCTACGTTAAAAGAAGAGCTCGCGGCAGAGATTGCCAAACGGCGCACGTTCGCGATCATCTCACATCCGGACGCGGGCAAGACCACGCTCACCGAAAAGCTCCTCCTCTACGGAGGCGCGATCCATCTCGCGGGCTCCATCAAGTCGCGCAAGACGCAGCGGCACGCCGTCTCCGACTGGATGGAGATCGAGAAACAGCGCGGTATCTCCGTCACGTCCTCCGTCCTCCAGTTCGACTACGACGGATACCGCATCAACATCCTCGACACCCCCGGGCATCAGGACTTCAGCGAGGACACCTACCGCACACTCATGGCGGTCGACAGCGCCGTCATGATCCTCGACGCGGCAAAGGGCGTTGAGGCGCAGACACGGAAGCTGTTCCGCGTCTGTCGACAGCGCGGCATCCCCATCTTTACCTTTGTCAATAAACTCGACCGCTTCGGCAAAGCGCCGCTTGACCTTATGGACGAACTCGAAAACGTCCTCGGCATCAGCTCCTATCCCATGAACTGGCCCATCGGCACCGACGGCACCTACCGCGGCGTCTACGACCGCGAGAAAGACCGCATCGAACTCTTCGCCGAGGACAGCACACACGGACAGGAGACGCGCGCATCCGAGATCTTTGCCCCCGACGATCCCGCGTGGAAGGAACGCGTCGGCGCCGAGACCTGCGCCGCGCTCGCGGACGATCTCGAACTCCTGCGCGAAGCGGGGGAGGAGTTCGACGAGGCGGCGGTCGCCGCGGGACAATTAACGCCCATGTTTTTCGGCTCCGCCATGACGAACTTCGGCGTGCAGAACTTTCTCGAAGAGTACATCCGCCTCGCGCCGCCGCCTGCGCCGCGCATGTCCTCGGACGGCGTGATCGAACCGGACGACGAACAGTTCTCCGGATTCGTCTTTAAGATACAGGCGAACATGAACCCCGCGCACCGCGACCGCCTCGCGTTCATCCGCATCTCCTCCGGGAAATTTGACCGGAACATGAGCGTCTGGCACGCGCCGAGCGGCAAACTCATCAAGCTCGCGCAGCCGCAGCAGTTCCTCGCGCAGGACAGGCAGATCATCGACACCGCCTATCCCGGCGACATCGTAGGGCTCTTTGACCCCGGCGTGTTCGGCATCGGCGATACCCTCTGCGACCCCGCGCACAAATTCAAATTCGAGGACTTCCCCGTGTTTCCGCCCGAACGCTTCGCGCGCGTCGCCGCAAAGGACACCATGAAGCGCAAGCAGTTCGTCAAGGGCATCGAGCAGCTCACGCAGGAAGGCGCGATACAGCTCTTCGAACAGGTCGGCGCAGGGCTCGACAGCTACATCGTCGGCACCGTCGGCACACTCCAGTTCGAAGTACTCGAGTACCGCCTGAAGAACGAATACAACGTCGATATCACCATGCAGATGCAGCCCTTTGAGACCGCACGCTGGCTCGCGTTCCCCGACGGACGCCCCATTAAGCCCTCCGACCTCCGCGGTGCAGACCGCGGCATGTTCGTCCGGGATAGGAACGGCAACCCTGTTTTGCTCGTGAATAACGAGTGGGCGCTTGGGTGGATCAGGGAGAATAATCCGGAGTTAGAGCTGGGACAAGTACCCTTCGATAGACGTGAAGCGTGATCTTGGCGCCTAGCGTCGTCATTTCGTCGAATGCTTCGCTAGGAGTAGCTTTTGACTACGCCGTCGCTCGCATTCGCCTCATTCCTAGCTATGCATCCAAACTGACGCTTCACTTACGTTACGGTGTGAAGCGGAGGCGTGACGCGGGATTTTCGCGCCTAGCGTCGTTATTTGTCGAATCCTGCGCTCGACGTAGCTCCTTAACTACGCCTTCGCTTGGATTCTCCTCATGCCTAGCTATGCATCGAAACTTCCGCGTCACTTACGTTTCGGTGTGACGCGGGATTTTAGCGACCGGTGTCGCTGTCGTGAGAAATCCTGCGGTTATGATTCAAAATATAAGAGGCCGCCGTGCACATATAAAATGATGTGTGCGGCGGTTTTTCTATAGAACACCCCTTGTAATGAGAATCTGTATCGTTTATAATATGGCTGTTATTACTTTTTGCTTTACATGGGCAAGATCGCGGCAACCGTCAGCGCGTTCAGTACGAAGCTGCCATCGACGATCAAGAGGACGACGACGCCCGGCCGATATATTGTTGCATTGGACGGCGAAGAGCGGCACCGCGGCATCGAGGTGAACGTCTTCGGTGAACCGAAGAAAGGATTCCGCCTGCTCGGGGGGCTTATGTATCTCGATGCGAAAAAGATTAGTACGGCGGGCGGTACGCTCGACGGTAAGCTGGCAATGGCTGCACCACGGCTGACTGCCGTCCTGAACGCCGAATACGACATCCCCTCTGCTCCGGGACTGACTGTGACAGGACGGCTTACCCATACCGGAGCGGCATATATCAATCCTGCAAACACGGTACGAGTACCGTCTTATATGACGTTTGACCTTGGACTCCGCTACAAGTTCCAATCTGGGAAAACGCCGATGACCCTGCGGCTCAGCGTCAATAATCTCTTTGACCGCAAATACTGGCAGGCGCGCGCTTACGGCGTGACCGTAGGTAATCCGCGCACGTTCCTCCTCTCGCTTTCAGCGGATCTCTAAATCGTATCGTACATAGAAAAGACGGCAGGCTGCCTAAAGCCTGCCGTTTTTGCAGGAGGAGCACGTGAAAAATTTGAACCGCGCATTTTTGCGCGATATATGGCTGCTGTCCAGGGGATTTTGGACGTCCGATTATAAATGGAAGGCGCGGCTGCTGGCTGTCGCCATTATCGCGATGCAGCTCGTTTATGTTTCCATTATGGTGTATTACAACGCCTGGCAGAAAGACTTTTACAATACCATTCAAGAAGTCTCCCCGGAGCATTTCTTTTACTATCTGAAATTTTGGCCGATGTACATGGTGACCTTCATCTTTATTGAGGTGAACCGCGACTATCTCATGCAGTATTTGGAGATACGGTGGCGCGCATGGGTGGTGGACAACTATACCGGCACGTGGCTCGGCGACCGCACCTATTACTTCATGCAGGTGATGCGGGGCGGAGAAGAGGATATCGATAACCCTGATCAGCGAATTTCTGATGATATCCGTTTGTTCGTGAACTATGTTCTGTCTTTGTCGCTCGGTATCTTGAACGCCGTTATGAAAATCTGTTCGTTCAGCGTCGTTCTTTGGAACCTCTCCGGCGTGCTCTATCTGCCGGTGGGTGAGACAGGTGTGCCGGTGCATGGGTATATGGTGTGGCTTGCCGTGGCCTATGCTTTAGCAGGCTGCTTTTTCACCGTTTGGTTTGGAAAACCGCTGATCTCTCTGAACTATAAGCAGCAGGAATACGAGGCAAATTTCCGCTTTGGTCTGGCACGTCTGCGCGAATATGGTGAAAGCATTGCCGCCTACTGCGGCGAGGCAAAGGAGCAAAAGGACGCCGCCGCACGCTTTCGTTCGATATGGGAGAACTTTCGCCGTCTCATGACGAAGCAGCGCCAGCTCTCGTGGGTGACGTCGCTGCATTGGCGTATATCGTTCCTTTTTCCCTATCTTGTGGGGGTGCCGAAGATCTTCAGCGGAGAGATGCAGTTCGGCGGGCTGATGCAGACGGCGGTTGCCTTTCAGCAGGTGGAGAACGCGCTCGCCTATCTCGTTCTGCACTATTATTCCCCGACCGAAGCGTCGTTTGCGCAGCTGCAGGCAGTAGTGCATCGTCTTACGGACTTTCGCCGGCATATGGACGACACGCGGGAGATGCTGCGTCGATCGCATCTGCGCCGCAGCGTGCATTCGGAGCATGTATTGGAGGCACGCGCGCTTACCGTGCAAAAACCGGACGGGGAGATACTGCTGCGCGATCTGAACCTCACGATCTCTGCGGGGGAACGGCTCCTCATCACAGGGCCTTCCGGACGCGGCAAGAGCACGCTGCTCAAAACGCTTGCGGGCATATGGCCTTATGCCGACGGAGAGATCACGGTGCCGTCGGACTTCACCCCGTTCTTTGTGCCGCAGAAACCGTATCTCCCGCTTGGTACGCTGCGGGATGCGATCGTCTACCCGCAGCGGGAGATGCCGTGCAGTGACGACTATCTGCGGGATCTCCTCCACGCTTGTGGACTCTCCTCTCTTGTGCAGCGGTTGGCTGACGAAGAGAATTGGGGACAGTCCCTTTCGCTTGGCGAGCAGCAGCGCATTGCATTCCTGCGTGTCTTTTTGAAAAAGCCCGCGTGGCTCTTCCTGGACGAGGCAACATCGGCTCTTGATCACGCTAATGAGGAAGCGATGTATGGCCTTTTGCGCGTGTACTGTCCCGAGAGTACTATCGTCAGTATTGCACACCGCCTCTCTCTGCGGCGGTTCCATGAGCGGGAACTGGCGATTTAGACAGACGGGTAGCGGCGCCTCTTTACGTGTGCCTGCTCTCCGAAAATATTTCCTTGACAACCTCATCGTATTCGTCTATAATCTCTCATGTTGCTGACATGCAGCGATAGGGGTATCGCCAAGTTGGTAAGGCACGGGATTCTGAATCCCGCATGCGTTGGTTCGAGTCCAGCTACCCCTGCCATTTGTAAATTAAAACCGCAGTCAAACGGCTGCGGTTTTTCTGTGCGCTCATGTTGTATCATGGAGACAGGTCTGCCAATCGTCAAGTGTCCGCGCTCTCGCTGCAAATCTGCGCGAGGAGGGCACGGCACCCTGCGTTGACGTCGCGGTAGGTGGTTTCGAAGTCTCCGGTGTACCACGGGTCGGCGACATCGCGGCGCTCTCCGATGAAGGAGAGGAGTTTGTACGTCTTTCCTGCCGGATCACCGCCCGTCAGGCGGTCGAGGTCGCGCATGTTTTCACGATCCATGCCGACGATGTAGTCATACGTGTCGTAATCGGAGCGCTGCATGAGCGCGGCACTTCGCTTTGTAAAGGGAATACCGTGTGCGCGCAGCACTTCGCGGGTGCCGTAATGCATATCGCTCCCGATTTCATCCGTGTGCATCGCTTTTGATGCAGCGCTGATTTCGTCCGTGCGCCCCGTTTGCTGCACCAATGCTTTCATGATGAATTCCGCCATTGGCGAGCGGCAGATGTTGCCATGGCAGACGAACAGTATTTTCTTCATTACGTACGACCTCCCTGTGAGATGCGGCTTCGGTTCCGGTACTGCCGATTCTACCGTAAATCTCTCTGCACCGCAAGCGCCGCGTGCTTGTCTTTTGCATATGAAGATGCTAGAATACAAATGGAATGATAAACTGGGCGAGATATGATTTGGGAGTGAACCGCAATCGTGAGCAGTGCTGTATATCATCGGAAAAAATACGGAACGATGCGTCTTTGGCTTGCCGCCGTTGTCTGCGCCGCCTGTACGGGAGCGGGGACAAGCGTCTTTGCCGCGCCGTCACTCGCGCGGCCGGGGGAGGATATTGCGGAGATGGCACCGCATCCCGAGATCGGTGTAGAGGATCGGATCCCTTCCTATCAAAAGGATGACTTTGAAGCACATTTTACGGTGGAGAATTTTGTGCTTGAGGCGCCCGATCTGAATCTTGATAAGGACGAGCTCTCACGCATCCTCGAAGAGGGAATGGGGGCGGGCAAGACGATCGCCGATCTGCGCCGCACCGTCGATGCATTGACGACGTATTGCCGCACGCATGGCTATCCTGCCGCTGCGGCGTATCTGCCGCCGCAGGAGAGCATGGACGGGGTCATTGTGCTGCGCGTGATCCCGGGGCGTTACAATGACATCCGCATTGAGAATAAGAGCCGTCTGAAGACGCCCGTTGCTGCGCGTATCATTGCGGGGCTGAAGAAGGACGATATCATTACGTCGGCGAAGCTCGAGACGGCGCTCTACTCGGTGTCGGATGCGACGGGCGCGCGTGCGGTGGGCGTACTGAGCCCCGGTGCGTCGTTCGGGACGAGCGATCTGACGGTGCGGATCGAGGACTCGAAGGAGTCCAATACGGTGTTCTATGTGGAGAACTACGGCAGTACGGGGACAGGACGTTACCGGTACGGCCTGCAGGAAACGCTTTACGATCCGTCGGGGCGCGGGGATAAGGTCAATGCGGGCACGATTATTTCGAACGGGAGCCTGCGGAATTTCTATGTGAACTATGAGACGGTAGTCGGCCGCGGCGGGACAACGGCGGGCATCGGCATTGCGCGGATGAATTACAAGGTCGGCGGCGCGCTTGCGGCGATCGGTGCGGAGGGGAATTCCCTGACGATGACGCTTTTTGCCCGGACGCCGCTCTATCATCTGACAAACCGCAGCCTGCTGGTGCGCTACGGCTATAACTACCGCAGGCTGAACGACGATATTACGGGGTTTGACCTCGAAGGGAAGAAGCATACGCACAGCGTCTATGCGGGGCTGATCGGGATGCAGCGGATGCGCGGGCTGCAGCTGAATTATAATATGAACTTTACGCTCGGACGTTTGTCCTATGATTCGTTGTATTCGAGCATCCTCGGCATGATCAACCGGACGAACGAAGGCGCTTACGAGAAGGTTGAAGCGGATATGACGGCGGTGCAGCGGCTCGGCAATGCGGCGGATCTCATGGTCAAGGTGTCGGGGCAAAAATCGTGGCAGAACCTCGACAGCTCGGAGGATTTTTATCTCGGGGGGCCGAACGGTGTGCGTGCCTACGCGCAGGGAGAGGCATCGGGCGACGAAGGCGTGCTCGGCACGGCGGAACTGCGCTGGCATACGCCGCTGCACGGGCTGACGATGAGTACGTTCTACGATGCGGGGACAGTACGTATTAGCCATAACGCGCCGGCGGGCGCGCCGAACCGCATGACGCTGCGCGGCTGGGGTGTCGGGGCGGCTTATCATAAGCCGGGCGACTGGTTCGCGCGGCTCGACTATGCACGGCGCATTGGTCTCGATGCGCAGGTTGCGCCGAAGAATGCGGCGTCGGGGCGTGTGTGGTTCCTCATGGGAAAGATTTGGTAATTTCGACGATACTGTGGCGAGAAAGAGCGGAGATGAACGGGGCAGGATATGAGACTGCGGCGAAAACCGTGGATTGACACGGCGATACAGGACTATGCGGATTTTGTGACGCCGCTCGGCGGGGACGTCCGGCATTTTGCGGGGCGATGGGCGGATGAATTTCGCCGCACGGCGCCGCTTCATATTGAGATCGGTGTGGGCAAGGGCGATTTTATCACGGAGCTGGCGGCACGGCATCCGGAGGTCAATTATGTGGGGCTGGAGGCACAGCAGGGCGTGCTCTATTTTGCTGCGCGCAAGGCGGCGGAGCGGGAGCTGAAGAATCTGCGCCTGCTTGTCTTTGATGCGGCGCATCTGTCGGAACTGTTCGCGCCGGGGGAGGTCTGGCGTATCTATTTGAATTTTTCAGACCCGTGGCCGAAGAAGCGCCATGCGAAGCGGCGGCTGACGAGCGAGGTGTTCCTTGCACGTTATCGGGAAGTATTGCGTCCGGACGGCGAGATCCGGTTCAAGACGGACAATGAGGGCTTATTTGCGTACTCTCTTGAGACGATGGCGCAGGAGGGGTGGCGTCTCTCGGATGTGACGCATGATCTGCACGCACTCGGTGATCCGTCGAATATCATGACGGAGTACGAGCGCAAGTTCAGCGCGCGCGGGGCGAAGATCGGGCGCCTCACGGCGCGGCTGCCGCAGGAGCACGACTGATGCGTACGCGCTATACGCTCTTTAAGAGCGATTCGGAGCCGATTGTTATCATCATGGGGATTCTTCTCGTGGTGGGATTGGTCAATGTGTTCAGCTCGAGTTATGTGCTTGCGGCGATGGATTTTGAGAATCCGTATTTCTTCTTGGGGCGCCATGCACTGTGGAGCTTTTTCGGCATCATTGCCTGCGTGATCTGTCGTAAAGTAGACTATCGCAAATGGCGCGGGCTGATGTTCGTGGGGCTCGGCGTCACGCTCTTCCTGCTTGTCGCAGTACTCTTCGTCGGGACGACGGTGAACGGTGCGCAGCGGTGGATTTCGCTTGGACCGCTTAGCTTTCAGCCCGCAGAGTTTGCGAAGCTCATGGCAGTACTGATGGGGGCGTTTTCGATTTCGTCGGTGCTCTCGAAGGAGGACTTTTACATTGCGGAGGACTGGCCGCGCGTGGTTGTTCCGTTCGGGGCGATTCTCGTGATGGCGTTTCTCGTCTACCGTGAGCCGGATTTTGGCACAGCGTGCATCGTGTTCGGTGTGCCGCTTCTCATGGCGATTGTGCTGCTTGTTCGTCCACGATTCTGGAGTTTGATTGGTTTAGTAGGCGGGGCTGTCGCCCTTGGAATCGGAGCGCTCCAGCCCTACCGTATGAAGCGCATTCTGGTCTGGATCGACCCGTGGTCGGACGCACGAGACGCAGGGTATCAGATGGTGCAGTCGCTTTCGACGATCGGGTCGGGCGGCATCTTTGGGATGGGCTTCGGCGACGGCGTGAGCAAATATGAGTATCTGCCGGAGGCGCATACAGATTTTGCCTTTGCGATCTTTAGTCAGGAACACGGCTTTCTCGGTGTGCTGCTCATTTTTTTCTTCATCGGGGTGCTTCTCATCTACTGTCTTCGCGTGGCGGCTCGGGCAAAAGATGTGTTCGGGCAGGTGCTCGCGCTCGGCATCGTCTTTCTCGTACTCGGTCAGGCGCTGGCAAATCTTGCGATGGTTGCGGGGGTCCTCCCCGTCGTCGGTGTGCCGCTGCCCTTTATTAGCTACGGCGGCTCCTCACTCGTTGTGACGATGGCGGGGATGGGGATGCTGCTCGGCATCGCCGATCGAAACGACCGTGCGTCGGACGGCGATGCGCCACAGAGGCGCGGCGCAGAGGAGGAAGCGGAAGAACGCCGCCGCCGTATGCATGTGGTGCGATAAAGGGACTGCCGTACGCGGGAGCGCGGGCGGCAGTTTTTCAATATCATTGTAGCTTTGTGAGGAAAATCGATGTTCAGTGATTTTTTTCTTGGTGCGCAGCAGGATCTAAAAATCGCGCTCCTGCCGCCGATGATCTGCGCGGTGTTCCGCCTGATCTTCATCTTGACATACCGCGCGAAAAAATCGCCGCGCGGCGAGTGGCGCAAGTGGTTCGGCTGTTTTAACTATGGATTTTGGTGGGGGATGGACTTCAACGCATATGTCTATCTTGCACTTCTGCTTTTTGTTTCCGTTCCGAGCGCCTTTTTGCCCGCTTATTTCAGCGTCGCCGATACGGTGCGGACGATTTTCGTGCTCCTTTATGCGGCGCTGCTGTATACGGCGTTCATTGGGAAGATGATTTTCTATGCACATTTCCGCGATACGTTCAATCAAACGGTATGGCTTGGAAAAAATGCCGATAAGAGAAATTTTGCCGATATATTTTTCAACCAAAATCATGGGGCGTGGCTGTTGCTCGGCTATTTTCCGTATCTTGCGGTCTGTGCTCTCGCCGCGCGGGGGCTTCTTGCACTGCCGTCCGTCGCGTATCCGTTTGCATTTGAGGGCGGCTCGCAGTATGCGGCGAATGTGGCGGTTTTTATCGCTGCGATTGCGCTCTTTTACTGGCTGCGCTACGGCGGGACGTTCCGTCACCGGAAAAAGCCGGAGTGGGACGAGGTGCCGCCGATCGTGAAGAATGACGTCGTGCTCGGCAAGGCGACCATCGATGATTTTATCGCGCTCGAGATGGTGTGGAAACGCCCGCCGCGCGAGGCGCTCAGACATACGGATGAGGAGTCGCGGCGGATCATAAGAGCGGTACTGCCCGGCGGACGTGACTTTGCCGAATGTCCGCTCGAGCTGTATAAAAGAACCGCGCAGGGGAGCAGAATTGAACCTCCCCGACATATTTTCTTCCTGCTGGGAGAGAGCCATATGCAGGCTCTTTTTGACGCGACATTCGCGCACCTGCATCTGATGGAGGCGAGTGAGCGGTTCCGCGCTGATCCTCATACGGTGAGCATCCATAATTTCCTCCCGGCGGGGATGATCTCGCAGCCGGCGCTCACGAGTCTGCTCCTCGGCATTTATGATGCGGATATGGAGCTGAATGAGAATAAGGATTTTTGGAGCGGGACGCTGCCAACCTCGCTGCCGCGTCAAATGAAGGAGCTTGGGTACCGGACGGATTTTTGGTATGGCGGCGGTTTGAACTGGGGAAGTCTCGCACATTTCCTTCCGGCGGTCGGCTTTGATGCGTCTTACGGCGGCCCCGACATCTGCCCGCCGGATGCGCCGCGCACATGGCTCGGCGTGCATGACCATATCTTTCTCAGAGAGGCTGCACGGCGGATTCGTGCGGCGGAGGAGTACCGCGGGTTTCACTTCCTCTATACAACGTCGAATCACGGACCTTACCTCCTGCCGTTCGAGGACTATGGATTTGATGCGGATCGGGTTCTGCGGGATGCGCCCGCAGAGCTGCGCGAGAAGGGGCTCCGGCGGCGCGGTCTGGCGTGTGCGTGGTATGCGGACAGAGCTCTTTGTGCGTTCATTGACGAAATGCGGGCGGCGTTCTCGGACAGTCTCTTCATCGTGACGGGCGACCACATGGGCGGCGTGCTGCCGGTGGCGGAGGTTCTGGAACGCAAGGAGATCGCCCTGCGCGAGCGTGTCCTAACGTCCTTTGCGATGTATCATCCGCAGCTGATGCCCGCGCACTTTGCAGGCAATACCATCGGCGGACATATGAATATCCTGCCGACGCTCTTTGAACTCATTGCACCGCAGGGATTCGAATACTATGCGATCGAGCGGCCGCTAACGGAGCCGATTGACCGTGTCGTTACGCCCTATGCGTGGGTGACGCGCGCCGAGATTGGCTTTTATGCCGAGCGCGCGGAGCAGACACTCGCCGTGTCGGCGGGCGAGATTCCGCGCCGGAATGATGCGGAGCGCTTTGCAGAGGAGCGTGACGGTTGGTCAGAGATGGCGGCGTATTATGTGCGGCATCCTGCGCTCCTCGATAGCATGAATCACGGCTAGCACTGCGAAGGAATGATGCGATATGGATACGGATAAAAAGCGGATCGAGGAACGGATCGAACATTATTGGGATGCGCGCAGCCGCGATTTTGGCGAGAAGCGGCGCCGGGAGCTTGCGGGCGTTAATGCACAGGCATGGAGAAGTTTGTTTGCGCGATATTTACCCGGAAACAGGCAGCTGCATATTCTCGATATCGGAACGGGGCCCGGATTTTTTTCCATTTTGCTCTCGGCTATGGGGCATCGGTGTCTGGGCATTGATATGTCGGCGGATATGCTGCGGGAAGCGGCAAAGAACAGCGTCGGGCTGATGCCCATGCCGAGATACATGAAAATGAATGCACAAGAACTGCATTTTCCGGATATGTCTTTTGATGTCGTTGTGTCGCGTAATCTGACGTGGACGCTGCCGCATGTAAGCGCTGCTTATCGTGAATGGGTGAGAGTTCTGCGCCCCGGCGGGATACTCCTTAATTTTGACGCGGATTACGGGAAAGTCACATTTGCACACCAGATAAAACCGGCCGGGGTACATGCGATGCTTTCGGCAGCGTGTATAGAAGAGTGTGATTCTATCAAGAGCATGCTTGCGATTAGTTCAAAGGATCGCCCGGCATGGGATGCCGCAACTTTGGAGGAGCTTGGTATGGAGATCGTGGTGGAGCGGGATATTCGCAAGGTGGTGTGCCGCGATGAACGGCTCCCGGCAGACGACGTTCCGTTTTTTGCAATCTATGCAAAAAAGCGAGAGTGAAGCGCGATCTTGGCGCTTGCCTTTTCTTATGCGATGGGCAGAAAAAATTAAAACGTACAATTTTTTTTTTGCAGAAAGATACGCTAGAAAAAGTGTCAATAAAAAACTTTGTAAAATATGCGTTGACAAGGGTTTTAGCGGGTGATATTATGTGACAGTCCCCTTTTTGGAGGTGAGGATATGTCTCTGGAGAAACTGCGCTCAGCGCGCCGGATTGCGGGCGTAAAGCAGGTGGAACGCGCCGTGCTGAACGGTGCCGCGGAGACGGTATTCATCGCATCCGACGCCGATGAACGCGTGACGCACACGCTTCTTGCGGCGTGTGCGGAGAAGGGCGTCGCGGTTGACCGCACGGCGACGAAGGACGAGCTCGGTGAGCGGGCGCGCCTCGATGTAGGCGCCGCTGCGGTCGCAATACTACGGTAAAAACGCAGCCATGCGTTTTCCTACAAAAGAATTGTTACTCGACGACAAAGGAAGGAGGTGCAGTATGCCAACGATCAATCAGCTCATTCGAAAGAGCAGAAAGAGCCTTGAGGAGAAATCGAAAGCACCAGCACTGAAGAACAGCCCGCAGAAGCGAGGGGTCTGCACGCGTGTTTACACATCCACGCCGAAGAAGCCGAACTCTGCTCTTAGAAAGGTTGCTCGTGTTCGCCTGACGAACAGCATCGAGGTGACCGCATATATCCCCGGCATCGGACACAATCTGCAGGAGCACAGCGTCGTCCTCATTCGCGGCGGGCGCGTCAAGGATCTGCCGGGCGTGCGCTATCATATCATCCGCGGCTCGCTCGATACGGCCGGTGTGCAGGATCGCGCACAGGGACGTTCGAAGTACGGCGCAAAGCGTGCGAAGAAGAAGTAAGGAAGTATATCGTTTTAGGTAGGAGGTTGGGCTATGCCACGTAAGGGCCCCGTGCCGAAGCGGGATGTTCTGCCGGATCCGGTATATCATTCCAAGACGGTGACGAAGTTTATCAACAAGGTCATGCTCTCGGGCAAGAAGAGTGTCGCGGAGCGCGTTGTGTACGATGCGTTCAACACAATTCGCGAGAAGACAGGGCAGGATCCGCTCGAGGTGTTCGAGACGGCGCTGCGCAATGTTATGCCCGTGCTCGAGGTGAAAGCGCGCCGCGTCGGCGGTGCGAACTATCAGGTGCCTGTCGAGGTGCGTGCGGATCGCCGTATGACGCTCGGCATTCGCTGGCTCGTCAGCTATGCGCGTCTGCGCGGCGAAAAGACGATGGAAGCGCGCCTGTCGGCGGAGCTGATGGATGCTGCGAACAATACGGGCGCGGCAATTAAAAAGAAGGAAGATACGCACAAGATGGCGGAGGCCAACAAGGCATTCGCACATTATCGCTGGTAATTTTACTAGCAGTGTAAGGAGCGATAGGAAACAGTGGCAAGAGAATATTCCCTTGAAAAAACGCGGAATATCGGCATCATGGCACACATTGATGCCGGCAAGACGACGACCACCGAGCGCATTCTCTTCTACACGGGCGTAACGCACAAGATCGGCGAGGTCCATGAAGGCGCAGCCACAATGGACTGGATGGTTCAGGAACAGGAACGCGGCATTACGATTACGTCGGCGGCGACGACCTGCCACTGGAAAGACCATCGCATCAATATCATTGATACGCCGGGTCACGTTGACTTTACGGTCGAGGTAGAGCGCTCGCTGCGCGTTCTGGACGGCACGGTTGCCGTTCTCACGGCGCGCGGCGGTGTCGAGCCGCAGACGGAGACGGTTTGGCGTCAGGCGGAGCGTTACAACGTCCCGCGCATGGCGTACGTCAACAAGATGGACATTACGGGCGCGGATTTCTTCAACGTCATGAAGATGATGCGCGAGCGTCTCAATGCGAATCCGGTAGCGATTCAGCTCCCGATCGGCGCGGAGGACGAGTTTAAGGGCATCATCGATCTCGTGAAGATGGATGCCATCGTCTATGAGGACGATCTTGGCAAGGTGACCGACGAGGTCGAGATTCCCGCAGAGTACAAAGAGCAGGCGGAAGAGTATCGCGAGAAGCTTCTCGAGGCGTGCGCTGAGGCGGACGATGAACTCATGGAGAAGTACCTCGGTGGCGAAGAGGTCACGGAGGCGGAGATCCGCCATGCCATTCGCAAGGCGACCATCGCCTGCGAGATGACTCCGGTCACCTGCGGCACGTCGTACCGCAACAAGGGTGTACAGCCGCTGCTCGACGCCATCGTCGACTATATGCCGGCACCGACGGATATCCCTCCGATTGCGGGCGTGAATCCCGATACCGGCGAGGCAGACAGCCGTCCCGCGTCGGACAGCGCACCGTTCTCGGCACTGGCGTTCAAGATTATGACCGATCCGTTCGTCGGTAAGCTTGCGTTCTTCCGTGTATATTCCGGTACGCTGAACTCCGGCTCTTACGTCTTCAATGCGACGAAGGACAACAAGGAGCGCATCGGGCGTATCCTCCAGATGCATGCGAACAACCGCAAAGAGATCGATGTGGTCTACAGCGGCGATATTGCTGCTGCCGTCGGACTCAAGAACACGACGACGGGCGATACACTGTGCGACGAAGCGCATCCGATCATTCTCGAATCGATGGAGTTCCCCGATCCCGTGATCTCCGTTGCGGTGGAACCTGCAACGAAGAACGATCAGGAGAAGATGGGCATTGCCCTTCAAAAGCTCGCTGAAGAGGATCCGACGTTCCGCGTTCACACAGACGCAGAGACGGGACAGGTCATCATCTCGGGCATGGGTGAGTTGCATCTGCAGATCATCGTCGACCGTATGCTCCGCGAGTTCAAGGTCGACTGCAAGGTCGGCGAGCCCCAGGTTGCCTACCGTGAGACGATCCGCAAGTCCGTTAAGTCCGAGGGCAAGTTCGTCCGCCAGTCCGGCGGTCACGGTCAGTACGGTCACTGCTGGCTCGAACTCTTCCCGCAGGAAGCGGGCGAGGGCTTTACGTTCGAGAACAAGGTCGTCGGCGGCGTGATTCCGAAGGAATTCATTAACCCGATCGAGGCGGGCGTTCGTCAGGCAATGGAGAGCGGCGTTGTCGCGGGCTATCCGATGGTGGACATCAAGGTTGTCGTTTACGACGGATCGTTCCACGAAGTCGACTCCTCGGAGGCGGCGTTCAAGGTGGCAGGCTCGATGGCGTTCAAAGCCGGTGCCGAGAAGGCAAATCCTGTCCTGCTCGAGCCGTATGTGAAGGTTGAGGTCACGGTGCCCGAAGAATACATGGGTGACGTGATCGGCGACCTGAACTCGCGCCGCGGACGCATCGACGGCATGGAGCCGCGCAACGGCGTGCAGGTCATCAATGCGTACGTTCCGCTCTCGGAGATGTTCGGCTACTCGACGGATCTCCGTTCCAAAACTCAGGGCCGCGGGAACTACTCGATGGAGGTTTCCTTCTACGACGAAGTTCCTAAGAATATAGCTGACGCTGTAGTCGCCAAAAACAAAGGCGAATAAGGAGGCAATTTTTAATGGCAAAGGAAAAGTTTAACCGCAGCAAGCCCCATGTCAACATCGGCACGATCGGCCACGTTGACCACGGCAAGACGACGCTGACGGCTGCAATCACGAAGGTGCTCTCCGAGAAGGGCTACGCGAAGTTCGAGGACTACGCGGACATCGACAAGGCTCCCGAGGAGCGCGAGCGCGGCATCACGATCAACACGGCGCACGTTGAATACGAGACGGACAACCGTCACTATGCACACGTGGACTGCCCGGGTCACGCGGACTATGTGAAGAACATGATCACGGGTGCGGCGCAGATGGACGGCGCGATCCTTGTGGTCTCCGCCGCCGACGGCCCCATGCCCCAGACGCGCGAGCACATCCTGCTTGCCCGCCAGGTCGGTGTTCCGGCACTCGTTGTGTTCCTGAACAAGGTTGACCAGGTTGACGACCCCGAGCTTCTTGAGCTCGTTGAGATGGAAGTCCGCGAACTCCTCTCCCAGTATGAGTTCCCCGGCGACGACATCCCTGTTGTTGCAGGCTCGGCGCTCAAGGCGCTCGAGGGCGACGAGGCAATGAAGGCAAAGATCCTTGAGCTTATGGATGAGGTTGACAAGTATATCCCGACGCCGGTGCGCGATACGGATAAGCCTTTCCTCATGCCGGTCGAGGACGTCTTCACGATCACGGGACGCGGCACGGTCGCTACGGGTCGTGTGGAGCGCGGCGAGCTGAAGCTCAACGACACGGTTGAGATCGTCGGCCTGCAGGACGAGGCACGCAGCACAGTCGTTACGGGCATCGAGATGTTCCGCAAGCTGCTCGACAGCGCGGTTGCGGGCGACAACATCGGCGCACTGCTCCGCGGCGTTGACCGCAAGGACATCGAGCGCGGCCAGGTTCTCGCGAAGCCGGGCTCCATTAAGCCCCACACGAAGTTCAAGGCGCAGGTCTACGTCCTGACGAAGGAAGAGGGTGGCCGTCATACGCCGTTCTTCACAAACTATCGTCCCCAGTTCTACTTCCGCACGACGGACGTGACGGGCGTTGTCCGTCTCCCCGAGGGCACCGAGATGGTCATGCCCGGCGATAACGTCGAGATGGAAGTCGAGCTCATCACCCCGATCGCGATCGAGCAGGGCCTCCGCTTCGCTATCCGCGAGGGCGGCCATACGGTCGGCGCAGGTCGTGTTACGGCAATCGAGGGTTAATCCCATTTGATATTCCCATGAGGAGGAGCGGCGCACCGCGTCGCTCCTTTTCGAGGGAGTATGACAAAACTTCTTACATTCATCTTTTGGAATCATACGAAACGATGTACTCCATGCGATGACATGGCAGATGGCTATGCCCCGGCGGGGCAGAGGGAACTGCCGTGGAGAAATGTTTGGGGCGAGACCCCGGACGAAGGAGGAAAACTATTTTGGCGAAACAGCAGAAAATCAGAATTCGTTTGAAAGCCTATGACCACAAGGCGCTCGATCAGAGTGCGGCGAAGATCGTCGACACGGCAAAGAAGACGGGCGCGATGGTCTCGGGACCCATCCCACTTCCGACGGAGAAGAACGTCTACACGATTCTCCGCTCTCCGCACGTCAACAAGGACTCGCGCGAGCAGTTTGAGATGCGTACGCACAAGCGCCTCATCGACATCCTGCAGCCGACGAACAAGACGGTCGATTCGCTCATGCGGCTCGATCTGCCTGCCGGCGTTGACATCGAGATTAAGCTCTAAAATAGGAGGTGGAAGCCTTGGCTAAGGCTATTTTAGGAAGAAAACTGGGCATGACCCAGATCTTCACAGAGGAAGGCCGCGTCGTTCCCGTGACGGTCGTCGAGTCGGGCAACAATTTGGTGCTCCGCAATAAGACCAACGAGACGGACGGCTATAACGCTGTGCAGATTGGATTTGGCGACGTGAAGGAAAAGAATGTCACGAAGCCGCTCAAAGGACAGTTTGAGAAGGCGGGCGTGAAGGCAGTGCGCTTCATTCGTGAAATGCGCCTTTCGGCTCCTTCCAAATATAATGTAGGCGACACGATCGGCGTCGATATCTTCGCAGAGGGCGACCTCGTTGATGTGGTCGGCACCTCGAAGGGCAAAGGTTTTGCAGGCGGCATCAAGCGCCACAACTTTGCACGCGGCCCCATGGGACACGGCTCGAAGTCGCACCGTGAACCCGGTTCAACAGGTGCGATGATCTCGGGTCCCGGCGGACGCGTCCTCAAGGGCAAGAAGCTCCCCGGCCGCATGGGCGGCGAGCGCGTCACGGTACAGCGCCTGACGGTTGTCCGCGTGGACACCGACCGCAACCTTATCCTCATCAAAGGCGCGATTCCGGGACCCAAGAAGGGATTTGTCGTCATTAAGGATACCGTAAAGCCCGCAAAGGCAGCGAAAGAATAAGGAAGGAGGAACAGCAGTATGGCAAATGTAGCAGTATACGATATGTCGCATAACAAGGTCGGCGAGATCGACCTGAACGACGATTTCTTCAATGTCGAAATGAATGCCGGCCTCCTTCATCAGGCGGTTGTCCTCCAGCTCGCATCGCAGCGTCTCGGCACGCATGCCACAAAGACGCGCGGACTCGTGCGCGGCGGCGGCAAAAAGCCGTGGCGCCAGAAGGGCACGGGGCGTGCCCGCGCAGGTTCGACGCGCAGCCCGCTGTGGGTCGGCGGCGGTACGGTCTTTGGACCGCATCCACGCAAGTACGGCTTTACGATGCCGCGCAAGCAGCGCCGTCTCGCCCTCAAATGCGCGCTGTCGGATAAGGTGCGCACGGGTGACTTTATCGTCCTTGAGAGCCTTGATTTCGACGCGCCGAAGACGAAGCAGGCAGTGAAACTCCTGAACGATTTCGGCGTCGACGCAAAGAGTCTTTTCATCACGGCGGACGAAGCCGTGAATGTCGCACGGTCAACGAGCAATATTCCGGGTGTGAAGGCCGTCACGGCAGCCGGCATCAATGTCTTTGACATTCTCCATCACGATAAGCTCTTCATTACGAAGGATGCCGTCACCCGTATCGAGGAGGTATTCGCATAATGGAAGCACGCGATATTCTCGTTCGCCCGCTCATCACGGAGCGGACGACGCAGCTCATGGCGGAGGGCAAATACGTCTTCGTCGTTGCAAAGGCTGCCAACAAAATTGAGATCGCAAAGGCGGTCGCAGAGATCTTCAAGGTGAAGGTCGCAAAGGTCAATACTGTGAACGTCCTCGGTAAGACGAAGCGCATGGGACGCACGCAGGGTAAGCGCCCGGACTATAAGAAGGCCATCGTAAAACTCGCACCGGGCGAGACCATCGAGTTCTTTGAAGGCTGAGACGAAAGGGAGGTACGAACGTGGCAGTAAAGAGTTTTAAGCCGTATTCTGCCGGCAGACGCTTCATGACGGTCTCTTCCTTCGATGAGATCACAACGGACAAGCCGGAGAAGTCCCTCACGGTTCGCCTGACGAAAACGGGCGGGCGCAACCAGCAGGGAAAACTGACCGTACGCCATCGCGGCGGCGGACACAAGCGGCTCTACCGCATCATTGATTTTAAGCGCACGAAGGACGGTATCCCCGCCCGTGTCGCAACGATTGAATACGATCCGAACCGCAGCGCGCGCATCGCGCTTCTGAACTACGCGGACGGAGAGAAACGCTATATCCTGGCACCGAACGGACTGAAGGTCGGCACGATTGTCGAGTCGGGCCCCGAATCCGACATCAAGCCGGGCAACGCACTTCCGCTGAAGAATATCCCGCTCGGTACGGTCATCCATGCCGTTGAGCTCAAGATCGGCAAGGGTGCCCAGCTCGTCCGCAGCGCCGGAACCTCGGCGCAGCTCATGGCAAAGGAAGGCAGCTATGCGCTTCTCCGTATGCCGTCGGGCGAGATTCGCCGCGTGCACATCAACTGCCGTGCGACGATCGGCGAGGTCGGCAACCTCGAGCATGAGAATATCACCATCGGCAAGGCGGGGCGCAGCCGCTGGCTCGGGCGCCGCCCCGAGGTACGCGGTACCGTTATGAACCCGAACGACCATCCGCACGGCGGCGGCGAGGGTCGTTCGCCGGTCGGACGCAAGAGCCCGATGACGAAGTGGGGCAAGATCGCGATGGGCAAGAAGACGCGCAAGAAGAAGAAAGCGTCGAATCGCCTCATCGTTCACCGCCGTAAATAATCAACCCCGATAGAGCCTCGCCGGACGCGCACCTGCCGCCCGGCGAAAGGAGGAGAAACTTTGTCAAGATCGATTAAAAAAGGGCCTTTCGTCGCAGAGAGCCTGATGAAGAAGATTGAGGCGCTCAACGAGAAGAACGAGAAGAAGGTCGTGCGCACGTGGTCACGCAGCTCGACGATCTTCCCTGACTTTGTTGGACATACCATCGCCGTCCATGACGGCCGCAAGCATGTTCCCGTGTATGTCACGGAGGATATGGTCGGACATAAGCTCGGTGAATTTGCACCGACACGCACATTTAAGGGTCACGCAGGCGAAGAGCGCAAGACCTCGCTGCGCTGATAGAGAGGAGGACGATTCGTGGCACAGGAAGTACAGGCTACCGCCAAATACATCCGTATCGCGCCGCGCAAGGTTCGCATCGTGATGAACCTCGTGCGCGGCAAGAGCGTCGCCGACGCTCTCGCAATCCTGAAATTCACGCCGAAGGTCGGCGCGGATGCCGTGGAGAAGGTGCTCCGCTCCGCCGTTGCAAATGCGGAGAACAACTTCGACATGGATGTGGATCGACTGTTCATTTCCTCAGCTTTCGTTGACCAGGGACCGACGCTCAAGCGAATTCATCCGCGTTCCCGCGGACAGGCGTTCAAAATCTTGAAGCACACGTCCCATATCACGGTTGCCGTAAACGAAAAGTAATAAGGAGGGAAACAGTTTGGGTCAGAAAGTAAATCCCCATGGCATTCGCCTTGGCATCGTCAAGGATTGGGATGCCCGCTGGTATGCAGATAAGGATTTCGCGCAGAATCTGCACGAGGACATTAAGATTCGCGATTACCTCAAGAAGAGCCTCCAGACCGCAGGCGTGCCGCGCGTTGAGACCGAGCGCAGCAAGAACCGCCTGAAGCTCACCATCCATACGGCTAAGCCGGGCATGGTCATCGGGCGCGGCGGCTCAGGCATTGAGCAGATCAAGGAAGGCCTCAAGGGGCTTACCGATAAGCGCGTTGACATCAATATTGCAGAAATCAAGCAGCCCGATCTCGATGCGACGCTCGTCGCAGAGAACATCGCCGCGCAGCTCGAGCGCCGCATTGCGTTCCGCCGCGCGATGAAGCAGGCGGTCGGACGCACGATGCGTCTCGGCGCAAAGGGCATTAAGATCGCCGTCAGTGGACGTCTCGGCGGTGCGGAAATCGCACGCCGCGAGTCCTACCGTGAGGGCAGCATCCCTCTGCACACACTTCGTGCAGATATCGACTACGGCACGGCCGAGGCGCACACAACCTACGGCCGCATCGGCATTAAAGTTTGGATCTTCAAGGGCGAAGTGCTCCCTGATAAGAAACAGCAGCCGAAAGCCGCCAAGGAAAGGAGCGAGGCATAATGTTACTCCCAAAGCGCGTTAAATACCGCAAGCAGTTCCGCGGCCGTATGAAGGGCAAGGCACAGCGCGGCAACACGGTCAGCCACGGTCAGTACGGCCTCGTCGCCTTGGAGCCCGCATGGATCACGAACCGCCAGATCGAGGCGGCACGTATCGCTATGACGCGTTACATCAAGCGCGGCGGTAAAGTTTGGATCAAGATTTTCCCGGATAAGCCGGTCACGGCAAAACCCGCCGAGACCCGCATGGGGTCCGGCAAGGGCTCGCCCGAGTACTGGGTTGCCGTCGTGAAGCCCGGCCGCGTCCTCTTTGAGATGGACGGCGTCGCACGCGATGTGGCGGCGGAGGCAATGCGCCTCGCGGGACACAAGCTCCCGATCAAGACGAAATTTGTCGTACGGGAAGAACTAGAGGGCGGTGAAGTGAATGAAGGTTGATGAGATCCGCGGTCTGAGCGCCGACGAGCTCACGGAAAAACTCGCGTCGCTCAAGGAAGAGCTCTTTGGCCTCCGTTTTCAGCACGCCACAGGACAGCTCGACAACCCGATGCGTATCAAGGACGTAAAGAAGACGATTGCCCGCATCAAGACCATTCAGCGCGAGCAGGCGAACGCCTAATCGAGAGGATGGGGCAGCAGCCGAAAAGATACGCAGAAGGAAGGAGGCTCATCCAATATGAGCGATAGAAACGTACGCAAGGTAAGAGTCGGCAAAGTCGTGTCCGATAAGATGGACAAGACTGTTGTCGTCGCTGTCGAAGAGCTCGAACAGCATAAGATGTATAAAAAGCCGGTCAAAAAGACCGTGAAGTTCCACGCACATGACGAGAAGAACGACGCCCACATCGGCGACCGCGTGTCCATCATGGAGACGCGTCCGCTCTCGCGCACGAAGCGCTGGCGCGTCGTTGAGATTGTCGAGCGCGCGAAGTAAGGAGGAAGCAATCAATGATACAGCAGGAAACAATCCTGAATGTCGGCGATAACACAGGAGCCAAGGAAATCCTCTGCATTCGTGTGCTGGGCGGCTCGTACCGCAAGTATGCCAACATCGGCGACGTGATCGTCGCATCGGTAAAGTCGGCGGCGCCGGGCGGTACCGTGAAGAAGGGCGACGTCGTGAAGGCGGTCGTCGTTCGCAGCGTGAAGGGCAAGCGCCGCGCCGACGGTTCCTACATCCGTTTTGACGAGAATGCAGCAGTGATCATCAAAGACGATCACACCCCGCGCGGAACGCGCATTTTTGGACCCGTTGCCCGCGAGCTGCGCGAGAAGGATTTCATGAAGATCGTCTCGCTCGCTCCCGAAGTACTTTGAGGAGGAGGTGTTATTTTGTCGCTGGCAAAGCTGAATGTCAAGAAGGGCGATACGGTTCTCGTTCTTTCCGGCAAGGATAAGGGCAAGCAGGGCAAGGTCATCGAGGCGCAGCCCAAAAAGGGCAAGGTCATCGTCGAGGGCGTCAACAAGGTGAAGCGCCACACGAAACCCAGCCAGAGCGCCCCGCAGGGTGGAATCATCACGAAGGAAGCACCGCTCTTCGCGAGTAAGGTGCAGCTCGTCTGCCCCGCCTGCGGTAAGGCCACGCGCATCGCACACCGCTTCGTTGACGGGCGCAAGATCCGTGCCTGCAAGAAGTGCGGCGAAGCGATTGAGCAGTAATCTTTAGCGGAAAGGAGGAATACGCAAAGTGGAAAGACTCAAGGAAAAGTATCAGAAGGAAGTTGCCCCGGCGCTGACCGAAAAGTTCGGCTATAAGAACGTTATGCAGCTACCCAAAGTCGAGAAGGTCATCATCAACATGGGCGTCGGCGAAGCCGTCGGCAACCCCAAGGCACTCGACGCCGCCGTGACGGATCTCACCGCAATCGCAGGTCAGAAGCCCCAGCTCACGCGCGCGAAGAAATCTCTCGCCGCATGGAAGCTGCGCGAGGGTATGCCGATTGGCTGCAAGGTCACGCTGCGCGGCACGCGTATGTATCAGTTCCTCGACAAATTCATGAATGTGGCGCTTCCGCGCGTCCGCGATTTCCGCGGCGTCAGTGAGAAGGCGTTCGACGGGCGCGGCAACTACGCCGTGGGACTGCGCGAACAGCTCATTTTTCCCGAAATTGACTACGATAAGATCGACAAGATCCGCGGCATGAATATCGTCATCGTCACGAGCGCGCATACCGACGAAGAGGCCAAAGAGCTGCTCCGTCTCATGGGTATGCCGTTCCGCGCGTAACCACAAGGAGGAACAACTGTGGCAAAGAAGGCAATGATTGAGAAATGGAGCAAAGAGCCCAAATTCTCGACACGCAAGTATAACCGCTGCAAGATCTGCGGACGTCCGCACGGATATATCCGCAAATTCGACATGTGCCGTATCTGCTTCCGTGAGCAGAGTTACAAGGGCGCCATCCCTGGTGTAACGAAGGCAAGCTGGTAAGACAAACACAAAGGAGGATATCGATTCATGGCAATGACTGATCCTATTGCAGATATGCTGACCCGCATCCGCAACGCAAACTCGGTCTACCACGAGAGCGTCGCAATCCCGGGGTCAAAGGTCAAGACCGCGATTGCAGAGGTCTTGAAAAAAGAAGGCTTCATCAAGGATTATACCTTCAAAGAGGACGGCAAGCAGGGCGTTCTCACCGTCACGCTGAAGTATGGAGCAAAGCGTGAGCATGTTATCTCCGGCCTAAAGCGCGTCTCGAAACCCGGACTGCGCCAGTATGCAAAGCACGATGCACTCCCGCGTGTCTACGGCGGCCTCGGCATCTCCGTGATCTCCACATCGAAGGGGATCATGAGCGACAAGGATGCACGCAAGGCAGGTCTCGGCGGCGAAGTGCTCGCATTCGTATGGTAATGCACAGGCAGGAGGTGTAAGAATGTCAAGAATTGGAAGAGCACCGATTGACATCCCGTCCGGCGTTACCGTCACGGTCGGTGCGGATAATCTCGTGAAGGTCAAAGGCCCGAAGGGCGAGCTTTCACGCGTCATCCATCCGGATATGAAAATCACCGTCGAAGGCGCGGTCGTTACGGTCGCACGTCCCTCCGACGATAAACAGCACAGGTCGCTGCACGGGCTTTCCCGTAGCCTCATCCACAACATGGTGGTTGGCGTGTCGGAAGGCTTTACAAAGACCCTTGAAATCAGCGGCGTCGGCTACCGCGCGGCAAAGCAGGGCAAGAACCTCAATCTCTCGCTCGGCTTCTCGCATCCCGTAATCGTCGAACCGCCCGAGGGCATCACGTTTGAGTGCCCCTCGGCAACCGTGATCACGATCTCCGGCATCAACAAGGAGACCGTCGGTCAGACCGCCGCAGAGATTCGTGCCCATCGCGAGCCTGAGCCGTACAAGGGCAAGGGTATCAAGTACGCCGGAGAGCATGTCCGCCGCAAAGAGGGCAAGGCCGGTGCGAAGGGAAAGAAATAAGAAGGAGAGGAGTGACACTCTGTGCTTATCAAACAGGATAAGAATAAGGCGCGCCAGAAGCGCCATCTGCGTGTACGCAACCATATTGCGGGCACAGCTGCGCGTCCGCGTCTCAACGTGTTCCGCAGCCTCAAGAACATCTACGCACAGATCATCGACGATGAAAAGGGCGTGACGCTCGTCTCCGCGAGCTCCAAGGACAAGGATTTCGCGCAGTACGGCGGCAATGTTGCGGCGGCAAAACTCATCGGCGAGGCTGTTGCAAAGCGCGCCCTCGAAAAGGGCATCACCGAGGTCGTCTTTGACCGCGGCGGCTACATTTACCATGGCCGCGTCGCTGCTCTCGCCGAGGCGGCACGCGAAGCCGGACTCAAATTCTAAAGGAGGGAAAGCATGGCTAGACATAACGAAAACGAGACGCCGGAGTTTGAGGAGCGTGTCGTATTCATCAACCGCGTATCGAAGGTTGTCAAGGGCGGCCGCCGCTCCTCCTTCAGCGCGCTCGTTGTCGTCGGCAACAAGAAGGGCAAGGTCGGGGTCGGACTCGGCAAGGCCGCAGAAGTGCCCGAAGCAATCCGCAAGGGCGTAGAGGATGCAAAAAAGAGTCTCATCGAGGTTCCGCTGCGCGAAGAGCGCACGATCACGCATGAGATCACGGGCATCTTCGGTGCCGGCCGCGTGCTCTTAAAGCCCGCGACCAAAGGTACCGGCGTCATCGCCGGCGGCCCCGCGCGTGCGGTGCTCGAGCTTGCGGGCGTCCGTGACATCCTCACGAAGTCGCTCGGCTCGTCCAACCCGAACAACATGGTGCGCGCCACGATGGAAGGCCTCCTCGGGCTTAAGAGCCCGGCGGAGGTTGCGGCTCTGCGCGGCAAATCCGTGGCTGAGATCTTTGGCTGATAAGGAGAAACGAACATGGCAAAAGTCAGAGTTACCTTGACCCGAAGCCTGATCGGTCGTCCTGAGACCCAGCGAAAGACCGTGAAGTCCCTCGGGCTCCATAAGCGCAATTCCGTAAAAGAGCTTCCCGACACGCCTGCCGTGCGTGGACAGCTTCATAAAGTCTCCCACCTCATCACGGTGGAAGAGATCGCAGACTGAAGAGGGGAGGCTAAGAATCTATGAAACTGCATGAACTACAGCCTGCCGAAGGTTCGAAGAAGACGCGCAAGCGCGTCGGACGCGGCATCGGCTCCGGACTCGGAAAGACGTCCGGCCGCGGCATGAAGGGGCAAAAGTCCCGATCCGGCGGCGGCGTCCGCACCGGGTTTGAAGGCGGTCAGATGCCTCTCTATCGCCGTCTCCCGAAGCGCGGCTTCAAGAACATCTGGGCAAAGACCTTTGCCGAGGTGAACGTCGGGAGCCTGAACTGCTTTGAAGAAGGTACGACGGTTGACCCCGTTGCCCTCATTGAGGCGGGCATCCTCAAGAATGTCCGTGACGGCATTCGCATTCTTGGCGACGGCGAGCTCACGGTTAAGAACCTCACCGTCCGTGCGAACGGCTTTACACAGTCGGCAGCGGACAAGATCGCAGCGGCAGGCGGCAAAGTCGAGGTGATCTAAGGTGCTCGACGCCCTTGGAAATATCTTCCGGATTCCCGAACTGCGGCAAAAGATCATATTTACACTCATCATGTTCGCCGTGTTCCGCATGGGGACGCATATTCCCGTGCCGGGCGTCGACCCGAGCGCGATCGAACAACTCTTCGCGCAGGGGACACTGTTCGGACTGCTCGACCTCTTTTCGGGCGGTGCGTTCAGTAAATTTTCCGTATTTGCGATGAGCATCACGCCCTACATCAACGCAGCCATCATTATTCAGCTCCTCAACGTCGTTGTACCGACGCTTGAGCAGTGGTCGAAGGAAGGTGCGGAGGGGCAGAAGAAGACGACGAAGGTCACACGGTATCTAACGGTGGCGCTCGCATTCTTTCAGGCAATCGGCATGTCGATCGGTCTTAAAAGTGCGATCCTCAACCCGAATCCCGTGAATATCCTTATCATCGCCATCACGCTCACTGCAGGAACCGTCTTCCTCATGTGGCTCGGCGAGCAGATCACTGCGAACGGGGTCGGCAACGGGATCTCACTGATCATCTTTGCCGGTATCGTCGCGGCGCTGCCGAAGAATATCGGCACGATCTACGCTTACCTCAAGGCGGGCACGATCAGTTATTTCAGCGTCTTTGCCTTTGCCGTGATTGCACTGGCGATGATCGTCTTTGTTATCCACATCGAGACGGGCTTCCGCCGTGTTCCGGTGACCTATGCAAAGCGTGTTGTCGGCGGACGCATGGGGGCGGGGCATTCGAGTCATATTCCGTTCAAGGTCAATCAGGCGGGCGTTATCCCGATCATCTTCGCTTCGTCGGTGCTCATGTTCCCAATTACCGTGGCGCAGTTCATCGACATCCCGTGGGTCAAGACCGTAGCGAGTTATCTCGAGTGGGGCAAACCGCTCCAGACGACGCTCTACGTCCTCATGATCATCTTCTTTACCTATTTTTACACATCCGTGACAGTGAAGATCCAGGATATGGCGGACAACCTCAAGAAATACGGCGGATTTGTCCCCGGGCTTCGCCCCGGACAGGCGACTGCGGACTATCTGGACTATGTGCTGACCCGCATCACGCTCGCGGGAGCCTTCTTCCTCGCATTCATCGCCGTCCTGCCGAATATGGTAGCGGGGGCGACGCATATTCAGGGCGTGTACTTCGGCGGCACGGCGCTGCTCATCGTCGTCGGCGTTGCCCTGCAGACGATGAAGCAGATCGAATCCATGGTCGTTATGCGCAACTATGAAGGCTTCATGAAATAAAGGAGAGTCTATGCACATCATTTTAATGGGTCCCCCGGGTGCCGGCAAAGGCACACAGGCGACGAACCTTGTAAAACGATACGGTATTCTCCACATCTCCACGGGTGATATGTTTCGTGAAGCAGTGAAAGAGGGAACACCGCTTGGCAAAGAGGCCAAGTCCTATATGGATGCGGGCAAACTTGTGCCGGACAGCGTTACCATCGGTATTGTGCGGGAGCGTCTCAGCAAGCCCGACTGCAGGAAGGGCTTCATCCTCGACGGGTTCCCGCGCACCGTGGAACAGGCGGATGCACTTGGAGAGATCCTAAAGGATAATGGTCTTCAGCTCACGGCGGTACTGAACATCAACGTACCGACGGAAGACCTCATCGAGCGTGCCGTCGGACGGCGTATCTGCAAATCCTGCGGACACTCCTTCCATGTGAAATTTAACCCGACGAAAGTCGAGGGCGTCTGCGACGACTGCGGCGGCGAAACTTATCAGCGCGCCGACGACAGTGCGGACACCATGAAGAGCCGTCTTTCCGTCTACGAATCCTCCACGCGTCCCCTGATCGAGTACTATCGGAAGGCCGGCGTCTACAAGGAGATCGACGGCAGACAGGACATCGCAAAGGTCGAGGCGGATCTTTCCGCCGCCCTTGGGGCGTAAAAGGAGCGAAAGGGAAGTATGTCAAAACAGGATGTCATCGAGGTAGAGGGACGAGTCGTTGAAAAACTCCCCAATGCGATGTTCCAGGTCGAGCTTGAGAACGGACATGTCGTCCTTGCTCACGTTTCCGGAAAGATACGCATGAACTTCATCCGTATTCTGCCGGGCGACAAAGTGACCATTGAACTCACCCCGTACGATCTGACACGCGGACGAATTACCTATCGCTTCAAATAAAAGATAATAGCGCAACAAGGTATGCAGCGTAAAAAATCTTTTCATCAAAGAAATTTTGTGCTAAAATAGGAAAGATCGACTTGAACGCAGGCAGGACGGAAGGAGGAAGCGTCGTGAAAGTAAGACCGTCTGTCAAGAAAATCTGTGAAAAATGCAAGATTATCAAGCGCAAGGGCCGTGTTATGGTCATTTGCGAGAATCCCAAGCATAAACAAAGACAAGGATAAAAGGAGGTGTAATTATGGCACGTATTGCCGGTGTAGATTTGCCCCGTGACAAGAGAATTGAAATCGCCCTGACGTACATCTATGGAATCGGTCTCACGACTTCGAAGAAGCTGCTCGCGATTGCAGACGTGAACCCCGATGCCCGTACGCGGGATCTCACGGAGGATGAAGTCGTCAGACTTCGCGATGCCATCGACAAGAACGCCGTGGTCGAAGGAGATCTTCGCCGCGAGGTTCAGATGAACATCAAGCGTCTCGTTGATATCGGCTGCTACCGTGGCCGCCGCCACCGTCTCGGCCTGCCTGTCCGCGGACAGAATACGAAGAACAACGCGCGCACGCGCAAAGGCCCGAAAAAGGCCGTTGCAGGCAAGAAAAAGTAAAGGAGGCTCGTAGAGGTGGCTGTTAAGAAAACAACACGTTCCAAGAAAAAAGTTCGCAAGAACATAGAGTCGGGCGTTGCACACATCAGCTCGACGTTCAATAATACGATCGTTACGCTCACGGATAAGAGCGGCAATGCACTCTCTTGGGCGAGCGCCGGCGGCCTTGGCTTCCGCGGCTCCCGCAAGAGCACCCCGTTCGCGGCACAGATGGCTGCGGAGACGGCGGCAAAAGCTGCAATGGAACATGGACTCAAGTCCGTCGAGGTCTTTGTCAAAGGCCCCGGCGCCGGACGCGAGGCGGCAATCCGCTCGCTGCAGGCCACGGGACTTGAGGTCAACATGATCAAAGACGTGACGCCCATCCCGCACAACGGATGCCGTCCGCCGAAGCGTCGCCGCGTCTAACAGGAGGTGTATGTAAAGCATGGCAATAGATAGAGTACCGGTCTTAAAGCGCTGCCGCGCCCTCGGCCTCGAGCCCGCCACACTCGGCCGCTCCCGCCAGTCCACGCGCCAGCTCCGCCGTACGAACCGCAAGGTTTCCGAGTACGGCCTCCAGCTCAAGGAAAAGCAGAAGGCAAAGTTCATCTACGGCGTCCTTGAGCGTCAGTTCCGCGGCTACTACGAGAAGGCAAAGAAGATGTCCGGCGTCACCGGCGAGAACCTCCTCAGCCTCCTCGAACGCCGTATCGACAATGTTGTGTTCCGCCTCGGCCTTGCCAACACGCGCCGTCAGGCGCGCCAGCTCGTCCGCCACGGTCATTTCACCGTGAACGGCAAGCGCGTTGACATCCCTTCCGCACTCGTACACGAGGGCGATGTGATCGAGGTTGCCGAGAAGAGCCGCGCAAGCGCATTTTTCAAGGAACTCAAAGAGAGCAGCAATGCACTTTCCGCTCCCGCATGGCTGACTGCCGATCAGGCAAACCTCACCGGCACGGTGACACGTTTCCCGCATCGTGAGGAGATTGACGTTCCTGTCAACGAGCAGGCCATCGTCGAGCTTTACTCCAAATAATGAATGTGAATGTGTCTGCATTACGCGTTTATTATGGAGGAGGCACATAGATGACAGATATCGAGAAACCGAAAATCGAGATCACGGAGATCAGCGAGGACGGACGCTACGGGCGTTTCGTCTGCGAACCGCTCGAGCCTGGATACGGTACGACGTTCGGCAACAGCCTGCGCCGTATGCTCCTCTCCTCGCTCGAAGGAGCGGCCGTGACATCCATTCAGATTGACGGCGTGCTTCATGAGTTTTCCACCATCCCGGGCGTACGCGACGATGTCACGAGCATTGTGCTCAACATCAAGCAGCTCTGCCTCAAAATGCAGGGCAGCGATCCGCATACCATCCGTATTGACGTGGCGGGAGAGCGTGAAGTCACGGCGGCCGACATCGAGTGCGGCAGCGACATTGAGATCCTCAATCCGGAGCTGCACATCGCGACGCTGAACGCGACGGGCAAACTCAAGATCGAAATGACCGTCGAACGCGGCAGAGGCTATGTCCCTGCCGATAAGAATAAAAAGCCGGATGACTCCATCGGCGTCATTCCCATCGACTCCATCTTCTCGCCTGTCCATCGCGTCAATTACACGGTGGAGGACACGCGTGTCGGCAACGTCACGGACTATGACCGCCTGATCCTCGATGTGTGGACGAACGGCTCCATCCGTCCGGAGGAAGCCGTGAGCAAGGCGGCCGCCATCCTCGTCATGCACCTGCGCCTGTTCCAGAACATGGACGGCAACGTGGTCGAGGAGGAGGAGGAAGTTGCGAACTTCCCACCCGAAGAAGTGGACGACAGCGCAAAAGTGCTCGAGATGACCATTGACGATTTGGATCTTTCCGTTCGTTCCTTCAACTGTCTCAAGCGTGCGGGGATTAACTCCGTCGCCGATCTGACGCAAAAGACCGAAGAGGACATGATGAAGGTACGCAATCTCGGGCGCAAATCCCTGGATGAAGTGAAGAAAAAACTTGAGGAGCTTGGACTCTCCTTGAGACAGGAAAACGAATAACGATAGGAGTGGGAACACACATGAGAAAGCTCGGACGCAATTCTGCGGCCCGTAAGGCACTCCTGAAGAGCATCCTCACATCTTTCTTCAAGTACGGACGCATTGAGACGACTGAGGCAAAGGCAAAGGAGCTGCGCTCCCTCGCGGACGGCCTCATCACGCTCGCAAAACGCGGTGATCTCAGCGCGCGCCGTCAGGCCATCGCAGCACTGGCAGAGGAAGATGTTGTGCGTAAACTCTTCGGCGAAATCGCAGAGAAGTACACTGACCGCAAGAGCGGATACACCCGCATCTTGAAGCTCGGTCCCCGCCGCGGCGATGCCGCCCCGATGGCGATCATCGAGTTGGTCTGACAAAAGAATACGGTAATAAAGAGCCGTCGTATCGAAAGATACGACGGCTCTTTTGCTGTATTCAGAAGAAAATTCATTTATCTATGTAAACAAAAAGTTATTATCTCAATAAATGATAGAAATATATCAAAATATAAAATATAAAATGAAATAATACTTGCATAAATGTATCAACGGTGATATACTTTCATCAAGGTTATCCGGAAACCAAAATTTCTGAGCGGTATAGGGCATCGATCTAAATTTGGCGATGCAGACAGCAGAGAAAGGAGAGAAACATGGACGAGCAAAAGGATTATACTGAGCTCATGAAGAAGTTCAATCGGTATAAGATGGAATCGCTCGTAGGTATTTTTGTGGGCTATGCAGCGTATTATATCGTACGCAATAACTTCATCTTTTCCACACCGTACCTCAAAGAAGAACTTCAGCTCAGTACAACGGAAATCGGGCTCTTGAGCAGCTGTATGCTCATCACGTACGGTCTGAGCAAAGGTTTTATGAGTGTGCTGGCGGATAAGTCTAATCCAAAATACTTCATGGCGCTTGGCTTAGTACTCTGTATTTTGGTCAATATCCTCATGGGATTCAGCACGAGTTTTTATATTTTCGTGGCGCTGGTCATTCTCTTGGGGCTTTGTCAAGGAATGGGCGTCGGGCCATCCATCATTACGGTCGGTCATTGGTTCTCTCGGTCACAGCGGGGGCGTGCGAGCACGACATGGAATATTTCGCACAATCTTGGCGGCGGTCTGGTGTCGCCGATTGTCGGTGCGGCACTGGCATGGCTTGGGACGGAGCATTGGCGGATTGCGGCCTATATCGTTCCTGCGGTCATTGCCCTGCTGTGCACAGGGGTGGTGTTAAAGCTCGTCAAGCGGCGTCCGGTCGAGGAGGGATTTCCGCCCGTTGAGGAACTGACGCATGAGGATTCAGTCACGGAAAAACTCCTCAAGAATGCCCAGGAAAAGCCGAAGGACATGTCGGCGTGGCAGATTTTCTATAACTATGTGTTCAAAAATGACAACTCATGGTACCTCGTGCTTATCGACGTCTTTACCTACATGGTTCGCTTTGGGATGATCACATGGATTCCGCTCTATCTGCTGACGGTCAAAGGGCTGTCGCGCGAGGAGATGGGCGTCTCGTTCATGCTCTTTGAATGGGCGGCGATTCCGTCGACTTTAGTGGCAGGATGGCTCGTTGATAAGTATTTCAAAGGGAAGGTCATGCTCCTCCCTCTTGCATGTCTTATTGTTGTATTCCTCTGTGTGTTCGGCTACATGCAGTCGTCCTCTGTCTTTGCGATCACGATCTTTGCGACGATCACGGGTTGTCTTATCTATATCCCGCAGTCCATGGTAGCGGTACAGGCGATGGAGGTCATACCGAGTTTTGCACTCGGGTCGGCGGTCGGTCTGCGCGGCTTTATGAGCTATCTTGTCGGCAGCTCGATGGGAACTACGCTCTTCGGTTTTGTGGTCGATCGCTTCGGCTGGGACAGCGGCTTTTACCTCATCATGTGCGGCGCTGTGCTCTGCATGACGTTCTGTTACCTGTCGCATCGCGGTGTACAAAAGATTTATGGAACGCAGCAGTAAAATTCCTTAGAATGGGTCGGAAAGGAAGTGTGATGTGGCAAACATCGGTGTTTACGGGATGGGCGTCATGGGCAGCAATCTTGCGCTCAATTTTGCAGATCACGGCTTTTCTGTCGCTGTCTGCAATGTTACGCCGGATCTCACGGATAAAGTACTCCGAGAGCACCCGCATGAACAGATCAAGGGATATTATGACCTGAAGGCGTTCGTAGGAGCGTTGGAGCGTCCGCGTCGGGTCATTATAATGATCCTTGCAGGGAAGCCCGTGGACGATGTGATTGACGAGCTGCTCACGGTGATGGAGCCGGGCGACATGATTTTGGACACCGGCAATTCGTACTTTGAGGATACGGTGCGCCGTGCGGCATATGTCGAGTCAAAGGGGCTGTTCTATTTTGGCGTCGGTGTTTCCGGCGGAGAACGCGGCGCGCGCTTTGGCCCCGCCGTTATGCCCGGGGGAGATGCTGACGCCTATGCGCATGTCGCACCGTTTTTTGAGGCGATCGCAGCACGTGCGGCGGACGGCGTTCCCTGCTGTGCCTATATGGGTACGGACGGTGCGGGTCACTATGTCAAGATGGTGCACAACGGCATCGAATATGCGGATATGCAGCTCATTGCAGAAGTGTATCTCCTGCTCAAATATGCGGGCGGCTGTGACAATGCGCAGATGTCCGATATATTTGAGGAGTGGAATACAGGCGAGTTGAGGAGCTTCCTTGTCGGCATTACGTCCAAGATTCTGCGTGAACCGGATGATCTCGGGAGCGGTATGCTCATTGACCGGATTATTGATCGTGCGGGACAAAAGGGGACGGGGCGCTGGACGAGCATCGAGGCACTGCGCGAGGGTGTTGACCTGTCCTTGATTACGGCGGCGTGCAATGCTCGTGTTCTGTCCAACTGTACGGCAGAGCGTGCGGCTGCCGCTGCAGGGGTCGGGACAGAGCCGTGCGCGGATGTCCCGGCGAATTTTGTCGAGACGGTGCGGCGGAGCCTCTACATAGGCAAGATTATTGCCTACACGCAGGGCTTTGCGCTTTATCGTGCGGCGGCACGTACGCACGGATGGCATCTCGACTATGCCGGGATCGCACGCATTTTCCGTTCCGGCTGTATCATTCAGGCAGAGCTTCTGGGGCATATCGCGGCGGCATACGAGAAGGATCCGGAGCTGCCGCTGCTGCTCCTGGATGAGTTTTTCCTTACACGGATTCGTTCGTATCTGCCTGATCTGCACAGTACCGGCGCATATGCCGCGGCACACGGTATCCCGGTGCCGGCACTGTTGAGCGCCGTGAGCTATCTTGACATGCTCTGCGCTCCGCAGATGGGGGCGAATCTCATACAGGGACAGCGTGATTATTTCGGGGCGCATACCTATGAGCGCACGGATCGTCCCGGTAGTTTTCATCATCAATGGGATCATGTGATTCAATCGTATTGATGAAAAAGCCTTTTGCGATAAACAGCCCGTACATGATGTGCGGGCTGTTTTGCTATGGGAAAATATGAAATTGTGCTATAATGAATTACCGGAGGAAGGGGGAACGGCATGGCGGCAGAACAGATGGATCGATTTCCTCGGATTCGAACGGCATATGGGAGTCTTACCAAGGCGGAAAAACGCATTGCCGATTATATTGTGCAGCATATGGAGCATCTGGTAGAGTGCACGATCTCGGAGGTTGCCGAGGATACGGGGACGTCTGAGATTACGGTGTCGCGCTTTTGCAAGAAACTCGGATGCAGCGGATGGCAGAGTCTCAAGATCGCCGTCGCAGTCGAACAGTCCGCCGAGGGCGGCGCGGAGAGCACGGATATACACGCCGACGATTCGTTTGAGAGCATTACGGCAAAGATTTTTCGCAATATCACGGACGGTTTGCAGGATACGCTGAAACTGCTCGACTATGCGGCAGTAGAGCGAGCGGTGGAAACGCTCATCGGAGCAAAGCGCATCGCAGTCTACGGCGTCGGCAACTCGGCAAATGTATGCCGCGACATCGAGACCCGTTTTCTGCGGTTTGGCATGGCGATACGGGCATATTCGGATACCCATATGCAGATCACATCCGCAGCGCTGCTCGGTGCGGGCGATGTTGTAATTGCGGTATCGCATACGGGCGATACGGTTGAAATCCTTGAGAGTGTAAAACTGGCGCAGAGCCGCGGGGCAGTGATCATCGCCGTCACAAGCCATGCGCGTTCCCGGCTTGCGCGTGTGGCTGAGATTGTCTTGGTCGGTATGGGACGCGAAGTACACTACCGATCAGAAGCTGTCGCTTCACGGCTTGTCCATCTTGCAATTGTCGATGTGCTTTATGCGGGCATTGCGCGGCAGATTCCCGAGCAGTACCGCGAGAATCTGCGGAACATGCGTAAGGTGATCGCAGAGCACCGATTGTGAGCGGATTACAATGCCGAATCCTGTACGAGAATGTCCTTCAGACGCTCTTCGTCCTCGGTGACGAAGAGCGTTTTTTCGTTGACGAAGCGGACGAATCCGGGGACGGCACCGGCAGGTTTCTTGACGAAGCGGATACCGGTGTAGTCGACGGGGACGTTCGAGGAGCCGCGCGCCTTGCTGAAATGTGCGGCGAGCTGCGCGGCGAGGTGGAGCGTCTCGTCGGCGACGGGTGCGCCGCCCGTGCGCAAAACGACGTGCGAGCCGGGGATGTCGCGGACGTGGAGCCAGATGTCGCTCGGCGCGGCGGTCTTAAAGGTCAGCGCGTCGTTCTGCGTGTTGTTCTTGCCGACGAGGATGCGCGTCCCGTCGGGCGCGGTGAAGGTAAAGGGCTGCGCGCGGCGGTCTTTGCTGCGCTTCGGCAGTTTCTCATGAAGATAACCGGCCGTGATGAGTTCGTCTTCGATCTCCGCGATCTCGGCGAGCCGTGTGGAGACCTCGAGCGATGCCTCAATGCTCTCGAGATGACGGATGCTCGCGGCGCAGCGTTCCTGCTGGACGGCGAGGAGGGTGCGGGCGCGTTTGAGCTTGTCGTATTTTTTGTAATACGCCTGCATATTTTGGATGATCGTGTGCCGCCGGTCGAGCGGGATGGTGAGCTCTTCGCCGCTCTCGCTGTAGATGTTCGCGACGGTGATTTCAGCATCCGCATGATCTTGGTACTGATACTGATAGGTCATAAGGTTGTCGGCGTAAATTTTTTGCTCCTCGGCGTTCTCGGCGGCGGCGATCTCCTCGTCGAGCTTGCCGTATTTTTCGCGTGCGCGGGCGAGCTCTGTGCGTACGAGACGGCGGAACCGTTCGCGGTCGGGGATGACGTAGCTGCCGAGCCTGCGGTCGGCGTCGATCATGAGGGCGCTGACGGTCGGATAGGAGAGCCGCCGCGTGCCGGGCATCTCGCTGAGCGGGAACGCTGCCATCGCCGTGATCTTGCCGTTTTCATCGAGGCGCAGGGAGGGGGCGGGCTGCTCCATGAGCGCGCGGAGCTCGTCGAGTACAGCGGAGAGCGTTACAAAATCTGCCTCGTCGAGTGTGGAGACGGAGATATTCGGCGCGAGCCCCGCCATAAAGCAGACTTCCTTCGCCGAGACGGGACCGAATCCGAGACATGTTCCGATGAGCGCTTGAAAGAGCTTTGCTTCGGTTTCCGACTGTACGCACGTGATGATGTCGTCGATATTTGCCGAGAGCAAATCCATTTTATCCTGCGCGGGAGGGAGTGTATACGGCAGTCCCTTCAGCACAGTGCGGACGCGGCTCGAGTTCTCGCCGATACGGCGCAGCGCTTCGACGATCGTGTCGCCCTCGGTGAGGATGATGTTGCTGTATTTGCCGATGAGCTCGAGGGTGAGCGTGCGCGTGACGATGCGTCCGCCGCCCGCGATGACGTCGATGTCGAGGTGCAGGATGCGGTCGCGCCCCTCCTGCCGGACGGCGGCGATGCGCCCCGTCTCGAGCTGTTTGCGCAGTACCATGCAGAACGTCGGCGGTTCGGGCGGGTTCTCGGGGGCGGTCTCGATGATGTACGCCGCAGGATTGGCCGCGTTCGTGTTGATGTAGAGGAGGAGGTTTTTGCCCGGCTGACGGACGGAGAAAACAACGGACTGTTTGTTGGGCTGGGTGATCTTGTCGATGCGCCCGCCCGTGAGGGCGTCCGCGAGCTCCGCGGCGAGCGCGGACATGGAGAATCCGTCAAGGCTCATAGCAGTATCCTTCTTTCGTAAATCGTGTCGGGGAAAATTATAGCACCCGCGGGGCGGAATGCGCAAGCGTGCCTTGCGCCGAAGGGAAAATCATCGTATAATACAGCAAGAATAAATGAACGGAAGGCAAGGAAAAACGATGGAATTTACCAAATGGCAGGGCTGCGGCAACGATTTTGTCGTCGTGGACTTCCTTGATCGGGAGCCCGTGGACTTCGCGGCGCTCGCCGTGCGCATGTGCGACCGGCATTTTGGCATCGGGGCGGACGGGCTGATGGTCGTTTTGCCGTCGGAGACGGCGGATATCCGGATGCGCGAATTCAATCCGGACGGAACGGAACCCGAGATGTGCGGCAACGGCATCCGCTGTTTCGCGCGCTATCTCTACGAATACGGGCGCATCGAGAAGGAACAATTCACGATCGAGACGCTCGCGGGCATCATGACGCCGCGCATCCTCATAGAGGACGGAAAAGTGACGGCGGTCGAGGTCGACATGGGCGTGCCCGTGCTCACAGGCGACGACATTCCCGTGCGCGGCTTCGGCACGGAGCGCGTTATCGCGGTGCCAATCACGGTTGCAGGTGAGGAGTACAAAATGACCTGCGTCTCAATGGGAAATCCGCACGCGGTCATCTTCGTGGACGATGCGGAGCATTTTCCCCTCGCGGAGCTCGGCGCGCAGTTTGAAAATCACGAACTCTTCCCGCGCAAAATCAACACGGAGTTCGTCGAGGTAAAGGATCGCAGTCATGCGCGGATGCGCGTGTGGGAGCGCGGCGCGGGTATCACGCTTGCCTGCGGGACGGGCACCTGCGCGACGCTGACGGCGGGCGTCCTGACCGGCGTGCTTGACCGCGCGGCAGACATCGAGGTCGACGGCGGCGTGATCCGGGTGGAGTGGCGCGAAGACGGGCATATCTTCATGACGGGACCCGCGGAACCCGTCTTTACGGGCGTATGGCAGGGGGCGGTATGAGCGGGACGCAGCGCAAGAGCATGACGGGGTATGGAGCGGCAACGGTGGAGACCGAGGCGTACCGCGTCACCGTCGAGATGAAGTCGGTCAATCAGCGGTTCCTCGAGATCGCCCCGCATATGCCGCGCGCATTCGGCGCGTGGGAGAGCGAGCTGCGCGAGACGATCCGCACGCGTGTTGGGCGCGGGAAGCTCGACATCTTTGTGAACTTCGAGGATCGCAGCGAAAAAGAGTACGATGTCCGCGTCAACGAAAGCCTCGCGCGCGCGTATTATACGGCGCTCGTGAGGGTCGCGCGGGCGGCGGATGCACCGCTGAGTGACGGCGTGCGCATCGTTTCAGAGCAAGACGGCGTGATCGAGGTCAGCGAGCGTGCGGACATCTCCGGTGCGCGAGAGGTGTTCATGGATGCCGTGCGCGGGGCGCTCGACGCGCTCGACCGGATGCGAAGGGCGGAAGGCGCACATATCGCGCGTGACCTCGCGCGGCGCATCGACCGCCTCGAAGAGCAACGCACACAGGTGAAGGAGATCGCGCCGCAGATCGTGGCGGAGTACCGCGCGCATCTGAGGGACGTACTCGCGGAGTTTAGGGACGTCACCCCCGACGAGACGCGCATTGTGCAGGAGGCGGCGATCTACGCCGACCGCGTGAACGTGACGGAGGAGCTGGTGCGGCTCGCAAGCCATTTTGCCCAGTTCCGCGCGATTCTCGCCGAGGACGAACCGGTCGGGCGGCGGCTCGATTTCCTCCTGCAGGAGATCAACCGCGAGGTGAACACGATCGGGTCAAAGGCAAACAATGCCGATGCACAGCAGATCGTCGTCGCGATGAAGAATGAGGTCGAAAAACTGCGCGAGCAGGTACAGAATTTGGAGTGAGTGCATGGAGATTAGACCGGTGAATATCGGTTTCGGCGACATCGTGTTCGCCGGGCGCATCGTCGCCATCGTCGCCCCGACGTCCGCATCCGCCAAGCGCATGGTGCAGGATGCGCGCGACGCGGGACGGCTCGTCGACGCGACGTACAAGCGGCGGACGCGTGCCGTCATCGTCACGGACAGCGGTCACATCGTGCTCTCGGCGCTCCAGCCGGAGACGCTCGCGAACCGCGTGGGCGGCGAAAAGGAGGATGCGGAATGAAAAAAGGGCTTCTGATTGTCATCTCCGGCGCCTCGGGGACGGGCAAGGGGGCGGTCTGTAAGGAACTCCTCTCCCGCGAGAGGGAGCTTGCCTACTCCGTTTCCGCGACCTCGCGCGCCCCGCGGGACGGCGAGGCGGAGGGGCGCGAATATTACTTCCGCACGCGCATAGAGTTCGAGGAAATGATCGCCGCAGGCGCGTTTCTCGAGTATGCGGACGTCTACGGCAACTACTACGGTACGCCGCTCGCCCCCATCGAGGAGCGGCGCGCCGCGGGCGAGGACATCCTGCTCGAGATCGACACGCAGGGGGCACTGAACGTGATGGAGCGGTGTCCGGACGGGACGTTCATCTTCCTCCTGCCGCCCTCCTTTGAGGAACTGCGACGCCGCATCACGGGGCGCGGGACGGAGACTGAGGAGAACCTTGCGCGCCGTCTGAGTGCGGCGCAGGACGAGATCCGTCTCGGCAGGAAATACCGCTACGCGGTCGTCAACGATACCGTAAAAGCTGCGGTGAAGCGCATCCAAACGATTCTCGCGGCGGAGCGGTTTCGCGCGGATATGAACCCGGCGCAGTTTGAGATAGAGAACTAAGGAACGAGGTACGAATAATGAAAACGAATGCGGAAATCGGCATGGTCAACCCCTCCACAGACGAGCTGCTGACGAAGGTGGACAGCCGCTACGGCATGGTTGTGCTCGCGGCGAAGCGTGCACGGCAGCTCCTCGAGGGCGACCCGGTCAAGTCGGAACTCGCGCGCTCGACAAAGAACGTCACGAACGCGTTTGAAGAGATCGCCGAGGGCAAGATCAGCTACGATCTTTACAAGGAGAGCATCTGACCATGGGAACTCTTGCGGGGCGCAGCATCGTACTCGGCGTGACGGGCGGCATCGCCGCGTATAAGGCGGTCGAGATCGCAAGCAGACTGAAAAAGGCGGGCGCCGAAGTCCGCGTCGTCATGACGCGGGCGGCGGCGTCCTTTGTTGCACCTCTGACCTTTCGCGAGATCACTGGGCAGGCGGTCGCGACCAGCATGTGGACGGAGATTCCCGCGCATCACGTCGAGCACATCGCACTCGCGGAGCTTGCCGATCTCGTCCTCGTCGCGCCCGCAACGGCGAATTTCATCGCAAAGGCGGCGGCGGGCATCGCCGACGACCTCCTCACGACGACCGTGCTTGCCACGCGCGCACCGCTCTACATCGCGCCCGCGATGAATACGGGCATGTGGGAGAACCCCGTCACGCAGGAGAACGTCATGCGCCTGTGTGAGCGCGGCGCGCAGGTGATCCCACCCGCAGAGGGACTGCTCGCGTGCGGTACGACGGGTGCGGGACGCCTGCCTGAGCCGGAGGAGATCGTCGCCGCTGTCGAGCGTCACTTCGCTGCGGCGGAGAGCCTTGCAGGGCGGCGCATCATCGTCACCGCAGGCGGCACGGAGGAGGCGATCGACCCCGTGCGCTACCTCAGCAACCGCTCTACCGGGCGCATGGGCTATGCCGTCGCGGCGGAGGCGGCGCGGCGCGGCGCGGAGGTCATCCTCATCTCCGCTCCCACGCATCTTGACACACCCGCGGGCGTGCGCCGCGTCAACGTGCGGAGCGCGCGGGAGATGCACGCCGCGGTCATGGCGGAGTACGAGACCGCCGACGCCGTCGTCAAGGCCGCGGCAGTCGCCGACTACCGCCCCGCAGAGATCGCCCCGCAAAAGATTAAAAAGTCGGACGGGGAACTCACGATACACCTTACGCGCAACCCCGACATCCTCATGGAACTCGGCCGGAAAAAAACACATCAGGTGCTCGTCGGATTCGCCGCCGAGACCGAGAACGTTGAGACGTACGCGCAGGGCAAGCTCGCGAAGAAGAACCTCGACTTCATCGTCGCCAACAACGTCGCCGAGAAGGACGCGGGCTTTTCCGTCGGCACGAACCGCGTCAAAATCTTTTTCAAAGACGGCAGAGCAGAAGAACATCCCCTCATGGCGAAATCCGAGCTCGCGGGCATCATCCTCGACCGACTGGCAGAAGCATTCAAGCAAAAAACGTAGGCTTAGTTGATTTTCCATAGAAGATATGCCGCGCCGCAAAGAGCAGGCGAGTGCGGCAGGCCTTCCTATGGGGGCTGCACAACAAGTTCTTCGGGAGGTGGCAGGATGACTTATACGGCACATTACGCATCCCCGCTCGGGGATATCCTGCTCGCAGAGCGCGAAGGGGCGCTCGTCGGGCTCTGGATTGCGGGGCAGGACTACGTATCCGACCTGCGTGGGGAGAGCGTAGAGGAGCGCGAGACGCCGCTCCTCGTACGGACAAAGGCGTGGCTCTCGCGGTACTTCGCGGGAGAGCGCCCCGCAATCGCAGAACTCCCCCTCGCCCCGCGCGGGAGCGCGTTCCGTCGCGCTGTATGGAATCTGCTCTGCGGCATCCCCTATGGCGCGACGACTACCTACGGTGCGCTCGCGCGCGAGATTGCCGCTCTGACCGGCAAGTCCCGCATGTCCGCGCAGGCCGTCGGCGGCGCCGTCGGGCACAACCCCATCTCCATCATCATCCCCTGTCATCGCGTTGTCGGAACGAACGGCAGCCTCACCGGATACGGCGGCGGTCTCCCGATGAAGATTGCCCTCCTCGAACACGAGGGCGTCGATATGAGCGCGTTCTTTGTGCCGAAACACGGGACGAAACTCTGATACAGTGAAACGCATAGAAAAAGAACCTGATGAATTAGCGCAGAGAGTTGATTCATCAGGTTCTTATCGTTAGGAGATGTAGTGATAACCGTGCCGCTCGGCATTGCCGAGCAGATAGAGAAAGGCAAATGCCGGAATACGAAGGAGGATTGCTCTTGTTTTCGTCATTTGCAGACCTAGATCATTTGCCGTCTTTGTAATGACAATGGCAGCCGACGCCTCGTCTGCCAGCACGCTGACGGCGTCGTCATCCGAGATGGTCGTATTTTCACGATATTTTACCTCGATGAGTATTTTTTTCGCCATCGGATAGTCAATGACAATATCGACTTCTTTGTTCTTTGTTCCGCCGCGAAAATAACCGATGGAGGTGACATATCGATAATAGAATGCGGCGACGTGTTTGTAGACGGCCGTTTCGACGATTTTCCCCATCTGAATCGGATCGGTGAGCAGAGTATCGTCCATGAGGACGGCGTTTCTGATGGCGGCGTCGGCGATGTAGATTTTGGGGCGCGCTTTGAGAACGCGCTTGCCCGCCATGTCGATGGGCCAGCTCCGATAGATGAGATTGGCGCTCTCCAGAAACCGGATGTAGTTCTCTACGGTGGGGCGGGAGACGCCGCTCAGCTCTTTTGAGAGCGCATCGACGGAGACAATCTCTGAAGATACGCTGCAAAGGTAGAGGAAGATGCGCTCCAGCTCCGTGATGTTGCGGATGGCGTAGAGCGAGGGAAGATCGCGCTTGAGCACTTTGTCGACGACATCCTCCCGCATAATTTGCTGTGCGAGAATGTCGTTGCTTGCAAGTGCAAGTTCAGGAAATCCGCCCACTTGCAGGTAGCGGGTAAAGTGCTGTTGCACCTTGGATAACTGGAGCATGATTTCGGTCTGCTGCGGACGCTGCATATAGGGCAGATCGGTCGCTTTGAGGTCCTCCGGCAGCTGCGGGCGGTCAAGTGACAGGAGGTTGCAATATTCGTAGAATGACAGCGTCGGGACGGGGATTACCGACCAACGGCCGACGCCGCTCTCTTGATTGCCCTTCATCAGCGCGGGGCTTGCAGACCCCGTTGCGACGACCTGTGTCTCCGGTGTGCTGTCATAGATGACCTTGAGCCATTTATCCCAGTCCCGAACGTATTGAATTTCATCAAAAAAATAGTAAACATCATGATCAACATAAATGTTTTCATGATAGCAGTCGAGGATTTCTTGAAAGTCGCTGAGTTTCAGCATTGGGTGATCCATCGAGATAAAGAGAATTCGCTGTGGAGAAATTCCGCGCGCGAGCAGCGCCTCGATTAACTGGTATTGAATGGTCGTTTTGCCGACGCGCCGCATACCGCTGAGGACGAGGATGCGGCGCATCTCTGTTTCCGCTAAACGAGCCATTGTCTCGTAGAAAGCAAAGCGCTTATAATGCTTTGTCAGAGCGGGGATTACCGTACCGGTTTTCCACCAAGGATTGTAGCCTATGAGTACCTTTAGGATGTTTTCCTTGTTGATGATGGACATTCTGCGTCACCTGCCTTTGCAGTAATTATAACTATACTTTACAATTTTGTCTACAAAAATGCAAAGTATAGTTTATATTTTTGTATTACAACGGGGGAATACAGCAAAAAATACGCCCCCATCATTTTGGGAGTGTGCATTTTATGTCATATAGATTATGGACTTGTGGTAAAATGATATATGGACAGAAGGGAGATAATAGTTTGGACATGCGGGCGTTGGAGAAAATGCGGGCGTTACGTCGTCTCATGAACGAGCTTGAACAAGGAAAACAATCCGGCGAGGAGAGAGGTTGGCTAACATTGGAGGAAGCTGAGAAGCGGCTTAGCGTTGCCAAGAATAAGGGGAACATTTATGGAGCAGATCCATCTTGTTCAGCACAGTTATGAGGTTGCTGACTTCGATGAAGTGAAATATATCGGCGCGTATTCTTCGGAAAAGAGGGCGAAGGAAGCCGTCGAGCGGATTATGCATCTCAGCGGTTTTAAGGAGTTTTCACGAGAGCATTTTTCTGTAGAAATTTATCGGTTAAATGAAGATGCCGATTGGAAAGGAGGATTTTATCACGCAGTCGATGAGGGCGACGAATACGACGAGTGTGAAATTTGGTACGAATCGCAGACGCGGGGAGCGGCACACCGCACATTACAAAGAACGAACAGCGGGGGAGATGCGGTTGCGCGTTATGTTTACATCTTAGAGCATGTGTATCGCGTGAGGTCATTTGCCGAAGGGAAACTTATCGGCGTTTATGATTCGAGGGCAGCGGCAGAGGAGGCCGTTACGCGTTTTGAGCATCTGCCGGGCTTTTGTTATCATCCGCAGGAGTGCTTTCATATCATGCCCTACGGCATCAATCAGACGCATTGGACGGAGGGCTTTGCGGATATCAAAGTGCCGACGCCAAAAGAAAAAACGTGGGGCGTAGACCTTCCCGCATAGCTTTATATTGTATAGGAAGAGCTTTACATGAGATGCTGTGATGCGATTTATGTTGAGAGGTGTATGGTGAGAGAAAAGATTGTTGTTGAAGGGAGTCCTATGATTATGATATCAATGCGCGTCTTTTTTATGCTGTTCGCCGTGTGTGTGTCGCTTTTTACTGTACAGAAATGTGGCGCTGCGCAGAGGTTCTCGGGCAGCATTTTTTTACAGGATCATTCGCGGCCCGGTTTTGTAGTTATCAATCCGAACCGTGTCACCGATGAGGTGAAGATCGATCTGTCACAGGCAATACCGCGTGGATACCGGATAGGGAGTTCCGTTCTTACAGAATCCGGGATATATTTCCTCGTAGAGTTGGATTATAATTGCTGTCTCGCAGAGTCGAAAGCCGAGATAGAAAAGGTGAGGCCGCATCTTTTTCATTTGACGGAGGAGGGGGTCGCAGAAATTCCTATTGATTGGCCGGACCAGGAACTTGAGTTATACCCGTGGGATCTTTATGAATTTGATGATAAATTCTACATTACGTTCGTTGGGAATGAGATTCCTCTTGTCCCAAAGGATCGGTGGCCTTCCGATCGTATTTATATGATCCCTAAGAGCGGCGGCAAGGCAAGAGAACTTTATACAAAATGCAGGCTTAAGAATTTTGGAGAACCGTCGCAGCGTGACAGTCAGCCGATCGAGTATGGCGACGGTGTGATATGTGTGCGCAGTGAGGATTTGGCTGTCGTGTTCGTTCATGATGAGGAAGAAGAAAGACTATTTTCCCTGCCCGTCGGGACGGCATATTTGCTGAAAGGATGGTATGAAGAGGGGAAGAGTCTGCTGCTGTGGAGTGAGTCGCCAAACGTCAGTGTCGTTGTCGATCTGCAAGGGAACATCCTGCAGGAATGGCACCATGGTTACGGCAGTACGTGCTGTTGGAATATATATGGAAACATGGAAGGCGGCATATTGTTTCGCCGGTCGTCAACCTCTACGCTCCAAGAGGATGATCGGCGGCCGAAGTTTGGAAATCATGATGCCTTTTGTACGGAGCGTATAAAGCAGAATAAATTTGGGATCTATGACATACGGACGGGAGATGTTATTCCGTTGAATGGTCATAAGGGAGATGAACCTTATTCTGGTTGTTGGTCTAAAATAAGTTATAGAAAAGTACAATTTGAGCGCCTTGCGGTGGCGGCATGGGAGAGCAAGGAATTGTCACTGCCATTGACAGAATGTGCTATCAGTGCGACCGGTTTTGCCGGTTCTTTCGATGATGATTCATGAGTAAAGTCAAAGCGTTATAAAAATCTCCCGACCGCCCCTTGACAACGCCCCGCACTTTCGTTACAATGCGACGTATAGAAGAGAATATACCTCATCCAGAGCAGTGGAGGGACGGGCCCTATGAAGCTGCGGCAACCATGACGTTTTGGTCAACGGTGCCAATTCCTTTAGGCGGAGCAGCCTATGAGATGAGAGCGGTCATAAGCCTCCCATCTGATAGGGAGGCTTTTCTTGTGGGGATGAGGATGTCTTTTTGGTAAAATATTTTTCGACAACCGGGGGAGGTTTTTGTATGAAAAAAATGTTGTTTACATCCGAGTCCGTGACCGAGGGGCATCCCGATAAACTCGCCGATCAGATTTCCGACAGCATCCTCGATGCGATTCTCGCGCAGGATCCGCAGGGACGCGTTGCCTGTGAGACGCTCGTGACGACGGGGCAGGCGCATGTGGTTGGGGAGATTTCGACGTCGTGTTATGTGGACATTCCGAAGATCATTCGTCAAACGGTGCGCGAGATCGGCTATACGAACGCGAGCTACGGGTTCGACGCCGACACCTGCGGCATTCTCGTCTCGCTCGACGAGCAGTCGCCCGACATCGCGCAGGGCGTCAACGAGGCGATCGAGTCCCGCGAGGGCAAGATGGACGCGGCGGATGCGATCGGTGCGGGCGATCAGGGCATGATGTTCGGTTACGCGACGAACGAGACGCCCGAGTACATGCCGCTGACGACAGTGCTCTCGCATAAACTCGCACGCCGCCTGACGGACGCGCGCAAGAGCGGTGAGCTCTCCTATCTGCGCCCGGACGGCAAGACGCAAGTGACGGTCGCCTATGAGGACGGAAAGCCCGTCTATGTCGATACGGTCGTTATCTCGACGCAGCACGACGAGGCGGTTGACCTTGCGACCATCCGAAAGGATATGATTGAAAAAATCATTAAAGAAATCATCCCGGCAGAACTCCTGCGCACGGAGACGAAATACTTCGTCAACCCGACGGGAAAATTCGTCATCGGCGGCCCGCACGGCGACTCGGGACTGACGGGGCGCAAGATTATCGTCGATACCTACGGCGGCTGGGCGCGGCACGGCGGCGGCGCGTTCTCGGGCAAAGACCCCACGAAGGTCGACCGCAGCGCGGCGTATGCGGCACGCTATGTGGCGAAGAACATCGTCGCGGCGGGGCTTGCCGACCGCGTTGAGATCCAGCTTGCATATGCCATCGGCGTGGCGCATCCCGTGTCCATCATGGTGGATACGTTCGGCACTGGCAAGATCGACGAGGAGAAAATCGTCGGTTTAGTACAGAAAAACTTTGACCTGCGCCCCGCGGGCATCATCAAGATGCTTGACCTGCGCCGTCCGATCTATCGTCAAACGGCGGCGTACGGGCATTTCGGCCGCACGGACGTCGATCTGCCGTGGGAAAAGACGGACAAAGCCGCCGTGCTGAAACAGGATGCGGGACTCTAATCCGTATTGTGCAATATAAAACAGTCTTGCGCGTCCCTCTTTTGCCGGGGTGCATAAGACTGTTTTCCTATATGGGGGTGAAATGATGACGGAGCAGGAAATCATGGAGTTTGCGCGCGCCGAGTTTTACTGGCTGCACGCGCATCCGGAACTTTCCTATGAGGAGTTTGAAACGACGGCGCGCCTGCGGGCAGCGTTTGAACGCTTTGGCATACGTGTGCTCGATGTGCCTCTCGAGACGGGGCTTGTGGCGGCGATCGGATCGGGGGGGAAACCCATTGTTGCGCTGCGGACGGATATCGACGCGCTGCCGGTGACCGAGGCTACCGATCTGCCGTATCGTTCTTTAACGGAAGGGAAGATGCACGCCTGCGGGCATGATTTTCACATGGCGGCGGTGCTTGCGGCGGCGCTCCTGCTGAAAGAGCGGGAAGCGGCACTCGAAGGGACGGTCTATATCGTCTGTCAGCCGGCGGAGGAGGCACCCGGCGGGGCGCGTTGTGTGCTCGATACGGGAGTCCTTGACGGTGTGACTGCGATATTCGGCATTCATACGCGTCCCCTTTATCCGGTGGGGACATTTGGGCTGTGCACAGGCGGCATGATGGCGTCCACGGATAAGTTCGAGATCGCGTTCACGGGCGTGGGAACGCATGCGGCGCAGCCCGACCGCGGATGCGATCCCATCGTGATGGCAGCGCAGTTCGTGACGGCGGCACAGACGATCGCCGCACGCAACGTGAACCCGCTGCACGCCGCCGTTGTGAGCATCGCGCACATTGAGGGCGGGACGACGTGGAACGTGCTGCCGGAGCGGGTATGGATGGAAGGAACGATTCGGCTCTTCGATGCGGACGACCGTGTGCTGGTGAAGAAACGGATGGAGGAACTCGCCGCGGGGATCGCCGCAGGGCTCGGCGGGCATGTGGAGATCTCTTGGAAGTCGGGTGCGCCCGCCGTGGTGAATACGCCGCGTTGGAATGAACTCGCGGCGGACGTGGCAAAGCGGGAGGGATTTACCGTTGTGGATGCCGTACCGTGGATGGCGGGAGAGGACTTCGCGTATTATCAGGAGACGATGGAGAGCTGCTTTGCATTCGTCGGGACGGGGCTGGGACCGGAGAATCATCATCCGCAGTTCACGGTCGATCCGGCGGGGATTCCGCAGACGGCGCGATATTTGGCTCGTCTAGCTGAAACATCTCTACGCTGCGTGACGCGCGATTTTGGCGCATAGCTGTGTCATTCGATCAGACACGTCGGTTGACGTAGCTTTTTACTACGCCTGCCCTTGTGTCCTCCTCATTCCTTGCTCTGCATCGAAACTTCCGCTTCTCCTAGATCGTGAATGGATTTTCGCGCCTAGCTGTGTCGTAAAATGTTTCTGCACCGTTCGGGTATCTGCCTTGCCAAAAAAGCATGGCTTAAAAATGGCTGCGGCAGATACCGCTCACGGCACGGTGGTTCATTCGCACTGATTATCGAGAAAATTCTGCATCAAAAAAGATAAGGACGAGGCGTTTATCCTTATCTTTTTTGTTTCTATTTCTTTTTTTGTATCCCAATGGTCAGTGCGTTGACGATCGGCACATGGTCGCCGATGCGTCGCACGATGATGGCGGAGCAGAGGGTGAGGAGGAGGGTGGCGGTGTAGAGCCCAAGGGCGATGGGGGCGGTGAGGAGGTATCCGTGCGCGTGGATCAGCATCAGCAGGTAGGTGATCGCGACGGGATGCGCGAGGTAGATGAAGTAGGAGTGTTTTCCGAGCGTTTGAAAGGCGCGCCCGAGCGGGTTCTGCGTGCCGAGACGCGTGAAGAACGCAAAGAGGGCGAGCGATGCTCCGATGGTATAGAGAATGCCGAGCGGCGAGAGCTGATGCGCGGTGTAGATCGCCTCGAGCGGGGTGTACCCGTCGATGAGAATCAGCTTGTAGTACCACGCGAGGAGCAGTCCGAGGCTGAGAAGTCCAAATGCATAAAGGCTTCGCGCCCGTCGCTCCATCAGCGTGCGGAACGCGTCAAAATGCAGGGCGAGATACCCGCCGAGCAGGAAGATAAAGACGTAGTGCATGACCCAATAGTTCAGGCGATAAAAGAGCAGCGCGCGCAGGAGTGTTCCCTCGGGCAGGCTGTAAACATAGAGGTTGAACGCACTGTCAAAGCTCGACCAGTAGTCGAACGCGACCTGCACGGCGAGCAGAACGCCGAGGCGCGGGAGCGTCATATGCCGCAGCAGGACGCGCCAGAGCGGCATGAGGAGGTAGAACCAGATGAGGATGACCATGAAGTAGAGCTGATATTTCGCATTCCCAAAGAAGAGTATCCCCGGAATGGAGAGCAGCGGCGGTATGCCCATACCGTAATGCCACGCATCGTGGAGGATGTAAAAGAGCGACCACACGAGATAGGGCAGGGCGACCGCGTGCCACCGCCGCCGGAGAAATGCGCGGTAGGAAAACGGTACGGCGGGATTTTGCCCATAGAACAGCCCGAACGCAGAGATGAAGAAAAAAATCGGCACGCTAAAGCGCGTGCCGATGTCAAAAAGCGCTGTGAGATGAAGATTTGGCGAGGGGTTTGCAAGGTACTCCGCACCGATGTGAATGCCGATCACACCCATCATGGAGATTCCGCGGATCGCTTCGACAGCGGAGACCCGCTCACCTTTACTCGATGACATAAGTAATGGTTACAGATGCCTCGAAGGAAAGCTCCCCTGCAGAGATCGGAGTCGAGGCGTCGTATGCCTCCTTTGCCATCATCACCGGCATATAGTTGCGCGGGGCGTGAGACTGCGCGTCCGCATAGACATTCTGAATGCGGACAATGCGCATGCCCAGCGTCCGTGCTGTTGCGTCTGCCTTGTTCCGTGCATCTTGTGCTGCATCTGCAAGGGCGGCATTCTTTGCGGCACTCGGGTCGTTCGCCGAGAACTCGAGCGAGTCCACACGGTTCGCACCATTTGCGAGCGCTGTTTCAATCACTTTGCCTATGTTTTCGAGACCGCGCACCTTGACCACGACGGCGTTCGTCACCGTGTAGCCTGTGATCACACTGCGCCCGTTGTCTTTCACATCGTAGACGGGTGAGAAATCATAGCGCGATGTCTGGATATCACGCTCTGCGATACCGAGCCCCTTTACCGCATTCTTCACCCGTGCCGCAGCGGCAGAATTCTCCGCATGCGCCTTCGCCGCGTCCTTTGCCTCTGTGATGACCCCCAGCGTAATCTCAGCCGTATCGGGTACAACCCGTGCTGTACCGACGCCATTCATCGTCAGCGTCGACACAGTCTCCTCGGCGGACACCGTTCCCGTCGGAATGACAAGCGCGAGCGCAAGTGCTGCGGTGCATGCGAGCGAACGAAAAGAAATATACCTCATAGCAATCCTCTGTTCATTGAACGAAACCTATCAAACTGCATTCATTATAGCATATTGGCGCAGCAGTCGAATGAAAAAGATGTTAGAGGGCTTCTGCGAGAAGTCTTTCGTTGTACTTTTTTGCCGCAAGGTATGCCCAGACCGCACAGATCGGCCACGTCAGAAACAGACCGAATCCGAGCGTGATACCCCCGACCACAAAGTTGACAAGAAACATAATGATTGCGCCCTTGATCGTTGCATAGCACATGCCGATCGGCCCGAAGAAAAATGCGAGGCCCGTAGCAAGCGCGACATTCTTCGTCGACTTTACGATGATGGTCTGTGCCTGTCCGGTGTTCTGTTCGTTGTCCATGATAAAATCTCCTTTTCCCTATACAGATGATAAACAATATCCAAAGATGAGTATAGTGCAAAACGCTGTGAATTGCAAACACTGTGAATGAAAATCATGCCGGGTGCATTATTTAGGAAAAAGGAGGAAATGATATTTGATTTTTTGCCGTTTTTTGTGTAATATAGAGCATAGAAATCGAGTCGTATAAGACGAAACGATATACAAAAATAATTACACGTAAGGGAGAGCGATATTATGGCAAAGGAAACGCATGAGTTTCAAGCCGAGACAAAACAATTACTGGATCTGATGATTCACTCCATCTATACGAACCGCGAGATCTTTTTGCGCGAGCTGATTTCGAACGCGTCGGACGCAATCGACAAGCTCCACTTTGAGAGCCTGACAAACCGCGACATCCTCGAGGGAAACGACGCATATGAGATTTTCCTGATACCGGACGCGGAGAGTAAAACGCTGACGATCTCCGACAACGGCATCGGCATGACGCGCGCCGAGGTTGTCGATAACATCGGCACGATCGCAAAATCCGGGACGAAGGCGTTCATGGAGCAGCTCGCAAAGGCGAAGGAGGAGAGCGGCGGTGCGCCGGACAAGGATCTCATCGGGCAGTTCGGCGTCGGCTTCTACTCCGCGTTCATGGTCGCCGAATCCGTGACCATTGTCACGCGCCGTGCGGGCGAGACGCAGGCGACGCGCTGGGAGTCGAGGGGCGACGGCAGCTATACGGTCGAGGACGCGGAGAAGGAATCGCGCGGCACGACCATCACGATCCGCCTTGCGCAGGAGTTCACCGAGGGCGAGACGGACTACACGGACACCTACACGCTCGAACGTCTTGTGAAGAAATACTCGGACTATGTGCGCTACCCGATCAAGATGAACGTCACGACGGAGGAGCTTCCGCGCGACGCCGAGGGGAAAATCGTCGAGGGCGCGGAGCCGGTCAAAAAGACGGAGCTGCGCACGCTGAACTCGATGCAGCCACTCTGGACGCGCGCGAAATCGGAGATCAAGGAAGAGGAGTACAACGACTTTTTCAAGAACCAATTCCACGAGTGGGAAGCGCCGATGGAGGTCTTTCACACGAAGGCGGAGGGCACGGTCGAGTACACGGCGCTCCTCGAGATCCCCGCGCGCGCGCCGTTCAACCTCTACCAGTCCGACTACGAGCCGGGCATTCAGCTCTATTCGCGCCATGTGTTCATCATGGACAAATGCAAGGATCTTCTGCCGGACTATCTGCGCTTTATGAAGGGGCTTGTCGACTCGCCCGACCTCTCGCTCAACATTTCGCGCGAGCTGCTCCAGCAGAGCCGCGAGCTCAAGACCATCGGGCGTGCCCTTGAGAAAAACATCCTCAAGACACTCGGGAAAAAACTCGAAAAAGACCGTGAGGGCTACGAAAAGTTCTGGAACGAGTACGGCCGCTCGCTCAAGATCGGCATCTACAACAGCATGTATTCCGGGCGCGAGACCGTGGACAAGCTGAAGGATCTCATCCTCTTCACGAGTTCGCAGGAGGGCAAGCTCGTTTCGCTGAAGGAATACGTCGCGCGGATGCCCGAGAGCCAAAAGAGCATTTTCTACGCGACGGCAAAGGACAAGGCGACGATCGAGCAGCTCCCGCAGATGGAGCAGCTGCGCGAACGCGGGCTTGAGGTGCTCTTCCTGCTCGATCCCGTGGACGAGTTCGCGATCGAGACCGTGCACGAGTACGAGGGCAAGCCGTTTCACTCCATCAGCCGCGGCGATCTCGACCTCGGCGATGCGGAGAGCGAGGAGACGAAGAAGGAGACCGAGGAGATCGCAAAGACGAACGACGATCTCATCAAGGACGTGAAGGAAGTACTCGGGGACAAGATCGCCGAGGTCAAGATCTCGCAGCGTCTGCGCTCAAGCGCGGTCTGTCTCGTGGCGGATGAGGCAGGTCCCTCGCTCTCGATGGAGCAGACCTTTGCCGAGATGAACAATCCGATGTTCAAGGCGCGTCGCATCCTCGAGATCAACCCGCATCACGATCTCTTTGAAAAGCTCCGGCGCGTCCACGCGGCGGGCAAGGAGAGCGAGGAGTTCAAGGACTACTGCGACCTCCTCTACACGCAGGCGCTGCTCATCGAGGGCATCCTGCCGGAGAATCCCGTCGCCTTTGCGCAGAAACTCGCAAAGCTGATGGCGAAATAAGGAGATATTTGTGGAAATCGAACTCTTTTCGTCACAGTTCTTTGTGGCGCTCTTTTCGATCATCGTTCTCGACCTCGTGCTCGCGGGGGACAATGCGGTCGTCATCGCGATGGCGTCGAACCGTCTGCCGGCGCAGCTGCGGACGCGGGCGATCTACGTCGGCACGGCGGGCGCGGTGCTCGTGCGTCTCATCATGACGTTCTTTGCTGTGGAGATGCTGACCGTGCCGTATTTGCAGGCGCTCGGCGGGCTCGTTCTCCTGCCGATCGCGGTGAAACTCATGCGCCCGTCGAAGGAGGCGCATGTCAAAGCGGCGGATACGTTCGCGGGCGCGGTTAAGACGATCATCGTTGCGGACGCCGCGATGGGGCTGGACAATGTGCTCGCAATTGCGGGCGCGTCGCAGGGGCATTTCCTGCTCGTCGTGATCGGGCTCATCATCAGCATTCCGATCGTGGTCGGCGGCAGTCAGCTCATCGCTCGTCTGATGGATCGGTACCCCGTGCTCATCGTGATCGGGGCGGCGATTCTCGGCTGGACGGCGGGCACGATGATCGCGCACGATCACTCGGTGGGACCGATGATTTTGAATATCCTGCCGAACGCCGGGACGCTGCTTCCCGCCGCGTGCGCAGGTCTCGTGTGCGCCATTGGCGGACGGAATCGGAGTGCATAATATGGTCGGCCTTGTGATTGTAACGCACAGCCCCACGCTCGCCAAGGGAGTCGTGGAGACCTGCTGCATGATGGCGAAGGATGCCCGCATCGCGACCGCGGGCGGCATGGAAAACGGCGCGTTCGGGACGAGCTATGCGCGCATCATGCATGCGATCGATGCGGTGTACGGCGCGGACGGCGTGGTCATCCTCGTGGATGCGGGCAGTTCGATCCTGACCGTGGAGACGATCCTGGACGAGCGCAAGGACGCGCTCTTGCGCATGGCAGATTGTCCCGTCGTGGAGGGCAGTCTGGTCGCCGCTGTTGCCGCCGTGTGCGGCGCATCCCTCGACGAGGTGGTGCGCCGCGCGGAGGAGACGCGGCGCGCGGTAAAGATTGACGATTGACAGCGTAAATATTGGGTGTTACAATATACAAAGCGATGCTCTTTGAGGCGGGGTGAAAATCCCCACCGGCGGTACAGCCCGCAAGCCCGCGACGGACGGCACAGATGCCGCTCCGCGGGGCACGATTCGGTGAGATTCCGAAGCCGACGGTGAAGGAGGCAACTCCGCAGTCCGGATGGGAAAAGGCGCGTCTTTTATGGACGATTTGTGTGCCGCCGAGAGAGATTCTCGGCGGTATTTTTATTTGGGTGGATAACGATGGACGAACAACGAGCGCGTGACGAGCATTTTATGTGGGAGGCGCTGCACCTTGCAGAGTTCGCGCGCGGGCGCACGTCTCCAAATCCGTTGGTGGGCGCGGTGATCGTGCGGGACGGCATCGTCGTCGGGAGCGGTTGGCACCGCGTGGCGGGCGAGCCTCATGCGGAGATTCATGCGCTGCGCATGGCGGGGGAACTCGCGCGCGGGGCGACGCTCTATGTAACGCTCGAGCCGTGTTCCCACCACGGGCGTACGGGACCCTGCGCGGAAGCGGTGATCGCGGCGGGCATTGCGCGCGTCGTAACGGCGCTCAGTGATCCGAATCCCGTCGTCGCGGGGCATGGCATCGAGCGGCTGCGCGCGGCGGGCATCGAGGTCACGACGGGCGTTCTCTCGGAAGAGGCGCGCCGGCAGAACGAGGTGTTCCTCAAATGGGTGGTGACGAAGCGTCCCTTCGTGACGCTCAAGACCGCCATGACGCTCGACGGCAAGACCGCGAGCCGGACGGGCGCGTCGCAGTGGATCACGGGCGCGGAGGCACGCACGCGCGTGCACGAGTGGCGCGACGCGCACGATGCGATCCTCGTCGGGATCGGCACGGTGCTTGCGGACGATCCGAGTCTCACGGTGCGCCTGCCGCACCGCACGGGGAAAAATCCCGTGCGCGTTGTGCTCGACAGCACGGCGCGGACGCCGCACGATGCGAAGCTCCTCACGGACGGGGCGGCGCGGACGATCATTGCCGTCAGCGAGCGCGCCGCGCCGAAGCGCACGGCGCTCTTGCAGGCGTGCGGCGCGGAGGTCGTGACCTTTGGTCGGGAGCGGGTGGACATTCCCGCGCTCATGGATTTTCTCGGGAGAGAGGAATTGACCTCGGTCTTTGTCGAGGGGGGCGCGTCGGTGCATTGGTCGTTTCTCTCGGCGGGACTTGTGGACAAGGTGTGCGCTTTCATCGCGCCGATGCTCATGGGCGGGGCGGATGCCCCAACGGCGGTCGGCGGTGCGGGCTTTGAAAGTCCGCAGACGGCGCTCCGTCTCACGGATACGACGGTGGAGCAGGTCGGCGCGGACATCCTCATGACGGGCTATCCGCAGTACGGGGGGTGAGCAGATGTTCACGGGCATCATCGAGGAGGTCGGCTCCTTCGAGGGCTTCACGGGCGGCGCAATCTCCGTCGGCGCGCATCTCGTCGTATCGGACGTGCACATCGGCGACAGCATTGCCGTCAACGGCATCTGTCTTACGGTCACGCATTTTGATGCGCACGGCTTTCGTGCGGACGTCATGCCGGAGACCGTGCGGCGCACGTCGCTCGCGGGGCTTGTGCGCGGCGCGCAGCTCAACCTCGAGCGGGCGCTCCTGCCGACGACGCGCATGGGCGGACATTTCGTCAGCGGGCACATCGACGGCTTGGGGCGGATCACGCGCATTCGAGAGGAGGGCAACGCGATCCTTATGACCGTCACGGCGGACGCGGAGCTCCTGCGCGGCATCGTGGAAAAAGGCTCCGTCGCCCTCGACGGCATCAGTCTCACGGTCGCGCGCGTCGGCACGGCGGATTTTACCGTCAGTCTCATCCCGCACACGCACACGGTGACGAACCTCGGCACGAAGCACACGGGCAGTCCCATCAATATCGAGACAGATATTTTAGGAAAATACGCGCTGAAGCTGCTCGGCGGGAGAGCGTCGGAGCAGGCGAGCGGATTGACGCAGGAGCTTCTTCTGCGCAGCGGATTTTAGGAGAGATACACATGGATTTTGCAACGATTGAACAGGCAATCGAGGATATTAAGAACGGGAAAATGCTCGTCGTCGTGGACGATGAGGATCGCGAGAACGAGGGCGACGTCATCGTCGCCGCCGAGAAGCTGACGCCCGAGCACATGAATTTCATGGCGACGCACGCGAAGGGGCTCATCTGCACGCCGATCATCGGCAGCCGGCTCGACGAGCTGCAGATTGGTCAGATGGTGGAGAACAACACGGACAATCACGAGACGGCGTTTACCGTCTCCGTCGATGCGTACGACACGACGACGGGCATCTCCGCGTTCGAGCGCTGCCGCACGGTGCGCCTGCTCATCGATCCTGCGGCAAAGCCCGCGCAGTTCCGCCGCCCGGGACACGTCTTCCCGCTGCGCACCGTCGAGGGCGGCGTGCTGCGCCGCGCGGGCCACACGGAGGCGACGACAGACCTCGCGCGGCTCGCGGGGCTTTACCCCGCGGGACTCTGCTGCGAGATCATGGCGGACGACGGGCATATGATGCGCACGCCGCAGCTCAAGGAGTTTGCAAAAAAACACGGGCTCAACATTATCACGATTAAGTCTCTGATTGAGTACCGCACGCGTACGGAGAACTTCGTGCATCAGGTGGCGGACGTTGATTTTCCAAGCAAATACGGGCATTTTCGTCTCATTTCGTACGAGAACAGCCTGAACGGACGCTGCGATCTCGCGGTCGTCAAGGGCGATGTGCGCGGCAAGGAGAACGTGCTCGTGCGCGTGCACTCCGAGTGCCTGACGGGCGACGCGCTCGGCTCGATGCGCTGTGACTGCGGCGATCAGCTCGGTACGGCGCTCCGCACGATCGAGGCGGAGGGCGAGGGGGTTCTGCTCTACCTGCGGCAGGAGGGGCGCGGCATCGGTCTCGCGAACAAGATGCGCGCGTACGCCCTGCAGGATAAGGGGCGCGACACGGTCGAGGCGAATGTCGAGCTCGGCTTTGCGCCTGACTTGCGCGACTATGGCATCGGCGCACAGATTCTCGCCGATCTCGGGCTTTCGACCATCCGCCTGCTGACGAATAATCCTGCCAAGCGCGCGGGGCTCGAGGGCTACGGGCTGACGATCGTCGAACGCGTGCCGATCGTCATGCACACGCACGAGTTTGACCGCCGCTATATGACGGTGAAAAAGGAAAAGATGGGACATCTCTTGACGGATGCGGAACTGGGAGGAAAATAAGATGGCAAATATGCTCGAAGGATATATCAGCGGCAAAGGACTCAAAATCGGCATCGTCGCCGCGCGGTTCAACGAGTTCATCACGAGCCGGCTTCTCAGCGGCGCGCTCGACGCGCTCCACCGTCACGAGACGGCGGACAGCGATATTGACGTCGCGTGGGTGCCGGGGGCGTTCGAGATCCCCATTGCGGCAAAGAAGATGGCGGAGAGCGGACGCTACGACGCCGTGATCTGTCTCGGCGCGGTGATCCGCGGCTCGACGACGCATTATGATTATGTGTGCAGCGAGGTTTCAAAGGGCGTCGCGCAGGTCGGGCTTGCGAGCGGCGTGCCGACGATCTTCGGCGTCGTAACGACGGAGAACATCGAGCAGGCAATCGAGCGCGCGGGGACAAAGGCGGGCAACAAAGGTGCAGACGCCGCCGTCGCCGCGATGGAGATGGCGAATCTCTTTCGGAAGATGTGATGGCGCAATTTAATTTTTTGGATAGGATAAACGGTGGGATATTTCATCTCACCCCGGATTGGTAAGAACAATGGATCAACTGGTAAAGGCGATTGCGGCGGGCGGCGCATTGCGCGCCTATGCGGCGGTAACGACGGACGCGGTCGCGGAAGCGATGCGCCGGCACGACTGTTACCCCGTCGCGGCGGCGGCGCTTGGGCGCACGATGACGGGAGCGCTGCTCCTCGCCGCGAATCTCAAGAATAAGGAATCTGTCACGATAAAGTTCAAGGGAGACGGCGCGCTCGGCACGGTCACGGCGGACGCGACGGCGGAGGGATCGGTGCGCGGCTATGTGGATCACCCGCATACGAATCTGCCGCTGAACCCGCTTGGCAAGATCGACGTCGGCGGCGGCATCGGGCGCGGCATCCTCACGGTGACGCGTTTCACGGGGCTAAAGGAACCGGTCACGGGCAGCGTCGACATCACGACGGGCGAGGTCGCGGACGACCTCATCAACTATCTCTATACCTCGGAACAGACGCCGTCCTCCATCGGGCTCGGCGTGCTCGTCAGCCCCGAGCTGCGCTGTCTCGGCGCGGGCGGCTTCTTCGTTCAGCCCCTGCCGGGCGCGTCAGACGAGGTGATTGACAAACTTGAGAGCAATCTGCGGCTCGTCTCCTCCGTTTCTCATATGGTGGAACAGGGCATGGATCCGCGCGGCATCATCGGCGTCCTGCTCGGCAATTTTGACGACGTGAAGATTCTCGCGTCAACCGATCTCGCGTTCCGGTGCAACTGCTCGAAGAATTACATCACGGATCGCCTTATTACGCTCGGCGCGGACGACCTCGATAGTCTCGTCGCGGACGGGCAGGCGGAGGTGAAATGTCACTTTTGCGGCGCGGCGTATCAATTTGACAAAGAAGAACTCACCGCGATCCGCAACGTCGCCATCAAGATGCGCGCCATGCACGCGCGCAGCGCGAAGTGAAGCGGCGTACGAGGCTCTTGCGCGAGGAGCGCGGCATGATGGGCGGATACGACGTTCACATCCGCTATAAAAATATCAAGAACCTCTACCTCCGCGTTCAACCGCCGGGCGTCGTGGAGGTGAGCGCACCGCAGGGCATGACGGGCGCGGCCATCGAGGGATTTATCAGCCGCAGACGTACGTGGATCGACGAACGCCTGCGGCTGATTTGTGCGTCTGCGGCGGCGGAGAAACGGCGGCGCTATGAGACAGGAGAGATGATTCTCCTGTGGGGCGTGCAGTGTCCGCTCGAAGTGCGCCCCGTTACGCGCGGCAAAGCGTACGCGGAATATGCGGACGGGCGGATTCTCCTCTATGCATCGCCCGATGCGGACGTGGAGGAGCGTGCCGAGGCAGTGCGCGCTCTTTACCGTGCGGAACTCGCCGCCGCGATTGAGCGCACCGTGCCGGAATGTGAGCACATTGTAGGCAAACACGCCGCCGCGTGGCGCATCCGCGCGATGAAAACGCGATGGGGGAGCTGCAGCACGCGCACCGCGTCCATCACGCTGAACCTCGCCCTCGCGCGCTATGAGCGCCGCGCCCTCGTCTACGTCATCCTACATGAGCTCACGCATCTGTGGGTGCGCGGACACGGCGCCGTCTTCCACGCGCGCATGGATCGTTACCTCCCGGATTGGCGTGACGTGCGCCGCGTGCTCAACGCACAGGCGCGAGAGGACGAGGAGGGGCGGTGAACATCGGTGCGTGGACGAATATAGGTCGTCTAAAATGCGGGGAAATCGCATTTTAGACGAAAAAATTTTCCATGCCGGTAATTTCGTGGAATAAAAAGTTGCAGAATCGCGCAAATTATATTACAATAAAATAAAATAAGAAGACAGAACTCATGCACAAGGGGGCGGAGGAACGGAATGACGATAGAAATGCTGCGCAGCCGTTTCGCCGCCCTTTCACGCCGCGATATCTGCATGGGTGCGGCGCTCTTCTGCGCTCTCGCCGGACTTATTTACCTTGCACAAACGCCCGCCTCGTCCGCCGTGATCGAAATGCCTGCACCTGTGCGCGCGCAGGAAGAGGACGAGACGCGGGAGATCGTCGGACTGGACGCAGCGGCTCGTCGTCCCGAGCTGCGCAATCCCTTTACCTACGCACACGAGACACGCGGCGAAGCGGCGCATACGCCGGGAGTGTCACCGCCTCCGGATGAGAAGCGGGCGGGCGCGGCGGAGCATTCCGCGCCGCTGATACTCGCAGACCGCATGTCCGCGACTGCGCCCGCTTTGCCGGACGGCACGGCACAGCCCGCCAAAGAGCTGCGCCCGATCCTGCGCGGGACGGTGACGGGGGCGGACGGCAGATGCATTGCCATCCTTGCGATGGGGGAGGAGAGTGCCGCCGTTGCAGCGGGCGATACATGGCGGGACTATGCGGTGGAGGATGCCCGCGATGATGCCGTGACACTGCGGCGCGGAGCTGAGACACTGACGCTGCGGCGGGAATAGGAGTGGACATATGAAGCGTTTCGTCATCATGGGGCTCGCTTGTCTTGCCCTGCTCGTTCCCGTACGGCTCTATGCCGCGCCCGTGACCATCGACGTGACGGGCGGCGATGTCCGCACCGTTCTGCTCGCTGTCGCGCGCATGGGCAACGTGCCGCTCATCGTGGACGACGGCGTGACGGGCGCGGTGACGGCGCATCTGACGGGCGAGCCGGAGGAGCTGCTGCATCTCATTGCGGCGGCGCGCGGCATTCATATTGAGCGGCGCGGCGACGTATTCCTCGCGCTCGGTGCGGAGGCACGCACGGAGAATCGCCGCGTACACATCTATCCCGTACGTTTTGCCGACCCCGAGGAGCTGGCATATGCCGCAAATTTATCCCTTAGTGGTGAAGGAAAACGCGGAAACATGTCGAAAACTAACGATGAGAGTGGAAATGAGGTCTCAGCGTCCGATACCGGGCGGCGTGTGCTCGTCGATACCGCGACGAACACCCTCCTCTTTTACGGTACGGAAGCTGAGGCGTTTGCTGTGCGCGAAATTATTTCCGCGCTCGACGTGAAACCGCGGCAGGTATCGCTCGAGGCACGCGTCGTCTCCGTCTCGAAGGCGGCGGCAAAGCAGCTCGGGGTCGACTGGACGTGGTCGGCGCTCCCACAGTATCCAAGCGTCGATGCCGGCGGACGCGTCACCGGGCGCAGCACCGGCGGCGGCAGAACGGGGACGAGCGCACCGGGCATCATACGGTTCGGCAGAGGTCCTGCGGGCGTCCCGTATGAATTTTATTATTCGGCGGCGATCAGTGCGCTCATCACGGACGGCAAGGCAAAGATGCTCGCCCGTCCGAACGTGACCACGGTGCAGGGGCGCGAAGCCCTCATCAACATCGGCGCCGAGGTGCCCGTGCCGCGCACAACGATGTCCGATCATGTGACGACCAGTGCGATTGACTACCGCGAAGCGGGGATCATCCTGCGATATACGCCGCGCGTAACGGCGGACGGCACGATCACAGCGCGCGTCCACACGGAAGTCAGCACCCCCGTCTACGTCGAGGAGCTCAAAGCGTATCGCTTTCAAAAGCGGAGCGCGGATACGACAGTGCGCCTGCGCGACGGCGAGACGATGGTGATCGGCGGGCTCATCGACAGCGACGAGTCGCGTTCGCTCTCAAAGATTCCGTTTCTCGGCGATCTGCCCGTCCTCGGTGCATTTTTCCGCAGCGTACGCACGAACAAAACGGAGTCCGAGCTGATGATATTCCTCACCGCCCGCGTTTTAGATGAGAATTGATATTTGCAGGAAGCAAAGAAAAGAGGAGATGTAAGTGGCGATTAGAATACTTCTTGCGGACGATCATGCGTTGCTCCGTCAGGGGATCAAGCGCGTGCTGAATTTTGAGGACGACCTCGAGGTCGTCGGCGAGGCGGAGGACGGACAGGAAGCCCTCGCGCGGACGCTTATGCTGAAGCCCGACATCCTCCTGCTCGACATCAACATGCCGGGGCTGACGGGACTCGAGGTCACGAAGCAGCTCAAACAGGCGCGCTCGCGGACGAAGATCATAGCACTCACCATCCATGACAGCGACAACTACGTCCTCGAACTTCTCAAGAACGGCGCGCTCGGCTACCTCCTCAAGGATGTCGAGCCAAATGTGCTCATCAAGGCGATCCATATGGTCAACGAGGGCAATCCCTTCGTCTATCCCAAACTTGCCGAACGGCTCTTCGGAAGTACGGCGGTCTACGGTGATGTGAGCCGCATGGCGAAGGAGATCTGGGATGAGAGCCGCGGCGAGCGGCTGACCCCGCGCGAGATGGACGTACTCGGCTGTATCGCAAAGGGATTGTCGAACCAGGACATCGGCAAGGCACTAGGACTCAGCGAAAAGACGGTGAAAAACCACCTCACGAGTATCTTCCATAAGCTCAAGGTCAATGATCGCACGCAGGCACTTGTATACGTTCTTAAAAATAAAATAGTCACTTTAGAATAAAAAGAAGCGGTTCACATGAAATTGATGTGAACCGCTCATTTTATATTGTTTTCTGAAAAAAGAATAAAGAAAAAGAGCCGCCGGCAATCCACTGCTCGGGCGTGCTCTTCTTCTTGGAAAGGGATGCTCGCAGGTCGGGAAAACCTGCGGCTTGAGAAATGGGATGTAAGGACTTTGCCTTACAAGAGGAACGCAGGGAGACGTTCCTTTAGAGGGATGATCAACAGGGTGAAGATGTCGGGGAGGACGTTTCGTATCCCTGTTGACATTTGTATGATACCATATTGATTTCGAAAAATTTTGTGACTAAAGTCACGCAAAAACAAAATAATTCGATTAAAAATCGATTCATATAATAATGGCTTACGTTAAAATAGTGGGGCAGCAGAAAGCCGGAGAATTGAAACAATTCTATGTAAGAACCGGCACATCCTCTCTAAAATATAACACCCGATTGCGTTGCTTTTTGTGTGAAAGAATCGTATAATGTAAGATAAGGGTTATCAAGTGGAAACGCACCCGGAAAGAGCGTTTCCCGGAGGGAGGCATCCCTTCTTTGGTGATGGAGGAGGAATATTCATGAATGATTACTTAAGAATCGCTCAGGTCATCGGACGTGAGATCATTGATTCGCGCGGCAATCCGACGGTCGAGGCGGAAGTCGTTCTCTTCGACGGTACGATCGGACGCGGCGCATCTCCCTCCGGTGCGTCCACGGGCGAGTTCGAAGCGCTCGAACTGCGCGACGGCGACAAGTCGAAATACGGCGGCAAGGGCGTTTCCAAAGCCGTCGAGAACGTCAACGAAAAGATCGGCCCCGCCCTTGAGGGACTTGAGGCGGCGGACATCTACGCCGTGGATCAGGCGATGTTCGACGTGGACGGCACGAAAGATAAATCGAACCTCGGCGCGAATGCAATCCTCGCGGTCTCCATTGCGGCATCCGATGCGGCGGCGAAGTCCGAGGGCATTCCTCTCTATCGCTTCTTCGGCGGACTTCAGGCGAATGTCCTGCCCGTGCCGATGATGAACATCCTCAACGGCGGCGCACATGCGACGAACTCCGTGGACACGCAGGAATTCATGATCATGCCCGCAGGCGCGCCCACGTTCCGCGAGGCGCTCCGCTGGTCGACCGAGGTGTTCCACGCGCTCCAGTCCCTCCTCAAGAAGGAAGGCAAGACCACGGCGGTCGGCGACGAGGGCGGCTTTGCGCCCGACCTTGACTCCGACGAGGATACGATCGAGCACATCCTCAAGGCGATCGAGGCGGCAGGCTATAAGCCGGGCGAGGACTTCGTGCTCGCGATGGACGCGGCATCCTCCGAGTGGAAGGACAAAGAAAAGGGCAAGGGCTTCTACCATCAGCCGAAATCCGGCAAGAAGTTCACATCCGACGAACTCATCAAGCATTGGGAATCGCTCGTCAACCAGTTCCCGATCTACTCCATCGAGGATGGGCTCGACGAAGAGGACTGGGACGGCTGGAAGGCGATGACGAAGGCTCTCGGACACAAGGTGCAGCTTGTCGGCGACGACCTCTTCGTTACGAACACGGAGCGTCTGAAGAAGGGCATCGAGATCGGCGCTGCAAACTCCATCCTCATCAAGCTCAATCAGATCGGCTCTGTCTCCGAGACGCTCGAGGCGATCAAGATGGCGCACAAAGCGGGCTATACCGCCGTCACCTCCCATCGTTCGGGCGAAACCGAGGACACGACGATCGCGGATCTCGCCGTTGCACTCAACACGGCACAGATCAAGACGGGCGCACCGTCGCGCTCCGAGCGCGTCGCGAAGTACAACCAGCTCCTGCGCATCGAGGAAGAACTTGGCGCGAGCGCCGTTTATCCGGGCAAGCGCGCATTCAGCTTCATGAAGTAAGAGTCCCTTTAGGACAATAGAAAAACCACCGCTGCGGCGGTGGTTTTTCTTGTGGGGTGCGCGTATCTTCATAGGACTGTTACAATCTCCGACATCTCCTTACGCACCTCGTGACGCGGCGAGGGGACGCCGTTTTCCGCCGGATAGCCGACGGGGAAGATCGCGATGAGGTCATAGTCCGCCATCTCGGGGAAGAACTCCTTGAGTTTCGGCGCGTCAAAATGACCGACCCATGTCGAGCCGAGCCCCTCGTTGTGAATGGCGAGCATGATATGCGTTGCGACGATGGCGGCGTCCACGTCGGCGAAATTGCGTGCGTCGTACTGCCGTATCCATGCCTCGCCCGGCTTGCCGCCGACAACGAGGAAGAGCCCCGCGCCGAAGGTGAATTTCGTCGTCTCCGCGAGTTTGGCACAGGCCTCCGGGCTCTCTACCGCCCAGACTTTGAACGGCTGCTTGTTGACTGCCGTGGGCGCGAGCCGCGCCGCCTCGAAGATGCGTTCCGTCACGTCGCGGGGAATTGCTCTGTCCGAGAGCGCGCGGCAGGAGAACCGCTCCTTGATGAGTTCGTTAAATTCCATGGTATGACCTCCTTCTTTACCGGATATGTCCATTATATCACAGGTCGAAAACCTTTTTCAGCAGAAAATAAGAAAAGGATGCTATTCTGCACATATCATCACATGGGGAATGAGGTGCAATATGCGGAAGAAACTCTCTGCGGTGCTCGCAGCCGCCGTCCTTGCGGCAGGGATACTCCTCCCGATGCCGCGCGCGCAGGCAATCGACGCATGGGCAATCGCGGCGCAGGCGCTCGGCGTGTTCGGTGCGTATAAATCGTCGCTCGCCGCCGTGCTTGCGATGGGCAACGACGTTCAGGCGCAAGTGACGAGCAAACGGCAGGATCTCGAGGAGCAGGGGCGTGCCAAGAACGAGAATGACATCCGTCTCGTGGACAGCATCATGGAGCGGCTGGTCAAGGACGGCGACTATGTGCTGCGCGCGAACTCCCTGCCCTTTACATGGGCGCTGACAGACAGTCCGGTCTTTAATGCGGCGTGCTATCCGACCGACTACGTGACCATCAACCGTGGACTCGTTCATGGGCTGAACGGGAACGTGGACGAGCTTGCCGCCGTTCTCGGGCATGAGATGACGCACGGGCTCCGACAGCACAGCGCGCATAACTATGCAAAGGCGGCGGCACAGTACTACGGCATGGCGTTCCTCAACATGAACACGGGACTCATGGACTGGGGAAAGATGAATGCACTTGTCAACTATTCGATTGCCAAGAATGTTACGCTCCCTACGGAGTACGAGGCGGACGAGGGGGGCTTCCGCATCATGACGAGCGCGGGGTTCAATCCCGGCGGCGGCGCGGCGGCAATGGCACGTATGGGCTATTATCTCACCTACGAGACGCAGGAGCTGCAGGAGTACCAAGATCCGACGCAGAAAGATCTGCCGCAGGATGATTTCTCTGATCATCCCGCGACGGAAAAGCGCGAAAACCGTCTCGCGCAGTATATGACCGACTACAGTGCGGGGCACGTTACGGTCAAAGACCGCAAAACGGTCTGCATCGACGGGACGCCGCTCTTTACCGTAACGTGGACGGACGAGAACTACGACAACAGCCCCGAGAACGCATACCTTGCCGCAGGAGCGCTCGCGCGTGCCTTTCATGACTTCGATGCGGCGGAGGATTGGGGGCTCGCCCTCACGCGGGACGGCGGCGCGACGCTGCGCGGCGACGCGCGTGTGAACGAGCTGCTTTACTATTTTTTGAAGACGTTGCATACGGGCGGACAGCTGCGTGACCTCGTGCAGGCAGCGTATGCGGGCGAGGCGGCGAGCGGTGCACGGGAGAAGCTGCGTGCCGAGGAACAGTCGCGTGCAGATGCCCGGGCGAAGGAACGCGCGGCGGTGGAGGCGGCGGATGCCAAGGCGATTACGAAGATGCGCGAGAACAGCGACGCGTACAGCGACTACGGCGATACGGAACGTGCTCTTGTCCTCATGGATCGCATTTTTGCTTCCCCCAACGACAACGACCGTGCGCTCAGCTATGTGATCCGCGCTCGCGCCTATGCCGCGCGCGGCGATGCTGCCGCTGCGCTCCAAGATGCCGATCGGGGCGTCGCCGAGGGCGGGAAGAACGTCCTCACATGGGTGAACCGCGCGGATGTGCGCCGCACGCTCGGCGACCGCGAGGGCGCGCTCGCCGACTGCATGAAGGCAATGGAAGTGGACGCGAAGAGCCCGTATGCCTACCTCATAGCGGGGGAACTTTATGACGAGATGGAGGATACCGCGCAGGCACAGACGTATTTCAAGAAACTCTACGAGGTCGAGCCGCGTGCCGTTGCGCGTATTCCGGACACATACTTGAAGGACATTGACAAGAAAGCATACGATAAACGCATAAAGGAGCAGAAACAAGCGCGCGAAGAACGGGAAAAGGCGCTGCGGGAGAAAAATAAAAAGGAAAGCAAAATAAAATCCTGAGCATTCGAAAAGGGCTGCTGCACGCGCATATGAAACGCCGTGCAGCAGCTTTTTTATCGGATGATGTCTGCACAGAGCTGCAGAGCTGTCGCACCTCATTATCGGTACACCTCGTATGGGAGCTCTGTGCTGCGCGGTTATATATTCCGGCATATAAAATACATATACAATAAAAGGTTTTTTGCAAAATATATCGAAATAATAAAATTATTGTGCATTCATTGTAACCATACGACTTCTTTGTTGTCTTACACAATAAGATGAAGTCCGCAGTCAGGAGGAATCGTTATGACAAAAGAACTGCCGAAATCCCCGCCGCCAAAACAAGAGGTCGGCGGCATCCTTGGATGGATCGAGCGCATGGGCAACCGCATCCCCGACATCACAATGTTGTTCATCTGCGCCTTCGTCATCACCTGCATTTTATCCGCAATCCTATCGCAGATGCATTTCGACTACATCCATCCCTCGACGCACGAACCGATTGCGGTCAATAATATGCTGGACCCCGCCGCGCTCGTCACGTTGCTCACGAAGATGGTGACGAACTACACGGGATTCCCGCCGCTCGGCATGGTCATCGTGGCGACGCTTGGCATCGGCATCGCGGACGGCTCCGGCTACATCAATACGGGGCTCAAGAAAATCCTCGCCGTCACGCCGAAACGCCTCATCACGCCCATCGTCATCCTCGTCGGCATGGCGAGCCACCTCGCGCCGGACTCGGGCTATATGATTATCATCCCCATCGCCGCGTACATGTTCTATGCTTCGGGCAAGCATCCGCTCGCGGGCATCGGCGCCTCCTTCGCGGGCATCGCGGGCGCCTTCGCCGCCAACTACACGCCGTCGGCGATTGACCCCGTCATTCAAGGGTTCACGCAGATGGCGGCGCAGATCATCGACCCGACCTATGAGGTCAACGTTCTCTGCAACTACTTCTACGCGCTCGGCTCGACGTTCATCGTCATCGCGGGCTGCTGGTGGGTCACGGAAAAAGTCGTCGAACCGTGGTGCCGCAAGGCCTGCCCCGTGGACGCGGACATCGACGTCCCCGCGCAGGACCTCTCCGTCACGCCGCGCGAGAACCGCGCGTTCTATATCGCGAGCGTGTTCCTCGTGCTGCTCCTCGTCGGGCTCGTCCTCGCCCTCCTGCCCGAGGATTCCATCCTGCGCGACCCGGCGGGCAATATCGCGAGCTTTAAGGCGCCCGTCATGCAGTCCATCGTCGCCATCATCTTCCTGCTCGCGGCGGCGGTCGGCGTCGTCTACGGCATCATCAGCGGCAATTTCCGCAGTTCCAAGGATTTCACGCATTCGATGGAGGAGATTACGAAGACGCTCATTCAGCTCATCGTGTTCTACTTCTTCGCCGCACAGTTCATGTATGTGTTCGGCGCGTCCGGCATCGGCGCGCTGATTGCCATCGCGGGCGCGGAGTTCCTGAAGTCGCTCGCACTGCCGCCGCAGGTCACAATCTTCGGCATCATCCTCTTCGTCGGTATGCTGAACCTCATCATCACCTCGGCGTCGGCGAAGTGGGCCATTCTCGCGCCTATCTTCGTGCCGATGCTCATGGCCGTCGGCATCGCGCCGGAACTGACGCAGGCGGCGTTCCGCGTCAGCGACTCCGCCGTCAACGTCTGCACGCCGATGTTCGCGTTCTACCCGCTCATCATCGTCTACTGTCAGAAATACTATAAGGCGACGGGCGTCGGCACGCTCAGCTCGCTCATGCTGCCGTACACGGCGACCCTCCTCGTCACGCTGACGATTATGCTCTACCTCTTCTGGTGGCTGAACATCCCGCTCGGGTTCCAAGCCGACTATGTCTATCCGCGCGTCATGTTTTAACGCAGATTGAAAGGAGATTCCGATGACCGACCATGAAACAGAAGAAGAACTCGTCAAACGCTTTCTCCGCTACGTCAAGGTGCCGTCGCAGAGCGAGGCCAACGGCGGCGTAAAGGTGCCGAGCACCGAGAGCCAATGGGATATGGCACATCTCCTCCAAGAGGAACTGAATGCGCTCGGCATGGCGGATGTCTCGCTGAGCGATAAATGCGTCCTCACGGGATATCTCCCCGCGAATCTGCCCACAGGCGCGCCGCACGTTCCCGCCGTCGGGTTCTGCGCGCATATGGATACGGTCGACGTCTCGCTCAGCCCCGTCGTAAAGCCGCGCCGCGTGCGCTACGAGGGCGGCGATATTGTACTGAACGAGAAAGAAAACATCGTCATGCGCGCGGCGGAGCATCCGGAGCTCGCGCCGTACGTTGGGCAGGAGCTCATCGTCACCGACGGCACGAGCGTCCTCGGCGCCGACAACAAGGCGGCCGTCGCGAACGTCATGACCGCGCTCGCAACGCTTGCGGGCGATGCGTCCATCCCGCACGGCGACATCTACGTCTCCTTCGTCCCCGACGAGGAATGCGGCCTCTGGGGCTCGAAGAATATGGACTTTGCGAAGTTCCCCGTCGCCTACGCCTATACGATCGACTGCTGCGCCCTCGGCGAGGTCGTTTACGAGACGTTCAACGCCGGCAGTGCGGCCGTGACCATCCAAGGTGTGACCGCGCACCCGATGAGCGCGAAGGGCGTCCTCGTCAATCCGACCCTGCTCGCCGTCGATTTCGTCAATCTCTTCGACCGGAAAGAAACGCCCGAATGTACCGAGGGCACGGAGGGATATATCTGGTGTCAGACCATCCGCTCCAATCCGAGCACGGCGGTCGTCGAACTGAACATCCGCGACCACGATAAGGCGCGCTACGAAGGACGCAAGCGGCTCATCCTCGAAAATATCGAAAAGCTGCAAAAGAGTGAGCCGCGCGCGCGTGTGACGTACACGATGGAGGATACTTACGGCAATATCGCGGACGCCGTAACGGACGCGAACCGCAGCGCCATCGACAACCTTTACGAAGCGATGAAGCGGCTCGGCATCATACCTAAGACCATCGCCATGCGCGGCGGCACGGACGGCTCCTTCATATCGACAAAGGGCATTCTGACGCCGAATTATTTCACAGGCGCGCTGAATTTCCACTCGAACTGCGAGTTCCTCCCGATCCCCTCGCTGCGCAAATCGTATGAGGTGACGATGGAGCTGATTGCACTGGCGTGTGAAAAGGCGCAATAGTCGGCGAAGCGAAAGAACTTCTGATATTGTAAAAAGGTTGCTGCATGAATGCATTTTAGCACGCGTGCAGCAGCCTTTTTTTCAATCAGCCGCGCCGCCACCATGCATAGCACAGAGCCGCACACGCGACGACGGCGACATCGACGACGCCGTAGGTGGAGGGAAAACCGCAGGTGACGGCGACAATGCCGAGCCCTGCCGCGGCGAGTCCGACGCTGATGTCGAGTGACCAAAAATAGGTCGCCGTTGCAACGCCTGCGCGTGCGGGCGGCGCGCTGCGCACCGCGAGCGTCTGGAATGCGGGCGTCGCCGCGCCGAACCCCATGCCGAGGAGCACTGCCGCCCCGAGCAGAGACAGTATGTCCGATGCATGTCCGAGACAGAAGAGACCGATCGCAAAGAGCAGCAGCCCCGGATAGACCACATAGTCCGCACCCTTGCGGTCAAAGATGCGCCCCACGAAGGGGCGCGTCACGACGATCGCGCCCGCATAGCACGCGTAAAAGAGACTTGTCTCCTCCGCGAGCCCGAGCGAGCGCGCATAGAGCGGGATGAAGGTGAGCACGCTTCCGTAGGCGAAGAACGTAATGCCCGCGACGGCGGCGGGTGCAAGGGCTTTTCGTTCGATGAATGTTTCGACAGAGAGCTTCCGCGTTTGCCCCTGCGGCAGGATGATTTCATCCGGCAGACGGAATGAACTCGCCGCGATCGCACAGGCGGCGAGCGCTGCGAGCAGGGCAAAGAGCGTCGCATCGGAAAAATACGCGAGCAGCAGCAGACCTACGAGCGGCCCCACAACCATGGCGAGATTCGTCGAGAGGGCGAAATAACCGATGCCCTCGCCCTTGCGCACCGCCGGGAGCATCATTGCCGCGAGCGTCGCCGCCGTTGTCGTTGACACAGCGAAGATCACGCCGTGCAGCAGCCGCAGGCCGTAGATCGCCGACAGCGATGCGGCAAAGACAAACGCCGCCATTACGAAGAAGAACGCGAGGAGTACGGTGTGCATGAGTTTTCGCTTGTTCACCGCGTCGATGACGAGTCCCGCGAACGGCCGCGCGCTGATCGTACCGATTTGGAAAAATGTCATCGCAAGCCCCGCCTCCACCTCGCCGCGGCCGTATTCAGTCATAATGACGATGGGCAGCGCCGCGATCATCGCATACTGCGCGATGTAGAGGAGGAAATTGCTCAGACTGATCCCGAGAAATTCCTTCGTCCATAATGGTTCACGCGGTTGTGTATTCATGTATGCCTTCCCCCGTTCCGATTCCCGGATCCAATATACTACGACTGCAGTTGTCTGTAAAGCCGCACATAAAAATGACTGCATAATTCTTCGTATGAGATGATATTCTCATGAAAATAAAAGAAAAATGTTATTAAATACAAGTAACAAAACGCCGTTGATCTTATCATTGAGGGATACAGTGAAGATAAACGGTATTTTTTCGATAATGATTTATGGGAAATAAGTCCGGGGGGACTTATCCAAACAGGGAGGAATACGCCGATGTGTTACATGGGGAGCGGCGGAAAGAAGATACGGAAATACTTGTGTGCGGCGCTCGCCGCAGGATGCGGTCTGTCCGCATTGTGGGGAACAGTCGCCGCGGCGGCGGAGGAGCCGTTCGCGGAGACGGCAAGCCCGCAGAAGTCCGGCATTTGGGTGAGCCGCTATACATTTATCGGCGAGAATCCTGTACCGGAGGAGGAACTGCAAAAAATCCTCGTCATGCATCGACATCGCTGTATGACGCCGGAAGAGCTTGACAGCGCGGCGCAGGAAGTGACGAAATATCTGCGCTTGCAGGGACACTTTGTCGCGTTCGCCTATGTGCCGCCGCAGCGCTTTGAACGCGGCGTTGTCGAGATGCGCATCGTTCCGGGGCACTACGATACCATTATCATTAATAATACTTCTTACCTAACAGATCACGCAATTCGCCGCGAGATTGGCGTCACGACCGGCGATGCGGTGAAAAAAGAACCGCTGAACCGCGGCGTGTGGCTGACGAGTGACCTCTCGCGCGTTGAGGCGCGCACACAGCTGAAGGCGGGGAGCAGGCAGGGCACGACCGATCTTGTCGTAAATGTGAAGCCCAAGGGCAACCGCATGTGGGGGTACGTCGGCATCGACAACGGCGGGTATCGCTATACGGGACGTTACCAGTACAGCGCATTCTTCAACTACGCGAGCCCGTTCCGGCAGGGCGACCTCTTCTCCATCGGCGGCGTCCGGAGCAACGGCGACATGTGGTCGGGCTCGGTCTCCTATGTGACTCCTGTTGCAAAGCAGGGGGAGAAGCTCGGCATCAGCTACGCGCGCTCGCATTATACGCTTGGCGGCGCATTCGCGGCACTTGGATATATCGGTTCTGCCGAAACGCTCAGCGTTTGGTGGCAGCACAACTTCCGCCGCAGCCGCAACTTCAACCTCTACGGAACGGTGCGGCACGATTGGAAGGATCTGGACGAGAGTGCGTCGAGCATGTTCTACAAGAACCCGAAAAAGGCAAGCAACTGGGTCTTCGGCATCAACGGCGACAGCATCGACAGCTTTTGGACGGGCGGGCGCAGTACCTTCGCTCTGAACTACACGCACGGCGATATTCGATTTGACGATGAGATGCAGCGCCTCGCCGACCGCATGACTGCGCGGACGGGCGGGCATTTCGGCAAGTACAATCTCTCGCTTACGCGCCTGCAGAACGTGCGCGATCGGCTTGCGCTCTACCTCAGCTACAGCCGCCAATGGGCGGAGAAGAACCTCGACGCATCGGAGAAAATGTCACTTGGCGGTCCCTACGGCGTGCGTGCCTATCCGCTCGGCGAAGCGTCGGGCGACGACGGTTGGATGTGGACGTCCGAGCTGCGTTGGAACCTGCCTACGGGCGAGGGGGATAAAAATATCTGGCAGCTCATCGCTTTCGCTGACGGCGGGCATGTGGACAGTTATCATAACGGTGCGCCCGCGGGACAGCCGAACGGACGGAGTTTATATGGGGCGGGCATCGGCGTGAACTGGAGCAATGAGGCGAACTGGGTGGCGCACCTGCACTACGCGCGGCGCATCGGCGGCGCGCGTGCACTCTCTGAGCGCGACATCGGCGGACGGTTCTGGTTCCAACTCTATAAATTTTATTGATTCGTAATATCATATCGTGGGGAAATATGCGGCGTCCGGGGGGATATCCGCAGCTTGGCATCAATGGGGGAAATGTTATGCGTATCCAAAGAACACGTCGTCGGGCTGAAAAACGAAATACTTTTTTGGTGACACTACAGGATCGGATTCGCCGGCACCTCGGCGGCGGCATCGGTGCGGTCACGGCGGGGGCATTTATGCTCGTGGGAAGCGGACACGCCCTTGCACTGCCCCAGGGCGGTGAGGTCGCTGCGGGCGCCGCAGAGATTGCGCAGCACGCCGCGGAGATGGCGATCACGCAGGCGACTCAGAATGCCGTCATCAACTGGAACTCGTTTAACATCGGCGCGGGTGAGCGCGTCAATATCCTTCAGCCGAACGCACAGGCGGCGCTGCTCAACCGCGTCCTCGGTGGGAACCCGTCCGAGATCTTCGGCACGCTGCAGGCGAACGGGCGCGTGTTCCTCGTCAACCCTACGGGCGTTCTCTTTGCCCCGGGCGCACATGTCGACGTCGGCTCGCTCGCCGCGTCCACGATGAACATCACGAACGCCGACTTTATGGCGGGACGCTACGCCTTCCTCGGCGCGTCGGACGGGAAGGTCATCAACCGCGGCTCGCTTATCGCGCAGAATGAAGGAACAATCGCTCTCCTCGGCCGGGATGTCCGCAACGAGGGCGTCATTGTCGCGCGCAAAGGGACGGTCGCGCTCGCTGCGGGGGAAGCGGTGACGCTCGACTTCAACGGCGACGGCAAGGTCGGCGTTATCCCCGGGGAAGCAGCGCTCGCGCAGGTCGTCGAGAACAAGGGGCTCGTCGAGGCGGACGGCGGTCTCGTCTTTATGTCCGCGGCGGCGGGTGACGCGCTCACGAGTTCCGTCGTCAATCAGGACGGCATCGTGCGTGCGGGCAGTGTGAACGGCAGGACGGGTACGATCCGCATGACTGCGGGAGAGGTGCGCCTTGGCGCGGGAAGCCGTACGGACGCGGGCGGCGCATCGGGCGGACATATTGAGATCGGCGGCGGTTGGCAGGGCTCGGGCGACCTCGCACACGCACGGAATGTGAACATCGTGCAGGGCGCAGAGGTGCATGCCGACGCGCAGGCGGACGGCGGCACGGGCGGCACCGTCGCCGTATGGTCAGACGGGCGCACGGACTTCCGCGGCGCGATCTCTGCGCGTGGGAAAGGCACAGGCGCGGGCGGCAAAATCGAGACCTCGGGGCGCAGCGTTTATATCACGGGCGATGTGAACGCCTCCTCGGAGCGCGGCAAAGCGGGCGAATGGCTGATTGATCCGGGCAACCTTGTTGTACGCAACCTTACGGGGAGTGAAACGGAAACGGATTCGCTTACCGATGCGCAGCGCGTCAGCAGTACGCTGAGCGGCGGGACGTCGGTAACGGTACAGACGGCAGGCGGCGATAACGGAGCTAATGACTACAGCTTGACCGTGCAGGACAACATCACGAAGACGTCGGGCGGCGACGCAACACTGACGCTGAAGGCGACGGGAAGTATTGCATTGAATGCCGACATCACTTCTGCGGCAGGGAAGCTTGATCTCGACATTATATCCGATACGAACCATTTGGGCGGGGGCAACTTCAGCATCGCAAATGGCAAGCAGCTCAAGACATTCGGCGGTGACCTTAAGATCCGCGGAGGCGTTGTAGAGAATCGTATCGGATTTGCCAATTCACCAAATATGGGGACATCCGGCGTGGATATTGACAACGCTGTGATTGATACACGCGATGGCGGCGGCACAGGCGGCACGGTCGAGATGGCGGGCAGTACGACAACGGCGGACGCGGGCGTGAAGCTCTCCGGTACGCAGATTCAAACCGGAACGGGCAAGGTCACGATCATCGGCAAGTCGGGAAGCGGAAAAGGTATCTCCATCGACGGCGGTTCAAACATCACAACGCGCACCGTCGAGCTGCGCACGGATTCGCTCGATCTGCAGGGGACGATCACGGGAGATGCCGACCCCACAGGTTCCGCGAAAATTTGGACGCTCTCAGATGGGAAGACCATCAATTTCGGCGCGGGTTCAGGCGAGCTTGAGCTCGCGGGCAATACGTTCTCGAGCGCGGGCAAGATAACGAATTTCTATAAGAACATCGTCGGCGATGCAAATCAAGCGGCAAATATCGCGGTAAGCGGCGTGACGGCGGATCATGACCTCGCGCTGTATTCCGGCGCAGGCACGCTGACGGTCGGCGGCGCGGTCAATGCCGCAGGCCATGCGCTGACACTCGGGTCGAAGAACGCGATCACGGGGGCGGGCGTCCTCACGGCGGACGCGCTCGTGCTCGACGCGGCGGATGCGACCGTAAACCTCACGGGCACGCATCAGCTCGGAAAGCTCGACGGCAAGGCGAAGGGGCTCGCGCTTAAGAACGGCACGAATCTCAAGGTCGGCGCCGATACGGGGCTGACGACTTCGGCGGGCGGCGCAAGTCTTGACGTGACGGGCAGCCTCACCGTCGGCGCGCGCGGCATGACGAACGGCGCGGGCGCGCTCTCCCTGAAGGCGAGCGGAACATTGACGCTCGACCCGAATGCCGAGGTCAAATCGACGGGGGCGGCGGCAACCGCACTCGAAGCCGGCGCCGTCAGCTTTGGCACGGACAGCAAGGTATCGACCGCAGGCGGAACAATCAAAGTCAAGACGGATGCGCTGACGCTCCCCGCAGGAGCGCAGGGCACGCTTTCGAGTGCAAACGGCGCGGTCACGGTCGAGACCAGGACGGCGGGCAAGACAATGTCCGTCGGCGCGGCTGCCGCCGACGTGCACATGTCGGACTTCGGATTTATCAACTCCGGCACGGGCGAAGTGCACCTCGGCAACGCGAATACGGGCAACATCGACGTCGGCGCGGCGGACGTGAAGGCGCCGCTGACCGTGGAATCCGGCGCGACGGTCAAATTCACGGGCGCGCTCACGAACGCGAACGGGAAGAATACGACTTTTAGTGCCAACGCCATTGATTTCGGCACGGGTGCAAGCCTCGCGGCTGGCGCGGGCACGATGACGATGACCGCCGACAGCATCACGAATTGGAGCAACGTTACCTTTGCCGACACGACAGGTAAGGGGACACTTGCGATTAAGCCCAAGACGGCGGGTGCGTTTTCCGTCGGCGGGACGAGCACGCTCGTTTCGGATGCGGGATTTAGCAGGATCAAGGCGGGCAATTTCTACAACGTCGCGATCGGCGACAAGACGAACGCGGGCACGGCGACGATCGATGCCATTTCGAGCGGCAACCTGCCCTCCCATACGAGCATTTTGACGAACGGGGCGATCTCCGTCGTGGGCGCGGTGCAGGGAACGGCGGCGGATACGCTCGCCCTGCACGGCGACGGGCTGACCGAGACCGCGCCGATTGAGGTCGGGAACCTGCTGCTTCTCGGTAAGGGCGCGATGGATCTCTCCACGCAGCCGAACAAGATCGGCAACATCGCCGCCGATATGACGGAGGGCACGCTCAAACTCAAAAACCAAACGGATATGAAGGTCGCGGTCGTGGAGAACCGCACGGTCACGCCGAAGGCGAACGTCGACGGACTCAAGACGAAGTCCACGAATATTAAGCTGGACACAGGCAAGAAACTCACGGTCGCGGGCAACTTGAATTCCACGGACGATACGCAGCTCGAAGCCGACAACATGGATCTTGGCAATAAGGTCAACGTCGGCAAGACGCTCACACTCGAAAAGGCGGACAAGACGCAGGCAATCAACGTCGGCACGGGCGCAAACGATTGGAACATCGACAACGCGAATTACGGGAAGATCAAGATCGGCGGCAATACGCAGACGGGCAATATCAACATCAAGGGTGCGACCTTTAAGAAGCTCTCGGACATCGAAACGACAGGCTCTGTCAAGCTTACGGGCGCGACAAAGGCAGGTGCGGACGGCAAGTCCGACATGAAGATCAAAGCGCACGACGCCGCGCTCCCGACGGCAAGCGATACGCTTGCCGTGAAGAACCTCGATCTTGACCTCTCAGGCGGCATCGACCTCGGTCTCGGCAAGGTTATCGGGCAAAAGGACGGAAAAGTCGCGGCACGCGGCGCGGCGGCCTCGCAGGACATCTACATCAAGGACGATGCGGCGGATGTGCCGACCACGGACTACCGCATCTCCTACCGCTCGATCAACGATACGCTGGCGGGCTTCGGCGGTTTTGACATTGCGGGTGAAAAGCATGTCTACTTCTACGGCGGCTCGGTCAAAAAGTCCATGAATGCCGCAGGCAAGCTCGGAGTCGAGGTGCGCGACAACGTGACGATCGAGGGCGAGGGGACAAAGCTTACCGTTGGTTCGGATCCGTCCGCGACGCCATCGAATCCGGAAACGATCATCACGGGCGGCTTTACCGTCAAGAGCGGCAAGAGCGTCAGCGTCAAGGGCAAGGGCGCGGCGATCGCCGTCAACACCGACGGCGACATTACGCTGGAAAATAACGCAAAGCTCCTCGTCGAAGGAGACAATGCGGACTTCAGGCTCAAATCGCGCTCGCACAACGTCATCCTCGGCGACGATGCTGCGGTCAAAGTCCTCTCGGGCACGGAAGTGCACGGAGACGTGACGGGCACGACGCTGAATCTTGGCGCGCGTGCCGTGCTCAATACGGGCGCGGACACTGTCGGCGCACTGCGCGTGCATGTGGATAATATTGACACGCCTGCGGCGGACGACGGCGTGACGAATATTGAGGGCAAGAGCGGGCTCGTCATCACGACGCGCACCGCCGGCAGGGGCATGGTCGTCGATAATTCGACCGCGGCGACGCCGGGTGCGCTGCACGTTACGGCAGATCAGCTCAACGGCAAGCTCTTCGGCAATCAATTTGTCGCGCTCACCCTCGGCAACGGTCAGACGGGCGATGTCACGATCGACGGCGTGAATGTGGACAACCATGTCGCGATCGGTACGGGTTCCGGCAATAAGGTCACGATTGGGACGGGCGGCCTCACGGTCGCCGCGAACCGCCGTGTGACCCTCAAAACGGGATCGATCGAAAATTCGGGCGGCATGGGTAGGATGGCGGTCGGCGCGGGCGGCACGCTGACGCTCAAGACAGACAGCATCGCGAACCTCGCGGCGAACGGGTCGAATCCCTCCGTCACAGGCACGGGCACGCTCGGCATCGGTACCTACGACGGCACGAAGAGCATCGGTCTCGGCAACGCGGCGACGGGCGATCTCCTCCTGCCCGATGCGAAGTTAGGCACGGTCTTTGGACCGGGCTTTACGCACTACAGCATCGGCGACGGCACGCAGGGCACGATCAACGTGAACGGCTCCACACTCGGCAAAGACGTGACACTCCAAGCAAATACGATCAACTTCGCGGGGGATCTGACGCTCGCCGCGGGCAAGGCGCTGACCGTCAATGCCAAGACGGCGGCACAGCAGACGGGGGGCAAGATCACGGCATCGAATCTCGCCGCGCTCGGCGGCAATATTATGCTCGACCAAGCAAACGAGATCGGCACGCTTGCGGCGGACGCGCTCTCCGTGAACGTGAAGTCGAACGCGCTGACCATCGGCACGGTGACGATTCCCGCAGGCTCGCCGACCGCGCAGACCGCTCGCACACTGAGCGGTATCAAGGCAGGCGAGTCGGGCGGCACGGCGGGAGACATTGTGCTCAGTGCCGACACCATGACCTTTAACGAAGCGGTCGAGGGCAAGGGCAACCTCACCGTACAGCAGGCGACAGATACCACGAACCTGAACGTCGGTACGACGAGCGCAGGGCTGACACTGCCCGAGACGCTTTTCGGCGGCAATAAAATCAAGGACGGTTTCAAGCACGTCTACCTCGGCAGCGAGACCGCGACGGGCGCGGTGAAGGTCGGCGGCAGTCTGAACTTCATTGACCCGACGACGATCCGCTCGGGCAAGACCTCGGGCACAATGACGCTTGACGGCACGGCGAAGATCGCGACGAACGGCAACGCATTTGCGCTCGAGTCGAAGGATCTGACGACAGCGGCGGGCAGCGAGGTCAATACCGGAGCGGGCGATCTCACGCTCAAGACGGACAAGATGGATCTGAACGGTAAGATGAAAGGCGTGAAGGCGCTCAATATCCTGCCGCTCTCGCACACACAGGATATCAGCCTCGGTGCGGATGATCCCACGAAACTATCCTTGCTCGAGAAATATTTCAATGGAAATAACCGTGCATTCTGGGACTATGAGGTCATCAACATCGGCGATAAGGACGGCGGCGGACACCTTTACCAGAGCGGTACGATCAACATGCCCTTTACCGTCAACATCCAACAGGCAATCACGAGCGGTTCGGGCGGCGTCAACATCACGGGCACGATCAATACGAACGGCAAGGACTACACCATCGGCAGCCGCGAGGTCAATTTCAATAATGCGACGATCTCCGCAGACAATCCGGACGGCGTGCACCACGGCAACGTCTCCATACAGGCGGACCAGCTCCATCATACGAACAGTAAGATCACAGGGCACGGCGACGTATCCTTCGACACCTATACGCCGGGCAAGACGATTTCCTTCGGTACGCCCGGCGGGGGCGGCTCTCCTGCGGGGCTGGTTCTGCCCTCCGATATTTTCAGCGGCACCGGTCTGCTGCAGAAGAATGCGGACGGCAAGGGCTTCCGCAAGATCCGCATCGGCGGGGAACGCGCGGGCGACATCTCGGTCGGCAACGTGACGCTGCCCGGAGGACTCGCCGACGGCGTCGCCATCAAGACGGCGGGCAATGTGACCTCGACGGGCGTCCTCAAAACCGTGCCGACGCTCGACGTCGACGCGCATTCCGTGAACCTCACGGGTGCGAACGAGATCACGAATCTCGGCAATATCACGTCCGCGACGGGCGTTGCCGTCGAAACAAAGGGCGGCACGACGGTTGCGGGCACGATTACGGGCAAGGACGCGCCGATTAAAATCACGAATACGAACGGCGGCAATGTGAGTATCGCGCCGGGCGGCAAGATCGTCGGCACGGGTACGTCCGACGTCCTTATTGAGGCGCGGGGCGGCGCATTCAAGAACAAGGGCGGCGCAAACGCCATTCAAACCGCGCCGGGGCAGCGTTACGTTGTGCATACCGAGGACTCGGTCGAGAACGAACTGGACGGGCTTGTCTTTGAATTCCGCCGATACGGAACGCCCTACGGAACGACGGGCTCGATCACGATCCCCGCGGGCAAGAACGCGATGTTCTATGCCTATCAGCCGGAGATCAAGCTCTACAGTTCACGCGCCTACGGCGACGCGAACTCAGCGTTCTTCAACGACGGCTCGGGCTACCATATCGTCGATGACGGCAATCTGAAGCGCCGCGAACTGGATAAAGTGGAAATCAAGAAAATTCACGATACGCGTGCAGACTCGGGCAGCCATTCCTTCGGTATGGGGATTAATACATCGACGAACGTCAACGCAGATATTAATACTGCGACAGGCGAAGTTGCCAAAGCGGATATCGATACGACGATGCGCGCAGGCGCACGCACCTACGGCTCGGATGCGACGAATCCCAACGAGAAGATCTCGTTTACGGGACCGAACGACCTCAACTACAAGGTCACGGTCGATTACCGCATCGTCCCGCGTACCGTCACGGTGAAAGGTATCGCTGATACGAAAGTCTATGACGGTACGGCAAAACAATACAGCGGATATAACGGTGTTACGTTTGCAAACTTTGCCAACGGTCAGACGGCAGCGACAGCGGGTATTATTAGTTCGACCCATGTGGTCTATACGCCGAATGTCGATCCGACCAAGACAAACGGGTTTGCAGAGGGCGCGCTTCACGCGGGCAATTACACACTTGGCGTGTCGGGGGATCTCCGCGCAAACAACTATAAGTTCAAATATGAGCCGGGAACGCTGACGATCACAAAGCGTGCTCTCAGCTTCACTGCTCCGAGCGGCACGCGGGTTTATGGCGCGTCTAACGACACGGTAGTCCCGGGAACAACGGGGACACTTGCTCCCGGTGATACGCTTGCCAAATACACGGTGCGGGCAATGGACGGTGCAAACCCAGTGACAGAGCGCACAAATGTCGGCAGCTATACGATGACGGTTGAGGGCATTGGACTAACGCCCGGTAGCCGCGGATACAGCTCGGACTATGCAGTTACATCGACACCGGGGACACTGACCATCACAGCGCGTCCGCTCACGCTGCGTGCGGGTGATAAAGCGCGCGCCTATGGTGCTGATAACGGAACTGCTGTCTATACGGGCGGTACGGGGAAATTCAATGCCGATGCTGCGACGGCAACGACGGGACTTGTCAATGGAGACACTGTCGGCGACGTTGCGGAAATGATCGATCCTACAGCAACCCTGACGACGGATGCCGGAACGGCGGGGCTTTGGACACGGATCGACGGTGCAGCCTTTACACGCGGCACGGCATCCAATTATACGATTACTTATGTAGACGGCAGTTTCAGAATCTTGCCGCGTGAGGTTCAAATTGCGGCGGGCAATGCAAGCCGCTATGTCAATGAGCCGAATCCCACGCCGACCTATACGATTGAACGCGGTACATCGGCGGGGAGCCGCGGGTTGCTGTCGGGCGACGAAATTACTAATATCATCGCCTCCTATGCACCGTCGATGACGGAAAATACGCCGTTTGGCACCTATGAGGGCGTGATCAGCGTCGCCCCGGGAACATATGTCGGCGGGACGAATATGGCGAATTATCGGTTCAACTATATGCCGGGGAATCTCATCATCCGACCGCGCGGCTTCGACAGCAATACGCCGGGCGGGAGAGCCGTCATTTCAGGCGTTGTGGTCAACGCGCCGCGCAGCGCAGCGGACGGCGGCACATCGTCTGCCGGGGGGAACGCGCCGGGCGTACGTGTGCCGGAGTCGCGCGTTACCGTGGGCAATGGTACAGGGACGATGCTTATTCCTCCGGATGAACTGCAAAATCACATAGGTTCATGGGAGAATCGTGTTGTCTCGGGCGGAACAACGACCGAAGCACATGAGCTGATCACAGGTACGGACGGTTCGTTCGGCTACGACCTTGCGCGTGACCGCGGACGCGTCGGCATTCCCGACGAGCATATCCTGGGCGGCACGGCGGAAGCTATTCCCGTGCTCTTCACGAACGGCGGGACGCGCGACCTTGACGGCATCTATGCCATCAATTACAATCCCAATAAACTTTCGATTCAGCCCGCTTCAAAGAAAGTGGATATCCCCGATCCGAAGGAAATCCGTGCGGATTCCCAAGAACCGATGCAGTTCCTTTATCGCAACCAAGGCGGTGAATTCAAGGTGCTCTTCGGCAACGGTATTGTCACACTCCGTCCGCAGAACGACAGGGCGCTTGCGATTGTGAAGGACAAGGATAAAACCGCGGAGCGTGCCGTTCTTGCATCGGGACTTCTGACCGCGATTGAGGATCTTGGCGTCACACCGGCAGAGATTCGGGCTGTGTATATCTTTAACGTTCTCGAGGAAGATGAGGAGTAACAGTGCGTGATATGCGCCGACGCTTCACTTCCATAATAAAATAAAAACCGCCGCATCGACGATTCTTTCATGTCGGTGCGGCGGTTTTGCGTTGCTTTTTCTTTTTTCTGTGATAGAATGGCAGGTGTTTTTCGGAAGGGGGACGGTCATGGGGAGATATCAAAATATCGGGGATACGCAGGCGCATGCGGTGCGCGCGTTTTTCTTTATCGGGGGATTTGGTTCGGCGTCGTGGGCGCCGCTCGTACCGCTCCTGCGCGAACGGCTCTCGATCGGCGACGATGTGCTCGGTCTGCTGCTGCTGTGCGTTGGGATCGGATCGCTCGTGACGATGCCGCTCGCCGGAGCACTGTCGTCGCGGCTTGGATGCCGCCGCGTGCTGACGGTGGTATCGGTACTCTATGCGGCAGTGCTTCTTGCAATCTGCACGGTGGATTCGCTTTGGTTTGCAGTTCCGGTGATTCTGCTCTTCGGGGCGCTGATGGGCTGCGTGGATGTCGTCATCAATGTTGCGGCGGTCATTGTCGAGCAGGGCATTGGGCGGCGCATTATGAGCGGGATGCACGCCTTTTGGAGCATCGGCGGATTTGTCGGGGCGGGGCTGTACGGCGTGTGGGTCGGCGCTCTGGGACTCTCGCCGATGCAATCGACGGCAATCGCGGCGGGCATCATTCTGCTCTTTACGGGGCTGTTCGGAAGGAATCTGATCCCATACGGCGGCGGGGGTGGGAAATTAATCGCCTTGCCGCGCGGCATCATTGTATTCGTCGGCATCGCGGCGTTCATCGCGTTCCTCAGCGAGGGCGCTGTGATGGATTGGAGCGGTGTCTATCTGACGACGGTGCGGGGCTATGATCTCGCGCTCGCGGGCATGGGGTTCTCGGTGTTCTCCGCGGCGATGTTCCTCATGCGTCTCTTTGGAGATGCCGTCGTGCAGCGGCTTGGACAGCGTCCGGTCGCTGTGGGCAGCGCGCTGCTCGCCTGCGCCGGGATCCTGCTCGTCATGTTCGCGCCTGTCGATGCGCTCCTCTATGCGGGGTTCTTTGCGATCGGTATCGGGGCGGCGAATATTGTTCCGGTCTTTTTCTCTCTCATGGGGAAACAGAACGTTATGCCGATCGGCGCGGCGGTTTCTGCCGTGAGTACGATGGGCTACCTCGGTATCCTCGCAGGTCCCGCAGCAATCGGCCTTGTCTCGCATCTGGTGAATTTGCAGGCTGCATTTGGGATTTTGGCGGCGCTGTGTTTACTTCAAGCTTGTGTCGGTATGCATGTTTTCCGACGCATCTCCTAGTGTGACGAGGGGGGACGCCAAAATCCCGCGTCAGGTACGCCCTTATGCCGTAACCCTAGTGATGCGCCAAAATCCCTCATCACGTCCGGCGCAACAAAAAACACCGTTCCGATGATTCGAAACGGTGTTTTTCTATGATTACTGTGCCAGCGCGTTGACCTTTTTGGCGAGACGCGACTTCTTGCGAGCTGCGGCATTCTTATGATAGACGTTGTTGGCAGCCGCCTGATCGATGGACTTGTATGCTGCGACGAGGAGGTTCTTCGCCTCGTCCGCATTGCCGGCAGCAACGGCGTCGTTGACACTGCGGATGGCGCGGCGAACGCGCGTCTTCTCCGCGACGTTGCGCGCATGACGCTTAGCATCAGACTTTACACTCAGGATAGAAGCTTTGATATTCGGCAATTCGTTCACCCCCTCAACGAAAAATGTACTCGGCTATTCTATCATACGGGTATGGAAATTGCAATCTTTTTTTCCACAGGTGTAATTTTCACATTCCAATAAACAAAAATAATGCACATATAAATAAAAATATATCCGTTTAGGACGATTTTACCGCCCTCAATTATAAATTGAAAAAAACGGTGAAAGTACGACAAAGCCTTGCAGGAAATCGGACGTATTTATCGAATTTAGTTATCAAGATATATAATAAATAAGGTAGGAAGGAGGATATGCAAACTGCAACTCAAAATGAAGAGAACGATTGTAAATGAGCTAGAAACACGGCGTATCGGACGGATGTACGTCGAGTCCGACCGGTTTGCCATAGCATATATCATGGGGATACCGCCCGGTCGGTATCCGTGAGGGGAGAAATACCTTATGAAAAAAACAGAGTGCTTGGCAATGATTCTTGCAGGCGGTCAAGGCAGCCGCCTTGGCGCGCTGACAAAGCGCGTCGCAAAGCCCGCGGTACCGTTCGGGGGGAAGTACCGCATCATTGATTTCCCGCTGAGCAACTGCGTCAATTCGGGGATCGAAAAGGTCGGCGTTCTCACGCAGTACCGGCCGCTCGAACTGAACCAGTATCTTGGATCGGGCAGCGCGTGGGATCTCGACAAACGCGACGGCGGGCTTTTCGTCCTGCCTCCCTATGCGCGCGAAAAGGGGGCGGAGTGGTATCGCGGTACGGCTGATGCGATTTACCAGAACCTCAATTTCATCGATATGGCGGATCCCGACTACGTGCTCATTCTGTCGGGCGACCACATCTACACGATGGACTATGCGTGGATGCTCGAGCATCACAAGAAATGCAAGGCACAGGCGACGATCGGCGTGTTCGAAGTGCCGTGGGACGAGGCGCCGCGTTTCGGCATTATGAATACGGACGAGAGCGGACGGATTGTCGCGTTTGAGGAGAAACCGGCAAAGCCGAAGAGCAACCTCGCCTCGATGGGTATTTATATCTTCAACCGCGACTATCTTGCGAAGTATCTGACGGAGGATGCAAAGAGCGAGACGTCGAGCCACGACTTCGGCAAGGACATCATCCCGAAGATGCTCGCCGATGAGGGGCGGCTGTATTCTTACGCCTTCAACGGTTATTGGAAGGACGTCGGGACGATTGAGAGCCTGTGGCAGGCAAATATGGATCTCCTGCAGGACGAGCCGCCGTTTGAGCTGTCGGGCAAGTGGCGCATCTACTCGTTCAATCCCTCCATGCCGCCGCAGTTTGTCGGAAGAGACGCAAAGATCACGCGCTCGATGATCAGCGAGGGGACGATGATTCTCGGCACGGTCGAGAACTCGGTGATTTTCCCGGGCGTGCGCGTCGGTAAAGGTGCTGTGGTACGCAACTCCGTGCTCCTGCCGGGAGCAGTCGTTGCGGATGGGGCGCTTGTCGACTACACGATCCTTGCGCAGAACGCTCTGATCGAGTCCGGCGCGCAGGTCGTTGGTGAAGAGACGCAGATCACCGTGATCCCCGAGGGTGAGACGGTGCTTTCGGAGGCATCTCAGCAGCGCGTCGGCTGACGGTTCGGAAGAGAATGGAGTGAAAGCAATGAACAGTATCATGGGTCTCATCAACCTGCAGGAGGACGGCAGCCTCATTCGAGAGCTTGCCGATCGCCGCGCCGTTGAGTCCATTCCCTTCGCCGGACGCTATCGTCTGATCGATTTTGCCCTCTCAAGCATGGTCAACTCCGGCATCAACAAGGTTGGTATTATGCTGCCCGACGAGCCGCGTTCTGTGCTCGATCATCTGCGTTCGGGAAAGGATTGGGATCTGGCACGCCGCCACGACGGCCTGTTCTACCTTCCTGCCTCGCAGGAGGACGCGATGCGGCGCAAAGGAGATCTCAAGAATTTTTATCACAATCTTGACTTCATTGAACACTCGTCAGCGCGCTATATTTTGCTGACAAACGGCAGCTTTGTCTATAATATAGACTTTGACAAGATACTGCGGTTTCATCAGAATACAGGCGCGGACATTACGCTCGTCTCGCATACGACGATCGATGAGAATACGGGCAACAACATTGTCATTGAGACGGCGGAAAACGGGCTCGTGCGCGATATTGCAGAAAAGCCCGTCGCTTATCAAGGAATGAAGGTGTCGATGGGCATCTATCTCATGGATAAGCGCTCCTTTGTCGACATTGTACGCTATGCTTACGAGCACGGCGGGCAGGACTTTGTCCTCGACGGCATCATTCGCCGGGCGGCAGACTATACGATGTTTGCGTACGAGCACGACGGCTACATGGCGCATGTGGATTCGATGTCCACCTACTACCGTGCGAACATGGAGATTCTCGATCCGGAGGTGTGGGAGAGCCTCTTCATGGGAGATCGCCCCATCTACACGAAGATCAAGGACGGTGTGCCGGTGCAGTACAAGGAGACGGCGAAGGTGACGAACTCGCTCATTGCGAACGGCTGCGTCGTGCGCGGTGAAGTGGAGAACAGCATCCTGTTCCGCGGGGTTAAGGTGGGCAAGGATGTGAAGATCAAAAATTCCATCATTATGCAGAAATGCGATATCCGCGACGGCGCGCTCGTCGAGAACGTCGTCTGCGACAAGAATGTCGTCATCACGGCGGAAAAATGGCTCAAGGGGGCACAGGAGTATCCCCTTGTCATCAAGAAGAATATCACGATTTAACACAGCATGTTTTGCCGTTAGAGTCATTTCTCACCCGCCTGCAGGGGGCGGGAAGGTGCTTTAGCGGCTTCTTGTTTCCCGGGGACTCTCATGGGGATGCCGCATGTGCGGCGAGGGATAGGGGACGACGCTTTTGGAAAAGGAGTGGACGATTTGGCACAAAAGGATCATGTTACAAGCCCTAAGGGGAAAGCGCTTGACACAATGAAGAAAATCTTGAAGAGCAGGTTCATCACGACGGCACACGTTATGTTCGGGCGTGATGTGGATCAGCTGACGGAGATCGAAATCTACAAGACGGTCGCCGCGACTGCCAAGCAGTCCATTTCGGACAACTGGGTCAAGACGAATAAGCAGTACTCCGAGCGCAGGGAAAAGCAGATTTACTACTTCTCGATCGAGTTCCTGCTGGGGCGCCTGCTCAAGGCAAACCTCATCAATCTCGGCATTGAGGAAGCGCTCAAAGAAGTGCTTGAGGATTTTCACCTCAAGCTCAGCGACGCCTACGAGGCAGAGCCTGACGCGGGGCTTGGCAACGGCGGCCTCGGACGTCTCGCTGCCTGCTTCATCGACTCGCTCGCGGCGCATCGCCTCCCGGGACACGGGTGCAGCATCCGCTATCAATATGGGCTCTTCGAGCAGAAGATCGTCGGCGGCAACCAGGTCGAGATCCCGGACAACTGGCTGCGCGACGGCTTTGCGTGGGAGTACCGCAAGCCGGATAAATCCGTCGATGTCAAATTCGGCGGCAATGCGTACATGCGTGATGTCGGCGGCGGCAAACTAGAGCTCGTGCACGAGGATCCTATGATTGTCATGGCGGTGCCGTACGATATGCCGATCGTCGGCTACCACAATGCGACAGTCAATACGCTCCGGCTGTGGAACGCGGAGGTCAATCGCGATTTCTCCGACTACGGGATGCTGACGCAGGAGCAGATCCAGCAGCGCAACGACTACCGCAGTTTCGTCGAGGCGATCACGCGCTACCTCTACCCCGACGACAGCACATACGAAGGGCGCCGCATGCGCCTCATTCAGGAATACTTCTTCGTCTCTGCGGGCGTACAGAGCATTGTGCGTCACTACAAGAAGACGGGGATGAGCATCTACGATTTTGGCAAGAAGATCGGCATACATATCAACGATACGCATCCGGCACTCTGCGTGGCGGAGCTGATGCGCATCCTTGTGGACGAGGAACAGCTGACCTGGGAGGATGCGTGGGCGATCACGCGCGACACGATCGCATACACGAACCACACGATCATGCCGGAGGCGCTTGAGACGTGGAGCATTGACATGTTCCGTCCCCTGCTCCCGCGCATCTATATGATCATCGACGAGATCAACCGCCGCCATCTTGAGGAGGTGCGCCGCCGCTACCCCGGCAACGAGGAAAAGGTACGTGCGCTCTCCATCATACAGGACGGCGTCGTGCATATGGCACGTCTCTCCATCGTCGGCGGGCACAGTGTCAACGGCGTGGCAAAGATACACACGGGCATCCTGAAATCCACGACGCTCAAGGATTTTTATGACTACACGCCGCGCAAGTTCAACAACAAGACGAACGGCATCACACATCGGCGCTGGCTCATGGGGGCGAATCCGGAGCTGTCGGCACTCATCGACGAGGTGCTCGGCAGTCATTCGTGGCACCGCCACCCGGAGCAGATGCGCGGGCTGCACGACTATGTGGACGACAAGTCGTTCCGCGACCGTTTGATGAAAATCAAGCATCTGCGCCGCGAGGGGCTTGCCCGCTACATTGAGCAGCACAACGGGATAAAGCTGAACCCGGATTCGATGTTTGACATTCAGGTGAAGCGCATCCACTCCTACAAGCGGCAGCTCATGAACATCCTGCACATCATGTACCGCTACCATCGCGCGCAGAGCGATCCTGCGTTCCTCTCACAGCCCGTCACCTATTTCTTTGGAGGCAAGGCGGCGCCCGGTTACTACATCGCGAAAGAGACCATCCGCCTCATCAATGCGGTTGCGGAGAAAATCAATAAGGATCCGCAGGTCTCAAAGTTCATGAAGGTCATCTTCATTGAGAACTTCGGTGTCTCCATCGGCGAGCTGGTCTATCCTGCCGCCGACGTCAGCGAGCAGATCTCAACGGCATCGAAGGAAGCGTCCGGCACGGGCAATATGAAGTTCATGATGAACGGCGCCATCACGCTCGGCACGCTCGACGGCGCGAACGTCGAGATCCGCGAGGCGGTTGGAAACGATCACTGCGTGATCTTCGGGCTGCGTGCCGAGGAGGTCATGAACTACTATGCGGGCGGCACTTACTCCGCGTGGGATGAGTACCATGCGAACGAGAAGGTACGCACGGTGATGAACCAGCTTGTGGACGGCACCTACGGGGATTTCCGCTCCATCTACGACTATCTCCTGCACGCGAACGACGAGTTCTTCATACTCAAGGATTTCAACGCGTACGACGACGCACGCCTGGAGGTGATGCGCCGGTTCAAGGACAAGGACGGCTGGGCGCGCACGGCGGCAATGAATGTCGCGCACTCGGGCGGGTTCTCATCCGACCGTACGATTGATGAATATGCGCGGGATATTTGGGACATCCACCCCGTCATCATTTCGTAACAGACGCTTTTAGACCATATAGGAGGGGACTTTGTGAAAACATCAGCGTTAAGTGAGTTTGATCTTTACCTCTTTCACCAGGGGACAAATTATCATGCACAGGAGATGCTGGGTGCGCATTTCCTCGAGCGGAACGGAAAACGCGGCGTGCGCTTTACGGTGTGGGCGCCGAACGCGAAAGCCGTCAGTGTTGTCGGCGTGTTCAATGATTGGAATGCCCTTTTGAACCCGATGAACCGTATTGCCGACGGCGAGATCTGGGAGACCTTTGTCGAGGGACTCGGCGAGGGCGAGATCTATAAATACGCCATCGAACCGCAGTGGGGCGGACCGCGCATCATGAAGGCGGATCCCTACGGGTTCTATGCGGAGAAAAAACCGCAGACGGCGTCGCGCACGTACGACATGACGAAATACGAATGGCAGGACGGCGCGTGGCAGGAGCAAAAGGCGCGCGAGACGTCGTACGAGCGTCCGATGCTCACCTACGAAGTCCATGCCGGTTCATGGCGGCGTACGCTCGAAGGCGAATACCTCTCCTATCGTGAGATGGCGGATCAATTGATCGGCTATGTCAAGGATATGAACTACACACACATCGAATTCATGCCGCTCTGCGAGCATCCATACGACGGCTCGTGGGGCTATCAGGCGACGGGCTATTTCGCCGTGACGAGCCGCTATGGCACGCCTGACGATTTCCGCTATCTCGTCGACACTGCGCATCAAAACGGCATCGCCATCATCATGGACTGGGTGCCGGGGCATTTTTGCAAGGACGAGCAGGGGCTTCGCCGGTTTGACGGTAAGAACCTCTACGAATCCGACAACGAGACGCGCGCGGAGAACCGCGAGTGGGGTACGACGAATTTTGACTACGGGCGGACGGAGGTGCAGAGCTTCCTCATCTCGAACGCACTCTTTTGGCTCGAGGAGTTCCACATCGACGGACTGCGCATCGACGCGGTCGCGAACATGCTGTACCTCAACTATGGGCGCAGGGACGGCGAGTGGCAGCCGAACAAATACGGCGACACGGGCAACCTCGAGGCGATGGATTTCCTCAAAAAGCTCAACGAGACGATCTTCAAGTATCATCCGCATGCGCTGATGATCGCCGAGGAGTCGACCTCGTGGCCGCTCATCTCGAAGCCCGTCTACATGGGCGGCATGGGCTTCAACTACAAGTGGAACATGGGCTGGATGAACGATATGCTCGACTATGTGAGCCTCGATCCCATCTACCGCAAGTGGAACCAGGACAAGATCACATTCTCACTCATGTATGCGTTCTCCGAGAATTTCGTCCTTCCGCTCTCGCACGACGAGGTCGTGCACGGCAAACGCTCGCTTATTGAAAAGATGCCGGGCGACTACTGGCAGAAGTTCGCAGGACTGCGCGGGTTCTTCGGCTACTGGATCGCGCATCCGGGGAAAAAGCTGCTCTTTATGGGCGGTGAGTTCGGTCATTTCATCGAGTGGAACTTCGACGACAGCATGGACTGGCATCTGGTGGAGCAGTACCCGATGCATACGAAGATGCTTGCGTATTCGAAGGCGCTCAATAAGTTTTACGTCGAAAATAAATGCCTTTGGCAGGTGGATTTCGATTGGAGCGGGTTCCAGTGGATCGACTGCAACGACAATGAGAACAGCATCATCGCACTCGTGCGCCGCGCGGACGATCCGAGCGATTTCCTCGTCTGCGTGCACAACTTTACGCCCGAGGTGCATCACGGCTACCGTATCGGCGTGCCGACGAAGGGCTCGTATGTCGAGGTGTTCAACTCGGACGAGGAGGCGTACGGCGGCAGCGGCGTCGTCAACGCGGGGGATCTCGTGAGTGAGGACTACGCCTACCACGGACGCGAGCAGTCCATCGTCATCACCGTGCCGCCGCTCGCATCGACATTCTATCGGTTGAAACGGCAGAGCGGGGCAGGGACACCCGTCAGCAAGCTGCCCGAGATCGCCGACGCCGTTGCAAAAAAAAGGGCAACACCCGCTCAGCCCAAAGCCGCCGCCGCACGCAAGAAGAGTGCCGCAGCGGACGAGGGGGCTAAGCCCGCCCCGAAGAAGAAGGGGGCGGTGAAAGCAAAGGCAGAGACTGCGGCAGAGGAAAAGCCCACGCCGAAAAAACGTGCGAGCGCGAAGAAGAGCACCGCAGAAAGTGATGCCGACGCAAAGCCCGCCCCGAAGAAAACGCGGACGGTAAAGGCAAAGACGGAGGAGTCCGCGGAGGAAAAGCCCGCCCCGAAGAAGCGTGCGGCGGCGAAAAAGCCCGCCGCAGAGAAAGTAGGCACACAGGGCATGACCGCAGTCAAGAAAAAGACCGTTCGCAAGACGGCACAGGGGGCGGGGGACGCGCCCAAAAAAGCAAGAAGCACGAAGGGATAGAAAGATACATCCCCCGCGTGCGGGAATAGGAGAGAAAGAAGCCACGAAACAGATATAAACGGCGCGCGGGGCGGATGATTACGGCATCGCCCGCGTGGATCAAAGGAGGATATAGGGATGAAGGTTCTATATGTTGCATCGGAAGCAGTTCCATTCGCTAAGACGGGCGGACTCGCGGATGTGGCGGGGGCACTCCCGCCTGCGCTCGTCCGGGACGGCGTAGACTGCCGCGTCATTTTGCCGAAATACGGCACGATTGCCGAGGAGATCCGCAGCTCCATGGAACACGTCTACGACGGCGTACTGAACGTCGCGTGGCGCGATAAATTCGTCGGCATCGACAAGTATGTATTGGACGGCGTGACCTATTATTTCGTCGACAATGAGGAGTATTATAACCGAGAGGGATTCTACGGTTACCCCGACGACGCGGAGCGGTTCTCGTTCTTTTGTCGTGCCGTACTGAACTTCCTGCCTGCGCTCGATTTTTGGCCGGACATCATCCATGCCAACGACTGGCACGCGGCGCTCGTCCCCGTCCTTCTGCGGCTTGAGCACATGGACGACCCGCGCTATACGGGCATCAAGACGCTCTTTACCATCCACAACCTCAAGTATCAGGGCGTCTTCCCAAAAGATGTCATGACCGATGTCCTGGGGCTTGATTGGCAGTATTACAACAACGGCGACTTTGAATTCTTTGACGCCGTGAACTTCATGAAGGCAGGCATCATCTACGCCGACTATGTGTCCACTGTCAGTAAGACCTATGCCGAGGAGATCCAGTACGAATACTACGGCGAACATCTCGACGGACTTCTGCGCAGCCGCCGCGCCGAGCTCTCCGGCATCGTCAACGGCATCGACTACGGTGTCTACAACCCGGAGACGGATACGAACCTCTACGTCAACTACGGGGTGAAAAATGCCGTCGAGGGCAAGAGCGACAACAAGGTACGTCTCCAGCGCGACCTTGGCCTGCCGGAAAACCGCCGTACGCCAATGGTTGCCATGGTCACGCGTCTCGTTGAGAACAAGGGGCTCGACCTCGTCGTGCGTGTTCTCGACGAGATCCTCCAGCACGAGGACGCCCAGTTCGTCCTCCTTGGCACGGGCGACCGCGGCTATGAGGACTGGTTCAAGGAGCTCGCTTGGCGGTTCCCGAACAAGGCATCCATCAATATCCGCTTCTCGAACGAGCTGGCGCAGCGCATCTACGCCGCGTCCGACATCTTCCTCATGCCGTCCATGTTCGAGCCGTGCGGGCTCGGGCAGATCATCGCCATGCGCTACGGATCGATCCCTGTCGTGCGGGAGACGGGCGGACTGAAGGATACCGTTGTGCAGTTCGACCGCTCGGATGTCGACAAGGGGAACGGCTTCCTCTTCTATGAGTACAACGCGCACGAGATGATGTACGCGCTGAAGCGCGCCCTCGCCGCCTATGCTAATCTGCGCGAGTGGCGGCAGCTCATATACACAGCGATGCACAGCGACTTTAGCTGGGCGCGCGCAGCAAAGGAATATGAGAAACTTTACGACCGCGTCATGATCGGAGAATAAGGGGATTCCGACCGAGGAGACAACTGTGTGCAGCGCATGGGAATGCTTGTTGCGACGCGAAATTCAGGAAACCGCCGATGAATATACCCGAATGATAGCATTCGATTCGTCGGTGGTTTCTGTGCGTTTATTTTCAGGGAAAGGAGAGGCGCTATGCTCGAACAATATCAAGTGGAGCACAACTCACAGGACATCTATTACCGTTCCATCGTTGGAGCGGCGGAGGCGGGCGCGCGGCTGCGGCTCGGCATCCGCATCCGCACCTATGAACCGATCAGGCAGGTGCTCGTGCGCCTGTGGCAGGATCGGACGGGGGAGCGTCTTGTTCCGCTTGAGACAAAGGACACGGAGGGGGAGCAGCATTTTTATACCTGTTGGGTGAACCTGCCGGATCATGGCTGCCTCCTTTGGTACTACTTCATCATCACGGCGGAAAGCGGCACCTATTTCTACGGCAACAACGAAGAGATGCTCGGCGGCGTCGGCACGCTCAGCCGCACCGCACCCGCCTCGTACCAAATCACGATTTACAACAAGGGCGCGCACACACCCGACTGGTTTAAGAACGCCGTCATGTACCAGATCTTCCCGGATCGGTTCGCGCGCGCGGGGGATGAGATCGTACGCAAGAAAGGCGCGGTCATTCGGACGGACTGGACGGACGATCCCATGTATCTCAAAGACCCTGATACGAAGGAGATCATTGCCTATGACTTTTTCGGCGGGAACCTCAAAGGGATCATCGGCAAACTCGACTACCTCGCCGATCTCGGCATCTCGTGCATCTACTTCAACCCCGTCTTTGAGTCCGAGAGCAACCATCACTACGACACAGGGGACTATCATAAGATCGACCCCATACTTGGCGACATCGAGGATTTCCGCACGCTCGTAAAGGAAGCGCGTGCGCGCGGCATCCGCATCATCCTCGACGGCGTGTTCAGTCACACGGGCAGCAACAGCATCTACTTCAACCGGCGCGCGCAGTACGGCTCGCTCGGTGCGTACCAGTCCGAGGAGTCGCCGTATTACTCGTGGTATCACTTTCGGAATTACCCGAACGAATACGACTGCTGGTGGAACTTTGATACCCTGCCGAACGTCAATGAGACCGATCCCGCTTACATGGACTTCATCATTACGAGCGAGAACAGCGTCCTGCATCATTGGATGAACGAGGGAATCGCGGGCTGGCGTCTTGATGTCATCGACGAGCTGCCGCCGGCGTTCTCCAAGACATTTTTCTCAGAGCTGAAAAAGCACGACCCCGACGCCGTTATGATCGGCGAGGTGTGGGAGGACGCTTCGAACAAGGTCGCGTACGGAACGCCGCGCGAATACCTCTCGGGCAATGAGATGGATTCGGCGATGAACTATCCGCTGCGCACGATCCTCTTCGACTTTCTCACCGGGAGTGCGGACGGCACGCTGACGGCACGGCGGCTCGCGAGTCAGATCGAGAACTATCCGAAGGAAAATCTCTATGCGATGATGAACCTCATCGGCAGTCACGATGTGCAGCGCGCCGTCACCGTGCTCGCGGGCGTGCCGTACTATGAGGGGATGCCCGCGATCGAGCAGTCGCGCGTGCGCATGACGCCCGAGCAGTTCGACCTTGGATCGCGGCGTCTCCTCATGGCGACGCTGTGGCAGATGACCTATCCCGGCGTGCCGAGCGTTTACTACGGCGACGAGATTGGGATGCAGGGCTTCAAAGACCCGTTCAACCGCCGCCCCTACGACTGGACGCACGGCAACAAGGAGATCCGCGGCTGGGTGGAGCGGTTCATTGAGATCCGCAACAAGAACGACGCGCTGCGCACGGGCGACATCCTGCCGCTCTACGGCGCGGGTGACGTCGTTGCCTATGCGCGCACGATCCGCTCCGGCTATGACGTATTCAATCACGAGAAGGAGGACGGCGTATTTATCGCCGCGTTCAACCGCAATACCGAGGAGAGCATTACGATCGAGCTGGACGTCAGCGACTTTGCCTGCGGCACGTTCGAGGACTGTTTCAAACCCTCGCGCACCTACGAGGTCGAGCGCGGGCGGCTGCGCGTTAAAATTCCGCCGCTCTACGGACTGCTTCTGCACGAGCGCAAAGAACCGCGCCGCTACGAGCGCAAGGCGGGCATCCTCCTGCACCCGACCTCGCTCCCGTCGAAATACGGTGTGGGCGACTTCGGAAAGGAGGTATACCGGTTCGTCGACTTCCTTGCAGAAGCCGGGCAAAAGGTCTGGCAGATTCTCCCGCTCAGTCCCGTCGGCTGCGGATACTCGCCCTATCAGTCCATCTCGGCGTTCGCCGGGAACATCATGCTCGTCGATCCCGAGCCGCTTGTCGCGCGTGGATGGCTCACAGAGCGCGACCTCTTCCTGCCGTACGAGGCGAATACCGCCTTCATCGACTTTGACCGAGTGAAGCAGTTCAAGAAAGATTTGCTCGAAAAGGCGTGCGTTGCGTTCCGCACGGACGGCAAGGACGACCCCGACTACCGCGCGTTCTGCGAAAAGGAAGCGTATTGGCTCGACGACTACGCACTCTTTCACGCGGCGAAGAAGGAATACGACCGCGCCCCGTGGACGGAGTGGCCGGAGAAGATTCGCCGCCGCGATCCCGCCGCGCTCAAAGAACTCGCCGAAAAACAGCGGGATGAGATCGAACTCGACCGGTTCAAGCAGTACATCTTCCACACGCAGTGGAATCGCCTGCACGACTACGCAAAGAAAAAGGGAATCGAGATTCTCGGCGACATGCCCATCTTCATCGCGCGGGACAGCGCGGACGTATGGGCGCACGCGCAGCTCTTTGACCTCAACGAGGACGGCACGCCGCGCACTGTTGCGGGTGTACCGCCCGACTACTTCGCCGCGAGCGGGCAGCTCTGGGGCAATCCCCAGTACGACTGGGGCGCCATGGCAAAGGAGCATTACGCATGGTGGAAGGATCGCTTCCGTAAACTCAGTCAGCAGGTCGACATCATCCGCATCGACCATTTCCGCGGCTTTGAATCCTATTGGTCGATCGACGGCAAGGCGGAGACCGCAATCAACGGGCGCTGGATCAAGGGACCCGGTAAGGTGTTCTTTGACGAGATCGAAAAAGAACTCGGCACGCTCGACATCGTCGCCGAGGATCTCGGCATCATCACGAGCGAGGTAGATCGACTGCGCGAGGACTGCGGATTCCCGGGCATGAAGGTTATCCAGTTCATGCTCGCACCGAACGAAGCGGGGCGCGTTGGTTTCGCCGTGCCGGAGAACACGATCATCTACACCGGCACGCACGACAACAACACAACCGTCGGCTGGTACATGCACGACATCGACGAGGTGATGCGCGAGACCCTCGCGAACATGGTCGGCACGACGTCCGACCGTCCGCAGACCATCTGCAAGCGCCTCATCAAGACGGCGTACGCATCGCACGCACGCATGGCGATTATCCCGATGCAGGATCTCCTCGCTCTTGACGAGCGCGCGCGCATGAATACGCCCGGCACCGTCGGCATCAACTGGCGCTGGAGTCTCAAAAAAGACTACCTCCTCCAACTCGACCCGCAAAAACTCAGGGCGCTCTGCATCCAATATCACCGGTAGCATATCGGCCGCATATATGGAGTCGCCGTACCGTATTGCGTGGCGGCTCCGTTATGCGGCGGCATATTGTCGCGGTATTATTATTTACATCGGTAAACCATGCATTGTGGTCATGAGAGGATTTTAAGGCATCATGTCGAAATATCCCGCATATGGAATTTTATGATGAAGGAGGGCGTTTATCATGAAACGGCTTGCGGCAATTCTTGCTTTTACTTTTACGTTTGGTCTCATGACCTTCTGTGCAGCTTCAATTTCTATTGATGATTGTGTGTTGGGCGGAATTACAATAAGAAGCAATGCAGAGTATGTGAAAAGCGTTTATGGTGAGCCGACGCGGATAACTCGATCGCTCATGCATGATTTACCGATGTATGAGTATGGTGATTCATTTTATATTGTCTTTAGCGATGATATGAACTTTGTTCAGGTGATGGGGACAACCGCGAATAACGGCATTGCGACGCCCAAGGGCATCTCCGTAGACATGAAACGCATGGATGTGCTGGGAGCCTACGGTACACCGACGAAGACGGGGTATGATAATAAGCGGCGCGTTACCTCATGTTTTTACGATGCGGGATACAGTTATTTTGGCATCGTATTCAAAATCAATCCAGAAACGGATCAGGTAACGGATATCTTCGTTGGGATGCTTGATTGATTTGGAAAAACGATAAATGTACATAGAAAAAGCCTTTTGTTCACGGCACTGCCGATGGCAAAAGGCTTTCTTATTCTATATATCCCAGTGCAGCGTCTCCGGATTCGGCGTTGCGCGGTCGATTTCGCGCAGAATCCACGCAGCGTTTTCATGCGCGGCGGCAAAGGCATCCGCGAGAGGCTGCTCATAGGCGGGCGGAATCTCCATCGCGTGAATCGCCATGTGCATATAGTCCTTGGCGACGAGGGGGACGCCGCGCTCGGCGGCGAGGTGCGCCTTGAATCGATAGCCGTAGTAGAGATAGCTGTTGTGCGGCACGTCGGCGTCCAGCCCGTCAAAGGCGGCGATGCGCTCGTCCGCTTCCTGCTCGGCTTCCGCGGTCATCTGCATCTTGTGCATGAGGTTCCACCGATCCGCCCACAGCTCGCCGCGCAGGATGTACTTGTAGAGAAAATCGGTGGACTCGGCGCACTCGATCGCCAGATTGATATGTTCGAGCGCTGCGTCGCGCAGCTCCGGATTCTCGGATTCCGCGGCGGAAAGGGCTTGGAGTGCGTAGACTTTCTCCTCGACATCCTGCGCGAGGTCTTCGTTGACCTCCGCGTCGGCAGTACTTTGGAGGAGCGCGATGCTGTCGGCGCGGTGCTCGGGCATCTGTAAAAGGAAGTGGGCGAGCCGCGCGCGCGAATGCCAATCGTCCACACCACCCGCAAAGAGATCGTGGGGCGGCGCGGACGCACCGAGACGATCGATAACGACGTGGATGAGCCGGTGAAATGTTTCTTGATTCATAGTTCTATTACCTGTTTCATATGATCCAGCAAGGGCAAATCATGCGTGATGACAATGAGCGTGCGCCCTTCGGCGCTGAGCTCCGTGAGGATGGCGCGGATGAGCCGTTCGCCGAGTTCCGCGTTTAGTCCTGCCGTCGGTTCGTCGAGCAGGAGCACCGGGGCGTCCGAAGCTAGCGCGAGCGCGGTGAGGAGACGGCTGCGCTGTCCGCCCGAGAGCCGCGCTGCGTTCTCGCCGAGCGGTTCGTCCAATCCTGCGGGCAGGGCACGCACGATATCGGCGAGCTGCGCCGTCTCAAGTGCGCGGAGGATGCGCTCCTCACTAATTCCCTCGTGCAGGCGCGTGAAATTATCGCGGATCGACGTGCTGAAGAGATAGCTGCCTTGGAGCGCCGCGCCGAAGAGGGCACGTGTCTCCGCAAGCGAGAGTGCGTGTGCAGGAATGCCGCGATAGCGGATTGTCCCGCCGTCGCACTCCCATAGGCGGAGCAGGAGACTTGCAAGCGTCGTTTTGCCCGCGCCGCTCTCCCCGATGATCGCGGCATGTTCGCCGCTGTTGATGGCAAAGGAGAGACCCTGCAGAACGGGAAGCGCGGGATCATAGCCGAAGGAAAGAGATTGTACTTCGATGAGCGGGGCATCCGAGCGTGCGGCGGCGGAAGACGGGGCGGCGGAGTCCGAGCGGGGGGCGGAGGCTTCCGTATGGTTTGGGACATCGCCTTTCGACAAAATCGTCTCTGCCGCGCGCCGTGCCTCGGGCATGCCAAGCGCTGCGGCGGGCAGGGGACGATACTCGGCGAGTACCGCTTCGAGCACGAGCACCCATACGGCGAACGTCACACCGCTGAGAGATCCCCCGGCGACATGCGGGATCAGCAGGACGATGAGCGCGATCCAAAGTCCCGTGCGCAGTACGTCGAGCGCACAGAAGAGACGGTCGCGCGACATGCCGCGTCGCTGCGTGCGATTTTGGAATGCGGATGCCGTGCGGGCGAGGTGTTCCTCCGCGTGCGGGAGCGCGCCCGCCGCGATCAGCTCGTCCCGTCCTGCCGTAAGATCGAGCAGGACGCCGCGGTAGGCGGCGCTCTCCTCGCGCATACTGCGCTCGCGCAGAATGACCTGCGGGAGGATGAGATGGAGCAGATAGACGGCGGCAAGACCCGCCGCGCCGAGCGTCGTGAGCGGCAGGAGCGCGGCGCAGGTCAGCGCCGTCAGAATCCCCGCGATGACGGGCTGCGGCACAGTGCGCAGGTAGAAATCGCGCAGCGTCTCACATCCCGTGAGCAGGTCGTGCAGGAACGCGCCCTCGCGCACGCCGCCCGCGCGCAGGGGAATGCTCTCCGCGGCACGCGCATAGGTTTCCCGCTGGAGTTTTTCATAGCAGTCGAAGGCGAGCACATGAGAGAACCAGCGGTCGAGGTAGCGGAACACCGCGCGCCCGATGCCGCAGGCGCGCACGAGCGTAATGGCAAGCGCGAGTGCGGAGAGGGGCGGACGGAGCGCGGCGCTCGCGATGATCCACGCGGCAGTGCCGATGAGCCCAACGGCTGAGAGGACGGCAAGCGTTCCCGCGAGGAGGGCGGGCAGGGCTTTCGCCGGCTCAGCAAAGGAAAGCAGACGGCGCAGGACAAAAACGCTCTGCATCATGTCTCACCTCCCAGTGTAATCGTATGATCCGCCCACGCCATGACTGCAGGGCGATGGGAGGATACAATGAGCGTGCGCCGATGTGCGAACTCCGTCAGCGTCCGGAGAACGTGCTCCTCCGTCTCTGCGTCAAGCCCTGCCGTCGGTTCGTCAAGGAGTACGATGGGGCGGGCGGCACAGAGCGCACGAGCGATGCCGAGGCGGTGCCGCTGACCCGCTGAGAGCGGATGCCCGCCCGCGCCGAGCAGGGTATCGAGCCCCTGCGGCAGGGCGCGCAGGAAATCGCCGAGCGCCGCGCCTTCGAGTGCGGCGGCGGCGTCCTCCGGACTGCGGTTATCCTGCCATAGCGTGACGTTTTCCGCGAGCGTCGCGGAAAAAATGTGTGGCTCCTGCGGCACATAGCTGATGAGGGCACACTTCGTTTTCTCCGAGAGCGTTGCCAAATCAAAGGCATGATCTGCACCTGCACCGTCCGAAATCTGCACACTGCCCTCTGTCGGTGCGGCAAGCCCCGCGAGCAGGGTGAGCAGCGTCGTTTTCCCCGTGCCGCTTGCTCCTGCGAGCACCGTCCGCTTGCCCGCGGGGAAGGTGAGGGAGAGACGCGTCAGCACGGTTTCCTCCGTCAGCGGATAGCGGTAGGTGAGTTCCGACGCAGCGAGTGCGGGCGGGGAGAGGACGCGGCTTTGCGCGCCGTCCGCGGGTGCTGTGGGGCTGAGATAGGGGCGCAGGGCTTCCTCGGCAGTCTTTGCCTCCATCGCCGCGTGGAACGCGATGCCGCCCTCGCGCAGCGGCTGATAGAAGAGCGGCGCAAGGATGAGGACGAAGAACGCCGTCCAAAAATCCATCATGCCCTCGACGAGCCGCAGACCGATCGATACGGCGATGAGCGCGATGGAGAGCGTCGTGATCAGCTCCAGTGCAAAGGAGGAGATGAACGCGAGGCGCAGGACGTGCAGGGATGCCTCGGAAAAGGAGCGGCTCATCCGCGCGAGATGCTCTCCCTCCGCATCTGTGCGGTGAAAGATCTTCAGCGTCATCGCCGCACGGATCAACTCGCCAAATCCCGATGTGAGCCGTGACATCTCGTCCCACTGCTGCTCGCTCGCGCGCCGCGTCGCGCGCCCGATGAGGTAGAGCAGGAACGGCGCGATGGGCAGCGTTGCGAGGAAGAGCAGGGCGGAGAGCGGATCGAGGATCGCCGCAACGATGAGAATCAGCGGCACGAGCACAGCGAACGAGATCGCCGTCGGCAGTACCGTGCGAAAATATTGATCGAGCGCATCGACCCGCTCGAGCGCAAGCGTCAATAGCCCCGACACATCGTGCCGCTCCGAGAGCAGCACCGCGTGCAGTTGACGGCGGCAGGAAAGGCGCGCCGCATCGGAGAGCCGCCGCTCCAGACGCGCCTTCGGCATACGCAGGAGCGCCATGCCGAGGAGGCACAAAAACAGCACCGTGAGTTCCGGTGCTGTTTCCGTGCTGCAGTATCCCTCGATGAACACGAGGTTCACGACGGACGCGGTTTCCCATGCGGCGGCGACGACGAGCAGTGAACTTGCCAGTTCGGCGCCGATGCGCGCATAGAGAATATTCTTTTGTGTCCTTAACGTATCAAATAGAATGCGTCGTTTCATATCCGTCCGGGATCAATAGTCCGTATGTGCCGCACTCTCGGGAGTGATGCGCTTGCGGAAGATGTAATATGTCCAAATCTGATAGATGAGGACGATCGGCACGAGGATCACCGCCGCGATCGTCATGATCGAGAGCGTGTACTCCGTGGACGACGCGTTGCGGATCGTCAGGCTCCAGCCTGGATTGAGGCTCGAAACCATGAGACGCGGGAACAGCCCCGTGAAGAACCCGACCGTCGTGCCGACGATGGCGAGACCGCCGAGGATGAACGCCGGCTTTTGTGCGCGCATATACATCGCAACGAGCCCCGCGACAAAGAGCACCGCCGAGACGAAGAGCGCCGCGCCCGCGGCCGTGCTGTCATAGAGATCCGTCTCCGTATAGGTGAGGATCATGCAGAGCACGTAGAAGACCGCCGCCGCTGCGCCGAATTTCAGCGCGAGCGTGCGCGCCCGCGCGAGCAGGTAGGTATTCGTCAGGCGGAGCGAGAGGAACGCCGCGCCGTGGAACGCGAACACGCAGAGGAAGGTCACGCCGCCGACGACGGTATAGGGCGTGAGCAGGTCAAAGAAACCGCCCTGATAGACCATATTCGCGCCGATGGGGAGTCCCGCAATGAGGTTCGTGACGGCAACGCCCCACAGGAACGCGGGAATCACACTGCCGATCGTCAGCGCGCACGACCAGCGGCGTTTCCACTCGTCGTCGTCGCGGTGATGACGGAACTCGAACGCCACGCCGCGTAGGATGAGCGCGACGAGCATGAGGAAGAGCGCGATGTAGAACGTGCTGAACATCGTCGCATAGACGTGCGGAAACGCCGCGAACATCGCGCCGCCCGCCGTGATCATCCACACCTCGTTGCCGTCCCAAACGGGACCGATGGTCTGAATGATCTGCGTGCGGTCCTTTTCATCCTTTGAAATAAAATGGAGCAGCGTGCCGACGCCGTAGTCAAAGCCCTCGAGGAAGAAGAACCCCGTGAAGAGCACGGCGATGAGGACAAACCAAAGAATATTGTAATCCATTATTGTGCGCCTCCTTCCGGTGTCGCCGTGATCTGCGTGCGGCGGATGAAGCGGAACGCGATGTAGAGCGCCGTCACGATGAGCAGGAGATAGAGCACGGTGAAGCCGAGCATCGTGAACCAAATCTCAGGAGAGGTGAGGTTCGGCGACACGCCGTCCACCGTCTTTTGCAGACCGACAACAAGCCACGGCTGACGGCCCATCTCCGCGACGATCCATCCTGCGGAGTTCGCGATAAAGGGGATCACGACGAGCCACGGCAGCGCAAAGAGGAGTTTCTGCATCGACTCCAGTTTGTTCTTCTTTGCGAAGTAGTACACGAGGAAGGAGACGAGCACCATGAAGAACCCGGCGCCAACCATCGCGCGGAACGCGTAGAAGAGGAGCGTGACGTGCGGGCGGTAGTCGCCTGCGCCGTACTTCTCGACCGCCTCCTTTTGTAGGTCGTTGATGCCGCGCACCTCGCCCGAGGGCTTATCGTGTACCATGAACGAGAACATGTAGGGAATCGTGATCTCAAAATCGTTCTTGCCCTGCTCCATATTGGGGTAGGCGAGAACGGCAAAGGGCGCGGGATCTTCCGTGTCCCACAGCGCCTCCATCGCGGCGAGCTTCATCGGGCTTGCCTGCGCGAGATACTGCGTGTGGAAATGCCCGCTCGCGATGACGCCGACGACGCCGACCATCGTGTAGATCGCGCCCGCCTTGATCGCCTGCGTGAAAGCGTAGCGCGACGCGCCGTCGTTGAGAAGCTTCCATGCGGAGACCGCCATGACGACAAAGCCCGCCGTCGTGATGCCCGCGAAGAGCGTGTGCGACTGTTCGCCGAGAATGTAGTGATTCGTGATGAGCTCGCCGAAGCTCGCCATCTCCGCGCGCCCGTTGGCAAGCGTGTAGCCGACGGGATGCTGCATGAACGAGTTTGCGACGAGAATCCAGAACGCGGAGAGGTTGCTGCCGATGGCGACCAGCCAAATGCAGGCGCAGTGCGCCTTCTCGGAGAGCTTGTCCCAGCCGAACATCCAAATGCCGAGGAACGTCGACTCGAGGAAGAACGCCGTCAGCGCCTCAAGCGCGAGCGGCGCGCCGAAAATATCGCCCATGAAGCGCGCGTACTCCGACCAGTTCATGCCGAACTGGAACTCCTGCACGAGTCCGGTGACGACTCCCATGGCGAAGTTGATGAGAAAGAGCGTGCCGAAGAACTTCAGCAGCTTGCGGCAGGTTTTCTTCCACTCCGGATTCTTCGTCCGCACATAGCACGTCTCAAGCAGGGCGACGAAAATCGCCATGCCGAGCGTGAGCGGAACGAAGAGAAAGTGGTAGATGGTCGTGATGGCAAATTGCCATCGCGACAGCAGCACTTCTTCCATTTCCAAAACCCTCCTAAAAAGATAAAATAAAATGACCTGTAATATAATACCCCGGGCTTTCGTCTATATATTTAAGACGAAAGCCCTGAATTGGATGAATTATATCATAGGTCAAAATGAAATACAAGTTAAGTTGATATATTTTACTATATAAGAATAATTTTTTATTATAGTCGCTATCTTAGGGCATTTACCGCGAGCAAAACAAGCATTATAACGAGCGAACCAACGACGAAAACGAAAGGAAGTGCGACGCCTCCGAAGAAGGCGGGGGCACCTGCCGCAAGCACGGTGAAGAAGAGGAGGAAGAGGAATGCCAGCCCGTTGTTTTGTTTGGCACGGGAACGAGCGGCATCTCCGGCATCGAGGAGCGCCGCGAGTCCCGGCAGCCCCTGTACATCGAGCATGATGTCGGGGGTATAGTTCTCGGTGCGTCCCTGGCTGCGCAGCGCCTGAGCCTCGAAGTATGCCGCATCCTCAGCCGGCATCAGAGGCTCGACGGGCTGCGCCGCGGGGGCGTCGGCATCAGGAGAACTGCGCAGAAGTTCTTCGTGCAGCGGATCTTTTTCTTCTGTTTCCGCATGCGGGCGAATGAACGAGGAGGGGCAGCCGATGCTGATATCGGCTGCACGCAGTGCGGGCTGATCCGCCTCCGGGTCTCCGACCATCGCGATGACCGCGCCGCGCGATTGGAGCAGTCGGATCTCGCGCGCCTTATCCGCGGCGGTGAGGTCACCGCGCACCTCCGCGATGTGGAGCTCTTTGCCCGTAGCGTTCGCAAGGCGCTTTGTCTCGCCCGTCAGCAGCGTGAGAGTAAGGCCGCGGCGCCGCAGTTCGCCGAGCGTGCGCCTGACATCGGCACGCACGTCGTCGCGTACGGCGATGATGCCGCGCGCGTATTTGCTTGAGCTGACGAAGAGCGGCGTCTGTCCGCTGGTCGCGAGCTGATCGGCACGGGTGAGGAGTGCGGCGCTGATCTCTACATCCTCATCCTGTAAAAATTCCTTTTTCCCCACGCGGACGGGCGTGCGCGCAATCAGCGCCTCCACGCCGAAGCTCTCGGTTTCGCGTGCAGCGGAGTGCCGCTGCAGGTGCAGACCGCGCTGCACCGCCGTATCGTAGATTGCATGTGCATACGGGTGCGACGCTTCACGCTCCGCGCTTGCGGCGAGGGAGAGCAGAGAGCCTTGCGTCATGCCCTCGGGGACGAGTCCTGAGATAAACACACTGCCCTCCGTCAGCGTGCCGCTGCGGTTGAACGCAACGGTATCGACACGCATCAGCTCCGTGAGAGCGGCGGTTCTGCCGCACGTCACGGCGGATGCCTTGAGGCAGCGCTTGATGCGCAGCGCGATGAGCCGGCGTGATAGGATGAAGGGAAGCGGCGACGCGGCGAGGAACACGCCGACGAATACCTCGGACGCCGTTTCGAGCGACATATCGCCCGCGATATACCAATAGCCAGCGACCGCCGCCGCGAGGATGACACTCCCGATGAAGTGGAAAAAACTCGAGAAATATTTTTTCAAGGACACTCGGCTCCTTTTTGAACGACAATTTTTCGAGAAAATTATACCATAGGCGAGGGAAAGAGACAAATTTATCTCACACGCCGGTGATATGGTAAATCATATAACCGGAAGCTTTCGTACTATGTCGCTTTTGCATCAGGAAACAGATTATTCATTTGAAATCAATTCGGTTCAATGTTAGAATACAGAAGAGTAGAAAAATTTTGTAGGAGGAAGCGGCATGAACACGCATCATGAAGAGGCAAATCGGGAGAAGGTGCTCCGCCTTATGGCGGAGAAATATCCGACCAAGGAGATTGTCTACGAAAAGATCGTCTATCTCCGCTCGCAGCTCATGCTTCCGAAAGGAACGGAGCATTTCATGAGCGACCTGCACGGCGCGTACGATTCGTTCTTTCACATCCTCAACAACTGTTCCGGCGTCATCAAGGAAAAGGTGGACTACTGCTTCGGCGAGCGCATGACGGAGGAGGATAAGGCGGAGTTCTGCACGCTCATCTACTATCCGCGTGAAAAAGTTGAGCAGCTTGCGGCAGAGGGGAAGAATACCGCGATTTGGTACCAGCAGAACCTCGCGAACCTCCTCGAGCTGACGAAGCTCATGAGCTGGAAATTCCCCGCATCCAAGGTATACAGCTACATTCCGAAACGCTATGAGTCCGTTATCGTCGAGCTGATGAACACGCGTCCCGAGCAGGATGAGGCGCAGCTCTTTTACTATAAGCAGCTCATCGAGACCATCGTTGAGATCGGCGGAGGTACGGATTATATCGAGGCGTTCAGTGTCCTCATCAAGCGGCTTGCCGTCGAGCGCATCCACATCGTCGGTGACTTCTTTGACCGCGGTGACCGCCCTGACGGCATTTTGGATCTCCTCATGGAGCACCCCTCCGTCGATATTCAGTGGGGCAACCACGACGTCCTATGGATGGGCGCGGCGCTCGGCAGCGAGGTTTGCATCGCGGGCGTGATCCGCAACTCTCTCCGCTACCGCAATACCGACGTCCTCGAACGCGGCTACGGCATCAGCCTGCGTCCGCTCTCTACATTTGCCTCGCGCATCTATCCGGACGAAAACCCGATCAAGGCGGCGGAGCGCGCCATAACGATGATAATGTTCAAGCTCGAAGGTGCGCTCATCCGCCGCAATCCGGATTTCCGCATGGAGGATCGTCTGCTCCTCGATAAGATTGACTTTCGCTCGTCCTATGTCACGCTTGGAAACGGGCGGCGCGTTGAGCTCGAGAGCGCATATTTCCCGACCATTGACGACGGTACGGACTGCTACGAGCTGACCGAGGAGGAACGGCACATCATCGAGGATCTGCGCTCGTACTTTCTCGAGAGCAAAGTGCTTCAGCGCCATGTGGACTATCTCTATCAGCGCGGCAGCATGTATACGCGCTATAACGGCAACCTGCTCTTCCACGCCTGTGTCCTCCTCGACGAAGAGGGCGAGTTTCGCACCGTCACATATAAAGGAAAAGAATATCGCGGGCGTGCATGGATGGATTTCTGCGAGGAAAAGGCGCGCGAAGCGTGGAACGCGCACACGCAGGAAGGGCTCGACTTCATGTATTTCCTGTGGTGCGGCCTGCTCGCGCCGACGTCGGGGCGCTCGTTCACGACCTTTGAACGCTCGTTCATTGCCGATGAGAGCACATGGGAGGAGCCGTCCGATCCATATTTCCGCCTGATCAAGGACGAGCGCATCTGCGAGAAAATATTGGAGGAATTTGACCTCGACCCGAAGCGCGGACACATCATCAATGGGCATGTCCCCGTCAAGGTGAAAAAAGGGGAGAGCCCCCTGCGCGCGGGCGGTCGCGCGCTCGTCATCGACGGTGGATTCGCCGCCGCCTTCCGCGCCAAGACGGGCATCTCCGGCTATACGCTGATCTACAACTCGCGCGGCCTGCGCCTGCTCCAGCATCAGCAGATCGCGAGCGTCAGAGACGCGCTCAAGGAGAACCAAGACATCGAGTCCGTCTCGCAGACCGTCGAACTCCAATCGCGGCAGACCATCGTGCGGGACACTGACCGCGGCGCCGTGATCGCCGCCGAGATCGCCGACCTGCATGAATTGCTGCATGCGTATCAGAGCGGGCATATCAAGCCGGAGTGAAAGAGAAGACTACGTCTGATAACAAAAAGAGACTACTGCACGAACCTTCCTCGTGCAGTAGTCTCTTTCTGATTGTGTTACAGGCTGCCGGCTTTGATGACATCTTCTAAATGGGCTTTATTGCTCGCGACAGCGACAGAAAAATCATGATAGCTGCGATAGGCGCGTATCAGATTGACGGGCGCGATGAGCAGCGCTGTGAACCAGTGAAAAAGAGCCAGATTGCCGGCGGCGGAAAACGATGTGGGGACATATGGGTCGGGGGCGCCTCTCATTATGTAGAGGGAAATGGGGAACGACAGTATCCAAAGAGCAAGCAGCAGGAGCTCGGTCAAGTCTGAGAAGCTGCCAATGCCGCGTACATAGGGAAGTACAAAGAGTACGACCAAGACAATCCCTACAATGAAACGGCGGCGCAGTGATCTTATATGTTTTTCCTGCATCGCAATGAAGTTGGAGAAACATGTTGGGCAGAGGATGAATGAACCCAGATCAACGGCGCAAATGCGGCATAGGTGCTTATGACACTCCTCGCAGGACGCAACGGAAGGCGCACCGGGATGGTTAAAACATTCCATGAAAGTCTCCCAAAACGATGCGATTATTTTCCTGCAAAAGAAAAGGTGAGTCCCTGCATGAGCGAGGGGACGCTGCCGCCCTCGACTTCGATCTGCCCGGGCATCGAGCCGGTTGTGTTAAAGAGCAGTGTGCAGTGTCCGTTCTCGCGGATGGTATCGTTGGCGTTCTCGCCGACCCGTGTGACCTTGTATTTTTGCTTTCCAACGGTGAGCGTGTCACCGACGGAAATATCCTCTTTCAGCTCACCCGGGGTATGCTCGACCACCATCTCGGCGAGGTTGGGATGCGTGCCGTCGTCGAGCAGGATCACGCTGTTGTTCGTTTCAAGGAATTTACGCGCCAGCTTGCCGATGGCGGTGGATGTGATTTCGTATTTTACGCTCATTCGTATGACCTCCCTGAATGATGACCCGAAATTCATATGAATCTCATTGTACCACAACGGTTTCTCCTTGTAAATTCTTTCACTGCGCCTTTATTGACAAGTGAAAGGGAACTTAGTACACTTGACTTCAATAGAAGGAATCATAAATTATCCGGGGGATTTCAAGGAAAAATTTTATAGGGGGGATTTGATATGCAGGACGTTCGTATTGACAGCCCGCTGCGCGGGCGGCTCATTCCTCTTTCGGAGGTATCGGATCCGGCATTTGCGAGCGGTGCGATGGGGCGCGGCGCTGCGATTGCCGATCCCGAGGGGCGCGTCGTTTCGCCGGTGGACGGCGAGGTGACGGTGCTCTTCGATACGAAGCACGCCATCGGGATTCATTCTTCAGACGGGATGGATCTCTTGATCCACGTCGGCGTGGATACCGTGAAGCTTGCGGGAGAGCATTTTACGGCGCATGTCGCACAGGGCGATACGGTAAAGCGCGGACAGCTCCTGCTCGAGTTCGATCCTGCGGGCATCAAGGCGGCGGGCTACGAGACAACGACGCCCGTCCTCGTGACGAATGCGGCGGACTATGGGAAGATCACGCTCACGCTGGACGGAGCGGAGATTTCCTCGGGCGGCGATGACGCTGCGGAAGAGCCGGCAGGCTCTGCGGAACGGGCATCCGTCATGGCAGCAGCGGAGACCAACATCGACCCTAATCTGCCGAAGGAGGAGCGCGTCGCAAAGCTCATTTGGAAATACGTCGGCGGTGTGGGCAATGTGCGCTCTGCGGAGCACTGCGCGACGCGTCTGCGCCTCATTGTAAATGATAAATCGATCATCGACGAGAAGGCGATCGAGAATATCGACGGGGTGAAGGGGCAGTTCTTTGCCGCCGCGCAGTATCAGATCATCCTCGGCACGGGCTTTGTCGATAAGGTATACGAGGCGTTCGTCGCGGGGACGAATCTCGCGGGCGCGTCAAACGGTAAGCAGGAGGCGTACGATCAGATGACGCCGCTGCAAAAGATTTCGCGCACGCTCGGCGATGTCTTTGTTCCGGTCATTCCGGTGCTTGTTGCGACAGGCCTTTTCATGGGACTGCGCGGGATGGTGCAGAGTCTCGGCATCGAGATGAACGAGAATCTCCTGCGTATGAGCCAGATCCTCACGGATACGGCGTTTGCATTCCTCCCCGCGCTCGTCTGCTGGTCGACGATGAATCGATTCGGCGGGACGCCGGTCATCGGCATCGTGCTCGGGCTGATGCTCGTTGCACCGCAGCTCCCGAACGCCTACGCAATTGCATCGGGCGACGCCGTACCGCTCAGCATGGAGCTCTTCGGCATTCCGATCCCCGTGGTCGGCTACCAAGGCTCGGTGCTCCCCGCACTTGTGCTCGGCATCTTTGCGGCACGTCTGCAAAAGTGGTTCAAGACCTTTGTGCCGGACATCATCGATCTCATCGTCACGCCGTTCCTGACGCTGCTCGTCTCGATGCTGCTCGGTCTGCTCGTGATCGGTCCCATCATGCACACGCTCGAGATCGGGATCTTCGGCGCGGTGCGCGCGTTCCTTGAACTGCCGTACGGCATCGGCGGCTTTATCGTCGGCGGTGTGCATCAAGTGATCGTCGTCTTTGGCGTGCATCATGTGTTCAACGCGCTCGAGGTACAGCTCCTCGCGACGACGGGCGTGGATCCGTTCAACGCCATCATCACGGGCGCGATCGTGGCGCAGGGCGGCGCGGCGGTCGCGGTGGCTGCGCGCACGCACGACGCGAAAAAGCGTGCGCTTTACATCTCCTCGGCGGTGCCGGCGTTCCTCGGAATCACGGAGCCTGCGATCTTTGGCATCAATCTGCGGTTCATGAAGCCGTTCCTCTACGGCCTCGCGGGCGGTGCGTGCGCGGGCGCTGTGGCGGGCTTCCTGCACCTCGCCGGGACGGGCATGGGCATCACGGTGCTGCCCGGCACGCTGCTCTATATGGATCATCTCGTTGAGTACATTCTCGTCAACGCGGTTGGCTTTGCCGTCGCGTTCGGTCTGACCTTCACATTCTTCCGCCCCGAGGAGTGAGTGCAGTGGAGCATTTTGACAAAGTGGAGATCGATGCGCGGATCGCGGCGGGATTCCCGCCGGTGCATCATCTGCACAACCGTCTGCATATCGAGATGCCGTTCGGTCTCATCAACGACCCGAACGGGCTCGTGTATCATGACGGCGCGTACCATATTTTCTATCAGTGGAATCCCTTTGGCTGCGCGCATAAAAATAAGTCGTGGGCACATACGTCTACACGTGATTTCTGTACCTACACGATGCCGACGCTCGCGCTCTGGCCGAGCGACGCGCATGATAAGGACGGATGTTATTCCGGCTGCGGCACTGTGGAGGACGGGCGGCTGCGCGTCCTCTATACCTGCAACGCAAAGGACGAGGCGGGCGTCCGCAGTTCTGCACAGCGGTTCGGTACATTCGTGCGGGGGGCGGTTCAAAAGGAAGAGATCATCATCAAAGGGCCGCCCGCAGGATTTACGGCGCATTTTCGCGATCCCTATCTCTTTGACCGGGAGGGAACGCGGCATCTCGTCATTGGCGCGCAGACAACGGATGAGCGCGGCTGTGTGCTCATCTACCGGGAGCAGCCCTATGGATGGGAGTGCCTCGGCGAGCTCAAGACGCAGCTGAAGGACTTCGGTTATATGTGGGAATGTCCGAACCTGCTCTCATTCGGCGACTATGATGTGCTCGTGTTCTGCCCGCAGGGCGTACCCGCGCGCGATTATGACCGGCAAAATATCTATCAGGCGGGCTACATCGCGGGGCACGCGTCGATCGATGCGATGGAGATGCTGATGCACGGGCGGTTCAAGGAGCTTGATCACGGATTTGATTTCTACGCGCCGCAGGTCATGACGCATGAGGGGCGGCACATCCTCATCGGCTGGATGGGAATGCCCGACCGCGAGGCGGACTACCCTTCGCGCGAGGAAGGCTGGATGCACAGTCTCACGCTGCCGCGTGTCCTGACGCTGCGGCAGGGGCATATCTTCTCCGAACCTGTGCGCGAGCTAAAGGCGCTGCGCCACCGCGAGACGGAGCGCGCGCTGGAGGCGGCGGGGGAGAGCGAGTTCAGCACAACGCTCTACGATCTGACGGAAATCCTTTTGGATCTGACGCTCGGCGATGCGTACAGCGTCTCGGTGGAGCTGCTCTTTGGTCTTGAAAAACTCGTGCTGCGGTACGATCGTCTCGCTCAGGTCATGCGCATCGACCGCACGGGCATGAAGCGCGGCGGGCGCGGCGAGCGGAAATTCAAGCTCTATGCCGAGCAGACGCTCTCCCTGCGGATGTATGTCGATCGCGGCGCGGTGGAGGTGTTCTTCCAGCACGGTGAGGAGGCGGCGACGATCGCGCTCTTCCCTGAGAAGAACATCCGCCCAACGATGCGGATCTTCTCCGACGTCGATATGGAGCAGATTTCGGGCGTCCTGTGGGAACTCGAGCCGCTGCATTTCGAGGGAGGAAGAAACGGGTAGGCGTCTGACGCCGGGAAACACCTCAAAAACAATTTGAAATCAAAAGGGGCTGTAACGAAATGCCCACAACAAAACAGGTATCACATTCAGATACCTGTTTTGTTGCGTTTAGTATTTGGTAAATACACTACATATTGTGTTTCTTACGTCATATAGAAAAAGAAGCTGCAACGAAATTGTGTAAAAACACTATTTCGTTGCAGCCCCTTTCTATATACGGAATCAACTCATCCTTGATTGAACTTCGGTTTGCGTCCTTCGAGGAAGGCTGTGACTGCTTCGCGATGGTCGGCGGATGCGCCCGCCTTGGCGAGATTTTCCGCCTCGAGGCGGCTGTAGTTCATGTATTCCCGGTAGAAGATTTCATAGTAGAGCTGCTTCTGCATGGCGATCGCGCCGAGAGGGCGGCGCAGGAGTTTTTCTGCGAAAGTCTGCGTCTCCTCAAGGAGCGACCCTTCAGCCGCGAGACGCGTGGCGAGTCCGAGGTAGAGCGCCTCCTCGCCGTAGACGGGGGCGCTGAATGCCATGAGTTCCGCGGTCTTTGCGAGGCCGACGATCTGATGGAGGTGGTAGATGCAGCCCGTGTCGCCCGGGAGCGCGACGTTCGAGAACGCGGTGAGGAGGTAGCTCGACTCGGTCATGATGCGGAAGTCCGCGCCGAGGGCGATGCCGCAGCCGCCGCCTGCCGCCGCGCCGTTGATCATGGCGATGACGGGCTTCGAGCATTTCTTGAGCGCGAGCGATGCCTCGCCCGTGAGCATGGATAGCTCGTAGCTGATGAACTCGAACGTCGCCATCTCGTTGATGTCGCCGCCGGCGGAGAAATTCTTGCCCGCGCCTGTGACGATGATGATTTTGACTGCGTTGTTCGCATCACAGTGTTCGACGGTCGCAATGAAGTCGCGGAACATCTGCGTGTTGAGGGCGTTGTTTGCCTTTTGGCGGTCAATGGTGATCGTTGCGACACCGTCCTCGACGGCGAGCTTGATATGTTCGTACATGAGAGCCTCCTTTTTGGCACAGCCTTGTTCAAAAATCTATGAACATTATAAAATATTTTAGGGCATTTGGTCAATGACGGCATGGAATGCGATATTTTGGCGGTTAATCCATAATTTAATTGAAAAAAAATGCGTCAACTGATACAATGAGATAGCCTGTCAATAGATTTTATCATATTGACATATTTTTGGAGCAGCCTGCCGCTCGGGTGCATCCTGCTTATGCACGAGGAGGAAAGATTTTTGGACAAAGGGGAAAAATTTGCGAAGCGTCTTGCACGGGCACTCGCACTGACTGCGGCGATTGGTCTTTTTACCGGGACGGTTTCGGCGGAGACGGTCAAGGTGAGCCTCTCCGACAGCGTGCAGATGGCTCTCAATAATAATCGTACTATCAAAGAATCACTGACGGATGTCGATAGTGCACGCTGGGCGCTCTCGAAGGCGAATCGGTCGATGGGACCGACGCTCACATGGGAGTCGACGGCGAACCGTATCGGCGGCGAGGCGTATGAGCAGGCGCGATTGACCGGCATTAAATATGATTATAACTACGGCAATACGGGTACGGTCTCGATGCCCGTCTATAATGCGACACTGAATGCACAGCGGAAAGCGGCACGTTACGGACTGAACTCTGCAGATCTTACACTCGAGCAGACGAAACAGTCGATTCGCCTGACGGCGACGACGGATTATTTCAACATCCTGCAGGCGCGCAATCTCGTGAAGGTGCGTGAGGACGCTGTGGCGACAATGACGACGCATCTCTCGGACGTCAACGCGCAGCTGCGCGTCGGCACGGTCGCGCGCGCCGATGTGCTTGCCTCCGAGGTCGATCTTGCAAATGCAAAGCAGGCGCTCACGACGGCACAGAACAACTATCAGGTGGCGGTTGCGACCCTCAACAATGTCATCGGTCTGCCGACGGATACGGAACTGCAAATTGATGATGAGCTGCGCTATACGAAATACGATCTCGCACTTGAAGACTGCACGGACTACGGACTTCTCTACCGTGCGGATGCAGCGGCAGCACATTATGCGGTAAAACAGGCAGAGGCGAGCGTACGTGCGGCAGAGGCGGGCTATCATCCGACGGTCAGTGCAGCGGCGACACGCTCAATTGCGGGCGAGAATGCCTTTAAGGACGATCATACGAGCAGTAATCAGTGGGCTGCGGGGCTGAGTCTGTCGTGGAACCTCTTCGACAACGGCGTGACCGCAGCGCAGGTACGTTCTGCAAAGGCGTCGCTGCGCAAGGCGGAAGAGGCGCGTGCCGCGACAGAGGAGCAGGTTCGTCTCGATATACGTACGGCATATTTGAATCTGCGTGCAGCGGAGCAGAACATCGCGACGACGGAGACAGCAGTTGCGCAGGCAGAGGAAAATTATAAAATTGCACGTGTACGCTATAATGCAGGCGTAGGGACGAACCTTGAGGTCATGCGTGCATCGGACGATTTGACGACGGCGCGCATGAACTACTATACGGCGCTCTATTCCTACAATACGGGAAAGGCGACCCTCGATAGTGCGATGGGCGTTCCCGTCGATCTTGATGCCATGCAGTACCGCGCGGCGGAGGAAGAAGGCAAGCGTGCCAAAGGAGCACGTGAGGCGGCGCGGCTGCATGATGACGCGCTCTTTGAGACCCCGAAGGGGGATACCGTACGTGAGACGCCCGGCGTTCCTACATCTGCGTCAGCAGCGCAGGCAGTACAGCATGTAAATGCAGCGCACGACGCCTATGATAAGAGCATGAGCAAATAATAGGAGCGAATGATGCTCCCCGCAGAGGAGACCTATGAGACGGAAAGCGTATGTCGGGATTGCGATACTCGCCGCAATCCTTGTCTGCGCGGCAGCCGGCATCCACATCCTGCGCGCGCAGGCGTTCATGACGCAGATCGGCGCGATGGCGGAGAGTCTCGCGGCGCAGACGCTCGGAACGGACGTGCACATCGGTGCGGTGCGGATTCTCTCGCTGCATGAGGTGTCGATTGACGATATTGTGATTTACGATAAGCAGGCGGAGGCTGTCCTGCGCGCCGATGAGGCGCGGGTGACGCTGCGCCTGCTTTCGTTGCTTTCGTCGCCCGAAGCATCTGTTGACGAGATTCGTCTTATAGGGGCACATGCGCATATTGTGCAGCGTGCGGATGGGTCGTGGAATTATGCCGATTTGGTTCCGGAAACGACGGAGCCGAGTACCTTCACGGGGCGCATCCGCGTTGCGGATGCGGAGGCGGACATCACGGCCGACGGTCGTGCGGCGTCGGCAACCGGCATTACGGGGACGGTAGATATTGATCGCGGTGAAGCTGCATGGGATCTCGCCGGGGATCTCTCAGGCATAATACTGCGGGTGCGGGGAGAGACGGCAGGGGGGACGCAGAAGCTCCTCTGTACGGCAGATGGTGCGGATCTCCTGCCCGTACTTGATCTGCTCCCGCAGGGAACACTTCCTGCAGAAATCACAATTCACACGCTCCGTGCTTCTCACATTGAGGGGCTGATGACGCGCACGGACGGCGTACTTGCGTTAGATGGACGCGCGGACGGGCTGGAAGGGACGGCGCTGCTCTATGGGACGGAAACAACGCTCCGGAGCGCAGCACTGCACTTTAACGAGCGAGAATTCTACATCGCGGCGACAGCGGAGGCAGAGGGGGAAACTGCGCGCATCGACGGAACGATCCGCTTTGACACGGAAGAGCCGTATCTCGATCTCAATGTGCGGGCACAGGATTTTGCCGTGGGGAAAATTCTCAAAAATGCGCCGTACGAAGGCGATGTTACGGCGGATGTTCGGCTGACCGGAACCGTGAGCGATTTTGCGGCCGCAGGCAAACTCACAGCGGCGCAGGGAACCGCTTACGGCGTTCCGTTTACGGATGCATCGGCGGATGTCTCCTATGACGCCGGCGTCCTTTCGTTTCATGACCTCTCGGCATCGGCATTTGGCGGCACGATTGCGGGCGAGGGAAGGCTTGATACATCCGACCTTTCTTATATCGCGCATCTGACGACGAAGGGCGTGCAGCTCGCGCGGCTCTCTGTGGACGTCGATGCTGCTCTGCCAGTCGGCATTGAGGGAGCTCTTGATGCCGATCTCGGTATTGTCGGGCACGGCACGGATCGGACGGCGCTGTCCCTATCCGGCAGTGCCAACGTGATGAACGGCATGTACCGCAATATTCCTGTGGAACGTGCGAGCGCATCCTTTGCGATGCAGGGCGGGGACATCACGATCGATTTCCTCAGTCTCAATCTGCCGAATGATACGGATCTTGGCATCGAGGGGCAGATTATAGGCGGTTCTGCGCTTGATCTGCGCTTTTACGGCGGTCACGTCGATCTCTCTTTGCTGAATCGACTTGACGACCGCATCAATTGTTCCGGATTCTCGGATTTCAGCGGGACGGTGCGCGGCGATATCCATGACCCTCAGGTCACACTGCAGGTGTCGGCAACGCGCGGCACATTGATGTATCAGCCGTTTGACAGCTTAATCTTTCGCGCAGAGGGCTCTCTCTCCGGGGTTGGTATCCATGATTTTTCAATGGAACGAAATGGGCGCGTGGTCTGGCTTGTGAACGGTACGGTCGGTTTTACAGGCGCACGCAATATTGATCTGCAAATCGACACCATCGGTGCGCGCATGGAGGATGTCGCGGCTCTTGTGGCACCGGATCAGCCGATTACGGGCAATATCGATAATATCATCAAATTCACAGGAACCCTCGATAACCCCCATGCCGTCGGCTATGTGCATTTCTACCGCGGCAGCTACGGCGGTGTCCTCCTCTCAGGGATGGACGGCGACTATTTCATGGAGAACGGCATCATTCGTCTGCAGGTGTTCCATATCTTCTCACCGATGGTCGATATGGTGCTGAACGGAACCGTTACGTCACAAGGGATTCTTGACCTTGATGCCGAGGTGCGTGATCTTGATATGAAACGGTTCCAGCACAAACTCCCCTATGAGGTGGAGGGACACGGCACGTTTGACGGCAAGATTGTGGGCTCTATCTCTCATCCCATTTTCCGCGGAGATCTCAAAGCGGACCGCATCGTGATGAACGGCACCGAGCTGACGGAGATTCGGAGCATCGTTCATTATGAAAACGGTATCGTCGAGATGGATCATACCGGATTCCGTCAGGGCGAGTCCGGCAGTGTGACGGCAAATCTGCGTTACGATACGCAGACGGAAGCCCTGCACGGGACGATGGATATGGAAAACTTTGATGTGGGAGCACTCCTCGCGCTTGCAGATCAAAAAGAGGATCGCATCGCGGGTAAAATTACCAGCCGTGCATCCTTTGGCGGAACCCGGGACAACCCGTCCGCCGTGCTGACGGGGACAATTTCAGAGGGGACGGTCGCGGGCTATCCCGTGACCGACGTCGCAGTGGATATTTCATATGTCAACCATGTATTGACGATCAAGACGCTCGCGGGGAAACAGGGAAGCGGAACGTTCTCCGCTGCGGGAACGGCTGATTTTTACGGCACGTCGAACGTGAACATCACAGCGTCGGATATTGCGCTTGGCATGTTCACCGGTCTCGCAGGCATCCCCGACGAGGTGACGGGAACGGCGTCGGCCACAGTGCATATCGGGGGCAATACGCAGAGTCCCGAGGTGGATATGAATCTCACGGCAGTGAACGGCGGCATTCGCGGTTCCGCCTTTGACGAGCTGACGGGAGCGGCACAGCTGCGCGGCTCCGTCATTGAACTCAGCAGCCTTACGGTGAAAAAAACGATCGACGGTGTTGCCTATACGGCAAGTGCCCATGGAAAACTGCCCGTGCGCGCCCTGACGGCGGAGCGCGGCGAAACGCTCAGCTCCTACGAGCAGATCGATCTCACGCTGTCGCTCGACAACGCCGATCTCTCGCTGCTGCCTGTGTTCTCTAATAGTGTGGAATGGGCGCTCGGAAAGACGGAGGGCGGCCTGCATGTGCAGGGATCGCTCGCGGCACCGCGCATTGAAGGTTCTCTGCGCGTTGCGGGCGGTGCCGTTAAAATTAAGGGCGTAGAAATTCCTATAACAGAAATGCAGGTGCAGATTGATGCACTCGGGGATTCCCTTGCCGTGCGCACCTGCACGGGACGGATGGGATCGGGCGGCTATATGCTGACGGGACAAACAAAGCTGAGCGGCGTCCGTCCGACTGCCTACGATTTCACACTTGTCATGAACGCGCTTGAGCTCAAAACATCGTTCTACGACGGGCCTTTTACCGGGACGCTGCATCTCACGGAGGATACCTATTGGGGAGAGACGCTGCCGAAGATTTCGGGCACGATCGATATTGACCGCGCGCTCATCTCCATTCCATCACTTCCGGATACGGAAGATACGCTGCCGAATATCATCCTGGATGTGGATCTTTCGGTCGATCGCCATGTGCATTTCTTTAGTCCAAATCTCTACGATATGCATCCCTCGGGGCATGTGCATTTTGGCGGGACGACCCGGCATCCGCGCACGACGGGACAGATCAGTGTGCGACGCGGCGATACGGTCAGCTATCTGCGCACAGTGTTCAAGATTCGCGAGGGTACGGCGACGTTTAATCAGATGGAGTCGTTCCTCCCGGAGATCGATTTCTATGCGCAGGCGCAGCTCTCCCGCACGCGGGTATACCTCTCTGCACACGGACCGCTCGATCATATGGATTTCAAGTTGGGGTCATCGCCGGAGATGTCCGAAGAGGAGATTATTCGGATGCTCACATTGCGCAGTGCCTATAACAATGGAGAGAGCGGCATCACGGCGGCAGATCTGTTGTCGATCGGGCTTCAGATGAGCATCCTTTCAGAGGTGGAGGATACGGTGAAGAACTTCCTCCGGCTCGATGTGCTCCGCATTTCGAGCGGCAGCGGTGCGTTGTTTGAAACCAAGGATGATGAGGCGATCAAAAAACATGAGGACGAGTATAACATCGAGATAGGGAAATATCTTGGCGACCGCGTGCTTGTCCGCTATGTACAGGGACTTGGCGGCGCGGCCGATAAGCATCGCTATGGCATCCAGTATGATTTCAATGATAAATTCGGCATATCCTACGATCGTGACGAAAGCGGGAAGCATCTGCTCGGCGTAGAGGCGCGGATTCGGTTCTAGAATATGCTTCAGGAAAAGAGGTGAGACCATGTTTGCAGATTATGTGAAAAAACTCTCTGCCGTCAAGAAACTGCGCCCCGACGAGGAGCGTGCGCTCTGGCGCGCCTATAAGGAGAAGGGAGACGAGGGGGCGCGGCGGCGCATCATCGAGGCATATCAGCCGCTCGTCTTTCGGGAGGTGATGCCGTATCGTGCACTGCCTGCCGTCATGGATGCGGTACAGGAGGGAACCATCGGTCTCATTGAGGCGGTCGAGCGCTATGACCCGGCGCGCGGTGTTGCCTTCAGCCTCTATGCGGTACACCGGGTGCGGGGATGCATTCTGGATTTCCTGCGGCGTGAGGGAACGGTGGATCTCCCCTGTCTCGAGGCATCGGATGAAATGCATGAGACGGCAAAGGAACTGATCGCCGCCGTGCAGCCCTCCGTCCCCGAACTTGCAGAGCATCATGCGCTCGTCGGTGTGCTTGGTGATGCGATGGCACGTCTGCCGCTGCAGGAGCGCCGCGTCTTGGAGGGCGTTACCATCGGCGGAACCGGGGCGCAGACGATGGCGCAGATGCTCGATGTGACCCCCGCGCATATCTATCGGCTGCAGCAGAGCGGCATTCGCCGCATACGCGGAATGCTCTCGCGGTTTATGCAGTACTGGTAAGACTTGAATCTATTACCCTGCTTGTAGTATAATCTAAAATATCTGTGCAAAAGGAGGTGCGGCGATGGATGTGGATCGCCAAGAACGGCAGAAGTCTATCTGTGCTGCCCGTGACTGGCTCTCGGGTGCGGCGGATGCCATTGCGGGTGAGGACGATCTCGCAGGTGATCTGAAGGTCATGCTCGCGCATGCGGAGCTCTCCCGTCTCGCCGCAGCGCGCAGAAAACGAGTGCGCCGCGTCCTGCGGTGGCTCGTTCCGCCCCTTGCGGCAGCGGCCGTATGGGCGGTGGTGTCGTGGAGCGAAGCACCGCCCGCAGAGCGGGCGCAGGCAGTACCGACCCCACCCGCTGCTCCGCCGCAGGAGCAGCGCATTGAGACACGTGCACCTGTGACGGTACCTGTGCAGACGGAACAGGCGGCACATACCGCCGCAGAAACCGAGGGCGCAGCGCAAACGGCGGCAGCCCCCTCCGCACCGCAGGAGGAGCGTGTACCAAACGCCGCGCAGCCGCAAGAGACGCAGGCGCCGGCGCCGCGGACAGGTTCCCATGAGACGATTCCCACCCGCGACATGCAGCGTCTGATGCAGGTCGGCGGTAAGATTTTAAGAGAATAGCCGAGTAGGAGGTTTCCCTTTGAACAGTAAAAGATATCAAAGACTTGCATGTGCCGTAGCTCTTGGACTTGGTGTGTCCGCATCCGGACTCCCGCATGGATTTGCGGCAGAGGAGACACAGGACGCAGGTGCGGCAAGCGCCGCCGCAGAGATGGCAGGAACGCCTGCGCCCGCGTCGGCCGAGACTGCCCCCGCACAAGCTGAGCCACTGACCACCGACGATACCGCCGTTGTATCAACGGATGGGCGTGCAGCGGCATGGGCGGAGAAGCGCCCCGCTGAGGAAGCGATCGAGACCAGCATGATGTCCGTTGTTGGAAAAACCATTGTGGAGATCAACTTCAAGGGTGCAGCCGAGGCGACCGAGTCGGCGGCACGCGGCGCATTGACACTGCACGTTGGAGATACAGTGACGGAGGAGGGACTGACGAAAGACCGCGATGCGATCTATGCTACGGGCTATTTTTACGACCTCTATCCCGTATTTGAATCCGTGCCGGAAGGGATTGTGCTCACCTACTATGTCCTCGAGAACCCGCTGCTCAAGGAAGTGAAGATTGAGGGCAATACCGCCGAGTCTACGGAGACCCTGATGGGGCTTATCACGGTGAAGCAGGGGGAGCTGCTGAACTCGCGCACATTACAGGAAAACGTGCAGGCGATTCAGGAGAAATACCGCGCAGACGGTTATATTCTCGCAAAAATCACGGATCTCAACATCGCACAGGACGGCACGCTCACCATTAAAATCAGCGAGGGCAATCTTGAGGGGTACAAGGTCAAGGGGAATAAAAAGACAAAGGATCGTGTGATCCTGCGTGAGATGCGCCAAAAGCCGGGCGAGCCGTTCAATGCGAACATGGCGCGCCGCAGTATGCAGCGCGTCTACAATCTGGGCTATTTCGAGGATGTCAACGTTAAGATGAACCCCGGTATTGAGCCGAATGCGGTCATCATGGAGATTGACGTTAAGGAGAAGCGCACGGGATCGTTCGGTATTGGTGCAGGGTACTCGAGTCAGGACGGCATGGTCGGTATGATCAGCATCAGCGACACGAACTTCCGCGGCGTGGGCGATACCATCAGCATCAGCTACGAGATGAGCGGCGACGATACGGATGCACGGGGCTATACGTTCATGTACCGCCGTCCGTGGCTCGATAAAAAGGAGACTGCGGGGACCCTGCGTCTCTACAACCGCACCTACGAATATGACGACTATGATGCGAACGGCAATCACAAGGAGTCGTTCATGCGCAAGTATGCGGGCGGAGAGTTCACGCTCAGCCGTCCGATGAGCGAGTATTCGACCAACTTTATCACCCTGCGCAACCGTAAGGACGAATATGTCAAACATACGGAGACGGGCAATGCGGGCGATCGCAGCGGCGATATGGTTTGGCGCAAGAAGAACTTTGGAACGACGCGCAGCATTACGCTCGAACATGTGACGGATACGCGCGACAATGTCTATGAGCCTACGATGGGCGCACGTACCTCGATCTCGGCGGAGTTTGCAGGTTTTGGCGGTGACTTCAGCTTCCGGAAATACACGATCAGCGACACGCATTATTTCAAGGCGGGACATGCGCAGGTCTTTGCTGTGCGGGGACAGTACGGCATCGGCAGCGGGTCGATCTCGGAGTACAACCAGTACCGTGTCGGCGGACAGGATACGATCCGCGGCTACCGTGAGGATCAGTTCCGCGGCGACCGCATGGCGCTTGCCTCGATTGAATACCGCTTCCCGATCGTCTCGAAGGTGACGGGCGCACTCTTCACTGATTTTGGCGGTGCGTGGGACAGCGGCTTTAAGCCGTCCAATATGCACGGCAGCGTCGGCATCGGGCTCGGGCTCAATACGCCGATCGGTCCGCTGCGCCTTGACTATGGGCGCGGCTCGCAGGGCGGACGCGTACACTTCCGCGTCGGCGGCACGTTCTAATGCGCGGGGGGCATCCCCCGGCGGTACTTCCGGGGTGGGGGCGTGCATTCGTATGCCTGCTCGTTCTCTTCTGCGCATCGCCCGTCTTTGCGGGAGAGCTGCGGGTGGATGGGGCGACGGCAGTTGTGACGGGAGCGCAGCCTATCCCACTGCTCGTACGTGCGCGCATGGAGCGCACGGTCGCGGCAATCGCGGCGGAACGCATGGAAGGACGGCGGATCTCTGAGATTGCTCCTGCAGAGGAGGAGCAAATCATCGGTGCGGTCTTTGACCGCCTGCTCGTCGGCTATACCGTCACCGGAGTGCATGTCCGACCGGATGTATCCGCTGTTGTTGAGATCACGCTTGCCCCGTGGGCGGACACGATTACGTCGGTCACGGTCACGGCAGAGGTGGAGGGAATGCCTCCCGCGGTGGAGGCGCTCGTGCGAGAGGATTTGACCGGCGCGGAGCAGGTCTTTTCCGATGCGCTCATTGGCCTGCCTGTTGCGGCGACGGACTGGGCGTCAGGCGCGTTAAAGCGCCGATTGACAGATTATATGGAAGAACACCTGCCGTCGTTTCGTGCGGATTATGATATCGATGTGGATCGGACGGCACATGTGCATCTGACGGTTTATCCGCGGCTGCCCGTTGTGCGGACGGTCGATCTTTCGATGCGCTCCGACACCATACCGAACGTAACGCTGCTCACGCGGCGCTCTGTCCTGGAGGCGGAGGTCAACCGCATGGTCGGTGTGCCGGTTGCCTTTATCGAGCAGCATCGCACGGATTTTGAGCGGCAGCTTTCCGGTGTGATTGACAGCGGGAGTGACTTTCGACGGCTGCATCTGGTTTCGCATGTTGAGATCACGCCGGGCGAGCGCATGAGCGTTATGTGCCGCACGGATACGACGCGTTATCGCCTGCGCCTTACCGGGTGGCTTGATATTGGGCGTTCGGCGCAGGGGAACGACCACGCACGGCGCAATCTGAACGTGCGTCTGCACGCAGGACAGATGCTCAGTGCCCGCGAGGAACTCTATGTGGAGGCGGATGTTGCTCCGGAGGATGTTCGCTTTGACGGGCGGATCGGCTATGCGCGCACACTCCTGCCGCATTTAACGGGAGAACTGCGCTATGACCTGCGCGGGGGGGAACTCTCTGTCGCGGGGCTGTATGCGTTCCATCCGCGCTGGCTGCTCCGCTATGAGCACTTTACGGAGAGCGGCACAGGGGAACTCGAACTGCGCTACAAGCTGCACGACTTCCTTAGCCTTGCAGGTCTCGTTGACCGACATGATGCGTGGCTCAGATTGATTGGCAACTTCTAGGGAAAACTGCCGTACAATAGGGGAGAGGAGGCGCAGACTGCATAGTGAAACGAATTTCCATTGTTGTTCCCGTTTACAACGAGGAGGACAACATTGCGCATTTTGCGCGCAGCATCGCCGGCGTAATGGCAGCGCTCCCCTATGACTACGAACTCCTATTTGTGGACGACGGCTCCCGCGACGGCAGCAGGGAGATCCTCCTGGAACTCGGCGCGGCGGATCGACACGTGCAGTCGATCTTCCTGGCGCGCAATGCGGGGCACCAGATCGCGCTGACCTGCGGCATCGACCATGCGGATGGTGATGCCGTGATCACGATGGACGGCGACATGCAGCATCCCCCCGAACTTCTGCCGGAACTCATCAAAAAATGGGAAGAGGGCTTTGAGATTGTACAGACCGTACGTCTGACGACCGAGGGCGTGTCCCTCCTCAAACGTCTGACGTCAAAATATTACTATCGTCTTCTCAACGCACTTTCGGATGTAGAGATTCAAGAGGGCGGGTCGGATTTCCGTCTGATGGACAGGAAAGCCGTCCTTGCACTGCGCCGTTACCGCGAACATGCACGGTTCATCCGCGGTATCGTCGGCTCGATGGGATTTCGTAAGACAATTGTGGAGTTTGTGGCACACGAGCGATTCGCCGGGCAGTCGAAGTTCTCCCTGCACAAGATGATTTCGTTTGCACTCGACGGTATCCTTGCGTATTCGGTGCAGCCGCTGCGCGCCGCGTTCTACGTTGGAATGCTCTCGGCGCTCTTTTCCGTACTGCTCTTCCTGCATGTTCTCTTTGAGACCATGCGCGGTGAGACGGTGCCGGGATGGTCGACTATCGTCGTCTGCTGTGCTTTTTTCGGCGGGATGCAGATGATGATGCTCGGCATCTGCGGAGAATATATCGCGCGCATCCTGCAGGAGGTCAAAAACCGCCCGCTCTACCTCATCGCGCAGGATAACCGGCAGGGGGCGGCGAAAGAGGAGGAGGTATGAACGACAGTCTGAAATACGGCGGCACGCTCTTTCTGCTCGCCGTCCTCTATTTTTGGGGCAACGCTGCCCTGCCCGTTACGGCACCTGTCGAGGTGAACTATGCCGAGACCGCGAAGGAAATGCTCGCTGCGGGGGATTATCTCTCGCCGCAGATCTATGGCAATTATTGGTATGATAAGCCCATCTTCTTTTACTGGGAGCTGATCGCGGCGTTTTCTGCGTTCGGTGTGACAGATTTTGCCGCGCGGTTTTTCCCCGCCCTCTTCGGTGTTTTCGGGCTTCTCTTGACTTACGCCTTTGCGCGGCGCCTCTATGACGAGCGGACAGCCTTTTGGTCGACGCTGATCCTCGGCTCCTGTGTGCTCTATGCCGTGCTTGCGAAGCTCATTCTTACGGATATGAGCCTTTTTGTCTTTTTTGGGGGGACGCTTGCGGCGTTTTTCCTCGGCTACGAAACGGGCGGGCGAGGATATTTCTACGCCGCGTATGCCTGTGCGGGATTGGCGACATTGACCAAAGGACCCATCGGGATTCTCCTGCCCGGTCTGGTTATCTTCGTATTTCTCGTACTGCGGCGGGACTTTGGTGCACTCGTGCGCATTCGGATTCTGACGGGGCTCGCGGTCTACCTCGCGGTCTGCGCACCATGGTACTGTTATATGTATCTGACGCACGGCGCAGATTTCGTGAATACGTTCCTGGGAATTCACAATGTCCTGCGCGCGACGGTCTCCGAGCATGCACAGTGGAACGTGTGGTACTTCTATCTCGGTATCTATTTCCTCGGCATGTTTCCGTGGAGCTTTGCGCTGCCGCTCGCACTCTTTCGCGCGTGGCGCGTGAGCACTGCGATCGATGTGCGTGCGCAGTTCCTGCTCGTTTGGGCGATTGTCGTGCCGCTGTTCTTTCAGTGCATGGCGACGAAGTACCCGACATACAGCTTCCCCGCTTTTTTGCCGACGGCGATTCTCACGGCGCGTCTGCTGCTGCAAAATCCTCGCGTCCTGCGCGCTGCAGGGACGGTGGGCGTCGGGATGTACCTCGCCGTGGTGCTCCTCGTGACGAATTACGCGATGCACGACGGGCATTTCAGCGGGAAGGAAGCGGCGGCGCTCATCCGCCCGCAGATGCAAGCCGACGATCTGCTCGTTTGTTACGGCGACTATACGGCGACCGTTCCGTACTATACGGGGCACACGATGTATGAGCTCGCGGCGCGCGAGGAGATTGCGGTGCGTGCACCAAAGGAGATGAGCTGGAACAGCAAGAACGTTATGCCGTTCCTTCCGCTCGACGAGCTGCCGCGTGACCGCACGGTCTATCTTGTGGTGGAGCGGCACGCCTTCGACGCTTTTACCGAGAATTTTGCGGCGGAGGAGTGGGAGCTGCTTGGCGAGATGCCCGCGCAGAAGACGAAGCTGCGCATCTACCGGCGTGCGGCACAGAAGGAGTAAGCGGTTTTATGTGTTTATCTTGCGGAATTACGCCGTATGGTGTATGATTGAGACATAACTATTCTGCGGGGAATTTTTAGGAGAGTTGTGCCCGTAAGGGCACGGAGAAAGAGGGGGAAGCCATGGTGAACATTAAAAAGCAAGGTCTTGCAGCCGCCGTCTTTGTTGTCTCGTCCATGCTGATCATGGGCTGCGGAGGAAAGTCGGCGGAGCGTGTGCCGGGATCGGGGGCTCTTCAGGGAGAGCGCGACCCGCAGCAGGTGATTACCGCCGAGAATTTTGCTTCTATCGAACCGGGGATGACGCGCGGCGATGTCGAGGCAATGTACGGAAAGGGACGCCACGTTGGTAAGAGTATCGAGAGCGGCGTCTACACGGATACCTATGAGTGGCAGGACGGTCCCTACAAAGTGGTCACATGCACGTTCCTGCATGAGAATTGGCTCAACAATCCGCTCTCTTATCCGCGGCTCGTCAGCAAGGAGCTCCGTGCAACGGATGAGATTGCCGAGACGGTGAACGGTTCCGTGACCAAGGCAAAATACGATACGCTCACCTACGGGATGAACCTTGTGGGCGTACGCTATGCGCTTGGTGCGGACGGGACGAAGCTCGGCGAGAGCGTCGTCCCGGGAGCCGAGACAGAGATCTACGGGTGGGCGGTACCCAACGGACGCGTAGCCCGCGTGACCTTTCAAGACGATAAGCTGATCGCGATGAATCTTGAAAACGCGCTTTCCTCTTATCGCAAAGCAAAATGATATTGAATTGCGGCGCACTCTTTGTTATAATGAGTGCATTCGGCATTCGTGCCGGAGTTTCTTAATAGGAAAAGGAGATTTTTTCATGATCAAACTTGAGAAGAAGCAGGTTAAATTCATCAGCATCCTCATCGCCGTCGTCTTCGTCGGCTCGGTGGTCGCGCTCGCGCTCACGCAGAGCGGCTCGGGCATTGCGTCGGCGGCGTCGTCCGCGGTCGGTGTTGTGGACTACCGTCAGGTCGGCAGCCAGCATCCGCAGCTCGCGGCGGCCAGTGCAGAGATGCAGAAGGCTGCGCAGGAGGCACAGGCGGATTTTGAGTCGAAGTCGGCAAACATGAATGATCAGGAGAAATCCGATTACTATCAGCAGACGAGTCAGCGCCTTCAGCAGAAGAATGAAGAGCTGATGGAGCCGATTGAGAAGAGCATTCAGGACGCCGTGAAGAGCGTCGCGGAGAAGAAGGGACTCTCCGTCGTCATCGATAAGGGCGCTGTGGTCTATGGCGGACAGGACATCACGCAGGATGTCATCAAGCAGCTCAGCAAGTAATCCACATCCTACGATATTGACATGCGCATATGTACCGGGCAGAGCGCTGCTCGGTACATTTTTATAGGAAAGCGCGGGAGGAGACGGGCGTATGCGCGAACTTTGGCACACAAGGCGCGGGCAGATTCTTGCGGGGGGAGCGGCGCTGCTGCTGATTCTCCTGCTCCTCATGTTCCTCACTCCCAAAAAAGAGCATGCTTCCGAAGAGAGCGATATTGCTTTTCTTCGAATCACGGAGGTACTCGCGGCACACCCCGCCTATGAACGTCTCGTGCAGCTTCGCGCCGAGGAACGCATGCTTTCGCTGCGCATAGAGGATATGCCGGCCGCACAGGAGGTTACTCCGCCTGATGCAGATCCCGCGCCATTTGATGACTCCGTGTGGCAAAAGAACGCGCAGACTGTCATCGGGGCGCGCGTTGCACTTGAACGTGAGCGCAAACGCCTGATGGAGGTCTATGCAAAGGAAACGGAGGCGGACTACAAGGCGCGCAGTAAGGCGATCGACGACGAGTATCTGAACGCGATCCTCAACCTCAACCTCAAGATCGACAATCAGCGCGCCATGCACGGGCTGCGCGTCTCCGAGGAGGAGCTTGCTCGCGAGCGCGCGGGCTGGGAGCAGCAGCTAGATGCGCTTAAGACCGAGCGCGGGGCGCGTCAAATTGCGCTCTACAATGCGTGGCGGGATGAGATTGCGGCACGTGTCGCGGCGCGCATCGAGCCGCAGGAGGCAGCATGGACGGCGCGCGCGGGGGAGACCGTCGCCGCGCAGAAAGCGGAGGCGGATCGTCTGCGCGCCGCAGCGGAGGAACGCGGCGCGCAGATGATGAAGCGTGCGCAGGAGGCACAGGAAGCGCGCAGTGCGGCGGCGCAGCGCGCCCTGCGCTTGGCGCAGGTACGCAGCAGTGCGGATGCCCTTGAGGAGCAGATTTTACGCGACGTGCGCAGCCGCGCGGCAAAGCTCGCGCTCATGCACAAGCTCTCCCTCGTCCTCGCCGCGCCCGAGGAGCGCGCCGCGGCACATCTGCCGGGGGCAGATGCATTTGCTCCCGTGCGGCGAACTCCGCTTGTCTCCGTGACGGCGCGTGATATCACAGCGGAGATGGTGCAGGAAATGCAGAGCATCAAAGAATGAAAGGAACTTTATCCATGAAATATTTCAGCGCAGCCCCTGCGGCTGTCCTTCTTGCGGCGAGTATCTTTACGGCGGGCTGCGGCCAGGTGCATGTCGGCACGGTCGATCGTGAGCGTGTGCAGAATGAAGCACCGCAGCTGCAATCTCTCGTTGCGGAAGCCAATACGAAGCTCGCCGAGGCACAGGCGGAGGCACAGCAGCGGTTCCAGGCGAACCCCAATATGACGCCGGAGGAAGCACAGCAGGTACAGATGGACGCCCAACGCAAGATGGCGGGGCTGAACCAAGTCTACAGCGTTCAGCTCGAACAGAAGATGGACGCTGCCGTCCAAGAGATTGTAAAGGACAAGAAACTCGACGTCGTGATGGACAGCTCAAAGAAGTACCCGACCGTCATCTCCGGCGGCACAGATCTGACCGATGAAGTCATTCAAAAACTTCAATAAAAGGGGAATCATGCATGGAAAAGACAGTCAGTGAGATTGCTGTACTGGTTGGCGGCAGGGCGGGCGGCGACACCGGACGCATCATAAAAAGCCTTGCCGCTCTCGATGAGGCGGGCGTGAACGATCTCGCCTTTGCCGTGCCCCCGCATATTGATGAGGCACGCGCCTGCGAAGGGCGCGTGGGTGCCCTCCTTCTGCCCGGCGGCACGGAGGGCTTTTCGTGTGCGGTGATCTATGTGGACGATCCCAAGGCTGCGTTTGCAAAGCTGCTCGCGATCTTTACTCCTGCGATCGACCACCCGGTCGGTGTGAGCGACGAGGCGTACATCGGCGCAGGCGTCCGCATCGGCGCGGGCGCGACCGTCCTGCCCTTTGCCTATGTGGACGACAACGCTGTGATCGGCGCAGGCGTGACGCTCTATCCGCATACCTACGTCGGGCAGTACAGCGAGATCGGCGACGGGACGACGCTCTACCCGAACGCCGTTGTGCGCGAGCACTGCCGCGTCGGGGCGCGCTGCACGATTCACAGCTGTGCGGTCATCGGCGCGGATGGCTTCGGCTTTACGACGGAGCGGGGCGTACATACAAAGGTGCCGCAGGTCGGCGGCGTCGTTATCGAGGACGACGTTGAGATCGGTGCCCATGTCGGCATCGACCGCGCGACACTCGGCGCAACCGTCATCGGCAAGGGGACGAAGATCGACAACCTCGTCCACATCGGGCACAACTGCAATATCGGGGCGAACTGCCTTATCGTCGCGCAGACAGGCATCTCCGGCTCGACGAAGGTCGGGCACAACGTCACGTTCGGCGGGCAGGTCGGCACGGTCGGACACATCAACATCGGCGCGAATTCGGTCTATGCCGCGCGCTCGGGCATCATCGGCGACATGCCGGAGGGAACGTTCGGTGCGGGCTTCCCCGTGCAGTCCCACGCGGAGTGGCTGCGCGTACAGGCGGCGATCCGCCGTTTGCCGGAAATGGCGAAAAAGCTGAAGGCGCTCGAAAAGAAGCTCTCCGGGGACGCCTGAGATGCTTTCCTACTATGCGGTAAAACTCCTCAGCCGTCTCATCTGTCTGCTGCCCCATACCGCGGCGATGCTGCTCGGCGAAGCGCTCGCAAAAATCGCATGGATCTTCGTCCCTGCAAAACGCAAGCGGCTCGCGCGTGAACAGGTCATGCGTTGCCTGCATACGGACGCGGCGGAGGCGGATCGCATCGCGCGTGCGAGCAGCCTGCGCTTTGGCACGATGCTCATGGAAGTGCTGCGTTTCCCGGTAATGAAGAAACGCATGTCGGACTATGTGACGATCGTCGGCGCGGTGGACGAGCTGAACGCCGTCATGGCGGAGGGCAAGGGCGCGATCTTTGCAACCTCGCACAGCGGCAACTGGGAGCTCATGGGAGGGGCGTTCGCCTGTGCGGGCTACCCGCTCGTCGGCGTCGCCAAGAAGCAGTCCTCGGCGGGGATGGATCGCTTCATCAATGAGTACCGCACACTCGTCGGGATGCACATTACCTACAGCAGCAGTGTGCGTGAGATGTTCCGGATGCTCGCCGAGGGCTGGATCATCGGGCTCATCAGCGATCAGGATCCGAGCCTGCGTGACGGCATCATCATCGATTTTTTCGGACAGGAGACGAACGCGTTCACAGGCGCGGCGTCCATCGGACGGTTCCGGAGCGTTCCGATTTTTCCCGTGTTCATGCATCGGGAGCCGAACGGGCATCATGTGCTCCTCGTCGAGCCTGCGATCCGTGCGCCCAAGACCGAGGATAAGGAAGCGGATATCCGCCAAACGACGCAGTACGTCAACGATCGTATCGAGGCATGGGTGCGGAAATACCCGGAGGAATGGTTTTGGCTGCACGATCGATGGAAATCTATTCGTGAGCGCAGCACTTGACAAGAATAAAATCAATGTTATAATAAGCGCGAATAATATAGAATGTGCAGAGAGAGCGGTGCACGCAGCATCTTGCGTGGTGTACCGCCTGTACTGCACGGGTTGGGTATCCGCAAGGATTTAATAGAGAAGCCGGAGCGTTTCCGGCGCGGTCACGCCACCGTATTGGGGAGCGAATTTGCAGAAAAGCGCGATGTTTTCGCCGAAAGGTGAAAATGTGCGTCTTTCGATAGAGCCACTGAAGCTGTTGCTTTGGGAAGGTGCAGAGGAGCTGTGAACCTGAGCCGGGAGAACTGCCCTACCGACAGTCACCGTTTGACCCACGAGCGATGGGGAGGGGATTTGCAGCGTCGGCAGAGCATTGACCGCATTGTGCCGCAGCTCGGCGCGTAGAATCCACCGAAGGGTGGATTTTTTTATTTCCCGGAGTATTATAACAAGGAGTTATCGGCGTTATGCATATCGCCTTTTATACGAATGTATCGCGAAATTATTATATGGCGGGGCGGCTTGTGCTGCCGGAGGGCATCTCCTGTGCGGCGTACTATGTGCAGGGGGAGGATGCATGGACGCCCGATCACATGCGCGCCGCGGCGGCGGCAGACGCCGTGCTCTTCCTGTGGATGGGGACGGGACTTGACCGTCCGTTTCTTCAGCGTGCGTCCGCGTACCTCCTGCGCGTACAGAAATGCCATGCGTTCCTCGTCGAGAACAGCGGCGCGGAGCGGATTTCGTTCGGGATGACGGACGACGATCTCATGGAGCTGCGCCGCTATTTCCGCTTTGACGGGGAGGAGAATGTGCGCGGTGCGATGCTCTATCTCGCGGCGCGCTTCGGCGGCTATACGGGAGCGGTGCCTGTGCCGCAGGAACAGCCGTGGCACGGCGTATGGCACCCGGACTACCGGGGGGACTGCGCGGACATCGCGGCGTACCGTGCGGCGCACGTCGACCCTGCGCGCCCGACGGCGGGCATTGTGTTCTACCGCTCCGAGTGGATCATGGGCGATTTCACCTATCATACGGCGCTCGCGCGTGCCTTTGAGGCGGCGGGGCTGAACGTCGTCCCCGTCTTTACGAATACGCTTGCGAACGCGGAGCTCGGCGCGCCGCCCTTTGCGGAGACGCTGCACCGATATTTTTACCGTGACGGGGAGCCGGCGGTCGATGTCGTCGTGAGCTGCTTGAAATTTTCCCTGCACGCGGCGGGGACGCCGATCGAGGAACTTGTTCGGCTCGGCGTGCCGTGGTTACAGGCGTACACGATACTAGCGGAGCGCGCGGAGTGGGAGGACTCTCTCATCGGGATGAATGCGATGGAGGTCTCCATCAGCGTGAGTCTGCCGGAGTTCGACGGCGTTATCCATGCCGTGCCGATTGCGGCAAAGCAGCGCATGGACGACGGGCTCTCCATCTATGTCGCGCTCCCCGAGCGCATGGAACTCCTCGCGCGGCGCGCGCACCGCTATGCCGTGCTGCGGCGCAAAGCAAATGCGGAGAAGAAGATCGCCGTTATTTTCCACAACTATCCGCCCACGAACGCGAGCATCGGCAGTGCGGCGGGGCTGGACTCGCCCGAGAGCGTCGTGCGTCTCCTGCGCGCGATGAAGGAGGCGGGATACTGCGTCGAGGACATCCCCGAGACGGCGCAGGCGCTCATGGACGAGATCACGGCGCAGGCGACGAACGACCGCCGCTATCTGACCGACGAGCAGATTCGAAATGCGTGCGGACGGCTCTCCGCGGCGGACTACCGCGATTACTTTTTGACGTTGCCCGCGCGCGTGCAGGAGCGCATGTGCGCGGATTGGGGCGAACTGCCGGGCGATGTGCTCGTCGCGGACGATGCCTTTATCCTGCCCGGCATCGAAAAGGGAAATATCCTCATCACGATACAGCCGCCGCGCGGATTCGGCGAGGATCCGGGGAAACTCCTCCACTCGCCCGACGCCGCGCCGACGCATCACTATCTTGCGTTCTATCACTGGCTGCGCACGGTACGCCGTGTGGACGCCGTTGTACACGTCGGGACGCACGGCTCGCTTGAATGGCTCCCGGGCAAGAACGCGGGACTCTCGCCCTCGTGCTACCCCGACATCTCCATCGGCGACCTGCCCGACATCTATCCCTACTGGATGACGATTGTCGGCGAGGGTATTCAGGCGAAACGGCGTGGGGCGGCGTGTCTCATCAGTCACCTCTCGCCGCCGATGAGCCTTGCAGGCGCGTGCGACGATATTGCGGAGCTCGAGCGCGCACTCGATGAGTACGGGCATTTTGCCCGCACGCAGCCCGAATTGGCGGACGCCGCCGCGGAGCTTGTGCGCGAAGCGGCGCGCGCGGCGCATCTCGAGGACGAGGTGCCCGAGGAAGAGGACTTCGAATCGTATGCGCTGCGCCTGCACAACTACATCACAGATCTTAAAAATCTCCAGATTCGCACGGGGCTTCATGTACTCGGACGGATGCCGCCCGAGGACGATCTTGTCGATTATGTGAAATCCCTCGTCCGCATGGACAACGGCGATATTCCCGCACTGACGCGCGTGCTCGCCGAAGGGCAGGGATATGACTACGACGCACTGCTCGATGCGGGCGGGACACTGCTCCCCGACGGGACAACCTACGGGATGGCGCTCGACCGCCTTGAAGAGCTTGGCACGCGTCTCATCGCCGCACTGATGGCGCGCGATTTCTCGCCGGACGCCGTGAATGCGGTCATGGAAACTCTAACCGCCGGGGAATGCCGCGCACAGATGCGCCCGCAGCTCGTGTGCGTGCTCTCCTATATCTGCACGGACATCGTGCCGAATCTGCGGCGCACGGACGAGGAGATCGTGCATACGATCACCGCGCTCTCGGGCGCGTACATCGAGCCTGCGCCGGGCGGTGCGCCGTCGAGCGGCGGCGCAGATCTCCTGCCGACGGGGCGGAACTTCTTCGGCATCGACCCGCGCACACTCCCCTCGCCCGCGGCGTGGGAGCTTGGAAAGCAGCTCGGCGACGCCGTGATCGAGGACTATATCAGGGAAGAGGGGCATTACCCCGAGGCGGTCGGCATCGTCCTCTGGGCGGGTTCAAACATGCGCAGTCACGGACAGTGCATCGCCGAGTTCCTCTACCTCATGGGCATACGCCCCGTATGGCAGCAGCCAAGCGGGCGCGTGCGCGCCATCGAGGTCATCCCGCTTGCGGAGCTCGGGCGTCCGCGCATCGACGTTACGGGGCGCATCAGCGGACTGTTCCGCGATACCATGCCCGACGGCGCGCGCTGGCTCGACGAGGCGGCACGCATGGCGGGCACGCTCGACGAATCCCACGAGGAGAATTATGTCCGAAAACATATGGAGGAGGACGCGGCGGAGCTGATCGCGGCGGGTGAAACCGAAGCGACCGCATGGGAAAAGGCGTCCTACCGCATCTTCGGCGACCCGCCCGGCGCATACGGCGCGGGCATCGGCGCACTGCTCGAATCCAAGGAGTGGGAAACGCTTGACGACCTCGCCGCCGTCTATACGCGCTTTTCCGGACACGCCTACAGCGGCGGCGTGTGCGGCAATTACGAACCGGAGATCTTTCGGCGGCGCATGGCGGGGCTTGTGGTCACAATCAAGAACGAGGACAACCGCGAGACGCACATGTTCAGCTCGGACGATTTCAACGCGTACCACGGCGGTATGATCGCGACCGTGCGCGCCCTCACGGGGAAAGCGCCGCGCTCCTACAGCGGCGACAGCTCCGACCGGCGGCGCACCTGCGTCCGCACGGTGCAGGCGGAGGCAAAGCGCATCTTCCGCGCCGAGGCGATGAATCCGAAATTTATCAACGGCATGAAAAAACACGGCTACAAGGGCGCCTCCGACCTCGCCTCCTATCTCGCGCACAGCTACCAATGGGATGCGACGAGCGCGGTCATGGAGGACTGGATGTATGAGAAGTATGCCGAAAAATATGCGCTCGACGAGGACATGCGGGAATGGATGAACGAGGTGAACCCGTGGGCGCTGCACCGCATCGCGGAGACACTGCTCGAAGCGGCGCACCGCGGACTTTGGCGGGCGCAGGAGGAGACCCTTGCGCAGCTGCGGGAACTCTATCTGTCGATGGAAGGAGAGCTGGAGGAACGTGCGGACGGATAAACGACTAGGCGGCATTTTACTGCTCGTCCTATTTTTACTGACCATCATCGGTGCAGGATGTGGGAGCGATCAGGCGGCAAAGCCCGCGGAGAAGCATTTCGTCACCGACGCGCAGGGGACGAAGGTCGAGGTGCCTGCAAAGGCGCAGCGCATCATGACCTACTCCATGTCGATGGACGAGATCGTGCTCGGACTCGTCGAGCCGGAGCGCATGATCTCCGTCGACGAGCTGCACACCGATCCGATGCGCTCAAACGTGGCGGCATACGCGCAGCGCGTGCCGAACGCGATCCCGCGGATGCCCTCGGTGGAAAAGGCGGCGTCCATGAAGCCCGATCTCATCTTTACGATTCCCTTCATGCCCGCCGAGCAGGTCGACGCCCTCCGCGCGCTCGGTATTCCCGTCGTCGCGTGCCGGCAGGTGCGCAATCTCGACGATGTGATCTACAACATCCGTCTTGCGGCGGATGCCGTGGGCGAGCCGGAGCGCGGGGCAAAGCTCGTCGAAATGATGCAGACGGAGCTCGCGGCGCTCAAGGCACGCGTGGACGCCGTACCCGAGGAGGAGCGCGGCAAGAGCGTCGCCTTTATCTCCATCATGGCGGGCTACGGCGGCGCGGGGTGCAGCTTTGACGTCATGTGCGACTACGCGGGCGCGATCAACGCAAAGGCGGCGGCGGGGAATAAGAGCGGGACGGTCATGACGAAGGAACAGCTCGTCGCGGCGAACCCCGACTATATCTTCCTCCCGTCCTATCGGATTCCGAGCTCGAACGAGGAAACCTACGGGCGCGAGTACATGAGCGACCCGTCGCTCGCGCAGATGACGGCGGTGCGCGAGGGGCATATCAAGCATCCATGGGGGCACTATGTCTACAACGGCTCGCAGAACATCGTGTTCGGCGCGCAGGAGACGGCGGCGATGCTCTACGGCGACGCATTTGCACAGCCGACGAACCGTCATTTGACCGCCGTGGAGGGTGAATGATGAAAAAAATACGACTCTCGATTGCCGTCCTGCTCCTCTTCATGCTCGCGCTCGCGGGCTGCGGCAGGGACACGGCGCAGAATGTGCCGCAGGGCGGCTACGACGTCACCGATATACAGGGGCATGTCACGCATTTTGCAGAAAAACCGAAGCATATCGTGACGCTCTCCCTCAGCACCGACATCACCATGCTCGGACTGGTCGAGCCCGAGCGCATGGCGGCGATCAACGCACTCGCGGATGATCCCGTCAGCTCGAACATTGCGGGGATCGCGCAGAATATCCCCGAGAAAATCGGAATGCCGACGAGCGAGCAGCTCATGGCGCTGCATCCCGATCTCGTCGTCGCGCCCGACTGGGGAGACATCACGATCGTCGACAGCCTGCGCGATCTCGGTATCCCCGTCGTCGTCTGCAAGGGCGTGCGCAGCATCGACGAGATACGAGAGACCGTCACGCTCCTCGCCGCGGCGGCGGGAGAGCCGGCGCGCGGGGAAGACCTCGTGCGGCAAATGGATGAAAAACTCGCGGCGCTGAAGGAAGAGACAAGCAAGATCCCGACAGCGGAGCGCAAGACCGTTGTCCTCATCTCGCTCATGAGCTCGTACGGCGGCATCGGATCGACCTTTGACGACGCGTGCGGTTATGCGGGCGTGAAGAACGGCATGGCGGAGCTGGGGATACACACGGGGCAGGTCATGACGAAGGAACAGCTCGTCGCCATCGACCCCGACATTCTTTTCCTGCCGACCTACAACGCGCACGGCACGTATGATGTCGCCGCGTTCCGTGAGAAATACCTCGGTGATCCCGCGCTCGCAACACTGAAGGCAATCAAGACAGGCGCACTGCGCGAACCGCGCGAGGGCTACATCTACAACGGTTCGCAGGACATCGTATTCGGCGCGCAGGAAATTGCGTACATGGCGTACGGCGACGCGTTCGCGCAGCCCGACGGGCTGCACCTCACGGCGGTCAAGCGCTAGACAGTCGGATCATGCGCGTCCGTTCCTGTATGAGGAGGACGCGATGATATATATCCCGCTTTCAAACATATAGGAGGAACTGAAATGAACGCATGGAACACAAAGAATGCACATCGAAAACTCTCGGCTGCTGTTGCGGTTGCACTGCTGACGGGGGGGTATTGTACTAACGATGTGTATGCAAATGAGGTGCAAGATCGTGATACATATACACTGCCGGATGTCGTTGTGACGGCGGAGCGCGTGCCCACTCAGGTTTCTCAGACGGCGGCGAACGTCGCGGTTGTGACCGCCGAGGAGATCGCGGAGAATCACTACCGCAACGCTGCGGAGGCGATCTCTCATGTAAACGGTGTCGTCGTCATGCAGTCAGGTATGCAGGACATGGTACGACTGAACGGCGATGATCGAGTCCTCGTGCTCGTTGACGGCCGACGCATCAACAGTGATCAGGGAACGGGGAGCGGCAGAGCGGGCGCGTCACTGAAGGAAGTGCCGCCCATGTCGATGATTGAGCGTATTGAGATCGTGAAGGGCGGTGGATCGGCACTCTACGGCAGTGATGCGGCGGGCGGCGTGATCAACATCATCACGAAGCGCGGTAAGGAGAATCGTACGACAATCGATGTGGCTGCGGGGGCGTGGAGCACGCAGGAGTACCGCGTCATGCACGAGGGCAGCGCGGGGGACTGGAGCTGGAGTATTGCGGGCGGCATCGACCGACGCGGCTATATGCGTTATAAATCGGACGGTGAGACGCGGAAAATGCCGAAAAGCGACTACCGCAACAACGAACTGAGCCTGCGTGTCGATAAGAAACTCGGCGCGGGCGATTCGCTGACTCTTTCGGTTGTGCATCATAGGCTTGACGGAAACAGCCATAACCTGCAATTTGGGAACACCGACCATGTGGACCGGCTTTATAACGACTGGAGCGCTTCGTACAATTTTAAGGAAAATACGACGACGCCGGGCGTTCTGCGTGTCTTTGACAACTATAAATCCATGAAGTTCAGCGGGGCGTTCCAATCCCGCCTCACGGGTGTCGACTATCAGAACGGGTGGCAGCTCGGGAAGAACCATCGCCTTGTTGCAGGGGCGGAATGGCACCGCAGCAGCTCGACGAACCTTGCGAATGGCTACGATGGGGAGCGGCTGACAAATACGGCGCTCTATGTGCAGGATACGTTTGAACATGGGAAATGGTCGCTGATCCCGGGCGTGCGGATGGATCATCACAGTACGTTTGGCACACATTATACGCCGAAGCTCGCCGTGAACTATGCGGCCAGCGACAAGACGCAGCTCTACGCATCGTGGGGCAGGGTGTTCGCCGCGCCGCAGGCGGACGATCTCTTTTACCACAGCGTCAGCCCATGGGGCGGCATGTACGGCAACCGCAATCTGAAGCCCGAGAGCGGACATACGGAGACGATCGGCGTGCGCCATGCTTTTGATGCGAAGAAGTCCCTTGAGCTGAGTGTGTTCCAAAGCAAAATCCACGATGCGATTCGTTGGACGACGCCGAATTTCTCCGACTACTATGCGACGAATATCGACTTGGAGAAGAAGCGGGGGCTGGAACTGACCTACCGGCAAGAACTGAGTAAGGAGTGGAGCTACGATCTCGGCTACTCCTACATTCGTACGGAGCGTGACAAAGGAACGGGGCAGGGGCTCGTTTGGGAGAATACGAACGCGCGGCCGAACGGCTACCGCATCGGCATTCGCTATGGTGCGGGCGCATGGACGGCCAATCTGAATGCAACGATGGGAGCAGGGCTCGACCGCACGGTATTTGGACAGAAGAGTTATACGATCGTCGATTTGAATGTCGATTATGCGATCGATGCGCATACGAGCGCTTATGTGAAGCTGCTGAACCTTACGAACGCGCAGTACCCGGTGTATAACAGCAAGTATTATCCCGGTCAGGGACGTTTCTTCCAAGCGGGACTGACCTACGAGTTCTAACATATTCGACTGAGGTTTTTGATGAAACAGGAGTATACATATCCCTTTGCAGCCATTGTCGGGCAGGACGAGATGAAACTTGCGCTCATTTTGAACGTTATCGATCCGACGCTCGGCGGTGTGCTGCTGCGTGGGGAGAAAGGCACGGCGAAGTCAACGGCGGTGCGCTCGCTCGCGGCGCTGCTGCCGCCGCTGCATACCGTGCGCGGCTGTCGCTATCGATGTGCGCCGACGGGCGAAACGCTTTGTGCCGACTGCATGGAAAAAGTCGCGGCGGGGGAACAGCTCGCCGAAGAGACGCACCCCATGCGCGTCGTGGAGCTGCCTGTGAACGCGACGGAGGATCGCGTCGCGGGGACGCTGGACATTGAGGCGGCGATTCTCGAGGGGAAGAAAAAGTTCGAGCCGGGCATTCTCGCCGCAGCGAACCGCAACATCCTCTATGTGGACGAGGTGAACCTGCTCGAGGATCACATCGTCGACATCCTCCTCGACGCGGCGGCGATGGGCGTCAATACCGTGGAGCGCGAGGGCATCTCCTACGCGCATCCCGCGCGGTTCGTGCTCGTCGGGACGATGAATCCCGAGGAGGGCGAGCTGCGCCCGCAGCTGCTCGACCGATTCGCGCTGTCCGTGGAGATTCGCGGCGAACGCGACGCCGCGCAGCGCGCCGAGGTTGTGCGCCGCCGCCTTGCCTACGAGCGCGAACCTGCGGCGTTCGCGGAGGCGTATGCGGGGGAGCAGGCGGCGCTTGCCGCGCACATCGCCCGCGCGCAGGAGCGGCTTGCATCGCTCGTTCCGGATGATGAGAGCATCGACAAGGCGGCGCGGATCTCACTCGAACTCGGCGTTGACGGTCACCGCAGCGACATTGTGCTCATCAAGACGGCGCTCGCCCATGCCGCTTACGAAGGACGCGACGCCATCGCGGCGGACGACCTGCGCGCGGCGGCGCATCTCGCTCTTGCCCACCGCGTGCGCCGCCGTCCCTTTGAGGAGACGGTCGTCGACTGGGCGCGCGTGGGGGAGATTCTCGCATGAGGATACTTTTGCGCGCTCTGCCGTGCGGCATGTCGCGGCTCGATACGCTATGAAAAATACTGTTTATCCCCTGTCCGCGATTGTCGGACAGACGGCGGCAAAGCGTGCGCTCCTGATCGCCCTCGTCAATCCGCGCGCGGGAGGGCTTCTCCTCTCGGGCGCGCAGGGAACGGCAAAGACGCTCCTCGTACGCGCGGCGGGCGCGCTCCCGCAGGTGGGGAAACTCACGCAGCTCCCGCTCGGTGCAACCGACGATATGGTATTCGGCGGCACGGACATCGAGCGCCTGCTCGCGGACGGCGTACGCACGGCACAGCCGGGCATTCTCCGGCGCGCGGCGGGCGGTCTGCTCCTCCTCGACGAGGCAAATCTATTGCCGCGCCCCTTCCTCCACGCGGCGCTTGCCGCGGCGGCGGAGGACTCCTCCGTCATTCTCGTCGGGACGATGAATCCCGCTGAGGGCACACTGCCCGCCGCCGTGCTCGACGGATTCGGCATGTTCGTCTCGCTCTCGGGGGCGGACGATGCGGTGGAGCGGCGTGCCGTTGTCCGCCGTGCCTGTGCCTACAGCCGTGCGCCCGAGTCATTTGCCGCAGACTATTGTGCGGCGGAGGAGGAACTTGGCGCGTCTATTGCGGCGGCGCGGGAGCGTCTTGCGGATGTTGCCGTCTCCTCCGCGATGCGCACGCTTGCGGCGGAGTTCGTCGTGCGGGCGCGCTGTGCGGGCAACCGCGCGGAGCTGTTTCTCACGGAGACGGCACGCGCGATTGCCGCCCTCGCGGGACGCGCCTATCTCCTGCCCTCCGATATGGAGGAGGCGGCGCTCTACGTCCTGCCGCACCGCATGAGCGCGCCGCCCGAGATGCCCGCGCCCCCGCAGAGTGCGGAGGAAAATGAGGGGGACGGTGCGGACGGCGACACGCAGGATGCGGACGATACGGCGCAGGAAGAGCAGGGGCAGGATGCATCGCAGGGAGATCATCCCGAGGTGGGAGATGCCGCAGGGGATGATTCCCGTGCCGACGAATCCCCGACCGAGGAGCGCACGGAGGAAAGCGCGGACGAGGACGGCGGCGATTTGGGTGACGCGGAGCCGCCGCAGAATCCTGTCGGGGGCGGTACGGACGCGATATTCGACGCGCTCGCACAGATGACGATGCCGCTGCTGGATTTTACGCGGGAGCGGCGCGCCGTGGGAGCGGGCAGCGGCAAGCGCCTGACGGCGGCGAGCACGGCGGGCGGGCGCATGGTGCGTGATGCCGCCGCGCGCGAACGGGAGCATGATATTGCCCTTGCCGCGACACTGCGCGCCGCCGCGCCCTATCAGCGCCTGCGCCGCAGTGCGGCGGACGGGCGGCGCATCGTCATCGCGCGGAGCGATCTGCGGCGTGCGGTGCGCGAGCGAAAACGCGGTGCGAATATCCTCTTTGTCGTGGATGCGAGCGGGTCGATGGCGGCGCGCGCGCGGATGCGCGCGGTGAAGGGGGCGATGCTCGCCCTCCTGCGAGAGGCGTATGTGCGCCGTGACCGCGTGGGTCTCGTCGCGTTTCGCCGCGATCGTGCCGAGACACTGCTGCCGCTGACGCGCAGCGTGGAGCTGGCACAGCGGTTGCTGCGGGAACTGCCGACGGGAGGGCGCACGCCGCTCGCGGCAGGTCTGTCCGAAGCGCTCCTGCATCTCGCGGGGGCGGCGCGGCGCGGGGAACTCGCGGAGACGCTGCTGGTGCTCCTCACGGACGGGCGGGCGACTGCCGCACCGGAGGGAGAAGACCCCGCGCAGGCGGCGCTCACGGCGGCGGAGACCATCGGGAATACGGGCGTCCGCGCTCTCGTTCTCGATACCGAGCAGGACCTTGTGCGCCTGCACCTCGCGGCGCAGATTGCGGCGCGGATGCACGCGCCGTGTTATACGATCGAAGAGTTGTCGGTACAGAGAATTTTACATCTTGTCAAAGGCGTGACGCGGGATTTTGGCGCCTAGCGTCGTCATTTTTGGCAAACGCTTCGTCGACGTAGGTTATGCCTTACGGCAATCGATACCGAATACATTATTGCTCTTGAAAGGAGGTCTTTTATGAACGCTGTTCTTGAGGCGCGCGATTTGTCCGTCGGCTATGCACGGCATCATACGATTCTGCACCATATGAATTTCACCGTCGGGCGCGGCGAACTCGTCGGCATCATCGGTTCGAACGGTGCGGGCAAAAGTACCCTCCTCAAGACGATGCGCGGGCTGCTCGCGCCCCATGCGGGTGAGGCGCTCCTCTACGGGCGCCCCGTCGATAGGTACGGGGAGAAGGACTGCGCGCGCCTCGTCTCCTACCTCCAACAGCAGGTTGCCATCTCCTTCGGCTACACGGCGCACGACATCGTGATGGCGGGGCGCTATCCCTATCTGAAATTCTACGAGCAGGAGGGGCCGGAGGACGAGGAAATCGTCCGCGCCGCGATGGAGTACACGGGCGTCTGGGACATCCGTGACAAGGCGGTGCAGGAGGTCTCGGGCGGTCAGCGTCAGCGCGTCCTGCTCGCAAAGATCCTTGCACAGCAAGCGCCGCTCCTCCTGCTCGACGAACCGGCGACGGGGCTTGATTTCATCTATCAGGAAGAGATTTTTCGCCTGTGCAGTGAACTCTGCGCCGCCGGGCGCACCGCGATGCTCGTCGTGCATGAGCTGTCCCTCGCCGCACGGTTCTGCTCGCGGCTTCTGCTCATCGGGGCGGACGGCATCGTGGCGGACGGCGCGCCGGAGGCGGTCATGCGCGAGGAGACCCTCTCCCTCGCGTACGGCACGCCCGTGCGCGTCGCGGAGAACGCGCGGACGGGGCATATCGAGGTGTTTACGGAGTCGGAGCGGCGCACGCTCTCACCGCTGCTTGCGGTATCCGAGGACAAAGGAGCGACGGCATGAAGAAAATCGCGTTTTACGGCAAGGGCGGCATCGGAAAATCGACGACCGCGTCGAACGTCTCGGCGGCGTTTGCGGAGATGGGGCGGCACGTCTGTCAGATCGGATGCGACCCGAAGAACGATTCCACGCGCCTGCTGCTCGGTCGCATCTGCAAAGAGACAGTGCTCGATATCGAACGCGAGAAAAAGGGCACGGCGCAGCTCTCGGACATCGTTCACACGGGCTGGCACGACATCAAATGCATCGAGGCGGGCGGTCCCGACCCCGGCGTCGGCTGTGCGGGGCGCGGCATCATCGTCGCGCTGGAGCGGCTGAAGGCGCTGCATGCCATCGAGGACGAGGACATCGTGCTCTATGACGTCCTCGGCGACGTGGTCTGCGGCGGGTTCGCCGTACCGATTCGCGAGGGATATGCGACGGAGATCTACATTGTCTCCTCAGGCGAGCTGATGAGTCTCTATGCGGCGAACAACATCGCAAAGGGCGTCGCGCGCTTCGCCGCGCGCGGCAGCGTCCGGCTCGGCGGCATCATCGGCAACAGCCGCAACGTCGCGCGCGAGGAGGAACTGCTCACGGCATTTGCCGCGCGTCTCAATACGCGTCTCATCGCGTTCGTACCGCGCGCGCAGATCGTCCACGCGGCGGAGATTCGGCGCAAGACGGTCATCGAGCACGCGCCCGAGGATGCGCAGGCGGAGGTCTACCGCAGGCTTGCGCGCGCGATTGAGACGAACGACCGGCTCTCCGTCCCGCAGTCGATGGAGTTTGAGGAGCTGGAGGCATTGGTGGAGTCCTATGGCAACTGAGGCAAAGCGGCTCATCTTTCGCCGGACGAACTGCAGCTGCGCGATGCCGGGCGTTTGGCGCGCGCTTGCCTATGTGCGCGGCGTGGCGGTCGTGTTCCACAGCCCGCGCGCGTGCGCCCATATCGCGCGTACATTAGAGACCGGGGCGCATTACCGCAGCATGGCGCGCGGTGCTGCGGAGGAGCGCGGGGCTGTGCCGCTCTTTGTGAGCGGGATCGCCGAGGACGAGGCGGTGTTCGGCGGCGAGGAGCTGCTGCGCCGCTGTCTCGACCACGTTGTCATGAACGCGCATCCGGAGGCAATCTTCATCGTCTCGTCGTGCGTGGCGGGCGTCATCGGCGACGATGCGGAGCGCATCGCAGAGGAGGCGGCGGAGGAATACGGGATTCCCGTCATCGCGCTGAAATCGCACGGGTTTCTCGACGGCGAATACTTCGGCGGCTATTTGGAGACGATGCGTCTGCTTGCCGAGAACTTTATGGAGCCGTCGGCGGAAAAAAAGCAGGGGCGCGCCGTCCTTCTCGGCGACTGCGGCGGCGCGTCGGGCGAATACGTCCGCGAGGTGCGGCGTCTGCTCGCGGCACTCGGCGTGCGGGATGTCCTTCAGTTCCCCTCCTATCTCTCGCTCGCCGAGCTAAAAGCCGTGCCCGCCGCAGAGTTCTCCGTTTTGCTCGGCAGGGAAGGGGACGCGGCGCACGAACGGGAGGTGCGGGACTTTGCCCGTCTCCTCACGGAGCGGTTCGGCATCGTCTGCGCAGGGGACATCTACCCCGTCGGCATGGGAGAGACGCTGCGCTGGATCGCGCGTATCGGTGCGCTCACGGGACGCGAGGAGGCGGCGGAGGAGCTGATTGCGCAGGAGCGTACGGCGTTTGACGCGGTGCTTGCCGCGGGACGGGACGCACTCGCGGGAAAACGCGTCGTGCTCGCCGTCGGGCGTGCCGTGCGGTATTTTAAGCCGGAACCGCTCTGCCGTCTGCTCGAGGAACTGGGCGTTGTGCTCACGGGCGTGGTGATTCTCGACGCCTATCTGCCGGACGACCGCGCGGAGATGGAGCGGCGCGTGCGGGAGGCGAGTTCCGCGCCCGTGATTGCGGAGCGCGACGCGGAGCCCTTTTACGCGGCGGCGGACTTCGTGCTGACGACGCATGAGCTCGCGAATCCGCGTCTGCGGCAAATCTTCCTCCCGATGCTGCCCGTGGCGGGGCGGCGCGGGGAGGAACTGCGCATCGACTGTATGCGGCGCTGTGCGGCGCGGCGGCGGGAAGGGGGCGTGCTCTATGCCTGAGGACGCGTTTCAAAGCGTCTGCCGGCATTCGGATTCCTGCGCGCTCGCGGGCGCCGCGGGATTTTTCGCAGGGATTCAGGACGCGCTCATCGCCGTCAACGGCCCCATGTGGTGCTATTTTTACGCGATGCGGACGCTCGAACAGGAGTGCCCGATGATTGCGCAGCGCATGATTTCAACGCAGCTCGACAATGACGCCATCGTGTTCGGCGCGGAGGAGTACATCCGCGAGACGCTTGCGCCGCATCTCGACCCGCCGCCCGCCTTGCTCGCGGTGGAAAACAGCTGCGCGGCGGGGCTCATCGGCGACGATGTGCGGAGCATCGCGCGCGGCATGGGCTTTCCCCGCGTCGCCGCCTTTGACAGCGGCGGGCTCGGCGGCATGTTCGCCGCGGGCTACCGAAAAGCCGCGCGCGCCTGTATGGAGGAGATCGCCCCCCGGAGGGCGGCGCGGACGCCCGGACGCGTCAACCTCCTCGGGCTGACGCCCGCCTATCTGCGCGCGGGGAATGATCTGTGCGAGCTAATGCGGCTTCTCGAACTGTCGGGCTATACGATCGGCGCGCCGGTGGGCGGCGGATGTACGGCGGCGGAGCTCGAGACGCTCGGCACGGCGGAGCTGAACATCGTCGTTCACGCCGAACTCGGCGCGGAGCTTGCGGCATATTTGGAGCAAACGACCGATGTGCCGTACATTGCGCCGCTTCCGCCGTACGGCGTCGAGGGAACGCGCCGCTGGCTCACGGAGATCAACGATGCCCTGCGCGCGCCGCGTATCGACGCCGCGCTTACCGAGGCGGAGCGGGTACAGCGGCAGATCTTCTTCCGCATCAACGCGGCAAAGAGCATGTGGGGCGATCTCTGGTACGAGCGCGCCGTCATCGCGGCGCCGCCGTCTGCGGCACTGGGCATCGCTCACGCACTGCGCGGCGAATGGGCGGATATGGGGCGTCTGACCGTGCTGATGGAGGACTTTGGCGGCCTGGCGGAGCGATACGCCGCGGATATTGCGGACGAGATCGCCGCGCCCGAGAGCGCCCCGGGGCGCGCGGCGATTGCGGCGCTCCGTGAGGGAATCTTCCTTGGGAGCGGCAGCGAGACTGCGGGGGTGCCGCCCGAGGATGCGGTCGCGCGCTTTCATATTGCTCAGCCCGCACCCGACGCGGTGCTTTTGACCGATGCGCCGCTCATGGGACTGCGCGGCGCGGCATACGCGCAGGAATATCTTTGGAACGATCATATCCGGCGGGCGATCCGCCGTGCGGAAAAGGGGGGAGACCATGCCTAGAAAATTTTCACTGCGCGCGCTTGCGCCCGTCATGGGAGTGCTGCTTATTCTCGTGTCGTTGTTCTCGCTCTCGTGGGGACAGTTTGATATTTCCTTTGTGCAGGTGCTCGCCTCGCTCGCACACGCGGCGGGGCTGCCCGTGCTCACGGACGTTGCGGTCACGCCCGAGCAGGAAGCGGTGCTCTGGCATATCCGCTTTCCCCGTACCTTCGTCGGGCTGATGGTCGGCGCGAGCCTCGGCGCGTCGGGGACGGTCATGCAGGGCATTTTCAGCAACCCGCTCGCCGACCCCGGCATCATCGGCGTGTCGAGCGGCGCGGCGGTCGGCGCGGTCATCGCGATCTCGCTCGGGCTATCGGAGGAGAGCATGTTCTTTTTGCCGATGTTTGCCTTCCTCGGCTCGCTCGCGGCGGTCTCCCTCACGGTCATGCTGTCCATGCGGCACGGCAAGATTCCCGTGATGATGCTGCTCCTCGCGGGCGTCGTCGTCGGCATGCTGCTCGGCGCGATTACGGCGGGCATCTTGACCGTCATCAGCGAGCAGAAAATGCAGCAATATCTCTTTTGGACGATCGGCAGCCTCGACTATCGCCGCTGGGAGCATGTCCTGCTCGGCGTGGGACCCATCTGCATCGGGCTTGCCGTCATGCTCTTCATGGCGCGCCACCTCAACATCCTCGTCCTCGGCGACGTCGAGGCGCGCGCCGTCGGGATGCCCGTCACGCGCTATCGTCTCATTCTGCTTGCCGTCGCGTCCATGACAACGGCGACGGGCGTCTGCATCAGCGGCAACATCGGATTTGTCGGACTCATCGTGCCGCATATGATGCGCATGATCGTCGGTCCCGACCACAGGCGTCTGCTCCCCGCGAGCATCCTTGCGGGCGGGATGTTGCTTGTGTTCTGCGATACGCTCGGGCGCATCGTCCTCGACCCCATCGAGATTCGCGTCGGTATCATGACTGCACTGCTCGGCACGCCGTATTTCCTCTATCTCCTGCGGAAAAATCGGCGGATGCTCTCGTGACGGAGCGGCGCGGATGAAACACTGCAAGCTGCTTGTGCTCGCGCTGACGGGGGACTGCAACTTCGCCTGCCGCTACTGCTACGCGGCGGAGATGCGGCGCGAGACGATGGATTTTGAGACGGCACGGCGCGCAATCTCTCTCGCCGCGACGGGCGGCACGCCCTTTGTCCTCCAGTTCAGCGGCGGAGAGCCGCTGCTCGCGTTCCACCTGATCGAGGAAATCGTGCGCTATGTCGAAACGGAGCACATCCCCGCGCGGATGCAGGTGCAGACGAACGGCTCTCTCCTCACCGAGGAGCGCGCGCGCTTCCTGCACCGGCACCGCGTCGGCATCGGCGTGAGCATTGACGGGCGCGCGGCGGTACATGACCACCTGCGCAAGCTCCCTAACGGTGCGGGTTCTTTTGCCGCCGTCATGCGCGGCATGGAGGTACTGCGCGCCCTGCGGATACCCGTCGGCGTGACTGCGGTCGTCTCGCGCGAGAATGTCCGCGATCTACCGGGACTCGCCGAGCTCGCATACTACCTCGGCAACGTGCGGCGCATCGGGCTTGACCTCCTGCGCGGGCAGGGGCGCGGGAGAGGGCTCGTCCCCGCGGGGAAGGCGGAGACCGCGGCGGCGGTCACGGCGCTCTGCCGCCGCCTCGACGAACTCGCCGCGCTCACGGGCATCCGCATCGCCCTCACGCAGACGGAACGCTGCGGCGCGCTCGCGTGCGGGCGCATGGAGGCGTTCGAGCACTGCTTTGTCCTGCGCGGCGAGGCGGCGTTCGTGCAGGCGGACGGCGGCATTTATGCGTGTTCCTCGTTCTTCGGGGACGTGCGGTTCTTCCTCGGCAATGTCATGCAGGGCATCTCCAAGGAACGCGAACGCGCGGTCGCCGCGCTCGTGCATGACGGCATGGCGCGCTGCCGCTCCTGCGATACACTCGCCGCGTGCGGCGGCGGATGCTTCGCGCGGATGCACACCGCGGGCACAGATAGTGCCGAGTGCGGCATGAAGCGCGCCGTCATCGCCCATGCAGCGGGCGGCGTACAAGGAAGTATCTCTCATGCAAAGAACCGCATGTAAAGATAGATGAACTAATTTTTATAGGGAAAGGAAATGTTTTTATGAAGAAAAGCCTCTTACAGACGTTGGTCGTCACGGCAATTCTCTCCGGTATGAATGGAGTTGTGTCCGCAGGGGGGGGACAAGATACATCAAAACTCGATGAGTATACGCTCGACGATGTGGTTGTCACCGCACAGCGCGTCGAAACCAAGGATTTGGATACGCCCGCGACGACGACGGTGATCACCGCGCAGCAGCTGAAGGACAGCGGCGCGCAGACGGCGTTTGATGCACTCGAGCGTATACCGGGAGTGAATGCATATTCTTACGGTCCTGCAGGCGAGGGGAGTATTGATCTCTCCCGCATCAATATCCGCGGATTGGATAAGGGGACATTGGTACTGATTGACGGCAGCCCCGCTAACCTCATGAACTATAATCAGATGATGAATGCGATCCCCGTCGAGTCCATCGAAAAGATTGAGGTCGTTAAGGGAGCATCCTCCGTTCTCTATGGTGCGGAGGCGATGGCGGGCGTTATCAATATCATTACAAAGAAACCCACTGATGATAAACTTCATGGAAGTGTCACAGGGATGATTGGCAGTCATGAGAAGAACTATGGAATTGCAGTCTCAGGGCAGAATTTTAGTATTCAGTATAAGAAAGAATACCGCAAGGAGATTTCCCAGTATAACCGGATGTTTCCGTACACGTACGCAGGGCGGAACTTTACGCGCAAATCCAGCGATAATTCGATGCGGGATTCCATCTTTCTCAACCTGCGCCTGAGCGATAAGCTGACTGCAAATTATACGTACAATGAAACTGACCGCGGGCATCGGGAGTTTAAGTATGATACGCATGTAAAAGACTGGGTCACGCCGTATAAGCACTATCGCTACGAGTATAAGACCAACCGATTCGCGCTCATCTATGACGACAAGCATACGGGGCTGAAATCAAGCCTTGCCTATCTCAAGCATACGACGCGCCCGCTCAATGCCGACAGCACTACAGACACGGATGCGACGAGTTGGAACTTTGACACACAGAAGAAATGGGATCTGCGCGGCGGGCTTGATACCCTCGTCGCGGGATTTGATTTCCATCGCGAAGGGCATGTCAAGCGTCATTCCGCAAATCATGGCAGTCTCCATCGCGATCAGTATGCCGTTTTTGCAGCCTATACACGTCAAATGAACGATCGATTCTCAGCAACGCTTGGGATTCGCGAGCATTTTGTTAAGGGAAACGGGTACGACCGGGGGCAGAGCATCTTCCTGCCACAGGTGCAGACCCTCTACAAGATGAGCCCACGCGCTTCGTGGTACGTGAACGTAGGCAGGTCGTTTGAAACTCCCGCGGTGAACTCGCCCTACTACAGTGCCAAGGTGTCGACACGGTATCGACTCAATCCGCAGGATGGATGGACGTACGAAACGGGCATCAAGTTCGGCGACGTGAAAGAATCGCTGAAAGTCGCGCTCTTCCATATGGACATCAATAACAAGTTCAAATGGGTGAAAGAGAATACGGTGATTTCGGGCGGTGACCCCGATACGTGGGTACAGACCAATCTCGACAAGTTCAAGAACACGGGAATTGAGCTGGAATACAGCAGGCAGCTCAGCGACCGCCTGAGCATTCGTACCGGCGGTTACTACGGGAATCCCAAGGCAAAGAGCAGCAACGGCGATTGGACACAGTCTGATGCACGGGTTCAGCTCTTTGCAGGGCTCCAGTACCATGTCAATAAGCTGCGCCTTAACACGGATTGGTACGTTACGGCAAAGAGACAGCCGTCGGCATATCTCCTGACCGGTGTTTACGGAGCAAGCAGCGGGAAGTCGGATCATGCAATACCGAATCGTATTGAGGGAAATCTGACGATGGAATATACGATTTCTCCAGTGCAGACCGTATCGTTCGGCGTTTATAACCTGCTTGACCGAGATAATCCAATCAATGACAATGAGCATTGGTCGCTCCCGCGGAGCTATCGTCTGTCCTACACCTATCGCTTCTAAGATAATCATATGCATCGTACAGCGTCTAACCGCACGGAGCAGCGTGCCGTTAGACGCTCGCATAATATGTTGCCCAGAACAATTGAAAAATTAAGGAGGAACAGTTTTGAAGAAACAACTGCTGCAGACGGCTGTCATCACTGCGATTCTCTCCGGTATAAATGGAGTTGTGTCCGCAGGAGGAGAACAAGATGCCTCGAAACTCGATGAGTATACACTTGACGATGTGGTTGTCACCGCACAGCGCGTTGAGACCAGAGATTTGGACACGCCCGCGACGACGACTGTAATTACAGAGCAGCAGCTGAAAGACAGCGGCGCCGTTACGGCATACGAAGCGCTTGAACGCGTGCCGGGACTGAACTCAAGCGCCTATGGACATGGCGGCGAGCAATACGGCGGCATGTTCTCGCGTCTCAGTGTCCGAGGACTTGACCGAGGAACCCTTTTGCTCATTGACGGGACTCCGGCGAATTTGCTGAACTATAATTCTATGCTGAACTCGATTCCCGTGGATGCCATTGAGAAAATCGAAATCGTGAAGGGGGCGGGATCGGTTCTCTACGGTGCGGAGGCAATGGGCGGCGTCATCAATATCATCACGAAGAAGCCGGAGGGGAAGAAGGTGCAGGGGCACGTTACGGGTGCTGTCGGCAGCTATGATAAAAACTATGGCGTCATGGTCGGGAATGAGCATGTGATATTCTCCTACCGCAGAGATTACAGAAAGCCTGTTCACCAAACGAGCCGCATTTTTTTCAAAACGCCGACAACAACCACGACACGCAAGAGCCGCGAAGCCGGGACAAAGGACAGTGCGTTTCTCAGCCTGCGTATTACCGATAAACTAACCGCTACCTATGCCTATAACGATACCGATTCCACAACGAACGAGTACGATTACCAACCCGCCCTGCGCGACTGGTCAAAGCTCAAAGCGTCACGGCGGTATCACTATAGACAGCAGCGTGTCGGCGTGACTTATGATGATGCCGATCGGCAGTGGCACAGCAAGTTTGCGTGGATACGGCAGGAAGTTCGTCCCATGACCAAGGATGCCAGCTCCGATACCAATTCCAACGCATATCATTTCGAAGTCCAGAAGGCGTGGAATTTTCGTGAGGGCAAGGACAGTCTCGTCGGCGGACTTGAATTTCATCGTGAAAACTATCTGAATAACGTAAAAACAGAAGCGCATTTGGAACGTGATTCCTACGCCGCGTTTTTCTCTTACACACGGCGGCTCAGCAATCGGTTCTCCGCAACACTTGGCATGCGCGAGCATATCGTCAAGAAGAATACCTATGAGCGGCGCCAGAACGTATTTCTCCCGCAGATCCAGACGGTTTACAAAATCACGCCAAAAGCCTCATGGTATGTCAATATCGGAAAATCGTTCGAGATGCCGGCGGTCAACTCTTGGTTCACGAAGCGGAACGTATTCAAGCTGTATCCGATGAAACCGCAGGTCGGGTGGAACTACGAGACGGGAGTCAAGTTTGGCGACAATAAAGAATCGCTCAGGGTCGCAGTATTCCGCATGGCGGTCAAAAATCAATTTGTCTGGGCGGTAGAGGAAGACCCGGTTACTCATGAAAAATTTGATATACAGACAAATGGGGACGAGTTCCGAAACATCGGCATCGAGTTGGAGTATCACAAGCAGATTACGCCAAATCTACAGGCACGAATCGGCGGATACTACGCAAATCCGCGTGCAAGAGAGAAGGGGGAATGGAGACAGTCGGATGCGCACCAACAGTATTTTGCAGGACTCCTGTACCGCAAAGATAAGCTGCGCATCAGTACGGACTGGTATGTTACGGCAGGGCGGCAGTGGGCATATTATACACTGACCGGGAAAACCGCATCAGGAAAACCGGATCACAAAATCCCCAACCGCATCGAGGGACAGCTCACGATGAGCTATGAAGTAACGCCCGATCAGACGCTCTCGTTCGGCGTCTATAACATACTCAATCGAGAGAATCCGATCATTCAGCACGAATACTGGTCGCTTCCGCGGAACTATCGCCTGTCGTACACATATCGGTTCTAAAATTAAACATATCGCCGTCATATCTGCATGGATGCGGCAGCACCGTGTCCATGCGGGGCGGTATGTGAATAAATATCGCGCTGAAATGGTGTACAGCGCCAAAAAGGAGGAAAAACTTTGAAAAAGCAACTGCTGCAAACAGCGGTAATTACCGCGATTCTTTCCGGCGTGAACGGAATTGTATCCGCCGGGGGGGGACAAGATGCAGACGTCATGCCTGTTTATACTCTGGATGACGTTATCGTCACCGCGCAGCGCGTCGAAACTAAAGAGCTCGACACGCCGGCGTCAACGACGGTAATCACGCGCGAGGAGATCGCGCAGAGCGGGGCGAAAAGTGCCGCCGATGTGCTGAGCAAAGTCAACGGGCTGACCTATAAAACCTTTGGACCCGGCGGCGCGTCGATGGGGACAATGACGAACGAGGTCAATATCCGGGGCGTAGAGGGAGATGCACTCATTCTTGTCAACGGAAATCCCGTTGCGTGGCGCGGGAAATATAATCTCGACGCAATGGCGGCGGAGAATATCGAGCGCATCGAGATCGTTAAGGGAAGCGGTTCCGTTCTCTACGGCAGCGAGGCGATGAGCGGCGTCGTCAATATCATTACGAAAAAGGGCGGAGAAAATTCCGTTACCGTTGGCGCGGGTAATTTTGGGCAGCGTGCTTATGGCGTCAGTGTCGGCAACGAGCGCTTTGGACTCAGCTATCACGTAAAACGCTGGGGGGAAGTCGGCAGAATCAGTGCGTCCGATTTGAAATTGACGAACGACAGCGGAACCAAATTGCTCTTTGGCGAAAATCATACCGATGTCGATAAGGTAAAGAAGGAGGATCTCGCGCTGAACTACCGCATCAGTCCCTCGTGGGATATGGTGTATCACTATTACAATACCGAGGCGCGGTATAAGCGATTTATCGATCGTGTTGACTATACGCTTCCCACTGCAAGAATCAAAGCAGGAGAACCATACAATACGCGTATGTACGAGACGGATCAGCACACGATGCAGCTGCATTATAAGGCGCATGACTGGAAGGTCGATCTGTATTTCAACACGACGGAATCCAAAGGCGATGGACCGACCTACATCAGTCAGCGCACCGGCAGACGTACGACCGGCACGCAAAAGACGTCTGCCAACTGGTATCAAAGCCGCGAGCGCAACCGCAGCTATGGGGTTGACGCACAGCATGACTGGAAGTTCGGCGAGAAATCAAGTCTGATTGCCGGCATGAGTCTCGCACGCGAGGACTATCGCAAACTCGCAACAATTTCGACAGCGGAAAAGGACACGCTCCATTATGCACGTAATAACTGGGGACTGTTTGCGCAGTGGACGCAGAAATTTGACGAGCGCAACACGGGGGTTTTCGGGATGCGCGAGACGTGGACAACAGGCGAAAGCAACGGTTCAAATTTCAGCAATTTCAGCATGGCAGGACAGTTCCTGCACAAGCTGGACAAAGAGAGCAGTCTGTATCTGAACATCGCCCAATCCTTTAAGATGCCGACCTTCTCACAGATGTACAATTTGAATGACCGCGCGACGCCGAATCCGGGATTGAAACCGCAGACGGGCGTCAATTACGAGATCGGCTGGAAGAAGGATCACGGGGCGCACCGCCTGCGCGCGGCGCTGTTCCATATGCGTATCAAGGACAATATTACGGCATCGGTTGATAAAAAGACCGGGTCAGCCGTCTATACCTACGTCAACGAGGACTTCCGCAATACGGGGGTTGAACTGTCAGATACGATCACAGGCAAGCATGGGTTCACCTACAATTGGGGACTGACATGGCAGAACCCCGTGAGCAGGAAATCCGGAGACGCGTCCAAGAGTTACTGGGATCGGAAATTCGGCAAGATTCAGCTGACGGGCGGTATTTCCTATGCACACGGCAAATGGACGTCTGCGCTTTCGGCTTCGTATCTCGCCGACCGTGTGCAGACCCCTTCCAAGGAGCATTCTTACGCGTGCAAACCTTATCTTCTCACATCGTGGAACACAACCTACCGACCGGATGAGCACAGTGAGCTCTCTCTCTTGATCGACAACCTGCTTGATCGGGAGGATAATCTCGGACACTCCGGTTCGGTTTATTGGTCAACGCCTGTGAACTATATGCTCAACTATACGTATCGGTTCTAAAAGGCGTGCTGCTGTGACGCATTGAAGGATACAGGAGCACGATGCTCCGAATATATTACGGCAATGAAAAAATCCCGCGCCGGAGAAATTCCCCGCGCGGGATTTGTCGTATTCATTTGGTGGAGATGAGGAGAATCGAACTCCTGTCCGAAGATAACGTCACATGGGCTTCTCCGAGCGCAGTCTGTGCTTTTATTTAGGCGACGCATCCCCCGCAGACAAGGTATGCGCTGCCGATCACGATTGATTTCCCCTGAGAGTTATCGTGCGATGGCTCCCGGGTATCCCGCGTTTGACCCCTTGCTCCGTCCGTGCGGGAGACGGTCGGAAAGGGGCTGGCTTAAGCCGCCAGAGCGTAGTCTTCGTTTGCTTTTATGTTTAATAAAAGTTTTCACCTTACTAACGGGTTGATGACCCCCCGGCTCGCTGTCCACATACCGCCCATCCCCGTCGAGACCATTACATCCCCGGTACCGGAAGCATGTGATTTGCTTGCCCTTATATTATCAGATGTTATATCGTCTGTCAAATCTCTTGCAAGTTCGCAAAATTTTTAGTATCATGTATCGTGGATTGAAATGCGACAGAATTCGCAGGAGGCGATCGCTTGCAAAAAGAAAGAACGCTGGCGGCGCGTGCGGTCTATGACGGCATCGGGCTACATTCGGGACGCCGGGTTCATATGGAACTCGCGCCGGCACCGCCCGGGACGGGCATCCTGTTCGGACGCTCGGATCTGCCGGAGGAGCCGCCCGTCGCCGCCGTTGCGGCAAACGTGACGGCGACGCTGCGTGCAACGACGATTGGCGCGGGGGCGCTGAAATTCTTCACGATCGAGCATTTGATGAGCGCACTGCATGTGCATGGGGTCGATAACTGCCTTATAACGCTCGATGCGGAGGAACCGCCCGTCGTGGACGGCAGTGCGCACACTTTTTTTAACCTCATCGCGGACACCGGGACGGTGGAGCAGGCAGCGGAGCGCAGGACGATGGTCATTGACCGCATCTATCGTGTGGACGACGGCAGCCGGTTTGTGATGGCGCTGCCGTACGACGGGCTGCGCGTCTCGTTCACGTCGCTCAACGAGCATCCGCTTATCGGCGTGCAGTATTTCGACGTGGAGGTTACGCCGGAGACGTACGCGCGGGAGATCGCACCGGCGCGGACGATCGCCTATGAAAAGGAAATTGAGGCGCTGCGCGCGCACGGCCTCGGACTTGGCGGATCGCTCGAGACGGTCATTGTCTATAACGACGAGGGGTGGCTGAATCCGCTGCACTTCCCGAACGAGCTGGTGCGCCACAAGATTCTCGATGTGATCGGAGACATCCGTTTGGCGGGCATCATCCGGGGGCATATCGTAGCGGTGGCGTCGGGGCACGCGCTCAACACGGCACTGGCGAAGCAGATTGCAGAGAAGGGGAATTAGCATGACTTTGGACATCAATGAGATTCAGCAGATTCTGCCGCATCGTCCGCCGATGCTGCTTGTGGATCGTATCGTCGATCTGGTTCCGTTCAAATCGGCAACGGGCATCAAGTGCGTGACGATGAACGAGCCGTTCTTCCTCGGTCATTTCCCCGGGCACCCGATTATGCCGGGCGTACTGCTCCTTGAGGGAATGGCGCAGGTCGGCGGCGTCACGATGCTCTATCCGGACGAACACCGCGGCAAGATCGCGCTTTTTGGCGGGATGGAAAATGTGAAATTCAAACGCCCCGTCGTCCCCGGCGACGTGGTGGTGACAAAGGCGGAGCTTGTGCGCGTGCGCGGCGTGTTCGGCGTGCTGCACGCGGATGCCTATGTCAACGACGAACTCGTGGCGGCAGCAGATTTCAAATTTGCCCTGAAAAATGGGGATGAAATCTGAAAAAAGAGCCATAAATACAGGATAAAAGGACATAATCCACGCTCAGAAAGGAAAAAGCCCGTTTTCGGCGGATTTTTCGATGTGAATATGCGATGCTCACGCAGGATTATAGCAGAGAGTGGAATATGTCTGCCCTAGCGGAGACGCCGGGGCTGAAGGAGTTGAAATAGATGACAGGCAGCAGCAAGGTTATCGCCTATATCCATGACACCGCCGTCGTTGCGCCGACGGCGCGCATCGCGCGGAACGTGGAGATCGGCCCCTACGCGGTCATCTCGGATCATGTTGAGATCGGCGAGGGGACGAAGATCGAACCGCACGCCGTGATCAAAGAGTGGACGAAGATCGGCCGGGACTGCCATATTTTTCAAGGCGCTTCCATCGGCGAAGTGCCGCAGGATCTGAAATTCAAAGGCGAAAAGAGCTATACGTTCATCGGCGACCGCACGACGATTCGCGAGTGCGCGACGGTGCACCGCGCGACGGGCGAGGGAGAGGAGACGCGCATCGGAGACGACTGCCTCCTCATGGCGTATACGCATATTGCGCATAACTGCATCCTCGGCAACCGCATCATCATGAGCAATGCGGCGATGCTCGCAGGACATGCCATCGTCGAGGATGGCGTTGTGATCGGCGGCATGGCGGGCGTGCATCAGTTTGTGAAGATTGGGCGCAACGCGATGATCGGCGGCACGTCAAAACTCGTGCAGGACGTCGTGCCGTTCACGATGGTGGACGGACATCCTGCACGTGCCGTCGGTCTCAACAGCGTCGGCATCTCGCGCGCGGGCATTCCCATCAATGTGCGCCGCCGCATCAAGCAGGCGTACAAGATCCTCTACCGCTCGGGGCTGAACCTCACGCAGGCGATCGCCGTCATCGAGCAGGAGGTGGATTCCTGCGAGGAGATCGACCATCTCCTGCGCTTCCTCCGCAACGCGGAGCGCGGCATCTGCCGGGAACGTCACGAGGATGAGTAAGGGGAGAGATTCATGGAAAAAATAGGTCTGCTCGCAGGCGTCGGACATCTGCCTGCTGCGTGTGCACGTGCGGCGCGTGCGCTCGGCTATGAGGTGCATGCGGTTGCGCTTCTGCCGGATACGGATCCGGAGCTGAAGGATGCGGCAAATGTCTATCGCGAGATCAGCATCGGTCAGATCGCTTCCATCCTTGCGTATTTGCAGCAGGAGGAGATCAAAAAGGTCACGATGATCGGCAAGGTGACGAAGGAACTCCTCTTCACCGGGGCGATCGTGCCGGACGAGATGCTGCGCGGGATGCTGATGCAGCTGCCGAATCAGAACGACGATACCATCATGATGATGTTCGTCGGCGCCTTGATGAAGATCGGCGTGACGCCGCTCGATCAGACGGCGCTCATTCGTCCGCTCATGCCGGCGGAGGGGACACTCACGAGCCGCGCACCGAGCGAGGTGGAGCGCCGCGATATGGAGTTCGGTCTCCAAATGGCACGTGAGATCGGGCGTCTCGACGTCGGGCAGACTGCCGTTGTGAAGGATAGGGCGGTTATGGCGCTCGAGGCAATCGAGGGGACGGACGCCTGCATCCGCCGCGGCGGGCAGCTTGCGGGCAGCGGCGCCGTCGTCGCGAAGGCGGCAAAGCCGCAGCAGGACAGCCGATTCGATGTGCCCGCGGTCGGGCTGGATACCATCGAATCCCTTGTTGCCGTCAAGGCGTCGGCGCTCGCGATCGAGGCGGGCAAAACGCTCTTCATCGACAAGGAACGCGCCGTTGCACTTGCGGAGGCGAACGGCATCACGATCGCGGCGCTCTAAGAGAAGGAGGTCTTGCCGGTGAAGATCATGCTGTCGGCGGGCGAGACTTCGGGCGACCTGCACGGGGCGGCGCTCGCGCGGGAACTGCGGGCGATCGATCCGGAGGTTTCGCTCATCGGCTTCGGCGGGGCGCGGATGGCGGAGGCAGGCGTTGTGCTCCGCCAAAACTATACGGACTACAACGTCATGGGCATCTCGGCGGTGCTGATGAATCTGCGCCGCATTCTTGCCCTCCTCGACGACCTCACGCGGCTCATGGAGGAGGAGCGTCCGGATGTGCTCGTCATCATCGACTATCCGGACTTTAACTGGCGGCTCGCAAAGCGGGCAAAAGAGCGGGGCATCCCCGTCTTTTCTTATATTCCCCCTTCTGCATGGGCGTGGCGCAAGGGGCGCGCGAAGGACTGCGCAAAGATCGCGGACGAGCTCGTGGCGATCTTCCCGCATGAGCTCGCGCCGTATGAGGCGGCGGGGGCGAACATCTCGTTCGTCGGCAACCCTCTCGTGGATACGGTACGGGCGGAGCTGCCGCCCGAAGAGGCACGCCGGCATTTCGGCATCGCGGACGGCGAGGTTCCCATCCTGCTCATGCCGGGCAGCCGCCGTGAGGAGATCGAACGGCTCCTCCCCGCGATGCTCGGCGCGGCGAAGATTCTCTCAGCGGCGGATCCTGCGCGGCGTTTTTTTCTGCCTGTTGCGGGGGGCGTCGACGAGGAGCGGCTTGCCGCGCACCTTGCGGCGGCGTCCGTACCCGTGATGCTTGCCCGTGACGCGCGCTATGCGCTCATGGGCATTGCACGCGCGGCGATGGCTACGTCGGGGACGGTCGTGATGGAGGCGGCGATTATGGGGCTGCCTGCGGTCGTGCTCTATCGGCTCTCGATGCTGTCCTACATTGTCGGGCGTCTGCTCGTCGATGTGGAGCGGTTTTCCCTGCCGAACATCCTCCTTGGAGAGACCTTTGAGACCGAACTCCTGCAGGGCGACGTCGAGCCGCGGCGCATCGCGGCGGAGATGGAGCGTATCATCTGGGACGGAGAGGATCGCTCCTATGTGACCGAGCGCCTTGCGCGCGCTGTCGCGTGTCTTGGAGAAAAACATGCTGCGCACCGTGTCGCGGAGAAGATCATCGCTCTGGCGCGGCGCGCATAAATTTTTATTTTCACCGGGAGAGCTATGAAGAATTACAAGAGACTGCTTGCCTACATGCAGCCGTATGCAAAGAAATTTGCACTCGCCGTCTTGTGCATTATCCTTGCCTCGTCGGCGAATCTATACGTCCCTTGGATCATCAAGGACATGATCGACGATGTCCTCGCGGATAAGAATATGGCGCTGCTCAACGCGATCTGCGTGGGCATCGTTGTGATTTTCTTCCTGCGCGGGATTTTTTACTTCGGGCAGTCTTATCTTGTCTCCTACATCGGGCAGAAGGTCATCATCGATGTGCGCGAGGTCATGTTCCGCAAGTTCCAGCGGATGCCGCTTGCGTACTACGATCGCCACCAGACGGGCGAGATCATGAGCTATGTCACGAATGACGTTGCCGCGATACAGGCGGCGCTTGTGGACAATCTCATCGATATGGTGACGGAGGGGTGTATCCTTGTCGGATCGCTCGTTCTCATGTTCTATCTCGATTGGAAGCTCTCTCTCTTAACGCTTGTTGTTATTCCGATGGTCGGGCAGGCGATGAAGATCTTCGGGCGGAAGATTAAGAAGTCAAGCGGCGTTATTCAGGCACGGCTCGCGGAAATCACGGCGCTCCTGCAGGAGAGCTTTGCCGCAACGCGCGTGGTCAAGTCGTTCGTGCGCGAGGACTATGAAATCGATCGCTTCGTCAACTGCAACAACCGCAACTTTGACGCCGTGATGAAGAACGTCCAGCAGACGAGTATGCTGACCCCAACGGTCGAGTTTCTCGCGGCGATCGCCGTGACGTTCATCGTGTGGTTCGGCGGCTATGAGGTTGTCAACGGTGACATCACGGCGGGAGCGTTCGTCGCGTTCCTTACCTATGCAGTGAACCTTGCAAATCCCGTAAAGCGTCTCTCGCGCATCTACGGCAACCTTCAAAAGGCGATGGCTGCGGTGGATCGCGTCTTTTCCGTTGTGGATCTTAAAGAGTCGATCACGGATCAACCGGGGGCGCAGCCCCTGCCGCCCGTGGAGGGGCATGTCCGCTTCGAGAACGTTACGTTTTCTTACAAGGAGGGGCACGCGGCGCTCAGCGGCGTGACGCTCGATGCCGCCCCGGGAGAAATGGTCGCCTTTGTCGGCCCCTCGGGCGCGGGCAAATCAACCATCGCGAATCTCATTCCGCGGTTTTACGAGGTCGACAGCGGCACGATTCTCATTGACGGGCACGATATCCGCGATGTGACGCTCGCTTCCCTGCGCGGGCAGATTGGGCTTGTACCGCAGGAGACGATGCTCTTTTCAACGACGATTCGCGAGAACATCCGTTATGGCCGCCTCGATGCGACAGATGCAGAGATCGAGGAGGCGGCACGGGCTGCGAACGCGCACAACTTCATCATGGAGCTCGAGCGCGGCTACGATACGCAGATTGGCGAACGCGGTGTGAGTATTTCGGGCGGTCAGCGCCAGCGCATCGCGATCGCGCGTGCGATCCTCAAGGATCCGCGCATCCTCATCCTCGATGAGGCGACGTCCGCGCTTGATACGGAGAGCGAGAAGATCGTGCAGGCGGCGCTCGACCGGCTCATGGTCGGGCGGACGAGCTTTGTCATCGCGCACCGCCTTTCAACTATATTCAACGCCGACCGCATTTATGTCATCGACGCGGGGCATATCGTAGAGCAGGGGACGCACGAAGAGCTTCTCGCAAAGGGCGGGCTCTATCGGCATCTCTATGACATTCAGTTTCAGGGGGGCGACGTATGAGATTCCTCTACAATCTAGCGGCGATCCTCATTGTCACCATCATCATACCGATTTTCGTGTTGCGTGCGACACGGGAGCGCGGGTTTATCGAGCGCATCAAACAGAGCTTTGGATTCTACCCGCAGGAGACCATCGACAAGGTCGCGGGGAAAAATGCGATATGGGTGCATGCAGCGTCCGTCGGCGAGATCGTCGCGACGAGCCCGCTCGTACGCGAGTTCCGCAAGGTGTTCCCGGACAGCCCCATCCTCGTCTCGGTCGTTACGACGGGCGGCTACGAGATGGCGCACCGCATCATCAAGGACGCGGACGCCATCATCTACTTCCCGCTCGATCTGCCCTTCCTTGCCTCGCGCGTTGTGGGGCGCATCCGGCCGCGCGTATTCCTGCCCGTTGAGACGGAGCTTTGGCCGAATTTCCTCAAAAAAGCGAAGCAGCTCGACGTACCCGTCATGATGGTCAACGGGCGCATCAGCGATCGCAGCGTCAAGCAGTACAAATACCTCTTTGGAATGCTGCGCGAGATGATCGGCACGGTGAAATGCTTTGCCATGCAGTCCTCCATCGACGCCGACTATATCATGCGTCTCGGCGCGCCGCGCGAGCTGGTCACGGTGACGGGCAATACAAAATTCGACCAGGCGTATACGAGCGTCAGCGCGGAGGAGCGCGCCGCGCTCATCGAGGAACTTGGACTTTCGGGCGCAAGCCGGATCATGATCGCGGGCTCGACCCATCGCGGGGAGGAGGAGCTTGTCCTCGCCGCATTCAAGGCGGTGCGCGAGAAAGACCCGGGCGTGCGCCTGATCATTGCGCCGCGCGAGGTGCTGCGCACCATGGAGGTGGAGCACCTTTGCCGCAAGGCGGGCTTTACCGTTACGACGCGCAAGGAGCTGCAAAAAGGAGACGCCGCGCGCGGCGAGGACATCGTTATTCTCGACACGGTGGGCGAGCTCGGGCGCGTCTATGGACTCGGCGATGTCATCTACATCGGCGGCAGTCTCATCCCGCACGGCGGGCACAATATCCTGGAACCCGCGGCGCATGGCAAGGCGATCATCGTCGGCAATCAGATGTTCAATTTCAAGGACATTCACGCGCTGTTCCGCAACCGCAATGCCGTCGTCACCGTAACGAACGGTGAAGAGCTGACGCGCGAAACGCTGCGTCTCTTTGGCGACGCTGCGGAGCGTGCGCGGCTCGAGGCGGAGACCCTTGCCATCATCAACGAGAACAAAGGCGCGTCGGAGAAATCTGCACGCATTCTTGTCGAGATGCTTGAAACCTATGAATCGCGCCGCTCCATTCGTGCGCAGGAGCGGATTGTCGGGCATCGCGTCCGCGCGACGCAGAAGGTCGCGAACTTTCAGACATACTTCATCGATCTCGTGCATGATAAAGAGGTGCGCGGCATTTCGCGCAGGCTCATCATGGGCGTGTTCTATGTGTTCTCGCTCATCTACGAGCAGCTGGTCAACCTCAAACTCACCATGTACCGGTGGGGCTGGGCAAAGAAGGAGCGGCTCGGCTGCTACGTCATCAGCCTCGGCAACGTCACCGTCGGCGGCACGGGCAAAACGCCGACCGCGCAGCATCTCGCGCGTGAGATCTCCGATATGGGCTATCGTGTCGCGATTCTCAACCGCGGCTACCGTGCCAAATGGCGCGGCGAGGTCGGCATCGTTTCCGACGGACATACGCTGAAGATGGACGCGGAGACGGCGGGGGACGAGGCGTTCATGCTTGCAAAGCATCTGCCGAACGTTCCCGTGCTCATCGGCGCGCAGCGCGCCGTGACGGGGCGCTACGCCATCGAGCATTTCGGCGCGGAGGTTGCCATCCTCGACGACGGCTATCAGCACTGGCAGCTCGAGCGCGATATGGATATTCTGCTCGTCGATGCCGTCAACGTCTTTGGCAACGGCTACCTGCTGCCGCGCGGGACGCTGCGCGAACCGCTCTCGCATATCGACCGCGCGGATGTCTGCCTCATGACGAAGGTGGATCAGGCGGCGCCGGGCGCCATCGCGCACATTTGGGAGACGTTCCGCAGCTACAACCAGGACGGACTCATCCTCGAGAGTATCCATCAGCCGCGCCAATTTGTGCGGCTCTCGGACTGGTACGAGGATATCGCAGCGGGCGGCGTGCCCGTGACCGAGATGGAAGGCAAGAAAGTGCTTGCCGTCTCTGCGATCGGAAACCCCGCCTCCTTTGAACAGACCCTTGCCGACCTTGGCATCGAGATGGTCGAGAGTATGCGCTATCCGGATCATCACGACTACGGCGAGCGCGATATGGCGGAGGTGCTCTACCGCGCGGAAACGCTTGGCGTCGAGGCGATCGTCATCACGGAAAAAGACGCGGTGAAGGTGCCGGGCGACGTGGTTCGCGCAAAGTGGCGCATTCCCATGTATGTCATCTCCGTCGAGGTCACGCTCCAAAAGGGGCGGGAGGAGTTTTTCCAAGAGCTCAAACGCCAGCTCGCGGAAAAACTGCGCGGCGGCAATATGCCGTCGTAAATCCGTAGTTTTATGAAATCAGGTGAAGCATCGTGAAGGTCCTCTGCATCATCCCCGCGCGCTACGCATCGACGCGTCTGCCCGGGAAGCCCCTGCGCGAGATTGCGGGCAAACCGATGATCGTCCGCGTCTATGAGAGGGCTCTGCAGGCGCGTTTCGTGCAGGACGTTGTCGTCGCAACCGACGACGAGCGTATCCGCACGGTGGTGGAGGCGCACGGCGGGCATGCCGTTATGACGGGCGCCGACCATGCGACGGGGACGGATCGGCTCGCCGAGGTGGCGGCACGGATGACGGACTACGACCTCATCATCAACGTGCAGGGGGACGAGCCGCTGATCGAGCCGTCTGTGATCGATGCACTTGTCGAGCCGTTCCTTGCGGACGACCGGCTCGCGATGGCAACGGCAAAGACTGAAATCACGGACGAAGAAGAGCAGGAGAACCCGAACAACGTCAAGGTAATTACGGATAAAAGCGGCAACGCGCTCTATTTCTCACGCGCCCGCATCCCGTATGCGCGCGTTCCGGGGGCAAAGGTCTATAAGCACATCGGCATCTACGCCTACCGCCGCGACTTTCTGCTCGCCTACGCGCGAATGGCACAGACGCCGCTCGAGCTGTCCGAATCCCTCGAACAGCTCCGCGCTCTCGAGAACGGGTACCGCATCCGCGTCGTCGAAACGGACGCCGTATTCATCGGCGTCGACACCGAGGAAGACCTCGCCGCGGTCAACGAAGTGTATCGGAGACACGCTGCCGATTGACCGCGGCGCGAGAGTTCTTTATAATAGAACTACATACCGTGCTACTGCTTGTAGATTGAAAGGAGCCATGAAGATGAACAAAGTGAAGCTGGCGAATTTTGAGATCGGCGGCGGTGAGCCGCTTGTTCTGCTCGCAGGGCCGTGTGTCCTCGAGGGACTTGACCGCTCGCTCATGATCGGCCGCGGCATCAAGGAGATCACCGATCGTCTCGGCATCCCCTATGTGTTCAAGGCATCCTTTGACAAGGCGAACCGCTCCGCATTCCACAGTTTCCGCGGTCCGGGGCTGAAGGAGGGGTTGAAACTCCTCAAGACCATCAAAAAGGAGCTCGGCGTCCCCGTCGTCACCGACATTCACGAGACGCATCAGGCACGGCCTGCAGCGGAGGTTGTCGACATCCTCCAGATCCCGGCGTTCCTTTCGCGTCAGACGGATCTCCTCCATGCGGCGGCACAGACGAACGCGATCGTCAACGTGAAAAAGGGGCAGTTTCTCTCGCCGAACGATATGCGCAACGTCGTCGACAAAATCCATGAGAGCGGCAGCGAGAAGATTCTCCTCACGGAGCGCGGGGCGAGCTTTGGATACAACAACCTCGTCGTCGATATGCGTTCGTTCCCCATCATGCGCAGCTTCGGCTATCCCGTCATCTTTGACGGAACGCACAGCGTACAGCTGCCGGGCGGTGCGGGGACGAGCTCGTCGGGGCAGCGCGAGTTCGTGGAGTACCTTGTACGTGCTGCGGTCGGCGCGGGTGTCGACGGGCTTTTCCTCGAGGTGCATGACAACCCGCCCGAAGCCCTTTCGGACGGTGCAAACATGGTCTACCTCGACAAGCTCGAGGATCTGCTGAAGGACGCGCTTGCCATCTATGAAGTCGTGCGTAAAAAATTAGTCTGAGCGGGGGATATGTCTTTGCATACGAGCATGATACAGGAAAAAGCCGTCGAGACGCTTGACCTTGAGGCACAGGCGGTTGCGCGGCTCAAAGAGCGCATCGACGACGAATTTGAGGCGGCGGTACGCGCGATCCTAGAGTGCAAGGCGCGTGTCGTCGTGACAGGCATGGGCAAATCCGGGCACGTGGGGCGCAAGATCGCGGCGACGCTCGCGAGCACGGGGACGCCCGCGTTCTTCATGCACCCAGCCGAGGCGTTTCACGGCGATCTCGGCATGGTGACGACGGACGACATCGTGATTGCCATCTCCAACAGCGGCGAGTCGAATGAGGTCGTCAATATTCTCTCCATCATTCACCGCATCGGCGCGCGCATCATCGCTATGTGCGGACGGCGGCAGTCCCAGCTCGGGCGCAGCGCGGATTTTTACATTGACATCGGTGTGGAACGCGAGGCTTGTCCCCTCGGACTCGCGCCGACGAGCTCGACGACCGCGACGCTCGCGATGGGCGATGCCATCGCGATGGCGCTCATGGCGGCGCGCGACTTTAAGAAGGAGGATTACGCGCTCTTTCATCCGGGCGGCGCGCTCGGGCGCAGGCTTCTCCTCACCGTGGCGAACGTCATGCATACGAGCGACGAGAACCCGGTCGTCTCCTATCATACGAGTGCGAAGGACGCCCTCTTTGTCATGACGGACAAGGGACTCGGCGCAGCGTCCGTCGTCGACGCCAACGGCAAATTCATCGGTCTTGTCACCGACGGCATCATCCGCCGCGCCCTTGCGAAGGACTATACCTTCCTCGACGAGGAGGTGCAGAACATCATGTTCGCAACGCCGCTTACGATCGCACCGGATAAGATGGCGGCGGCTGCTCTGCATGTGATGGAGGCGCATAAGCCGCGCCCCGTCACCGTCCTGCCCGTCGTTGATGCGGCGGGCGTGCCCGTCGGTATCGTCCATTTGACGGATCTCCTCAGGCAGGGGGTCGTCTGATGCCGATACGAGAAGATGCCGTTGGGCGGGCGAAAAAAATCAAGCTCGTCATTCTCGATGTGGACGGCGTGCTCACGGACGGGAGCATCTACGTCGCCCCGGATGGGAGCGAACTCTATAAGCCGTTTTTCGCACGTGACGGGCTGATCATCTCGCTTGCACGGAAGGTGGGCATCAATACTGCCGTCATCACGGGACGTGCCTCCTCCATCGTTGCGAACCGTGCACAGGAGCTGCATATCGACCGCGTTTATCAAGGAAGTCTCGATAAACGCGCCGCCTATGCGGACATCAAGGAGCGGACGGGGCTGTTGGATGAGGAGATCGCCTATATCGGCGACGATATTGTCGATCTGCCGATCCTGCGCCGCGTCGGGTTGCCGTGCGCCGTGGGCGACGCCGTCCCCGAGGTGCGCGATGCCGTGCAAATCATTGCCGCCGCTTCGGGCGGACGCGGTGCGGTGCGCGAAATTTACGAGATCATCCTGAAGTCTCAGGGGCTTTGGAATGATGTGTTGACAGTTTTTTTACAGAACGAGGATGAAATTGCACAGTGAGACATCTGTCCCAGCGGTGTTATGATAACATCATGCGCAGAAGCATCAAGATAGGCGTGCCCTTGATCGGCTGATGTGCGCTTTGGATCATAGGTATAAGGAGGTGCGGTGCACCGTGCTGTATAATACTTTAATGCTGCTCAGCTATATCGCGTGCCGTACGCCGCGCCCCATCCTGCTCGCGGTCGGGTGGGTACTCGGCAACCTCTACTACCTCATCATTGCAAAAATGCGCCGCCGCGCCGTCGCGCAGATGATGCCCGCGCTCGGCATCGGTGAAGCGGAGGCAAAGCGGCTTGTGCGGGCTTCATTCATCAACATGGCGCGCAACGTTCTCGATATCCTTGCCATGCCGATGCTCAATGAGAAAAACCTCGGAGACTATATTGAGATTGACCATATGGAACGTATGGAGGAAGCCCTTGCAGAGGGGCGCGGCGTCGTCGTGCTCACAGGACATATCGGATGCTGGGAATGGCTTTCGGCGGCGTTTACACTGAATGGAATGCCCGTCAGCGCGATTGCAAAGCCGCAGCCGAACATCCAGTATACGCGCGTTTTGGACGATCTGCGCGCGACGATCCACGTTGAGATCTTCTCGCGCGGTACGAGTGAACTGCTCGCGGCGGCACGTGCGCTGAAGGGCGGGCGCATCCTCGGATTCCTCGCCGATCAGGACGGCGGCCCCGGCGGCGCATTTATCGAGTTCCTCGGGCGGACGGCATCGACGCCGCTTGGCCCCGCGGTCTTCTCGCGTAAGTTCAAATCGCCTGTGCTGCCTGCCTTTATCCTCCGCCAACCAAACGGCAGGCATCGGGTCGTCATCGGCGAGATTATGCGCTGCCCGAATACGGGGGACAGCGACCGCGACCTGTATGAATTTACCGTGCAGATGACGGCGATCGTCGAGCGCATCATCCGTGAGAACCCGACCCAGTGGATTTGGTTTCAGCACCGGTGGAACACCGCGCCGGAACAGCAGCGCACGGGCAAGCATCACATGTCGGTCGCACAGGAGGAGGGGACGTAACGGTGCAGAAAAAATATCTCTACGGTGGTGCTGCGGCATTCCTGATCCTCCTTATCGTGTGGGCAATATCGACCGCACCGCAGCCGCCAACCTCATCAGAGGTCTCCGATGCGCCGCGCATCATGTCCTACGAGAATAATACGCTCAGCGAGGAACGCGACGGGCGCACAGTATGGACGCTCACCGCGCAGCAGATGACTGTTGACATTGATACACAGGATACGAGTATGCAGGGGATAGAAGGCACCTTCTACAGCGAGGACGGGCGGACACTCACACTGCACGCGGATGAGGGGCACATGGATCACGAGACACGGGATGTTGTGCTCACGGGCAGTGTGAACGCTGCAATGAGCGACGGTGCGAGCCTCATGGCAAATGAACTCAAATGGACCTCAACAGAGGGGACTCTTACCGCGACGGGTGATGCACAGGTAGAGCGCGATGATCTGCGCGCGACAGGCGACCGCATCATGAGCATGGATGAATTCCGGCAGTTTCGTATCGAAGGAAACGCGCGGATAGAAAAGGGGGCGTCGAAATGACGAAGAAGAAACTCTATCGTGGGATTCTATTGCTGCTTGCGGCGGGCGCATTCTCCACGATGGCATCTGCGGCGGGCTCGAACGAGCCGACATCGCTCACGGCGGATTCCCTCAGTTATAACACGCAGACGGGACTTGTCACGGCGGAAAACAACGTGCGTATGGAGCAGGGTACGGGGCATATCGAGGGGCAGCGTGCCACCTATAATATCAAAACGCAGGAGGGGACGGTCGAGGGCGGCGTCCATGCTGTGCGCGACGATATGCAGCTCTCCTGCGACCGTCTCTTTGCCGCAGGGCAGGAGCACTGGCAGGCGATCGGCAGCGTACGGATGGTCAAGGCGGATCGTACCTTTACTGGCCCTCAGGCTGATTATTATCCGGGACAGGGAGACCGTATCCTCGCGGCATCAGGCGGAACGATTACAAGCGCGGACGGCACCTTTTCCGCAGACCACATTGAGGGATGGCTCAAAGAAGAGCATTATATCGGCACGGGGAACGCGCATCTTGTGAGCCCCCCGCGCGACATGGAGGGCGGCGGCGACCGTATGGACTACTACGGCAAGGCGGAGCGCCCTTACGTTGTCCTCGACGGGAATGCGTGGGTCATCCAGGCGAACAACATCGCGCGGAGCAATCATATGACCGTCTATCTCGCGGACGACGGCACGCCGGTGACGGAGTAAGGGGGCGGCATCTTGCATCTCGAATCCCGAAATCTCGTCAAGAAATTCGGCAGCCGCACGGTCGTCGACCGCATCTCCGTCCGCGTAGACAAAGGGGAGATCGTCGGACTTCTAGGCCCCAACGGTGCGGGCAAGACGACGACGTTCTACATGATCGTGGGACTTGAGCAGCCCACACACGGAGACGTCTATCTCTCCGACATTTGCATCACAGATTACCCCATGTACCGGCGCGCAGCGCTCGGCATCAGCTACCTCACGCAGGAGCCGTCCATTTTCCGCAAGCTCACCGTCACGGAGAACATCGCCGCGATCCTCGAGACGACGAAACTCTCCAAGGCGGAGCAAAAACATCGGCTCGACGGACTTCTCGAGGAGTTCCATATCGGTCATGTGCGTGATCGGCGCGGCACGGAGCTCTCGGGCGGTGAGCGTCGGCGCGTTGAGATCGCACGCTGTCTCGCACTCGAGCCGCAGTTCATCCTGCTCGACGAGCCGTTCGCGGGCGTCGATCCGCTCGCCGTCGCCGATATCCAAGAGATTATCGAGTACCTGCGCCAGCGCGGTATGGGCATCCTTATCACCGACCACAACGTCCGCGAGACGCTGCACATCGTCGACCGCGTCTACCTCCTCAGCGAGGGCAAGCTCCTCCTCGAGGGCGACAGCCAAACCATCGCCGACAGCCCTGTCGCACGGAAATTCTACCTGGGCGAGAACTTCTCCCTTTGAACGTAGCCGTACGAGGTGAGGGGCTTTCATGGATTTGCAACTATTTGCTATAGATTATACAAAATACGGTGATAAGGGACTTCGTTCCTCCATTCGCCATAATTTAGAGCAAATCGAAAAGCACAGAAATAAAATAGTCCATCCGGAAGATTATGTGACAGATTATCACCTGAGGAGCGAACAGTATCGGTCAGGGATTGTTCGTCATTGGGAAATGGAAATCGCTAATTTCCGGCGGCAAATTGTAAACGCACAAGAAGAGATGAAAAGGAGGGGACTCAAATGAGACTGCGTGATGATGTGACGCGTGATATGCTCGCGGATATGATGACGGAGATTATGGAGGATGTAAAATTTTATAAAGATGACGCCGCGAAGATGCTCGCGTCTGATCCCCATAACGAATTTCAAGCATGTATGCATACGGCATACCGCACGATAGAGGAGCTGATACAGTCGCGACTGGCAACGCTGGAAGAAACGTCCGCCGCGCCGCGCATACCCCCCGCCCGATATAAGCGTTTGGCATAGCCATGGGCGAGAACTTCTCCCTTTGAACGCGAGCGCTCCTTGGAGAGACTTCTTCGAGGAGCTTTTGTTATGGGCGGAGGAACTCGCAAAATATGTATCTTGATTCGCATCTTCGTTTGTTATAAAATAAACACCGATTGAAAAATGCAGAGCGCCGTCCGTGCGCTCGGAAAGTGGGTTAAACAATGGCGGAATCCGCATGGTCCGTACTTCCTCCGGTCATTACGATCGCGCTCGCACTGTGGACGAAGGAAGTTTATATGTCGCTCATTATCGGAATTTTCTCCGGAGCGATGCTCTTTACGAACTTTAACGTCCTCGAGGCAGTGCTCGTTATGTTCTCAGTGATGGAGGAAAAGGTCGGCGCGAACGTGAACATCCTTGTATTCCTCGCGATCCTCGGCATCCTCGTCGCGGCGATCACGCGCTCGGGCGCGACACGTGCGTATGGCGAGTGGGCGGCGCGCACGATTAAGGGCGAGCGCAGCGCACTGATGCTGACAGCATTGCTCGGCGTCGTCATCTTCATCGACGACTATTTCAACTGTCTCACCGTCGGTACGGTCATGCGTCCCGTAACGGATAAACTCAAGATCGCGCGTACAAAGCTCGCGTACATCATCGATGCCACGGCGGCGCCCGTCTGCATCATCGCGCCCGTCTCGAGTTGGGCGGCGGCAGTCGGCTCCTCGCTTCCGGAGAACAGCGGCATCGATGGATTCTCCCTCTTTTTGCAGACGATACCGTTCAACCTTTACGCACTCCTCACGCTCGCGTTCATGGTATTCATCATCTGGACGGGACGCGACTACGGCGCGATGAGACGCTCCGTGCGCGAGAACCAAAAGGAGTTCTTCATCCCCGCCGAGTACCGTGAAAGTGCGGGCGCGCGCGACGAGGAAGCGGGCAAGGGCAAGATGATCGACCTACTCCTGCCGCTCGCCGTCCTCATCGGCGCGTGTATCTACGGGATGCTCTACACGGGCGGTATCCACGAGGGCAAGAGCGTCGCGCAGGCGTTCGCCGACTGCAACTCGTCGAAATCGCTCGTCTTCGGATCATTCCTCGCCTTTGCCTTTACGGGACTTCTCTATCTGCCGCGCCGCGTGCTGCCCTTCACGGAGTTCTGCAAGAGCTTCAGCAAAGGCTTTAAGGCGATGGTGCCCGCGATCTTTATCCTCTGCCTTGCGTGGACGCTCTCGGGCGTGTGCAGTGATAAATATCTGAACCTCGGCGGATTCGTCGGCGGACTCGTGAGTGCGCATGCCTCCATCATCATGTTCCTGCCGCCCATCTTCTTCCTTGTCGCGCTCGGACTCTCGTTCGCAACGGGGACGTCGTGGGGGACGTTCGGCATCCTCATCCCCATTGCGATCGCCGTCCTCGGCGATATTGAAAGCTCCTCCATGCTCGTCGTCTGCGTTGCCGCAGTGCTCTCGGGCGCGGTCGGCGGCGATCACGCCTCGCCCATATCGGACACGACCATCCTCGCGTCTGCAGGCGCGCAGTGCCATCACCTCGACCATGTGAGCACGCAGATCCCATATGTGCTCACCGTCTCGCTCTGCTCGCTCATTGGCTATGTCGTAGACGGTATGACGCAGAACGGATGGCTCGGTGTCGCCGCGGGATTCGCCGCACTCGGCGTTGTCATGCTCGTGATCCTGCGTCGCGTGCCGCCGCAGGGGGAGCGCGCGGAACTGTCCGCATAATCAATACATCAGCTCGGACTGCCGTACTGCGTTTTACGCGTGTGCGGCGGTTCTTTTTTGTACCCACAGAAGCAGCAACAGTACGAATGCCGCTTTCATCAAGAGCTTGCGCAAAGATAAGATGCTTTATCTCTGCAGATGATGAATATGCTGTCCTGCAAAGCGCTGCATGTTTCATCCAATAGGGTTCTATCCGATGGAGTTTCTTTTCGTCGGCTTATGTTATGATATTAAGAGAAATATCTAGAAAAAGGGGGAACGCTGATGATCATCCACACAGGGATGCGCACGGACATCCCTGCGTTCTATACGCCATGGCTCTGCAATCGTCTGCGTGCGGGATCGGTCTGTGTGCGCAATCCCTTTGATCGGGCGCAGGTTACACGCTATCGCCTTGACCCTGCCGTCGTCGACCTGATCGGATTCTGTACGAAAAATCCTGCGCCGATGCTCCCGCATATGGAACTGCTCCGGGACTTTGGGCAGCTCTGGCATGTGACGATCACGCCCTATGGGCGTGACGTGGAGGCGCATGTGCCGCAGTGGCGGGAGGTCACGGCATCCTTTCGCCGCCTCTCTGCGATTGTCGGCACGCATCGGATTGTTTGGCGTTACGATCCCATCTTTCTCCATGGTCATTATACATTGGACTTTCATCGCCGTGCGTTCAAAGAGATGGCGGAGACACTTGCGGGAACGACGGAGAGCGTCGTCATCAGCTTTATCACGCGTTATGCAAAGACACTGCGGAACTTCCCGGGCATACGTGCCGTCCTCCCGGAGGAGCGCATGGAGATCGGCGCCTGCATCATAGAGACTGCACGCGCCCATGGCATGACCGTCTATCCGTGCGGCGGGGGAAGGGAACTCGCCGCCCTCGGCGCGGACTGCGGCGGATGCATGACGGCGCGCATCTACGAGCGTGCGCTCGGCGCGCGGCTCCGGTTTCCGCAGTATGTGCGGCAGCGAACGGAATGCGACTGTTATCTTGGCGCGGACATCGGCGCTTATGACAGCTGTCCGCACCTCTGCCGCTATTGTTACGCGACAAGTCACGCTGAACGGATGCGGAAGGGGATTCGCACGCACGACCCCGCATCCCCGTTTCTCCTCGGCGATGCGGAGCCGGACGATCGGGTACACGACGCCCGGCAGGAGAGCTGGCTGGAGCGGCAGGAAGTCCTATTTTGACAACTTCGATAAAAAATGCTTGCACTCTATGAAAAAACTCTGTATAATACAGAGCGTTGAAATCCTTTCCTCTTGACCTGTTAGTCGTTCGGCGAACGAGTGAAAGACTGCTTATTTGTTCAGTCCTTCTGTCGTACCGCATCTCAATGAACGCTCTCTAGTTCGGCGGATGGAGCGTCAAAATAATATCTATTCAAAGGGAGATTGTGGAAGAATGGCTTTTGAAGACAAAACCCTCGTATGTAAAGAGTGCGGAAATAATTTCGTATTCACGTCAGGGGAGCAGGAGTTCTATGCGGAGAAGGGGTTCGAGAACGAGCCGGCACGCTGCCGCGACTGTCGCGACAAGCGCCGCCGCAGCCGTGATGAGAGTCACAGCGGCGAGCGTCAGATGTTCCATGTCGTCTGCGCAGAGTGCGGAAAGGATACGGAAGTGCCTTTCGAGCCGAAGACGGATCGTCCGGTATACTGCCGTGACTGCTTCACTGCGAAGCGGCCTGCACGTTTCTAAGCGTTTATAAGGGGACTCAGCGTTTCCTTTGGGGAGAGGGATTGCTGCAAGCGTTTTGCAGCGTCCCTCTTTCGTTTTTATCCACATGAGGAGGTTTCCCAATGAAACTGAAAAAATTAGCAATGATCTTTACCGGTACTCTTCTGAGCCTTGCTATGGTCGGCTGCGGCGGCAGCTCGGGCGATCAGGCGAAGCAGGAGGCCAAGGTACTTCGCGTCGGTGCGACCATCGACTTCGCTCCGTTCGAGTTCCAGGATGAGGGACAGAAGGAATATCAGGGCTTTGACATGGATCTCATCCGTGCCATTGCAAAGGAGATGGGACGCGAGGCGGAGATACAGAATATCGGCTTTGACGGACTCATTCCCGCTCTTCAGGCAAAGAATATCGACGTCATCATCAGCGGCATGACGATCAATGATGAGCGTAAGGAAAAGGTCAATTTCTCCGCGCCGTATTACCAGTCCGGCCTCACGATGGTTGTGCGTTCGGACGAAGAGGCGATCAAGTCGTTCAATGACCTCAAGGGACACAAGGTCGCCGCGCAGATCGGCACGACGAGCGCCAACATGCTCAAGGAGCAGGAGGGGATTACCGTCCTCGAGCTGAATACACCGGCGGACTGCTTCATGGAACTCAAGGCACGCGGTGTGGATGCCGTCATAAACGACCGTCCGGTCAACGATTACTACATCAATCAGACGCAGGCGGTCGGAGTGAAGTCGCTTTCCGATATGCTTTCGGCAGAGGAGTACGGCATTGCGATTTCGAAGGACAATACCGAGCTGCAGAAGGAAATCGATGCGGCACTCAAAAAGCTGCACGATAACGGTGAGTACGACAAGATTTATCAGAAATGGTTCGGCACGGGTAAATAATCATCCAACCGACGATATAACGGGGCTGTGCACGGTATGGTGCGGCAGTCCCGTTTTTATGTGCAGTGTCGGTGCAAATGCAGTTATTGTCTTGTAAAGATATACTAGGAATGATATACTTTAATGCAGAAGAATCACTAGAAAGTACTGCCGATAGGCGGGCGAAAGGAGTTTCTCGATGCTGAATATGGACAAGAAACTCGCCAAGCGCGAGGAAGAGGGCAAAATCATCCGTGCAGGCATTGTCGGCGCGGGGCAGATGGGGCGCGGGATGGTTACGCAGATGGCGCTCATGAAGGGGATTATGCCCGCGATTGTCTCGGATATTAAGTTTGAAAATGTCATCAATGCGTTCCATTATGCGGGCATCAGCGACGATGAGATCGCGGTCGCAAAGACGCTCGAAGAGGCGAACCGCTATATGGAGCAGGGGAAATACGTCGCGACTGAGAACTCGGATTTCATCTCGCAGGCGAACCTCGTGGAGGTCGCGATCGACGTGACGGGCGTGCCGGAGGTCGGCGTGAAGATCGCGATCGACGCGATGAACAATCATAAGCACGTCGTGATGATGGACGTGGAGACGGACGTCGTGATCGGAAGCTACCTCAAGAAGCTCGGCGACAAGAACGGCGTCATCTATACAGGCTCTGCGGGCGACGAGCCGGGCGCGGTGATGGAGCTGTATTCCTTCGCGCGCGCGATGGGCATGGACGTCAAGGTCATGGGCAAGGGCAAGAACAATAAGCTGGACTACGACTGCAACCCTGACACGGTGCTCGAGGAGGCGACGCGCCGCAAGATGAGTCCGCGGATGCTCACGTCGTTCAAGGACGGCACAAAGACGATGGTCGAGATGACGGCAATGTCGAACGCGACGGGATTGGTGCCCGATGTGGTCGGCGGTCACGGCCCCTCGGCATCGCCAAAGGATCGCTGTGCGGATCTCAATGAAATCTTTAAGCTCAAGAAGGACGGCGGCATCCTGAACCGCCACGGGGTTGTGGAATATGTCAACGGCATCGCGCCGGGTGTGTTCGTGACGGTGACGACCTCGAACGAGGAGATCGCATATCAGATGGGCTATCACAGTATGGGACCGGGTCCCCTTTGGACGCTCTATCGCCCCTATCATCTCTGCAATCTCGAGACGCCGCTGACGGTCGCAAAGATCGTGATCGACGGCGAACCGACCATCATTCCGCTTGACGGTCCCGTCAGCGAGTGCATTGCCGTCGCCAAGCGCGATCTGAAGGCGGGCGAAACGATTGACGGCATCGGCGGCTACACCACCTACGGCTCCATTGCAACGGCGCAGGAGACCTATGAGAAAGGCTACGTTGTCTATGCGCTTGTCAACAAGAATACGCGCATGAAGTGCGACGTCAAGAAGGGTACCCTCCTCACCCTCGACATGGTTGAGCTCGACACCTCCACCCAGCTCTATCAGGTACGCAAAGAGCAGGATAAGATGTACAACAACGGTTATGCGCTGAAATAAAGAAGATGCCGCTGGTAGAGCCGGAGGAAGACTGAGCACCGTTTGAGCATCTGCCTTGCGAAAAAAGCGGGGCTTAAAAATCGCTGCGGCGGACGCCCAAACGGTACGTCACATGTCGGCATATACGAAAAGGGACTGCTGCATGAGTTTTCATGCGGCAGTCCCTCTTTTGTATCAGGGCGCCGATCTTATATCACCGCCGGAGCATTCGCCTTGCGAAAAAAGCGGGGCTTAAAAATTGCTGCGGCGGATGCCCCGACGGAACGTTACGTTCCGTATATCGGCGTTACGATCGAGGGGGATATCTTTATTCTCCCATAACGATGATGGTACATTTGCGTGTGCGGGGACGCGTGCGGTCAAAGTCGGCGAAGTAGCAGTAGCCGGTGGTGCCGACGCCGAGCTTGCCGTCCGCGACTTCGAAGGTTTCGGAGGAGCCGACGAGCGTCGCCTTGAGATGTGCGTCGCAGTTCCACAGCGCCGTTCGGTCACCGCCCGGGAGATACGATTCGGCGTCCTCCCAGTTCTCGACCGCCTTGTAATGTGCTTCGCCCGGATATTGGTACTGCCCCTCTGCGGTTTGATCGGGGATGATCTTTGCAAGGACGGCATTCAGGTCATTCTGTAAAAACTCTGTGCCGTTTTCGTCGACGTCGTGCACAAACTCCTCGAAGAATACGGCGCATGTCGTATGCGGGGAGATGACGGTCGCGATTCCCTCGCGGATGCCGCTCTCGGCAATGGCGGCGCGCAGTTCGCTCGTGATGTTGATAAAGGTAGGCGTTTCGCCGTGAGATTGTAGGGAAAGATACTTCTTAAAGACAGCCATAATGCACTCCTCTCCGCTTTCTATACAATGCGAATCTATTTACGCGGCACCGCCCGCGGCATCACGCTCGGCCGCTGCACGAACGATTGCCTCTGCCATCTCAAGGATACGCAGACCGGGATCGGGGGCATTCAAAATGCCGCTCGTTGCGCCGCTGCCGTCCGCACCGAGCCGTACGACGCGGTATACGTCGTCTGCCGTCGTGATGCCCGAGGCGATCATGATGCCGATCTCGGGTGCGATGCTGCGAATCTTCGCAGCGATGGAGATCGTATAGTTGTCGTCGGCGGTCTGTCCCGTTCCGATGAGGTCAGTCGGCTCGCACAGGAGAATATCAGGACGCAGCTCCGCGACGGCACTCCCCTCCGCGAGGGAATCGGCACAGGCGATGGTCTCAATGCCGAGTGCGCGTGCACGCGTGATAGTTTTTGCGAGCTCCGCCATCGTCATGGGGTGCTCGGCGTGGTTGAGGAAGGTCGCGCGTGCGCCTGCATCGAAGAGTGCCTCCGGGAGGAGGTGCCCCATGCCGCGCCCCGGCGTGAGACTCTCCATTGCCTGCGCGGTGACGATAATATGCGAGGTCTCCGCCGCGATATAGCGGATGTCGGAAAAGGGGCACGTGAAGTAAATCCTCAGTCCCGTCCGTTCAGCGGCGTCGTCGGCTGCCTTTGCAAGCGCAAGGGACTCTGCGCCATAGAGATAGGATTTCGGATTCACGACGAGAAACGGTGAAATTTTGTTGTTCATAACGGCAGCCTCCTACATTCAAAATGTTACCGGTGGATAAGAATATTTTACCATAGGTAATATTTTGTTACAATAGGAATACATGTTGACAAACGGACAAGTTCGCCACATACTATAGCAAGTGAAAAAGAGAGGGGAGTCGCTGTGACGACTGGAAAACGCCTGCACCTGCACGAGAAGATCCGCGATGAGATGGAGCGCCGCTTTGCCGATCTTTCCTATTTCTCGCCGGTTCCGGGCGAGCGGGAACTCTGCCGCTCCTTCGGCGTGAGCAGACCAACGGTGCGCAAGGCGCTTGATCTGCTTGAGGAGGAGAATAAAATCGTTCGGATGCAGGGGCGCGGCTCGTTCTATACGGGGGAGAAGATTCCCGTCGATTACTCGGAGACGCAGACGCGGGGGTTTGGACTCGCGCAGATGTTCTCGGCGGAGGGACGCGTTACGCGGAGCACGGTGCTCCAGCAGGTTGTCGAAGCCGCGCGCGGCAATCTGGCGGCGATGCTTTCTCTGCCGGAGGAGACGCTCGTCTTTCACCTGAAGCGTCTGCGCTATGTTGACGAGCATATCTATGCCGTGACCGACGATTATATCCCGCTTGCACTGTGCCCCGCACTTGTCCGGATCGACTTTACGACCCATGGGCTTTTAAGGACTCTTGAGGAATATGACGTGCGCCCCTACGCGGAGGACAAGACCATCGAGGTCGTCCGCGCAACGCCTGAGATTGCACTCTACCTCGAGGTGGCGGAGGAGGCGCCGATCTTTGTGACGCGTATCCTGACGACGGACGCTGCGGGGCGTGTGATCCAATATGCCACGTCGAAGGCGGATGCGTTCCGCAGCAGGTTCCGCGTGCGCTCCACGGCAGAAAAATAACCTATGGTAAGCGCCTATATTGACAAAAATTCCCGGAATAGATTATTGTAACAATCCATGACTAATGATATAATCCAAAATGTATATTCATGCTGTATGACGTGAAAGCGAGGGGATTGATTGCAGACGGAGATGCTGCTCGGCGGTCTGTTCCTGCTGTTCGTTGTTCAGGTGATCGGCACGCATTTGCAGGTGAAGGAATATCGGCGCGCGGTGAAGGAGCTGCATCGGCTCGGCAACGTCGGTATCGGTTCGCGTCGGCGGCGGCTCGGTCCTTCGAACATTGTCATCATCGCGTGCGATTCGGCAGGGGAGATTCGTGCGGGCAAGATGATGCAGGGCATGACGATTCTCAGCCGGTTCCGCCCGATCGAAGGGATTGCGGGGCGGACGATCTACGATTTACACGCAGAGTATGCGGCGCTGCCGGATAAGAGGCGCGCGCATTACAAAGGGCATATTGCGGCGCTCGATGCGCTGATCGCCCGTCTTGACAGCACGCAGCAGAAAAACAGTGCCGGCACATGATAGCAAAAATTTATAGAATTTATTGATGATTAGGAGGAAGGCGTATGTTCAAATCCGTGAAGATCGTTGCCGGCAACGGCGGCTGGGGCGGGCCACTCGTCCTCGTGCCGTCCGAGACGCGCAATAAGATTGTGAGCGTCACGGGCGGCGGAATTCATCCCGTTGCGGCGAAGATTGCCGAGATGACGGGATGCGAAGCGGTGGACGGGTTCCGCTCGGGCGTGCCGGACGAGGAGATCCTGCTCGCCGTTGTGGACTGCGGCGGCACGGCGCGCTGCGGCGTCTATCCGAAGAAGGGGATTTTGACGGCGAACCTCCTGCCCGTCGGTAAGATGGGCCCCTTGGCGCAGTTTATTACGAAGGAGCTTTATGTTTCGGCGGTGGATGCATCCTGTCTTTCCTATGCGGACGAGGCGGAGACCGCCGCCGTGCGCGCGGCGGCGGACTACGTGCCAAAGACCAAAGAGCAGGCAAAGGCGGAGGTCGCCCGCCTGCAGGGAAATCGTGAAAAGAATTTCGTCACGCGGCTCGGCATCGGCATCGGCGGCGTGGTCAATAAATTCTACGCGGCGGGACGCGAGACCATCGACATCACAATCAAGAGCATCCTGCCGTTCATGGCGTTCGTCTCGATGATTCTCGGCATCATCAGCGTGTCGGGACTCGGCAATGTCATTGCAACGACCATCTCGCCGTTGGCGAGTACGCTCCCGGGGATGCTCGTCATCTCGCTCATCTGCGCGATCCCGTTCATCTCCCCGGTGCTGGGCCCGGGCGCAGTCATCGCGCAGGTCGTCGGCACGCTGCTCGGCGCGCAGATCGGCATGGGAAATATCCCGCCGCAGTATGCGCTCCCCGCGCTCTTTGCCATCAACGCGCAGGTCGGCGCAGACTTCGTTCCCGTGGGGTTGAGTCTCGGCGAGGCGGATCCTGAGACCATCGAGCTCGGCGTTCCCGCCGTGCTCTATTCGCGCGTGATCACGGGACCGCTGGCAGTGCTCATCGCCTATGCGGCGAGCATTGGACTTTACTAAAAGGGGGGCATGGATATGGAACTCATTGCGGCGGCAGCGAACGGCTTTATGGAACTCTTCCGCGCGGGGGCGGCGACGTTCACCTCGTGGGTCACGGGCATCATTCCTCTGCTCGTCATCATGATGACGGCGGTCAACTCGGTCATCAAGCTCATCGGCGAGGATCGCGTGAACGGCGTGGCACAGCGCGCGACGGAGAACATCATCACGCGCTATACGGTGCTCCCCGTGCTTGCCGTGCTCTTCCTCGGCAACCCCATGTGCTACACGTTCGGCAATTTTGTCGAGCAGAAATATAAACCCGCATACTACGACGCGGCGGTCAGCTTCGTCCATCCAGTGACGGGACTCTTCCCGCACGCGAACGGCGGTGAGCTCTTCGTCTACATGGGCATCGCGGCGGGCATCACGACGCTCGGTCTGCCGCTCGGCGATCTCGCCGTGCGCTATTTCCTCGTCGGCGTTGTCGTCATCCTGATCCGCGGCATCGTCACGGAGAAAATCTATCTCTATATGACGCGCCGTGAGGAGAAACGGGCATAAAGAGGAGGAAGCGGTCATGAAATTCTACTGCGAAATCACGAGCTGGGGCGAAGAGGCACTGCACTTCCTTGACGATCCGAGCGCCAATTTCATTGTTATCTTTGACAATAACGCGCCGGCGGAGCTGGCGGAGTTTTCCGTCCTGCATACGACCGCGAACTATAATGAAGATCCGGCGGTCGGCGATACGATGATCATCTGTGACAAGGCATTCGACATCACGGCGGTCGGCGATGAGGCACTGCACACGCTGCGTCAAATCGGTCACTGCACGCTGTCCTTCAAGGGCGGAACGGCACCGGAGCGCCCCGGCTGCATTATGCTCACGGGGGATACGCCGCTCACAGCTGCGGATTTCAAAATGGGCGCGACCATCGAGGTTTATTAATTCCTTCATTTACGACGTTCCGGGGGCTGCCGCACGGACAGCCCCTTTTTTACACAGTCGAATAGAAAAAATGTCAACATTACGAATGGGTTTTGTAATAATTTCCATGCGTTTCGGTTATGAAAGGAGGGGCTTGTGAAGAAGATTATTGACGATGTGCGTCTCATATTCAAATGCTGCAGTCTCTACTATCTCGACGGTCTCGGTCAGAAGGAGATCTGCGAGACGCTCGGGATCTCGCGCCCGACGGTCTCACGCATGCTGAGCATCGGCAAGGAGCGCGGTATCGTCCGCATCGAGATACAAAATCCGGACAATATCGCCTATGGGCGTATGGAGCGTGACCTGGAGCAGAAATACGGCTTGCAGGAGGTTATCGTTGTCCCGTCCGCCCCTGTCTCGACGCCCGGGGAGGCTGCGCGCTCGGAGGTTGGCAGCGCCGCGCTCGAGTATCTTGCGCGCATCCTCGTGGATGGCGATCTTGTCGGCATTACGATGGGCTTTACCATGCAGCAGATCGTACGGTCGGATTACTTCATCCGCAGCGCCATCAGGGCGACTTTTGTCCCTCTTGTCGGCGGGGTGGCGGAGAGTCGCCTCGACATTCACTCGAACTATCTGGCGCAGGAGTTCGCCGACCGGTTTGCGGGCGACTGCGTGCAGTTCTTCTCGCCCGCTGTGTTCTCGCGCCGCGAGGTGCTCGAGGGATTCTTGGAGGAGCGCACGATCCGCAATGTGACGCGGCTCTACGAGCGTCTTGACATTGTGCTCATGGGGATCGGCGTCCCTTCCGTCGATGACTCGACCATCCTGCAGACGGGCTATGTGGACGGCACGATGCTCGACGACTTTACGGCACACGGCGCGGTAGGAGATATAGCGCTGCGCTACTTTAACAAAGACGGCGACACGGCGCCCTTTCGTGCCTTCAACGAGCGCGTTGCGGGCATCCCGCTCGATACGCTGAAAAAAATCCCGCGGCGCGTGGGCGCTGCGGGCGGCCGTCAAAAAACGGAAGCGGTGCGCGGGGCAATCCGCGGCGGATTCATCAATGTCCTCATCACTGATATTGACTGCGCGGAGCAGCTGTTCTGATCCAAAAGCCGCACATTCTCATTGAGGTGCGGCTTTTTTGTGCGCGGGGCTTTCTTCGGGCGGTGCGTTTATGATACAATGCAGGAAATGACTGCGGAATCTGTGAGGTGCGCGTTTGTATGAATGATGATAAAACCCTTGCGTGGCCGGTTTATCTCTTGTTGCTCGTGGTCGTCTCGTTTCAAATCCTCTACGGCATCGGGGCTGCGCCTTTGCTCGATCCGGACGAGCCGGTCTATGCTGAGACGGCGAAGGAGATGATTCGGTTCGGCGACTACCTTTCGCCGCGCATCTACAATGAGTATTGGTATGATAAGCCGCCGATCTTCTACTGGATGGTCGCCGCTTCGTTCAAAATTTTCGGCGGCTTCAGCGAGATTGCAGCACGTCTGCCGGCCGCGCTCATGGCGATCGGCGCCATCCTCATGACGGCACTTGCCTCGGCGCGGCTCTTTGGCGCGCGTACGGGCTTTTGGTCGGGGATCACCATGGGGACGAGCGTCATGCTTATGTATATGGGGAAGGCGTCCGTTACCGATACGACGCTGCTCTTTTTCGTGACGGCAGCGCTCTTTAGCTTTATCCATCGGCATTATTGGTTCATGTATATTGCCTGCGGCTTTGCCGTTATGACGAAGGGGCCCATCGGCGTTGTATTTCCGGGCGCGATTATATTTTTCTATCTTCTCCTGACCCATCGGCTTGAAGAGTTCCTGCGGATGCATGTTGTGCGCGGTCTGCTGCTTGTCGTTGCGGTCGGGCTGCCGTGGTACGGCTATATGTATGCGGTACACGGCATGGCGTTCGTCAACGAGTTCATCGGCTTTCATAATGTCAGCCGATTCACTGCGCCGCTGCATCCCGTGCGCGCACATTGGTGGTTTTATCTGCCTGTCATCATTCTCGGTTTTTTCCCGTGGACGGGACTGCTTGTGCAGTCGGTTAGAAATGCATTCTATCGCAGCTTTGGCGAGGAGGCACAGCTCCTTTCCTTTTTTCAAGTGTGGTGGATCTTCGTCCTTGTATTCTTCTCCATTGCGCAGACGAAGCAGGTCTCCTATATGCTGCTTCTGACGCCCGCGCTCTCGACGATCATTGCGTGGAACCTTGCACGTATGATGGAGGATTGGCGCGGGACGCATTTTGCATGGGCGGGCGGGAGTGCGCTCATGTTCCTTGTGCTCGGCCTTGGGTGGCTGATGAGCGGAGACAGCATGGCGGAACTCGCGGAGGGCGGGCTTTGGCTCGGCGTGCTCACGCTCGTTCTTGGGGCGGCGATCGTCTACTCTATCACTGCCTCACATCGGCTTCTCCTCGCGGCGTGGCTGCACGCCGCGGCGGGCGTTTTGACGATGATCCTCGCGTTTGGCGTGATGATCCCCGCGGTTTCCGGGCATTTCAGCGTCAAGGAGCTCGCCCTCCGCTATGCGCAGGAATATCGTGATTCTGCCGAGGCAGAGGGGCGTGTGCTCTACATCGATAAGCAGCTGCGCCCCGGGGTGATGCTCTATACGGATATTCCGGGCATCGAGGCGGATACGAACCGTGTGGAATCTCTTGCGGCGCTGCGCGAGGACGGGCGTCCGAAGTACATCATCATGCGCGACTATATGTATCAAAAGATGAAAAAAGAGCTTGGCGCGGATCATTGGACGCTCGTAGAGAGCCGCGACGGACTCTCTGTCTATAAGGACGATCGGTCATGAAGCCGCCCGTACTCTATCTCGTCGTTCCCTGCTACAACGAGCAGGAAGTGCTCGACGATACGGCACATGTTCTTACGGAAAAACTTTCCGCGCTGATTGCGTGCGGCAGTATCAGTGCGCATAGCCGTGTCGTGTTTGTCAACGACGGCAGCAGGGACGGGACGTGGGAACGCATCACCGCGTGGACGGAGAATAATAAACTGTGCACGGGCATCAACCTCGCACACAACGAGGGGCATCAGAATGCGCTTCTCGCAGGGCTCATGACCGTGCGTCCCTATGCCGACGTGACCGTCAGCATGGATGCGGATCTGCAGGACGATGTGGATGCCGTTGATGGCATGCTTGAAAAATACGCTGCAGGTGCGAATATTGTCTATGGTGTGCGCGCGAGCAGAGAGACGGACACGTTCTTCAAGCGGTTCACGGCGGAGAGCTTCTACCGCGTCATGCGCGGTCTCGGCGCGGACATCGTGTTCAACCATGCGGATTTTCGCCTGATGGATCGGCGCGCGCTCGATGCACTCGCAGCGTATCCGGAGGTCAATCTCTTCCTGCGCGGTCTCGTGCCGATGATCGGTCTTCGGCACGATGCCGTTTACTATAGCCGCGCCCCGCGGCGCGCGGGGGAATCGAAATATCCGTGGCGGCGCATGGCATCGTTCGCGTGGGAAGGGGTGACGTCGCTCTCGGCGCGCCCCATCCGACTCATCGCGCAGATGGGTATGTTCATCTCCTTTGTGAGTGGCTTGATCCTCCTGTGGTCGATCTTCCGCCACTTCATCGGCGAGACCATCGTCGGCTGGACGAGTCTCGTCGTCTCGCTGTGGTTCCTCGGCGGCCTCATTCTCCTCTCAATTGGAGTCATCGGTGAGTACGTCGCAAAAATCTATTTGGAAGTCAAACGGCGCCCGCGCTACCTTGTGCAGGATTTTATCGGCGTACATGTGCCAGTTGAGGACAACGAAAACAAAAATAAAAGATAAATTATTTTTACGGCAAAAGAAGGATATTTCCTTTTTATGGAGAATTATTATTCGTGAAAGGCAATATAGATGACGTTTATACCGTCCCGCCTTTATCTTTGCTGTGTATTTACTTTTGGGAAGCTCGACCGCTATGGGAGCTTCCGCGATAGGAGGGCTTTTTATGTCAAAATTTTATCTTGCGCACAACGCGCATGTCGTTGAGGTCTATGGGGATGAAGCGCATGAGCTGACGTGCTGCGGCACGGAGCTGAAGGAACTGACGCCGAACACGGTGGATGCCGCACACGAGAAGCATGTGCCGGTCGCGACCTATGATGCCGCGAAGAACGAAGTGCATGTGAGTGTCGGCTCGGTGGCACATCCGATGACGGATGCGCATCTCATCGACTGGGTTCTGCTTGTCACCAAGCGCGGTGAGCAGCGCGTGAACCTCACGCCGTCGGATGCGCCGGAGGTGACATTCCGCCTTGCGGACGGCGATGCCCCGGTGAAGGTACTTGCTTACTGCAACCTCCACGGTCTGTGGCAGACTGCGATCTAAGAAACGCCCGGCTTTTGACTGAGAGCTGTCGTACGCCTTTGGCGCGCGGCAGCTCTTTTTCAGAGGAGGCAGCTTGCGGGCGCTAAAAAAAAGAATATTCTAATCGCTTTTCCCGCCTATATCATGTATAATAAACTCAGCTATTTCCCACCGGAGAAGTGTGGATTGCGGAACCGGGAATAGGAGGAGTCGATATGCGCTGGGCAAAAGTAAGTGTAGTGACGACGCATGAAGCTGCGGATTTGATCGGGAATATTCTGCTCGAGCTCGGCGCGGGAGGCGTGGAGCTCGACGATCCGTCGCTGGTCAATGAGTACATTGATGCCGGGCTCTGGGACTACACCGACCTGCCGCGCGCCGAGGACACGGACACCGTGACCGTATCCGCCTATCTGCCGGATGATGCGCATCTCCAGGAGCGCCTGCGTACGCTCGCACAGCGTGTCGCGGCGCTGCAGGAGAGCGCCGTGCGCGTCGGTGCCGGGACGATTTCGCATACGTTTATGGCGGATGAGGACTGGGCGGAGACCTGGAAGGAATACGTTCATACGGAGAAAATCGGGCAGCGCATTGTCGTGCGTCCTACATGGGAAGAATATACGGCAAAAGACGATGAAATCGTCATTGATCTCGATCCCGGCGCGGCGTTCGGTACCGGTGCTCATGCAACGACCGCAATGTGTCTGCGCGCATTGGAACATCTCGTCGTCCCGGGGACGCGCGTCTATGATGTGGGATGTGGTTCGGGGATCCTTGCCATTGCCGCGGCAAAACTCGGTGCCGGGGAAGTTCTCGCGATGGACTGCGATCCGGTCGCTGTGCGTGTCGCGGAGCAGAATATCGTACAGAATGACGTGCGGGGGCATGTCGTCGCGATGGAGAGCGATTTGCTCGCTATCTGCCGCGGTATGGAGCCTGCCGGTCTCATTATGGCGAATATCATTGCGGACGTTGTCATCCGCTTGCTCGATGGACTTGACGAATTCCTTGCCCCCGGAGGTACATTCCTTGCGTCGGGTATCATCGACGACCGTATCGGTGATGTGGAGCGTGCCGCAGAACAGCACGGCTTCACCGTGCTTGACATGACCTGTGATAAAGAGTGGGCGGCGATGATCATGCGCCGCAAGGAGGAAGTCTTCGAATAATGCGCCGGCTGTTTTACCCGGGGGAACTCACACCCGAAATCCGTATTACGGGCGGCGATGCGCATCATCTCGCGCGCGTGATGCGCGCGCAGCTCGGTGCTGTACACGTCGTCGCGGGCACGGACGGACGCGCCGCGCGCATGACGGTCACGGCGGTTGCACGGGATGCAGTGACGTTGCGGCTCGATTCGTATGTGGAGGACGATGCCCCCGCCCGCGCGGAGGTCATCCTCGTGCAGGCTCTTCTCAAAGGGGAGAAGACGGACTTTATTGTGCAAAAGGCAGTGGAACTGGGCGCGGCGGCGCTCCACCCGATCGTGACCGAGCACGTCGTCGTGCGCTACGATGCCAAGAAGGCAGCAGCAAAGACCGCACGCTGGCAAAAGATCGCAGACGAGGCGGCAAAACAGTGTGGGCGCCTGTCGCTCATGCACGTTGCCCCTGTCGGCTCTATCGACAGCATACTTGGGGATGCAGAGATTTTTGGCGGCGTGGATACGACGGTAATTTTCTGCTATGAGGGAGAGCGGATGCAGTCGATGCGCGCCGTTCTTCGGACTGTGACGAGTGCGCGCGTCGTCCTCATCGTCGGCGCCGAGGGCGGATTTTCACCCACCGAGGCGGCGCGGCTGACGACGGTAGGGGCGCAGCCCGTATCGCTCGGGCATTTGATCCTGCGTGCGGAGACCGCGGCGATCGCAGCGCTGACCGTCGTGCAGTATGAATTTGGTAATCTCGATGTATAAAATGAAAGGAAATCCTATGAAACGAACATATATGGCAGCATTTGCGGGACTCCTCTCGCTCTCTCTCTTCGTCGGCTGCGGGAACAGCGACAGCGGTGCGGCGGCGGGACAGACCGCGAGCGCACAGCAGCAGTCACAGGAACCTGCGGGTAAGGGGCTGACGGGAGATGTCGCGCCGACCTTCACGCTGAAGAATCCAGCGGGCGAGGATGTCGCCGTCAAGGCGAACGGAAAGCCCTACGTTATCAATTTCTGGGCGACGTGGTGCCCGCCCTGTCAGGCGGAGATTCCGGACATCGCCGCGTTCTATGCCGCACATAAGGATCAGGTGGATTTCTATGCGGTGAACTTGCAGGAAGAAGCCTCGCCCGTACAGAAATTCCTCTCCGACCGCGGTGTGGAGCTGCCTGTTCTGCTTGATGCAAAGGGCGAGGCAGCGACGCTCTACGGGGTTCGTGCCATCCCGACGACCGTTGTCGTGAATGCCGAGGGCAAGGTAGTCTATCGCCGTACGGGCGGCGTGACAAAGGAGCAGCTTGAAGATGTCATTAACCACCTCTAAGCCGCTCTTTGATCCGGCACGCATGGAGAGGGGGCGGCTATGACCGTCACAATGCTCGGCGGGGCGTTCCTTGCAGGCGTCCTCTCCTTTGTCTCTCCCTGCGTTTTGCCGCTCTTGCCGACGTTCTCGCTCATTCTCGCGCAGAACAGCAAGCAGGACGGCGGAGAAGCGCGGCGTCTCTATGCAAATACGACGGCATTTCTCGCGGGATTTACCCTCGTCTTTGTCCTCCTTGGTGCGACCGCTTCACTCATTGGATCGTGGCTCTTCTCCTATCAGGACATTCTGCGGCAGGCGGCCGCGGTGCTCATCATCATCATGGGATTCTTCATGACGGGATGGGTGCGCATTCCACTCCTGCTTAGAGAGTATCGTCCGTTCCAGCGGCGCGGATTTGACGGCATCGGGGGAGCGTTCCTCCTCGGCTGCGGATTTACGCTCGGATGGACGCCGTGCACGGGACCTGTGCTCGGCACGATCCTCCTCTATGCGGGCGACACCGCAACGGTCGGCGCGGGCGCGCTCCTGCTCTTCGTCTACAGCCTCGGCTTTGCGGTGCCGTTCTTCCTGCTCGCGGTCATTTGGCGGCGGCATATCGTCAAGCTGCGGGCGTTCTACCAATATCTGCCAAAGATTCAGCGCGCCGCGGGCGTCGTGCTCATCCTCCTCGGCATCCTGCTCTGGTCGGATTCGCTGACGCGGATCGTGCGTATCCTTTCGTAACGATATATCAAAAATGACCTCCTTCACCATATTTGAGCGACGGAGGTCATTTGTTTTGCTGTGCTTACAGATGATACATTGTATTTTAATCCCGCATGTGCTATGTTATATTCTGTAAGATGAACAGAGGAGCATGATATTTTGTATAGCAGTTTTTCCACACGTGAAATTGTCTTTACGGGACTTATGACAGCGCTTGTTTTTATTGCAACATTTGTGCCTCATATCCCGATCCCGCTCGGCTATGCGCATCTCGGCGATGCGGTGATCTTCCTGTTGGCGCTCCTTGTGCCGCGGCGGCCGGCGATCATCGCCGCGTGTCTTGGCTCGGCACTCGCGGATCTGCTTGGCGGGTTTGCCCTTTGGGCTGTGCCGACGATTGTGATCAAATACGGTATGGCGGAGATTGTCTATCGCATTGCGCCGCAAGGACGAGCAATGGGGCAAGGGAGGATCGTGACGGCGCTGCTGCTCTCGAGCCTGTGGATGGCATTTGCCTATACGCTCGCGGGGGCAGTGCTCTATGACGGAGTTACAGCGGCGCTCGCCGCGACGCCGGGACTGCTTGCCGAGGGGATCGTCAACAGCATCGCCGCATTTTTGCTTCTGCCGATGCTGCGGGGGCGTATACCGCAGATTTGAGTGTAAAAATGTATTTACTGCGATCGATACGAAAAGAAGCTGCTGCACATGAGCGTGCAGCAGCTTCTTTTCATATCGGCAGTTAAAAATTTTCGATGATACGGATTTCGTTCTGCATGATATAGCGTTCGCGTGAGGGGGCGATGCCGCTGATGAGGCGGTCGTAGGTGAGCTGCATGGCAATCTCGCCCTGCCTGCGCGGGTGCTGATAGATGGCGGCGTCGATAATGCCGGCGCGCAGGGAGCGCTCGATGGCGGGGATGGTGTCAAAGGTGACGATGGTAACGTCCTGTGTGCGCCTGCGCTTGACGAATGCCTGGCAGACGCCGTGAGCGCCGCCTGAGGTTGCGATGAAAAAGGCGTTCATCTCGGGGTGTTCGTCGATCATGCGGAGCGTTTCCTCGTAGGCGTGGATGTCGTCGTCGGAGTCCTCCTCGACGGCGACGACGCTGCAGCTCTCCTCCATGGCGAGGCGGCTGCGGAACCCTTCGACGCGCCGGAGATGCCCGAGCATCCGCTCGCCGCTGTAACTGACGCCCGCGTTGATGCTCCCCCTGCAAATTTTGCGCAGGAGCGCCGCCGCCGTGCGCCCGCCCGCTTCGTAATCGCAGCCGACATAGATGTGCGGCTGCCGCGTCTCAAAGTCGTTGTTGAGCGAGATGACGAAGATGCCGTCTGCGATGGCCTCCTCGAGCGCGGAGATGACCTCCGGGTCGTTGATGGGGTTGATGATCAGCGCCTCCGCGCCCGCCGCACGCAGAGCGGCAATCGCATCGCATTGTTCCCGGACACTGTACCCTGTGAGGAGGTGAAACTGCGTTTCGAGCCCGAAACGGCCGTAGTAATCGGCGGCTTTGCGCAGGGCAGTGATGATGGGGGAGAAGAATTGTATTTCGCTCGCCGCGATGACGATGCCCGCGACGGGGCATTGTTTCTGTGAGACGAGCGCGCGTGCCGCAGGATTTGGACGGTAGCCGAACTCCGCCATGGTCTTGAGGATCTGCGCGCGTTTTTCCTCCTTGACGTTGCCGCGTCCGTTGATGACGCGATCCACTGTGCCGCGCGAGACACCGCACAGCTCGGCGATCTGTTTGATGGTGATCATAAACTCCCTCCCCGTTTGCCACATTATACGTTCTTTTTTCCTGTTTGACAAACATTTTATAGAAATTCTGTCAATTTGGACTTGACAACTCTATGCCGCTCTGATACTCTATAACTGTGCTCGAGCACAGAAAAAGATATACATGATAAATCAATAATATGAATCGTACTTTCGTGTATAAATTTTGCTCGAACACATATGGAGGAAAAAGTCCCGGGAGGGACGTCGGACACTATTTAGGAGGCTGATAAGGATGCGCATGAAGAAACTCCTCGCCTGCGGTCTGGCACTGGTGACGGCGGCGTTTTTTGCCGGATGCGGCAGCTCGAACGGGAGCAGCGGTGCGTCGGATGCCGGCAAAGGGATCAAGGTCGGCGTCTCGATGCCGACGAAATCGCTCCAGCGCTGGAATCAGGACGGCGCGAACATGGAGAAGAAGCTCCGCGAGAAGGGCTACGATGTGGACTTGCAGTTCGCCGAGAACAAGGTGGAGACACAGGTCTCGCAGATTGAGAACATGATCACAAAGGGTTGTAAGGTCGTCGTCGTCGGTTCGATCGACGGCAGCGCGCTCTCCTCGGTACTCAACGAGGCGAAGGACGCGGGCGTTGCGGTCATCGCCTATGACCGCCTCATCATGAATACGGATGCGGTCAATTACTATGCGACGTTCGACAATTATCTCGTCGGCAAGATTCAGGGACAGTACATCGCTGATAAACTGGGGCTTGCCGAGGGCAAAGGTCCATTTAACCTCGAGATTTCGACGGGGCCGATGGACGACAACAACGTGAACTTTTTCTTCGGCGGTGCGATGGACGTACTGAAGCCCTATATCGAAAAGGGGCAGCTCGTCGTGCGCTCGGGTCAGATGACGCGCGAGCAGTGCGCGACGCCGAACTGGGATGAGGCAAAGGCGCAGGAGCGCATGGACAACATCCTGACGACTTACTACACGGGCGCAAATGTGGATGCGGTGCTCTGTTCGAACGACTCGGTTTCGCTCGGCGTCCAGTCGGCGCTGAAATCTGCGGGCTATAACACGGTAGGCAAAAAGATGCCGGTGATCACGGGACAGGATGCGAATCTGCCGAATGTGAAGGCAATCATTGCGGGCGAACAGTCCATGTCGGTCTTCAAAGACACGCGTGCGCTCGCGGATGAGGTTGTGAAGATGGTCGAGGCTGTCCTGAACAAGCAGGAGCCGGAGGTCAACAATACGAAGGACTACGACAACGGCGTGAAGATTGTTCCCTCGTACCTACTCGAGCCGAAATTCGTCGATGCCTCGAATTATAAGGCGCTGCTGATCGATTCCGGATACTACACCGAAGCCGAATTGCAGAAATAAATAAGAGCGGCGTGCGTCCTCTGTCGATTCCTCGGGAACCGGAATGGTCTCATCGGATCGCAGAGGACGTTTTTTCTAGGAGGTGAAACTATGGCGGACGTACTGCTGGAAATGCAGGATATCGAGAAGGTTTTCCCGGGGGGCGTGCGCGCGCTTGATAAGGTCAACATCTCCGTGCGTGCCGGGGGGAGATCCACGCGCTCGTCGGTGAGAACGGTGCGGGGAAATCCACGCTCATGAACGTGCTGAGCGGCGTATATCCCTATGGGAGCTACGGCGGGAAAATTCTCTACGACGGGGAAGAATGCCGGTTCCGGGACATTCGCGAGAGCGAGCGTGTCGGCATCGTCATCATTCATCAGGAGCTTGCGCTTATCCCCTATCTTTCGGTGATGGAGAATATCTTCCTTGGAAATGAGCAGCAGCGGCGCGGTATCATCGACTGGGAGACGGTCTATGAACGTGCGGCAGAACTCATACGGCGCGTAGGCCTCAGCGAGTCACCGGAGATGCCGGTGAACAAGATGGGCGTCGGCAAGCAGCAGCTCGTCGAGATCGCGAAGGCGCTCGCCAAAGATGTGCGCCTCCTCATCCTCGACGAGCCGACGGCTGCACTCAATGACGACGACAGTGAAAAACTGCTGAATCTTATCTTGGAGCTGCGGCAGCGTCTCGGCATGACGGCAATCATCATCTCTCATAAGCTGAATGAGGTCACGCGCATCGCGGATAAAATCACGGTGATCCGCGACGGACGGACGATCGAGACGCTCACAAAGGGCACGGACGAGATCTCAGAGGAGCGCATCATCCGCGGCATGGTCGGGCGCGCGATCACGGATCGCTATCCCGCGCGCACGGAGCAGCATGTCGGTGAGGTCTGTCTCGAGGTGCGGGACTGGTGCGTGGATTCGCCCTACATCGCAGGGCGGCGCGTGGTGGATCGTGTGAATCTGCGCCTGCGGCGCGGTGAGGTGGTCGGCATCGCGGGGCTTATGGGTGCGGGACGGACGGAGCTGGCAATGAGCCTTTTTGGCAAGTCGTTCGGACGCAATATCACAGGAAAAATTTTTAAGGACGGCAAGGAAATCACTGTGAACAGCGTGGGCGATGCAATCGCGCACGGCATCGCCTACGTTACGGAGGATCGCAAGGGGCAGGGACTCATCCTCGGGCAGAGTATCCGCGAGAACATCAGTCTGCCGACCCTCCCGCGCCTTTCCTCACGCGGTATCATCCGCGAGGAGGAGGAGATCGGCGTCGCCGAGGACTATCTGAAGAAGCTGCGCATCAAGGCACCCGGCATCTATCAGCGCACGCGCAATCTCTCGGGCGGCAATCAGCAGAAGGTCATGCTCGCACGCTGGCTCTACGCCGATCCCGACGTGCTCATCCTCGACGAGCCGACGCGCGGCATCGACGTGGGGGCAAAATACGAGATCTACTGCGTGATCAACGAGCTGGCGGCAGCGGGCAAATGTGTGCTCGTCATCTCGTCCGAGTTGCCGGAGGTGCTCGGCGTCAGCGACCGCATCTACGTCATGAACGAAGGGCGGTTCGTGGGCGAGCTGCCTGCGGAGGAAGCCTCGCAGGAGAGCATCATGCGGTACATCATGCAGAGCAATACCCGGCGGGCAAATGCCGGATGACGGAGGAGGAATACTTATGAGCGGACAAAAAGAAGGGGCGGCGGGGATGAGCGCTGCGGGGATTTTGCAGACGGCGGTGCATAAATACGCGATGTTCATCGCGCTCGTCGTGATCGCGCTCTTTTTCCAGTGGTGTACGGACGGCGTGCTGCTCGCCCCGATGAATATCTCGAAGCTCGTCATGCAGAACAGCTACATTTTGATTCTCGCGATCGGGATGCTGCCCTGCATCCTGACGGGGGATATCGATCTTTCCGTCGGATCGGTGGTCGCCGTGATCGGCGCGGTCGCGGCGACGATGATCGTCACGATGGGGATGTCTGTGCCGCTGACGATCGCTGCGTGCATCCTGCTCGGCATCGCCATCGGCGCGTGGCAGGGCTTTTGGATCGCGTTCGTTCGCGTCCCCGCTTTCATCGTGACGCTCGCGGGGATGCTGCTCTTCCGCGGGGCGACGATGATTATTCTGGACGGCAACACGCTCTCGCCGTTCCCCGAAAGCTATCAGTTCGTCGCGCAGCGCTTCCTTGCGGACATTCCCGGCATCGGCGCGCTCCCCATGAGCACGATGCTCGTCGGCGTCCTCATCGCCGCAATCGGCATCTATCTTGTCGCAAACGGACGGCGGCAGCGCCTGCGCCACGGGATCCCCGCGGACAGTGCCGCCGTATTCACGGTGAAATGCGCGGCAATCGCGCTCGTCAGCCTCGTCGCCTGCTATTGGCTCGATCAGTTCAAGGGGCTGCCCGTCATTTTGATCCTGCTCGGCTTCCTCGTGGCACTTTATTCGTTCATTTGCAGCCGTACGGTCTTCGGACGTCACATTTATGCGGTGGGCGGCAATGAGCGTGCGGCGCAGCTCTCGGGCATCAAGACGCGGTGGGTGCGGTTCATCGTCTTTGTCAACATGGGGCTGATGGCTGCAATCGCCGGGCTTGTCTTCTCCGCGCGTCTCAATGCGGCGGCACCCTCGGCAGGCATGATGTTCGAGTTGGACGCCATCGCCGCGTGCTACATCGGCGGCGCATCCGCGAGCGGCGGCGTCGGGACGATTATCGGCGCTGTGGTCGGCGGTCTCGTCATGGGCGTACTCAACAACGGTATGTCCATCATGGGCGTCGGCATCGATTGGCAGCAGGCGATTAAGGGGCTGGTGCTCCTCGCGGCGGTTGCGTTTGACATCTACAATCAGTCGGCGAAATCGTAAGCGCCGCCATGGGAGAGGTGATGAAATGCTTTACATCGGCATCGATCTCGGCACGTCCGCATGCAAGCTGCTCCTGACAGACGAGACGGGCGATATTAAAAATATTGTGTCCCGCAGCTATCCGCTCGACTTTCCGCAGCCCGGCTGGAGCGAACAGGATCCCGCGGCATGGTGGCAGGCGGTGGAGGAGGGAATCCCTGCGCTTCTCCGCGGACATGACGGCGCGCAGGTGGCAGGCATCGGCGCGGGCGGGCAGATGCACGGCCTTGTCGTGCTCGACGCGGCGGATCGCGTGATACGCCCCGCGATTCTCTGGAACGACGGACGCACAGCGGATGAGGTCGACTATCTGAACGAGACTGTCGGCAGGGAGACGCTCAGCGCGCGTACGGCGAATATTGCCTTTGCGGGCTTTACGGCGCCAAAGCTCCTGTGGATGAAAAAGCACGAGCCGGAACTCTTTGCGCGCATCGATAAGATCATGCTGCCCAAGGACTATATCAACTATCGGCTCACGGGCGTGCACTGCACCGACCCGTCGGACGCGTCCGGAATGCTCCTCTACGATGTTCGGCGCGGCACGTGGTCGGCGGAGATGCTCGATCTCTGCGGCGTGCGGGAGACGCAGATGCCGCGGGTGTTCCCGTCCGCCGCCGCCGTCGGTACCGTGCTGCCGGAGGTCGCAGCGCGTCTCGGCATACCGGAGACAACGGTCGTCGCGGCAGGCGCGGGGGACAATGCCGCAGCCGCCGTCGGCACAGGTACGGTCGGCGAGGGCGCGTGCAATATCTCCATCGGGACATCGGGGACGATTTTCATCACGAGCAAGACGTTCGGCGTCGATCGGCACAATGCGCTGCATTCGTTTGCACACGCGGACGGCGGCTATCATCTGATGGGCGTCATGCTGAGTGCGGCGTCCTGCAACACGTGGCTCATGGAGCGCATCCTGCGCACCCGGGATTACGCAGCCGAGCAGGCGAAGATCGCCGAGGATCGGCTCGGGAACAATCCCGTGTTCTTCCTGCCGTATCTCATGGGGGAGCGCAGCCCGATCAACGATACGGACGCGCGCGCGGCGTTCGTCGGCATGTCTCTTGATACGACGCGCGCCGATCTCGTGCAGGCGATGCTCGAGGGCGTTGCATTCGGGATGCGCGACAGCCTTGCGGTGGCGCGCAGCCTCGGAATTCCCATTGTGCGGAGCAAGATCTGCGGCGGCGGGGCGAAGTCTCCGCTGTGGCGAAAAATCTTTGCCAATGTGCTCGGGATTACGCTGGATGTTCCCGCCGCGGAGGAAGGTCCCGGGATGGGGGGCGCGATGCTCGCGATGGTCGCCTGCGGCGCGTATCGCGACGTGGCGGAGGCAGCGGCGGCGATCGTGCGCGTCACGGAGACGATCGTGCCCGATCCCGCTCTTTCCGCACGTTACGATGTGCAGTATGAAAAGTACCGAAAACTCTATCCCGCGCTGAAAGAGGTGTTTCCGCAGCTGCATTGAGGTGGATTGAAGAAATGTATGAGCGGCGCTCGGGCATATTTCTTGCCGCTGCACGAAACGTCGCGCGCGGTTCCTGAATATCGCATAGAACCAGCGCCGCTGAAAACCGCTGCGGCTTTTCAATACATCGCTGCCTAGATGATTGTGCGGCGCCGCGCCGCCCCTGCGGGGGAGACGTTTCGCGGCTTCGATAACACGCCCTTCGCGCCGCACCGATGATTTCCACCGATGCGAAAGACTGTTGCGCACATATGCGGCGTCTCGCCGGGAAGGAGGGGAACTATGTCCGGTGAATACGAAGTGATTTCCTATGAACAACTCAGCGATCTGAACGTCTTTCTCGTTCGGATGCAGGAGCGTGCCACGCATCTGCATCCCGATATGGAACTCGGACTTGTGCTGGACGGCAGCATAGTGCTTGAGCGTGGCGGGGCGCGGCGTACGCTCCGCCGCGGCGATCTCTATCTCGTCAATCCGCTCGAGGCGCATTGCTTTACCTCCACCGAGGAGGGGGGCGGCGTGCTCCTCATCGCGCAGATTTCTGCGCGGCTCGTGGAGCGTATCTTCAGCGGTGCAAAGAATATCCGCTATGCCTGCGGCATTTCTCTGCGTACAGCGATGCCCCGGCAGTGTGAAGAGCTCTCCGCACTTCTGACGGAACTCGGCGGCGCTTTTTTTGCGCGACGATCGAGCTATGAGTTCCAATGCCTCGCCTGCGTGGGACGCATCTACCATCTGCTCAACACGCATCTGCCGTGGTCGTTTCTCGATACTTCGGAAGAAGTACCGCGCAGGGAGCGGGCAGACCGGATGCTTGCCGTCCTCGACTACATAGAGAAAAATTATACGCGCAAGCTCCTGCTCGGGGAGATCGCGCGCCGCGAACATCTGTCGCTGACGTATCTCTCGCATCTCTTTAAGGAGGTGCTCGGCATGTCGTTTCAGGACTATTTACGAAAAAAGCGGTTCACGCACGCGCGGCGGCTCGTGGCGGAGACGCGGCGGAGCATTCTCGACATCAGTCTTTGCTGTGGATTTTCCGACGTACGCTATCTGACGAAATTGTTCCACGAAGAGCTGGGCTGTACGCCGACGGCATACCGTAAAAAAAGCGGGTCTCCTGCAATCGGAAACCCGCCTCTGCGGTCTGTTCTGAAAATTTTTTTTCGGCGGCGGACAGCCTGCGGCTGATCGGCGCTTACTGTGCGACGAGGGCACAGACGCGCCGTCCTGCGCTGCGCGTCCGCTTCACGGCGGCGTTAGCACGCGGTGCCGAACAGTATGTTGTTCACGACGCCCTCTAGGTATTCCTGCCCCCCGGAACCGGGATCGGCGGGGGCTTTCAAAGCGGCGGCATGTGCGGCGCATTCTTCGAGCGTCGCCGTGCCGCTCTTTATTTTTGCGCCGATGCCCGTCTCGTAGCTCGCGTAGCGTTCCTTGACGAAAGCGTCGATGCGCCCGTCCTCGATGAGCGCCGCCGCCTTGATGAGCCCGAGCGCGAACGAATCCATGCCGATGATGAAGGCGGTGAACATATCCTCCGGCGTGTTGCTCGGACGGCGGTTCTTCGCGTCGAAGTTGAGACCGCCGCGCAGACCGCCCGCTTTGAGAATTTCGTACATCGCGAGCGTCGTGTCATAGACGTTGGAGGGGAACTGATCCGTGTCCCAGCCGAGCAGCATGTCGCCCTGGTTCGCGTCGACCGAACCCATCATGCCGTTCACCGCGCAGACGCGTAGCTCGTGCTGGAAGGTATGCCCTGCGAGCGTCGCATGGTTTGCCTCGATATTCATCTTGAAATCGCCGTCCAGCCCGTGCTTTTGCAGGAAGCCGATGGCGGTCGCCGCGTCGAAATCATACTGATGCTTCATCGGCTCTTTCGGTTTCGGCTCGATGTAGAAATCGCCCTTGAACCCGATGCTGCGCCCGTAGTCGCGGCTCATGCGGAAGAGCTGCGCCACGTTGTCCTGCTCAAGCGCCATATCCGTGTTGAGCAGCGTCTCATAGCCCTCGCGTCCGCCCCAAAAAACGTAGCCACGCGCGCCGAGCTTCACCGCGAGCTCAATGCCCTTTTTCGCCTGTGCCGCCGCAAAGCAGAAGACGTCCGCCGAGTTGCTGCTGCCCGCGCCGTTCATGAAGCGCGCGTTGCTGAACATGTTGGCGGTCGCCCAGAGGCACCGGATACCGGTGCCTTTTGTCTTTTCGAGGAGGTAGTCGGTCAGCTCGTCGAGGCGGCGGTTCGTCTCGTTGATGTCGGTCGGATCCTCGGGGACGATATCCGCGTCGTGGAAGCAGTAATACTTGATGCCGAGTTTCTGCATGAACTCGATGCCCGCATCCACCTTTGCCTTTGCGTGCGACATCGTGCCGGGCTGTGCGCCGAACGTCTTGTCCGCCGTGCCCGCGCCGAACATATCTACGCCCACGGCACAGAGATTGTGCCACCATGCCATTGCGAACGTGAGGTGCTCCTCCATCGTCTTGCCGAGGATCACGCGCTGCGGATCATAGTATTTGAACGCCAGACGATTTTTACTGTCTCTGCCCTCGTATTTGATCTGAGGGACATTAGGGAAAAACTCGCTCATGCTCCCACTCCTTTTCTGTTTGTCGGATAAGCGTGCCGCCGACCTGCGGCATATAACAACATTATAGGAGGGGTGCCGGGAAATTTCCTGCATAAATCGGCTGTCAAAGACGATTAGTTTGCTGTCTGTGTATAAAACTGAGAATTTCTATTGATTATTGGCGAGTAACATATGTTACATCCTTCACAATATTACCTTTGCTATAATCGCATCAAGAATTGTGTATTAGGCAAAGGAGATTTTGTTATGGATGCTAAAATGTTTTGTTATCAGTGCCAGGAGACGGCGGGCGGCAAGGGCTGCACCGTGCAGGGCGTCTGCGGCAAGAAGCCGGACGTTGCGGAGATGCAGGATCTCCTCGTCTATGTGACGAAGGGGCTCGGCGCGGTGACGACGGCGCTGCGCGCCGAGGGCAAGCCTGTCTCGGTGGAGACGAACCACCGCGTGACGATGAACCTGTTCATCACGATCACGAACGCAAACTTCGATCTCGAGGCGATTAAGGACGCCGTCGAGGAGTCGCTCGCGCTCAAGGCGGAGCTGCTTGCACAGCTCGGCGACGCGTCGAGTCTCCCCGAGGCGGCACATTGGACGGCGGCGCGCGCGGATTTTGCGGCAAAGGCAAAGACGGTCGGAATTCTCGCGACGGAGAACGAGGACGTCCGCAGCCTGCGCGAGCTGACGACATATGGGCTCAAGGGGCTCGCCGCTTATGTGGAGCACGCCAACGCGCTCGGCTATGAGAACGAGGAGATCGACGCGTTCTCGCAGCGTGCACTCGCACAGCTCCTCGACGACTCGCTCGACGGCGGCGCGCTGACGGCACTCGTCCTTGAGACGGGCAAGTGGGGCGTCGCGGGTATGGCGCTCCTCGATACGGCAAATACGAGCTCGTACGGAAATCCCGAGGTCACGAAGGTGAAGCTCGGCGTCCGCAACCGCCCCGGTATTCTCATCTCCGGGCATGATCTCAAGGATCTCGAGCGTCTCCTCGAGCAGACGAAGGGCACGGGCGTCGACGTCTACACGCACGGCGAGATGATTCCCGCGCATTATTATCCGAAGTTCAAGCAGTACGACAACCTCGTCGGCAACTACGGCAACGCATGGTGGCAGCAGAAAGAGGAGTTCGAGAAGTTCAACGGCGCGATCCTCATGACGACGAACTGCGTCGTTCCGCCGAAGGACAGCTACAAGGATCGCCTCTTTACAACAGCGGCGGTCGGCGTCGCAGGCTGTACGCACATTCCGCTCGTGAACGGCGACAAGGATTTCACGCCCGTCATTGAGTGCGCGAAGAAATGTGCACCCCCGACGGAGCTGGAGACGGGCGAGATCGTCGGCGGATTCGCGCACGAGCAGGTATTTGCCGTCGCGGACAAGGTCGTCGAGGCGGTCAAGAGTGGTGCGATTAAAAAATTCGTCGTTATGGGCGGCTGCGATGGGCGCATGAAGTCGCGCGACTACTATGGCGAGTTCGCGGAAAAACTGCCGCAGGATACGGTCATCCTCACGGCGGGCTGCGCGAAGTACAAGTATATCAAGAAGAACCTCGGCGACATCGGCGGCATCCCGCGCGTGCTCGATGCCGGACAGTGCAACGACTCCTACTCGCTCGCGCTCATCGCGCTGAAGCTCAAGGAAGTCTTCGGTCTTGAGGATATCAACGATCTGCCGATCGCATACAATATCGCGTGGTATGAACAAAAGGCGGTTATCGTTCTTCTCGCCCTGCTCCACCTCGGCGTGAAGAACATCCACCTCGGCCCCACGCTCCCCGCGTTCCTCTCCCCGAATGTAGCGAAGGTGCTCGTCGAGAACTTCGGTATCGGCGGCATCACGAACGTCGAGGACGACATGGCGATGTTCGGTATCGAAGTCGAAGAGGAACTGCGCGCCGAAGCTGTGTAATTAAATACGCTGTGTATAGAAAAAGCGTCTGCCCGATTGCGGCAGGCGCTTTTATGTATGGTATATTTTGTGATATGATAACGCTGTTAAAATATAGGAAAGGAGAACCTCATGACTGCTGAAAAGATTGTAAAGAAAATAGGGACAGTCTTCCGTGTGTTTTGGACAGAGATATGTATATTCAGTCTACCTGTCATAGTCTTTTTACTGGGGCTGGGATGTGCGGCATTTCTCTCTCTATTCAGCTCTTATATCGGCGGAATAATGCTGTTTTGCACGATTTTATTCTATCTCCTATCGCGCAGATCCGACTTCTGGATGCAGGTCTTTTTGGGGAGCGGATTTATCATGTTTATGGGAGCAGCTTCTTTTTCACCCTTATGACAGCGCTTTTTATTGATTTGGATTTTCCGCCGAACGGCGCGGAAAATTACAAGCATGTGTTGATAGGGGACTTTTTTCCGAGTGAAATCCCGGAGACAGCATACGATGTGCAGGTTTACAGTATCTCAGGATTTGGCCAGGGGTGAAACGAGGCGTATCTATCCTATCGCGATGCGCCCGAGCATATCGCGCCCTATGCGGAGATGGCACGGGAGCGGGCGCAGAAACAGTCGCGGTCGCCCTATATCAACGAAGGAATACGAGTGCCAAAGATAACGGTTGATGAGACATGCATAGATCCAAGGTTTCTTGAAGATCCATGGGCACGGTTTTTTCTCGACTATGTGCCGCATCCCGTCAAAATTGAGAGCTTAGACGAACCGTTTGTCTTTTATATTTGGGATACGAACGAGAGTTGGAACCATCCGAAGGGAAGCATAGTTGGTGTCTCTGAGGACGGCACGCATATCATCTTTTATTTGGTCGGGCCATGATGTGTGTGCGCAGAAAAATATGAAGCCTCGGATATTTATTTCATATACTTTTCTTAACAAACACTTTTTTAGATTTAATATTTGTGGTATGATAGCGGAGAGAGAAATGTGTAAGGAATTGTTGTGTGATGTTTTTGAAAAAGTGTTTATCTGTGGTGAAGCCGGGATTGCGCGTCATTTTCGAAGATTTGCGCGCATTCAATGCACCCGCTTTGCTCCTTGCGCTCGGCAGCTGCTGTACGCTGCTGCTGCATACATGGGGGTCAATCTATATCACGTGCATTATGGCCGTATGCACACTGCTCGTCTATCTTGCTGCGCGGAAATGCGGCGGGTGGGGGCAGACTTTTTTAGGTGTTGTTTTTTCCTTCTTTATGGTAGTTGTGGGGCTTGCGGCGGTTGCCATCCGATTTTTTCTCTATCCGGATTTCTCGCCGAATGGGAAGGACAGTTACACATATGTGCGGCGTGATTTTTTCCCGGAGGAGATTCCGGATACCGCCTACGACGTGCAGGTCTGGAGTCGTGTCGGATTTGGACCCGGGGAGGATGAGGCATATCTCTCATATCATGATACGAAGGCGAATATTCGCCCCTATGCGGCAATGGCGCGGGAGCGTTCGGAGATGCGTACGCGCATTCCGCGCATCAATGATTTGATCAGTGTGCCAAAGGTGTGCGTGGACGAGACGGCGGTCGTGCCGCGCTTTGAGGCGCTCCCGCTGTGGCAGCACCTCTTCATCGATTATGTGCCGCATCCGGCGGAAGTCGGTGTGCTCAAGGAGAAATTTGTCTTTTATGTGTGGGGGATGGGGGAAGATTTTAGCCATCCGCGTGCGAATATCGTCGGCATCTCGGAGGATGGGACGCATATTATCTTTTACTGGGTCGGCGGGTGAGGCATGAAGCGTGATCGCTGCGCCCCGCGTCGTTACATAAAGACAGCCCCGCATACGCTGAAACCGTATACGGGGCTGTCTTTATGTAATACGTTGCCCGGCGTCAGAGCGCCGCGCGCAGGAGATTTTTGGTATAGTCGTCCGTGGGATTTACGAGCACGTCGCTCGCCGATCCTTCCTCGACGATGCGTCCCGCCCGCATGATGAGCACGCGCGATGCGATGGAACTCACAAGCGGGAGGTCGTGCGAGATAAAGATGAGGCTCATGCCGTGTTCCTTTTGCAGATGGAGCAGGAGGGACACGATCTTTGCCTGTACGGACACGTCGAGCGCCGAGGTCGCCTCGTCGCAGAGGAGTATGTCTGGATGTACCGCCATCGCGCGCGCGATCGCGGCACGCTGGCATTCGCCGCCGCTCATCTCATGCGGATAGCGATGCGCGTAGGATGCGGGCAGTCCCACCTCGGAGAGGAGGGCTGCGACGCGTTCCTCCGTGCGGCGCCCGTCGGGACTGCACAGGCGGCAGATGGTCTCGCCGATCATGGCGCCGATCGTGCGGCGTGGGTTGAACGAGCCGGGCGCGTCCTGAAACACCATCTGCATACGCGTATAGAGTGCGCGCCGCTCTTTGCCCGATGCGCGGGTAATGTCCGTGCCGCCCAACAAAATGCGCCCGTCCGTCGCCGTATGCAGTCCCGTGAGGAGCTTTGCAACGGTTGATTTCCCGCTGCCGCTCTCTCCGACGATGCCGAGGAGTTCTTTTTGCCGCAGGGAAAACGAGATGTTATCCACCGCCTGTATATGCTCCGCGCCGTCTTTGAAATGCATGGAAACATTCTCAAAACGTAGGAGATCGGAAGCCGCATGCGCCGTATCGTGCGCGCGGGTATGTACCGCGGACGGATGCGCGGCGTGCATGTGGCACGGATCGCAGTCCGTCTCGGACGCGTCCCGCACATACATCTTCGGCACTGCTGCGAGTAGCGATTTCGTGTAGGCGTGCTGCGGATGTTCTAATACCTCGCGCACACTGCCCTGTTCGACGATGCGCCCCTTTGACATCACGGCGACGCGGTCGGCGATGTGCCGCACGACGCCGATGTTGTGCGTGATGAGGAGAATCGCCGTTCCCGTGCGATCCTTCAGCGCGCGGAGCTCGTCGAGCACTTGCAGCTGGATCGTCGCGTCGAGCGCGGATGTCGGCTCGTCCGCGAGGAGGAGCTGCGGGCGCAGGATGACGGCAAGTGCGATCGCCGCACGCTGCGCCATGCCGCCCGACAGCTCGAACGGGTAGGAGGCGAGGATGCGCCCTACGTCCGTAAAGCCCATGCCGCCGAACACTTCCTCCGCCCGCGCGCGAATCTCGGCGGCGCTGCGTTTTTCGTGTGCGCGTACTGCCTCGACAAGCTGCGCTCCAATCGTCCGCGCGGGACTGAGCGACGCGCCCGCGTATTGGAATACCATCGCAAGCTCTTCGCCGTGGAGACGGCGTTTATCCGCCGCCGAGACCATAGCCATGTCGTGTTCTGCAAAGTGCACACTGCCTGCGATGATTTCCGCCGCAAGCCCGCGCACCTGTGCGACGGACTTGAGCAGGGTCGATTTGCCGCTGCCGCTCTCTCCGACGATGCTGAGCACCTCGCCCGGACGGAGCGCCAGCCGGACATCCCGGATGACGGGGACGCCGCCGTAGCCGGCTGTGAGCCCCTCGATCCTCAGCAGTTCCTGCATGACACTCTCCTCCGGATGCTTTACAAATTACTTCTTGTCGAGATCTTTCGACACCTGATAGTAGTCGCTCGGCGAGGTCAGGAAGCCGGTGACGTTCTTCGAGATGCCGGTCAGCATATTGTTGAAGCCGATGAAGTCCATCGCGCCGTCGTCGATCGCCTGCTGCTGAATACGGTTGACGAGCGCGACACGCTTGTCAAAGTCAAACGTATTCGGGAGCTCTGCGAGCATCCCCTGTACCGCAGGGCTGTGATAGCGGCTGAAGTTTGCCGCGCCCTTCTCGCTCATCGTATCGCGCAGGAACGCGTACGGATCGCCCGTCGGCATCGTTACGACGGAGTAGAGGGACATCTCGAAATCGCCGGGTTTCAGATAGTTTGCCTTCTCGTGCGGGACGATCTCGACGTTGATGCCGATCTTCTTGAGCTGCGCCTGCATCTCCGTCGTGATGTTCTCGTTGAAGAGACGCTTGTAGACGCCCATCTGCACCGTCAGCGGCTTGCCGTTCTTCTCGACGATGCCGTCGCCGTCGCTGTCCGCGTAGCCTGCCGCGGCGAGCACAGCCTTTGCCTTCTCTGCGTCAAATGCGCGGATCTTGAGCGCGGGATCACCGAACGGCGTTGCGGCGAGGAATGCGCTGCCGGAGGCGGTCATCGCGCCCTTGAGCACGTTGTCGCCGATGGTCTTTTTGTCCACGCCGTACATGATCGCCTCGCGCACGGCGGGATCGGTCAGCTTCTCAAGGTTGAAATAGAGCTGGTAGGTGCGCGACTGCGGTGTCTTGACGAGCGTGTGCTTGTCCGACTTTGCAATCGTCTCCGCCGTCTCGGGGCTCAGATCGAGCGCGACGTCGATCTCGCCCGACTGGAGCGCCGTTGCGAGCGTGTTAAAGTCCGCAATGCGCGTGTACTCAAGACCGTCGAGCTTCACCTCGCCGCCCCAGTACGTTGCATTCTTTTCCATGACGGCGGATTTCTCCGAGTCAAATGCGGTCAGGATAAAGGGCCCCGTGCCGATGGGGGCGTTGTCGAAATCCTTTGTTCCCGCGACGTCGAGAATGACGGCGTACGGATCGCAGAGATCGTTGACGAGCGTAGCGTACGACTCTTTCGTCTTGATGGTGAGGACATTGCCCTCCGCCGTGAACACGGCGTCCTTCAGCCATGCCGCGCGGTCGTTCGTTTCGGTGGTGCGCTTCAGGGACTCGATGACTTTTTCGGCGGTCATCTTCTCGCCGTTGGAGAACGTGACGTTATCCTTCAGCGTGATGCGCCAGACCGTCGGTTCGATATTCTCCGCCTTTTCCGCGAGCCACGGCTGTGCCTTCATCTCGTTGTCCAGACGGAACAGTGTCTCGCCGACGCCGTAGCGCACGGCATACCAGCCGTTCCAGTCCTTCGCAGGATCCATCGTGCCGCTCGTGACGGCGACGGTGCCGCCGACGTGGACGATCTTTTTTCCGCCCGCTGCCGGGGCATCTGAGCCGCCGCAGCCGGCGAGAGAGACAGGCAGGGCGACCATCAGAGCCGCACACAGCGCTTTACGGAAATTGAATTTCATGTGTACCTCCTGTGTATAAAGAGACTATATATTCAACGTGCCGCTTTTCTTAACCGGCGCGTCGTTCACGCATTTTGGGATCGAGCAGATCACGCAGCAGGTCGCCGAACAGGTTAAATACCATCATCACGGCGACCATCACCGCGCTCGGGGCGAGTACCGCCCACGGCGCCTGCTGGAGATATTTTTGTCCCTCGCTGATCATCGCGCCCCACTCCGCCGCCGGGATCTTGACACCGATGCCGAGGTAGGAAAGCCCCGCGAGCCCCATCATGATGATGCTGATGTGGAGTACGGCGGTCACGACGAGCGTCCCCGCGATGTTCGGCAGGATGTGCAGGAGGAGGATGCGCATATCGCCGCATCCGCTCAGGCGCGCCGCGTGGATGTACGTCTCCTCCTTTGCCGCAATCGCTGCGCTGCGCGCAATGCGCGCGTACTGCGTCCACGTCGTTGCTACGAGCGCGAGCACGGCGTTGAAGAGCCCGCCGCCGAGGACGCCCGCCACCGCAATCGCGAGCACAATGTCGGGGAACGCCTGAAAAATGTCCGTGATACGCATGAGCAGGGCGTCCGCCCGCCCGCGATAGTAGCCGGCGAGAAGTCCGACGAGACTGCCGAGCGAAGAGGCGGCGAGCACGATAAAGAGCGCCGAGAAAATCGACGTGCGCCCGCCCGCGAGGATGCGCGAGAGAATATCCCTGCCGTAGTTGTCCGTGCCGAGGAGATGCTCTCCCGAGGGCGGCGCGAGGATGAGCTGCGGATTTGTCTCGTATGGATCGTAGGGAACGAGCTGCCCTGCAAAGAGCGCGGCGAAGAGGATGAGCGCACAGACGAGCGCGCTGATGCGAAATGCCGGCGGCAGATGTTCTATCATTGATATGCGCATGGCGTTATAGATCCTTGATTTTTGGATTGAAATAGCGGTAGGAGAGATCGGCGAGAAGATTCACGAAGAAGAATGCTAGCGCCATCCATACCACCGTTGCCTGCACGATAGGATAGTCGCGGTTGCTGATCGCCGTCATGATGAGATGCCCGATGCCCGGCCAGTTGAAGATCGTTTCTACAATGACTGTGCCGCCGAGCAGAGAGCCGACCGAGATGCCCGTCAGCGTGATCACAATGACCATGATGTTCTTGAGCACGTTGCCGAAGAGGATCTGCCGCTCGGGTATGCCGCGTGCGCGCAGACCGACGATGTAGTCCTTGTCCAGCTCGTCGAGCGCCGCCGCGCGAATCTGGCGGATGTAGCGCGAGGACATGACGATCGCGAGCGTCGCCGACGGCAGGATCATCCCGATGGGCTTTGTCGTTGCGAGCACCGGGATGAGGCCGAGCTTGAATGAGAAAATATACATGAGGACGATGGCAATAACGAAATTCGGCATTGCGTTTGTGACAAAGGTCAAGAGACGTATGCCGTAGTCGAAGCGGCTGCCCCTGAGCGCCGCGATCGAGATGCCGAGCGGCAGAGAGACGAGGAGCGTGAGCAGCATCGCCATGCCCGCCATGCGCAGCGTGTAGGGGAGGGCGGACGAGAAGGTCTTTGCGACCGGAATATCCGTGATGTAGGATTTGCCCATATCGCCCTGCACGAAATGCGTGAGCCATGTGCCGTACTGCACGAGGAACGGTTCGTCGAGCCCCATCTCCGCCCGCATCCGCGCGACGACCTCCGGATTCGCCGCCGTGCCGTCCTCCGTCAGACGTATGCTCACGGGATCGCTCGGCGCGATGTAGAGCAGTACGAACGAGAGAAGCGTGATGCCAAAAAAGACGGGAATGAACTGCAGGCATCTCCGCAGCAGTGGTTTCATCAGCACAAATCCCTCCTCCGCGTTCTTTTCGCATCCTTTTACCTATAAATGTGATAAATGAATACATAGTATATAATGTTTCTTAGAAAAAAGTCAATGGGATTGCATAATTTTATCAAAATATTTTGCTTTTATGCGAGAGTCCTTATATATTCATATGTTGTGTTCAAGGAGATGGCGATGTTTATCGCGGGCATAGAGAAGATGATGCGAAGAGCGCGGTGTGATTACGATAAATTTTTCATATGAGCCTACGAAATATCAGTATATGAACAAATAGAAATGCAACAATGGGGAGAGAGATGAAAATTTGACAAATTACTTCTATCGTCTATAATTGATGAAATGTTATTCAGCAGAGTGCGGTCATGTGCCGCAGGGAGGAACCGATGATGAAGATTTTGGCTGCCGACGGGATTTCACCCGAGGGGATCGCACTGCTCGGGGATTATGAGGTCGATGTGCGCGACAAGCTCTCGCATGAGGAGCTGCTGGACGTCATCGGCGGCTATGACGCGCTGATGGTGCGTTCGGCGTCAAAGGTGTCGGCGGACGTGATCGCGCGCGCGGAAAATCTGAAGATCATCGGCAGGGCGGGTGTCGGCGTTGACAACATCGATGTGAAGGCGGCGACCGAACGCGGCATTATCGTCATCAACTCGCCGGGCGGCAATACGATTGCGGCGACGGAGCACACGATGGCGATGATGCTCTCGATGGCGCGCAATATCCCTGCGGCGGATGAGACCATGCAGCGGGGGGAGTGGAACCGCAAGGCGTATGTCGGTGTCGAGCTGCGCGGCAAGACGCTCGGCGTCATCGGCATGGGACGCATCGGCAGCGGCGTTGCAAAGCGCGCCCTCGCCTTTGACATGAACGTCATCGCCTACGATCCCTATATCAACGAAGAGCGTGCAAAGGCGCTCGGCGTGACGGTCGGTTCGCTCGACGATATTGTAGAAAAATCCGACTTCATCACTGTCCATATGCCGCTCACGAAGGAGACGCGCGGCATGATTTCCATGAAGGAAATGCGGCGCATGAAAAAGGGGGTGCGTCTCGTCAACTGTGCGCGCGGCGGCATCATCAACGAGACAGATCTCGCTGCGGCAGTGCGCGAAGGGCTCGTTGCCGGGGCGGCGATCGACGTATTCGAAGAGGAACCAATGGCGGCGGATCATCCGCTGCGCGGTGTGCCGGGCGTCGTCCTCACGCCGCATCTCGGCGCATCAACGGTTGAGGCACAGATCGGCGTCTCCGTTGACGTTGCCGAGGGCATCCGTACCGCACTGCGCGGGGAGCCTGTGACGACGGCGGTCAACATGGCGCCCGTTTCAAAGGAAGTCATGCGCGTCATCCGCCCCTATATCACGCTCGCGGAGCGGCTCGGCTGCACGGTGTGCTCGCTTGCCGAGGGAGCGGTGACCCGTGTGGAGGTCATCTACAACGGCGAGATCACGGAGGTCAATACGAGCTTTCTCACGACGGCGATACTCAAAGGGATGCTCAATCCCATCCTCGAGAGCGAGATCAACTACGTCAACGCCCCGAGCATCGCAAAGTCGCGCGGCATCAAGGTGACGGAGGTCAAGGAGAAGGAAGCATCCGATTTCTCCACGCTCATCACTGTGCGCGCCGCGGCGGGGGATAAGGTCACGGAGGTGCAGGGAACCCTCTTCGGCACGGAGGGGCGCATTGTCCGCATCAACCGTTTCCGCGTGGATGTCGATCCGCATGCGCGCATCCTCATCTGCCCGCACATCAATCGCCCCGGTGTCATCGGCACGATCGGCTCCATCATGGGGGAGGCAGGCGTCAACATTTCCGCCATGCAGGTGGGTAAGTCCGACCGTGCGGGGACGAACATCATGGTACTCACGGTGGATCACGACATTCCCGACGAGACGCTTGCGCGTGTTGTAGCGCTCGACGGCATCTTTGATGCAAAACTGGTCAATTTCGAGTCGGTTTGACGTAGAAAGATTCCCGTGGACACAGGTATATTTCAGCCTATTTCCATAATCCTTCGCTATTATAGTCAAAAAGACAAAGTTGATTGATCAAGGAGGAATTTTTATGAACTCCCTTAAGACAACAATGCTCATGGCGCTGCTCATGGCGCTCATGGTTGCGCTCGGCGGCATATTCGCCGGGCATACGGGCATGACCGTCATGCTCGTCATTGCGCTTGGCATGAACTTCTTCTCGTATTGGTTCTCCGACCGCATGGTGCTCAGCATGTATAACGCGCAGGAGGTCGACCGGTCGAGCGCACCTGAGCTTTACGGACTGGTCGAAAAACTCGCGGGGCAGGCAGAGCTGCCGATGCCGCGCGTCTACATCATCAACGAGGACGCGCCGAACGCTTTTGCCACGGGGCGCAATCCGTCGAACGCGGCGGTCGCCGTCACGACGGGGCTGATGCGTGCGCTCGACTACAACGAGATCTCCGGCGTGCTCGGGCATGAGCTGGCGCATGTCAAGCATCGCGATATCCTCATCTCGACCGTTGCGGCAACGATGGCGACCGTCATTTCCTATGCGGCAAATATTGCCCAGTGGGCGGCGATCTTCGGCGGCGGACGCTCGAGCGACGACGACCGCGGCGGTATCATCGGGCTGATTGCCACAGCGATCATCGCGCCGATCGCGGCAGCGCTAATCCAACTGGCGATCTCACGCTCGCGCGAATACAGCGCGGATGAGACGGGCGCAGAGTTCTGCGGCAACCCGAACTACCTCGCCTCAGCGCTTGAAAAGATCGAATACTATGCGATGCACGGCGCCCCGCTTCCGGAGGCGACTCCTGCGACCGCGCACATGTGCATCATCAACCCGCTCACGGGCAGAGACATCTCCTTCAAGAGTCTCTTCTCGACACATCCGGACACGCAGGAACGCATCGCACGCCTCCACGCACAGGCGCAGCGCATGGGTGTTCGGTGAGCAGCCTGCTTATAGATGTCATATGGAATGACCATATGGCATCTTTTTTATTGCCGTATTTCCATGTGCCGCCTTGCCAACTTCGCTGCGGGACTGTAAAATAGAGCGGAAAGGAGCATGTTCATGGCTATACTGGTTTGCGGCGGTGCGGGCTACATCGGCTCTCATGCGGTGCATCAATTGATTGCGAGGGGCGAAGAGGTCGTCATTGTCGATAATCTGCAGACGGGACATCGGGGCGCGCTGCATCCGCAGGCGACGTTCTGCGAGGGGGATATTCGCGATGCGGCGGCACTTGACCGTATCTTTACGGAGCGCAGCATCGATGCGGTAATTCATTTCGCGGCAAATTCTCTGGTGGGGGAGAGCATGGAGAAGCCGCTCCTCTATTTCAACAACAATGTCTACGGGATGCAGGTGCTGCTCGAAGCGATGGTGCGGCATGGTGTGGATAAGATCGTCTTTTCTTCGACGGCGGCGGTCTACGGCGAGCCGAAGCGCGTGCCGATCCGCGAGGACGACGAGACGAATCCGACGAATGCGTACGGCGAGACGAAGCTCACCATGGAGAAGATGATGAAGTGGGTGAGCCGCGCAAGCGGCGTGCGCTATGTTTCGCTGCGCTATTTCAATGCGGCGGGGGCACTGCCGGACGGCTCGATCGGCGAGGATCACAAAACGGAGACACATCTCATTCCGCTGATTCTGCAAGTGCCGACGGGCAGACGCGATCATATCACGGTCTATGGCGACGACTATCCGACGCCGGACGGCACCTGTCTGCGCGACTACATTCACGTCGTTGATCTCGCGGATGCGCATATGCGTGCGCTTGACTATCTGCGGCGCGGCGGGGAGAGCGACATTTTTAACCTCGGGAGCGGCAGCGGCTTCTCGGTGAAGGAGATGATCGCCGCGGCGGAAAAGGCGACGGGGAGGACGATCGCTGTGGAGATCGGCGCGCGCCGTGCGGGCGATCCGGCGCAGCTCATCGCGTCGAGCGAGAAGGCGCGTACGGTGCTCGGCTGGCAGCCGCAGTTCACAGATGTGGAAGAGGTCATCGGCACGGCATGGCGGTGGCACGCCGCGCATCCGCACGGGTATGAGGACTAAAGGAACGTGAAAGAGCTTTTGATAGGAATATGGCATTTACCAAATTGTAAAGGAGCATTTTTATGAGTACACCGCATATTGCCGCCGCCCCCGGAGAGATCGCAGAGCGCATTCTGCTGCCCGGCGATCCGCTGCGCGCGAAGTTCATCGCGGAGCATTTTCTTGAGGGCGCACAGGAGTATACCTCTATCCGCAACATCCTCGGTTATACGGGGATATATCGCGGCATGCGTGTCTCTGTGCAGGGGACGGGCATGGGGATGCCGTCAATCTCCATTTATGTCAATGAGCTGATGGAGCACTACGGCGTGCAGACGCTCATTCGTGTCGGCACCTGCGGCGGAATGCACGAGCGTGTGAAGCTGCGCGACGTGCTCATCGCGCAGGGGGCGACGACGGACTCGTCGATGATCCGCAACATCTTCGGCGGGAGCATCAACTATGCACCGCTCGCAGACTATGATCTGCTTGCCGCGGCGGTGGCACATGCAAAGAAGCTGCGTCTCTCCGTACGCGTCGGCAATGTGATTTCGGTCGATCGGTTCTACGATGAGGAGATCGACAATGAGAAGCTGCGCAAATACGGTGTTCTGGCGGTCGAGATGGAGGCCGCGGCCCTCTACACGCTCGCAGCGAAGTTCGGGCGGCGGGCGCTGGCACTCTTTACGGTCAGCGATCATCTCGTGACGGGTGAGCGCTGCACGGCGGAGGAGCGGCAGACGACATTCGAGGATATGATCAGGATCGCGCTCGAGACGGCAGTCGGGGAATAGCGGTTGCATATTTTATGCAGTTCGGATAAAATAGAACATGGGATGATAGCTTCATAGAAGAGGGGGTTCCTATGTCTGTCAAACGAATCTTTGTGGAAAAGCGACAAGGATTTTTCGATATCCCGGCGCAGCGCCTGTGCACCGACCTTGTGGAGACGTTCCGTCTTACGCATCTGCGTGCAGTACGCCTGATCACGCGTTACGATATAGAAGGGCTGAGCGAAGAGGAGTTTGCGCAGGTGCGCAATATTGTCTTTGCCGATCCGCCCGTTGATACGGTGTATGAGGATGCGCTTCCGTATTTTTCGGATGCACATATCTTTGCGATTGAGCCTCTGCCGGGGCAGTTCGATCCGGCGGCGGCAGCCGCGGCGGAGTGTGTGCAGCTCGTGATGCAGGGGGAGCGTCCGGTGGTTCGTACGGCGCGTGTTGTGGTTCTCGTCGGCAAGGTAGACGATCCAACCTGTGAGCGCATTAAAAAGTATCTCATCAATACGGTGGAGAGCCGTGAGGCATCACTGGCGACCCCCGCAACACTCGATGCGCAGGTGTCGATGCCGATGGATGTGGAGGTACTGACCGACTTTACGCGCCTCACGCGTATTGAGCTGGAGCGATTCCATGCGGCACGCGGCTTTGCGATGAGCGAAGCGGATCTCGAATTTGTGCAGCAGTATTTCCGCGACACAGAGCGCCATGCGCCGACGATCGCGGAGCTGCGCGTCATCGACACCTACTGGTCGGATCACTGCCGGCACACGACATTTACCACGGCGATTGATGCGGTGAATATCGAAAACGGCTTTTTCTCTCTGCCCATTCTCGAAGCCTATCAGCAATATACGGACGACCGCCGGGCGCTCTATACGGACGGAAAAAAGCGTGAATCTACGCTGATGGACATCGCGGTCATCGGCATGAAGGCGCTGCGTGCGGAGCGCAAACTCAAGGATCTCGACGAATCGGAGGAGATCAACGCGTGCAGCATCCGCATCAAGGTGGACGTGGACGGCAAGGACGAGGACTGGCTGCTCATGTTCAAGAACGAGACGCATAACCACCCGACGGAGATTGAGCCGTTCGGCGGTGCGGCGACCTGTCTCGGCGGCGCGATCCGCGACCCGCTCTCGGGGCGCTCCTATGTCTATCAGGCGATGCGCGTCACGGGGGCATGGGATCCGCGCGTACCGATCGAGGACACCTTACAGGGCAAGCTCCCGCAGAAGAAAATCACAATCGGCGCGGCAGAGGGATACAGCTCTTACGGAAATCAGATCGGACTTGCGACGGGGATTGTGCGTGAAATCTATCATAAAGGATACCTCGCCAAGCGCATGGAGATCGGTGCGGTCATCGGCGCTGCTCCTGCGGCGCAGGTTGTGCGCGAGCGCCCCGCGCCGGGCGACGTCATTGTCCTGCTCGGCGGACGCACGGGACGCGACGGCATCGGCGGTGCGACAGGCTCATCGAAGCAGCATACGGAGGCGTCGCTGACGACCTCGGGCGCGGAGGTGCAGAAAGGAAATGCACCGACCGAGCGAAAGATCCAGCGGCTGTTCCGGAATCCTGAAGTCAGCCGCATGATCAAGCGCTGCAATGATTTTGGTGCGGGCGGTGTCGCCGTTGCGATCGGCGAGCTCGCCGACGGACTGATGATCGACCTCGATGCCGTGCCGAAAAAATACGAGGGGCTTGACGGCACGGAGCTTGCCATCTCAGAGTCGCAGGAGCGTATGGCGGTCGTGCTTGCGCCCGGGGATGTTGAGGCGTTTCTGCACCACGCAGACGCCGAAAATCTCGAGGCAACCCGCGTCGCGGTCGTGACGGCGGAACCGCGTCTCGTTATGAAGTGGCGCGGCAAGGAGATCGTGCGGCTCGCGCGCAGCTTCCTTGCGACGAACGGTGTGCGTCAGCGCGTACGCACGCTTGTCGAGACGCCGAATGAGAAGAATCCGTATCTGCAGCAGGTTCCCGGCGTTGTCAGACGCGCCGGACGTGATCTTGAGAAGGCGTGGCTCAGTAATCTGCGCGACCTGAACGTATGCAGTCAAAAGGGGCTCGGCGAGCGCTTTGACGCCACCATTGGCGCAGCCTCCGTTCTCATGCCGTTTGGCGGGAAATATCAGCTGACCCCCGCAGAAGCAATGGTTGCAAAGATTCCTGTGCGGACAGGGGCGACGAATACGGCGTCGGCGATGGCGTTCGGATTCGATCCAGATCTTTCGACATGGAGTCCGTTCCATGGTGCAGTCTACGCGATCGTTGAGGCAGCGTCGAAGATCGTTGCAACAGGGGGCAATCCACAACAGATTCGCTTGACCTTACAAGAGTATTTCGAGCATCTTGGCACCGACCCGAAGAAGTGGGGCAAGCCCTTTGCCGCGCTTCTCGGCGCGCTTTATGCCCAGCACGCGCTGGGGATGCCCGCCATCGGCGGAAAGGACTCGATGTCCGGCACGTTCGAGGATCTGAACGTGCCGCCGACGCTCGTGGCATTTGCCGTTGCGCCCGTTCGTGCGGATGAGGTGATCTCGCCCGAGTTCAAATTCCCGGCGAACCGCGTCGTCATGATCCCCGTGCCGCGCGATGCGCAGGATCTGCCCGTCTTCCCGCGCCTGAATAAAAATTTTGAAAAGATCTATCAGCTGATCGCCGGGCAGAAGGCATTCTCTGCGCAGACCGTCGGAAAGGGCGGAATCGCGGCGGCGCTTTCGAAGATGTGCCTGGGCAACAATCTCGGCTTTAAGTTCAAGGCATTTATTCCGCAGGATGATCTTTTTAAGCCTCTTTATGGAACGGTATTGCTTGAGGTCGCTTCGACACTCGATATTCCGAAGGAGCTTGCGGGGACGGGCGCCGTTGAACTCGGTGAGACGCGCGACGTGCCGAGTATCATCACGGATCTCGATACCATCGTGCTTTCCGATGTCAAGGCGGCGTATACCGAGCCGCTGGAGAAGATCTTCCCAACAACGGTGCCGCAGACGGTGCGGCAGATCGACCGCCCGACCTATGCGCCCTATACGAGCGGACGCCCGCTGAGCCGTGCGGTAAAGATTGCGCGTCCGCGCGTACTCATTCCCGTATTTCCGGGGACAAACTGCGAATATGACTCCGCGCGCGCATGGGAGCGTGTCGGCGCGGTTCCGGAGATCCTCGTTGTGCGCAACCTCACGCCGCAGGCGGTTGAGGAGACCGTGCACGCGATCGCTGTGGCTCTGCGGCAGACTCAGATTCTCATGCTGCCGGGCGGGTTCAGCGGCGGTGATGAGCCGGGCGGATCGGGCAAGTTCATTGCGGCGATGTTCCGTGCGCCCGAGATCGCGGAAGGAGTGCAGCGTCTCCTGCGCGACCAGGACGGGCTGATCCTCGGCATCTGCAACGGGTTTCAAGCGCTCCTCAAACTTGGACTGCTGCCCTACGGGAAAATCTGCGATCTCGACGAAAACACGCCGACGCTCACCTACAACAATATCGCACGTCACGTGTCGCAGACCGTGCGCGTGCGCGTTGCGTCGAATCTCTCGCCGTGGCTGACGAACGTCAACGTCGGCGATGCACATACGATTGCCGTCTCGCACGGCGAGGGGCGTTTCTATGCCGATGCGAGAACCGTGGCGAATTTGCGCGTGCGCGGGCAGATCGCGACACAGTACGTGAACGATCAAGGCGATCCGACGCTCGAGCAGCCGTACAATCCGAACGGATCGGTCAACGCGATCGAGGGCATTACCAGTCCAGACGGGCGCATCTACGGGCGCATGGCGCATGCGGAGCGCATTGGCGAGAACATCGGAAAGAACGTTGTCGGCGATATGAATCAACAGGTGTTCGAGTCCGGCGCCGCGTATTTCATGCGGTAACATCAAGGAGCAGGAAGCATGCCTGTCAACAGGAAGAGGAGTTTATTTTTTGTGTATATCACAGCGTTTATTTTATTGCTCGTTGGAAAACGTCTCCTGCAGACGATCGTTTGGTATCGGCGGGGTGAAGCAAGCGGTGCCGCGCTCATGTGTACGGTCGGCGTCTTCGGATCGGTACTCATCGCGCTCATTCCGTTTGTGATCCACGACCTAGACCTCGTGCCCGGATACGATTTTGAATCCGAGAAAGCACAATCCATGCTCAGATTCTTCATCGGCTGTATTCTGCTTTGCGGCGGGCTTCCTCTCTATTTCATTCGGCGTTCATTTGCGGCACGCATCGGCATGGCGGCCAATGAAGAAACCGTAAAACAACTGCCGCGTGCCGATCAAGGGCTGTACTTCTTCGTGCAGCGTCTGCCGCGCGCCGGCGTCTACGCGTGGGCTGTCGGCATTCTCCTGATCATTTGGGGACTTGCCGACGCATTTATGTACGCGTGAGTGAGAGATATACACATGACGAATGAAAAGGCTTTCCCGAGAAGAGGAACTCGGGAGAGCCTTTTTCTGCAAAGGGGAGAATCACGGTGCCGTTTGAACTCATACGAAATGATATTACAAAGATGAATGTCGATGCGATCGTGAACAGTGCGAATCCGCGCCCGATCATCGGGGGAGGTGTGGATGGTGCGATTCACCGTGCAGCGGGGGCAGCGCTGATTGCGGCACGCCGCAAAATTGGCGATATTCTCACAGGCGAGGCGTTCATCACGCTGGGATTTGACCTGCCTGCGCACTATGTCATCCATACGGTCGGCCCCGTGTGGCAGGACGGAAAGCACGGTGAGCCGGATCTCCTGCGTGCGGCATACCTATCGTCGCTGCGTCTTGCACGGGAACATGGCTGCAAGACGGTTGCATTTCCGCTCATCTCGGCGGGGATCTTTGGCTGTCCTGTCGAAGCTGCCCTGGAGACTGCCGTGGGAGCAATCAGTGAATACGTTTTACGGCACGATATGACTGTCTATCTCGTTGTGTTCGACCGCAAGTCATTTCAACGTTCGGGACACCTTTTTGACGATGTGCGTGCATATATTGACGAGAATTATGCGGCACGGGCGGCAGCGCGGGATATGCGTACTGCGGAGGAGGAGCCGATATTTGAGGTGCGGCGTCCCCGCGGCGCGGGGGCGAGACCGCCGCGCCGCTTGATAGGTCTCGGCACCGGAACGGCATCCTCTCTCGGGCGATGGCTGGGACGCAGGGATGAGACGTTTTCCGAGCGGCTGATACACTATATCGACGCGAAAGGATTTAAGGATCCCGAGGTCTATAAGCGGGCGAATATCGACCGTAAACTGTTCTCAAAGATTCGCAGCAATTCGGATTATCAGCCGCGCAAGAGTACGGCACTCGCGCTTTCCGTGGCGCTTCGTCTGAGTCTTGATGAGACGCGCGATCTCCTTGAGCGTGCGGGCTATGCGCTCTCGCACAGCAGCAAAGCGGATCTCATTGTCGAATACTTTATCACACGTGAAAAATACGATATTTTTATCATCAACCAGGCGCTGTTTTCGTTTGAGCAGCCGACCCTCGGCAGCTGATTTGTCGCTTTGCAGGCGACCGCCGCGCCCTTCCTTTTTGCTAAAATCATGACAGTAAAAGTCTTTCAGCAGAGAGGGAGGATTTATCATGAACAAGGTAACGGAGATTGTATTTATTTTGGATCGCAGCGGATCAATGGGCGGTCTCGAAGCGGATACTGTCGGCGGATTTAACTCCATGCTTGCAAAGCAGCAGGAGGAAGAGGGAGAAGCGTATGTATCGACGGTGCTCTTTGACAACGAAATCGATGTGATCCACGATCGCCTGCCGATCGCAGAGGTTCCGCAGCTCACCGCGCGCGAATACTTCGTACGCGGCAGCACGGCGCTCCTTGATGCCGTGGGCGGCGCGATACGGCATATTGCCAATGTCCATAAGTATGCGCGGCGTGAAGATGTGCCGGAAAAGACACTTTTCATCATTACGACGGACGGCATGGAAAATGCAAGCACACGCTATACCTATGAGCGCGTGAAACAAATGGTGAAGAAGCAAAAGGCGCGTGGTTGGGAGTTCCTCTTCCTTGGGGCAAATATTGATGCCATTGAGGCTGCTGGGCAGTTCGGCATCGGCGCAGGGCACGCTGTGAACTACCGTGCGGATGCCCGGGGGACAACGCTGAACTTCATGGCAATGTCCGAAGCGATCAGATGTGTGCGTGTCTGTGAGGAGCCCCTTTCCGCGGACTGGAAAAAGGGGATCGAGGAGGATGTGCGGCGGCGCGGCAGATCATAATCCGCACATTGTTATCGAAAAGAGCTGCGGCACATATGTATTGTACAATGTGCTGCAGCTCTTTTTAGCGGGGAAAATGGCGCAGTGCGAGGGCATTTATCGCAGCTGCGAAACGTCAGTATTCGACGGCATGATGAACCTAGGCACGGTGATCATGATTCATGCGCACCAGCAAATAGACAAAATATACGACCGGCAGACCCAACGCGAGGACACCGACGATGTTGCCGATGCCGCCTGTGATGGGGGCGAATAGACCGATCACAGAGAGAGCGGCGATCAGCATGGGGGCGCGCCATACGGACATCCCGATGCGGCGCATCACGGGCGGCACGTTCCGGTAGACGGCATTGTATTTGCGCGTCCAGAGGAGTACGCAGCCCGTTACGATCATCGCTGCTGTCAGAAGGAGCATCGCCGCCCAAATAATCTTGAGAGGGATCGTATCGTGATTGTGGATGTGCAGATTGAGGAAGATCGGTGTCATGCGCAGCCAGTCCGGCGGCGGGACGAGCAGCGGTTCAGCTCCGCGGTCGTCCGGCAGGAACACCATCTCGTCAAGGACAAAATTTGTCGGCTTCGCAGGCGGGTCGGCGATGTGGAACGTATAATGCCCGCCGTCGTGCTCGGGCAGCGCCATCGTGAGGATGTTCTTGTCCGGATAGGCCTCCTGCACCGTGCGAAGCGCATCCGCAGGAGTGATCGGGATACCGAACGGCACATAGGAGGAGAACGCCTCCATCGCAGCTATATGCGCGTCGCGGTGGTAATTTCGCGAGCCCGCGGAGTAGGAGGCGATGAAGACGGCGCTGAGACAGAGTACAAGAGCCCACACGAGCGCAATGGCGGAGACGTATTTATGCCAATCCGACCACAGCACGCGCCGCGCATTTTTCCGGATCGTACCGAATGCGAGCCCCTTCATCATCGGCGCGTAGAGGATAACACCTGAGATCATAGAGAGGATCGCGAGGAGACACATGAGCGCGAGAAAATGTTTACCCGCCATGCCGGCGGTGCCGAGCTGCGTGTGCAGGAGATGTGCCCACCGCAGTATCGTCTCGATGCCCTGCACACGGTAGACGCGCTCCTTGCGGTTAAAGACCTCTCCCGTGCGTACGTCGTACATGATCTGCTCACCGCCCATGCGCATGTGTGCGCGCTCGGCAGTCTTGCTGCCTTTATCCTGCACAAGGAAATAGAGCGTGCCGTCCGCAGGATTTGGCGTTACGGCGCGGATTTCCTTGCCGGGGAAGCGCGCAGCGACTGCGGAGAATCCCTCCGGCAGTGCCCGCCAGATCTCCCCTTGCGGAAGCGGATCGCTTGCTGCGGGCAGATTGACCGTGTTCCACGCGCGCAGCTCGTCGCGAAAGAGCATGGGGAGCCCCGTCAGCGTCAGCATCAGGAAGAACAGCGCGCAGACGAGACTCACCCACCGGTGGATTTGATAACAAAGACGCATTGCCATATTGGTCATCTCCCATGAATGGCAGGAAAGAAATTTTTACACGCGTGCCGCACCGATTTTATTTGCCTCCTCTGAGAGCGCGAGGTGTCCCGTCTCCACGTCGTAGATGTAGCCGTGGATGATTATCTCGGGCGGGACGAGCGGGTGCAGGCGCAGGCGGCGCACATCGCGCACGACGCTTTCCTCGATCGTGCCGCGGATGGGCATGAAGTCCATATAGTACGCCTCGGGCGATCCCGTATCGGAGGCGAACTGCTCCTGCGCCTCTTCGTTGGTAAAGGACTGCATCCCGCAGTCCGTATGCTGAATGACGAACCACTCCGTCGTGCCGAGCCTCTTGTGCGAGATCAGCAGCGAGCGGATCACATCCTCCGTCACTCGTCCGCCCGCGTTGCGGATCACATGCGCGTCCCCTTCGGCAAGCCCTGCGAATTTCGCGGGGTCGAGCCGGCAATCCATGCAGGTGACGACCGCAAAGGCGCGCGTCGGATGGTGCGAGAGCCGCCCCTTATCTCCAAAGTCCGCCCGATACGCTGCATTGGCGGCGCGAATCTCCCGCGCATTTTCCGTCCCCATCGTTATACCTCTTTCCCGTTGATTCAATATTCTCCAAAAAAGAAAAAACCGCCCGGCGTGCCGGACGGCTTTCTCTATGCACTGAATGCTCAGACGGCACGATCGACGTTGCCCGAACGCAGGCAGCGCGTGCACACATTGACGTGTTTGATTTCACCCTTCACAAGGGCGCGGACACGCTGGATATTCGGCTTCCATTTGCGTTTCGTCTTTACATGGGAGTGACTCACATTATTCCCGCTCATCGGTCCTTTGCCGCAGACCTCGCATACACTTGCCATTGTTACACCTCCTCGGCGCAGACTTCACTCAAGCCGTGCGCAATACCAAGCTATTATACTATGCTTCCTGACATTAGGCAATATGCCGTGAAAAATTTTTCTGCACATCACGAAAAAATACGTGAAATTGTCCTTTGCGTCACAATATTATTGAAAATATTTTTTTCGATTTATTTTTTTGAAAAATTTTTGGAAGATGTTTGCATTTTCTATTATATGTGATAAAATCATGCCGGTCTATTTTTTGTTTTCTCCTTTTGCTATTTTTGTTCTGAATCAAGTAGAACTGAATCTCTACGAATTGGAATCTTCTGAGTCGTGTTTTTTATTGCTTAATGTAGCAAAAATGAAAAACATTCAAGTTTTTCTTGAAATTTAGAAAAAAAGTAGTATGATATATACAAGAGGAGATATTAAAGTAGGTATGGGGTATGGCAACATGGTTTCACGGGCAGCGGATGCAGCCTGAGAAAGAGGGGGATTCACATGATTTCACTGTTGGGGAAGACACGGCAAATCAACCGTCTCCTGCAGCGCTCCGAAAGCGTTGAGTATGATGGGATTTCGCGTGTGTTGAGCAACGTCCTTGAGGCGAATGTCTACATTACCGACGAGAGCGGCGCGATATGCGGGTATGCCCTCTTCGATGATTACGACGAGGATCTCATGGTCAATGAAGTAATCGAACAAGGGCGCTTCCCGCGCAAGTATGTCGATTGGCTCAACCGTCTCGAGGAGACGCACGTCAATCTGCGTGTCGAAGGGCAGGCGTCCTATGAAAAGGAGATTGCACAGCTCTTCAGAGGGCAAAACATCGCGATCACACCGATTTTTGGTCCGCGGCGTCGTTTGGGGACGCTCGTTGTGGCAACGGGGAAGAAGGAGTTCGGCGATCCGGATCTCCTGCTCTGCGAGTATGGCGCAACCGTTGTCGGCATGGAGATGCTGCGCGACGAGGCACAGCGCAGCGAGGTGGAGGCGCGGCAGCGCGAGGCAGTGCGCATCGCGGTCGAGACGCTTTCCTACTCCGAGCGCAAGGCGGCACACGCCATTTTGCAGGAGCTCGCCAGTCAGGGCAAGTTTGAGGGCAGGCTGATCGCCTCGCGCATCGCTGACGAGGCAAAGATTACGCGTTCGGTCATCGTCAATGCACTGCGCAAGTTTGAGTCGGCGGGCGTTATCGAGTCGAAGTCGCTCGGTATGAAGGGGACGTTCGTGCGCGTGACCAACTCCTACCTTATGGAGAAGCTGCCGGAACTTGAGGAGTATGCCGCCGACGTCCAGTGGGCGAACCTTGGCAGCGGCATCAATCTCTGACATGCACGTATAAAGGTATTGACAACAGCGTGAAAATCCAATATAATGGCGTCCGTGAGTGTGTTGCGAACGCCATTTTATTTTGCAGCCGAAACAGTCACGGCGCGTTGGTCAAGTGGTTAAGACACCGCCCTTTCACGGCGGCTTCACGGGTTCGAATCCCGTACGCGTCACCAAATACGGCCCGGTAGTTTAGTTGGTTAGAATGCCGCCCTGTCACGGCGGAGGTCAGGGGTTCAAGTCCCCTTCGGGTCGCCATTTTTTGCCTCGGTAGCTCAGTTGGTAGAGCAGGGGACTGAAAATCCCCGTGTCAGTGGTTCGATTCCGCTCTGAGGCACCACCACAAACACATGTCTCCGGTACGACAGCACCGGGGCTTTTTTTGTAGGGATTCGAGGATTTTATAAGGGAGCGCATTTCGGTGGAGTATTTCAATCAGATTTTTCTCTCGTTTATCGCATCGTGGGGCTATGCCGCCGTCGCCCTTTTGATGGCGGCGGAGAACGCCTGTATTCCCATTCCGAGTGAGCTCATTCTCGGCTTTGCGGGCTATCTCATCTTCGCGGGTCATATGTCGTTTGAGGGAGCACTTGCTGCGGGCATGACCGGCGGTCTGCTCGGCTCGATTTTTGCCTATGAGGTCGGTGCGTACGGCGGCCGCCCGTTCGTGGAGAAATACGGGAAATATTTCCTCATCAAGCAGTCCCATGTGGACGTGGCGCAGCGCTGGTTCGACCGCTACGGTCTCAAGGCGGTCTTTTTCAGCCGGATGCTGCCCGTCGTGCGTACCTTCATTTCGCTCCCCGCAGGATTCGCGCGTGTGAATCGAAATCGGTTCTTCCTCTATACGATTGCGGGATCGCTTCCGTGGACGGCCGCCATTCTTTACGCGGGAATGCTGCTCGGCGAGAGCTGGACGGATCTCATGGCATACGGACATGAGGCGAGCCTCATTTTTATCGTCGGCGCGGTGATTGCGGCAGTTGTCTTTTATGTACGTTGGAAAAAGAAAAAGGAGCGCAGGCTGCGCTGACAGTATAAAAATAAACCGACCGATAAGACATAATCTTATCGGTCGGTTTATTTTTGTGTGGTTTTAGTTTAGGATAAACGGAACTGCTTGGTGGCCTGCTGCAGCTCTTGTCCCAATTCGGAAAGCGTATGGCTCGCGGCAGCAATCTCCGACATGGCGGCGGACTGCTGTTCGGCGGCGGAGGAGATTGCCGATACTTCTTCCTGCATCTTGGTATCGGCATCGCTTGACCCGCTCTTGATGTTTTCGATGGAGCTGACCGCGCGGTGACTGGTCTTCTGAACCGAGGCGGCGATTTCTGCGATGTGGTTGATTTGTCCCGAGAGACCCTCAATGAGTTCGGCGATGGCGGCAAACTTCTCACCGGAGCGATGTATCTCTTCGACACTCTCCTCAACGTTGGTGGTCTGCTCTTCCATTGCACGGAAAGTTTTATCCATCTGCACGGCGTTGCTGCCGAGGAGTGTAGAGATGTTCTGTGTTGCTTCCTTCGACTGCTCGGCGAGCTTGCGTACCTCGTCCGCTACGACGGAGAAACCCTTGCCGTGTTCGCCCGCACGAGCGGCTTCGATCGCGGCGTTGAGCGCCAGGAGGTTGGTCTGTTCCGAGATATTTGTGATCATCTCGACAATGGAAGAGACCTCGTGCGCGCTGCTTTGCAGTTCCTTGACCGTATCCGTGACGGCAACCGTTCCGTCTTTGAGACTGTTCATCTTGCTGATCGTATTGGAGAGGATCGTCTGACCTTCGCGGGTTGCTTCCTCTGTTGCTTTCGCGGAGTCGACAATCTCGCTGATGACGTCCGTGACCTGAGAGATGCTGGATGAGGACTCCTGCATGAGCCCTGTCGCCGACGAGATGGTCTCACTCTGCGCACGCGATGCATCCGCCACCTGTGCGACGGATTTTGCCGTGTATTCCGAAGCCTGTGCCGCCTCTTTGGTATTTTCTGAGAGATCGGCAGAGGACTCGGCGATGTGTCCCGCGACCTCGCTGACCTGGCGAATGAGTTTGCGCAGATTGTGTGTCATGTTGCAGAACGAATTGTGCAGTGTGCCGATTTCGTCCGTGCGCTCGACCGGCAGCGCGGTTTTGCGCAGATCTCCCTGCGCGATGGTCGCGGCGAATCCGGCGAGATCCTCGACCGGTACGGAGATCAGGCGTGCGATGTAGAAGAGAATGCCCGAGAGGATAATGAACGCGACGACTGCAATACCGACCATGATTCCGAGGAGGGCGCGCGAGGAGGCAAAGACCTCGGACTGCGGCACGCGCAGGACAAGAACCCAGCCCGAATCACCGACCGGGGTCGAGGCGTAAAAACTATCCGCGCTCTCGCTGAAGGCGGACGACCCGGAAAAGAATGTAGGGGCAAGCGTTTGGAGCTCCGGCTCGTTCACGGACGAAATACTGTCGTCGATCGAGTATTTTTCATGATAGATAAAATTGCCGTCCTTCGTGAGGAGGAATGCCTTGCCCGTGTCGTAGACTTTTGCCTTGGAGAGCATGTCGGCGACGAGGCTGAGGTTCAGATCGCAGCCCGCGACGCCGACGACGGTATTGCCGTCGCGGATGGCGGAGCTAAAGCTCATGACGGGCATACCGTTGGCTGCCTTGTAGACGGAGGACTGGCAGACCTTGTTCGAGGAGAGCGCATCTTTGTACCAGCCGCGCGACGTCGCGTCGAAATCGCTCGGTATATCATATCCTGCACCGTCGATGAACGGCTTATCGGGGAAACCCACAAAGAAATCGGAGTTCTGCGTCGCAAACTCCTTTGCACCAAGCGTCATGTCCTCATAGGAGGTGGGTTTTGTACTCCATAGACGCGTGACCGTTTCGAGGGTACGCGATTTTGCCTGGAGCGCCGTGTTGATGTTGGCAGCGTAAACATTCGCCATCTGAAGCATTTCTTGTGAGGCGACTTGCTGAATACTTTCCGAAGCCTTCCAGTAAATCGTGCCCAACATGATAAGAAATATGCAGATGAGCGGAACACCGACAAGTGCCATGATTTTTGCACGCAGATTCATAGGAGTCCTTCCTTTCTAGAACCGAAGGTACAATGTACCTATAATTTCCATATGGGCATATTGTACCTCTTTCTCCTGCATGTTGTCTATAACATTTTATCAATATTGAAATAAAAATTTAAGAAAAAATCATGAAAAATAATTATATTGCAAAAATAATATGTAAAAAACTTCTATGCATGAAGAAAAATCACAGATCTGTTGTAACTACTATGATAAAATAAAATCTAATCAATATGATGCTGTTGGGAGGCGGGCAGAATGAAGCGATACTATGAGAGGCGCTTGTGGCACGGTATACAGGGAATCGACGTCATCCATAACTATGCGCTGAACGGGAAGATCACGGGGGCTCTTGCGGCGCTGCGCGAGATCCCGGGGTGCATTCCCGTGCTGCACGGGCCGATCGGCTGTGCGTTCCACTACCGGCGTTCGACGCGTACGCCTGCGCCCGTCTACGAGGCGCTGTCCACGCGGCTCGATGATTCGGATGTGGTGTTCGGCGGTGAGGAGAAGCTGATCGATGTGCTCGAGCGCGCGGCGGCGGAGCAGCCGGAGCTGATTGCGGTGCTCCCGACCTGCGTGACGGACGTGATGCAGGAGGACATCGACGGCATTGTGCGGCGGTTCCGCGAGATGCATCCGGGGGCGCCGCCCGTCATCTCCGTGGCGTCGTCGGCGTTCTCGCACCGCAGCAGCAGTACGGTGGTCGAGCATCTGAAGGAGCGCATCGCGGCAAAGGGGCGTGTCTATGGGAAAAAGACGAAGGTGGAGTACCGCGGCTGCGGGTTCGTCGAGGTTCTGGAGGCGCTCGTCGATCAAGTGATGGAGGAGCAGGAGGTCGCGCCCGGGACGGTCAACATTGAGGCATTTGCATGGGGGGATCACAGCACCCGTGCGGTGCAGTCCGTCATCGACACGCTGCGTGCGATCGGCATCGAGACGAATACACTGCTCCCCGCGGTATCCTGCGCGGAGATCGTGCGTGCGCCGCGCGCGGCGCTGAATATTGCACGGCGGATGCGATGGGCGCGGCGCATGGAAGAGCGGTTCGGCACGCCGTATCTCCATTTTTCAAATCTGTACGAATGGTACGGCGTCGATGGGATTCGTGACTTTTATCTGACGATTGCGGATGCGCTCGGACGCAGGGAAGCGGCGGAGCATGTTCTCGCGGCCGAGGAGCGGCGTGTGACACCGGAGCTGAGGGAGCTGCGGGCGTATCTTGGAAGGTTCCGGTACGGTCTCGTGAGCGCGTCGTTCAGTAAAATTCCGGAGTTGATTCAAATCTATGAGTGCGAATACAATATGAAGCTGGACTTTGTTGCGCTGCTCCTGCCGCCCGATTATGAGCGGACGCGGGGGCTGGAGGAGGGGACGGCGGCGCGGATGCATGAGAAGATTCGTGCGGCGATCCGCGAGACTGCGCCGCATATCGCGCTCTATGTGTGCCCCGACGAAGGGACGCTCGCCCGACTCGCTGCGGGTGTCGATGCGCTCGTGGGGAGCGGGGCGCAGCGGTGCGAGCATTTTGGGGCGCCGTGGATTCCTGCAATGTACGATCGGCGTGCCTTTTCGATGGAGGATTATCGGGATGTGCTCGCGGGGCTTGCGCGTGCGGTGGAGCGGCGGCGCGGAAAGCGGCATTTGCTCCTCTCGCGGCTCAGGTACAGCGAGGAGCATTATCCGATGACGGACGAGCCGAATGCGCTCGCCTCGCGCGAGATGTGGGACAGGATGTGGAGGATGAGGCAGTGAAACCGGGGGAGAGCTGCAGGCTGTTCGGTGCGTACCGTGCATGTATCGGGATTCGCGATGCCGTGATCCTCTTTCACTCCGTCGTGGGGTGCAATGCTGGGACTCTGCTGCTGCATCTGGCGCAGCACCCCGCGGATGTGCGGCAGGCGTGCACGGTCATGTATGAGTCGGACGTCCTCTACGGCGGTACGGAGACGCTTAGGGATGGGCTGCAGCATGCCGCAGAGCTCTATCCCGATCCGCAGGCGATCATCGTCATCAGCGGCTGTGTGCCGAATCTCATCGGCGACGATATGGCGGCGGTGATCGCGGCCGCGGGGCTCGACGTGCCCGTCCTGCACGTAATGGGCGCGGGCACTGTGGGAACGATGGGGGACGGCTACGAGGCGGGGCTGCGCGCGCTCGGCGCATATATGCGTCCGGGGGAGATCGTTCCAAGATCGTGCAATATCCTCGGAATCTCTTATGACGATCCGTGCGCGGAGGGGGATATTGCGGCGCTTCGAGAGATGCTCGCGCCACGTGTGCAGGTGCAGTCTGTGCCCGGCTGCGGCAGCTTTGCAGAGATGCGGGACGCACCGCGTGCCGCGCTCAATATCGTGCTCGGCGGCGGGGGACGCGAGCTCGCGGCGTATATGCAGGAGCAGTTCGGTACGCCCTATATCGTGGCAGACTATCCCTACGGTATTCACGGCATGACGGCGTTCATTGAGTGCGTGGCGGACGCGCTCGGCATCGCGGAGATAGATGCGTGGACGGCGCCGTTTGTCCGGGCGGCGGAGGAGATCGTTCGCCGTGCCGCAGAGCCTCTGCGGTATCTCTATGGAACGCCCGCCGCTGTGCTCGTTGACGCCGTGCACATGGCGGGGCTTTGTACGTTCCTTGCGGAGGAGCTAGGCATGGAGGTCGCCCTTTCGAGCGACGGGCGCGGCGATATGCGGGAAGTGTACGATGCGGTGCGGGCGTCCGACGCGGTCGTCGTATTTGGAAGTTCCTATGAGAAGGAGCTCTGCACGGACGGGGGACGTGTCCTTGTGCGCATCTCCTACCCCGTGTTTGACCGGTTGCAGCTCGTGCCGCACGGATATTTGGGCGCGGAAGGGCTTGCGCATCTCATTGAGGAGATCGTCAGCGCCGTTCTGCAGCATGAGTACAGCCCAACGGAATACGGAGAGGTTCGCGTGCGCTGAATTTATTTTTGCAGAAAAAAAGATATGCCGCATCGGTATGGATGCAGCACGCCTTTTTAGGTTAGGATGCTTACGCCTCTGCGCGCGTCGTTTGGAACTGGGAGACAACGAACCCGACGAGTGCGCCGACGATCGCGGGGCAGACCCAGCCCATCGTGATGTCGTAGAACGGCAGATGCGCTGCGAGCAGCGCGTCGAGCGCCGTGCTGCTGATGCCTGCGACGCGCAGACCGTCGATGACGGAGAAGGCGAGCGTGAATCCGACGGCATATTGGTAGATCGCCTTGTGCCGCCCGGTATAGAAGTCAAACAGTGAGATGATGACAAAGACGATGACGAGCGGATAGATGGCAATGAGGAAGGGGATCGTGATGGCGATGATCTGCGTCAGACCGATGTTCGAGATCGCAAAGCTGACGAGGTTGAAGAGGAGGAGCAGACGTTCATAGGTGATGCGTCCGTCAAAGAGCCGATTGAAGTACATCGCTGCGCTCGAGTTGATGCCGCAGGTGGTCGTTAGACACGCCAGACCAATGATGACGGCGAGGAGCAGGTTGCCGCCCGCGCCGAAGAAGATGCCGACGGCATCGGAGAGCAGCTGTCCGCCGTTCTCAGAGTGTCCGAGAACTGCGGCGCTCGTTGCGCCGAGGTAGGCGAGCGAGCCGTAGACTGCCGTCATGAGGACGACTGTCATGAGACCTGAGCACAGGCATGTGAGGCCGATAGCGCGGGTGTCGCTGACGCCGCGCAGGCGGATGGCGTTGGCGACAAGCGCGCCGATGCCGATGGAGGCGAGCAGATCCATCGTCTGGTAGCCGTCCTGAAAGCCCTGCGCGAACGGCGCATCGATGTAGTTGCCCGTTGGGGGGAGAATTTCGCCGAGCGGCATTTGGAACGCACGGGCGAAGAGAATGAGCAGAACGATGAGGAGCGCGGGCGTGAGGATCTTGCCGACGCGGTCGACGATCTTGCTCGGCGTCAGCGCAAGATAATGCGCCGCAGAGAAAAAGATGGTCGTGTAGATCAGTTGCCCAAGCGCGATATTGTCTGCGCTGAGGAAGGGACGAATACCGATCTCAAAGGAAACCGCGCCCGAACGCGGCATCGCAAAGAGCGGCCCGATGATGAGATAGAGGAGGACGAGCAGCATTGCCGCGAACCACGGCGAAGTGCGCTTGCGAATGAGGGGAGCATAGTCGCCGCCGCACAGAGCAATCGCGGTGATGCCGAGCAGCGGCAGACCGATGCCCGTTGTCATGAACCCGAGCATAGCAACGAACGTATTCTCGCCGGCAGCCTGACCGAGTACAGGCGCGAAGATGAGATTGCCCGCACCGAAGTAGATCGAGAACATCATCAGTCCGAACGTGATCAGATCTTTTTTTGTCAGAGGGTATATACTGAGTCCCTTCATAGAACATTTCTCCTTTGTATGTGAAGTGTGCTTCTTCGCCGATACCATGCGGCAAAAAAAGCAGGTAAACTGCATTATTGCAGACTTGGCGCCGCATGTCAAATCAATCTGCAACATTATGGTAGTATTTTCTTTCCGGCGTAAAAAATGTCAGTTCATACCATATTTTTATGAAGGGGGCGCGTAAATATAGATGCGGTGTATTTTGGGGTTGACAGGTACAGGGATTGTGGCTATAATAACTCATGTCGCGTATCGCGGCGTGAAGCATCATGCGGAAGTAGCTCAGTGGTAGAGCACCACCTTGCCAAGGTGGGGGTCGCGAGTTCGAGCCTCGTTTTCCGCTCCATGATTCGGCGACATAGCCAAGTGGTAAGGCCGAGGTCTGCAAAACCTTTATCCCCAGTTCGATTCTGGGTGTCGCCTCCAATATGAAACGCGGTCCGGAAGAGTTCTTCCGGACTTTTTTACTATCTGTGTTAGGGTGAACGAAACGAATGTCCACAGGTCGCTATAAGATACTCGTCTACGGCTGCCAAATGAATATCGCCGACGCCGAGCGGATGGAGGGGCAGCTCCAATCGGTCGGCTACACGCGGACGGAGGAGACGGCGGATGCCGACGTGATCCTCATCAACACCTGCTGTGTGCGCGAGTCGGCGGAGGACAAGGTTTATGGCAAAATCGGCGAGATCAAAAAGCTCAAGGAACGCAATCCGCACCTCATCTTCGGCATTGCAGGCTGCATGGCGCAAAAAGAAGGGGACAACCTCATGCAGCGCGCACCGCACATCGACTTCGTGCTCGGCACGGGAAAGGTGCAGGAACTGACGCGCATCATCGCGGAGATCCGCGCGGAGCACTCGCCCGTGGTTGATACGGTCATCGGGAATACGATCGCGGAGAATCTGCCCATCGCGCGCGGGGGGAAATTCTCGGCGTGGGTGCCGATCATGTACGGCTGCAATAATTTCTGCACGTTCTGCATCGTTCCCTATGTGCGCGGGCGCGAGCGCAGCCGCACGCCTGAGGACATCGTGGCGGAGGTGCGCCGCGCGGTCGCGGAGGGATATACCGAGGTGACGCTCCTCGGGCAGAATGTCAATTCCTATGGAAAGGATCATAAGGCGGCGGATTTTGCCGACCTCCTCCGGATGGTTGACGAAGTGGAGGGCATCCGCCGCGTGCGGTTTATGACCTCGCATCCGAAGGACATCAGCGATAAGCTCATCGATACCATCAAAAACGGGCGGCATCTCTGCGAGCACATCCACCTCCCCGTGCAGTACGGCAGCAACCGGATTCTGAAGGCGATGAACCGCGTCTACACAGTGGAGTCCTACCGCGAGCGCGTACGCCGCGTGCGCGAGGCGCTGCCGGACGCGAGCCTGACGACCGATCTCATCGTGGGGTTCCCGGGGGAGACGGAGGAGGACTTCGCCGCGACGCTCGATTTCCTCCGCGAGATCCGCTACGATTCGGCATATACGTTCCTCTACTCGAAGCGCTCCGGTACGCCCGCCGCGCGCATGGAGGATCAGGTGCCGGACGATGTGAAGCACGCGCGCCTGAATCTCCTCATGGAGGAGCAAAATAAGATCAGCCGCGACATCAACGAAAAACTCGCGGGCACGAAGCTGGAGGTCATGGTGGAGGGCGAGAGCAAGAACGATCCCGCCGTGTGGAGCGGGCGCACGCGCACGAACAAGATCGTGCTCTTTCCGCATGGGACGGAGCAGGCGGGCGACTTCGTCCATGTCCGTATTGACCGCGCTCAAACGTGGGTGTTGAAGGGCGAAATCTGTTGACCTCGCCGTAATATGCACATAGAATATATAGTACGGTTCGATGTGCGGTGTCGTACCGTCTCTGTGTGGAATGCACAAATCATGCGTGCCGAACCTCGCGGTCAGTCGCAACAAACGATGCGCGTGTTACATTGAAAACTATTATTAACATATAAGGAGGATCGCCGTGGAGCCACAGAATATCACACCGATGATGCAGCAGTATCTCTCTGCAAAGAAGGCGCATCCGGGCGAACTGCTCTTTTTCCGCCTCGGCGATTTCTACGAAATGTTCTTCGACGACGCAAAGATTGCGGCAAAGGAACTCGGGCTGACGCTCACGAGCCGCAGCGGTGACCTCGACAAGAACCCCATGTGCGGCGTCCCTTATCACGCCGCGGACAGCTACATCGCGCGGCTCGTGGCAAAGGGATTCAAGGTCGCCATCGCCGAGCAGATCGGCGATCCGAAGGCAAAGGGACTGACTCCGCGCGAGGTGGTCAAGGTCGTAACGCCCGGCACCGCTCTCCTCGGCGAGGAGCTCAAGGACGCTGCCAACGTCTACATCGTCCTTATCCATGAGACGGCACCGGGGTGCTATGCACTCGCGGGGGCGGACATCTCGACGGGCGAGTGCTTCTACGCTGCCTATACGGGGGACGCCGCCGTGCAGCAGATACAGGACGAGCTGTACCGGCGGACGGCGGCGGAGCTTCTCTTTACCGAACCGCTATCCGTCGCGGACGATGTGCGCACCTTTGCCGTACAGAGGCTGCCGCACTGTGCAATTACCGTTGTTGCACCGGACGCCGATGACGAACTGCTTGCGCGCCATTTCCCGCCCGAGGAGATTCCCGCGGACGCGGGCGCGCGCACGGCGATTGCCGCGCTCCTGCGCTATCTGCACGCGACGGTGATGGCGGATCTCTCGCAGATCAACCGCCTCTCGTTCCTCGATGCGGCGGCGGGAATGCAGCTCGACACCTACACACTGCGCAACCTCGAAATCACGCGCAGTCTGCGCGACGGCGGCAAGAAGCATACGCTCTTCGACGTACTCGACTTCACGCGCACGCCGATGGGGACGCGTCTCTTAAAGTCGTGGCTCGAGCACCCGCTGCTCGCACCGCACCGCATCGATGCGCGTCTCGACGCGGTGGCGGAGCTCGTGAGCGCGTCGTCCCTGCGCGGCAAACTGCGCGATCTCCTGCGTTCGATCTATGACTTTGAGCGCCTGCTCACGCGTATCGAAACGCAGGCCGCGAATGCGCGCGACCTCGTCGCCCTGCGCGTGTCGCTCGCGGCGCTACCCGGCGTGCGTGCGGCGCTCTCGGGGGCAAAGAGCCGCCTGCTGACGCGTGCGGCAGAGGGGATAGAGACCTTTGACGACCTGCGTGAACTGCTTATGGCGGCGATCGTCGACGAGCCGGGACTCTCCGTGCGCGACGGCGGCATTATCCGCATGGGATACAGTGACGAGCTTGACGAGCTGCATCGCTTTTCACACGACAGCAAGTCGCTCCTGCAGGAGATGGAGGAGCGCGAGCGGGATCGCACGGGCATCAAGACGCTCAAAATCGGCTACAACAAGGTGTTCGGCTACTACATCGAGGTGCGCCACAGCGGCAGCGACCGCGTACCTGCGGACTACATTCGGAAACAAACCCTCGCGAATGCGGAGCGGTTCATCACCGAGGAACTCAAAGAGTTCGAGACGAAGATCCTCAGCGCGCAGGAGAAGATCGTTGCGCTCGAGTACAGCCTTTTCGCAGAGCTGCGCGATCGGGTCAAGGAGCGGCTTGTTCCCATTCAGAACGTCGCCCGCATGATCGCGCGCGTGGACGTCCTTCAAAGCATGGCGGAGGCGGCGGCATCGTATCGCTATGTGCGCCCCGTGATCCGCCCCGCATCGGACGGCGAGATCATCATCAAGGACGGGCGGCACCCGCTCGTAGAGCGTCTGCTCGAACGCGATCTCTTCGTGCCGAACGACACGCATCTCAGTCATGGTGCGACTGAGACGATGCTCATCACGGGCCCGAACATGGCGGGCAAATCCACCTACATGCGGCAGGTCGCGCTCCTCACGCTCATGGCACAGGTCGGCAGCTTTGTCCCCGCACGGTCGGCACAGATCGCGCCCGTCGACCGCATCTTTACGCGCATCGGGGCGAGCGACGACCTCGTGAGCGGGCAGAGCACGTTCATGGTCGAGATGAACGAGGTCGCACAGATTCTGCGCGAGGCGACGCGGGACAGCCTCGTCATTCTCGACGAGATCGGGCGCGGCACGAGCACATTCGACGGCATGAGCATCGCGCGCGCCGTCGTGGAGCACATCGACACGCGCATCCATGCCAAGACGCTCTTTGCAACGCATTACCACGAGCTGACTGAGATGGCGGGCGAGCGCATTCGCAACTACTGCATTGCCGTCCGGGAAAAAGGGCGCAGTGTCGTGTTCCTGCGCCGTATCGTCGCGGGCGCGGCAGACAAATCCTACGGCATCCACGTCGCGCGCCTTGCAGGGCTCCCTCCAAAGGTGACGGAGCGCGCCGAGGAGATTCTAAACACGCTCGAACAGTGCGCCGTCACGCAGCGCGCCGCAGCCGCCGCAGGACAGCCGGAGACGGATCTGCCGATCGCGGCGGAGGAGCCGGGCATGGCGTCGCTCTTTGCGGGCGGCACGCTCGAGGAACTGCGCGGACTCGACGTGATGACCATGACGCCGCTCGAAGCGATGAACACGCTCTATCGCCTGCAGGAGCAGGCACGGAAGGAGGCGGGAGAGAGATGACACGGATTCATGTCCTCGACGATACAACCATCAATAAGATCGCGGCGGGCGAGGTCGTCGAGCGTCCCGCCTCCGTGGTGAAAGAACTCGTGGAGAACGCCATCGACGCGGGTGCGACCGCCATAGAGATAGAGATCATGGGCGGCGGCACGAGCTTTATCCGCGTCACGGACAACGGGCGCGGCATGGAACGCCCCGATGCCGAGACCGCGATCCTGCGCCATGCGACGAGCAAGATTTCGACCGTCGCGGATTTGCAGACCGTCGGCACGCTCGGATTTCGCGGCGAAGCGCTTCCGACGATCGCGTCCGTGTCGCGGTTTTCCCTCATCACACGCACGGCGGATGCCGACCTCGGGACGCGCGTCGAGATCCTTGGCGGCAAGACGACCGAGATCGAGGATGCGGGCTGCGACGTCGGGACGACCGTGCGCGTGGAGGATCTGTTCTTTAACACGCCCGCGCGAAAAAAATTTCTCAAGATGGATCGCACGGAAGCGGGCAAAATCAGCGACTATGTGATCATGCTCGCACTCTCGCGTCCCGACATCGCGTTCCGGTTCGTCAACAACAACCGCCTCACACTCATGACGGCGGGCGACGACAGCCTGCGCCGCGCGATCGAGAGCATCTACGGCGGTGACGCCGCGGGGGCACTCATCCCGCTCGATTTTACGGACGAGACGGGGGACATCCGCATCACGGGCTATATCTCGAAACCCTCCATGATCCGCAGCAGCCGCGCGTGGCAGACCTACATCGTCAATGGGCGCACGATCCAAAACCGCGCGATCGCCAAGGCAATCGACAACGTATACCGTGCCCTCGTGCCGAAGATGGGCTTCCCGCTTGCCGTGCTGCGCATCGAGGTGCCGCAGCGCACGATTGACGTGAACGTGCACCCGCAGAAAACGGAGATGAAATTCGAGGACGAGGGGCGCATCTTTAAGGCGGTCTACAAGACCGTCCTAGACGCCGTGCGCGGTGCGGCGGGCGAAACGGCATCGATTGCCGCCGCCGTCGAAAAGCCGAAATTTCACTATGAATCCATGCCGCTACGGATGCCCGCCACACCGCCCCCTGCGTCCGTACCGCACACTTACGCACCGACCGCGATGCCCGCGCAGACCGTTCACGAGGCGGCACAGCGCGCGGCGAGCGCTGACCTGCGCAGTGTGCAGGATATTGTCGGCAGAGCGCGCAGTGAGGAACGTGCCGCGCTGATGGCGGAGGAATCCCCGGGCGCGTACCGCGCGGAACCTGCGCCCGCGGGGACGATCGAGAGCGGGCTCATCCCCATCGGACAGGTCGATCTCACCTACATCGTTGCGCAGAGCACACGCGCACTCTACATCATCGACCAGCACGCCGCGCACGAGCGCATCCTCTTTGACAGATTTTGTGCGCTTGCGGAGGGGATTCCCTCGCAGCAGATGCTTGTGCACGCGATTCTCTCCTTTGATGCACGCGAGGCACAATATATTGAAGAGAACGCGGAGCTCTTTTCCCGGCTCGGCTTTCGGATGGAACCTGCGGGCGATCGCGAGTACCGCCTGACCGAGTTGCCCGCCGACGTGCCGATGGACGAGGCGGAGGACGTCATTCGAGAGATCCTTATCTCCCTCGGCGAGCTGCACGCCGCGACACCCGCTCAGCTCAGGCAGGCGGGACTTGCGACCATGGCATGCCGTGCCGCGATCAAGGCGGGCGAGGAGCTGAGTTTTCGCCAAATGGAGATTTTGCTCGAAGAACTCCGCACGACGCCGTTCCCCTTCACCTGCCCGCACGGACGCCCGACGATCCTCACATTCGATACGACCGACCTCGCGAAGATGTTCAAGCGCACGGGGTTCAACCTATGACGGCGCGCGTCGACGCCGTTGTGACGACCGTGCGGCGGGGACATAAATATACCGCGGCGAACCGGCGGCTCGCGGCGGAGACGGCAGAACGGCTCGGCATCCCGAACGTGCCGCGCGGGAGCGATTCGCTTGACGATCTGCGCGCCCGCTACGGCGTCGGAAACGTCCTTGTCGCGCGGAGCGGACGCCTTACCCTCGACACCGCGTCGGGGGAATTATTTTTTCACCCCGGAATGTCGCATCTGCGCATCAAGAACCTCATGCGCGGGCAGGGGGATCACCTCGTTGCCGCGCTCGATCTCCGCGCTGGAATGCATGTGCTCGACTGCACGCTCGGCACGGGCGCGGATGCCATTGTCGAGAGCTATGCCGTCGGCGAGACGGGGCGCGTCACCGCACTCGAATCGAGCCCCCTCATCGCCGCGGTCATCGGCGACGGGCTTGCCCATGCCACCGGGGACAACTATGACATGCACGCCGCCATGCGCCGCATCATCGTCCACGCCGCGGACGCCTTGACCTATCTGCGGGAACAGCAGGACGATAGTTATGACGTCGTTTACTTCGACCCCATGTTCCGCCGCCCCCTGCATGAGAGCGCGGGCATGAACGCCCTGCGCGCGCGCGCCGACATGCGCGCCCTCACACCCGAGACCGTCGCCGAAGCGCGCCGTGTCGCCCGCCGCCGCGTCGTTATGAAGGAGCGAAGGGAGAGCGAAGAGTTTGAGCGGCTGGGCTTTTTTGAAGTTGTGGGAGGGAAGTATAGCCGAGTTTCCTACGGCGTAATGAAGTGACAGCTTCTAGCTATGCATCTATACACACAAGAGAGATAATTCCGCTCACTTCGATCAAGGGGTTCCTAGAGGAAGTGACTCTATATAAAGGGGGATCTTATGGATTTTCAGCGGATTTTAGCTGTTGGTGATATTCATGGCGATATACAGCGGCTGCGTGAGCTGTGGAAGAAAGTAGATTTTGATGATACGCGGGATTTGCTTGTTTTTCTAGGAGACTATATTGACCGCGGTCCAAAACCCCTTGATGTACTGACCTTCGTGCAAAGGGTTACCGAACGTTATGAGAATGTCTATGCATTGCTTGGTAATCACGAAGCGATGATGCTGCACTATTTGACTCAGAATGGGCGAGATGGATTTGATCCGACAGATATATGGCTTTCAAATGGTGGGGGAACGACCTATCACCAACTCCGTACGATGCGGGAAGAGCCTGCAGAACAACTCATCCAATTTGTGAAATCACTTCCTCTCTATTTTCGTACCTTCTATGAAGAACAGCGCATCCTCTTTGTCCATGCGGGCATTAATCCTGCGCAGAAAAAGCAGACGGCACGCGATCTCCTCTGGATACGCGATTCGTTTTATGAAAACTACCGCGGCAAAGAGCTTGTCGTCGTCGGACATACTCCCACACAGTCCATGCCGCGCGGCGGTAATACCCCACTTTTTCTCCCCAACAACATCATTGCCTGCGACACGGGGAGCTTTCTCCCCGGCGGACGCATCAGCTGTGTCGATGTCCAGCGGTATCTCAATCTCTGCGCACGCGGGGAAGCACCGTCCGCCGAGGAACTTGCTTCTTGTTATGTGCAGAGCAGTATGCTCAGAGTTGTAAGATAAAAACACAGGAAAAACGGCCGTACGAATGCATTTTGTGCTTTCGTACGGCCGTTTTTTGCGATCCCGCTAATCCCGCAGCAGCATGAGATGTTCGGTGGGGAGGCGGAACGGGACGATGTCGCCGAGGCTCAGCGGGTGCTCCGCCCAAATGGGTTTGTCTACTTCCCAGCGGATGCTCTTCATGTCCGAGGCGAATCGGAGCATGACGATGTAGGAGAATGTGCTCTCGATGATCTCGGTGACGGCGGCGGGGAATGTGTTCTCCGCACCCGTTTCGGCGATGCTCATATGGTGCGCGCGGATGGCAACGGATCGGACGTTCTCAAGGCAATCCCCGGCCTCCTGCGGCACGGCGAGCGTGACGCCCCAGTCGATCGCACCGATGTGCGTGTCGTCGATGCGGCGTGCGGCGGAGATATTCTTGCATCCCGTGAGGATGGTCGCGGCACGCGTGCCAGGATTTTTGAAGAGGGCGTGCTTATCCATCGGCGGGGTGAGTGTCCCGCGGTCGACGGTTGCGATCTCCTGCGCGATGCGGAACGCTTCGTCGCGGTCGTGCGTGACGAGGATGGCGGAGATGTCCTGCGCGGTGAGTATCTCGCGCAGGACGGTCTCGATCTGCCATTTGAGATGCGTGTCGAGCGCGGAGAGCGGCTCGTCGAGGAGCAGGATCTCCGCGCCGCGCGCGAGGATGCGCGCGAATGCGACACGCTGCTGCTGTCCGCCGGACAGCCCTGTGGGATAGGCGTTTTCAAGGCCTTGCAGGGAGAACCGTGCGACGTTTTCGGTGAAGATGCGCTCCTTTTCCGCGTCCGTGCCCGTGAGCGCGAAGACGATGTTCTCGCGCACGGTCATGTTCGGAAAGAGGGCGTAGTTCTGAAAGAGGTAGCCGACGTTCCGCTGCTGCGGCGGGAGGTCGATGCCCTTCGTACTGTCGAAGAGCGTGCGCCCGTTGAGGACGATGCGTCCGCTGTCCGGGTGTTCAAGTCCCGCGATGCATTTGAGCGTCATGCTCTTGCCGCTGCCCGATGCGCCGAGGAGGGCGAGGGTCGTGTCCCCGAGTGTGAAATCCGTTCGCAGCGTGAAATCGCGCAGCTTTTTCTCGATGTTTACAATCAGCTCCATCAGCGCACCTCGCTCTTGAGATAGAGGTTCATGGCGCCGATAAAGACGAGTGAAAAGAGCGAGATGACGATTGCCCAGCGAAATGCGAGGTCGTAGTCGTTTGCCTGCACCGCCGCGTAGATCGCGGTCGACATCGTCTGCGTGTGCCGCGGAATGTTGCCGGCGAACATGATGGTCGCGCCGAACTCGCCGAGCGCACGGGCAAACGAGAGGACGAGCCCCGCGAGGATGCCGTGGCGCGCGTTCGGCAGGACGATGCGCCAAAAGATGCGCCAATTGCTGACGCTGAGCGTCTGTGCCGCGTGGATCATGTTCCGGTCGATCGCCTCGAAGGCGCCGCGCGCCGTGCGGTACATGAGCGGCAGGCTCACGATGACCGCCGCGATGACCGCCGCGCGCCATGTAAAGACGAGCGGCAGGTCAAGCGAGAGGAGGAAACTCCCGATGGCGCTGCGCTTTCCAAGAAAGAGCAGGAGGAAGAATCCGACGACGGTCGGCGGCAGGACGAGCGGGAGCGTGATGATCGCGTCGGCGGCGGTGCTCGCAAAGCGGCTGCGAATCTGCAGGACGCCCCATGCGAGCGCGATGCCGACGAAGAATGTGATCACGGTCGCCAGCCCCGAGACCTGGAGCGATATGATGAGCGGTGAGAGTGTTTCGTCCGTCATTATTTCACGGTGAAGCCGTATTTCTTAAAGACTTCCTTCGCTGCATCCGATTGAATGAATGTGAGGAATTCTTTCGCGGCTTCCATATGCGGCGCATCCTTGAGGACGGCTGCGGGGTAGACGATGGGCTTGTGCGTGTCGGCGGGGGCGACGGCGGCGACCTTTACCTTATCGGAGACGGCTGCATCCGTTGCGTAGACGACGCCGCAGTCCGCGTCGCCCGTCTCGACCCATGCGAGCACCTGACGGACGTCGGAGCCGTAGACGGCACGCTCTTTGACCTGATCGAGGATGCCGAGCTTCGTAAAGACCTCTTCGCTGTACTGTCCGACGGGGACGCCCTTCGGCTCGCCGAGCGCGATGTGCTTGACCGCGGGATCGAGCACTGCCTTAAAGTCGGGCAGGTTCAGCTTGCTGTCCTTCGCCGTGATGAGGACGACGTCGTTGATGAGGAGGTCGACGCGCGTGCCGCCCTCGAGGAGCTTCTTCTCATCGAGCGCGTTCATCTGCTTTTGTGCGGCGGAGACGAATACGTCGGCGGCGCCGCCGTTTTCGATCGCCTGCTGGAGCGCGCCGCTGCTGCCGAAGTTATAGACGAGCTTCACGTTCGAGTGATCCTTCTCGTACATCGTGGTGAGGTCCTTCATGGCGTCCGTGAGGCTCGCCGCCGCGGAGACCTGCAGCTCGACGTTCTCGGCGGCTTTCTTCGGCGCGTCGGCGGCTTTGTTGTCTCCGCCGCCGCAGCCTGCGGCGAGCAGTGCCGTCGAAGCGACGGCGACGGTCAGCATTTTCTTGATGTTCAGGTTCATTTGGTATACTCCTTTACAAAAATAGGTAGGCATGAGGGTTTCCTCCCATACCCCGTGACGCGCGTGCGTCAGGCAGGAGCTCGTAGCCGTGCCGTAGAGCCGTCCTGCTCGGAGTTCCCCGTGGGGACTGTGGTCAGCGGATGAATGTGCCGCTTTTGCCGCCGGACTTGCGTTCGAGGCGGATGTCCGTGATCTCCATGCGCTTGTCGATCGCCTTGCACATGTCGTAGACGGTCAGCAGCGCGACGCTGACGGCGTGCAGGGCTTCCATCTCGACGCCCGTCTCGCCCGTGACCTTGACGGTCGCGGCGGCGCGGACGATCGGCTGCGGATCGCGCGTGAGCGTGAAGTCGACGGTGCATTTCGAGATCGGCAGCGGGTGGCAGAGCGGGATCGTGTCCGACGTGCGCTTTGCCGCCATGATGCCCGCGATGCGCGCGACGCCGAGGACGTCGCCCTTTGCCGCCGTGCCGCCCTCGATGGCGGCATAGACCGCCTCGCTCACGCGGATGATGCCCGTCGCGAGGGCTTCGCGGTGCGTCGTTTCCTTGCCGCTCACGTCGACCATGACGGCGGCGCCGTGCTCGTCGAAATGCGTTAGATTCGGCATGATGCTCCTCCTTTCCGTTCTAATGTGTTCATCATATCCTAGTGGTGGGAGAAAATCAATGCCTTTTGTCACTTTCATGGAAAAGAAACACTGTGAGAGCCGGCTCAGAGGCAAAACTATTCTAGTTATTTTGCACGGTTGCTGTGAAAAAAGTCATAGAGAAAATTTATTTGATGTGCTATAATCAATAAAAAGAATGTATAAGTGAGAATGAGTTTTAACTAGATGTTAATTTGAAACGAGTCGCTCTAGATTCGTTCGAACTGTGTATTATATTGCGGCATTTGTGCGAATATGGGCGCGCGGATGTCGGCACCGACGGAACGGGGGGAGACTATGCGTGAGGTGCGTGTGCAGGATGCGGTCGGTATGACGCTTTGCCATGACATTACCGAGATTGTGCGCGGCAGGACGAAGGGCGCGCGGTTCCGCAAGGGAGATGTGATCCGGCTGGACGACATTCCCGTGCTCCTGCGGCTGGGCAAGGAGCATCTCTATGTGTGGGAAGAGAACGAGCGGATGCTGCACGAGAACGATGCGGCGGCGATCCTGCGCGATCTTTGTCAAAACGAGCACATGACGGCGAGCGAGCCGAAAGAGGGCAAGATCGAGCTGAAGGCGACGGTCGACGGCGTTTTTGAGCTCGACGAGGAGCGTCTTGACGCGGTGAACGACATCGACGACGTGATGATCGCGACGATCGCGCAGCATTACCCGGTGAAGGCGGGGGCAAAGCTCGCAGGGATGCGCGTCATCCCTCTTGTGATTGAAAAAGGAATTATGGAACAGGTACGCGTTGCGGCGGGCAATGAGCCGCTGCTGCGCCTTTTGCCATACAGAAAAATGAAAGTCGGCGTCGTGACGACAGGCTCCGAGGTGTTCCATGGGCGCATCAAGGATACGTTTACGCCCGTGCTTGACAGTAAGCTGCGCTCGTTCGGGCTGCGTGTGGACGAGCACCGTCTCTCGGACGACGGAACGGAGCACACGCGCGCGGCGATCGCGGAGCTGCTCGACATGGGCATGGACATGGTGCTCTGCACGGGCGGCATGAGCGTCGATCCCGACGACCGCACGCCCGCCGCGATCAAGGCGACGGGGGCGCGCGTCGTGACCTACGGCGCACCCGTACTCCCGGGCGCGATGTTCATGCTCTCGTATTATGAAAAAGAGGGGCGGCAGGTGCCCATCATGGGACTGCCGGGCTGCGTGATGTACTCGCCCGCGACCATCTTTGACATCGTATTGCCGCGCGTTGTGGCAGGGAGCGAGTGGACGCGGCGTCAGATTCGCCGGCTCGGCATCGGCGGGCTGTGCATGGAGTGCAAGGTCTGTCACTATCCCGTCTGTCCGTTTGGAAAGTAGGCGCTGCAATGGAACTTTTGGAACTCGAGCACGCCGTTGAGGTGCTGCTCTCGTATGTAAAGACACCGCAGACCGAGCGTGTGCCGCTCATGGAGGCGGCGGGACGCACGGCGGCGGAGGACGTCTATGCGGCGATCTCCAATCCGCCGTTCGACCGCTCGCCGCTCGACGGCTATACCTTTGCCGCGGCGTGCGTCGCGGGGGCGACGGCGGAGCGCCCTGTGCGTCTGCGCGTCGTGGGCGAGGAGTGTGCGGGCGAGTTCTACGCGGGCACGGTCGGTGCGGGCGAGACTGTCCGCATCATGACGGGCGGCGCGATTCCTGCGGGCTGTGACTGCGTGATCCGACAGGAGGATGTAAGGGAGGACGGGGACGCGATTCTCGTGCCGTTCCCCCTGCGCGCGCATGAGAATTACTGCGACGCGGGCGAGGATGTGCGCGCAGGCACGCATATTATTCGGAAGGGACAGACGCTCCGCGCGGCGGATCTCGCGGTGCTCGCGAGCCAAGGGCATACGGAGGCGGCGGTCTATCGCCGTCCGCGTGTGGCGGTGGCGAGCACGGGCGACGAGCTCCTGCCGCCGGGAGAAGCACTGCGCCCCGGGAAAATTTACAACAGCAATCTCTTCCTCATCGCGGCGCGGCTGAAGGAACTCGGGCTCGATCCGGTCGTGCTCGGCATCCTGCCAGACGACGTGGAGGAGGCGGCCCGCGAAATCGCGGCGCACGCGGAGGGGATCGATCTGTTCCTCACGACGGGGGGCGTCTCCGTCGGCAAGAAGGACATCATGCACGGTGTCGTGCCGGCGATGGGGGCGGAGCGCATCTTTTGGCGGGTCAATATGAAACCGGGCGCGCCCGCGATCGCCTACACGCGCGGGGATATGCTCGGCATCGCGCTCTCGGGCAACCCGTTCGCGGCATACGCGACGTTCGAGCTGCTCGCGCGTCCCGTACTCGCGCGGATGCGGGGGTGCGACGAGGTGCAGCTGCGCCGCACGCGGGCAAAACTCGCCGACGCGTTCCCGAAGGAATGCCTCGGGCGCAGATTTCTGCGCGCGCGCATGGGAGACGACGGACTTGTCTATTTGCCCGACCAGCATGAGTCGGGCACACTCTACTCTGCGGCGGGCTGCGACGCGTTCGTCGACGTGCCGGAGGGAACACCGCCGCTCGCCGTCGGGACGACGGTGGACGTCGTGCTCCTTTGAGCTTAGATACAGGGGATTATTATGCGGGATCAATTTGAACGCAAAATTGAATATCTGCGCATCTCCGTGACGGACTGCTGCAATCTGCGCTGCCGCTACTGTATGCCCGCGCACGGGGTGAAAAAACTCGCGCATGAGGACATCCTCTCCTACGAGGAGATTCTGCGCGACGTGCGCGCGCTCGCGGCGCTCGGCATCCGCAAGGTGCGCCTGACGGGCGGTGAACCGCTTGTGCGGCGCGACATTGTGACGCTCGTGCGGGGCTTAAAGGAAATTCCCGGCATCGAGACGGTCGCGGTGACGACGAACGGCGTGCTCCTCGGCACGATGCTGGACGACCTCGTCGCGGCGGGTCTCGACGCGGTGAACCTCAGTCTCGACACACTCGACGGGGGGAAGTTCTTCTCCATTACGCGGCGTCCGCTGTTCGGCAGTGTGATGGAATCGCTCGAACGGCTCGCGGCGGAGCGGCGCATTACGGTGAAACTCAACTGCGTGCCGATCGCGGGCGTCAACGACGACGAGATCCCCGCGCTCGCGGCGATTGCGCGCGACCACGCGGTGAGCGTCCGCTTCATCGAGCTGATGCCGATCGGCTGTGCGCGTACGGCGGGCTACCGCGGCGTGCCGATGGACGAGGTGCGGGCGCGGTTGAGATCCGCATTCGGCGCGCTCCTCCCCGTGGGAGACGGCGCACACGGCGCGTACGCCGTGCCGACGGGACCCGCCGCCTATGTGCGTCCCGCGGGATTTGCGGGGAGCATCGGCTTCATCGACGCGATGGAGCATAAATTTTGCAGTACCTGCAATCGTGTGCGCCTGACGGCGGAGGGATTCCTAAAACTCTGCCTCTACAGCAATGCGGGGCTCGACACACGCGCGCTCCTGCGCGGCGGAGCGACGGATACGGAGCTTGCGGCGGCGGTTCGAAACGCCGTTTGGCAAAAACCGGAAGAACATTATTTTGAAAACGACACGGCGTCGCGCGATCGGCGCGCCATGTATCAGGTGGGAGGTTAATATGGGCAAAATCCGAGCGCTGTGCATCAGTGAGAAGCGCGGCACGCAGAAACACGCGCTCGACCGCGTGTTCTTCGTCACGGAACACGGCATGGACGGCGACGCGCACGCGGGGGACTGGCACCGTCAGGTGAGCCTCCTCGGACTTGGCGAGATCGACGATTTCCGTGCGCGCGGGGCGGATGTGGACTTCGGCGCATTCGGGGAAAACCTCGTCGCCGAGGGATTCCGGTTCAAGGAATTGCCGATCGGGACGCGCCTGCGCGTGGGCGACGTATTCCTTGAGATCACGCAGATCGGCAAGGAGTGCCATAGCCACTGCCAGATCTATCATCAGGTCGGCGACTGCATCATGCCGCGCGAGGGCGTCTTTGCACGCGTCCTGCACGGCGGCTGGGTGACGGTCGGCGACGAGCTGGAGCTTACGACGGAGAAGATTCCGCTCGATGCGGCGGTGCTCACGGCGAGCGACAAGGGATCGCGCGGCGAACGCGAGGATAAGAGCGGCGCCGCCATCCGCGAGATGCTGACAGAGGCGGGCTACGCGGTTGCGGGACACGGCGTCGTGCCGGATGAAAAGGAAGAGATCGCGCGCGAACTCACGCTGTGGTCGGATCGCGGCGTCGCGCTCGTCCTCACGACGGGCGGGACGGGATTCTCCGTGCGTGACGTGACGCCCGAGGCGACGCGCTCCGTGATCGAGCGCGAGACGCCCGGCATCCCCGAGGCGATGCGTGCGCTCTCCATGCAGATCACGCACCGCGCGATGCTCACGCGTGCGGCGGCGGGCATCCGCAAACGCACGCTCATCGTCAACCTGCCCGGCAGTGAGAAGGCGGTGCGCGAATGCCTTGGATTCATCTTGCCGGAGCTGCGGCACGGCATTGAGATCCTGCGCGGCGATACGGGCGAGTGTGCGCGATGAATCTCTCCGAGATCACGCTCGTTGTCGCCGCAGGCGGCAGGAGCACGCGCATGGGACGCGACAAGCGATTCCTCGATCTCGCGGGCGAGTCCCTGCTCGCACGGACGCTCCGAAAGGGGCGTGCGACGGGGTTCCGTGAGATCATCCTCGCGGCGGAGGGGGAGACGGAGGAGCTGCGCGCCGCTGCGGCACGGTTCGGCGCGCGGCTCGCGGTTGACGAACGCCCCGCGCAGGGACCTGCCGCAGCGATTGCGGCGGGGCTTGCGGCGTCCTCGTCAGCATGGGCGCTCGTCCTCTCGGGCGATATGCCTTTTTACGATTTTGATCTCGTGCGCGCACTCCTCCCGGAGGTGCGCGGGGAGCGGCAGGTCGTGCTCCCCACGCTGCTCGGATACTGGCAGCCGCTCGCCGCGCTCTACCGAAAGGAAGCGGGCGCGGCATTCGCCGCAGGAATCGCGCGCGGCGACCGCAAACTCGGCATCATTCTGAGAGAGCTCGCGGTCAAGGAAGTGCCGCTTACGGTCGACGCGGGGCTGTTCTTCAACGTGAACACGCCCGCCGCCTATCGGCTCGCACTCGGGCGGATCGCGAACGAGCGGCGCGCCGTGCCGATGCTCTCGGTCGCCGCGCCCGCCTCGGGGACGGGCAAGACGACCTTTATCGAGCGGCTCATCCCGCGTCTCGCCGCGCACGGCATCCGCATCGCCGTGATCAAGAGCGACGCGCACGGCTTCCGGCTCGATACGAAGGGAAAGGACACCGACCGATTCACGGCGGCGGGGGCTGCGGCGGTTGCTGTCAGCGCGCCGAATGGCTACTTTATTGAGCAGGAGACGGCGGAACGCCGCAGCTTGACGGACATCGCCGAGAAGCTCGATCGAGCGTCCGTGGACGTATGCATCACGGAGGGCAGAACGCGCGGCGTTGCCCCGCTGTTTTTACTCTACCGCGGGCGAGGGACACCGGAGACGGACGAGCGTACAATCGCGTTTTTTTCAAAGGCGCCGGAGGCCGCGCCCCTGACGGAGGATGCGCTTCTGCGCGTGGATCTCGACGACCTAGAGACGGCGGAGCGGCTTGCGCTGTTCCTCGTGGGACGCGCGCTCTACGGTGCGGACGGCGCGATGTTTTTGACGATGTAATATGGGGGAAGGGGACACAATGGAGCTGCAGCGCAGTGAATTTATCGACGTACCGGTCGTTCGCTATGTATCGGAGGACAATGCCTTTGTCCCCGATCATAAATACACCTCGGAAGAAGTATTCTTCGATATTGAACTCAACGGCGCACCCTTTACGACGGCGTTCTGCTCGCCCGTCGCCTATGAGGATCTCGTGATCGGGATGCTCGCACAGGTGGGGCGCATCCGTACGGCGGACGACGTGACCGCGCTCACCGTCGACGCAGAGGGGCTGCACGCCGCGGTCGAGACGACGCCGGACGCGCAGGCATGGGCGGCGGAGGCAATCAAGAATCCGCGCTACTTCTCCGCGCGAAAGATATTAAAACTGCGCCCGGAGGAAATCTTCGAGCGTCCGCGTGATGTGCATTTTCGCGCGCGCGACATCCTAAAGACGGCGGACACGCTCCTCTCGGAGCTGTCCAAAACCCACGACACAACGAACGGCGTCCACAGCGGCGTCATCTATGATCAAAAGAACGAGAAAATACTTGTCTTCCGTGAGGACATCGGCAGGCACAATGTCTTTGACAAACTCTACGGCTGGTCGCTGCGTCATCATGTGGAGATTTCGGATAAAATCATCATCTTCAGCGGGCGGTGCTCGTCCGAGATGATGTTGAAGCTCGGGCGCATGGGCATCTCGACGGTCGCGGCAAAATCCGTCCCGACGACGCTCTCGCTCTCGATTGCGAAAAAACTCGGCATCACACTTGCAGCGCGCATGGCGCCCGGTTCGTTCTGTGTATATGCGAACCCGGAGCGCATCGTGCTCGACTGACTTTGATGGAAACGGGCAAGCCCCGATTTCATAGATAGATTCATTCAGGTTTAGGGGAGCCTATCGGCGGCACATCCGCCGATGAGAAAGGAGAATCACGATGAACCTTAGCAGACGTGACTTTTTAAAAGCCACCGGGCTAAGCGGCGTCGGGCTGGCTCTGGCGAGTCTCGGACTCGACGTTGCCCCTGTGAAAGCGGCTGCACAGACGTATAAGCTGTCGGGGGGACGCGAATTTACCTCCGTCTGTCACTTCTGCGGCTGCGGCTGCGGTACGCTCGGCTACGTCAAAGAGGGGAAACTCATCAATCTCGAGGGGGCGCCGGATCATCCGGTGAACCGCGGAGGACTATGCCCGAAGGGGCTTGGTTACGGACACATCCCAAACTCGGCGGAGCGGCCGAAGAGCCCGATGTACCGCGCGCCCGGCAGCGACCGGTGGGTGGAGATTAGCTGGGAGGAGGCCATCGACCGCGCGGCACGCGCGCTGAAGAAGGCGCGTGACGAGCACTGGGTCGGTCAAGACGAAGCGAACGGCTATAAGTTCATGAGCAACCGCACGGACGCCATCGCCTTCATCGGCGGCTCGCAGGTCAACAACGAGGAGTGCTATCAGCTCATCAAGATGGCGCGCGCACTCGGCGTCGTCTATATCGACAATCAGACGCGCGTTTGCCACGCGACCACGCCGCCCGCGCTGAACGCCGCGTTTGGCCGCGGCGCGATGACCGGCTCGTGGTATAACTTAAAGCACGCCAAGATGATTTGGATCGAAGGATCGAATATGGCGGAGTGCCATCCAATGGCGATGAAGAACGTTATGGAGGCGCGCGACAACGGCGCCATCGTCGTCCATGTCGACGTCCGCTATACACGCACATCCCGCGTTGCCGATCACTTCTTCCAGCTCCGTCCGGGGACGGATATCGTCTTCCTCGGCGCTATCATCAACTACATCATCCAGAACAAAAAATACGATGCCGATTATCTGCGGCGGAACACGAACGCCTTCTGCCTTCTGCGCGACGATTACGAATTTGACGCCGGTATTTTCTCCGGCTACGACGAAAAAACACGGACTTATAACAAAGAGACTTGGGGCTACCAACTGGATGCGAACGGCAAGCCAATGAAGGCGAGCAGCATGGCGGCAAAGAACACCGTCATGGATCGTCTCGCAGAACATTTCCAACGCTATACGTTCGAAAAGGCGGCGGCGATCACGGGGATGCCCGAGGCGGATATTAAGAAAGCCGCGGAGCTGTTCTCCACCATTACGCCGACGGTTATGATGTATGCGCTTGGCATGACGCAGCACACGGTCGGTGTGGAGAATCTGCGCTGCTTCACCATCATCCAGCTCCTCATGGGCAACATCGGCGTCTCGGGCGGCGGCATCGACGCGATGCGCGGGCAGCCGAACGTACAATCCTCGACCGATTACGGCATCATGTTCCAGTATTATCCCGCGTACCTTTCGTACCCGACGCACACGGACGATACGCTCGCGAAGTGGACGCACCACAATGGCACGTTCCGCGCGAAATTTCTCAAGAACCTCCTCAAAGCGTGGTTCGGCGACGCGGCGACGGCGGCGAACGACTATATGTTCAACGCGCTCCCGATCCGCAACGGCACGCATAACGATTCCATGTACGTCATGTTCGAGAAGGCGATGGAGGGAAAGGTCAAGACGATCTACGTCTGCGGACAGAACCCGCAGATGACGAATGCGAACCTCACCATCGTCAACAAGGGGCTCAAGGGCATCGACACGCTCATCGTGCAGGACGTCTTCGTCAACGAGACGGCGGCGTTCTGGGAGCGTCCGGGCGATAATCCTGCGGACATCAACACCGAGGTCATCTTCCTGCCGGCGGGCTCCTATCTCGAGCGCTGCGGCACGATGACGAACTCCATGCGCATGATCCAATGGCGCATGAAAGGTCCCGACCTCGTGAACGATTCGCGTCCCGATTACTGGATCTGCGACAAACTGTGGAAACGCATCGTCGAACTCTACAAGGATTCGACCGATCCGAAAGACAACGTGATCAAAATGATGACGTGGAACTACGGCGACCCCGAGGACGGACAGACCTACGTCGAAAACGTCATGAAGGAATGCAACGGCTACGATCTAAAGGACGGCCATCTCCTGCGCGGCATTCGAGAGATCCGCGACGACGGCACGACGATGGCGGGCATGTGGATCTTCACCGGTGTCTACGGCGACGGCGTCCATATGGCGCGGCGCCGCGGGCAGGAGGACGAGGGCGGCATGGGCATCTATCCGAACTTCGCCTGGGTCTGGCCGGACAACATTCACATGCTGTATAACCGAGCCTCCTGTGACGAGAACGGCAAACCGGTGCGGCCGGGGCAGAAACTCGTCTGGTGGGACGAGAAAAAGGGCATGTGGGACGGCTACGATGTCCCCGATGTCGGCGACCGCACGCAGGGACCGAACACCCCGGGCGGACAGAAGCCGTTCCGCATGAACGGCGAGGGCATCGCCCGCCTCTTTGCCGCTGAGTACAGCGACGTTGAGAACGGCGAGACGCGCGATCACTCCTACGTTCCCGTTGACGGTCCTCTGCCTGAGTTTTACGAACCGGTTGAGAGCCCGACGAAGAACATGATGAACGAAGGACAGCGCACACAATTCAACCCCTGCGTCATCTATCCGCGCGTGCCCGAACTGCAAAAGATCGGAACGCCCGACGAGTATCCGTACGTGCTCTGCACATCGAGTCTCACCGAGCACTGGTGTTCCGGCACGATCACGCGCAATATCCCCTATCTCAACGAGCTGGTCAAAGAGCCGTTCGTCGAGATCTCAGATAAACTCGCCGCGAAGCTCGGCGTTCGCGGCGGTGACCGCGTCCGCGTCAGCACGACACGCGCGAGCATCGAGGTCAAGGCAATGGTCACCAAGCGCGCCCGACCGCTCATGGTCAACGGCAAAGAGACGCATATGATTTGGCTCCCCTACAACTGGGGGTTCAAGGGACTGTCGACAGGCCCCTCCGGCAACTATCTGACGATCGACGCGCTCGATCCGAACGTGCAGGAGCAGGAGTTTAAGGCCTGCCTCGCCAACGTCGAAAGGATATAGCTTTCCGACCGCGGCAACGGTCAAAGGATGGAGAACAAACGTCCGACAGGACGAGGAGACCCTTTGTATGAAAGCTAAGAAAACAGATCCGATGAAACGTTTCCTAAAAAAATATCCCTTCCTCAAGGAAACAGAACGTGTTTACCGCACGGTCGATGCCGCAGTCGGCGCGCCGGAGCCGATACAGCTCCCCGCGCGCGCGGTGGCTAAGACCCTCGCGGAGAAGCTGCCGATTCTCCAGCAGGAGACCTATCGCCGCCGTATGGTGCGCGCGGTCTATATGATCCAGGAGGAAGTATACGACCGCATCGCGCGGGCGGACGTGCCGCCCCTCATGCGGGAATCGGCGCGCGCATACCTCGCCGTGCTGAAACCGCTGCGAAAGACGGCAAAGGAAGAATTCATCACCGCAGTTCTATTGCAGGACGCCCCCGCATTCGCGGCACTGTGCGCACGGCACAACCTCAACGAGGGGTTCGTCCGCAGTACGACGTGGCGCATCATCGCCGCACTTGTACCGCCTGCGCTCAAAGAGCCGGAGGCATGGGATGCGGATCCGGACAGGCCGCAGTTCCGGCAGAACTACTGCCCCGTATGCGGCCGTCGGCCGGTACTCGCGGATCTGCATAAATTCCGTGACGGCAGGGCGCGCCACCTCATTTGCGGTGGCTGCGGAACCCAATGGCTCTACGCACGCGTCGGCTGCGTTTACTGCGGCAATGCGGATCTCGAGAAGATGCGCACGCTTGAGCCCGAGAACGACGACCGCATACGGCTCGACATCTGCGACGCGTGCGACAGCTACATCAAGACGCACCACGGTCCCGCCGAGGGCGGCGACGACGACTATATCTATCGGCAGGACTGGGCGAGCGTACATCTCGACCTCCTCGCCGAGGAAAAAGGCCTTCATAAAAAGGGGAACCCAATATTAGAATAGAGGATTCGATTCCATATAGAGAAGGAGAGGAGCGAACATCATGACACAGGAAATCGCAATGCTGCATGACATGTCGCGTTGTACCGCGTGTCGCGGCTGCATGGTCGCGTGTAAACAATGGCACGACCTGCCGCCGGATATGGACACCCCGTTCGAGGGGCAGTACCAATCGCATAAAGATCTCAGCTCGCGCGTCTACACGCTCATCCAGATGAAAGAGCGCGTGGACGACAAGGGGAAATTCCACTGGGATTTCTTCAAGAAAAATTGCTTCCATTGCGGCAATCCCGCCTGCGCCGCGGGCTGCCCCGCGAACGCCATCGACCGCAATCCGAACGGCACCGTCGTCATCAACGAGGACAAATGCATCGGGTGCCATTACTGCGAACACAACTGTCCGTGGCATATTCCAAAAATCGACGAGGTGCGGCATAAATCGACGAAATGCGATCTTTGTTACGACCGCATCGCGCACGGCTATGAGACGACAGGTGAGATTCTTAAGCCCTCGTGCGCGAAGACCTGCACGTCGCACGCGCTCGAATTCGGTACCATCGAGGAGATGAAACAGCTCGCGGTGGAACGCCTTGCGATGATTCAAGAGAAGCATCCCGACGCGAACATCTACAGCCCCGAGGGCGTCGGCGGAACGCATATGATCTATGTGCTGCCCGAGAAGCCTGCCGTATTCGGCCTGCCGGAGAACCCCGTCACGCCGCTTTCCATCGATCTTTGGAAAGCGGGACGCGCGTTCACGAAGCTCGCCATCGGCGGCGCCGCCGCCGGCATCGCGGGCGCCATCGTGCTCAGCAAGATCGTCAAGTCGCGTGCAAAAGCGCAGGCAAAAGAGCAGGAGAAGGGGTGAGCAGCATGTTGATCAACAAAGAATATGTGCCGCGCCATAAGATGGCATTCGCCGTCTGTCACTGGATGAACGCGTTTGCATTCTTCATGCTGTTCCTGACGGCATTGCCGCTCTACTCGGACAGCTTCCGCTTCATGTATCACATTTTCGGCGATAAGACACTCATGTACGCGCACCGTGTGTTCGGCGTCGTGTTCATCATGACCCCGATCATCGGGTTCTTCATGGCGCGCGAGGGCTACATGACCATGATCAAAGAAGTGTTCCGCTTTGGCAAGAAGGACATGGAGTTCATGCAGAAGTTCCCAATCGAGCTGATGGGAAAGGATCCCCACATGCCGCCGCAGGGCTTCTACAACGGCGGCGAGAAGATGAACATCGCCCTCCAGCTCGCGCTCTCCGTCGTCATCGCCGTGACGGGCGTCATTCTTTGGATGGGCGACAGCATCCTGCCGGCAACGATCACCGCGTATGCGATTCCCGTGCACAGCATCGCCGCGGCTGTCTGCTTTGCGGCAGCCCTCGGGCACATCTACCTCGCCGCAGGCGTCAACCCCGACTCCCTGCACGGCATGACGAGCGGCACCATCAAGGCGTCGTACGCCGCGCATCATCACGGCGCATGGGTCGAAGAACTCATTGCTGAGGGCGCTGTCACGCGCGAGGAGATCGCACAGGCGGAAAAGGAACATCACTGACTTCGGTGCTTTTATAGGAAAAACTGCCGCAGTGCACGCAGTGTGCTGCGGCAGTTTTCTTTTTCTCTCTTTTTATGCTATGATAGCGAAGGAATACTGTGTATGGGGGCGGCAAAGAGCGTATGAAAAATCTTCGGGGGCTTGTGCAGCGCCGCATTGGATGTGTGGCGATATTGATGTTTGTGATCCTCGTCGTCCTGACGGGGCGATACGCCTACCTGCAAATCGCGCAGGGGGATGAGCTCGCACAGCGGATGCGCGATCAGAGCGGCTATGAGTTCCGTATCCAGTCGCTGCGCGGCGCGATCCTCGACCGGAACGGAAAAGAACTCGCCGTCAGCAGCATGACAAAGTCTCTCTTCATCGACCCCAACCACGTCTACGACGAGCACAAACCGGAGGAAATTGCCGCCGATATCGCGCCGCTCATCGGACTTACGGAGCAGAACATCCTCGACGACATCGCCGTCGGCGGCGGATTCGTGTGGGTCAAGCGACGCCTTGAACACGACGAGTATGAAGCGGTGCGCGCCGTCATCCGCGCCAAAGGATACAGCGACTGTCTCGGCTTTCAGAATGAAGCAAAGCGATACTATCCGAACGACGCACTCGCCGCGAACGTGCTTGGCTTCGTCGGCATCGACGACAAGGGGCTTGACGGCGTTGAGCAGGCGCTTGATCCCCTGCTCAAGGGGGAGGTGCGCGAGGAACGTCTCACCGTCGACGGACAGCGGCGTCCCATCTTTGACTCCATCTTTTTCAGCCGCCGCACTTACCGCGGCGACTACTGCAAAACCGCGGTATTGACGCTCGACAGTACGATTCAGTTCATGGTCGAACAGGAACTCGACCGCGCCATGGCGGAGAACAATCCCGCATCCATCACCGCCGTCGTCATGAATCCAAAGACGGGCGAGGTGCTCGCGATGGCGTCGCGCCCCTCGTACAACCCCAATAAATTTTGGGACTATCCGCCTGAGAGCTGGAAGAACCGCGCCGTTTCTTTCATCTACGAGCCGGGCTCGACGTTTAAGGCGATCGTTGCGGGCGCCGCGCTCGAAGAGGGCATCGTGACGCCCTATCAGGTGTTCATGGATCCCGGCTACGTCATGGTTTCAGGGAAGCGTATCCAGAACTGGAACAACGAGAGCTACGGCGCGGTGACCTTCACCGACATCGTGAAGAATTCGCTCAATACGGGATTCGCGCAGGTCGGACTCTCGCTCGGCGCGCAGCGGCTCATGCATTACACGCGTCTCTTCGGATTTGGCGAGGCGACGGGCATCGACCTGCCGGGCGAGGAGGAAGGCATCCTCTTCAAGCCCGAATCGATGCTCGACTCTGACATCGCGACGACCGCCATCGGGCAGAGCATTGCCGTGACGCCGCTCCAGCTCGTGACCGCCATGTCCGCCATCGCGAACGGCGGCACACTCATGCGCCCGTACATCGTACGTGAGATCCGCAACCCGGACGGCTCTATTTACGAAGAACGCCAGCCGCAGGAGATTCGCACCACACTCCAGCACACGGTTGACCGCACTCTCATCGGTCTCCTTGAACAGGTTGTCGCCACGGGCGGCGGCGCCAAGGCGGCGGTGAAGGGCTACCGCATCGCGGGCAAGACCGGCACGGCGCAGAAGATCCGTCTCGACGCCGGCGGTTATATGGAAGGGCGCTACATCGCGTCCTTCTGCGGCTTTGCCCCCGTCGAGGATCCCATCTTTACGGTGCTCGTCATGATCGACGACCCGCGCGGCGGCAACTTCTACGGCGGGCAGATCGCGGCGCCTGTCGCCTCGCGCATCTTTACACAGCTCCTGCGCTACGCACACGTCGAGCCGTCGAGCAACCCCTTCACCGAGCCTGCGCAGGAGCAAAAAACCGCGCGCAACGCCGCGGAGGAACAGCGGCTCGAATCCGCCGCCGCGCCGCCCGAAGGAAAGGCGATTGTCCCCGACTTTACGGGGCTTTCGATCCGCGAGGCGGCACGGCTGGCGCAGCAGCGCGGACTCTCCTTTGAGAGCGAGGGCACAGGCGCCGCGGTCAGACAGTCGCTCAGCGTGAACGACATCGTCGACCAAGGGGAACGCGTCAAAGTGTATTTTGAACCTACCTAAATATTAGAGGATGTCCTGTTGTTTAATGGCGAGATTCAGCAGTAGGACTTCATTATGATTGCCGTACATGGTATGAGATGCCATGTGCGGCTTTTTGTACTGTAAAATTATTTCCGTGCTCTATTGACATCATGCTTGAATCGGTATATATTATAAACATACTTTTTAGATATGTTTACTTTATGAAATCAAAAATAAAGGAGAATGAATCATGGCAAAAATCTACGGGAGCGTTACGGAACTCATCGGGCGGACACCGCTGCTCGCAGCAAAGTCGTTTGCGGCGGCGCACGGACTGAAGGCAAACCTCCTCGTCAAACTGGAGTATTTCAACCCTGCCGGTTCCGTTAAGGATCGCATCGCCATCGCCATGATCGAGCAGGCGGAGAAGGACGGCAAGATTGCCCCGGGTGCAACCCTCATCGAGCCGACTAGCGGCAACACGGGCATCGGCATCGCCTCCGTTGCGGCGGCGCGCGGCTATCGTGCCATCCTCACCATGCCGGAGACGATGAGCGTTGAGCGCCGCAACCTCCTCAAGGCATATGGCGCAGAGATCGTTCTCACGGACGGATCGCAGGGCATGAAGGGTGCGATCGCAAAGGCGGAGGAACTACACGCCGCGACCCCGAACTCCTTTATCCCGTCACAGTTTGAGAACAGCGCGAACCCCGCCGTACACGAGCAGACGACAGGACCTGAGATCTGGGCAGATACCGATGGCGCTGTCGATGCGTTCGTCTCAGGTGTCGGTACGGGCGGTACGGTTTCCGGGGTCGGGCACTATCTGAAAAGTCAAAAGCCCTCCGTCCATATCGTTGCCGTCGAGCCTGTCGATTCTCCCGTCCTCACGGGCGGCAAGCCGGGACCGCACAAGATTCAGGGCATCGGCGCGGGCTTTATCCCAAAGACACTGGATACGAGCGTCTATAACGAAGTCCTCCGCGTAACGAATGACGATGCATTTGCCTACGGCAAAGAGTTCGCGCGGCGCGAGGGCGTCCTCATCGGCATTTCGTCAGGGGCGGCACTCGCGGCAGCCGTCGCGCTCGCAAAGCGTCCCGAGTTCGAGGGGAAGACCATCGTTGCTCTTCTTCCGGACGGTGGTGACCGCTACCTCTCCACAGATCTTTTCCAAGATAAATAAATCTGTACGGGATTCGTATAGAAACGAGACTGCCCCGGCTGCATGGTAAATGCAGCCGGGGCAGTCTCGTTTTGCAGCTGGTTATTATTATGCCGTTCTCTTATTAATGATGACGTCGGGGTTATCTCCTTGTCGGAATTCGGAACACAAACACAATCAAGTGCGCGATCCATACCAAACTAATTATCGCGCGCGCATGCGGATGATCCGTGAACATAAAAGAGATCCCCATGAGGATGGTCACGGGAATCATGATACGAAGCTTTTGCCGTACCGTCATCCCGCGGCGACTGTCCCGCGCGATAGCCATCGTCTCTTTGTAGATACGTGTTCCGCACAGCCATGCGTCGAGACGGCGTGAACTGCGCGTAAAACAGTATGCCGAGAGGAGAATGAACGGCACTGTCGGGAGCACCGGGAGGAATGCACCGATGACACCCAGCGCGAAACTGAGAATACCGAGCGCACCGAAGAAAAGTTTTTTTAGAGGCATTAAAGATCCTTTTCTGATTATCTCAAGACACGTGGTCTTGCGCCCAATTCTCAATTCGGAGACCGGGGACACGCTCAAACTCTCTGACGTTATTCGTAATCAAAATGAGCCCCGCCGCACGCGCGTGAGCGGCAATTAATGTATCCATTGTGCCAATAGGAGTTCCCCGCTTTTGAAGCCGGGCACATATATCGCCATATTCTACAGCGGCGGTATCATCGAATGGGAAAACATCAGGCATCGCTAGAAAATGCATGAGGGCGATTCTATTCTTTTCAGGATATGCACTTTTTGAGACACCTAGTTCCAGCTCAGCAAGCGTAATTGATGAAATACAGATTCCTCTTGAAAGATTTTGCTTTAGTCGTGCCAACACATGACGGGACTTATTTTTTATCGCGTAGATGCAAATATTGGTGTCTAACATATAAGTCATAGCGCATCTCTCTTAGAAGGAACATCTTGCCCCCGTCCGTCGGCAAAAAAATCATCTGTGAACTCTTCCAAACCGGATAAAAAAGTTTCCCAAGCATCTTCTTTTGGAACAAGGATCACAGCTTTTCCTAGCCTCTGTATGAATACTTCCTTCCCATGAAAACGAAAATTTTTCGGGAGTCGGACTGCTTGACTTCTTCCGGTTTCGAATAATGCTGCACATTCCATGACGGATACCCCCCTATCATCATATTTCCAACGTGCATATTATACCATATATCCAGGAAAAAATTCATACCGTGCGGTTAAGTCACCGCGCTTTTTTTTCGATATAACACACAGAAGACGTATAATATCTCTCGCTATTTGGTTGAGGGATAAGATAAAAAGGAAAAGGTTCGTTCAGGGAGGCAGTCTTTATGGCGATGGTGGTTAAAAACAATATGTCGGCGGTGAATACGCTGAACACGCTCAACAAGAATCAGAGCGGACTGTCCAAAAGCCTCGAAAAAGTCTCCTCCGGGATGAAGATCAACAGCGCAGGTGACGACGCGTCCGGGATGGCAATCTCTGAGCGAATGCGCGTGCAGGTGCGTGCGCTCGATCAGGACAACGCCAACACGAACAACGGCAACGCGCTGATGCGCACGGCGCAGGGCGCGGTGCAGTCCACGATCGAGATCCTAAAGACGCTCAAGGAAAAAGCGATCAACGCTGCGAACGATACGAATACGGACGAGGATCGTGCGCTGATCCAAAAAGAAGTCGACAAACTTATTGATCAAATCGATGATAACGCGCTCACGACATACAACGGGAAATATCTCATCGACGGGTCACACAATATGAGTGTGAACGGTGATGCAGGTCAGGGGACATACTCGAGCTTTACGAATATGAGTTTGGCAACAAATACAACAAGCATCACGCGTCTAACGAATTTGGTTCGGAGAGACGGAAATCCTGTCGGCATCCATCCGACGGACAGTCTTACAGCTTCATGGACACGAAACGGTGTGACCTATACGGGCACGTTGAACCCCGTTGGAACAAACGATCTTGCAGCGGCAATTAATATTATTACAAATACCGATGCCTCTTACTATAGCCGAACATCTAAAGTAGGCATAGATGAGTATGGCAAAGAAGTTCATACGCCGGATAATCAACCGGCAATTACCATTCGTGCATCTAATCCGGGCGTTAATGGGCAGATTTCGGGCGTTACCTTTGCCGTGAAGGATCGCAACGGGCATATGCGCAACGAAGTTAATGCGGTGCTTGATGCGTTCAAAGAAACAGTACGTGCGCAAAACCCGTCACCGGATAATGCTTTGACGCTCCAGACGGGAACACGGGCGAATCAGGCAACGAAAGTCGGTTTTACAGATATGCGTTCAGTCTCACTTGGGCTTCAGTCAGATAACGGTGCAGGCTGGCATGGCGGCACACTTCCTGCCGGTGTTGATGTCGTTGGCAGGGGACCAAAAATCCAAGTCACAACGAAGGAAGCCGCAAATGCTGCCATTAATGTGTTTGAGAATGCCTTGATTAAGGCGACAGATCAGGCAGTCGCTATCGGTGCGGTTCAGACGCGTCTCGGTTACACGAGCAGTAATCTGACCGTTGCCTCCGAGAACGTACAGGCATCCGAGTCCACGATCCGCGACTCCGATATGGCGAAAGAAATGACGGCATATACGAAGCATAACGTGTTGACACAAGCATCACAGGCGATGCTTGCACAGGCAAATCAAAACTCGAGTTCAGTGTTGAGCCTTCTCAAGTAAAATTATAGAAACTCGAAGGACGTGGCATGAGTCACGTCCTTTTTATGTGCATCGGCTATGACAATTAAGTAAGAAATCGTAACGATATACGCACGCCCTGCGATATGCAGCCGATAGCGTCGATATACGCGCGCCCTGTAGGGGCACGGCGTTGCCGTGCCCTTGATGCACTATGCGCGCCTAATGATAGCAATAATATGATTTTGGGAATATTGTCCTAGTTTTTCTTGCCTTTTTTAAGGTTCCTATGATATTATAATATCACCTATATCGTACGATAAAATATATATAAGCAAAGTAAGTATTGATCGAGTTGGGGAGTTAAGGGGAGCGGAACATGAGCGCGTATCGGATGATGAAGCTGCGGAGAAATATACGCCATGCGGTATTGGCGGGGATGACGGGAGCATTTTTGATTCCTCAGGTTTCTTTTGCCGCGCCGACGGGGGAGCAGCACCTTGCGGGGAACGCCGTCGTTTCTCGTTCAGGAGCGACGACCAGTATCGGGTCATCCGATACAAATAATGTCATCAGTTGGGCGGATTACTCCGTTGGGAGTGGAGAAATTGTCCAGTATGACGGCGGGGCGCAGACCAACAACTACTTGAATATTGTACGCGGCGGAAACAGCTCTGTAATCAATGGAAATATTACGGGGGGAAATAACGTCTATATCGTCAACCCGAACGGCGTCATTTTCGGTAAGACGGCGAGCGTGAACGTCGGGAATCTTCATGTCTCCACGCAGGATACCGCCGCGCTTAGCGCTATGACTTCATGGGACGGTTCTAACCCTCTTGGAGCATCGCCCGTTGGCAAAGCCGATGTTGTCAATATGGGCACAATCAACGCGACGAGTGTTGAAGTTGTGGGGAAAAGCATTCGCTTCCTGAACGCGGCAGATGTGCATAGTTCCTCCGTTGTGATGTATACGGATACCGCAAACGATGGTACGGCACATATCGGTTATAAGACGACGACGCCGACGTCGGGATATACGGTAAATGGCTCTGCGGCGACCGCGGCAAACAATTACTACCGGCTCGTCAGTAATGCAGCCGAAATGAGCAATATCAATACGACGAATTTGGCGGGCAACTATATGCTCGAGGATGATATTGATATGACGGGCATTACGGCACCGATCGGCGGAAATGCCTATGCGGCTTTTACGGGAAAATTTGACGGGAATTTCTATAAGATACGAAATCTAAATATCACAGGGGTTGATCATGCCGCGTTGTTTGGCAGAACCAGCGGCGCGCGTATTGAAAATCTCGGGGTCATTGCTCCGACGATTGCAGGAAATGATACCGGATTACAGGTAAATACGGCAGGCGGGATTGTTGGGGAGGCAACCGGCAATACCGTACTGAAAAACGTCTATGTGGAGAGCGGATCTATTACGGGGGAGAGCGGTCGATTTGGCGGAATTGTAGGATATACGAAAAACACGAAGATTGACGGATCCTATAATACCTCAGCGATTGGTACAAACGGCGGCGGTATTATTGGTTTTTCGGATACCGGAACAGAGGTAACGAACACATATAATAAACCGGAAAGTGCGGTAGCGGGAGATTCCTATTTCGTTCGCGTCATTGATCCGGATGATGGGACGCAAATCAGAAACTCTTATACGACATCAAATAAATTTTCTCTGACACACTCGTTCACGTTAGCAAAGGTATCGGGGAATTACATTATCGACACATCGACAGGAAAGGCGAAACCTGTTATCGCCGGTCTAACACCCTCATCTGACAAGTATGACGCACAGTCCTCGTCCACCTACAGCGGCTGGGACATCAACAACAACGGCGATCCGGGGGCGACGTGGCGCATTTATGAGGGACGCACAACGCCGCTTTTAACTGCGTTTATGGATGGCACCGCGACGGCGACCTACAATTATAGATATTTCAATCAGGACGGAACCGTCGTCGATGATACCGCAAATACGCCGAAGTCCAACAACGGCGCGGATGTTACGGGGCTGACCTACAACAGCAAATATCTGCGTATCGTGGATGCGGGGACGCCCAATACGCCGGGCGACAAATCAAAGATTCAATATGAGCCGTCCGTCGATACGAATAAGGTTGAGGAATATACCTATACAAACTCTGCGGCAGATAAAGCGAACGGTATCCGCAACGCGGGAACGAAGGCGATCGTTTGGTCGGGTCAGCACGGGCCGAATCTGCGCGGCGTGAATGTGACGATCGGCAAGCGTAAAGTCAGCCTTGATTCAAACGATATGGGCGTTCTTACGCGCGTTTACAACGGCAAGACAGACGTCAAGTCTACGTTTGAGGCTGCGCTCAAGGACGGCTCGAAGTCGGGGATTACGGCGGACGATATCGCGGATAATTCCGTTGGACTTGATACGACGGGGTTCACTGCACGGATGGCGGACAAGCATGTCGGCGCGGCTAAGGAAGTGACTTTTGGCGGGACTATTACCTTTGATGATACAAAAGCGGACTCGTCGAATTATGAATTTGACAATAGTTCGATCAGCAATATCAAGGGCAAGATTACAATTACAAAAGCACCGCTCTATCTTACAATCCACAAGAAAACGGCAGCAGATAAAATCTATGACGGTACTGATGAGGTCAAAGATGCCGATATGCTGCAAAGCAAACCGAATATTGAGCTGAATAAAACCATCGCTGCCGGAACTACGGGCGAGATTATGAAGGATGACGGCGGTACGCAGGATACCGTCGACCTTGCCGCAACGGATGATCCGACCTATACGGATGACGCGGGCAATCAACAAATCCATGCGGGTACGCATAAGCTCCGCTATAAGAACGTCGGACTTCGCACGGACGGCGCATATGCGAATGATGCCGGAAACTATGAACTTTTCTACCGGGATGCGCAGTCGACAGAGAAGAAAGTCACAGGCGGCAACCTCTATCTCGATGGAAAAATCGTTCCGCGCGAGGTGAAGACCGACGGCTTCAAGGTCTACAACAAGGGAACCAATATAGAGGCATCGGCGCAAAAGGTCTACGACGGCAACAATGAATATACGCTTGATACAACCAATCTCTATCTCTCTGCGAATGCCGGGGCAGTGACGGACACAACGGGCATCGTCGACCGCGATAAAGGACATATCACCTTTGCGCTTACGGGCGGGAAGGGGAAGTTTAAGAAAGCTGACGGAACGACAGATTCCAAGGACGTCCAAACGGCCAAGAAACTTGCTTATAATGTGACGGGCGTGTCGGACAATCCGACGGAATACCGGCTCGGCGACTACTATGTCGATATGAGCGGCGTGCATAAGGGGCTGGATGAGACCTTTGACGCTACGGGCGCGGGCAAGATCACGCCTAAGACGATCACGGCAACGAAGAAGGACAATCTCACAAAGGTCTACGACGCGATGGCGCAGTATACGGACGGCAATCGGAACCCGATCACGGGCGATGGCCTCGTCACGCTGAGCGGCATTGTCTCCGGCGATACGGTGACGAATACCTCGACGGCAACATATGCCTCAAAGGACGTCGTCTATTCAGGCGCCGTTCCCACGACGCAGAGCGTGACCTACAACGTCGCCTTTACGACGCCGAACGCCGAGGAAGCGGACAACTATACATTTGACGCGACGCCCAACACGGAGACCGTGACGCGGACGACGACGCTGACGGGACTCGGCACGATCACGCCGCGTTCCGTGACGCTCACGTTCGGTCCTGCAACGAAAATCTACGACGGGACGGATACCAACACGCAGAAAACACTGAGTGCCATGAGTGACGGCACGGCGGGCAACGCCGTGCTTGGCGCGGACGGCTACTCTACGGGGAATGTCAATCTCACGGGCGTGAGCAGTCGCTTTGGCGATGGCACGGGCGCGTCGTTTACCGCAAATGTAAATGCCGGCAGCCGTTCGGTGGAGTACACGGGCGTCGGCAATTCCCTTGGCGGGAACTATTCCGTCGCAAATACGCAATACGGGACGGGCACGATCACGCGTCGCCGCATCGATCCGTCGGGCTTTCAGGTGCTCAAGGGTGATGGGACAATTGCGGACGCGACGAAGGTCTATGACGGCACGGCGGACTACAATCTGCCGAACGGTGCGAAACTTGTCACGCCGCAGTCTACGTCAACCGACGAGGGGATCGTGTCGCGCGACTATAAAAAGATTACGTTCCGTCTGAAGAACGGAGCACCGGGACATTTTACCAAGAATGCGGCGGGCAACGATCCGACCACCCATGTCTCCGAGGCGCATTACGTTGCCTATGGCATCGTGGCGCAGACGTCGGATGCGAGGAACAATCCTCTCACGAACTATACATTTGGGCCATCAGGCACGCCGCGCGATCTGGAGACCGTGAATGATGCGAATCCCGCCCATGCGACGGCGGCGGGGTCTATTACTCCTGCCGCGCTCAAGGCGGTGACAAAGGAGATCTCGAAGGTCTACGACGGGCTTACGGCGCATACGGACGGCAACCGAAATGTGAAAAAGGGCGATACCATCGTCGACTTCAGCGGATGGGTATCGAGCAGCGACAAGAGGGAGAACACCTCGACCGCAGAATATGCGGGTAAGAACGTCTCGCGTGATGCGAGCGGCAATATCATCAAGAAGGGCGTCACCTATACGGCACAGCTCACGGGGCAGTATGCCGACGACTATCAAATCGTCAACGACGCCAATACTTCTATCAGTACGTCGACCGGAATGGACGCAAGCAAGACCGTCACAGCGAATCTCGGTTTGCAAGCCAATAAGGGGACGATTACCCCACGCAAGCTGAAGGTCAAGATGGGCGATGTGTCCAAAACGTATGACGGTACGGCAGGAAATACGAGCGGCACGATTGCGGGCTTTACCGACGATCCTGCGAGTTCTGTGCTTGCGACCATTCTTGGGGGCGATAATGTCACTGCAGCACGCCTCACAACGAGATATCAGGGGATGCTGAACGCCTCGCCCGCCACAGCATCAAGCACGTACGGACGACTTTCGGGCGGTACCTTTGCAGAGAACGTGAACGCGAGCAACGGCACGCCGCACGATGTGCAGTATACGAATATGCGGAATGCGTTTAAGAATGAGTTCGGGCCGACCACAGCGGGCAACTATACGGTCGATGATACGGCGTATGGCCAAGGCACGATTAGGCGCCGCGACATTTCTCCAACCAATTTCCAAGTGGTTGATCTCAATGGTCATGCGGCAAATGCGACCAAGGTCTACGATGGCACGAGCAACTACAACGTTCCGCAGGGGTGGCATCTGACACCGCCGGCGGGACCCGGAACGGGAATTATTGCCGCTGATCAGAACGACGTGTTCTTCCGTCTGAGCAACCAGGGGGCGCAGTTTGCGGACAACTCCGACAATCCGACGGCGAACGTCGCCAGCGCGGCAAAGGTACTCTATAATGTAGAGGCGGCCGGCGACGCCACCAAGATCAAGAACTATACGCTGAACGGCGTTGATCTTGAGAGCGGTGCTGGCAAGGTCTCGGGCGACGGCTCGATCACACGTCGCGTGCTCGAACTGGGGCTTGTGCGGGACTCTGGCATTGACAAGGTCTATGACGGCGCGACGACGCTTAAGAACACGGCGACAAAGAATTGGAATGTGCTGCGGGACAACAACAGCACGGGAAACGTGAAGTATGCGGACGGTTCGACTGACAAGAATAAGCTCGTCACCACGGACGGGACGAGTTTTGCGATCACCTCCAACTACCGCAACAACGCGAATACGGCGGCGGACAAGAATGTGCGCCGTGACGGCTCGAACAACCCCATCGACAAGGACATTCTCTATAACATCTCCATCAACGGCGACGCGACGAACTACTCCTTTAAGAAGGGAGGTTCTGTCACAAACGCAGAGACAGGACTTGAACTTTCGGCGAAGGGCAAGATCGAGCCGAAGGATCTTTCGGGTGCGTTCGAAAAAATCACAAAGGTCTATGACGGGACAAAGAATGTCAACCTGGCAGACGTTCACTTCAAGGCGGGTGCACTGCTTGCGGGAGACAATGTTGCGCTCGGTGTCGGCTCGGCACAGTACCAGAGCGAAAATGTGAATGGCGACGGCACAAAGTGGACACCCTCGGGCGGCACAGAGCAGAAGAACTGGGTCAACTACTCGGGGCTTACGCTTGGCGGCACGGATGCGGGCAACTACAACCTCGCCACGACAGCTAGGGGGCTCGGCGAGATCACGCCGTTCCGGCTTACGCCGGGCAGCGTGACTGTCACCGCAGGGACGGCGACGAAGGTCTACGACGGCAACACCTCCGTATGGAAAGGTACTTCGAAGAACCTTTCCGACGTCATGGGGTATATCAGCAGCGCAACCGTGATGGTCAACGGTAATCCGGTGAACGTACTCGGCGACCTCAACCTCACCTCTGCGGAATACGATTCGAAGGATGTCAACAGTGGCGCGTCCCATAACCGCGTGACTTATAACTTCACCTTCTCGAATGAGAGCGGCAACTTTGCGCTCGCGCCGAACGCGCAGACGCTCTCCCTCAAAGGCGACGGCGCCATTACGCCGAAGGATGTCGTCGCGACCATTAAAGGGCCGCTGACGAAGACTTACGACGCGACGACGGCAGTCAAGAACGCCGCGGGGAACGCGCTGTCCGGCAACGATCTCGTGACGCTCACGGGGCTTGTCGCAGGCGACGGCGCGACCAACATCACGACGGCAGAGTACGCGGACAAGAATGCAGGCACGAGCAAGATCGTGAACTACAATATCGGGATTGATGCGGACAATGCGGGGAACTATCGCCTTGTCGACGACTCCAACAATGCGATTACCGGAACCGTGATAACGAACAACAATACGATTACAAAGCGCAGGGTCGATCTCACCTTCGCCGATGTACGGAAAAACTACGATACCACAGCGACGAACAACGACGTTACGGCGTCTGTTTCCGCTGCCGATGCAGCGGTTCTAAATCACGACCGGCCGGGCTTTGCGGACGGCAATAACAAACTCACAGGGCTCACGGGGATCACGAGCGAGTACGGCATGGGGACGGGCGACGCATTCGTCGCCGACCCGAACGCGGGGCGCAAGACCGTCCGATACCAAGGAACTGCCGCCGCGATGAACAGTCTGCTCGCGGGCGATGCGGGGAACTATGAGTTCACCGATCCCGGCTTTGGTGCGGGCGATATTACACGCATCCGTGTCAAGCAGAGTGATTTCACGTTCAACATCGATCCCGCAACGAAGGAATACGACGGGACGAAGGATGTGGTTTGGACGGATCCCGTCACGAAGAAAACATACGGTGCGGAGAAATATTTCCGCTCGAGCACGTTTAAGCTGAACGGTGTGGATACGCCTGTCAATCCGGACGATATTACGCTGAACAAAGCCGCATACAACGATCTGAACGTCGCGAAGGCAGATCATGTGGACTATGAGTTCACGCTGAGCAAGCGGAATTTCGATATCGAGGGTGGCAGTGTCGTGCAGCGGCAGACGCAGGGGACGATCACGCCGCGCAATCTCACGGCGCATGTTCCGCAGCATATCTATAAGGAATATGACGGGACAAGGGATCTGAGCAGCGAGAATCAGGCGCTCATTGATAAGATGGTACTGGATGATGAGGATCTTATCGTTTCAAAGGATAAGGGCAAGGTACATCTCAAAGTGGAGGGCCGGTATGCAAGCAAGGATGCGACGGTAGACACGAAGGAACAAGCCGAAGCCCGAACGGAGAACAGCGCAGGCGTGGTTAATGTCGACTATACGCTGACACTGTCGGGTGATCCAATCGCAAGTCAAAATTATACCGTTGGCGCAGGAACTGCAACGGGGAAAGCTGATATTTACAGAAAGACGCTGACGGTGGATGTCGAGCGTAAGGTCAAGGATTATGACGGCACAGCCGCCGTCAAGGGGCTCGCGGCAGGCGATATAACGTTCCATGGCGTTGTGAACGGAGATACGTTGCGCCTTGATCAAGCGGCGACGGATAAAATCCAAGGCGCGTATGCCGATTCGAATGTGAGCCGTGATGCCAACGGTAATGTCGTCGATAAGGCGGTTTCCTACACGGGCTTTAACGATGCGCTGAACAATTATGCCGCGCGCAATACGGCGTCGGATGCGAAGAACTATCGACTTGAAAACGACGGCGTAAGCTATACCGCGGCACAGGGGAAAGGGCGTATCAATCCGCGCAGTATCAATAAGGGCGATATCACCTTTGACTTCAAGAATGCAACGAAGGAGTATGACGGAGATACGTCCGTCAAGTATAATGGTAAAGCGGATGCCGACTCGGTCAAGAACTATCTGAACGGCGCCACCTATCAAATCGGAACACAAACGATTGACCTGAAGAATGATCTGACTGTCAAGACGGAAGGTACCGGCTACGACAATGCAAATGTCAACGGCGGTGCGCCGCACGATGTTACCTATGCGCTGACCTATACGGGCGGGAATTTTGCGATTACCGGAGGAAATACCTTTACGGAGACGGCAGCGAACCGCGGATACATTACGCCGCGCAAGCTGATTGCCGACATGAAGTCGATCAATCCGACCAAGACTTATGACGGGAACAAAGAAATCGTCGGTATCGCGAAAGATGCGGACGGGAACGTCATTACCCGGGAATCCCTTGCGATCCGGCACTTCCGACACTATAACGAGAATGAAGAGACTCGTTACGACGATGAGGAGGGCATTGTCAAAGCCGATCGGCCGCACATCGCGCACAGTTCGGCGGCCGCCTATGCCGACAAGGATGTCGCATGGACGCCGAACGGGAACGCCGATCCGAACGCGATGTGGCAGGATCGCAATGATGTCGCGAACAAGGATGTAGACTATCGATTTAGTCTTTCGGGCAGTCCTTTGTCGAATTACGAGCTCGTTGACGAACATGGGAACAGCATCGGCACGCGGAATCCGGCGAGAACGACGCTGACCTATGATGTGACGACTGCGACAGGTAGGATCAATCCCGCAGAGATTCGGATGAAGGCCGATCCGAAGACCGTTTGGATCAACGAGGGACTGCTGCCGCGCGGCAGCTATACGGGAACGCCCGACGGCACATATCCTGCGCCGGGCTACGCAACGGGCGTGAACGGCGAACATCTCCGGGGGACGTTCAGTTACGATGCGCCGGATGCGCGCCTGCGCATGGGAGATTATGCCGTTAACGGCTCCTATGCCCCCGCGGTGGGAGAGGTCGTCTATCGGAACTATCGCTTTGTGCAGGATCCCGCGAACGCGGCGGCACTGCATGTAGGACCCTATATCCCTGATGCAAACTACTACAATATCATGACGCAGAATAAGATGCTTCCCGACGAGTATGTGTATGAGAACGCTTCGCTCGACCGCCGCGGCAATTTCGGGCGGCGTGCCGAGGCAGCGGTGGAGTATACCGATCCTGCGCTTAACTCAATGCAGGACGGCAAAAATGTCCGTACGCCGGACATCTATGCAACGGATGATGCCGTGTTTGCGCTGATGGATCAGGTTTTTGGATAAAATTAAATTTACATGGAACAGCGGAGCTTCTGCCCATATGTGTGCAGCAGCTCCGCTTTGCTTTACAAAGACCGATTTTCCAACTATAATGGAGATAATTATTCTCTTTTGTGTATAGATTTTCTTATCCCATAGATTTGGAAAGGAGCGGTCTATGCTGACGCGTGATATATTGGAGCCGTATACGGAAATTTTGATGAAGCACGATCTGTTTGAGGGGATTCCCGCAGAGGCACTTCCCAATTTGCTGAATGCGCTTGGTGCGGAGATCAAGCGATATGCCGCGGGGCAGAACATCATGCGGATGGGGCGTGCGCCGATTGTGACGGGCATCATCCTCGCGGGGGCGATTGAGGTGTCCTTCCTCAACGAAAATGCAGATCAGATCGATATGAATATATTTGAGGCGGGTAAAAGTTTCGGCGAGACTATGGAGGGCGCCGACCTCTCCGAGAGCCGCATGTTCGTCAAGGCGATCCGGGATGCAGTCATTCTGCGCCTGCAGTTCCGCCGCCTCTATGAAAAGCCTGCCTGCGAGGATCCGCATCTCTGGCGGTTCACACTTAATATGCTGCGGCGCATCTCGGCAAAGGGGATCTTCTATCAGCATAAAATTCGAATCATGGGGCAAAAGAGCATCCGCGCAAAACTCAGCGTCTATTTGCAGGAAGCGCCGCGCGATGCGGACGGCGCGGTGCAGCGCGATATGAATCAGACGCAGCTCGCGCGCTATCTCGGCGTGGAGCGGAGCGCACTCAGCCGTGAGATGAGCCATCTGCGCGAGGAGGGAGCCATTGATTACGATCGAAAGACGGTGTGGGTGCGGGATGAAGACTTTTTAGCGTTGTGAGAAGGAGACAAAATAGTTTAAGGGGATTGCAAAGATAAGTGCACGCAGTATTTTTGATGTTGGCAAATGTTTTATAGAAAAGATTCCTGATTATGCATCGACGATAGAATATGCCGGAGATTCACTTATCGTCTATGAAGTGAAATTTGACGAAGCACTAGTGACGTTGGACTTCGAGCATATTGAGACCATTCGGCTATAAAAAAATCCCGACGGAGATTCTGCCGTCGGGATTTTCTATCTGATTCTTAAATTATTTTACACCATCTCTTCGGGATGGAATACCTCGTCGAATTTTTCGGCGGTGAGGAACCCAAGGGCGACGCAGGCTTCTTTGAGGCTGATGTTCTCGTCGAATGCCTTGTGCGCGGTCTTGGCGGCGTTCTCATAGCCGATGTACGGGTTGAGGGCGGTGACGAGCATGAGCGAGCGATGGAGGTTCTCGTGCATCTTCTCACGGTTTGCCTTGATGCCGACGGCGCAGCGGTCGTTGAACGACTTCACAGAGTCCGTGAGGAGACGGGTCGACTGGAGGAAGTTGTAGATGATGACGGGCATGAACACGTTGAGCTCGAAATTGCCCTGCGATGCTGCAATGCCGATCGCGGCGTCGTTGCCCATGACCTGCACGGCGACCATCGTGACGGATTCGCACTGCGTGGGGTTGACTTTGCCCGGCATGATGGAGCTGCCCGGTTCGTTTGCGGGGATCGTGATCTCGCCGAGTCCGCAGCGCGGTCCTGCGGCGAGCCAGCGGATGTCGTTCGCGATCTTCATCATGTTGGCGGCAAGCCCTTTGAGTGCGCCGTGGGCAAAGACGACGGCATCCTTGCTCGTGAGGGCGTGGTATTTGTTCGGTGCGGTGACGAATTTCTTGCCCGTCAGCTCGCTTGCCGCCTGTGCGACGGCGGTGTCAAATCCCTTTGGCGCGTTGAGTCCCGTGCCGACGGCAGTGCCGCCGAGGGCGAGTTCGTGGAGGAAGGGGAGCGACGCTTTGAGCTGTTTTTTCGACTCTTCGAGCATGGCGAGCCAGCCGCTGATCTCCTGCGAGAAAGAGATGGGCACGGCGTCCTGCAAATGGGTGCGTCCCGTCTTGACGATGCCTTCGTTCTCCTTCATCAGGCGGCGGAAGGTTTCGGCGAGGAGGTCGATGCTCGGGAAGAGGTGATCTTCGATGGCAATGACCGCGGCGATGTGCATGGCGGTCGGGAATGTGTCGTTCGAGCTCTGCGACATGTTGGAGTGGTCGTTCGGGTGAAGGATTTTCTCGCCCGCGATTTCGTTGCCGCGGTTCGCGATGACCTCGTTGACGTTCATGTTCGACTGCGTGCCGCTGCCCGTCTGCCACACGGCGAGGGGGAAGTGCTCTGCGAGTTTGCCGGCGATGATTTCATCGCACGCCGCTTTGATGGCGCCCAGACGCTTGTTGTCGAGTTTGCCGAGCTTGTTGTTCGCGATGGCGGCGGATTTTTTCAGGATGCCGAACGCGTGGATGATTTCGGCAGGCATCTTTTCAATGCCGATGGGGAAATTTTCAAAACTTCGCTCAGTCTGCGCCGCCCAATATTTGTCGGCAGGGACCTTGACTTCTCCGAGGGAATCGTGTTCGATACGGTACTCCATTTGGATTGTCCTCCTTATCAGAACGTGAGAGAAAACTGTACTGTGAAAATTATAACACAATCGGCAGAAAATGAGAATATTTATCCTGTTGAAATTTTTTGGAGGATCTGTTTTGTGAGGAGACCGACGGCGAGTCCGGTGAGGATGCCTGCGATGCCGAGCACGGGGGCGTAGATCAAGAGAGCGTCCGTTTGCATTACGGCGGCGGCGACGGCGAGCTGTCCCATGTTGTGCAGGAAGCCGCCCACTGCGCTGATGCCGACGATGGAGAGCTGCGTGCGCGCCTTCAGTAGTGCCATTGCGGCAAAACTCAGGACTCCTCCCGCGAGACTGTAAAGCATCGGTGCGATACCGCCGCCGAAGAAGGAGGCGAGCAGGATGCGCAGGAGGAGGACGAGGAATGCGTCGCGCATGTGCGGCAGGGTATAGAGCGCGACGAGCGTGACGAGGGCGGCGAGACCGAGCTTTGCGCCCGGGACGGGCAGAGGCAGAGGGAGCAGCCCCTCGAGGAGAAAAAGGATGAGGGAGAGCGCCGTGAGGAGCGCGATGCGCACTGCGATGCGAAGATCCGTCATATCACTTCACTTCGATGAGGAGTTTGTGCGGGAGGCAGGCGATGACGTCGCCCTTTTTTTCAGCTTTGCCGGTCTTGACACAGACGAGGTCGGGGCAGTCCGCGTCCACGACGGCGATTGTTTCGTCCTCAATGCGGATCGTATTCGTGCCGTGTTCGTCCGCGACGACGATTTCCTCCGTGCCGCGGTGTCCTGTCAGCGGGATGTCGTAGAGCTGTTTTCCGTCCTGCGTGACGACAGCATGAAGCGGCGCACTGCTCTCACGCGGCGTAAGCAGAGCTGCGGCGCCGGCGCAGACGAGGAGAAGTGCGGCGATGAGGATGAAGTCTCTTTTCTGCATAAAATTGCCTTGCCTTGACGAATGTTTTCAATCACAGTACAATAGAGTGATATTCTATCAGGTTAAATGCCTTTGCTCAGCTCCCGCTGCCAATAGGCGAGATCGGGTTCGCTGAGCGGAAGATCAATCGTCTGCCCGTTGTCGTAGTAAAAGCGCAGCCGCACGCCCGCTGCTTTTCGCATGGCGGGGAGCGCAGCGCGCGGCAGCTCGGCAAAGAGTTTGTTCTCATTTTTATAGGGGCTGTCCGCGCCCGGGGTGGGGCGCGGCGTGTATTTCGTCGCGGCTTTCATCTCCCATGCGCTGCCGTCGGTGTAGAGCACGACGTCCGGCAGCAGCTGCGCTGTGTCGTAACGGTAATCCCATAGTGCGAGCGTCGCACCCTCAAGCCGTCCCTCGCCGGTGTAGGAGGCTTGAAAGTCAATGCGGGCATAGGCGGAGAGGCTGCGCGCCGTGCGGTGGTCGACGCGGTACGTGTAGGAAAGCCCAAAGATGCCGATGAGGATGGCGAGCAGTGCGACGAGAGTCACGAGACGAAAGAATACGGTCTGCACGACTTCCGAGCCTCCTTTTGAAAATGAGTTCGGAGTATTATAACATAGGGAGCGGCGCTTTGTCAGCAGAGTGCGGAGAAAGAAAGAGGGATACAGTGATGGCGGTCAAATTATTTGTATCGGATCTCGACGGGACGATGCTGCCGAGCAGGAGTGCGGTGTCGCCGGAGAATGTCGCGGCGGTGCGCCGCGCGGCGGAGGCGGGCGTCGTTGTGACGATCGCGACGGGGCGCATGTTCGAGGCGGCGCTGCCCGTTGCCGAGGCGCTTGGTCTCGATGTGCCCATCATCTCCTACAACGGCGCGCTGATTAAAAGCCCGAGCGGGCGCGTCTATGAGGAGCACACGCTCGACGCGCAGCTCGCGCGCGACATCATCTCGTTCTGCCATGCGCGCGACTGGTATATCCAAGAGTACAGCGGCGGCCGGCTCCGCTATGAAAAGGCGTGCGATGAGTCGCGTGCCTATGAGGCATCGCAGGGCGTGCCGGGAATTGCCGTGGGGCGCGCCGGGATGCTCGAGCACGCGGCGGGCAACTGCAAGCTGCTTCTTGCAACGCAGGGGCGCGAGATTACGATCGCACGCGCGGAGGAGATCGCGGAGGCGTTCGGCGCGCAGGTCGACGTGACGCGCTCGGCGGATACGCTCATCGAGATCGTGCCGAAGGGCATCTCCAAGGCGACGGCGCTCCGCACACTCGCGGCAAAGCTCGGTATCCCCGCCGAGGAGACCATGGCGATCGGCGACGCATACAACGATCTGCCGATGCTCGAGGCGGCGGGCAAGAGCATTGCGATGGGCAACGCGTTCCCCGAGGTGAAGGAAGCCACAGACTACGAGACACTGACCTGTGCGGAGAACGGGCTTGCCGCCGCGATCTACGCCTATGTGCTCGGTATGGGGGCGGATGCGCCCGTACCGCTGCCAAAGAGGGATATATAACGGCGTACGAACGATTTGAAGAACGCAGTTCAATTTGATATGTGAGGTGATACGAGATGCGTGAGAAGAAGGCAAAGTCCGCAGAGAAGTTCCGCCCCGTGATCATTACGGGCATGTCGGGCGGGGGGAAAACGCTCGCAGCGCGCTATATGGAGGATCTCGGCTATTTTTGCGTAGATAATCTGCCGCCGGTCTTTATTCCGAAATTCATCGATCTCTGCCGCGAAACGCACGGGCAGATCAGTCGTGCCGCTATCGTTGTGGATACGCGCAGCCGCGAGTTTTTTGATGCGTTCGTGCAGATCCTCGACGAACTCGACGCAGGGGATATTTCCTATGAGCTCCTCTTCATTGAGGCGTCGGACGACGTGATCATTCGCCGCTATAAGGAGACGCGCCGCCCGCATCCCTTGGCACCCGAGGCACGCATCTCCGAGGGGGTCACGCGTGAGCGGCAGCAGCTCGCCCCCGTGCGCGAACGTGCCACACAGATAGTCAATACGTCGAAGCTGCGCAAGACCGAACTGCGCGAGATCATCAGAGAGCATTACGATACGCCGGGCGGCGATACGGAGCTGACGGTGACGGTGCTCTCGTTCGGGTTCAAATACGGCGTGCCGCTCGATGCGGATCTCGTCTTTGACGTGCGCTTCCTGCCGAACCCGTTCTATGTGGACAATCTGCGGAGCAAGAGCGGCACCGTGCCGCAGGTCGCATCCTACATCGAGTCATGGGACGTGACGCAGAAATTCGAGCGGCACCTCGACGATATGATCGATTTCCTCCTTCCTCAGTATGAGAAGGAGGGGAAAAGTCAGCTCGTTATCGCTGTCGGCTGCACGGGCGGGATGCACCGCAGCGTGTTCATCGCAAAACATCTCTACGACCGCATCAAGAGCCGGTACGACGTGCGCCTGGAGCACCGCGATCTGATGAAAAACGAGGTGCAGGAACACGTGAGCGAGGGGTAAGTCATGCATCTCATGAAATGGCTGTACCCCGGCATCGGGTTCAAACGCTGGCTGTTCGCATTCGCGCTCGGCACGATCTGCGTCAGTCTCGGCGTCGCCCTCGTCTTTAACTATCAGTATCTCGACGCGATTGAAGAGGCGATTTTCCGATTCGTCTACACATGGCAGGGCAGCTACGACTATATGTTCACGGCGATTGCGGGTGCCGGGCTTTTTGTCGTCGGCAGCATCCTCATGCTCGTCGCGATGCGGCGCGTCATCCGCGCCATCATCACTGCGCTCATGCCCGAGGGGGCGTCTGCACGGCTCGTGGATCTCGTCTATGAAAAGACGCGCCTGAGCCGCGGCCCCACTGTTGCTGTTATCGGCGGCGGGCACGGACTCTCCGTTCTCCTGCGCGGCATCAAGGAGCTGACGAGCAATGTGACTGCCATTGTCACGGTCGCCGACGACGGCGGTTCCTCGGGGCGTCTGCGCGAGGAGCTCGGCATCATCCCGCCCGGCGATCTCAGGAACTGTCTCGTCGCGCTCGCGGACACCGAGCCGCTGATGGAAAAACTCTTTCAGCACCGCTTTGAGGGACGCAGCGACCTCGCGGGACATAGTTTCGGCAATCTCTTCCTCGCGGCGATGGCCGAGGTTACGGGCGACATGGAGACGGCGCTCAAGGAGTCGTCGAAGGTTCTCGCGGTCAAGGGGCGTGTGCTCCCCGCATCCAAGGAGTCCGTGCGTCTCGACGCGATCCTCGAGGACGGGACGGTCGTCGAGGGCGAATCGCACATCCCCGAGGTACCGGGGCGCATTCGCAGCGTGCGGCTTTTTCCGGCGGATGCCGCGCCTGTGGCATCCGCGCTCGAGGCGATCCGCACGGCGGACGCCATCGTGCTTGGTCCCGGCAGTCTCTACACGAGCATCATGCCGAATTTGCTCATCCATGGCGTGGCGGAGGAGCTGCGGAAAAGTCGCGCGCTCAAAATCTACATCTGCAACGTTATGACGCAGCCCGGCGAAACGGACGGATATACCGCGTCCATGCACGCGGAGGCGATATTAAAGCACGCGGGGCGCGGATCCATCGACTTTATGCTGGTCAACAATGCGCCCATCTCGCCCGCGCTCCGGGAAAAATACGCGGCGCAGGGCATCTATCCCGTCCGTGTGGACGAGGATGCGATCAATGCCCTTGGCATCGGTTTTGTCGGGGCGGACATTGTAAACCAGTCGGATGCCGTGCGGCACGATCCGGATAAGCTCAGCCGGAACATCATGCGCATGATCTACGACTTCCGGGTGCAGTGATATGCCGTCGTTCGCATCGGATGTCAAAAATGCACTCGCGCGCACGGATGAGGAGCGCACCTGCTGCCGGACGGCGGAACTTGCCGCGCTCCTGCGCATGGGCGCGACCGCCCGGACGGAGGAGGGACAGGGGCGCGGGCTGCGGTTCGAAGCGGCGAGTGCCGCCGTGGCGCGCCGCGTGATCCGTCTCCTGCACAATATAGATACTGAAATTGAGACCACGGTGGCACAGGAACGCACGCCGCAGCTCCGCCGCCGCACCTATATCGTCAACATCGCCGCAGGTGCATCCGTGACGCCGCTGCTCACGCAGCTCGGCTTCCTCGAGGAGGGAGAATTGCGTGCGGGGACGGACATGGCGCTCCTGCGGAAAAAATGTTGCCGCGCCGCCTATCTGCGCGGTGCGTTTCTCGGCGGCGGGAGCGTGAACCGCCCCGAGGCGAGCTGCAATCTCGAACTCAAGGCGCGGAGCGAGACAATGGGGCGTGCGCTTCATACGCTGCTGCGCCGCATGGGCTTTCCTGTTAGAATGACGGATCGGCGCGGACTTTACGTCGTCTATCTCAAAGAGGGTGACGCCGTGATGGACTTCCTCTCGCTCATCGGAGCGGAGGAGGCAGCGGAGGAGATCGAGGTCGCGCGCAACGTGAAAGAGGTGCGCGCGCAGGTCAATCGCCTCGTCAACGTCGAGATGGCGAATGTCCGACGTGCCGTGGACGCCGCTGCCGAACAGCGCGCGGCGATTGAGCGTCTTGCGGCGGCGGGGCGCATCGAAACACTGCCCGAGGAGCTGCGCGAGACCGCCGAGATGCGACGCGCGCATCCGGAGATCAGCATGGCGGAGCTGGCGGCGCTCTGCCACATCAGTAAACCGGGGATGAACCATCGCCTGCGCAAACTGCGCGCGATGGCAGAGGAGGTATAAAATTTGGGAAAGACAATTCGGCGGCTGCTGATGCTGCCTCTGTGGGCGCTGCTCGGACTCTTTGCGTGGCTCATCACAGCGCCGCCGCCCGCAGGATTTCCCATCCTCGAGTACCATATGGTGACCGAGGAGGTGCGCCCCGGCGCGGAGCCGTACGTCGTGCCGCCCGCGGAGTTCGCGGCGCAGCTCGACTATCTCCGCCGCGAGGGATATACGACAATCACCCCGCAGGACTATGCGCGCGCGCGCAAGGGCAAGCAGGTACTGCCTGAAAAGCCCGTCATCCTCTCCTTTGATGACGGCTACGAGGACAATCATCGCGTGATCCTGCCGATGCTCGACGAGCGCGGTATGAAGGGCGTGTTCTACATCGTGACGAACGACATCGGGCAGCCCGGCTATATGACGTGGGACAATCTGCGCGCACTCGAGTCGCACGGCATGGAGATCGGCAGCCACACGGCGAACCATATCCCGCTGACGACGCTGACGCGCGAGCAGCAACTCGATGAGATACGCCTCTCAAAGCTCCTGCTCGAGTGGAACGGCATGAAGACAATCTATAGCTTTTCCTATCCGAACGGCGCGTATGACGATGTGATCGTCGATATGCTCGCCGAGGAAAACTATCTGACGGCGGTGACGGGCGAGGCGGGACTCAATACGACGGAGACGAATCCGTACCGTCTGCGCCGCATCAATATTCCACCGCCGCACTTTGGATTGTGGGAGTTCCGCCTGCGGCTTTTTAAGGGGGAGCTGGCGGCACGATTGGAGACGCGCATGGCAGAGCTGCCGGAGGGCGTTCGGCAGCATGTGCAGGACGCGATCTATTTGCTGAGGAGATCATAAAACGGAATCATTGGAGGAAGGAAATCAAGAGAGTATGAATAAGGGAATCGTGTGGAAGGGAATCTTAGGGATCTCGGCGCTTTGTGCCGCGCTGCTCTTCCCGGCGGCGCGAAGCGCACAGGCGCATCCAACCGGAGGGACAACGGTTGTGCGGGAGCGCGGCGCGGCGGAGGGGGGCATTCGCAGCCGCGTCGCCGCAATCCTCGGCGATAACGGGATCCCTGCGCAGCGGATTTCGCAGCAGGCGTCGCGCATGATGCACCGGTGGGAAGTGGAGTCGCACGATACGGGCGGGACGCTGCTCTTTTCGGACAGTCCCGAGTATGTCAAGGAGACGGGGATTCTCTACCGTGATACGGTGACGGGAGCGGCGCGCGTTCTTTACTATCATCTGAACGATACTGCAACGCCGAAGAAAGTGGCGGTTGTGCTCGAGACGGAGGCGGATCTCGCTGTCGTTTCGGTGACACGCGGTGCAGCGAGTGCGCCGAGCATCGACTATCTGCGCGTGGGCAAGGCGACACAGATCGGCTATTTTGATACGCACGAGATGAGCGAGCGTATCCATGTGACGAAGGAACGCCCGCGTCTCCTCGTACCCGCGATGGATGAGACGATTTTGAACCCCGGAGAATTGGTTTACGGGGTATATGATTTTGATGCGAGTGCGCCCGTGCGCGTCTCTGTGATCATGTACGGCGCGGACATTGATCCCTTTGCCTTCCTGCGCACGGCGCGTGTGCTGCCGCGCGACGAGGTGGCGCTGCGCGGAACGTTCCAAGGAATGAACCGCATCGTCACCTCGCAGCGGATCTATCACCCCGGACGTGACGGTGCAGTGTATTTCCCCATCGGGGACAATCTGCACGATACGTACCTTACGGGGGTCGACGCGACGGACGGCGCGCCCGTCGTGAACTACGGCAACTATGGGATTCTCTATCAAATCAATATCCCAACGATGGGCAGGGAGCGCACACGCTATTTCCTCAGCCCGCTCGGCGGCGTTTACGCGGGCGCAATGCGCGCGCGGAGCGGCGGGCGGATGCGTCTGCTCGAGACGCCCGAGCACCGCGCATATTTCGGCGATCAAACCGTTCCCGAGCCGAAGAATGTGGCGCGCGCCCGCGAGGAGGGGCTGCTCTTTCTGACGCAGCACACGGAGCTTGCCGATCTCGGTTCGTACGAGAGCGACCGCCCCGTGCAGTTTGAATACTCGCCGCCCGGCGCGTCGAATCTGCCCGTCAACATTATCTTAATGCCGGAAAAATAGGCGGAGAAAATTTCGCGGGCAGGAAGGTTTTTTTCACTTTGCGTTGAATTAAAACCATAGCAAACAATGCCGTAGGGAATCATTCATACCGGGTGATCAGGGAGGAAGTAAAATATGGCAGAAGAGACGAAGATTGACCATGAGCGGCTGCTGACGGCGATCGAACAGATTGCGACGTCGACACAGACCGTCTATGAGGCGATCGAGCAGGTTGCAAAAAGCGCGACGGAGCTCGCGACGGCAGGGCAGGAGTCGGTGAAGCAGGCAAAGTTCCTGCAGGAGCGCAATGCCGATACGATCAAGGTCATTGATTTCATCACGAACATCGCCGGACAGACGAACCTCCTCGGTCTGAATGCCGCGATTGAGGCAGCGCGTGCGGGCGAGCAGGGACGCGGGTTCGCCGTCGTCGCCGAAGAGGTGCGCAAGCTCGCGGAGCAGTCACGCGAAGCGACTGAGCGTATCCAGGTTACGCTGAACGAGATGAACCGTGCCGTTGAGGACATTTCGAAATCCATCGAGACGACCGGCTCCATCAGCGAAGAGCAGGCGGCATCCACGCAGGAGATTACGGCAAATCTCTCACAAGTGACGAAAGCCGCGGACGAGCTCAAGGCATACATTAAGACGCTGGCGTAAAGTGCATATAAAAACCTCCCGATGCGGACGTACCGCACGGGAGGTTTTTTGCGCATATTATTTTTCGTCTTATTTTTTCTTGCGCTCTTTGACGCGTTCTTTTGCTGCCTTTTCGCGTGCCTTTACCTTGTCGTCAAGCTTTTTCTGCTGCTGATGCTTGGCATAGTCGACACCCATGCCCGCGAGCTTGTGCTTGATGGTCATAATGGGATGGCGCAGGAGCATTCCGCGCTGCGTGCCCTGCATGATGGTCAGGAACTCCTGCGTCGCCTTTGTGCCGAAACACGGGCGGTCGCAGCGGTCGCAGATCGGCTTTGTAATGCCGTAGGGGCAGCGGTCGATTTTCGTAAAGACGGTTGCGAGCAGCGCCGTGCAGCGCGGGCAGAGCTTGCTGCCGTTCTTCTCGTGATGCTTGCCGCAATAAATGCCGAAGGTTTTGCGGATGTTTTCCTTTTCCTTCGGGATGTTGTTCTTAATTTCGGGCGGTTTGCGCTTCGGGAGGAAGCGTGAGAATATGCTCATTCGGAATCACCTATGCTTTCGTTTATCTTCTGCGCATGCGCGCTTTTCTCTCCATTTTGTCATTTTACAGATTTTTTTAGAAAAAAGCAAGAGTGACGAATCTGTTTCTATTGTGTGCGTATGATTGACAAGTGTTCACACATTTGTTAGGATAAACCGTATTCTATTTGGATTTGTGTATTTGGGGAAACGCGTGACGCGGGAGGGCTGCATGGAAAATGTCTACGCTTTGGTCAAGCGTTTCTACGGCGAACATGGGCGTGTGAACATCTTTGTGCCGAGACCGCTGGTCGAGCGCTATTTGCGTGCGTCGGCGTGGAAAGGGAGGAGCAGCGAAGAGCTGTGCATTGACTGGTACTGCATCGAGGATTTCCTGATATGCATTGCACGGCGCAGCGACGAACTTGCGCGTCTGTTTATCCGCATTGACTATCTTGCGCTTTTTTTTCGCTATGCTGAAAAACATATTGACCGGCGTCCCTTAAAGTGCCATGTGGAGGATTATTTTGCGCGTATGCGTGCATTCCTCACTTACCTTGAGGAAAACGGGGACTATGAGATCGATATGGCGGAGCCGGATGCGGATCTTGAGGAGTTCTATATTACAGGGCGATTTCGCCTGCCGCCGCGTGTCGAATGGGAGGAGATCGAAGGGCTGACGCTCGATGATATCGAAGAGGATGAGCGTATGGAGATGGACGAGCTGAATCTCCAGCTCAATGACCTCCTGCACAAGATCGGCGAGTATTTTAGGCGCCCTCCGTATCAGCTTGATATCGGACGCGCCGCCATGATCTATACGGGCGATCTCTACGATATGAGCGCTTATGAACACGCTTCCGAGGAGGAAAAGGAAACTTTCTGGCTGCGGTTTTGGGATTTTTTCTTCTTCGACTACCATTTGATCGCTACCGATGAGACGCCTATTGAGCATTACAGCGAGCAGGAATGGGATAAGCTCGATTACGACGAGCGTGAGATTATACAGGATCTTCTTGCCGCGCGCTTTGCAGTACTTGCCGTAACGGAAGAGTACGATGAATACATTGTCTGCCGTGACATGCTTCGCAATGAGGAGATCATCCTGCCGCATCCGGGGATCCCGGGGGCGCTCAGTCGAACGATTTTGTTCGGGCATATTTGTGACGAGGGGGTGATGATGCTCAACTACATCACGTCGATTCCTGCGAGCAAGCGGCTTCAGCGGCGTATCAGCGAGACGATTCAACGCGAATTTGAGCTCTTTTGTATGCAGAAAAAGTCTGCCGATATAGATGAATTTCTCCTGCGAGAGGCTGCACTCGTGCGGCATACCATCCACGTACTCTCTTCAAGGGCACAGCTCGATGTGCTTCCGCAGCGTGCATTGCCACCACAGATCGACCGTCCTGCTGCTGAACGGGATCGTTGGAGCGAGGAGCTCACCGTGCTTCGGGCCGTGTCGGAAAAACTTGGGTTCAGTCGTTACGCACAGGAGCTGATGGGGAATCTGTTCCGTGACTATGCGCATATTGTCGGGAGGCATGCGGAAAAACCGGAAGTCTTGACGGCGGTTATTTTCCTTTTTGCCGACATCAACAGCATCGACCTGACGCATATAGAAGAACTGTACCGCGTATTTGGCTCAAATAAGAAGAGCGTCAATGCGGCAATCACTCGTATCCGGGAGACGATAGGGTGCGTCTCGTTTGATCCGCGTTATCTTGGTGAGGAGGGGTTCGTTACGATGCTCTACAGTGTAGTGGATCGGAAATCAAGGGATCATAGATCATGAGTTGAGTCGTGATCACCGATTGTGCTGTGAGAGAACGAAAGCAAAGCTATATTCGCCTTGTGGATCATGCCGGCAGTCTTGCTTTGTTCGGGGCTATAAAAGTGTGGATGCTTCCAAACTTACGCGTGCGTATTCACAAAATTGTATTGAAACGGATTCGATATGTATTGTATATCGGATCCGTTTGTTGTTATGGAGTCCATGCATCTGCTTTCACACATATCATTAAAGATGTCCGGAAAATTATTCAAGATGTCGGAGATGCTTGTAAAAAAAAGGAGAAACCCCTATAATAGAAGAGTATTATAATGGGGATGGCTATATTTTAGGAGGGAATCCGATTTGATGATGAACGGCGCACATGCGCTTTTAGAGAGTTTGAAACAGGAGGGCGTCGAGGTCGTCTTTGGCTATCCGGGCGGCGCGGTGCTTACGCTGTATGACGAAGTTTATAAAATGGGGTTCCGGCATGTGCTGACGCGTCATGAGCAGGGCGCGGCACATGCGGCGGACGGGTACGCCCGCGCGTCGGGGAAGGTCGGCGTCGTATTTGCAACATCGGGACCCGGCGCGACGAATCTCGTGACGGGGATTGCGACGGCACATATGGACTCTGTGCCGATGGTCTGCATCACGGGACAGGTGGCAAATCCTTACATTGGAAAAGATTCGTTCCAAGAGGCGGACATCGTGGGTATTACGACGCCGATTACGAAGCATAATTATCTCGTGAAGGACGCGGCGGATCTGCCGCGCATCGTCAAAGAGGCGTTTTATATCGCGCGGACGGGGCGCCCGGGCGTCGTTGTCATCGACGTGGCAAAGGATGTGTTCGATGCGCAGATCGACTATCGCTATCCGACCGCTGTAAAGCTGCACGGCTATACGGGCGAGGCCTCCTTTGATCCCGCAGCGGTGCGGGCGGCAGCGGAGGCTCTTGCCGCGGCGGAGCAGCCGTTGCTCTTCGTCGGCGGCGGTGTTGTGCTCTCGGATACTGCGGAGGAGATTCGTGAACTCCTCAGACTGACGGGGATGCCGTCGGTCGCGACGCTCATGGGCATCGGCGGCATCGCCGCAGAGACCGAGGGATTCACCGGGATGGCGGGGATGCACGGCTCCTACGCGTCGAACATGGCAATACAGGAGTGCGACCTCCTCCTCGCGGTCGGCACGCGCTTCAGCGACCGCGTAACGGGGAACACTGCAGCGTTTGCGCCCAAGGCGCGCGTCGTGCATTTTGACATTGATCCCGCGGAGCTGAACAAAAATGTGCGTGTCGATCTCCCCGTGCTCGGCGATCTGCGCGGAACGCTGCCCGCGTTCGTTGCGGCGGTGCGTGCTCTCGGCGGGGATCTGACGACGCGCTTCCGCCCGTGGCTCGGCGAAGTGCTGTCGATGGAGCGTGCGCATCCCTTGACATGGAAGGAGGCGGAGGAGATTCGCCCCGAGGCACTCGTCAGCCGGGTGCGCGCACTGATGGATGAGGATACGATCTGCGTCACGGATGTGGGACAGCATCAGATGTGGGCGGCGCAGTTCTTCCATGCACATGCGCCGCGGACATTCCTCACGTCGGGCGGGCTCGGCACGATGGGGTACGGTCTGCCGGCGGCACTCGGTGCGAAACTCGCCTGCCCGGAGAAAAAGGTCGTGCTCATCACGGGCGACGGCAGCATCATGATGAATTGTCAAGAGTTCGCGACGATTGCGGACAACGACATCGACATCAAGGTCGTCATCGTGCACAATTCCATCCTTGGCATGGTAGGACAGTGGCAGCGGCTCTTTTACAGCCGTCATTATTCCGCGTCGGAGCTCAAAGGAAAAACGGATTATGTAAAGCTCGCCGCAGCGATGGGCGTTGCGGGGGCGCGCATCGAGACGAAGGAGCAGCTCGCGGAGGAGCTGCCGCGTCTCCTCGCGGAGGATGGGGCGCGGCTCATCGACGTCATTGTCCCCGAGGAGGCGGACGTTGTGCCGATGGTGCCGGGCGGAAAGCGGCTGGATCAGATGGTGCTGGGAGGAAGGTAATATGGACAAATATTTACTCGCAGTGCTGGTCGACAACAAGCCGGGTGTTCTCACACACATCGCCAGTCTCATCAGTCGCCGCGCGTTCAACATCGAGAGTATCTCTGCCGGCTACACGGAGGAAAAGGCGGTCACGCGCATCAACATCGTTGTCTCGGTTGCCTCGGAGAATGAGCTGAACCAAGTAGTGACACAGCTTTCAAAGCTCATCGATGTTGTGAAAATTGTCAATCTTACGCAGTTTGACTCCATCACGCGTGAACTTGTGCTCATTAAGGTGCGTGCGACGAAGGAGTCGCGCGCGCAGATCATTGACGTCGTGAACATCTTCCGCGCACGCATTGTGGACGTCGGTGTGGAGAATGTCGTTGTGGAGCTGACGGGCGACACGAAGAAAATCGACGCGCTCTCGGAGCTTCTCTCGGACTATGGCATCATCGAGATCGCGCGGACGGGAGCAATCGCACTCTCGCGCGGTCCCGTACCCGTGAAACATATGTAAAAGGAAACACATGCAGAAAAATGGAGGGATCGGTATGAATCTGAGAAAATGGGCAATGTTTCTTCTTCCTGCCGCTTGCTTGGGACTTGCGGGCTGTGGAATGCCGGGGGCGAGTTCGAACCGCGTCGTCTATGCAAATTTTGACGATGCGGACGGGTTCTGTTCGCAGATCAGAGCGGCATTTGATCAAAAGGCAAAGGCGGACGGCATCGAGGTCACGTATTTGGACGCCAAGGGCAGCGGCAATATGCAGATCGACCAGATGAACGATGCCATCAGCAGCGGTGCAGGCGCGATCGTTCTGCTCGCGGCGGATGGGACGAGCATTGTCAAAAGCATCGAAAAGGCAAACGATGCGGGCATCCCTGTGATCATCGTCAACCGCAGCGTTGCGGGTGGAAAGGTGCTGCGCGCGTTTTCCGACGATAAGGAAGCCGGTCGTATGCAGGGCGAATACATGGCGAAGCATCTGCCGGAGGGCGCAAAGATCGTCTATTTGCAGGGCGACGGTACGCAGAGCAGTGCCGTGGGACGTTGGGAAGGGTTCAAAGAAGCCTGCCTTGACAAGCGCCCGGACATACAGCTGCTCTCTTTTGTCGATGCCGGATGGAGCAAAGCAGAGGCGCTCAAGACAATGACTCTTTGGATGAGCATGTTTCCGGAGATCAACGGTGTCGTTGCGGGCAACGATGAGATGGCGCTCGGCGCAGTGCAGGCACTCAAGGGGGCAAACCGCCTCGAGGGCTGCCTGATCTCAGGGGTTGATGCGACACCGGCAGGGCTTGCCGCCGTGACGGCCGGGGAGATGGTGCAGACCGTCAAGCAGGATGCAAAGGGACAGGGCGAAGCCGCGCTGACGCTCGCGGAGGGATTCATCAAGGGAAATCCGCCGTCAAGCGATACATCGATTCCTTTTACATCCATCACGCAGGAAAATATCGGACAGGTTGGCAACTGAGGAGGGCGGCGGCATGAATATTCCAATGATTGGTGCGGATGCACTCAAAGATTACAGCGTGCGGACGAAGATTTTTATCCTCTCCGTGACGCTGCTCGTCGTTCTTCTCATTGTTGCGTCAGTTGGAATCTACTCGAACTACCGTGCGAAAGATTCGCTCGACGATATGTATAACCACAACCTCATGACGACGCAGTACCTCAACGATGCGAACAATCGGCTGCGCAAAATCAGTGTGAACACGCCGTATCTGTTGCAGACGGATATGCCCGCGGACAGCCGCAAGGTGCTTGTGGACGATGTGCTCGGCAATCTTGACGGAATCCGGCACGATATGGAGGAACTCAAAAAGATTGACACGAGCGAGCGCGCGCAGGCGACCATTGCTGAGCTGGAAAAAAACCTCACTGTCGCCGCGAATAAGGTCGGCGCCATCAACAATATGGGGACTGCACCGGAAGATCGCATTGCGGTCTTTAATAATCTTGCGTCGCTCACGGTGATTTCGAGCAATATGGATGTGCTCACTCCGGATAACGTGTTTCAGGGAAAACAGGTCTTTGAGGCGAACAATGTCCGCTATGACGAGACGGTCTACACCTTTGCGGTGATCCTGCTGATCGCGCTCGGATTCGGGCTGTTCGTTTCGCGTCTCATCGCGGATAATATCTCGGGACCGCTTGCCGCATCGATCGGACACCTCAACGCCGTGGCGGCGGGCGATCTGAGCCGCGAGATCCCGGCGGAACTCTCGGCGCGCCGCGATGAGATCGGCGTCGTGGTGCAGGCACTCAGCAAAATGCAGGGCTTTATGAAGCAGGTGCATGAGGAAGCTGAGACGACGGACGCCATGGTCGGCGAGCTTGAGCAGATGCTGAATAGTCTCAGCGGCGATACGCAGGACATGTCAGCCGTAACGCAGGAGATGTCGGCGGGCATGGAGGAGACGGCGGCGTCCACCTCCAATGTTCAGCATCTCAGCAGCGACCTCAGCGACGGCATTAAGGGGGCGGCGGATGCCGCCGCGCGCAGCGAGGACTATGCGCGCGAGATTGTGGGACGCGTCGCACAGCTCAAGACGGCGATGGAGCAATCGCGGGCAAGCGCCGATCGCATCTACGGGGCGACGAAGGCCTCTGTCGAGGAAGCGATCGAATCCGCAAAGGTTGTCGACCAGATTGGACAGCTCACACGAGATATTGCTGAAATTGCGGAGCAGACCAACCTGCTCGCGCTCAATGCGAGCATTGAGGCGGCGCGCGCCGGTGAACAGGGGCGCGGCTTTGCCGTCGTTGCGGGTGAGGTCGGCAAACTCGCCGAGCAGTCGCGCGAGACCACCGAGAAAATCAGAGGTCTTACGGGGCAGGTCACGGCATCCGTACAAGCACTCTCAGACGGAGCATACAGTCTGCTGCAATTCATCGACGAGGACGTCCATGCCGACTATGGACGGATGGATGAAACCACGCTCTCCTACGAGAAGGATACCGCGTATTTCCGCAAGAGCGCAGAGGATACGACAGCAAATTCGCAGCAACTGCTCTCCTCTGTCAATGAAATGAACCAGGCGATGGATGAGATCCGCAATGCAACCCATGAGGGAGCCGTCGGAAATACGAAGATCGCCGAAAAAGTCGTCGGTATGGCGGAGCAGTATGAGGATATTTTGGCAAAGATTCAAACCTTCAAAGAAGGTACGGCGCGCCTCAAGAACCTTGTTGCAGCATTCAAAGAGGGCTGATTTTGCCGCCTCAAAAAGCAGTTTGACTTTTTTATAAAAAGACTATTGACTTTTTGACTTAAATGGATTACTATATGAATCGTGAGTTAGCACTCAGTACATGAGAGTGCTAACAGCGTAGAATATCATTGTTATGAAACTAGGAGGCAGATACCATGATTAAGCCATTGGGCGAACGTGTTGTCATTGAGGTTGCGGAGAGCGATGTCACGACGGCGAGCGGCATTGTGCTCCCCGACACGGCAAAGGAAAAGCCGCAGAAGGGCAAAGTCGTTGCCGTTGGCACGGGCAAGCTGCTGGATAACGGACAGCGCGCCACACCTGAGGTAAAGGTGGGCGACGGTGTCGTATTCTCGAAATACTCGGGCTCTGAGATCAAGGTCGACGACAAGGACTATCTCATCGTCCGCGAGAGCGACATTCTGGCGATTCTGTAAGATTACGCAGCTTTTAGGAGGCATATAGTAATGGCAAAACAGATTTTGTTTGACGAAGAGGCACGCCGCGCGCTCGGACGCGGTGTTGACGCACTGGCAAACGCAGTCAAGGTAACGCTCGGTCCCAAAGGCCGCAACGTCGTTCTCGATAAGAAGTACGGCGCACCGACCATCACGAACGACGGTGTAACGATTGCACGCGACATCGAGCTCGAAGATCCGTTTGAGAACATGGGCGCACAGCTCGTGAAGGAAGTCGCGACGAAGACGAACGACATCGCAGGCGACGGCACGACGACCGCGACGCTCCTCGCACAGGCGATGATTCAGGAAGGTATGCGCAACGTCGTTGCGGGCGCTAACCCGATGATCGTCAAGAAGGGCATTGAGTGCGCAGTCAAGACCCTCGTCGAGGAGATCAAGAGCAAGGCACAGAAGGTCGAGACCAAGGCAAAGATCGCGCAGGTTGCGGCGATCTCCTCCGGCGACAGCGAAGTCGGCGACCTCATCGCAGAGGCGATGGAGAAGGTCGGCAAGGACGGCGTTATCACGGTCGAGGAGTCCAAGTCCATGGACACGAACCTCTCCGTCGTCGAAGGAATGCAGTTTGACCGCGGCTACATCTCCCCGTACATGGTCACGGATACGGAGAAGATGGAAGCCATTATGGACGACCCGTATGTGCTCATCACGGATCGCAAGATCTCGTCCGTCGCGGACATCCTGCCCGTGCTTGAGCAGGTGGTCAAGCAGGGCAAGCAGATCGTCATCATCTCTGAGGATCTCGACGGCGAAGCGCTCGCGACCATCGTTGTCAACAAGCTCCGCGGCACGTTCAAGGCGCTCGCGGTCAAGGCTCCGGGCTTCGGCGACCGCCGCAAGGCAATGCTCGAGGATATCGCGATCCTCACGGGCGGAACGGTCATCAGTGAAGAGCTCGGGCGCAAACTCGACAGCGTTACGCTCGCAGACCTCGGTCGTGCGCGTCAGGTGCGTTCCACGAAAGAGGAGACGACCATCGTTGACGGCGCGGGCGATAAGAATCAGATCGCATCGCGCGTCGATCAGCTCAAGAAGCAGATCGCGGAGACGACCTCCGATTTCGATCGCGAGAAGCTCCAGGAGCGTCTCGCAAAACTCGCGGGCGGCGTTGCGGTTGTTGAGATCGGCGCAGCCACCGAAGTCGAGATGAAGGACAAGAAATACCGCGTCGAGGATGCGCTCAACGCAACGCGCGCAGCAGTTGAAGAGGGCATCGTTGCCGGCGGCGGCACGACCTTCATCGATATTCTGCCGGCACTTGATAAAATCAATGCCGAGGGCGACGTTAAGGTCGGCGTTGACATCGTGCGCCGTGCCATTGAGGCACCCGTGCGCCAGATCGCCGAGAACGCAGGTCTTGAGGGCTCCGTCGTTGTGGACAGCGTAAAGAAGGCGGGCGACGGTATCGGCTTCAACGCGCTCGAGAACACCTACGTCGACATGATCGGCGCGGGCATCGTCGACCCTGCAAAGGTCACGCGCTCGGCACTCCAGAACGCGGCATCCATCGCCGCAATGGTACTCACGACCGAGACCCTCGTCACCGACAAGCCGGAGCCCGAGGCTCCGATGCCGGGCGGTGCACCGGGCATGGGCGGAATGGGCGGCATGATGTAAGAATGCCCCGTAACCCTAGTAATGACGCGGGTTCTTGCACCTAAAATACCCTTCTTGTGAAAAAATGTGAAAAAATGTGAAAAAATGTGAAAAGAAATTTTCACAGCATAAAAAAAGGCGCTCTCTCGCATGGTCGAGAGGGCGTCTTTTGTATGTTGCAAGTTATATGCTGCCGGTGATATTAGGGAGATGCCCCAAAATGAAAAACTACCTGTTGTGCGGGTGGATATTATTTATATGGGAGAGGATTAGCGCTTGCTCTCGGCTTTGGCGAAGAATTTTTCCGATGCGACGGCAAAACGCTCATGCGTGCCGGAACCGATCTCCTCGCGGGCATCGTATGCCGTGACCTTGAGGTTGATCTTGCGCCCGTCGACTGCCGTGACCTCGGCGACGGCGCGGACGGACAGCCCGACGGGCGTTGCGGCACGGTGGCTGATAGAGAGCGCAGTGCCGACGGTCGTCCATCCGACGGGGCATTCGCGCTGGCATAGCTCGGCTGCGGCGCGTTCCATGAGCGCCGCCATGCAGGGGGTCGCGTAGACGTTGAGTGATCCGCTGCCGACGACGCGCGCGGTCTTCTCCTCCGTGACGCTGTCCTGTACCTCGTGTGTCATGCCGGGGGCGATGGTGCTTGTAAATTCCATAAAAAGTTCCAGCTCCTTTTCCATGATTTGGACTTGGTATAGGTAATTTCTTTTTTTTATATTTTACTGCATGCCAAATTCTTATGCAACGGGCGAGGGGAGAAAAAGCGAACTCTGTATACAGAATAATTCGCTGCGGACAGTTGCGCGCGGCGCGGAATCGTTCTATAATAATGAACGCCTGTAAAAGGGTATATATCCGTTCATAAGAGGTGATACGAGTGAGTGATACATACAGCGTCGCCATCAGTTATGGCGAGGTACTCGGCTGGATTGACTACGACAGTGCGTCACGGTCGGCAAGTGTAAATCTTGCGGATGAAAAAGGACGCACGGCGGTGGAGGATTTTCTCGCCGTTCCGCATGAGGTCGAGATGCCCCATGAGACGCTGATGGACTTTACGAAAGAGACGGTCACGCCGCTCGCCGATCGAGAGAGCTTTGAGCTTGCCCTGACCCGTCTCTGGAACGAGACGGGGGTTCAGGTGGATTGGTCGCGTCCGGTGGACTATGTGAAGGCACACCCGCATTACTGAGGAGCGTTGTTTCCTGAAAGGTTTTACGCCGTTTTAGGGGAAACGGTGGGAGGAGCATTTATGACACGAATTGGAATTTTGGGCTATGGGAATCTCGGACGCGGCGTCGAGTACGCTGTGGAGGCAAATGCGGATCTGGAGCTCGTCGTCGTCTTTACGCGGCGCGATCCCGCGTCGGTCAAGGTGCGCTCAGGCGTGCCCGTCGTCTCCGCAAGCGCGGCGGCAGAGTGGAAGGATAAGGTGGATGTGCTGATTCTCTGCGGCGGTTCGGCGACCGATCTTCCGGAGCAGACACCGGCCTTTGCAAAGCTGTTCAATGTGGTGGACAGTTTCGACACGCACGCGAAGATCCCCGCGCATTTTGCGGCGGTGGATGCGGCGGCAAAGGCGGCGGGACGCGTCGGCATCATCTCGGTCGGCTGGGATCCGGGCATGTTCTCGCTGAACCGCGTCTACAGCAACGCGATTCTGCCGGGCGGCGCAGATTACACGTTCTGGGGGCGCGGCGTCAGTCAGGGGCATTCCGATGCGATCCGCCGCATTCCGGGCGTGAAGGATGCAAAGCAGTATACTGTGCCCGTTCCGGCGGCTCTGGAGGCTGTGCGCAGCGGCTCGAATCCGACGCTCTCGACGCGCGAAAAGCACACCCGCGAGTGCTATGTCGTTCTCGAGGCGGGCGCTGATGCCGCGGCTGTTGAGAAGGCGATCGTGACGATGCCGAACTACTTCTCGGACTACGACACGACGGTGCATTTCATCAGCGAGGAGGAACTCCGGCGCGACCATGCGGGGCTTGCGCACGGAGGTTTCGTCATTCGTTCCGGGGCAACCGGAAAGGGCGGCGAGCACAAGCATGTCATCGAGTACAGCCTGAAGCTCGACTCGAACCCCGAGTTCACGGCGAACGTGCTCGCGGCGTATGCGCGCGCGGCGCATCGCCTTGCCAAAGAGGGCGCGACGGGATGCAGGACGGTACTGGACATTGCGCCCTCCTACATCTGCGCACAGAGCGGCGAGGAACTGCGCAAGGCGCTTCTCTAAAAATAAAATCATTGAGTGACATAAAAGTGTCTCGCAGATTTCTGCTGCGAGACACTTTTTATTTTTTGTGGTAATATAGGGACTATGATTGAACGGTAAGGAGGGAGCGGATATGGGACTGCTTAAAAAATTCTTCAGCAACGCGGCAAAGCCGAAGGGGCTTGTCGGAAAATTTGTGGTCGGTATCATGAACCGCGGGCACGCGCCGATCGCGGCGTGGGGATTCTCTCATCTCGTCCTGCGCGGCGATGAGGACGTGCTCGACTGCGGATGCGGGGGCGGGGCGAATATCGCGCGGTTCCTCCGAGCGCTCCCGCGGGGGCATGCGACGGGGCTCGACTATTCCAAGGTGTCCGTGGAAAAATCAAGAGAACTCAACGCTGCCGCGATTGCAGCGGGACGCTGTGAAGTCGTTCAATGCGCTCTTCCGGAAATGCCGTTTGGGGACGAACGCTTCGACGTCGTGACGGCGTTCGAGACCGTCTACTTTTGGCCGGATATAGAAGACTGTTTCCGTGCGGTTCTGCGCGTGCTGAAGCCGGGCGGTGTGTTCATGATTACGAACGAGGCGGGAAAGAAAACTGAGAAGAGTCTCAAATGGACGAAGATCGTCGACGGCATGACGATCTATACGGCGGAAGAGCTCGAGGACTTATTGACTCGCACGGGGTTTGCGCATGTGGAGACGGACGGCAGTGTGAAGGACGACAGACTAAATGTCAGAGCCTATAAATAATTAACGTAAAAATACCGATGGGAAGGAGGAACGCGTATGGCGATCACCCCACCGACGCCGCCGACGCCTCCCACGCCGCCGAAGATCACGCTCGGCGACGCAGCGCGGGACGCGCAGAATAACAGCGTGCATACGACGGGCGACGCGCAGGCGGAGCAGCAGGCGCGGGACTCCGTCGCGCAGGGAAACGGCGCGCTCTCCAAGACAACAACGGGGGCGCCGCAGGATCGCACGAAAACGGGACAGAGTGAGCGATCCAATGCAGGCGCGCGCAGCGATGCTGCAAACGGCGACCGCGTGAACACGGCGAGTGCACGCGTCGATCGCGGAACGCAGGTCGAGGGACAGACGGGTGCGGATGTGGCAAACGGACTCAGCGCCGCGGAGGAGAATGCGATCCTCAAGAAGCAGCTCGGCATCGGCACCGACGCGAATGCGCAGACTGCTGTGCCGGAGCCGCCGCAGTCCTATACCGCGCCGAGCGCTTTTGCATGGGCAGGACTGCTTGTCGTCGGCATCGTTGGAGGCGTCGTTCTTTTTCGCAGGTTCTTCCGCAGGAAAGAGAGCACGGAGCCGGCGGAAGAGGTGCCGCATCTCGCGGAGCGTATCTTGGCTCAGGAGCGCGAGAGGGATGCATTGCGCCCCGCAGATACGGACGGCACAGCGGAGGAACATGCGGCACTGCTTTCGGCGGCGGCGCGGACACGCCGCGCACGCGATACGCGCGGAGAGCTTTTGACGGAGTACACGGGGCTGACGGCGGGCGAGGCACTCGAACGCCTCGCCCGCGAAGAGCGGCGCGCCCCCTCGTCGGATGTAGGAGCGCAGATGCCGCCGCGCAGTGTGCGCCGTGAGGGGGCACGGACGTCCCCCCCGCCCGTAGAGCATGCGCCGTCTGCACCGACGCCGGCAGTACCGCCAGTATCGCGCACTCCGACAGAGCAGATACCGAAAACGGATGCTCCACCGTCCGCACACCGCCCCGCAGAGCGGGAGGAGGACGGCGCGGAGCGTCCGCGTTTTGAGGTGCGTGTCTAGGTGTTTCTTTACAAAATACGCCCTTTGTACTATGATAACAGATGAAATTCTACACTGCGATGGAGTGATATTGATGCTGGATATGAAGTTTGTCCGAGAGAACCTAGACGCCGTGCGCGAGATGCTGAAGAACCGCTGCAACGGTCTCGACCTCAGCCCTTTTACCGCGCTTGACGAGGAGCGCCGCCGCATTTTGCAGGACGTGGAGGAAAAGAAGGCGCGCCGCAACGCCGTGTCGAAGGAGATCGGCGTCCGCAAGAAAGCGGGCGAGGCGGCGGAGGACATCGTCGCGGAGATGCGGACGCTCGGCGATGAGATCGCGGCGCTCGATGAGGATCTGCGCGATGTCGAGCTGAAACTGCGCGACCTGCTCCTTCAAATTCCGAACATGCCCAAGGCGGATGTGCCCGTCGGCAAAGACGAGACGGAGAATCCCGAGGTGCGCCGCACGGGGACGCCGCGCGTTTTTGATTTTGAGCCAAAGGCGCATTGGGATATCGGCGAGCGGCTCGGCATTCTCGACGCGGAGCGCGCGGCAAAGGTCACGGGCGCGCGCTTTACGTTCTATAAGGGACTTGGCGCGCGACTTGAACGCGCCTGCATCAATTTCATGATGGATCTGCACGCGGAAAAGCACGGCTACACCGAGATGCTCGCACCTTACATCGTGAACGAGAGCAGCATGGTCGGCACGGGACAGCTCCCAAAGTTCGCCGAGGACATGTTCAAGCTTGAGGGGCTGGACTACTACCTCGTGCCGACAGCGGAGGTGCCGACGACGAACTACCACCGCGACGAGATTCTAGACGCGGCGCAGCTGCCGGAGTACTATACCTCCTACACCGCGTGCTTCCGTGCCGAGGCGGGCAGCGCGGGACGCGACACGCGCGGACTGATTCGTCAGCATCAGTTCAACAAAGTCGAGCTGATCAAATTCGTCACGCCCGAGACGAGCTGGGACGAACTTGAGAGTATGGTCGAGGCGGCGGAGGACGTCCTGCGGACGCTCGAACTGCCGTACCGCGTGATACAGCTCTGCACGGGCGACATGAGCTTTACCTCCGCCAAGACCTACGACCTCGAGGTGTGGATGCCCGCGCAGAATAAATACCGTGAAATCTCGTCGTGCTCGAACTGCACGGACTATCAGGCGCGCCGCGCGAATATCAAATACCGTCCCGCGCGCGGGGCGAAGCCCGCGTTCCTCCACACGCTGAACGGTTCGGGCGTCGCGGTCGGGCGCACGGTCGCCGCAATCCTCGAGAACAATCAGCAGGAGGACGGCTCGGTCGTCGTGCCGCAGGCGCTCGTGCCCTACATGGGCGGCGTGACCGTGATTCGATGAAAAAAATCATTGTCGGCATCACGGGCGCGAGCGGCAGCATCTATGCCGTGCGGCTCATGGAGGTACTGTGCCGCCGCGGCATCGAGATTCACGCCGTCGTCACTACGAGCGGGGAAAAGGTGCTCGATTATGAATGCGGCATCACGCGCGAGGAGCTTTCCCGCCGCGTGACGAAGCTCTACGCGAACGACGATGTGGGCGCGGCGATCGCGAGCGGCTCGTTCCGTATGGACGCGATGGTCATCCTGCCGTGCTCCATGCGCGCGGCGGGCGCACTCGCCCACGGCGTCACGGACGATCTCCTGACGCGCGCCGCTGACGTTACTCTTAAGGAGGGGCGCAGACTCCTGCTCGTGCCGCGGGAAACCCCGATGCACGAGATCCACCTCGAGAACCTGCTCCGCCTTGCGCGCGCGGGCGCGGTCGTCATGCCTGCCGCTCCCGGCTTTTACCACCGCCCGGAGACGGTGGATGATCTCGTGAATATGATGGTTGGAAAGATATGCGACCGCCTCGGTCTTGAGGAAGAACTTTTTTTGCGTTGGAGGTGATTGTGATGACTTTGTGTAAGTCAAAGACAGCTGTTTTGGCGGGGCTTGTGCTCTTTGCACTGCCGCAGATCGCGGCGGCAGATGCGCGCCCCGTGGACGATATGCGGGAGATGCATATGGGGGATGCGTCCGCGCGCACGGAGAAGCGCAGCGCGGAGATTCAGATGGATTACCTGCATGGGCACGGTGAACGCCGTTATATCGATCTCTACAATGTGCAGGTCTATCGGCAATATAAGGAGATGCACGCAATGTCTCTCCATTGGGGGGTGACCGTATCGCGTGCCGTCGGTTCGTGGGCAGAGAAAGACCGTCCGGACGTGCGGCTCGATTCGTCTGCCGTCGGCGTGGGCCCCTCGTATATGGTACGCTGGACGAAGCCCATGGGAAAAAAGTGGGAAGCGTCCCTTGACGTGACGGGCGCCCTGCTCGTTTATAACCGCGTCCACCCTGCACATACGCGCAACTATGACTTCCTATGGCGCATCGGTCCTCGTCTTACCTATAAGTTCAACGACCGCAGCGCATTGAGTGTCGCCTATCTTGGGCATCATGTCTCGAACGGACAGCGCACGAAAAATCCGGGGTACAACGGTGCCGGTCTCTCTATCGGTTATCGCTGGTCGTACTAGAGGACGGTATTTGTGGCAAAGAAATTCTACGCCGTGAAACGCGGGCACAAAACGGGGCTGTTCACCATATGGGCGGACTGTGCCGCGGCGGTGCAGGGCTTTCGGGGCGCGGTTTATAAAGGCTTTATGACCGAGTCCGAGGCGCGTGACTGGCTTGCGGGGACGGGAGTGAGCGGTGGTACTCAGCCCCCCGCACACACTGCATCGTCCGCTGAGGATGAAGCGCCTGCCGACGCGGACTACATCATTCACACGGACGGCTCGTGCCTGCGGAACCCGGGCGGTGCCGGCGGATGGGCGGCGGTCATCGAGACTGCCGCGACGGGGGCGGTCGAGGAGAAGAGCGGCGGCGATCCCGAAACCACGAACAACCGCATGGAGCTGACCGCCGCGCTGAAGGCGGTATCCGCTGTCCCTGCGGGATCGCGTATCGTGCTCTATACGGACAGTCAGTATCTGAAGAATGCGTTTACCAAATTTTGGCTGCCCGCATGGAAAAAGCACGGCTGGAAGAAAGCGGACGGCGCGCCCGTTCTCAATCAAGATCTGTGGATGCAGCTCGACGCGGCGTTTGCCGCGCGGCACGTCCGGTTCCGGTGGGTCAAGGGACATGCGGGCAATCCGCGGAACGAACGCTGTGACGAGCTCGCACGCACAGAGGCGATGCGGGCGGCAAAGGGGTAAGGAGGTGCGGCGGTGCAGAGAATCCTAGAGGCGGTCGGGGCATTTGTCCTCACGCATCTCGCCAATATCGGGCGCGTCACGCTCCTCTACGGAGAGACCATGCGGCAGGTCACGCGGCGGCTGCGCGTGCGGAGCATCGTCTATCAGATGTCGCATCTCGGTGCGGACTCCCTGCTCATCGTCGGACTGACACTTCTCTTTACAGGCGTTGTGCTGACGCTCCAGACGGCGCACGAATTCATCCGCTACGGCGCGCAGAGCACGATCGGCGCGGTCATTGCTATCAGCATCGGGCGTGAGCTCGGCCCCGTCCTCGTCGGCGTCGTCTGCGCGGGGCGCGTGGGCGCGGCGATTACCGCGGAGGTCTCCACGATGAAGGTCACGGAGCAGATCGACGCACTGCGCGTCATGGCGGTCAGTCCCGTCAACTACCTCATCGTGCCCCGGATGCTCGCGTGTATGTGCGTCGTTCCCATCTTGACCGTATTCGGCGACGTCATCGGCGTGTTCGGCGGCTATCTCACCGCCGTGCATTACTCCGGCATCTCCGCCTACACGTTCACACACTCGATTACACAGTTTGCAACCATCTATGACTTAACGGGCGGACTGATTAAGGCGATCTTCTTCGGCAACGTCATCGCTGTCCTCGGCTGTCATTATGGGCTTGCGGCGCCGAACGGTGCGGAGGGCGTCGGGAAAGCGACCATGCAGACCGTCGTCACCTCCATCATCGTGATTTTCATCCTGAACGCCGTCCTGACGTTCTTCCTCTTCTGACGGACGGGAGGGCATATGATAAAACTGCACGGCGTCTCCAAACGCTTTGCCGAAAAAGAAGCGCTGAAGGACATCAGCCTGACCATAGAAAAAGGCGAAACCGTCGCCATCATCGGCGGCTCCGGATCGGGGAAATCCACCCTCCTGCGCCTCATGATCGGGCTTGACCGCCCCACCGCGGGCGAAATCTGCGTCGGCACGGACAACATCGCCGCGATGGACGAGACCGCCCTCGACCGCGTACGTCTGAGGATGGGCATGGTGTTCCAGTACTCTGCGCTCTTTGACTCTATGAGCGTCGGCGAGAACGTCGCGTTCGGACTGCGCGAGCACACGGATAAAACTGAGGATGAGATTCGCCGCATCGTCGCCGAAAAACTCGAGCTCGTCGGACTGCCGGGCGTCGAGCACCTCATGCCTCAGGAACTCTCGGGCGGCATGAAAAAGCGCGTCGGGCTCGCACGCGCGATTGCGACCGATCCCGAGATCATCTTTTACGACGAACCGAGTTCGGGTCTTGACCCCATCATGACGGCAAAGATCGACGAACTCATCATCGATATGCAGAAAAAGCTCGACGTGACCTCCGTCGTCGTCACCCATGATATGGCGAGCGCCAGCCGCATTGCCGACCGCATCGCCATGATTTACGACGGCACACTTATTGCGGTGGACACGCCGGAGCGGTTTCAGGAAATTGATGATGCGCGTGTACAGGCGTTTTTCCGTACGCTGCATCACAGAAAGGAGAGCGGAGCATGAGCGCAGAGGCAAAAGTCGGCGCATTTACACTCGTCGGCGCAGCACTTCTCGTCGCCGTCGTCATATTCTTTGGCGGGCTGCGGCTTGGCGGGGGACATGAGTACACACTCTACGTCGGCTTTGGGCGCGCGGTCGGGCTGAACCCCGAGGCGCAGGTGCTCCTCTCCGGCGTGCCCGTTGGACATGTCGAGAAGGTGGGCAGCGACGGCACAGGTGTTACCGTCGCTATCAGCGTCTCGGACGACGTGAAGATCCCGCGCGGATCGTCTGTGACCATCGCACAGCCCGGCATCATGGGGGATAAGTTCGTCATCATCACACCGTCTGCAAATACGGATTACTATGCCGCGGGGGACTATCTCTACGGCGCGGATGAGATGGGCATGGACTCCATGTTCACCGAGCTGAATAAGATGATCATCCAGGTCGAGGACATGCTCACGGGCATCAACAACATCGTCGGTGCGCCCGGCTTCCAGACTTCCATAGTGCAGCTCGTCGTCAATATGGAGCACATGACGGCGCATCTTGACGGGCTCACTGCGACGCTCGAGCAGATGGCGGCGGAGAACCGCGGGAACCTCAGCGGCACAATCGCGAATATGAACGCCATGAGCGCCAACCTTGCGCAGAGCACGGCGAGCGTTGAACGCATCATGACCAATCTCGAGACCGTCGGAGCAGATCCCGCGACCGCAGAAAATCTGCGCCGCACCCTCGCCAATATCACTGAGGCATCAGGACGCATCGCGCGCATTGCCGAGGGGATCGAGTCTGTGACCGGAGATGTGAAGACGCAGGAGGACGCGCGCGCCCTCATCCACAACGCACGTACGATGACCGACAAGGCAAACGGGCTGATGGGACGACTCGGGAGCATAAAGGTCATGCCGAAGGTCGACGCCATGTACAGCGGAAAGGCGGACGACTGGCGGACGAACTTCAATCTCGACGTGGGCGAAGCGAAGGGCATGTACGCCTCGTTTGGGGTTGATGACATCGGCGGCGGTGATAAATTTAACGCACAGGTAGGCCTGCGCGGATCGGCACTCGGTGCACGCGCGGGCGTTGTCGCGGGTGCGGCAGGGATCGGCGTCGATGCCTTCGCAGGGGATAAATTCAAATTCTCTGCCGACGCCTATGACCCGAATGATTTCACTGTTCGTCTGCGCGCCCAGTACCAAGTCAAGGGCGGAACATATCTCTTCGGCGAGTGGAACGATGTGAACGACAGTAAACGACGAGCCTTCTATACGGGCATTCGCCAAGAATTCTAGACGTGACGCGCGATTTTGGCACATAGCTGTGTCACTGCGAAAAATCCTGCGCTCGACGTAGCTCTTAACTACGCCTTCGCTTGGATTTTTCTAGTTCCTTGCTCTGCCTCCAAACTTGCGCGTCACTCAGGTTACGGTGTGACGGGGCGTGACGCGCGATTTTGGCGCATAGCTCTGTGTCACTGCGAAAAATCCTGCGCTCGACGTAGCTCTTAACTACGCCTTCGCGTGGATTTTTCTAGTTCCTTGCTCTGCCTCCAAACTTGCGCGTCACTTAGTCTACGGTAATAGGGCACGGGATTTTCGGGTCTCGCTGTATCGTTGTGATACAGTGGTACAATAGGTTAGCATTTGCATCAAATAAATAAGGACATTGCACGAAGCCGGCTATGGCGGTGCAATGTCCTATTTATGTGTTCGGCTGTATTTTTCTTGATTTTGTCCGGATCACTGAGCTGTGGAGATGGTCTCTGAGGTTGCCGCTGCGAGATGGATAATGTCCTGCGTCATCGTGTTTGCGGCGTTGGGCAGCCAGTTCCTTGACCATTGCCTTTCAGAGCCGTTTTTGCTTGGACAGCCTTGGAATCAAAAAGGGACTGCCGTACGGTGCACAAGGGATTCGTGCGGCAGTCTCCGAAGTGATCATAGTGTTTCAATGGGTATGATGGCTGTCCTTGAGGATGCCGACGAGCGCTCTTTGTACAATATCGAGCACGTCTTGCAGGAGTGCGTTATACATCTCGCCGCCGTCGACGACGCCGCGCCCGTTCTCTGTGAGGAAGAATTTTTTGGGATGCTCCGACACTTCGTATGCTTCGTCGAATTTTGCCTTGACCAGTGCTTCAAAATCCATGAAAAGCCCTCCTTAAGATACAATAACAGATATCATTATTATACATGCTTTGCGGGGAAAATTCAAGGAATGGGCAGAAGCATGGCAAGCTCCGTAAATCCCTTTGCACGCAGCCATAGTCGGAAATCCTCGAACGGTGCGATGAGCGGAGCATATTTGAGCCGCATCTTGAAGCGCTCCATTGTGTGCATGTTGGCGCCGAAGATGGGGATCCGATCCATTTGATACGCGCCCTTGGCAGGTGTGCTCAGACCGTAATGGACGGTGAAGCCGCCGCGGTACCCCGCCGCCCGCGTGATGGACTCGATCTGCTCGTTGACCGCGCCGCCTGGGTAGGCGATGTAGCGGACGTCATAGCCGAGTTTTTCCGAGAGCAGCCTCTGCGAGTCGGCAATTTCATGCCGGAGATCTGCTTCGGCGGTGAGTTTGGAGAGATTCGCGTGGGTCATCGTATGGCTCTCGAAGCGCATGAGACCGGATGCTTTCATTTCCGCGATCTCATTCCATGTCAGGTAACCGGGATACGCATCCGTAAGGTCATAGATGAGGAAGATGGTCGCCTTGAATCCATATTTTTGCAGGATGGGATAGGCGTACTCGTAGTTGTCCTCATATCCGTCGTCGAACGTTATAACGACGGGTTTTTCCGGCAGGGCGGCACCGTTTTCGCAGGCGTCCATCAGCTCGTCAATCGTGACCGTCGTATATCCTTCTTCTTTGAGATACGCCATCTGTGCCTCGAATTGCTCCGGGTGGAGTGTGAGCGGGTTGCCGTCCTTCACCTCCACTTGATGATAGTTGAGGACGGGAACAGCACGGGGAGCCGACCACATAAGAATGAGTGCAGCGGCAAAGAGCAGCCCGCAGAGGATCAGGGCGGCGCATAGGATTTTTTTCGATGAAAATTGCAATTCGATTGCCTTCTTTATAAAAATTTCACAATAAGTTTAGCTTATACCTTACTTCATGTCAAGGCTTTGCGGGCGGAGTAACAGTGTGCAGTGAAAAAACTTTGATAAAAATGATGTTTCGGGCTATAATGAAAGTGAATCTATATGAAAAGTAAGGGGCGAAGCAATGAATCGAAACGATCCGTGCTGGTGCGGCAGCGGAAAAAAATACAAGAAATGTCATGCAGATTTTGACGAGCGGATTGCATCCATACATTATGATGTTGTCAAAGGACAGGTGCGTCCGCCGCGCAGGATTATCAACAACGAGGCGGATATTGAGGGGGTACGCCGCGCTGCGCTTGTGAATGACGGCGTACTCGATCTCATGGAGCAGCTGATTGAACCGGGGGTGGACACGGAGACGCTGGATCATGCGGCGTATGAATATATCACAGAGCGCGCCGGAATCCCTGCCTGCCTCGGATTCGAGGGCTTCCCGAAAAGTATCTGCACGTCGATCAATGACGTCGTCTGCCATGGGATCCCGTCAAAGAAGGACGTCCTCAAAGAGGGAGATATCGTTAATGTTGATACGACAACCATTGTTGGCGGCTATTACGCGGATGCATCACGCATGTATATGGTGGGAAAAGTTCCTCTCGCCGCGGAGCGGCTCGTACGCGTGACAAAGGAGATCATGGAGCGCGGCATTGCGGCGGCGCGTCCCTGGCATTTCCTCGGTGATGTCAACGCCGCGTGCGGTGACTGGGCACATGCGAATGGTTACTCTGTCGTGACGGCACTCGGCGGGCACGGCGTCGGCAAGGAGTTTCATATGGATCCGTTCGTTTCGCATGTGGGAGAACCGGGGACGGGGATGCTCATGGTGCCTGGCATGATCTTTACCATCGAGCCGATGATCAATGCGGGCGGTTATGACGTCACCGTCGACGCGGATGACGGCTGGACGGTGCGGACGAAGGATCATTCGCTTTCTGCACAGTGGGAGAATACGATCCTCATCACAGAGACCGGCGCAGAGGTGCTTTCATCATGATGCCGTTTGCAGAGATCGGAGTTTCGGAGGCGCTGTGCACCCTGCTCAAAAAACAGGGCATCAGCGTCCCGACGCCCGTACAGGAGCATGCCGTACCGCCTATGCGTGCAGGGCGTGACGTCATTGCGCAGGCACAGACAGGTACAGGAAAGACGCTCGCCTTTCTTCTGCCTGTATTGGAAAAAATCAAACCTCAGGGGGCGGTGGTGCAGGCGCTCGTCGTCGCTCCCACCCGCGAGCTGGCAATACAGATCGCGCGTGTCGCGGAGCCGCTTGCCGCCCTACTCGGCATCGGCACGGTGCTCGTCTACGGCGGCGCGGACATCGAGCGGCAGAAGGAGAAACTTCGCAGGCATCCGCAGCTCGTCATCGGAACGCCCGGACGACTGCTCGACCATGTGCGGCGCGGGACGCTCTCCCTTGGCAGCGTGAACAAGGTTGTTCTCGACGAAGCCGACGAGATGTTGAAGCTCGGCTTCATCGAGGATGTCGAGACCCTCCTCGGGCACACGGCGCAGGACTATCAACTTGCGCTGTTCTCGGCGACCATGCCCGAGCGTATCGTACAGCTCACAAAGCGGTTCATGCACAACCCCGCGCGCATCAAAATTGAGGGCGAGCACACGACACTCGAGAACATCGAGCAGATCGCCCTTTCCGTGAATGAAGGGGAAAAACTGGATCGCCTCTGCGCCTCCATCAACGAGGAAGCGCCCTACCTCGCCATGGTATTCTGCGCGACGAAGGAGCGCACACACGCGCTCATGATGGCGCTCGCGGGACGCGGCTATCTCGTGGACGCGCTCAGCGGCGACCTCACGCAGACGCAGCGTGCCTTTGTCCTGCGGCAGTTTCGCACGGCAAAGCTGCAGATCCTCTGCGCCACAGACATCGCAGCGCGCGGACTCGACATCGAAGGTGTGACGCACGTCTATAACTACGACCTGCCGCCGACGGTCACGGACTACATCCACCGCATCGGGCGGACGGGGCGCGCGGGCGCACGGGGGCGCGCCATCACGCTCGTCACCGCACGCCAGCACGAAAAGCTTCGCAAGATCGAATCGGCACTCAAAGAGCGGCTTGCGCGCGCGGCGGTAAAGAAAAAGCCGCGTCCCGCTCCGCAGAAAGCGCAGCCGGACAAAGAGGGGCGGCGCGGTGTGCAGAGCCGTCCGCCGCGCGGCGGGAAGCCCCCGCGCAAAAAGGCAAAGAAAGCACGCGGCAAGACGATTACGAATCTCGGGCACCGCAGCCGCAAGCGGCGCTGAAGAATACTTTTTGAAACTTTACGAAAATTACTTAGAAGGAAAACATTTCACGCTGTCGAATCTATTTAGGGTAAAGACAATTCCAAAGAGGAGGGAATCTCATGATTGGTATCAAGAATGTGATTGCGATTATCTGCGGCGGCGGTCCTGCGCCCGGCATCAACAGCGTGATTTCGGCGGTGGTTGTTGAGGCGACGCGCCACGGCTGGGATGTCCTCGGCATGTACGACGGATTTTCCCGGCTCGCGCGCGGGGAGAAGAACTACATCCGTCTCGACCCGCCGAGCATCAGCCGCATTCACCTCACGGGCGGATGTATCCTCAAGATGTCGCGGTTCAACCCGACGAAGAAGGAATCCGACCTGCGCACCGTTGTAGAGACCCTCACGGAACTGGGCGTGACCCATGTCGTCACCATCGGGGGCGATGATACCGCATTCAGCTCGATGGCAGTCTCGGAGTACGCGCGCAAGATGGGGCGCACCATCAACGTTGTGCATGTGCCCAAGACCATCGACAACGATCTCCCGCTCCCCGAGGGCGTGCCGACATTCGGGTTTGAGACCGCACGTGCATTCGGAACGATGGAGATCGAGAACCTCATGGAGGACGCGAGCACAACGAATAACCGCTGGTACTTCACCATCGCGATGGGGCGTACAGCAGGGCATCTTGCGCTTGGCATGGGGCGCAGCGCGGGCGCTGCAATCACCGTGATCCCTGAGGAGTTCGCACAGGATAAGATCCCGCTCCAACAGATCGTAGACATCATCACCGGTTCGATCGTGAAGCGCTATCTCACGGGGCGCAACTACGGCGTCGCCGTCATTGCCGAGGGGGTCATCGAAAAGATCGCCGAGGAGGACTTTGCCAAACTCGGCAGCGTTGTCACGGACGAGCACGGACACATCCGCTACAGTGAGCTGGACTTCGGCGAAATCCTCAAACAGGCGGTACTCGCCGAGACAAAGAAGCTCGGCATCACACTCTCTATTATTGATAAAGAAATTGGCTACGAGCTGCGCTGCACGGCACCGATCGCATATGACATCGACTACTGCCGCTCACTTGGCTACTCTGCCGTGCAGTTCCTCAGAGCAGGCGACTCCGGCGCGATCATCACCATTCAGGACAATCAGGCGGTGCCGATGCGCTTTGACGAGATTCGCGACCCTGAGACAGGAAAGACGAAGGTGCGCAAGGTCAACATCGACTCCGTTCATTACCAAATTGCGCGCGGCTTTATGATGCGTCTTGAAAAAGGCGATCTTGACGATCCGGGGCTCGCCAACGCTTACCGCCTCACCCCCGAGGAATTCAAGGAGCGATACGGGTACCTCTTTGAGGACGAGCGCGAAGTATAAAGACCAAATGGGCTGTATAGAAGGACTGCCGTATGATTTTTGCGGCAGTCCAATTTTTTTGTTTTTAGGTATTGACGAATCAATACTGTTGTCGTATAATATCGTCTTGTTAGCGCAGTGCGCGAATCTGCGCCATGCAGATCATCGCGGGGTAGAGCAGTTGGTAGCTTGTCGGGCTCATAACCCGAAGGTCGCAGGTTCGAGTCCTGTCCCCGCAACCAAAAATGCATAGCAGTCATGGGTAGGTGGCCGAGTGGTTAAAGGCAACAGACTGTAAATCTGTCATCTTCGGATTACGATGGTTCGAATCCATCCCTGCCCACCACTTTTTTATCGCGGGGTGGAGCAGTCGGTAGCTCGTCGGGCTCATAACCCGAAGGTCACAGGTTCAAGTCCTGTCCCCGCAACCAAGTTTGTTCGCTGGTGTAGCTCAGTCGGCAGAGCGTATCCTTGGTAAGGATAAGGTCACCAGTTCAATCCTGGTCATCAGCTCCATAATAACGGCGGCATAGCTCAGTTGGCTAGAGCATGCGGTTCATACCCGCAGTGTCCGGAGTTCAAATCTCTGTGCCGCCACCATTTTGAAACTCACCCCCGATACGGGGGTTCTTTTATGCATTTTTGTGAAAATGTTGCGGTTGACAGCATTTTCCAAGTATGATAAATTGATATGAGTTATTGCCCAAAGAACTAATGAGGAGAGTTGATATTCATGCGCAACAACATTACGCTTGAGTGCACCGAGTGCCATAGCCGCAACTATCGCACGAACAAGAACAAGAAGAATAATCCGGATCGTCTCGAGTTCAACAAGTACTGCAAGTTCTGCCGCAAGCACACGGCACACAAAGAGACGAAGTAAGCGCGCCTGATATCATGGGAAAAATAGTCAAATTCCTACGCGAAGTTGTCGCCGAGATGAAGAAGGTGTCGTGGTCCACAAAGCGCGAGCTTGCAACCTACACCGGCGTCGTCGGCATTGCGATTGTTATCGTCTGCGCACTGATTTGGATCTGTGACACGATTTTTGCCCGTGTATTTCAGGTCATTTTGCATTACTAGGCTGGGTGAGGGATATGGCGGATAAGGAAGAACTCTATCTGAGACAGGCAAACCCGCACCGGGCATGGTATGTCATTCACACCTATTCGGGCTATGAGAACAAGGTCAAGGCGAATCTCGAGCGGCTGATGCATTCGGCGAGCATGAGCGACATGCTCTTTAACGTCGTTGTCCCCGTAGAGGACGAGCTTGAGGTCAAGGACGGCAAGGAAAAAGTCGTCCCGCGCAAGGTATTTCCCGGATATGTGCTGGTCGATATGATCGTTGACGAGCATTCATGGTATGTCGTCCGCAATACGACAGGCGTCACGGGATTTGTCGGCTCCGAAAAGCACCCCATTCCGCTGACGGCGGAGGAGGCGGAGCGCATCCTGAGCGGTTCTGTGGGCGGTGCGCCAAAGCGCCGGGCAAAGGTCGCCGTCGGCGACAACGTACGCATCGTATCGGGGGCATTCGAGGACTACGCCGGCAAAGTGATATCGATCGATTCTGCCGGAGCACGTGTTCAGGTGGATATCGAAGGAACGCCGATTGACATTGAAATTGATCAGGTCGAGCTGATCTGAGACTAAAGAATACACACCGAAAGGAGGTGATGTGTCAATGGCAAAGAAGGTTGCGCGTGTCGTAAAGCTGCAGGTTCCTGCAGGCAAGGCGACGCCGGCTCCTCCGGTAGGACCTGCGCTCGGTCAGGCGGGCGTCAATATCATGGCGTTTGTCAAGGACTTTAACGAGCGTACGGCAAAGCAGGCAGGGCTGATCATTCCGGTTGAAATCACGGTCTTTGAGGATCGCTCCTTTACCTTTATCACGAAGACCCCGCCGGCAGCAGTTCTGCTGAAGAAGGCTGCGGGCATCGAAAAGGCATCGGGCGAGCCGAACAAGACGAAGGTCGCAAAGCTCCCGCGTGCAAAGGCGCGCGAGATCGCCGAGTCTAAGATGCCGGATCTGAACGCCGCGTCGATTGAGGCGGCAACATCCATGATCGAGGGCACCGCCCGCAGCATGGGAATCGAGATCGTCGACTAAGACGCTCTCTGTGGCAGGGCATTCTGCCCGCTGTGACCACGAAAGGAGAACACACAATGGCAAAATTTGGTAAGAAATACCAAGATGCCGCGAAGCTGATTGAGAGCGGCAAGCTCTACACTTCGCAGGAAGCGATGGAGCTCGTGAAGAAGACCGCCACGGCGAAATTCGACGAGACCATTGAACTGCATGTGCGCCTTGGCGTCGATCCGAAATACGCGGATCAGCAGGTGCGCGGCGCCCTTGTCCTGCCGAACGGCACGGGCAAGACACAGCGCGTTCTCGTCTTTGCCAAGGGCGAAAAGGTCGCCGAGGCGGAAGCCGCCGGTGCGGACTTCGTCGGATCGGACGAGATTGTGCAGAAAATTCAGGGCGGCTGGCTCGACTTTGACGTCGCCGTCGCAACGCCCGACATGATGGGCACGGTTGGTCGTCTCGGTAAGGTGCTTGGCCCTCGCGGCCTCATGCCGAACCCGAAGCTCGGCACCGTCACCATGGATCTCAAGAAAGCAGTTTCTGAGATCAAGGCAGGTCAGGTGGAGTACCGCACAGACAAAGCGGGTAACATCCATGTTCCCATCGGGAAGGCCTCTTTTGACGCGGAGAAGCTCCGCGAGAACTATCAGGCAGTCATCGAAACGCTCATCCGTGTGAAGCCCGCTGCGGCAAAGGGACAGTATATCCGCTCCATCACAGTTGTTGCGACGATGGGACCTGCCGTCCCCGTTGCGCTCAGCTAAACCTGAGCGGCGGAATTTCCCCGGGCTGTAGACAGCAGGTTTGCGAAAGCATCTAACGACGAAGTCGCCTGCCGAGGTCGGACGTGAATTAGAACATTCATCTCCGGCAGAGCAGCCGGAGATTTTTATATTCCGGAAACGAAAGGAGGGAAAAGTTTTATGGCAGATCATAAGAAAGAAGTTATCGTTGAAAAGCTGAAAGAGCAGCTAGGTTCCGCCAAGGGCGCCGTATTCACGACGTACAGCGGACTGACGGTCGCACAGGATACGGAGCTGCGCCGCGAGCTGCGCTCTGCGGGCGTGACCTATCACGTCGTGAAGAATACGATGCTGCGCCGTGCCGCCGATGCGCTTGGGCTCGAGGGGCTTGACCCGCATCTTGAGGGAACCACGGCGTTTGCATTCTCCGCGGAGGATGCCGTTGCTCCTGCAAAGGTTATTTGCGATTACATCAAGAAGAACAAGCTCGACGACAAAGGCGTTCTGTCCGTCAAGGTCGGTACCGTCGAGGGTAAGGTCATCGAGGCAAACGAGGTGCAGGCACTTGCCTCGCTCCCGTCGCGCGAAGAGCTCATCGCAAAGCTTATGGGCAGCATGAACGCGCCGATCTCGAACACGGTAAACGTCCTTCAGGGCGTCATTCGCAACGCCGTCTATGTGCTTGATGCAGTGCGTGCGCAGAAAGCGTCCGCATAAGGAAGAATATAACAGATTTCATACAAAATTTTGGAGGTATATCTCATGAATAAGGATCAGATTCTTGAAGCTATTGAGAACATGACTGTTCTCGAACTTTCCGAGCTCGTTAAGGCAATGGAAGAGAAGTTCGGTGTCAGCGCCGCCGCTCCGGTTGCCGTCGCAGCTGCCGGTGCTGCGCCCGCAGGCAGTGCCGCTGCTGAGGAGAAGACGGAGTTCACTGTCGTTCTCGCGTCCGCAGGCGATAAGAAGATCAACGTCATCAAGGCCGTCCGTGAGGCAACGGGTCTTGGACTGAAGGAAGCAAAAGAGCTTGTTGACGGCGCACCGAAGCCGGTCAAGGAGAACATCGCCAAGGCCGAGGCCGAGGAGCTCAAGGGCAAGCTCGAAGAGGCAGGCGCAACGGTCGAGCTAAAGTAATTTACTTCAAAACAAACTATATTAGAGCTGCTGCATGGAGACATCGTGCGGCAGCTCTTTTTTCGTGCGTCTAATAAATCCGCTAAAAAATATTTGACTTTTTGTCGTTTTACGCTTGACTTTTTGCTTTTTACGCTGTATATTCTTTATAGATTCGGTTAGCACTCAACAATATGGAGTGCTAACAACAACTAAAAGAGAGGAGAGGGGTTGATGGTGGACGAACTTGACGCACGCAAGAGCAAGATATTGTGGGCGATCGTAGACGACTATATTGCTTCAGCGGAACCGGTCGGATCTCGGACACTCGCACGTAAGTATGACCTTGGCATCAGCCCCGCGACCATCCGAAATGAGATGGCGGATCTGGAGATGCTTGGATTCTTGGAGCATCCGCATACATCCGCCGGACGCATCCCATCGTCAAAAGGCTATCGGTTCTATGTCGACGGCCTTCTGCCGGTCGCTCCCGTGACGGAGCCGGAGCGTGCGCGCATCCATGAATGGTACCGTGCCCGCGTGCGGCGCCTCGACGAGATGTTCCAAGAGACGGCGCGCCTCATCGCGGATGTGACGCACAATGTTTCACTCGTGCTTGCCCCACAGGCAGCACAGTCGGCATTCCGTCTGCTGCAGTTCCTGCCGATGGGCGGGAGCCATGTGATTGCCGTCCTCATGACGGATGCAGGATTTGTTGAGAATCGCGTCATTGAGATTCCGGAGGGGGCTTCTTTTGGAGACTTCCGCCGAATGGCGGACGCGGTTAACCGCATACTCGCGGGCAAGGCACTGCGGGATGTGACGCGTGAAGATCTGAGGTGCATTCGTGACGACATCGGTGATGAGGCAATATTTGCCGAGGCGATGCACGTCATGCATCGAGCCCTTGAAGGGCGTGACGGGGAGCGGCTGTATCTTGGCGGTACGTCGCAGCTTCTAGCACATCCGGAGTATCGGGATCTTGAGCGCGTGCGCGAGCTTTTGCTCGCCCTGGAGCGTGAGGATCTTGTAAAGGAGATCCTGCACACGCATACGGGGGAGGGGCTGACGGTGACGATTGGACGTGAGAATACGAGCAGTGCGTTTTGGGATACGAGCGTGATTACCGCTTCGTATCATGTGGACGGCAGACTGCTCGGCACAATTGCAGTGCTCGGCCCGACACGCATGGAATACGCAAAGGCAATGCGCATTCTAGACTATGTGAATACGAATTTAACAGAGATGATCCATCGTCTGAAGTGGTAGAAGAGGTGAACAGGTTGCAGGAAAAGGAAGCGCCGGTACAGGAGACGGCGGCGGAAGAGGTAGCGTCCACGGAGGAAGTAACCGAAGCGGACGACACGGTCGAGGCTGCGGAACCGGAGGTCCAGGCAGAAGACATTCCCCCTGAGGAGGGGTTCGCCGATGCGCTCGAAGCGCAGCTTAAAGAGAAAAATGACCGCATTCTGCGGCTTCAGGCAGATTTTGAAAATTTCCGCCGACGCACGGCAAAGGAGAAGGAAGAGCTGGCAGCGGTCATTACGCAGAACATGCTCGGGGATCTCCTGCCGCTTCTCGATAATTTCGAGCGAGCGATGGCGGTGGAGCAGACGGACGGCGAGGCGTTCCGCAAGGGTGTGGAGATGATCTTCACCCAGCTCAAAGAGGTGCTTAACAAGAACGGTCTGGAACATATCGAGGCGGAGGGGCAGCCCTTTGACCCGAATGTGCACCAGGCGGTTATGCGCGTCGAGAACCCGGACGTCTCGGACGGGACGGTTACGCAGGTGCTGCAAAAGGGCTACCGCGCAAAGGGACGCGTCATACGTCCCGCAATGGTGCAGGTCGCCGGCAGCTAATAAAAAAGAAATCACATCATCATATTTGATTTGGAGGAATATAAAATGGCTAAAGTAATTGGTATTGACCTTGGTACGACGAACTCTGTTGTCTCGGTGATGGAGGGCGGCGAACCGACCGTTATCACGAACCCGGAGGGCAGCCGCATCACCCCGTCGGTGGTCGGCTTTACGAAGGACGGTCAGCGTCTTGTCGGACGTCTGGCAAAGAATCAGGCGGTTTCGAACCCCGACCGCACGATATCGTCCATTAAGCGCCATATGGGCGATCCGAACTATCATGTTACGATCGACGGAAAGAGCTACACGCCGCCCGAGATCTCGGCGATGATTCTGCAAAAGCTTAAGAGTGATGCCGAAGCATATCTCGGTGAGACGGTGACGCAGGCGGTTATTACGGTGCCCGCGTATTTCAACGACAGTCAGCGTCAGGCGACGAAGGACGCGGGCAAGATCGCAGGTCTCGAAGTCCTGCGCATCATCAACGAACCCACCGCGGCGGCGCTCGCCTACGGTCTGGATAAGGATAAGGACGAGACTATTCTCGTCTTCGACCTTGGCGGCGGCACATTCGATGTCTCCATCCTCGAACTCAGCGAAGGCGTGTTCGAGGTCAAGGCAACAAACGGCGATACCCACCTCGGCGGCGACGATTTCGATAAGAAGATTATGGATTGGATGGTCGAGGAGTTCAAGAAAGTCAACGGCATTGATCTTTCGCAGGACAAGATGAGCGCACAGCGTCTCATCGAGGCGGCAGAGAAGGCAAAGATCGAACTCTCGAGTATGTCCCAGACGAATATCAACCTGCCGTTTATCACGGCGGATGCCACGGGACCAAAGCATCTCGACCTCACGCTCTCGCGTGCAAAATTTGAAGAACTCACGGCAGACCTCGTCGAGCGTACGATGGTGCCGACGCGCAAAGCGATGGAGGATGCAGGGCTCTCGGGCAGCGACATCGACAAGATTATTCTCGTCGGCGGGTCGTCCCGTATCCCCGCGGTACAGGAAGCAATCCGCAAGATCCTCGGCAAAGAGCCGTCGAAGGGCGTCAACCCGGACGAATGCGTCTCCATCGGCGCAGCGATTCAGGGCGGCGTGCTCGTCGGCGAGGTCAAGGACGTGCTCCTGCTCGACGTGACCCCGCTCTCGCTCGGCATTGAGACGCTCGGCGGCGTCTGCACGAAAATCATCGACCGCAACACAACCATCCCGACCTCGAAGAGTCAGGTGTTCTCGACGGCGGCGGACAATCAGCCGGGCGTTGAGATCCACGTGCTTCAGGGTGAGCGTGAGATGGCGGCGGGCAACAAGACGCTCGGACGCTTCCAGCTTACGGATATCCCGCCTGCACCGCGCGGCGTACCGCAGATCGAGGTCAAGTTCGACATTGACGCCAACGGAATTGTCAACGTTTCGGCAAAGGATCTCGGCACGGGTAAAGAGCAGAAGATTACCATCCAGTCCGACAGCGGCATGAGCAAAGAGGACATCGAGCGTATGGTCAAAGAGGCAGAAGCTCATGCTGCCGAGGACAAGGCACAGAAGGAAGCCGTTGATGTGCGCAACGCGGGCGACGCTCTCGTCTATCAGGCGGAGAAGGCGGTCAAGGATCTCGGCGAAAAAGCGGATCAGGCGCTCGTTGCAAAGGTCAATGCGGGCGTTGAAAAGCTGAAGGAAGCCCTCAAGGGCAGCGACCTCGACGCCATCAAGAAGGCGACCGAGGAAGTTCAGCAGCCGCTCTATGAGCTCTCCGCAGCCGCGTACCAGCAGGCACAGCAGGCGGCAGGCGCGCAGAGTGCGGCGCCGGGCAGCGATGCGGGCGCAGGTGCGCAGCAGAGCGCACCGCAGGATGATAACGTCGTCGATGCGGAGTTCACCGAGGTCAAAGACGACAAGAAGTAAGGTGGTATTGTGAGCGATAAACGCGATTACTACGAAATCCTAGGCGTTGCAAAGGGCGCCTCGGACGACGAGATCAAAAAAGCATACAAAAAACTCGCGCGTAAGTATCACCCCGACCTGAACCGTGACGACCCGAAGACCGCCGAGGAGAAATTCAAAGAGGTTAACGAGGCGTATGATGTCCTTAAAGATCCTCAGAAAAAAGCGGCATACGACCAATTTGGGCACGATGCCTTTGACCCACGCCGTGGGGGCAGCGCCGGAGGAGGGAACCCTTTCGGCGGCGGATTCGGCGGCTTTGGCGGATTCGACGTGAACGACATCTTCGATATGTTCGGCATGGGCGGCGGTCGCCGCACGCGTCAGCAGGGCCCCGAACGCGGTGCGGATCTTAGATTTGACCTTGAAATCACATTTGAAGAGGCTGCGTTTGGCAAGGAAATCCAGCTCGATGTTCCGCGGGATGAAAACTGTGAGACCTGCGGCGGCAGCGGTGCGGCCAAGGGCTCAACGCCCGAGACCTGTCCCGCTTGTCACGGCACGGGACAGGAAGAGGTCGTCCAACGGACGATCCTCGGCAGTATGCGTACAGCGCGGACGTGCAGTAAATGCGGCGGCACGGGCAAGATCATCAAAACGCCGTGCGGAGACTGCCATGGCACCGGACGCAGACATGTCACGCGCAAGATTGACGTCAAGATTCCCAAAGGGGTCGACGAAGGACAGCGCGTGCGCGTCACCGGAGCAGGCGAAGGCGGCGTGCGCGGCGGCGGCAACGGCGATCTCTACGTTTACATCTACATCAAACCGCACAAGCTCTTTCAGCGGCGTGGGAACGATGTCATCATCGAGATACCGATCACCTTCGTACAGGCATCGCTCGGCGATACGGTACAGGTACCGACGCTCGACGGTGCGGTCGATCTGAAAATCCCCGCGGGGATCCAGACCGGAACGGTGCTCCGCATCAAGGGGAAGGGTATCCCACACCTGCGCGGTACGGGGCGCGGCGATCAGCATGTCCGCATCAAGGTCACAACCCCGCAGAAACTCTCCGCGCGGCAAAAAGAACTCCTCAAGGAGTTCGGTGAACTCAGCGCAGACTCCGTCAACCCGGAGCAAAAGAGTTTCTACGAAAAATTCAAAGATTTATTTACCAAAGGCTGACGGATCATAGGGCTGTTGCACAAATATACTTTTGTATATGTGCAATAAGCCCTATTTTTTTGAACATGTTATATGGTTCGTGCATATGTAATGTTCTGCGCGGATCATTATATATCCCTCGTACACTGCGTGACTTTTGCGGGGAAATAGAGTACAATGGTCACAAAGAGCAGGAGGGGATTATGAGCAAACGTGAGAGAAATATGCGCCGGAGCTCCGCAGCGTTGGAGCAGGAGAGTGCAGAGGGGATCGAAGAGAGCCGGCTGCGCCGCTTGTTGACAAATACCATCGATACCATTGAGGACAACAAGACACAGATCTTCGACATCTATCAAAATACGCGCAGCGAGCTGGAGCAGGCGCGACAGCGGCTCATCGAGCTGAAGAAGAATGTAACCACGACGATTGAGCGTGTGGACGAACTTGCGGCCGAGGAACAGCAGGCGAAGCAGCGGCTCGCTGAGGTCAGCAGCAGGTTCTCCGAGTTTTCGGAGGACGAGATTCGCAAAACCTACGAGAATGTCTCCATCATTCAGATCAATCTCGCCATCGAACGGGAGAAAGAGCAGCAGATGCGCGTGGAACGGGATAAGCTGGAGATTCGTCTGCGTTACCTCTTCACAATGGTCGAGCGTGCGGAACACATGGCACTCGCGATCGGTTCGGTGCTCAGCTACCTCAGCACACAGGTCAGCGGCGTGATTTGGAAAATCGAGGCGGTGCAGAAAGATAAATTTGTCGGCGCACGCATCATCAAGGCGACAGAGGAAGAGCGTTACCGCATCTCGCGCGAGATTCACGACGGCCCCGCGCAGGATCTGGCGAATGCTCTTTTTACGACGAGCATCACGGAGCGGCTCATGGATCAGGATATGGCAGCTGCGAAGGAAACGCTAGGGGAGCTGCGCGGTGAGATCCGTAAATGTCTTACGGGCGTCCGTCAGATTATCTTTGACATGCGGCCGATGGCGCTCGACGATCTCGGGCTGCCGCAGGCGGTGGAACAGCTTGTGAATCTTTTCGGTGAACGTGGAAAGCTGCGCGGATCCTTTAGTCTCGAGGGTCATCATTATCAACTGCCGAAACATGTGGAGATCGCTGTGTTCCGGATCGTGCAGGAGGCGCTTAACAATGTGGTGAACCATGCCAAGACGGATAAGGTGAAGGTGCGGATGCATTATACCGATGCGGCGCTCACGGTACTTATCGCGGATGAGGGGGTGGGATTCGATACAAAGTATGCGCATGATGAGCCGACCGAAGAGTTCGATGATTCCTTTGATATGGAAGCACAGCGGCGCAAACGCCATTTCGGCGTGATCGGCATGGAAGAGCGTGCTAAACTCATCGGCGCGGCAATTCAGATACTCTCCGAGCCAAAGAAGGGAACGAAGGTACATCTGCGCGTGGAAAACCGTATGGTGGATGAGTGAAGGCGCCGATTGCCGGATCGCTCCTAGATTATGCAAATCTTGGTGTCGCGCCATTCCATACACCGGGACATAAGGGCGGGCGCGGGGCGCATCCTCTGCTCCACAATTTTTTGACGGAGACGGGGCTGCGCGCCGATGTCTCGCTCTCGGCGGAGCTCGACGACCTCCATGCACCGACGGGATGCATCCGCGCGGCGGAGGAGATGGCGGCACGGGCGTATGGGGCGGATGCCGCATATTTCATGATCAACGGCACGACGGGCGCGATCCATACGATGCTCATGTCGGCGCTTGTGCCCGGGGATACGGTGTTCGTGCCGCGCAACGTGCACCGCTCGATCGTCGGCGGGCTGATCCTCGTCGGTGCGCGCCCGGTCTACATGCAGCCGGAGATCGACGCGCGGCTCGGCATCGCGATGGGCGTTTCCCTTGCCGAGGTGCGGCGCGCAGCGACGGCGCATCCGGGGGCACGCGCCGCGCTTTTCGTCTACCCGACGTACTACGGCGTTGCAAACGAGCTGCCCGAGATCGCGGACTTTCTGCACACGCGGGGGATGCTCGTGCTCGTCGACGGGGCGCACGGGGCGCATTTTGCATTCTCCGATGCGCTGCCGCCGTCCGCGATGCAGGCGGGCGCGGATCTCTCCGCGGAGAGCACGCACAAGATGCTCGGCTCGCTGACGCAGACATCCATGCTGCTCGCGCGCGCGGGGCGCGTCCCTGCCGAACGCATCCGCGCGGCATCAGGACTGCTCCAGTCGACCAGTCCGAACGAGATCCTGCTCGCCTCGCTCGATGCGGCGCGTCTGCAAATGGAAGAGGAGGGACGCGTGCGACTCGATACAGCGATATGCTGCGCAGAGGAGCTGCGCGCGCGCATCAATGCGCTGCCGGGACTGTGGGCATTTGGCGGCGCGTACATGGGCGCGCCGGGGCGCGTCGCACTCGACCCGCTGAAGGTCACGGTGAACGTCGCGGGACTCGGGCTCTCGGGCTTTGCAGCGGAAGAGGAACTGCGCCGCACGGGGATTGCGTGTGAGCTGTCGGATGCATACAATGTGCTCTTTTTGCTCTCCTATGCGGACGGCGTGCGGGAGATAGAACGAATTGCGGCGGCACTCGAGGAGATAGCGGCGTGGTGTGGCGGGGCGAGAGATATGCCGGAGACGGCGGTGCCGGAGATGCCGCCCCTGCCGGAGACGCTGTGTACGCCGCGCGCGGCATATTTTGCGCCGAAGGAGCGCGTACCTCTCGCGCAGGCGGCGGGGCACACGGCGGCGGAGACGATTCTCTTTTACCCGCCGGGGATTCCCGTGCTCGCTCCCGGGGATGCCATACAGGCGGCGTCGCTCGATTATCTGCGCGCGATGCGGGACGCGGGCGCGCGTGTTGTGGGCGCGTCGGACGCATCCCTTGAGACAATACTGGTGACAGCGGAAGGATAGCTATGGCAAAGGGCAAACTCTTTATCATCGAAGCGGGTGACGGCTCAGGGAAGGAGACGCAGACGCGGCTCCTCGCAGAGCGGCTTGAGCGGGACGGACACAGCGTCCTGCCGATTACGTTTCCCGACTATGCGGCGGATTCCTCCATGCTCGTGCGGATGTATCTGCGCGGGGATTTCGGCACGCACGCGGATGATGTGAACGCCTATGCGGCATCCACGTTCTTTGCCGTCGACCGCTACGCGTCCTACAGGACGAAGTGGGGGCGGGACTACGAGACGGGCGCAGTGATCCTCGCCGACCGCTATACGACGTCGAACATGGTGCATCAGGCGGTCAAGATTCGGGACGACGCAGAGCGAGACGCATTTCTCGATTGGCTCTATGATCTGGAGTTCCGCAAGATGGGGCTGCCCGTGCCGGACGCCGTGTTCTTCCTCGATATGGAACCTGCGGCGGCGCAGCGGCTCATCGCCGCGCGTGCGGAGAAAAACGGCGCCGCGCCCGACATCCACGAGCGCGACGCGGACTATCTCGCGCGCACGCACGACGCCTACGTCCTGCTTGCGGCGCGCTATGGCTGGGTGCGCATCCCATCGAGTACGGACGGCGCGCCGCTGCCGATCGCGGAGATCCACGAGCGGCTATATCGTGAGGTGCAAACATATTTGGGAGGTGAACCATGTGCCTGAAATCAGCATTTTTTTCGGAATACGTATCATGATCTATCATAACGACCACAATCCGCCGCATATTCATGCGGAATACGCAGGCAATAAGGCGCAGATCGATATTCAAACCGCTTCGGTGACGCGAGGCTTCCTCCCAAACAGACAATTAAAACTTGTGCTTGCATGGTGCGCTATGTATCAAGATGAACTGATGCAGGATTGGGAACTCGTCAAGAGCGGGAAAGAACCGAATCCGGTACCGCCGCTCAGAAAGGGCTGATAACGATGGATGAGAGATTTTTTCCCGAGGTCTTACAGGTCGTGCCCGGCGAGCAGTACGAGTTGTACGCATACTTCAACGACGGAACGGTGCGCCGGTATGATGCCGCGCCCCTCGTGGCGCGCGGCGGCGTCTTTCGCCCGCTCACGGATAAGGCGGTGTTCGATGCGGCGCTCACCGTGATGAACGGGACGGCGGCGTGGGATATTGAGGGGAAAAGAGATCCCCGAAAATGCATTGACATCGATCCGTTTGACGTATACGACGCACCCGTTGTACGGGATCCGTTGGAAGTATGATCCGGAAGGCGCAAAGAGAGTGACGTTTTGATTCAAGAAGTGATCATTGTCGAGGGGAAGATGGATGTCGCGGCGGTGCGGCGCGCGGTGGAGGCGGACTGCATCATCACGGACGGGTTTCGTCTGCGCAGCCGCGCAATCAAGGATATCCGCGCCGCGTATGAAGCGCGCGGCATCATCGTCCTCACCGATCCCGACACGGTCGGCGAACGCATTCGTGCGCGTCTGACGAAGATGTTCCCGCGTGCAAAACACGCCTTTATCCCCGCCGAGGAGGCGACGAATGCCGCTGACGGCGACGTCGGCGTCGAGCAGGCGAGCCCCGATGCCGTGCGGGCGGCGCTCGCCCTCGTGCATACGCCGATGGAGCGTCCCGCAGAGCTCTTTTCGATGCGCGACATGATGTCGTACGGTCTGACGGGGACGCCTGATGCCGCCGCGCGCCGCGCCCTGATGGGGCGGCGGCTCGGACTCGGATGCGCCAATGCAAAGACGTTTCTCACGCGGCTCAACACCTACGGCATCAGCCGCGTCGACTTTCAATCCGCCGGAGAGGAGCTGCCATGAGAGCGAATATTCCCGTGATTGCCGATCCGGAGGTCACGCGCCATATATTGAACGCCTTTCACCTGCGTGCGAGCAAGCGGCTCGGGCAGAACTTCCTCGTGGACGCGGGCGTTGTGCGCGGTATCGTGGAGGCGGCACAGCTCACGCCCGCAGATACGGTGCTCGAGATCGGCCCCGGCATCGGCACGCTGACGCAGGGGCTCGCGGAGACGGGCGCGCGCGTCGTCGCGGTCGAGCTGGATAAAAAGCTCCCCGCCGTGCTCGCCGAAACCCTGCGCGGCTACGATAACGTCACCGTCGTGCCGGGCGATATTCTAAAGATCAACATCCCGGAGACGCTTGGATTAAAAGAGGGGCAGCGCTTCAAGGTCGTGGCGAACCTGCCGTACTACATCACGACGCCGATCATCATGACGCTCCTCGAACAGCGGCTGCCGATCGAGCGGCTCGTCACGATGGTGCAGAAGGAAGTGGCGATGCGCATGACGGCGCAGCCGGGGTCAAAGGACTACGGCGCGCTCTCCCTCGCCGTGCAGTATTTCACCGCGCCACGCATGGTGATGGACGTGCCGCCCAGGGCGTTTCGTCCCGCGCCCGAGGTGACGAGCGCGGTCGTTGCCTGCATTGTGCGCGAGTCTCCGAGCGTTGCGCCGCGCAGTGAAAAACTCTTTTTCCGTCTCATCCGCGCGGCATTCGGACAGCGGCGCAAGACCCTGCCGAATGCGCTGGTGGGGGCGGGACTGACGAAGGATGCCGCGCAAGCCGCCCTGCGCGCGGCGGGCATCGCCGGCAGCACACGCGGCGAGCAGCTGTCGCTCGAAGACTTTGCACGGATTTCCGATGCTGTCGGCGATCTGCCGGGACAAGGGTGAGGAGGAATGAAGATGCTCTTTGACAGCCATTCGCACACCGTATTTTCCGCCGATTCGGAGATGCCCGCGGAGGAAGCCCTGCGCGCCGCGAGGGCAAAGGGACTCGGGATCGTCTTTACCGAACACTGCGACTATGACTATCCCGCGGCGGGCGAGGAGACGTTTCTCTTTGACCCCGAAGCGTATTGGGCGGCATATGAGCCGCTGCGCGATGCGGGGCTGTCCCTCGGTGTCGAAATGGGCATGATGGAGAGCTCACGCGAGAAGAATGCGGCATTTATTGCGCGTGTGCCGTTCGACTTTGTGCTCGCGTCCATTCATTTCCTGCGCGTGAAGGATCTCTACCTCCCCGAGGGATTTGAGGGGCGCGAGAAGGACGAGATGTACTGCGAATACTTCTCTGTCATGCGCGCGGAGATCTACGCGCAGACCTATATCAACGCGCTCGCGCACATCGACTACATCGCGCGCAACGCGCCGTTCGAGAATCCCGAGATTTCCTATGGCACATTCGCGGAGGAAATCGACGGTGTGCTCCGCGCGCTCGTCGAGACCGAGACGGTCATCGAGATCAATACGCGCAGGCTAGGTACGCCGCGCGGCATCAAGGAGCTCGCGCCCGTCTACCGTCGCTATCGCGAACTCGGCGGGCGCTACGTTACGATCGGCTCCGACGCGCATGTACCGACGGCAGTCGGCGCGTATTTTGACCGCGCAATCGCACTTGCACACGCGTTTGATCTGACTGTCGTCACGTTCCGGGAGCGCAAAATGCAGATTTGTGAACAGTAATACATCATGGAATGGGGGATATGATGAATTATCGTACAATTAATTTTCCCGAAAACAGCCTTTTTCTCGTGACCGGCGGTGCCGGATTCATCGGCTCGAATCTATGTGAAGCGCTGCTCTCGATGGGGCATCGCGTGCGCGTGCTCGACAATCTGTCTACGGGCTATGAGAAAAATATCTCGGGACTGCGCACGCATGAGAAATTTGAGTCCATTGAGGGGGACATCAAGGATTTTGCGGCGTGTGCGCGCGTCTGTGCGGGTGTCGATTATGTGCTCCATCAGGCGGCGGCGGTGAGCGTGCCGGAGAGCATCGAGCAGCCGATCGCCTACACCGAGACGAATATCATGGGTACGGTCAACATGATGCAGGCTGCCGCCGCGGCGCATGTGAAAAAATTCGTCTACGCCTCGAGTTCCGCAGTCTACGGCGACGATCAAACGATGCCGAAACGCGAGGAGATCGTCGGGAGGCGGCTTTCCACCTATGCCGTGACGAAGTACGTCGCCGAGGAGTACGCCGTCCAGTATACGATGCATTACGGGCTGGACTGCTACGGGATGCGCTATTTCAACGTCTACGGACGCCGCCAAGACCCGAACGGCGCGTACGCCGCAGTCATTCCGAAATTCGTCGAAGCGCTCCTGCACGACACGCCGCCGACCGTCAACGGCGACGGCGAGCAGTCGCGCGATTTCGTCTATGTCGAGGACGTCGTGCAGGCAAATCTCCTCGCGTGCGCCGCGCCGCATGAAGCGGCGGGCGAGGCATACAACATCGCGAGCGGCACGCGGTCAAGCCTCAACGAGATGTATGCCGTCCTGAAAGAACTGCTCGGCAAAGACCTCACGCCCGTCTACGGTTCTGAGCGCGCGGGCGACATCCGCCACAGCGGCGCGGACATCCGGAAGGCGCGTGAAAAACTCGGCTATGCACCCGAATACGATTTTAAGCGCGGCGTCACCGAGGCAATCGCGTGGTACAGAGAGAATCTGTGATATCGAATTTGATATAGAAATAAAAAAGGGCTATTGCACGATTTTTCCTTCGTGTAATAGCCCTGTTCCTTATGGGAAAAGGGGATAATAAGGAGATCCCTTTTAACGAAATGCTTGTACGAGCTGTTCAAGGCCTCGTTCGAGCGTCGCTCGGGGGCAGGCGATGTTGATGCGCTGGAAACCGCTGCCGCCTGTGCCGAAGATGGGACCGTCGTCGAGCCAGAGGTTTGCCTCGTGAACGATTTTGTCGTTGAGCGCTTTGTCCGAGAGACCGTACGCACGGAAGTCGAGCCAGAGGAGATATGTCCCCTCGGGTTCGACGATTTTTATTTGCGGCAGATGCCGGGCGAGGTACGCTTTTGTATACACGTAGTTCGTCTCGATGTAGGCGAGGAGCTCCGTGAGCCACGGCGCACCGTGCTCATATGCGGCGTGCGCGGCGGTGAGTCCGAGCGTGTTCGGTTCGTCGTATCCGGTTTTGCCGCGCTCCGTACGGAAACGGCTGCGCAGGTCGTCGTTCTTGATGAAAATATTGGATATTTGGAGTCCCGCGAGGTTGAACGTCTTGCTCGGTGAGGTGCAGGTGACGGTGATGTCTGACGCCTCGGGGGAAAGGGCGGCGAACGGCGTATGCGTAAAACCGGGGCGGACGAACTCTTCGTGTATTTCGTCGGCGACGACGAGGACGCTGTGCCGCAGACAGATCCCGGCGATGCGTTCGAGCTCCGCGCGCCGCCACACGCGGCCGACAGGGTTGTGCGGGCTGCACAGGATGAAGAGATTGACATTGTTCTCGATGATTTTTTGTTCAAAATCGTCAAAGTCGATTTCGTAGCGTCCGTTTTCGAGCCGGAGCGTGTTGTCGACGAGTGTGCGCCCGTTGTCGCGGATGACGTTCGCAAACGGATAGTAGACGGGCTGCTGGATGAGTACGGCATCGCCCGGTTCGGTGAATGCGCGGATGGCGGTTGCGATGGCAAAGACGACGCCCGGCGTGATCACGAGCTCGCGGCGTGCGACGTCCCAATGATGATGTGTTTTGAACCAGTTTTGCAGGACGGCGAAGTAGTCGTCCTTTATCTGCGTATAGCCGAAGATGCCGTGCGCCGTGCGGCGGGCGAGGGCATCGAGGACAGGCACAGGGGCGCGAAAGTCCATGTCGGCGACCCAAAAGGGGAGGACACCGCTCGGATAGCCACGCTCGGCGGCGAAGTCGTATTTGATGCTCGCGGTGCCGCGGCGGTCGATGATTTCGTCAAAATTTGTAGGCATGATGATTCTCCTGTTAGAAACTGTTATTGCATAGCTTGGGAGGCGTTTCCCGCCGCTGCGCAAACGACGCGGCAGTGACATTCGGCGCTCAGAATGTTACGCCGCACAGCCCTGTGTCGCTCTGCTCCTTAGACTGCATAGCGGCGTTCTCACACTGCATATGAACGGAAGGAAAAAGTGCCGCGCCGCCCTTGCGGGTTACAGCTTCGCGGCTGTGATAACGCCCCCTGCGCCATGACTAAAAGGGTATCACCCTTCCCGTGCCGGAGGGCGCGCATCGGTTGCAGCTTTTTTCACGAAGGTTATTTTATAGTAGTGCTCCCTATTATCTTTCTCGTGCCGCGGCGCGCAGCGCCTGGGCAAGATCCTCCTCGATGTCGCCCAAGTCCTCGATGCCGACGGAGAGCCGCAGAAGACGGCTGTCAAGCCCCGTGCGGCGGATGAGTTCGGCGGGCATCTCCGCGTGTGTCTGCACGAGCGGATAGGTGAGGAGCGTTTCGACGCCGCCGAGGCTTTCGGCGAAGGCGATGAGTTTTAGATGCGCGAGGCATTTCTGTGCGATTTCGGGCGTCTGTACCTTGAACGAGATCATACCGCCGAACCCTGTGCTTTGACTTTTTTGAAGTTCGTGTCCGGGATGATCCGGGAGGCCGGGGTAGAACACCTCCGTGACCTCCGGGAGTGTGCCGAGCCACTCAGATATCGTGAGTGCGCTCTGTGCCTGCCGTTCGATGCGGACACCGAGGGTCTTGATGCTGCGCAGCATGAGCCAAGCGTCCATCGTGCTTAGATTCGGACCCTCGGATTTTACGAGGAACTCGATGCGCTCCGCGAGATCGGAGCCATCCTCCTTAACGGCGATGAATCCGCAGATGATGTCATTGTGTCCGCAGAGGTACTTCGTGCCGCTCTCGAGGACGATGTCGGCGCCGAGCACGAGCGGTTTTTGAAAATGCGGCGAGAGGAAGGTGTTGTCGGCAACAAGGAGCGCGCCGCCCTCGTGTGTGATGTCCGCAAGCGCACGGATGTCCGTGACGAACATCATCGGGTTCGACGGGGTTTCGATGAAAACCATCTTCGTCGCAGGGCGCATTTTCGCGCGTACGAGCGCCGCGTCGCGCGTGTCGATATATTCGAAGTCAATGCCGTATTTCGCGTAGATTTCGTTCGTCAGGCGCACCGTGCCGCCGTAGATGTCCTCGGAGAGGAGCACATGGTCGCCCGCCGTGCAGAGGGAAAAGATGAGGTTGATCGCCGCCATGCCTGAGGACAGCGCCCACGCGCGTTCGCCGCCCTCGAGGAGCGCGACGGTCTGTTCGAGGACGCTGCGCGTCGGATTCGCCATGCGCCCGTAGTCGAAACCCGTGCTCTGGCGAAATGCGGGATGGCGGAACGTCGCGGAGAGATAGATCGGCTCCGTGATCGCCCCCGTTGTATCGTATTTGTGACAGCCATGCACCTCGGCTGAAAAATCTTTCATGTTTATTTCCTCCCTCGTGATTTTGTGGTTCTGTATCTTAGGATATATTCATTATAAACGCGGGGAAAGGCATCTGTCAATCAAAAATCCATAAAAACATACTTGACAACTATGAAAAAGCGTTGTATGATTGCTCCACGATAAAGTTAAAACATATCTGCAAATAATGAATTATAGTATCCGGCAGACTTGCCGGGAAGGGAGCATATCATGGCGGTATCGAAGAAAGAACTTGTGCTGAGCGCGATGGATCGCAAGGAAGTCGAACGCGTTCCGGCGGGATTTTGGTTCCACTTCCTCGACGACGAGATTCACGCGAACGCGTACGATGACCCGTCGCTCGAGAAAAAGGTCTTGGACGGGGAGCTGCGCTACATCGAGGAGTCGCAGCCGGACTTTGTAAAGATCATGACGGACGGGTTCTTCTCCTATCCGAATCCCGTCGTGCAGCAGGCGCGTACGGCGGCGGAGCTCGCGAAGGTGCAGCCGCTGCCCGACGACCACCCGTTCTTCACGCGGCAGATTGCGTATGCGAAGGAGATCACACGCCGCTACGGCAATGAGATCGCGACGTTCTACAATATCTTCTCCGCGGCGACGACGGTGAAATTTATGCAGCCGGGCACGATCGACGAGAGTGAGACGTTCCTCACGAATCTCGTGCGTGAGGACAAGGAAGCGGTAAAGGCGGCGTTCGCCGTCATCTCCGCCGACATCGCGAAGCTCGCGCGCCGCATCATCGAGGAGGCGGGCGTGACGGGCATCTACCTCAGCCTGCAAAACCACACGGGATTCGGAGACGACCGCAGCGTCTATCGCGAGGTGTTCGCCCCTGGGGAGCAGGAGATTCTGCGCGCGGCGAACGCGGCAAACGACTACAACATCCTGCACATCTGCGGCTATGCGGGACACCGCAACGAGCTCGAATGGTACCGCGGCTACGAGGTCAAGACCATCAACTGGGCGGCGGTGGTCGAGGGCGTGCCGCTCGAGGAGGGGCGCAAGGTGTTCCCGGAGCACGCGCTGCTCGGCGGATTCGGCAACCTCGATACGGACGTGCTCTATCGCGGCAGCCGCGCGGAGGTGGAGGCGGAGACGCGCCGCATTTTGTTGGCGGCGGGGCGCACGGGGGTTCTGCTCGGTGCGGACTGCACCGTGCCGCGCGACATTGACCGGAACTGTTTTGTATGGGTGCGCGAAGCGGCGCGCGTTTGAGATAGGAGGATGGCAAAATGAATTTCAATAGAATCACGAAAACGGCGCTGACGGCGCTCCTCGGTGCGGCGCTTGCCGTGGGTCTTGCGGGCTGCGGCAAGGACGCGGTGGACGGCGGCGCGGCGAAATCCGCGGACGGCAAGAAGGTCGTCACGGTCGCGCACACGAACTACTATGTGCCGTACGACTATGTGAACGAGCAGGGCGAATCCGACGGGTTCGAGGTCGCGGTGATGAAGGAAGTCGCGAAGAAACTGCCGCAGTATGAGTTCAAATTCGTGCCGACCTCGGACGACGACCTGCTCATCGGCGTCGAATCGGGCAAGTATACGGTTGGGACGAAGGGCATTTGGATCACGGATGCGCGCAAGAAGAAATATGTTTTCCCGAAGAATAACATCGGCGCGAGCGTCATCGGTCTGACGATCCGCAAGGACACGGCGAATGAGATCAAGGATATGGCGTCGTTCGCGAAGTTCAGCGGCAAGATCGTGCCAATCGCTCCGCAGGACGCGCGCTACATGGTTGTCGACACCTACAACAAGGAGAACCCGGACAATCAGATCAAGCTGACGTCCTCCGAGTCGTTCCAGAACGCGGACGCGTACAGCTGGGTGATGGAGGGGCGCTATGACGGCTATCTCGATGTCGAGCTGAGCTACAAGAACAACATCGCCAAGGAGGATGCGCCCTACCATGCGTTCAGCGACAAGCTGACCTATGTGCGCTACAAAGGCATCCCGACGTACCCGATCTTTAACAAGAACGAGCAGGCATTCGCCGACGAATATGACAAGGCGATCGAGGAGCTGCGCGCCGAGGGCAAGATCGCGGAACTTGAGCAGAAATATTTCGGCGAGAGCCTTTCGGAATATCTGAAGTAAGCGGAGAGAAATGTGAGGTGAAGGGTGGAAACAAGAGCCTTTGACGCCGGTATGATTTTAGAGGTGCTGCCCGACCTCCTCGCATATCTTGACGTGACCCTGCTCGTTGCGGGCATCAGTATCGCGGCGGGATCGCTCCTCGGCGGGCTACTCGCATGGGCAAATCTTGACGGCGGGCGTCCGCTGCGCGCACTCGCGGCAGTCTATGTGTATGTCATGCGCTGTACGCCGTCCATCGTCCTGCTGTTCATTGTGTTCTACGGGCTGCCAAAACTCCTGCAGGGCGCATTCGGCATCAATATGAACGGCATGAACCGCGCGGTGTTCGCGGTCATTACCTTTACACTGCTCTTCGGCGCGTACATCTCCGAGGTGTTCCGCGCCGCGTACAAGGCGGTGCTGCGCGGGCAGTACGAGGCGGCGGTCTGCGCGGGGCTCTCGCCCGTGCAGGCATTCGCCCACGTCATGCTCCCGCAGGCGGCGATCGTCGCCCTGCCAAATTTTGGCAACGCGTCGATCAATTTGCTGAAGGAAGGCTCGCTCGCCTATACCATCGGTCTCATCGACCTCATCGGCAAGGGCAACCTCATCATCGCGCAGAACTTCGGCGCGTACGGGATCGAGATCTATCTCGCCTGTATGCTCGTCTACTGGGCGATCGTGCTCCTCTTGGAGCAGGCGTTCATGGGGGTGGAACGCCGCCTTGATAAAGGCGCGAGTCTGCGCGTCGAGGCGCCCGCCCGTGCGGGTGCAGTAACGGGAGGAGGCGCCGCGGATGGAGCTTGATTTCGAATTTATGCGCGAGACGTTCCTGCTCGTTTGGCAGGGCGCGGGCGTCACGCTCTCGCTGACCGTGCTCTCTCTCGTCCTCGCCGCGCCGATTGCGTTTTACTTTGCGGTGCTGCGCGTGCGCGGACGCCGCGTCGGCGGGACGATCGTGCGGTGCTACGTCTCCTTTGTGCGCGGCACGCCGCTCATTTTGCAGATACTGCTCCTTTATAGTCTCCTGCCAAGCCTGCTCAACGTCGTCGTCAAGCAGGCGGGACTGGACGTCAACGTATTCGATGCCGTCGATCCCTTTTGGTACGCGGTCTTTATCTTCACGATCAACTCGATCGCGTTGCTCACAGAGGCGTTCCGTTCCGCCCTGCTCGCCATCCCAAAGGGACAGCTCGAAGCGGGGCTCGCGAGCGGACTTTCCGCGCCCGCGACCTATCTGCACGTCATTCTGCCGCAGGCACTCGTCGTCGCGCTGCCGAGCATCTGCAACATCACGGTCAACCTCATCAAGGGGACATCGCTCGCGTTCCTCATGACGGTCAAGGACATCATGGCGGTGGGGAAAATCGCAGCGTCCTACGGCTACAACTACATCGAGGCATACCTCGACGTGTTCGTCGTCTATCTCGTGCTCTGCACGATCGTTCAGCTGCTGTTCGCAGCGGCGGAGCGCCGCGTCGGCGCGTTCCGCGGTCAAATTTAGGGAGGGGAGAACATGCTGCTGCATGTCCAAAATGTCCGCAAACAGTTCGAAAACACCGAGGTGCTGAAGGACGTCAGTCTCAGCGTCGACAAGGGCGACGTCGTCGTCATCCTAGGACCGAGCGGTTCGGGCAAGACGACCCTCCTGCGCTGCCTGAACTTCCTTGAGCGCGCCGACGGCGGCGCGATGGATTTCCACGGCGCGCATCTCTCGCTCGCGGATGCATCTCACAAAGAGGTGGCGGACGTGCGAAAAAAGACGGGCTTCGTCTTTCAGAACTACAACCTCTTCGCGAATAAAACCGCGCTCGAGAACGTCACGCTCGGTCTGACGGTCGGGCGCGGCATCGCGCAGGAAGAGGCGCATGAGATCGCCATGGAGGCGCTGCGCAAGGTTGGCATGGAGAGCCGCGCGGACTACTACCCCGCGCAGCTCTCCGGCGGGCAGCAGCAGCGCGTCGGCATCGCGCGCGCCGTTGCGGCAAAGCCCGACGTCATCCTCTTTGACGAGCCGACCTCCGCGCTCGATCCGGAACTCGTCGGCGAGGTGCTGGAGGTCATGAAGCAGCTCGCTGCCGAGGGGACGACGATGATCGTCGTCACGCACGAGATGAAGTTCGCGCAGGACGTCGCGACGCACGTCGTCTTTATGTCAGACGGCGTGATCGTCGAGGAAGGCAGCGCGAAGGAGATCTTCACCGCACCGCGTGAGGAGCGCACGCGCCGGTTTCTGCAGAGGATTCTGCCCGAAGAGTATGAGCCTGCAGCTCTCATTTAGAGGTGATGCGGGATTTTCGCGCCTAGCTTTGTCATTTCGTCAAACGCTTCGGTCGACGTAGGTTTCATCTACGCCTTCTCTTGGATTTTTCTTATTCCTTGCGCTGCATCCAAACTTGCGTGTCACTCACGTTGCACTATGATACTAGGTGTGATGAGGGAGGGGGGCGCCTAGTTTTGTCATTGTGGGGAAGCGTTGCGTCGGCATAACGCGTTTTATGAACTAAAAAAATCGACAGCCGCTCTATTTCGAGCAAGCTGTCGATCTATGTCGATATTACCATAAAACTGTGAACCATCCTTATTCAGTTGTGTGGTCGCCTTTCCGCCGCGCGTACGCCTCGTGTATCTGCGCCTTGGAAAGCCTTATATTGTACGTTCAGCTGAAACCGTTTTGGAGATCCCATAGATTCATCCAATTTGCGCGCTTGGTTTTCGAAATCGAATCGTACAGAAGGAATTTGTCAACTGCCCGAACCACCGGGGAGTGACTGCGCTGCAACCGGCTTTTTTGACACTATGCCATGTGCGTATCGGCAGAATCCGCCGCCGCAATACTTCTTCAAAGATGCATTCCCGTCAATAGGCATGGTCACCGCGCTGAAGAATTTGTGTCAATAGACATTCTCCTTTCCGCTAGTTTCGAACCTAGGAGATATATCTCTTTTCTGCGTTTATTATATCATAATCCCGAGGGAATCGCAAGCATTTTTTAGCAAATTGCGTTATAATATAGAAACTTCTATATACGCCGGAGGGATACATTTGCTTTCGATGTTTGTTGACTTTCTCTTCCCGCCCCGCTGTCCGAACTGCCAATCGTATGTGGAGCGGCGGGGCGGTTTTTGCGGTGCTTGTACGAGACGACTCACAGGACTGCGTACTGTCGCCCGTTCTGTGGATGCCGTATCGTATCTTGCGGGGATTTGGGCGCTCGGATATTACCGTGAAGGTGTGCGGGATCTCCTGCGTACGCTCAAGTATCGTCGAGAGAAAAGTGTTTTGCCCTATCTCCATGGCATGCTCGCTGCCGGGGAAGCGGTACTCATACGGCTCCCGGAGCAGATCGTCGCCGTACCTGTCCCGCTCGCTCCCGCGCGCGCACATGAGCGTGGATTCAACCAGACGGAGCTGATTTTTGCGCCGTGGCTAAAGGCGCATGGGATCGCATTCGAATCGCTGCTCGTACGCAGCCGTGAAACTGCACCGCTTTATGAGTTCTCGCGCGAAGAACGCCGCCGTGAGCTGCGCGGGGCATTTGTATGCGCGGATGGCGCGCAGATCGCGGGACGGCATATCCTGCTTCTCGACGATATTATGACGACGGGGACAACTCTTCTGGAGTGTGCGCGCACGCTCAAACGCGCGGGTGCGGAAAATATATATGCCCTTGTCCTTGCGAGTGAGCATAGCTGACCCTTTATATCGAAAGAGAAGTTCTAAGTACTGCAGCGGTTTTACTTGCAGACAGCCGGACAATTTAGTAGAATGTAGACGCAAAGTAAGTGAAATTGGAACAAATTGTATTGGAAAAATAGTCAAGTACAGCTCGCAATCTGAGCCTACTTTTTATTGTGTCCCGGGCAGTGCAGAATAAAAGATGTTCTGCGCTGAAATTATTCTATGGAAAATATCAAGGGAGGAGAACCTTTTATGGAAGATCAGGATTCGCGCGTACGTCCAATGAGTGAGGCGGAGAATGCTGCGTATCGTGGCGTTACGGTTGATGAGGATGGTACGGCGGCCGATGCGGAGTCGCCGCAGGCAGAAGCATACCGGTCTTCGGGCGGGGCATATGAGCGCGCGCAGCGAAGTTCCGTGCGTTATGTCCGTATCGGCGGAGCGCCGCCGCAGCCGTCGCTCCTTTCCTCCATTATTTGGGGGCTTGTCCTTGCCGCGCTGCTTGCTTTCATCATTTTTGTCGCACTGCCCGCGATTGCTATGGTGATTGTCGGTGTCTGTATTCTCGGGGCAATCGTCAGTCTCGTTGGGAGAGGGCGTGTGCTTGCGTGGCTGACGCGGCATTTATACGGAAGGTAGAAAATTCAGCCTGGCGATCCGGACGAAAATATTTGGTGAAGCCACAGGCGAGTTTGCGTGATATAGGGCTTTACAAAGCCTATATCATATGATATACTCTAGGAAATTCATTTAAGACGTGGAAAGAGTGGGTGAAAGCCCACTCTTTCATTCATGTAAAAAGGAAGCAGGGCGCTTTGCGTCGTGCTTCCCTCTGTGATGCGGTTAGGATAGAGAGGGAAACGATGAGCGCGAAGATCGAGGAGCGCGTCGAGGAGATCGTACAGGATCTCCTGCCGGTACAGCCGGAATTGGAACTCGTAGACGTCGAATATGTACGTGAACGCGATTGGTATCTCCGCGTCTACATCGACAAAGAGGGCGGTATCGACATCGAGGACTGCCGGACGCTCAGCGAGCGACTGGAGGAGATCCTTGACCGTGAGGACTTCATTGCCGATGCTTATATCCTCGAAGTTTCCTCACCCGGGCTTGATCGTGTGCTGCGCAAGGCGCGCGACTTTGAACGAGAACACGGCAAGCGTGTCGATGTGGCGCTTTATGCGCCCCTTGACGGTAAAAAGAACTTGACGGGTGCGCTCACCGGCTATGACGGAAATGTATTGATACTGGACGACGATGTGCGCATCCCGATGGAGCAGGTATCTCAGGTGCGTCTGCATATCGACTTTTAGGGAGGATTTGGGCTTTGGCAAGAAAGATCACAAAGGAGACGAATGCCGGAAAGGAGTTCCTTCAAACACTAAAGGAACTTGCGTACGAGAAGGGGATTGACGAGGAACTCCTTTTTGAGACCATCGAGGCGGCGCTGATTTCAGCCTATCGGCGCAACTTTGGATCGGCGCAGAACGTACGCATCGCGCTTTCACGCGAGACGGGCGCATTCCACGTCTTTGCCATCAAGACGGTGGTCGAGGAAGCCGAGAGCGGCGTCACAGACATCTCTCTTGCACAGGCGCATGCCATCAATCCGGACTATCAGGTCGGCGATGTGGTCGAGATCGAGATGACTCCTGCAAACTTTGGGCGCATTGCAGCGCAGACCGCGAAACAGGTGGTCATGCAGCGTCTGCGCGAGGCGGAGCGCGGCATTGTCTACGAAGCGTATATGAACCGCTCCGCCGATATCGTGACGGGAATTGTTCAGCGCATTGAGGGGCGCAGCGTGTACGTCGATATCGGAAAAGCAGAGGCAGTGCTGATGCCGACAGAACAGATACCCGGCGAGACATACAATTATGGCGATGCCATTCGTGCGTACATCATTGAGGTCAAACGCTCGCCCCGCGGCCCGCAGATCATGCTCTCGCGTACGCACCCGGGACTCCTCAAAAAGCTGTTTGAGCTCCAGGTGCCCGAGATGCAGGAGGGCATCGTCGAGATCAAGGCGATTGCGCGTGAGGCAGGCAGCCGCTCCAAGGTTGCTGTCCACTCTACAGAGGAGCGTGTCGATCCCATCGGCGCGTGCGTCGGTCCGCATTTCATGCGTGTACAGGCGGTGGTAGACGAGTTGGCGGGCGAAAAGATCGACATTGTGAAATGGAGTGAAGATCCCGCGACCTACATCGCGAACTCGCTGAACCCCGCAAAAGTGATCTCGGTCGCCGTGAGCGAGACAGAGAAAATCTCCCGCGTTGTCGTGCCGGATTATCAGCTCTCGCTTGCCATTGGCAAGGAAGGGCAGAATGCCCGATTGGCGGCTAAGCTCACAGGATGGAAAATCGATATCAAGAGCGAGTCCCAGGCAGCACAGGAAGCAGAGCCCCCTGCGGCAGAGCTCGTCGTCGAAGTGGACGCTGCAGAGGAACCTGCAGCGGGGGAGGCCTAATTGGAGCCGGCGAAACAGCCCGAGCGGCTGTGCGTCGGCTGTCGGGAGAAGCATCCCAAGGGCGAACTCATCCGCATTGTGCGTGCTCCGTCGGGGGATGTTTCCATCGACGCGACGGGAAAGAGCCCCGGGCGCGGCGCGTATCTCTGTCCGCGTGAAGAGTGTCTGCTGGCAGCGCGGAAACACAACGGCCTCGCGTGGTCGTTCAAGGGGCGGGTTGCGGCCGCTGTCTACGATGCACTCTCGGAAGCCCTGCGGGCGCGTACGGAGGGCTAGATGATGAATGCACAGACTGAGAACCGTGTCGAGAATTTACTGAGTATGGCGGCGCGCGCGCGCCGCATCGTCTCGGGTGCGTTCGTGGCGGAGGAGACACTTGAAAAAGGGCGAGGGACATACCTCTTGCTCGCGGCGGATGCCTCGGAAGAAACAAAGCGCAAATTTACGAATATGGCGGAACGACGGAATGTTCCATATGTGGAGTTATTAAGAGCAGAGCGGCTGGGACGGTGCCTCGGAAAAGAGTACCGCGCGGTCGCCGTATTGATAGATAGAGGATTTGCGGAGCGGCTGGACGCCTATCTGCATGAAATACCGACGGGGGTGGATTGATGTCAGAATCGAAATACAGAATCACCGATTTGGCGAAAGAATTCAAGACGGACAAAAATACCATTATTGATATTCTGAAGAGCAAGAACTACAAAGTGAAGAACATGTTCAGTGCTGTCGGTGAGGAAGAACGCGCCGCCGTCAAGGCGGAGCTTGGGCGGACGGCAAAGCCCGTACGCAGGGAGTCCATGCAGAGCAAAGCCCCCGCTCCGCAGCAAGAGCGCCTCGCAAAGAAGGACGTACGACCTGCAGCACCGGCACAGAAGGATGGTGAGTCGGCAGCCTCGGCAGGAAGGGCAGAGATACCCGCGCCAGAGAAGCAGGTACTGCGTGCCCGAACAAAGGCACCCGGCATTGTAATCGTACGTCAGGCGCCTGCTAAGACGCGCAGTGAGAGTTCCGGAGCGTCGAATGCAGGAAGCGCTCGCCCTGCACGCTCCTCGTCCGCCGGCGGAAATGCGGGCGGACACAGCAGCAGCGGACGTCCTGCAGGGCGCGCCGGTGCGGGGCGTCCAAGCGCACCTGCTGCGATGGCGGCACCGCCTCCCGCAGAAGGACGCGAGACCGGTCGTCGCCGCAGCGGACGCGGCGGCGAGAACACGGGCGGCGGAGACCGCAGCCGCGGCAGCCGCGGCGGACAGCGGCGTGACCGCGAGGAGCGGACGGATCTGCCGCGTGCAGGGCGCAGCGGCGCGCGCAAACAGCGTAAGGGGCGCACTGCGCCTACACCTGCGCCAAAGGTCGAGATCGCCCGTCCGAAGCACATCAAGTTGCCCGAGACGATCGCCGTCAAGGATCTCGCATCCAAGATGAGCTACACCGCGTCCGACATCATCAAGAAACTGCTCCTCATGGGCGTCATGGCGAGCATCAATCAGGAGATCGATTTCGACACGGCAACCCTTGTTGCCGCCGAGTTCGGCGTCACGACCGAGGAGCTGCCGCCGGATGTCGATCCGACGCTGATCCCCGAGATCGTCGACGATCCGAAGACGCTCAAAGAGCGTCCGCCCGTCGTCACCGTCATGGGACACGTCGACCACGGCAAGACCTCGCTGCTCGACGCGATCCGCAACACCTCCGTCAGCACGCACGAGGCGGGCGGCATCACACAGCACATCGGTGCCTATCAGGTGATCTGTCAGGGCAAGAAGATCGTATTCCTCGATACCCCCGGACATGAGGCGTTCACGGCGATGCGTGCGCGCGGCGCACAGATCACGGACGTGGCGATTCTCGTCGTCGCGGCAGACGACGGCGTTATGCCGCAGACTGTCGAGGCGATTGATCATGCAAAATCGGCGAACGTCCCCATCATCATCGCCATCAACAAAATTGATAAGCCCGGCGCGAACCCCGAGCGCGTCAAGCAGGAACTCATGGAGTACGGACTGGTCGCCGAGGAATATGGCGGCGAGACCATCATGGTGCCGGTATCTGCAAAACAGCGCATGGGCATTGACGAACTCCTCGAGAACATCCTGCTCGTCGCCGAGGTGGAGGAGTTGAAGGCAAATCCGAACCGCGAAGCGCGCGGCGTCATCATCGAGGCAAAACTCGACAAGGGACGCGGCTCCGTTGCGACCGTCCTCGTGCAGAGCGGCACCCTGCGCATCGGCGACTCCATCGTCGTCGGCACAGCATACGGACATGTGCGCGCGATGATCAACGACCGCGGGGATAACGTCAAGAAGGCAGGACCCTCCATGCCGGTTGAGATTTTGGGACTGAACGACGTCCCGTCGGCGGGCGACATCCTCGCCGCCGTCGATGAAAAACAGGCGCGCTCCATCGCCGAGGCACGTCTCGGCAACCAGCGCCGTGATCTCATCAAGTCCAAGAGCGTCTCGCTCGACGCTCTCTTCCAGCAGATCCAGCAGGGCGACATCAAGGATCTCAACATCGTTGTCAAGGCGGATGTGCAGGGCTCTGTCGAAGCACTGAACAACGCACTGCTCGGACTCAATAAGAACGACGAAGTACGCGTCAACATCGTCCATTCGGGCGTCGGTGCGGTCAGCGAGTCCGACATCATGCTCGCAGCGGCGTCGGGCGCGATCGTCATCGCGTTCAACGTCAGGCCGGATGCGAATGCGCGCCGTCTCGCGGACACCGAGAACGTCGACATCCGTACCTACCGCGTCATTTACGACGCACTGAACGACGTCAAGGATGCGATGAGCGGCATGCTCAAGCCGAAATACAAAGAGGTTATTCAGGGACGCGTTGAGATTCGTCAGGTTATGCGATTCTCCAAGGCGCTCGTCGCGGGCTCGTACGTCCTCGAGGGCAAGATTCACAACAATTCGAAGATCCGCATCCTGCGTGACAACGTGGAGCTGTTCGACGGAGAGATCGACTCCCTGCGTCGGTTCAAGGACGAGGTGAAGGAAGTCGCCGCGGGCTACGAATGCGGCATTTCCATCGTCGATTACAAGGATTTCGCCGAGGGCGACATCATCGAAGCCTATACGATGGAGGAGATCGAAACCTCCATCGCCGAGGCGAATAAAGCAGCCGAGGAAAAGCGCGAGGCACAGGCGGCAGCTGCAGCCGCGGCACAAGCGGAGGCTGCGCCCGAGGAGTAAGAAAGGAGCGTGACGGCTTGTCTAAGGTTCGCGTTGAAAAAGTCCAAGAGTTAATGAAACAGGAGATCAGCGACATCATTCTCCATGATCTGAAGGATCCGCGCATCGGCTTTGTGACCGTCACATCCGTCGCCTGTACCGAGGATCTCCGCGAGGCGAAGATCTATGTCAGCGTCATGGGGGATGAAAAGGGCGTGCAGGAGAGTCTTGCAGGGCTGAATCGCGCGCTCGGATATGTCCGACGCGAGATCGGCAGACGCATCCGACTGCGCTTTACCCCTGAGATCAGCTTTGCGCTCGACACCTCGCTGAACTACAGCGATCATATCCAGCGCATACTGAACACCCTTCATGAGGAAAAACCTGCAGGGGCGCGGGAGGAGACCCTATGAAAATCAATCTGACCGATACGGCGCGTCTCCTGCACGATGCACAGACCGTCATTTTGACTTCACACATCCGTCCTGACGGCGACTCCATCGGATCGACGCTCGGACTGATGCATTTCCTCCGCAGCCTCGGCAAGGAGGCGCGCGTTCTCATCGACGACGAGCTCCCACGCACGTTCCGCGTACTGCCGGGGCTCGATACGATCGAGCGCCCCGAAGAAGGACAACGCTATACAGCCGACCTTCTCGTTGTCTGCGATGTCGAACTGCGGCGCACAGGGGCGGTTGTCCCGTCCGTCGATGCACTACGCGTGCTCAACATCGACCATCATGTCACGAACGACGAGGAAGCCGAGTACCTTTACCTCGATCCGAGCCGCGCCGCGACCTGCGAGATCATGTGCGAGATCATCCGCGAGATGGGCGGCACATGCTCACTCGATATGGCGACCTGTCTCTACACGGGGATCGCAACGGACACGGGATTTTTCCGGTTCTCCAACACAACGCCGCACACGATGCGCACGGCGGCGGATCTCATCGAGATCGGCGTGAAGCCGAACATCATCTCCGTTGCCATGGAGGTGAAATCCTACGATGAGGTCATGGCGCAGGTGCGCGCGATCCGAAACCTCGAGATGTTCTATGACGGCAAAGTCGCCGCCGTATTCATCGATGAGGAGCGTGCGAAAGAGGTCAAAACGACCGAGGGACTGCTCGATAAGCTCCGCGTCATTGAGGGTACGCAGATCGTATTCTTCATGAAGTGGCTCGAACACGATACCTACCGCGTCAGTATGCGCTCCAAGGGCGTCAACGTCTCGCGCATCGCGCAGGAATTTGACGGCGGCGGGCATATCCGTGCAGCGGGCTGTACCCTGCACGCACCGTTTGACGAGGCGCGCAGCATGATCCTCGCCGCCATCGGGAGGGCACTAAGCGAATAATATGGACGGATTCATCAACGTATTGAAACCGCCGGGAATGTCGTCGCACGATGTCATTGATGTCGTGCGGCGTATTTTTAAGCAAAAACGCGTGGGACACGCCGGCACACTGGATCCAGCGGCGGCGGGAGTGCTCCCCGTCGCGCTTGGACGCGCGGCGCGTCTCATCGAGTATATGGAGATCGCGGACAAATCCTATCGCGCCGAGCTGTCTTTCGGATGCGCGACCGATACGGGCGACGTCTACGGCACGGTGACCGAATCACTGCCGGCATTTTCCTTTCCGCCGGAGGACGTCGTCATCAAAACGCTCGTAGACTTCATCGGCAAAATAGCTCAGCGTCCGCCCGTGCATTCCGCGATTAAGATCGGCGGAATGCGCGCTTATGACCTCGCGCGCCGGGGGACGGAGATCGAGGTTCCCGTGCGGCGTGTAGAGATTTACGGCGTTGCGCTTCTTGCGTACAATCCCGCACGGCATAGTATTCTCTTTGATGTTGACTGCTCCAAGGGGACATATATCCGCTCCCTTTGCATGGACATCGGCGCAAAGCTCGGACTGCCCGCACTCCTGCGGTTTCTCCTGCGCACGCGTGTCGGAGAATTCTATTTAAGCGACGCCTATACGCTCGAAGAACTTGCGGAGGTGTGTGGGGAGGCACTGCGCGCGCCCGACGAAGTCCTTTGGCATATCCCGCGCTATGAGCTCGCCCCTACGCGCGTCAAGGCGTTCTACAGCGGGCTCTCCACGACCGATCGGAACGTCCCTCTCAATGAGGGGCTCTACCGCGTCTACAGCGGCAGTGTGTTCCTTGGCATCGGGCGCTATGACGCGGCGGCGCAGGAGATGTACCCTGAGAAAGCGTTTCCGCCACTGTAGGGCAGGGCAATGGTCTCCATAAATAGGGCTCACGTATAAAGGAGCTGTGCGGTTAGGTTGAAAGAACCCCTTGACCTAACTGTGCAGCTCCTTTTTTGAGAAAATATGTCTCCTCTTCAACACATTTTGAGAATCAGCCTCCCTGTGATATAATGGCAGAGATTACGAAGGAGGAAGATATATGAAGATAGATGACATCGTACATGGATTTCGCCTGATCGGCGTGTCGCAGATAAAGGAAACAAACGGGACGGGATATACGTTTGTCCATGAAAAGACGGGGGCGCGTCTCTTTTTCTTAGAGACGCCGGACGACAACAAGGTCTTTTCGATCAGCTTCCGCACGCCGCCGACGGACGATACGGGCGTCGCGCATATCATTGAGCACTCGGTGCTCTGTGGGTCGCGCAAGTATCCGCTCAAAGAGCCGTTTGTGGAGCTGGTGAAGGGCTCGCTCAATACGTTCCTGAACGCGATGACGTTCCCGGACAAGACGATGTACCCTGTGGCGAGCCGCAATGCGCGCGATTTCCAAAATCTGATGGACGTCTATCTCGACGCGGTATTTTACCCCGCGATGCGTGAGAATCCGCAGGTGCTCATGCAGGAGGGCTGGCATTACGAACTGGACGATGCGGGTGCGCCGCTCCGTTACAGCGGCGTTGTCTACAACGAGATGAAGGGCGCGCTCTCGGCGCCGGATGATCTGCTCGGCAGCCGCATCATGGCGGCGCTCTACCCGGATACGACGTACGGATGCGAGTCGGGCGGCGATCCGGACGCGATTCCCTCGCTCACGCGCGAGATGTTCCTCGACTTCCACGCGCGCTATTACCACCCGTCGAACAGCTACATCTATCTCTATGGCGATGTGGACATTGAGGAGAAACTTACGTATCTCGACAGGGAGTATCTCTCGTATTTCGATCGGATTCCCGTGCTCTCGCGCATCGAGCGGCAGGCGCCGTTCCCGGCGTGCGTGACAAAGGAGCATTTCTACCCCGTCGGCGCGGAGGATTCACTCGAGGAGAACGCGTTTCTCTCGCTGAGCTGGGTCATCGGCGATACGGCGGATATGAAGCGCGTGATGGCGATCCAGATCCTCGACCATGCGCTGCTGCGGATGCAGGGCGCGCCGCTGCGTCAGGCGCTCATCGACGCGGGGCTCGGGCGGGATGTCGATTCCAACTACGAGAGCGACGTCCTCCAACCGTTCTTTAGCATCGTGGTGAGCAAATCGGAGACGGCGCGTGCGGATGCATTCGTGCACGTGATCAAGGAGACGCTAACGAAGCTCGCGGACGGCGGGCTCGACCGGACGCTGATCCGCGCCGCGCTCAATACGATCGAGTTCCGTCTGCGCGAGTCGGATTTCGGTACCTCGCCGAAGGGGCTCATCTACGGCATCCGCATGATGAAAATGTGGCTCTATGACGGCGCGCCGGAGACCTATCTGCACTATGAGGACGCGCTCAGAGACCTCAAGGACGGGCTGGAAAAAGGCTATTTCGAGCAATTGATCCGCGAAGCCTTCCTCGAAAATACGCACGAGGCGCTTGTGACGCTCGCGCCAAGCCGAACGGTCGGCAGAGAGCGTGAGGCGGCGCAGGAGAAGATCCTCGCAGAAAAAAAAGCGGCGATGTCCGCCGCGGACATCGCCCGCGTCATAGAGGACTGCGCCGCGCTTAAGGCGGCGCAGGAAGCGCCCGACACTGCGGAAGCACTTGCGACGATCCCCATCCTCTCGCGTTCGGACATTCGCCCCGACGCGGAGCCGCTGCCGCTCGAGGTGCGTGATATTGCGGGGACAAAGATACTCTATGCCGATATTGAGACGAGCGGCATCGTCTATCTGAATTTCTACTTTTCACTGGCGGCTGTTGCGCAGAGCGATCTGCCGTACGCATACCTCCTCGCGGAGATGTTCGGCGCGGTCGATACGGCACGGCGCAGCTATGCCGACCTTGCGGTGCAAAGGAACCTTTACACGGGCGGTATCGGCGGGGACATCGTTGCCTATACGCGCGCGGGGGAACCGGACTCACTTGCGCCGCGCTACAAGCTGCGTGCAAAAGTCCTGCGTGAAAACCTGCCGCGTCTCCTCGATCTCCTCACAGAGATGATGACGGAGAGCGATTACTCCGGTGCAAAGCGTGTGCGCGAGCTGATCGACGAGGACAAGACGGGCATGGAGCTCTCGCTCCAGCGCGCGGCGAATCAGGTCGTCGCATCGCGGATCGCGGCGTACCTCATGCCGTCGGGGCGCTATGCGGAGACGGGCGGACTGCCGTTCCACGACTTCCTTTCCGCCTTTCAGGAGAATTTCGACGCGCGCCACGCCGAGATGCAGGCGGCATTTGCGCATATCCTGCCGCAGATCTTTAACCGCAACGACCTCATGATCGGCATCACCGCGCCCGCGGCGGTATACGATGAGATCGCGGCGCAGCTCGCGGCATTCCAAGAGAAACTATCGCAGGAGAAGTTCCCCGCGGCGTCCTATACATGGGAGATCGCGGCGCGCAACGAGGGGCTGACGACGCAGAGCCGCGTCCAGTACGTCGCAAAGGGCGCGAACTTCATCAAGCTCGGGCATCGCTATACGGGCGCGCTCCGCGTGCTCGAGACGCTGCTCCGCTACGATTATTTCTGGACGCGCATCCGTGTGCAGGGCGGCGCGTACGGCGCGATGACGCAGTTCAACCGCAACGGGTTCATGGTGCTCGCGTCCTATCGCGATCCGAACCTTGCTGAGACCTTCCGCATCTTTGACGAGACGGCGGACTATATCCGCGCATTCGACGCATCCGACCGCGAGATGGATAAATTCATCATCGGCACGATGAGCGGCGTCGACGCGCCGCTCACGCCGCAGATGAAAGGAGATATGGCAGCGACATTCTACCTGCGCGGCATCACGCAGGAGGATCGCCAGCGCGCCCGCGACGAGATCCTCACGGCAACGCAGGCGGATATCCGCGCCCTCGCGCCGCTCATCGAGGACGCCATGCGCGCCGATGTGCGCTGCGTGCTCGGCGGCGAAGAGAAGCTCAAGGAGAACGCGGCGCTCTTTGGCGAGGTGCGTCCAGCACTGCATATCTAATGAATACATCCGTGAAAACTTTTGACTTTTGACGCCCGGCGTGGGATAATGGCGGCAGATGATTTTGAGGAGGAGTTTTCCATGAAGAAGCCTATTTTCCGCGGTGCGGGTGTTGCGATCATCACGCCGTTTACAGAGACGGGCATCAACTATCCGGAACTCGGGCGTATCATTGACGATCAGATTGCGGGCGGCACGGACGCCATCATCATCACAGGAACGACGGGAGAGTCCTCAACGACTTCGGATGAGGAACATAAAGAGGCGATTCGGTTCGCTGTGGAGCACACGCGCGGACGCATCCCCGTCATCGCGGGCACGGGATCGAATGACACAACGTACGCCGTGCAGCTCTCGCAGTATGCGGAACGTGTGGGCGCGGATGCGCTGCTCCTCGTGACGCCGTATTACAATAAATGCACGCAGAACGGGCTGATTGCACATTATACGAAGATCGCGGACAGCGTGAACATCCCCGCGATCCTCTACAATGTGCCGTCGCGCACGGGCGTGTGCATCAAGACGGAGACCTATGCCGCGCTTGCGAAACACCCGCGCATCGTCGGGGTGAAGGAGGCAAGCGGCGATCTTTCGGCGATTCTGCGCCTGCGTGCGGCGGCGGGGGACGACCTCGTGCTATACTCGGGCAACGACGATCAGATCGTGCCGATTCTCTCGCTCGGGGGACAGGGCGTCATCTCCGTCCTATCGAACGTCGCACCGCGCATTGCGCACGATATCTGCCAAAATTACTTTGACGGCAATGTCACCGAAGCCACACGGCTCCAGATCGCATACGCCGATCTCATCGACGCGCTTTTCTGCGAGGTCAACCCGATCCCCGTCAAAACCGCGATGCGGATGCTGGGCTACAATACGGGCACGCTCCGTATGCCTCTCTCGGAACCGGAGCCTGCACATACGGCGCAGATCGAGGCGGCGCTGCGCGCACACAATCTCATTTAACAGCATAGGAAACGATAGAGAGCATCAACGTGCCGGACACGAGGATGCTCTTTTTGTTATATTGATTCACAAAAAAATTCTTTCTGTTGACACGGTGCATAATTTCATGTAATATATGTAAAACATATTTAGTATATATGAAATGGAGATGATTTATCGTGATATTATCAAAATACATTGTGCCGCTCCTCTTCGGCACTGCGGTCATTTTTGCTGCGGCTGGATGCGGCGGTACAAATGAGGCATCGGAGCAGGGCGGAAAATGGCGCGTCGGTACGGATGCGAGCTATGCACCGTTTGGATTTCAGGATGAGAAGACGCATGCCTATGTAGGCTATGACATCGACATCATCCGTGCGATTGCCGCAGCGCAGGGGCATGAGGTCGAGATCAAGAATCTCAATTTTGACGGTCTGATCCCAGCGCTCCAGACAGGTGATCTCGACATCGCTATATCGGATATGACCATCAACGAGGAGCGCGCGAAGAGCGTGGATTTCACCGATTCGTATTATAAGGCGGGACTGAGCATTGTCGTTCGTGCAGATGAGACGCGTTATAACGCGTTTGAGGATCTGCGCGGTCAAAAGGTCGGCGTGACGATTGGTTCGACGGGAGCAGAGGTCGGTGCGACCATTCCTGAGGTGCAGCTGCGCGAGTACAGCACGATTTCCGACGCATTCCTGGATCTGCAGAACGGCGGCGTTGACGCGGTGGTGAACGATACGCCTGTCGACGAATACTATGTGCAGGGACGCGGCAAGGACATCGCAAAAGTAGTGCCCGCGCAGATCAATCAAGAGGATCTCGGCATTGCTGTCAAGAAGGGGAATACCGAGCTTCTTGGTCAGCTCAATGCAGGACTGCGGACGATCAAGGAAAACGGGACGTACGCGGAAATCTACCGCAAGTGGTTTGGCAAAGAACCGCTGGTGCAGTGAGGGAGGTCTGTGTTGAATATCATAGAAGAACGTCTTGCTGTGTCAAATATCCTTGTACTTGACGGGGCGTTTGCAACGGAGCTGGAGGCGCGCGGCTTCTCGGTGAACGACGCGCTGTGGTCGGCGAAGGCGATCTTTGAGCGTCCCGATCTCGTGCGGGACGTCCATCTCGACTATCTGCGCGCGGGTGCGGACATCGTGACGAGCGCGAGCTATCAGGCGACGGTCGAGGGCTTTGTGAAAAAAGGCTTTACGGAGGAACAAGCAGCCGCGCTCATCGTACGATCCGTGGAGCTCGCACGCGAGGCGCGCGATATATATTGCTTGGAATCTCTCGCAGACGAATATCATGTGCAAGAGGAATCCACACGGGAGGAGCAGACTTCCTGTTCGTCGGATCGGCGTGAAAAAAGCGGCGGGGCGCCGCTCGTCGCTGCGTCCGTCGGACCCTATGGCGCGTATCTTGCCGATGGATCGGAGTACCGCGGCGACTACGGCGTGGATGAGGATGCGCTCACGGCGTTCCATGCCGATCGGCTCGTCCTTCTCGCGGAGGGGCAGCCCGACCTCCTCGCGTGCGAGACGCTGCCCTGTCTCCCGGAAGCGCGGGCGATCGTACGTGCGCTGCGCGAAAAGAAGATTCACATCCCCGCGTGGTTCTCGTTTTCCTGCCGTGACGGCGCGCATATCTCCGACGGCACGCCGATTGCGGACTGTGCGCGTTTCCTAGCCGGGGTGTCGGAGGCTGCTGCCGTCGGAGTGAACTGCACGGCACCGCAGTATATCCAGGATTTGATTCGTGCGATACGGCGCGAGACAGATAAGCCTGTCGTCGTCTATCCAAACTCGGGTGAGGATTATAGTGTCTCGGATAAATCGTGGCACGGCACGGCGGAGGACTTTGCCGCCGGAGCGCGGCGCTGGCGTACGGCGGGGGCGCGCATCATCGGCGGATGCTGCCGCACCTCTCCGCGAGATATCGCGGGTATCACCGCGTGGGCAAAAGCATAAAGGGAAGACTGCCGTATTAGATATTGGTATACGGCGGTCTTTTTATGTTTTTTATCTTTATGAAAACATGCATGATATGCTAGTTTTTATTCGATTTAGATTTATTATCATATCGTCCGAATTGATTTTTATAATTTTAGATGGAATATAGGATTATCCGAATTTTTCATTAACGCTTGTTGCTATTCATTTTCTGAGAGGGTATAATAGAAACTGAGTTTTTATACAACGCAAAAATATGATTGAATCGGGATGTGCTTATGAATTTAGACATGAATTTGATCGTGAACTCGTTCCCGCTGCTGCTGGTCGGCGCGGGGGTGACGATACAGATCACGGTACTTTCCACGACGATCGGCTTCATCGTCGGTCTCATCGTCGCTGTGGCGCGCATATCGAAGCTCAAGCCGCTGCGGATGCTCGCGGAGGTCTATGTGGAGTTCTTCCGCGGGACGCCGCTGCTCGTGCAGATCTTCCTCTTTTACTTTGCACTCCCCGTCATCACGGGACAGCGCATCGATCCCTTCATCGCGGCGATCTCCGCCTGCGGCATCAACTCCGGCGCATATGTGGCGGAGATCTTTCGTGCGGGCATTCAGTCCGTGGACGCAGGGCAGATGGAGGCGGGGCGCTCGCTCGGCATGACGTGGATACAGACGATGCGCTACATCATTGTGCCGCAGGCGTTCAAACGCGTGATCCCGCCGCTCGGCAACGAGTTCATCGCGATGCTGAAGGACTCGTCCCTCGTCTCGGTCATTGGGTTCGAGGAGCTGACGCGCCGCGGACAGCTCATCATCGCCAAAACATACGGCTCGATGGAGATTTGGCTGAGTGTCGCCGTCATCTATCTTGCGATGACGCTCACAATCTCGCGCCTTGTCGCGTATTTGGAACGGAGGTACCGGGTCAATGATTGAGATCAAAGGACTGCGCAAGTCGTTCGGCAAGGACGAGGTTCTGAAAGGGATTGACCTCTCGATCGACGAGAAGGAAGTTGTCGTCATCATCGGCCCCTCCGGTTCCGGCAAGAGCACGCTCCTCCGCTGCATGAACCATCTCGAAGAGCCGACGGCGGGCGAGGTTATCGTTGACGGCATCACGCTCTCGAGCGAGGCAAATATCAACAAGGTGCGCGAAGAGGTCGGCATGGTGTTCCAGCGCTTTAACCTCTTTCCCCATATGACGGTGCTTGAAAATATCATGCTCGCGCCGCTGAAAGTGCGGCACACGGCGCGCGGCGAGGCGGAGCAGACGGCGCGCGCTCTCCTCACGCGCGTGGGACTCGCGGAGAAGGCGGACGCCTACCCCGACAACCTCTCGGGCGGGCAGCAGCAGCGCGTGGCGATTGCACGCGCGCTTGCGATGCATCCGAAGGTCATGCTCTTTGACGAGCCGACCTCGGCACTCGACCCCGAGATGGTCGGCGAGGTGCTTGACGTCATGCGCTCGCTCGCCGAGGAGGGCATGACGATGGTCATTGTGACGCACGAGATGGGCTTTGCCCGCGAAGTCGGCGACCGGCTGCTCTTTGTGGACGACGGGCGCATCATCGAGTCCGGCGTGCCGCGCGAGGTGTTTGAGCATCCGCAGGAAGAGCGCACACGCAGCTTCCTCTCCAAGGTGCTGTAATTGGGGAATCTGCGCGGTGTAATGATGCTCCTCACGGCGTCGCTGTTTTGGGGAACGACGTTTGTGGCGCAGGTTGTGGGCATGGAGGGGCTTGGTCCCTATACCTATGCGGCGCTGCGGTTTACACTCGGCGCCGCGTGCTTGACCTTGCTGTGGCTCCTCTATCGCGGAAAACGCACGCAGATGCGGCGGGCGGGAACGTATCGCTCCGGCTTTCGCGCGGGGCTTCCGGTCGGGCTTGCCATGTTCGTGGGCGTCACAATGCAGCAGGTCGCCCTGCTCTATACCACGGCGGGAAAGACCGCGTTCATCACGACGCTCTACATCGTCCTCGTGCCGATCGGCGCGGTGCTCCTCGGGCAGCGCATCCGCGCGGTCAACTGGATCGGCGCGCTGCTTGCATTCCTCGGCGTGTATTTCCTCTCGGCATACGGCGCGTCGGATCTCAATATGGGAGATATGATTGTATTTGTGAGCGCATTCTTTTGGATGGCGCAGATTCTGCTCATTGACCGCTTTGCCCGCGCGGTGGACGGTATCGAGCTGTGTCTCGTACAGATCCTCGTCTGTGTCGTGGGGAGCACGGTGCTCGCGGTTCTCTACGAGACATGCACCCTGGCGGCGATCGCGGGGGCGGCGGTGCCGATCCTCTACGGCGGTATCTTCTCCTGCGGCGTCGCCTATACCTGTCAGATTCTCGGACAGGCGTATGTGCGCCCGGCGCAGGCGGCGGTGATTCTCTCGCTCGAAGCGGCGATTGCCGCCGTTACCGGCTGGCTGATCCTCGGTGAGGTCATGAGCGGCGTGCAGGTCGGCGGCTGTCTGCTCCTGCTTGCGGGTGCGCTCATTACACAGATTCCTGCAAAATCCTGAGCGTCTCTGCAACGATTATGTGAAAGGAGGAACGAATATGGACGAAATCCTGCATGAGATGCACGCGTGGATGCACGCCTATATGCGTTCCTATCACACGGACGATGACGATGTGATGCTCGGGATTCGGCTCAAGGAGATTCACACCGGCTATGTGACCGCGAATGCGCGCGCCCTTGCGCAGCACCTCGGATGCACGCCGCACGATACGGCGCTTGCGGAGATCATCGGTCTCTTTCACGATGTGGGACGGTTCCGCCAATATGCCGTTTATCAAACATTTAACGATGCGCAGTCGGAGGATCACGCGGAACTCGGATTGAAGGTGATCGCGGAGCACGACCTCTTGAGCGAACTATGCGCGGCGGATACCGAACTCGTACGATTCGCGATCAAATATCACAATAAGAAGGAAATACCCGCGTGCGACGATCGGCGAAAAATATTTTTCGCAAAGCTCATCCGCGACGCGGACAAACTCGACATCTACCGCGTCCTCCTGCCGTTCCTCTCACCCGACGGGGCGGACAAAGCGCCGAAATTCGTGCCGTCGGATGCGGCGCAGGAGGTCAGTCCGGACTTTATCGCGGACTTTGCGGCGGGACGTCAGGCGGACTACTATCGGCTCAGGACGCACGGCGACCGCAAGATCGTGCGGCTCATGTGGATTTACGACATCAATTTTGTATGGACGCTGCGGCGCATCAAGAGCCGCGGTTATATCGACGCATTCATCGAGAGTCTCCCCCCGCAGGCGGGCATTGCCGAGGGGGTCGCGCGGATGCGTGCCTATGTGGCACGCCGCTGCGGCGAAGAGGACAAGATGGAATTATATGGATAGAGGGACAAAGCAATGGCGGAAGCAGCGAAAACATCGAATTTTATCCGGAACATCATCGACGATGATCTGCGCAGCGGGAAGCATACGGCGGGCATTCATACGCGCTTTCCGCCCGAGCCGAACGGCTATCTGCACATCGGACATGCTAAATCCATCTGCCTGAACTTCGGCATCGCCGAGGACTACCGGGGACTGTGCAATCTGCGCTTTGACGATACGAACCCGACGAAAGAGGACGTCGAGTATGTGGACTCCATTCAAGAGGACATCCGCTGGCTCGGATTCTCGTGGGACGACCGCCGTTTCTATGCCTCGGATTACTTTGAGCAGCTTTACGATTATGCCGTTCGGCTCATCGAAAAGGGACTTGCCTATGTGGACGATCTCACGGCGGATGAGATTCGCGCGTACCGCGGCACGCTGACCGAGCCGGGGAAGGAAAGCCCGTACCGCAATCGGAGTGTCGAGGAAAACTTAGACCTCTTCCGGCGGATGCGCGCGGGGGAGTTCCCGGACGGTTCGCGTGTCCTGCGTGCAAAGATCGATATGGCATCGCCCAATCTCGTCATGCGCGATACGGTCATCTACCGCATCGCCCATGCGCATCATCACCGGACGGGGGACGCGTGGTGCATCTACCCCATGTATGACTTTGCGCATCCGCTCTCGGATGCGATCGAGGGCATCACGCACTCGATTTGCACGCTCGAGTTCGAGGAGCACCGCCCGTTCTATGATTGGCTGCTCGAAGCGTTGGGGTTTGATGTCAACACGCGCCCGCGTCAGATCGAGTTCGCGCGGCTGAACCTCTCGGGTGCGATCACGAGCAAGCGCAAGCTGCGTCGTCTCGTCGAGGAGGGGCATGTGCGCGGCTGGGACGATCCGCGAATGCCGACCATCTCCGGAATGCGCCGCCGCGGGTATCCGCCCGCCGCGATCCGTGCGTTCTGCGAGGAGATCGGCGTTGCCAAGAGCAACAGCACAGTGGACAGCGCCATGCTCGAGCACGCCGTTCGCGACGAGCTGAACAGGCACGCGCCGCGCATCATGGCGGTGCTGCGCCCCGTGAAGCTCGTGCTCACGAACTACCCTGCGGGCGAGACGGAGTACCTTTTGGCGGAGAACAGTCCGACGCACGGCGGGCATCGCTATGTACCGTTTGGGCGCGAGCTCTACATCGACCGCGAGGACTTCATGGAGGATGCACCGAAAAAATTCTTCCGCCTGAAACCGGGCGGCGAGGTGCGGCTCAAGCATGCCTACATCATCAAATGCGAGGAAGTCGTCAAGGATGCAGCGGGCAATCTCGTCGAACTGCGCTGCACCTACGATCCCGAGACGCGCAGCGGCGGCGCCGCGGCCAATCGGAAGGTCAAGGGGACGATCCAGTGGGTCTCGGCGCAGCACGCGCTCACGGCGGAGGTTCGTCTCTATGACAGTCTGCTGCGTGCGGAGGAGAGCGAGGAAGAGGAGAACGATGATTTCATCGCAGCGCTCAATCCGCACTCCCTTGAGATTTTGACGGACGCGAAGATCGAGCCGAGTGCTGCGCTTACGGCGGCAGGGACGAGCTATCAGTTCCTGCGCGTCGGTTACTTTGTCGTTGACCCGGACACAACGCCGGATCATATAGTGTTCAACCGTATTGTCGGGCTGAAGGACTCGTGGAGCAAGGTGAAGTGAGTCCCGCGCACGGGCAATAGTTCATGCCGCCGCGGCGGCATAAGGAGGTTTGCCGTGGCAAAGATTCCCAAAGGTCTGTCCGATACAGCCATGATGCAGGGGCACGAGGGTGAGGAGACGCTCGAAGAGACCCTGCTGCGCAGGGAGCAAGAGGCAGAGGAGCGCGCCCGCCGAGCGGCGGCAAAAGAACCTCCCGCCGACCTTGCGCGTGCGGGGCTCAGCGCCGCGCAGACGGAAGAACTTGGCCGCGCGCTCATGGAGCTGAAGCTGACGCTTGCACAGGAGCAAGTGACGAACTACAAGCTCAAAATCAAGCGCAGCGGACGCCAAGTGATCATCACGGCGACGTGATGCGTTTCTCTTGATGAGAAGAAGGATGTGTAATGATGGAAACAGCAACAACTGTGGCGATCGTGATCTTCGTCGCCGCGTATGCACTCATCATCTCCGAAAAGGTGCACCGCACCATTGTCGGACTTTTCGGCGCCATGCTCATGATCCTCTTTGGCATATTGGATCAGGAGACGGCCGTACATCACGTCGACTTCAATACGATCGGACTGCTCATGGGCATGATGATCATCGTCAATATCACAAGCGAGACAGGGCTTTTTAACTTCCTCGCGATATGGGCGGCACAGAAAGTAAAGGCACAGCCGATTGCGCTGCTCGTCGTGCTCTCGTCGATCACGATGGTCTGCTCCGCGCTGCTCGACAACGTGACGACGGTGCTCCTCACCGTCCCTATCACGTTCAGCATCACCTCACAGCTCAAGGTGGACGTCATGCCGTATCTCATATCGCAGATTCTAGCCTCCAACATCGGCGGCACGGCGACGCTCATCGGCGACCCGCCGAACATCATGATCGGCAGCGCGGTGGGGCTTGACTTCATGGATTTTGTTGCGAACCTGACGCTCATCTCCGTCCTCATCTTCGTGCTCGTGCAGATCATCCTGATTTTCCTCTATAAAAAAGGGATGCACACACAGCCGGAGCTCCAGGAAAAGATCATGCGTCTCCCCGCGGGCGCGCAGATCACGGATCACACACTCCTCAGAAAATGCCTTGCCGTCATCGCTCTCACGATCACGCTCTTCGTCCTGCACGGCAGTCTTGGTCTTGAGTCCGCAACCGTCGCGCTCTTCGGCGCGGGGCTCCTGCTCCTCATCACGGCGACGCGAGACGAGAATATGATCACCAAGGTGCTCTCAAAGATCGAATGGCCGGCGATCTTCTTCTTCGGCGGACTCTTCATCCTCGTCGGTGCGCTTGTCGAGACGGGCGTCATCCGGATGCTCGCAGCGGAGGCGATCAAGGTCACGAACGGCAACGAGGATGCGACGGCGATGCTCATCCTGTGGATGAGCGCGATTGCCTCCGCGTTCATCGACAACATCCCGTTCGTCGCAACGCTCATCCCGCTCATTCAGGATATGGGACAAATGGGGCTCAGCGACCTCACCCCGATGTGGTGGTCGCTCGCGCTTGGCGCCTGCCTCGGCGGCAACGGCACGCTCATCGGCGCGAGTGCGAACGTCGTCGTCGCGTCCATGGCGGCACAGCGCGGACGCCCGATCTCCTTCCTCAGCTTTATGAAGGTCGCATTCCCCGTTATGATCTTCACGATCATCGTCTCGAGTGTGTACGTCTATCTCCGCTATCTCTAAGCATGATACAGATATACCGGATGGGATATTGTGACCCCCTTTCGCAGTGCTGAATACCAACAAAGCCGTTTGAATGGTTCATATCGTACCGTATGCGTTTGCCGGAATGCGGTACGATATGAATTTATTATTTTATACATTCTTGTTTTAAGGAGGTTATAGTAATGGACGTGCAGGATCGAGAATACTTTGGCAAAGTATATAGTGAAAAATGGGCAAAACGATTTGCTTTCTATGAGAACTACGGAAAACCCTACAGTAAAGAGGGGGCTTTGGCACTCAAATCCATGGGATTGTTTGAACGCTCGAACATCACAATCAATCTCTGGGTGATGCTCGTCGGATTCATATTCTTTCTTACCAAGGGCATGTGGCGATCCGCACTTGTTCAAGTTCTGACCCTCGTTGCGGTTGGCCTCGTGCTGGATGCGCTCGGGTTTTCCCACAGAGCAATCAAAGCGTGCAGCTACGGAGTCAATTTCCTCTTCGCGATACTTGCCAATTATGCATATTACATGAAGGAAAAAACAGGGAAGGAGTCCTGGAATATCTTCCAATTCATCCGATAGACTGTGTTGGCGCGTCTGCTGCGGCAGCCTGCGCTTTTGCATCAAGGGGAGCGCTGCACGCGTATTTTTTCAGGAAAAATCGGAGTGTACTCTAGTATAGACGCATTACCGCTTCCGTGCTACAATGAGCACAGTGGAATGAATGGGAGGAATATCCGATGAAAAATGTGCTTGTGGTCTCCGGTCATACGGATCTGAACGATTCTGTCGCAAACAAAACCATCATGGAAGAGTTGGCGAAGCTCATCCCTTCGGTTGAGTTTGACTATCTTGACAAATTGTATCCGGACTATAAAATCGACATCGCCGCCGAACAGGCAAAGCTTGAGAAAGCGGACGTTGTCGTGCTCCAGTTTCCCGTGTTTTGGTACTCTCTGCCGTCGCTCCTCGAGCGCTGGATGGAAGAGACGTTCAAGCATGGCTGGTCACATGGACGAACAGGTGATAAATTGAAGGGCAAGAAGCTTGTCGTATCACTCACGACCGGCACGCCTGCCGAGATGTACAGCAAGGAGGGAGCTGCCGGGCACGAGATCGATGAATACCTCCTGCCGGTCGTCTCCACCTGTGCACTCTGCGGCATGGAGTATGCCGGACGCGTCTACACCCCGGGAATGTCTCCTATGCGACACGCTCGGATGCGGCGGCGGTTGCCGATATGAAAAAGCGCAGTGCACAGCATGCGGATAAACTCGCACAGCTCATCAAAACACTTTGAGACTCAAATAAAATAGTACATACGGCATCGCTGCGCTTTGCATTGATGTCGTTTTGTTTTGCGATTATACTCTTGGAGAATGATTTTAGAGGGTGAATTGTCAAGTCAAGTGCAACACTTTATTGAAAAAGACTTCATAAGGAGTTCTCCATCCTAAGCATTTACGCGGACGCATGTTAAGCTCATGCACGACTCTTTGCACATCCTCCTCACGTACCTCGTCAAGTGATCGGTCTTTTGGGAAGTATTCGCGCAGGAGCCCGTTTGTATTTTCATTGGTTCCGCGCTGCCATGGCTGATGTGGTGGTGGAAAGTAGTAGGGCACATGCAGTGCCTCAGTCACTTGTCTATGTTTGGCAAACTCCTTGCCCCTGTCCGGCGTAATCGTATGTACGGGATAGACCTTCAAGGCATCAATCGTTGCGTCCCTTACTGCCTCACTCGTCTTTTTAGGCAGCTTTCGTCCAATTAAGAACCGGCTCTTTCGATCTGCTTTCGTTAGCAGACACGCGCCACCTGTCCTTCCTGCAACCGTATCACCTTCCCAGTCGCCAATGCGACCACGGTTGTTTGCGATTGCCGGGCGATCCGTTAAGTCGTTACTGATGATGATTTTGCCGCGCCGTTCTACCTCTGCTTTGTTATGACGAGGTTTTCCACGATGCCTCAGTTTCCGTTTCGCTTTGTTTACGCCGGGATATCGGCGCCTTGTCGCGGCGTCAAATACACCTGCGTAAATCGCACGATAGATCGTCGCTGTGCTAATGACAGGAACGCCACGCTCCCTGCGTAGGCGCATAGAGATTTGCTCCGGAGACCATTGATGGTCTAGGAATTTGTTCTCCACGAGCTGTGATAGGTATTTATCGTCTAGCTTTCTATGCGGTTTACATGCCTTGCGACGTTTTGCATATTTCCCCTGTGCAAGACATGGCGTGTACTGTTCTTTGACACTGTTGCGCTTGCGTTCACGGCTGATGGTTGACTTGTTACGTTTGAGAGTTGCCGCAATCTTTGTGAGGCTAAGCCCTTGAGCAAGATATATTGCTAGCTTTTCTCGCTCAAGAATGGTAAGATGATGGTAGTGGCTCATAGCGGTGCTCCTCCGTTTGTGGTTTTTCTTGCTAACACCATTATACAGGAGTTTTTTCGTTATGAGTCCTTTTCTTTGTTAAATTGTGTTGCACTTAGATTGTACATCCAAGAGGAATAAAATATTGTTCTGTATTGAATTTAGACGACTTAATCAGATAAGTAATATCAATGGAAACATAAGGAGGAAATACATATATTAGAAAAGTAGAATAATTCTGCAATATAAAATTTTAGATATACAATAAAAAACGTGACATCAGAGTAAAAAATAGTTATAATGAGAGCGTAATATATTGGGGGATTGTCAGAAAGGAGTCTGAGGGGATGTTTCAAAATGCAAGTGTCAAAACAAAGATGGTCGTCATTCTTATTCTCATCAGCGCAGTGCCGCTGCTCATCAGCATCGGCGTCAATTTTTACAGCACGGTGAGCCGGGGAATTGAGCAGCTGCAAGCAGTGAGTCAGCAACGTGTCAAGGTGATCGATTCCAATATCACGGGGCTGTTTGAGGAGAACCGCAACGGGATCAAGGCACTCGCCGGGAGCGGAGAGACGATTCGCTATCTTGAGAACCCTGTGGAAAATGCGGCGGATATGGAGGGCTCTCTGAAGCGTACGAATGATATCTTTAAGGATGCAAATCAGACACTTATCACCGATACGAACGGGCAGCAGCTCCTGCGCAGCGATGGGAAAGAGCCTGTAAATACGGCGACGCGTGCCTATTTCAAGGATGCCATGGCGGGCAAGGAGAGTATTTCGGATATCGTTGTCAGCAAGGCGACAGGGCGGTTTATCTCCGTTATTGCCGTGCCTGTATTTGACGCACAGAAAAAGGTCGTCGGCATGGTGCAGCGGGATTATGACCTCGGCGTGATTGCGGACTTTGTGAAGGCGGCATCGGACGAACATACGCGCGTCTTTATCATTGACAGTCATGGGAAAGACCTTGCGGATTCCGAGGTCAAGATTGAAAAAGAAGAAGACCGCACGGACTCCAGTGGGTACGACTTTGTGAAGGACGCGCTCGCGGGCAATGCGGGGACGACGGAAGTCACCTTCAAAGACGGGAATACCTACTATGTGAGTTATGACCGGAACGATACGACGGGGTGGGTCATTGCGACAGCAACGCCGAAGTCCTACGTGCTGTCGGTGGGGATTCAGGCGGCGATTCCAATCATTATTTTGGGGATCATCCTCGTTGCGGCAGCGGGCGGGCTTGCCTATTTCATGGCCGGAAAGGCGACGGCACCGCTTATTCGCATGGGCAGTGCAGCGGAGGAAATCGCAGGCGGCAACCTTGCGATTGAAAAGCTCACCGTGGATTCGGGCGATGAGTTCGGGCGCATGGCGGCGGCATTCAACCATATGACGGAACGCCTGTCCGGCGTGCTCCGAAGCGCAAAGAACAGCGCCGAGTCCGTTGCAACGGCATCCGAGCACCTCACAGAGAACTCTGAACAGACTTCGCAGGCATCGAACCTCGTTGCAGACTCCATCATGCAGGTCGCAGAAGGGACGGTCAAACAGAAAGAAGCCGTCACGGAGGCAATCGAGGTTGTTGAGGACATGGATCGCCAGCTCACGATTCTTTCGGACAATTCCCGGAGCATCACCGAAGCGTCGCAGTCGGCGCATAACGCGGCCACCGACGGTGCGGACAAGGTGGAGCAGGCGGTTGGGAATATGGGCAAGCTCGAAACGACGGTCAAGGAAACCGAGGGCATCATCCGTGCACTCGGTGAGCAGTCGAAGCAAATCGGCGAAATCGTCGATACCATTTCCGGGATCGCCGAACAGACGAATCTCCTCGCTCTCAATGCCGCTATCGAAGCGGCGCGCGCCGGCGAACACGGGCGCGGATTTGCCGTCGTCGCCGAGGAGGTGCGCAAGCTCGCCGAACAGTCGGGCAGTGCCACAGAGAATATCACGAGCATCATCACCGAGATTCAAAAACGTACGCAGGAAGCTGTTGTTTCCATGCAGACCGGCACGGAGATGACCATCGGCAGTGTGCAGTCGGTGCATGAGGCGGGCGAAGCATTCCGGGAGATTGTCGCACAGATCACGCAGCTCATGGAGCGCATCGCGTATTCTGCCGAGGCGATCAAGGCGACAAATGAGGGGAGCAAGCGGATCACGGCGTCTATCCGCAGCATCGAAGAAGTCGCTGCGTCCCTTGCGGACGAGACGCAGACCGTCTCTGCAGCGACCGAGGAGCAGACGGCATCCGTCCACGAAGTGGCCTCGGCAAGCAAGCATCTCTCGGAGATGGCGACTGAGCTTCAGTCGGCGGTCGAGACGTTTAAGCTGAGCTGACAAGAAAAATTAATATAACACACAGAAAGAGCCGATGCGTGCATATATTTGCGCGGCGGCTCTTTCTATATATTTTTTATAAATACGTTATAAAAAGATCGCGCAGAAATGCGCGCGGAGCTCGACGAATACATCGCCCCCGCGCTTGCACGCCTCAAAGACGACATGGGAAAAGGCGGTCAAATTCTCACGGTGAAGGATGATGTCGGCAACGATACATACATCCGTTACAGCGAAAATGATCTATGGTATCGGGATTTCTTCAAGGAACATAAGCGCAAGCCGACTGTTGCAGAACTCGAGGATATGGCGGTTGCCATGGTAACGGGCGATGCGTCTGCGCCGAAGGTCGAGGGATGGATCCCCGATAGTGCCGAAACGGCGGAGGCAATGGCAGAAGCCGCTCCTGCGATTGAGAAGCTGCGCGATAACCTTTCCGTGATGGAGCGCATCAAGCCGCACATGAAGGAAATGACGAGCGCGGAAATGAAGCTCACGGAGGGACTATCCCCCGAGGCTTTCCATGTGTACCAGGATCTGTCGAAGAAGCTCACGGCGATCGGCGGGCAGACGGCACCCGTCGCGCGTCTCAATGCGATCCTCTTTGCCCGTCATGCGGATATCTTTGCAAATGCCGTATCGAAAAAGACGGGCGAGAAGCTGACAGCGAAAGACTATTACGAGCGGTTCTTCGGGCTGGACAGCGAGGGGAAGTACCAGGCTGATCTGCATCAGGCGGTTGCACAAGGTGTAAACCTTAATGAGAACGTTCCTGTGCTTGACTTTGACAGCATGGCGAACGTACTCAAGAAAGCGGATAAGAAAGCCGTGCTCGCCTACATTCGCTCTCTTAGCACAATAGCGCCAATTCCGACGGCAGACTTCTGCGCGCTTGTTGGGATTCCTGCTAATACAGATACCTACGGTCAAAAACATATCGTGTTTGGTAAATCGCAGGGTGATCCTAGAAATGTTAAAGCGCGCAATAAGACGCTCAGTAATCTTGCGACTGTCCTTCAAAATGCACGTGTCATTGATATTTCTTCGAACACAAAAGCTAAGCCCTCAAAGGGACTCACGGGGCGCGCACGCACAGTGCAAGAGCGGAAAAATTATCGCATCATGGTCCCCATAAAAGCGGGGGGACAGCTTAAAACGCTTATTATTACAGCAGAGGATATGAACGGGGCAGTCTCCATTAGCCCGCAGAATGTATCACTTTATGAGATTGAAATTACACACAAAAAAGGAACCCCGTACCACGGCACCACCAAGGGTGTAAATGTGGCCAACGGAGTCCCTTCGCATATAACTATAAGGGATATGCTGCGCGGTGTCAAGGATACAGACAAGAATTTTTATATCGACCCTGTGACGGGGAAAGCGAATTTCGATCCGATTCATTCTCTGCCGCAGCAGGTATTCAATCAAATCGCATGGCACGGCTCGCCGTATGAATTCACCTCGTTTGACCTCGGCATGATTGGCATGGGTGAGGGACATCAGGCACACGGGTGGGGACTGTATTTTGCGAAGGATCGACATATTTCCGAAGCCTATAAGACATGGCTGGAACACATGCCTAAAGTGCATACAAAGACAGACACCTATACACTTGATGAAGAAGGACGCTGGATTTTAGAGAAAAGCGGCACTCGGTTTGAAGACGGCTCTCCTGTGGATCAATCGCTCATGGCTTTTGAAGGGGCAGAGGGCGATCTTGCTGCGGCAAAAGAGGATGTTTAAGAAGCAGCTTGCATTTTTTCAAGATCACAAAATGGAGAAGAGCGCCGCTATCATGCGGGAGGCTTTGGATATCCTTGAAAAAGAGGGCGGAGAGTGGCAGATTGAACACGATAAACCGACGCTCTATCAAGTGGAGATTCCGGATGAAGAGTATATGTTCTATGAAAACATGACCGTTGCGGCGCAGAACGACTATGTGAAAACGCGTATTGAAAAAGTTGCTGCAAGTCTCACAGAGGAGCAGCGAAGCCGATTTGCCGACGGCGCTATGAATTGTTGCCCAACATACGTAAATGAGGAAATCCGGAAAACATTTTGCTTTTCTATGAAAAATCTCGTATAATGAGCAACATATTGCTGAATTGATTGTAAGGAGCGCTGTTCTTGGCGGATCGAATAGAGATAAGTATTGTTTTCTTCGTCTATATGTTCCTGATGATGGGCATCGGGGTGTATTATTATCGGCGGACGCGCAACATGAGCGACTATTTCCTCGGTAACCGCAAGCTTGGCGCATGGGTGACCTCCATGAGCGCCGAGGCGTCCGATATGTCGGGCTGGATGCTGATGGGGGTGCCGGGATTTGCGTATGTGGCCGGACTGAATGCGGGCTGGATTGCGCTCGGCATCATCCTCGGAACATGGGCGAACTGGCATTTTGTTGCTGCTCGGCTGCGCGTCTACACGGAGGCGGCGAATAATTCGCTGACACTGCCGGACTTCTTTGAAAATCGCTTTATGAGTGATTCGGGCATGCTGCGCGTCGTACCGGCAATTTTTATTCTGATCTTTTTCATCCTCTATACGTCCTCAGGATTTGTAGCGGCGGGACGCCTCTTTGAGACGATTTTCAGCCTGCCGTATGTGCCGTCGCTCCTGCTCGGAGCGGGTGTCGTCGTGTTCTATACGCTTGTCGGCGGCTTCCTTGCGGTGTCGCGTACGGACTTCATCCAGGGTGTGATGATGTTCTTTGCGATTCTCGTTGTTCCCGTCAGCGCGGCGCTGATGCTCGGCGGGTTTACAGCGACGGCACAGATGCTCTATGCGACGCATGCCTCTTTCTTTGCGCCGCTGACCAAACCCGATGGGTCGACGCTCGGCTTCATCGAGTTCATCTCGCTGATGGCATGGGGCATCGGGTACTTTGGGCAGCCGCATATCCTCGTGCGGTTCATGGCAATCCGGGACGCACGCGAGCTGCCGCAGGCGACGCGCATTGCGATGGCATGGGTCGTGATCTCGCTCGGGGCAGCGCTGCTCGTCGGCATGGTGGGCGCGGTCTATCTGCGGACGCCGCTTGAGGGAACGGCGGCGGAGACAGTGTTCCTCGTGATGGCGGGGGAGCTCTTCCCCCCGATTGCGGCAGGGCTGATCCTCGCGGCAGTACTTGCAGCGATCATGAGTACGGCGTCAGCACAGCTCCTTGTCGCGGCGTCGGCGTTCGCGCAGGACATCTACCGCCGCAGTTTCCGTCCCGCAGCACCCCAAGAGGAACTGGTCTGGGTCAGCAGGATCTCCGTTCTCGCGATCGCGGCGGGCGCAATCTATCTGGGACTGAGCCCCGACAATTTCATCCTCGATATGGTTGCCTATGCGTGGGCGGGCTTTGGCGCGGCGTTCGGTCCCGCGCTCCTCTCGTGTCTCTTTTGGCGGCGGACAACGGAACGCGGCGTGCTCGCGGGTATTGTGACGGGCGGGCTGACGGTGCTCATATGGAAGCAGTTCGCGCCCTTTGGGCTCTATGAAATCGTACCGGGCTTCCTCTTCTCCCTGCTCGCGATCTACGTTGTGAGCAGGCTTGACGCGCCGCCGCCGCAGGCAGTTACGGAGGCCTTCGACCGCGTGGATACGGGGGACGGACGACCGTAATATCGTAACGAAAGATACGGTTTTCCTGCCGATGTTTTGGTATCCTGATAGGAGGGCATGATGGCATTTTCGTTTACACATGTCAATTTCAATGTACTTGATTTGTCTCGGAGTATGGAATTCTATGCGCGTGCTTTTGATTTCAGGGAGAAGCGGCGCTTGGAAGCGTCCGGTTTTACGCTCGTTTATCTGACGGACGGCGCATCGGATTTTGAGCTCGAGCTGACCTATCTCCACGAGCGCAAAGAGCCGTATAATCTCGGGGAGAAGGAGTTCCACCTCGCGCTCTATACGGACGACTACGCTGCGGCACGCGCAAAACATGCGGACATGGACATCATCTGCTACGAGAACGCGGAGATGGGCATTTACTTCGTCGAGGATCCCGACGGATACTGGATCGAAGTTTTGCCAAAAAATATGTGACGGAATACCCAATTTCGTGTATAATGGAGACGCAGTTCAGACTGTGTCAAAGAGGGTGAAAGAATATGGGGAATTTACGGGTACTGGTCGTCGATGATTCCAAGATCAGCCGCGTGATGATTGCCGAGAATCTAAGGGATACGGATTTTGAGGTGTGCGGGATGGCGGCGGACGCCGCGGAGGCGGTGCGCCTCTATGAGGAACTGCGCCCCGATGCCGTGACGATGGATATGAATCTGCCCGATGCAAACGGGCTCGAGTGCAGCCGCCGCATCATTATAATGGATCCGGACGCGAATATCGTGATGGCGAGCGCGATGAAGGATCTGAACCTCATTACGCAGGGCAAGGCGATCGGCATACGGGCGTTCCTGCAAAAACCGATTGCGAAGCAGGATCTCGTTGATGCACTGCATCTGCTTTGTGAGGCGGGAGAGAACCGACTGACGACGTTCCGCGAACTCTATGCAAAGCCGTTTGCACGCGCACTTCAAGAAGGGACGGCGGGACTGCTCCGCATGGAAGGGACGGCGGAGATTGAGGAATACGAACCGCGACACCTCGATGTGAGCGGCGCCGCTGTGATCATCGGCATTACGGGCTTTACGACGGGGCGCGCAATTTTCTATTTGGAAGAGCCGGTGATCAAGCTCTTTGCGATGCATATGCTTGGACGTGCGACCATCGAAGAGATCGAGCCGAGCGAGGCGGACGATGCCGTTGAGGAAGCCGCAAATATCATTGCGGGGCGCGGTATTTCAAAGATTAATAATGTGCTTGAGGGGAAGGAACTGCGCCTGACGCCTCCGGGGACGATCCGCGGGTCGAAGGTGCATATCGTAAGCCCGCGCATGACGACGTTCTGTATCAGTGTGCAGCTGCCGATCGGAACGATCCGGATGAACGTGGGCTTTGCAGAGGGAGAGTAGTCGATGGATGCAAAACTGATCAATCCTTTTGTGGATGCCTTTACGACGGTGATGCCGATGCTGGGCTTTCCTGAGCCGACGCGGACGAAACTCTACGCTGCTTCGAGCCGCACCAAAAGTCTCGGCGTTTCGGTGCTTGTCGGGTTTACGAAACAGATTCGCGGCAATGTCGTTTACAATATGAGTGAGGATACGGCAAAGTTCATTGCTTCCACGATGATGATGGGAATGCCGGTGGAGGCATTCGACGAGATGGCGCAGAGCGCGATCTCCGAGCTCAGCAATATGCTGACGGCGAACACGGCGACGAATATCACGGGACTTGGGCTCGATGTCGACATATCGACGCCGTCGCTTACAGTGGGCAGCGATTTCGAGGTGAAGATCAGCGACGGGCAGTATCTCGTCGTGGAGATGGATCTCAGTGGTAAGCTGGTGGAGCTGGACATTGCCGTTGATCAGAATTAGGGAATGCAGAACACTTTTTATCGGAGGGACGATTCGGTGAAGGGTGGAGAGGTACATGTTTCGCTTGTGGGGCGTCAGGTGGATGCCGCGGGTGAAGAAAGCCGCATTGCGCTGTCCGTCACGGGACGGCGTTTTTTGCGTGGCGACAGCCGCTATGTAAGTTATGACGATACGGAGCTGATCGAGGGAGAGACGGTACCGACGGTGCTGCGCTTCGGTGCGGATCAGATTCTCCTGCAGCGGCGGGGAATTGTGCGGTTTGCACAGCATTTTATACCGGGCAAGGAGCGCCGAAGCAGCTACCACACGCCGTATGGGACGCTCTCTATCACGACGCTGACACGGCGTCTGCGGATGCGCAGGGCGGAGGACGGTGCGGAGGAGGCGTACATTTTCTACACGCTCTATGTGGACGGTGTACGCCAAAGCGATAACACACTGGAAATAAAAATTGAGCCGAGGTAAAGGAGTTTATTGTGCAGATAAAACAGGAGATCGAGCAGGCGATTATGACGGCAGCGGAGCGTGCCGCCGCGGAGGGGCTGCTGCCGCAGGGCGCGGCACTCCCCCCGATTGTCCTTGAGGAGCCGCCTGAGAAGGATATGGGCGATGTTGCGACCAATTTTGCGATGCAGTCGGCGCGTGTGTTCCGTAAGTCTCCGAAAGCGATTGCTGAGATTATTGTATCCTATCTGACAGGGGACTGGCTGGAGCGCACGGAGATTGCGGGGCCCGGCTTCATTAATCTCTATCTAAAGCCTTCGGTATATGCCGATATGCTGCGCGGCGTACTTGTGGCAGGAGAGGCATATGGGCAACTTCCCGCGCGCGCGGATGCACCGCGCGTGCAGGTGGAATATGTCAGCGCAAACCCGACGGGTCCTCTGCATGTGGGGCATGGGCGCGGCGCGGCGGTCGGCTCGGCACTCGTAAAGCTGCTGTGTGCGGCGGGCTATGCGGTCGACAGCGAGTACTATGTCAACGATGCGGGCAATCAGATGAATTTGCTCGCGGTCTCGGTGAATGCGCGCTACCTCGAGCTGCTGGGGCAGGCGGTGACGTTCCCCGAAAACGGTTACCACGGCGCCGACATTACGGAGACGGCGCGGCGCATCATCGATAAGGACGGGGACAAATACCTCGCGCTCCCCGAGGAGGAGCGTCTTAGAATTTTTCAGGATGTCGCCTATCGTGAAAAGCTCGCCGCGCTCAAGGAGGATCTTGCGGATTTCGGCGTGACGTTCGACCGCTGGTTCAGCGAGCGCACGCTCCATCCCGACGCGGTGCGGCGCGCGGTGGACGAACTGCTGGCGCGCGGCACCGCGTACCGGAAGGACGGCGCGGTGTGGCTGCGCTCGACGGACTACGGCGACGATAAGGATCGCGTGATCTTCCGAGATAACGGCGTGCCGACCTATCTCGCGGCGGATATTGCCTACCACGACGATAAATATCGGCGCGGCTATGGGCGTCTTATCAACATCTGGGGAGCGGATCATCACGGTTATGTCGCGCGCGTCAAGGCTGCGATGGCGGCGCTCGGGCACGATCCCGCACAGCTCACAGTCCTATTCCTGCAAATGGTGAGTCTCTACCGCGACGGTGACCTCGTAAAGCTCTCGAAGCGCACGGGTGAGACCGTGACGCTGCGCGAGCTGATGGAAGAAGTTGGCGTCGATGCGGCGCGGTATTTCTTCATCATGCGTTCGCTTGACAGTCAGCTCGATTTCGATCTCGATCTTGCAAAGAAGCGGTCGAACGAGAACCCGGTCTACTACGTCCAGTATGCACATGCGCGCATCTCGAGCATCTTCCGGCAGGCGGGGGAACTTGGTCTCACGCCGGCGGATGGCGCGGAGCTCGCACTGCTGAAGGAGGACACGGAGATCGCCCTCATTAAGAAGCTCGCGGCGTATCCGGAGGAGATCGCACGGGCTGCGGCGGAGTACGCGCCGCAGCGTATCGCGCGGTACAGCTACGAGCTGGCGGGCGCATTTCATTCGTTTTACAATCAATGCCGTATCGTCGGCCGGGAAAAGCCGCTTGCATCGGCGCGGCTCGCGCTCGTCACGGCGACGCGGCATGTTATTCGTCATAGTCTCGGTATCCTCGGCGTTTCGGCGCCCGAGCAGATGTAATCGGTATCTCAGGAAGGAGCGTATTTATGGATTTTGAGCATATGTCGGAGATGGATGTCGCCTATCATATCCTGACGGAGAAGAAGGAGTCTGTGCAGTACAAAGAGCTGATCCTTGCGGTCATCGAGGCGAAACATAAGCCGGTACAGTCGCTCTCGGCGGCGATCTCCGAGATCTACACGATGATGAACATGGACAGCCGCTTTCACTACGAGGGCGAGGGCAAATGGGGGCTCACGGAGTGGGTGCCGCCCGAGGTCAAGCGCTCATCGTCACGCTCTGTTGGCACAGCTAAATCAGGCGTTACAAAGGAGACCATGCGGAAGAAGAAACTCGAAAGCATTCAGAACTGATTGAGACAGGCGGAGGAACGGCATGGCAAAGTATATTTTCGTCACGGGCGGCGTTGTTTCATCTCTGGGCAAGGGCATTACGGCGGCATCCCTCGGTCGCTTGCTTAAGAATCGCGGGCTGAAAGTAACAATTCAAAAATTTGATCCCTACATCAACATCGATCCCGGCACAATGAGCCCGTATCAGCACGGCGAGGTGTTCGTCACCGACGACGGAGCGGAGACGGATCTCGATCTGGGGCATTATGAGCGGTTCATCGACATCAATCTGACGAAGCGCTCCAACATCACGACGGGCAAGGTTTATTCCAATGTGCTCAACAAGGAGCGCCGCGGCGACTACCTCGGTTCGACGGTGCAGGTGATCCCGCACATCACGAACGAGATCAAGCAGCGCGTCTACGATGTGGCAAAGGCGGACGGCGCCGATGTGGTGATCACGGAGATCGGCGGCACCGTCGGCGATATCGAGAGTCTGCCCTTTCTTGAGGCAATTCGCCAGGTCAAAAAAGAGGTCGGCAAGAACGACGCGCTCTATATCCATGTGACGCTCCTCCCCTATATTAGTGCGGCGGGGGAACTCAAGACGAAACCGACGCAGCACAGTGTCAAAGAGCTGCGTGCCATTGGCATTCAGCCGGACATTCTCGTCTGCCGGACGGAGCAGCCCATTCCGCGCGAAATGAAGGAAAAGATTGCACTCTTTTGCGATGTGGACGCGGACGCGGTGATCGAGAACCGTACGGCATCAACAATTTACGAAGTCCCGCTTATGATGCAGCAGGAAGGGCTTGACCGCATCGTCCTGTCGAAGATGGCGATGAATTTTGACCCCTCCAATATGGACGCGTGGGAGCAGATGGTCTTTAAGATCAACCACCCGTCGAAAAAGGTCAAGATTGCCGTCGTCGGGAAATACGTCGCCCTGCCGGATGCCTATATGTCCGTGACGGAAGCGCTGCATCACGGCGGCATCGAAAACGACACACAGGTGAAGATCGCATGGATCAATGCCGAGGAACTTGAAAGCACAGAGGCTGATCTCGACGAACTCTTTGTTGGTTGTAAGGGCATTCTCGTGCCGGGCGGGTTCGGCGACCGCGGCGTCGAGGGCAAGATTCGCGCAATCGAATATGCGCGCACGCACGCGATCCCGTTCCTCGGGCTCTGCCTTGGGATGCAGTGCGCCGTCATCGAGTTCGCACGCAACGTATGTAAACTCAATGAGGCACACAGCACCGAGTTCGCGCCCGAGACGCCGCATCCCGTCATCGCTCTGATGGAGGATCAGCACGGTGTGGAGGAAAAGGGAGGGACGATGCGTCTCGGTGCCTATCCCTGCGTGCTCGCGGAGGGATCGCGCTCGCAGGTGGAGTACGGTGAGGAGGAGATCAGTGAGCGGCACCGGCATCGTTTTGAGTTCAACAACGCGTACCGTGCGCAGCTCTCAGCGGCGGGGCTGGTCATCGCGGGAACGAGTCCCGACGACCGTCTCGTCGAGGTGGTGGAGATCGCGGATCACCCGTGGTTCGTCGCATCGCAGTTCCATCCCGAGCTGAAATCACGTCCGAACCATCCGCATCCCCTCTTTGCAGGCTTTGTCCGTGCGGCGCTTGCGATCGGCAGCAAATGAGCGCATTCTTTGCCGCGCTGCGGCTCGATCCTGCCGTTCGTAAGCTCTCTGAGGAGCTTGCGGCACAGCCCCAGCAGATCCTTGCGCATGGCTGCGCGGGCTCACTTAAGCATGCGGCGGTTGCCGCCGCCTATGACGGCACGCCGCGTCCTTTGGCAATCGTTACGGCGGGGCGAGAGTCCCTGCGTGCGTGGCAGGAGGATCTGACGGCGCTGCTTCCCGAGGCAGACGTCTACGAGCTGCCGGAATTAGACTATGCGCTTGCCGCTGTGCAGGGTGCGGCAAAGGGCATGGAGCGTTCGGCGCAGCGCATGAACATCCTCGGGCGTTTCCTGCGCAGAGAGCCGATCATCGTACTCGCGGACATTGGCGCGGCGGCGCAAAAGGGGCTGAGCGCGGCGGAGTTTTCGCGCGCCTCGCTCTCCCTGCGGCTCGGGGACACACTCGTACGCGAGGAGCTGCTCGCGCGCATGGTCGGCATGGGCTACGAACACGCGGCGGAGGTCGAGCATGTCGGTCAGTTCAGTGTGCGCGGCGGCATCGTCGACATCTTTCCTATCAATGCACTTTCGCCGATCCGCATCGAGTTCTTCGACGCGGAGATTGACTCGATGCGCGAATACGATGCGGTGACGCGGCGTTCCATCAAAAATATCAGCACGGCTTCCATCATGCCGCTGCGTGCGGCGGATGATGAGGGGGAGGCGTGCTTTTTGAGTTATCTCGGCGCGGCGGGCATCACCGTGTTCGACGAGCCGACGCGCCTCATCACCGCCCTGCATGACGCCGTGCAGGAGGACGCGGCGCGCGCCGCACGCATCTTCTCATGGGAGGAACTCGTCGCGGAGGGGGCTGCGGGACATGAGCTGTTCGTCTCCCTCATGAGCCGCAAATTGCCCGCCTGTGCGCCGCGTGCGCTCATCCCGTTTCAAATGGTGCCGATGACGGCGTTCCGGCGGCAGTTCACGCTCCTTGAGAGCGAGCTGCGCCGCTACCTTGCGCAGCAGGCGCGCGTCCTCGTGCTGGCGGGTGGGAGCGAACGGGCAAACGTCATCCGCGATATGCTCGCAGGATGGAGGCTGCCTGCGGCGCTCCTCCGGCGGGAGGCGACACCTGCGCCGGGAGAGATCTCGGCTGCGGGCGGAGCGCTGCGCGCAGGCTTTGAGCTGCCGGCGGCGAATGTCGTCATCCTCACCGAGCAGGACATCTTTGGGCGGCACAAGGCGAAGCTGCGCCGCAGTGCGGGCGCGGGCGAACGCATCCGGCATTTCCGTGAGATTGCGCCCGGCGACTACGTTGTGCATGTCTCGCACGGCATCGGCAAGTACCTCGGCGTGGAGACGCTCGAGGTGGCGGGCGTACACCGCGACTACCTGCACATCCAGTACGGGGGTGACGACAAGCTCTTCGTCCCGACGGATCAGGTCGGTCTCCTGCAAAAATACATCGGCGCGGAGGGGGCGGCGCCGCGTCTGCACCGCATGGGGACGGCGGATTGGGCGCGCGCACGCGCGAAGGCGCAGAAATCCGTCGAGGACATCGCGGATCATTTGCTCGAGATCTATGCCAAGAGAAAACTCGCCGCAGGTCACGCCTTTACCCCGGACGACGCGATGCAGCGCGAGTTCGAAGAGGCGTTTCCGTACGAGGAGACGGAGGATCAGCTGCGTGCCATCGAGGAGATCAAGCGCGATATGGAGAGCGAGCGCCCGATGGATCGCCTGCTCTGCGGCGATGTTGGATTCGGCAAGACCGAGGTCGCCGTCCGCGCTGCGTTTAAGGCGGCGATGGACGGATTTCAGGTCGCAGTGCTCGTGCCGACAACGGTGCTCGCGCAGCAGCATTATCAGACCTTTGCCGCGCGCTTTGTCGACTTTGCGCCAAAGGTCGATGTGGTCTGCCGCTTTCGTACACCGCGTGAGCAGGCGGAGACGCTGCGTGAGGTGGAAGAAGGACGCGTGGACATTCTCATCGGGACACACGCAATCCTCAACCGTACGCGTGTGCATTTTCGAAAGCTTGGACTGCTCATTGTCGACGAGGAGCAGCGGTTTGGCGTGACGCAAAAGGAGCGCATTAAGGAGTTTGCCGCAGGTGTAGACGTGCTCACGCTCTCAGCGACGCCAATCCCGCGCACGCTCCACATGTCGCTTGCGGGCGCGCGCGATATGAGCATCATCGAGACGCCGCCTGCCGACCGACTGCCCGTGCAGTCCTACGTCGTGGAGAGCAGCGACGCGATGATGCGCGGTGCGATCGAGCGCGAGCTTTCGCGCAAAGGACAGGTGTATTTCATCTACAACCGCGTGGAGAGTATCGATCGGATGCGCGAGCACCTGCTGCGCCTCGTGCCGGAGGCGCGTATCGCCACGGCGCACGGGCAGATGAATGAGGACATCCTCGAGCAGGTCATGATGGATTTTTACGAGGGACATTACGACATCCTCCTTGCGACGAGTATCATTGAGAACGGTATCGATGTGGCGAACGCGAATACGGTCATCATCTACGACGCGGATCGGTTCGGGCTGTCCCAACTCTATCAGATGCGCGGACGCGTGGGGCGATCGGCGAAGATGGCGTTTGCCTATTTCACCTATCGGCGCGACAAAGTGCTGAGTGAGACGGCAGAGAAGCGGCTGCAGGCAATGAAGGAGTTTGCGCAGCTCGGCTCGGGCTTTAAGATCGCGATGCGAGACCTTGAAATCCGCGGGGCAGGGAGCCTGCTCGGGGCACAGCAGCACGGGCATATCGCGGGCGTCGGCTTTGAGATGTATGTGAAACTGCTCGAGGAGGCGGTGGCAAAACGGCGCGGCGTGGCGAAGGAATCGCCGGAGGTCGAACCGGTTATCGATCTGCCCGTCGAGGCGTATATTGATGGCGGCTACATCGAAGATGCGATGCATAAAATCGAAATTTATCAAAAGATTGCGGCGGTGCGTACCGGTGAGGATCTGGATGCGCTGCTCGACGAACTGATCGACCGGTTCGGGGAACCGACTCCGCCCGTGCTCGCACTGCTTGATATCGCGCGCATCAAGAATCTTGCACGCAGCTTTGGGGCACGCAGTATTACTGCCCACGGCGAGGCATTTGATATCAGCCTGCCCGAGGGGACAAAGCTGCCTCTGCAGGCGCTCGTGCGTCTCAACGAACGCTGGGGACGGCAGATCGGCCCCGTTCCCGAGGGCGCGGGCTACCGCATCCGGCTGAATGCGAAGGAATGCAAATATATTTTGGATACCGCACTGGAAATTGTGCAGATGATCTGCGGAGAGTGATACAATGGGAAAATATCGGCTGACGGTCGCAGGGCTCGGACCCGGGGCACCCGGACTGGTGACGCGCGAGACATGGGATCGTATCGCCACGGCACGGCACATTATCCTGCGGACGCGTATCCATCCGACGGTGGAGGCACTCGATGCAGCGGGCATATCGTATGAAAGTTACGATGATTTTTATGAGACTGCAGCGAATTTTGAGGAATTGTATGCGCGCATCGCAGGAGATCTGCTCCAACGTGCGGCACAGGAGGAGATTTTATACCTTGTGCCGGGCAGCCCGTTTGTCGCCGAGCGCACGGTGCACCTCCTGCGGGCGTGGACACACGCGGAGGGGGAGGACGTCAAGATCCTGCCCGCGATGAGTTTCTTGGAGCCGCTCTTTGCGGTGCTCGGTCTCGATCCCGTGCATGGACTTTCCATCGTGGACGCCGCCGATGAGGATCGCATTGCCGAGGGGCTGCGCGGCGATACGATTGTGACGCAGGTCTATGCGCGTGAAATAGCGTCCAATCTGAAGCTGTTGCTCATGGAGCATATGGAGGATACACGGGAGGTATACTATCTGCATCACCTCTGTCTGCCGGATGAACGGATTGCACGGATCGCTCTTTTTGAACTCGATCGGCAGGAGGATACGGATCATTTGACGAGCCTTTTCATCCCCGATACGCCCCTTTTTTGGGAAAAATGATGAAAAAATATACTTTTTTTCGTGGAAATGTGGCTTTTTTCACTCTCCCCCCCTTGATTTTTCGAAGTAATTCTGTTAAATTCTCTCATGACGGTGCGGTCATTAGGGTCGCAGGGAAAAAGAAAATATCTTAAAGGAGGATGCTACTTTGAACAAACAGGAATTAGTCGCAAACGTAGCAGAGCAGGCAAATCTCACGAAGAAGGACGCGGAAAAGGCTGTCAACGCCATTTTTGAGACAATCAAGGGTGCTCTTTCCGAAGGTGACAGAGTTCAGCTGATTGGTTTCGGCACGTTCGAGGTGAAGGCGCGTCAGGCGCGCAAGGGGCGCAATCCCCGTACGGGTAAGGAGATCAATATCCCGGCTTCGAAGACGCCTGTGTTCAAGGCTGGCAAGGCTCTGAAAGATTCTGTAAACTGAGTCGAAACGGCGTGAGACCGGGTTCCCCGATGGGGGAATCCGGTCTTTTTTGTCTATACGGTGAGGTCGTATGAAAGAACTCGTTTTCTCGCCTACTGCTTTTGCAGGGCGGACGGTACTGATCTCAGGAGGGACGTCGGGGATCGGATATGCTGCGTCGGAGATCTTTCTTGCGTGCGGCGCGTCGGTCGTTCTGATGGGGCGCGATCAGGTACGCGGAGAAACGGCGCTTGCGCGTCTTGCGGGCGGTGCGCGTGCAGTCTACTGCGCGGGTGACGTACGCCTGACTGCGGACTGCCGTGCGGTGGTGGATGAGGCGGTACACGCCTTCGGCGGGCTTGATATTCTTGTCAATGCGGCGGGAATTTATGCGGAGGGGGCGCTTGAGGAGCTTTCCGATACGACGCTCGAGGAACTCCTTGACGTCAATCTAAAGGGGACAATGCAGATGACGCGCGCGGCTCTGCCGTATCTGCGTGCTGCGCGGGGCAATATTGTGAACGTCGCGTCTGATGCGGGGCTGCATGGCAACTACTACTGCGCGGCGTATGCGGCGACAAAGGGGGCGGTCGTTGCCTTCACACGTTCACTCGCTCTTGAGACGGCACGGGACGGCCTGCGTGTCAACGCCGTTGCGCCTGCGGATATTTTAACACCGCTCACGGAGCGGCAGCTCAGACCGGATCTGCCGCGTGAGGAGCAGCTGCGCACGATGGCGGAACTCTACCCGACGGGACGCATCGGCACGCCGGAGGAAGCGGCGTCGGTGATCGCATTCCTCGCATCGTCCGGTGCGACATGGGTGACGGGCAGTGTCTATACGGTGGACGGTGGGCTCACAGCATAGCTGCAAAAAAACTTTTGTCCGCGGCATGGAATTGTGATACAATAAACGTATTCAGCGGAGGAGGCGATCATGGGGCGTGTTCATATTCTCATTTTGACCGCTTCCATCGGCGCCGGACATACGCGGGCGGCGGAGGCGATTCATGCGGCAATTGCTGCGCGTGCGGGCGAGAACGTGCGTATTTCCGTTGTGGATTTTATGGCGCGCGACGTCTCTGTGATTCACTACCTCATGAAGCGTGTTTATCTCATGATGCTGCGTTTTGTCCCGAATCTGTACGATGTGTTCTTCCGCTTTGCGGGGAGTGCGGCGGGGGGCGGCGTGGTGCGCTCTGCATTTGCGTGGGTGATGGTGCGGACGATGGGGCGGCTTATACGCTCTTATCGTCCGGATCTCGTTGTTGCGACGCACCCTTTTCCGGAGGGGGCTGCGGCGTTGTGGCGGGCGCGATACGGCGGGGACTTTTTGCTCGCGGCGCTTCTGACGGATTATGCACTCCACCGGATCTGGCTCTCACGCGGTGTAGATACCTACTTCGTCGCGACCGAAGCGATGGCGGCGCAGATGGCGGAGCTGGGGATTGACCGCAGCTTAGTGCATGTGACGGGCATCCCCATTGCGCGTGCAGAGCGTCATGTGAACCGCGCAGCGGCGAAGGAGCGCGCAGGAGTTCCCTTCGAACTGCCGGCGCTTCTACTCATGGGTGGTGGGCTCGGGCTCGGCGATATAGAGCGGACGCTGTGTGCACTCGAGACAAGTCAGGAACGGCTTGCCGTTCTTGTTGTGGCGGGGCACAATGCGGCACTTGCCGCGGATGCGCGGCGTGCAGCCCGGACATCGCGCCATCTGATCCGTGTATGGGATTATACCGATGAGGTACCGCTGCTCATGCGGGCGGCGGATCTGCTTATTACAAAACCGGGGGCACTCACGATCAGCGAGGCGTTTGCAGCGGGGCTGCCGCTCCTGCTGCATGATCCGATCCCGGGACCTGAGACGGAGAATGCGGTCTACGCGACACGGCGGGGCGCCGCAGTATGGCTGCATCCGGGCGAGCAGATCGTACCCGCCGTCGCGGAGATTCTCGCAAATCGATTGCCTGCAATGCGCAAAGCAGCGCACGCATCGGCACGAGAAGAGGCGGCGGACTGCGCGGCGCAGATATTGATGGAGATGTGCAGGAGCAAGAGAGGAGATAGAGATGGCGCGAAAGAGACCGTCTAGACGACCGCGCTGGTTCGTCATTGTACTCATCCTCATTCTGGGCTATTTTGGCTCGATTCTTGTGTCGCAAGGGCTTTATCTCTCCCATGTCCACGAAGATCAGCGAGGTGCGGCGGAACGCCTTGCGGCAGCGCAGGCGGAGAACGAGCGCCTCTTGGCAGAAAAGCAGCACCTTGGCGAACTCCCATATATCGAAAAATTGGCACGGGAAGAGCTGGGAATGACGCGCGTCGGAGAACTGCCCTATGCCCCCGGAAAACGCAGCGGCGGCAACTGATTTTCTTGACACACGGCGTATGTGTTGGGTATAATAAACGGGTCATCAATCATCGGGGGTGACCCCGCCGGTTTTGTATTGAAGGGAAGAAGTGTTTTGGCCATTGAAGTTGGCAGTGTAGTAGAAGGCGTCGTTACAGGGATCACGAATTTTGGCGCTTTCGTCGAACTCCCGGAAGGAAAGACAGGGCTCATTCACATCTCGGAGGTTGCCGATGTCTATGTGAACGACGTGCATGATTTCCTCAAGGAGCGCGATACGGTTCGCGTGAAAGTTCTCACCGTGGATGACCGCGGTAAGATCGGTCTTTCCATCAAGGCGCTTCAAGATAAGGCGCAGGCACCGGCGCAGCCGTCCGCCGCCCCCGCGCGCCCACCGCGTCCCCCCCGCGATATGCGGCGCACGGCGGCATCACGGCAGCCGGGATCTCCCTCGTTCGAGGATAAGCTCTCCCGGTTCCTGAAGGACAGCGACGAACGTCTGACGGATCTGCGCCGTAAGACGGACTCCAAGCGGGGCGGCAGAGGATCGCGCCGCGGATGATGTAAAGTAAGCGGCAGCGCATGGGTGCGGCAAAACATCCGGTTGGAACGCCCCTCATGCGGGGCATTACTGTAAAATGGGTGAAGGGCACTCTGTAAGGAGTGTCCTTTCTTTGTTGGAGGCGTCTGTGCAAACAAAGGTTGAACATGTTCTGCGCGCGCACGATTTTTTTTCACCGCTGCGCCATATCCTCGTCGCGTGTTCCGGCGGTGTGGATTCGCTCGCACTGCTTGATGTGCTCGACCGCTTCCGTCGTGCAGGGGGCGCGCATATTACATGTGCACATGTGGAGCACGGTATCCGCGGGGTGGCATCACGCGCGGATGCGCGGTTCGTCAAAGACTATTGTGCGGTGCAGGGCATTCCTTTCACCTGTGCAGCGGTGGATGCGCCCGCCTACGCGCGGGCACATCGAATGTCCCTTGAGACGTCAGCACGGATCCTGCGCTATGAATTTTTATATCGCGCGCGCGAAGAATGTGGCTGTGACTGTATTGCGACGGCACATCATGCGGACGATCTCGCCGAGACGGTTCTCATGCGCATCCTGCGGGGGACGGGAACGGCGGGGCTGGCTGCCATGCGGGAATGGGACGGTGTGCTGCTGCGCCCGCTCCTCACGGCGACACGGGCAGAGATTGTCTCTTATGCACGTGCCCGCGCGCTTGCGCCGCGTTCTGATGAAACGAACGAGATGTGCGACGCGATGCGCAACCGGATACGGAACAAACTCCTGCCGATCCTGCGTGCCGACTATAATCCCGCAGTAGGGGTGGCACTCGTGCGCTTGAGCACGCTCGCGCGGGAGGAAGATGAATTCATCGCGGAGCTTTCCGCCGATGCACTCAGACGGGCGGAGGACGCGGGGGGGCTCTCCACAGCCGTCCTGTGCGGGCTCCATCCCGCACTGCAGCGGCGCGTCCTGCGGCTCTATTGGCAGAAGGCAACGGCGGGGGGCAAGGATTTTTCCTATCTCCACGAGGAGCAGATGCGCAGCCTGATTTTCGTGAGGGGCGTTGCGCAGATCGATATGCCGCACGGTTATACGGCGGTCTGCCAATACGGGCGGCTGATACTGAAAAAGAAAGAAATACAAAACGATCAACCAAAAGATCCTGAAATTATACTTCCCATAGAACGTGAATATGCTATAATAGACTTTCAAGACTTTCAAATCCGTACCAGACGGATCCGGGGTGTCCGCCCTGCGGACTGCCTGCGCCGTGCGGGCGCGTATACGATCTACGCGGATGCGGCGCATCTGCCGCCCCTTATCCTGCGCACACGACGCGCCGGAGATTATCTGCGGCTTCCGGTCGGTCAAAAAAAACTCAAGAAGATTCTCATCGACGACCGTGTACCGCAGGAACAAAGGAACCGAATGCCGCTGATCGCCGTTGCGGGCGGCAGCGAGATCCTATGGATCGTCGGCGGCAGGCGGAGCATCCTCGCTCCGCTCACGGAGGAGACCGGAGAAATTGTAGAGATCAAATGTGTGAAGGAGACGATAGCCACATGATGAGCGACGATATTGAACGCATATCCTTTTCCGAAGAGGAAATTGCGGCGCGCGTACGCGAGCTCGGCGCGCAGATTGCCGCCGACTACCGCGATGCAAAGGAGACGGTCTACTGTGTCGGCATCCTCAAGGGAGCCGCCGTGTTCTTTACCGATCTGGTTCGCGCTATCGAACATCCGGTGTCCTTTGACTTTATGATCGTGTCGAGTTACGGCGATGCGACCGTGTCGAGCGGACAGGTTAAAATTTTGAAAGACCTCGATTTTTCGATTGAAAATAAACACGTCATTATCGTTGAGGACATCATTGACTCGGGGACGACAATGCGATATCTGCGGCAAATGCTGGAGGGGCGGCATCCGAAGAGCATCAAGCTTTGTGCGTTCCTCTCAAAGCCGTCGCGCCGTGTTGCGCCCGTCGAGATCAACTACCTTGGCTATGAGGTGCCGGATGAGTTTCTCGTGGGCTATGGGCTCGACTATGCGGAAAAATACCGGAACCTTCCCTATATCGGTGTATTGAAACATTCCGTTTATGAGTAATTCGGAGGAGGGATGAGTTGAATCAATCACTTTTACGCAATCTCGCATTTTATGCGCTGATGTTCTTTGTCGTATGGACGGCTGCCGACTATATGTCGGGGGAGCACCGCAATGCACAGCAAAGTACGGCGCTTGGATACAGTGAATTCACGGCGAAGGTGAACGCGGGTGAGGTCGATAAAGTCGTCATCATTCAAAACAATATCCGCGGAACGCTCAAGGATGGTACGGCGTTTACGACCATTACCCCCGAGGCGCCGAACAGTGACCGGGATCTCTATCAGCGTCTTTCGGAAAAAGGCGTCAATATCTCTGCGGAGAATCCACCCGAACCGCCGTGGTGGCAGACGCTGCTCTCCTCGCTCATTCCAATCGCGCTGCTCATTGGATTCTGGTTCTTCATGATGCAGCAGTCGCAGATGGGCGGCGGACGGCTGATGAATTTCGGCAGGTCACGCGTGCGGCTCATGATCAGCGACAAGAAAAAGGTGACGTTCGCCGATGTTGCGGGTGCGGACGAGGCGAAACAGGAACTCGAGGAAGTCGTTGAGTTCCTAAAAACCCCTGATAAATTCAACGAGCTCGGTGCGCGTATACCAAAAGGGGTTCTGCTCTTCGGTCCTCCGGGCACAGGAAAAACCCTGCTCGCAAAGGCTGTTGCAGGCGAGGCGGGCGTGCAGTTCTTTACCATCAGTGGTTCCGACTTTGTCGAGATGTTCGTCGGTGTTGGCGCTTCGCGCGTGCGCGATCTCTTTGATCAGGCAAAGAAAGCCGCGCCCTGCATTGTCTTCATCGATGAGATTGATGCAGTCGGTCGTCAACGCGGTACAGGACTCGGAGGCGGGCACGACGAGCGGGAGCAGACCCTCAATCAGCTCCTCGTGGAGATGGACGGCTTTGCGTCCAACGAGGGGATTATCATTATCGCGGCGACGAACCGTCCCGATGTACTCGACCCTGCGCTGCTGCGTCCCGGACGCTTTGATCGGCAGATTGTCGTCGATAAGCCTGATGTGCGCGGGCGCGAGGCGATCCTCAAGGTGCATACGAAGGGGAAACCCGTTGCGGACGATGTGAATCTCGACGTTCTTGCACGGCGTACGCCCGGTTTTACGGGGGCAGATCTCAGCAATCTCGTCAACGAGGCGGCGCTGCTTGCCGCACGGCGCAACAAGAAGCAGATCCACATGGCGGAAACGGAGGAAGCGATCGAGCGTGTCATGGCGGGTCCCGAACGCAAATCTCATGTCATGAACGAGGAGGAGAAGCGACTTACCGCCTATCACGAGGGCGGGCATACGCTCGTCGGCATGATGCTCGAGCACGCTGATCCCGTGCATAAGGTTACGATCATTCCGCGCGGGCGTGCGGGTGGATATATGCTCTCTCTGCCGAAGGAGGATCGTTCCTACCGCACGCGCTCGGAGCTGCTCGACCGCATCAAGGTTGCACTTGGCGGACGTGTCGCCGAGGAAGTTGTGCTCGGCGAGATCAGCACAGGCGCATCGAGCGACATACAGACCGCAACGCAGATCATCCGCAGCATGATCATGCAGTATGGCATGAGTGATACGATCGGACCCATCGCCTACGGAGAGGAGAACCATCAGGTATTCCTCGGCCGCGACTTCAATCGCGACCGCAATTACTCCGAGGACATCGCGGGGCAGATCGACCGCGAGGTGCGCCGCTATATCGACGAAGCCTACGAAGCGTGCCGCACGATCATCGTCGAGAACCGCGACAAGCTCGACCTCATTGCAAACGCGCTGCTCGAACGAGAGACGCTGAATGCGGCGGAGCTTGAGGAACTGATGAACCGGGGGCATATTGCCGAAAAGTCGGACGAGTCTGAGGACGATGATGATGACGATACCGCGTTCCTCATCCCCGTGGATGTTGTGATCGACGACTCCTCGAAGACGAGCGAAGAGGCGGAGCGTACCGTAGAGGAGCGTACGGTTCCCATTCCAACGGCGGAGCCCAAATTCAACCTGACTCAGTGGAATAAGTAACGCAGCTAAGGTGCTGCCGCATGGAATCGGCGTGCGGCGGCATCTTTTCTTTTAGAACTACAGGTATTTCGCCGATAATAAAATAGAGTATCAATACCTGCACTTTGAATGGCGAGGCGCAGGGAGAAATGAGAGGGCACATATGCATTGGTTTGAGGAGATACTAGGCGCAGCGGACGATGGCGTTCGCTATGTGGATCAGACGCTGCGTGAAGAAGGAGTGCTCACGGAGGAATCAAGAGACGTCCTTGAGAATCTGGCGGCGGTGATGGAGCACGTTGCGGAGCGTCTCGCGCAGGAAGAGGGCGTTCTCATCGAAAAATGCCGCCGCTATGCGCTGAATACGGCACACTCTGCCCGGAAGACGCTTGCCGCGCAGACGCTGCAGGCGTCGTACAATCTATTGGCGTTCGAGGTGCAGCCGCTCTTTTCGGATCTCTGCTATCAGCTCGATCTCGAGTACAATGTCCTGCGCGACGAGTCGGCGCGTGCGGAGCGTCTCACACAGGTGCTTGCGGCATTTGAGGCGGCGCGGCGGCGTCCGCGGCGCACGGACTTTAAGTACCGCGTCACCATCATTGTTCCCGCGTACAACAAGGTGGAGTTTTCGCGCTGTGCAGTCGAGAGCCTGTTCCGTCATACGGATTTTTCCCATGGGGACATCGAGCTGATTACGATCAACGACGGCTCGACGGATGGGACGGAGGAATATTTTAACAGTCTGCCCCATGAGAAGAAGATCAACCTCAAATACAATGTCTACAATCATCTCGGATGGGGCATCGCACGCCATATCGCGGAGGGGGCGCACGTTGTCTATTTCTCGAACGACGCTGTGGCGACGCCGCATTGGCTGGAGAATTTGCTCCGGGTGCATGAGGAGATGCCCGAGGTCTTTTGGACTGTTCCGACCTGCAACGAGAATTGTATCTCGAACGCGCAGGGGATTCCTGTCGACTACGAGAATACCTTTGAGGACATGGGGAAAATGGAGGCGTTCGCAGCGCGCAATAATTGCTCGAACCCACTGCTATGGGAGGAGCGGGCCGCGCTCATGCCCTTTGTCAGCGTCGTGCCAAACCTTTTTGACGTGCCGGAGATCTGTGCGGACTACACCTATACCATGTGTGATTTCGAGGATGACGATTTCTCGACAATACTCCGGCGGTCGGGATTCAAACAGATCCTCGCAAAGGACACGTTTGTGCACCATTTCGGCGGGGTGACGCTGAACGAGGTGCGCAGAAAATCCGTCAACTTTGCAAGCCTTGTCAATATGCGCCCCGTTTTCCGTGAGAAATGGAAGGTTGACCCGTGGCAGTCCCGTGCGCATATGCCGTATCTCGAAGAGGCGCTTTCGGCACAGACCTATGCGAATGAACCGGTGCGCGCGCTTGTGATTGAGCCGATGTTCGGCGAGGGGCTTTTCACGATACGGAATTTCTTTCGGCGTACACAGAGGCGCGTGACGATTGATGCCGTCGTTGCGGATGAGCGGTATCTGCCGGACAGCAAGTATACGGCGGATCATGTGTATGCGCTGCCGCATCTCGACAATATAGAGGAACATATCCGGGAAAAATACGACATCATCGTTATGGGAGCGGCGCTCAATGATCTTTCCGTACGGCGCGTCGTCCCGTTCTTCCGGATGTGTCGGCGTATGCTGCGTGCCGGGGGATTCATCCGGTGCCGCATTGTCAATTACAGCAGCGCTGAGAACATTCTGCAAAGGCTGCCAAACAGCATTCCGCCTCTTGTCTACGATATTGTCCCCGATGCGGACGGGTACCGTGCGTTTTCCATTGATGAGACGGTCGGCGTCCTGCAGCGGGAGCTCGGCGCGCGGGAAATCAGTCTGCACTACATTGCGGGGGGACATTTTTTCCCCGGTACGGAGGAGATCGAGGCGCTCGCGGCGCGCCTGACGGATTGTACGGATGCGCAGCGCGGCGCACTCCGAAACCTTCTGTACGGCGATCTTTTGATTCTGCATATTACGTAGTGTATCGTGCATATCGTCTTCCAGCGCATCAATAGGGAGGAGGCAGCGTGCCAAAATTAAGTATTATTATCCCCGTGTATCGGATGAAGTCGCAATTGCAGCAGTGTTTGGCATCGATTCGCCGCACCGTTCGGATTCCCTATGAGATCATCGTCGTTGACGACGGCTCGCCGCAGGGCGAAGAACCGGCGTACGAACTTTCCAACGAAGATGGGATTCGGATGCTGCGGTCAAAGGAGCATCGCTCCATGGGACATGCGCTGTGTATGGGACTGCAGGAAGCGGACGGCGATGTCATCCTGTTCCTCCACGCGGACATTATGCTGAGTCCCTATACGGTGGAGGATATGCTCGATGCCCTCATCGCGCGCCCGGAGATCGGTGCGGTGAGTGCGGTCACGATGCGGATGAACGAGCACCGGCAGTTCAGTTCGCAGCCGAGCTATCGGGGGTGGGAGAATTTTGCAGCGGCGGCAGAGCAGCGCAGGAGCGGCGGTCTTACGATGCATCCAACGCTCTATTTGGAGCTGTTTTGCTTGATGGCACGAAGGGATGCCGTATGCGCGGCGGGGCTTCCCGACGAGGCGTATCGGACGCCGTGTATGACGGCGATCGACTATACATTGCGTATGGTGAGGGCGGGGTATCGCTTAGGGCTTTTGCCGTCCGTCTATGTACATCATCAAGAGAACGCGCATGCGCAGAACATAGATGCTTACGATAAGGAAATATTGGCGGAAGCCGATCTGTTTCATGAAAAATGGGGCGTGAGTCTCACTTATTCGTTCGGCGTTCGAGACGACCTCTTCTCACTGATGGATCTGTCCTCGGAGGGGCTCCGCATCCTAGAAATCGGATGTGCGTGCGGGGCAACGCTCATGGAGATCGGCGCGCGCAGCCCTTCGGCAAAACTCTACGGCGTGGAGCTGAATGAAAAAGCGGCTGAGATTGCGCGGACGTATGCCAACGTGCTCGCGATGGATGTGGAGCGTGTGGATGAAAACGACATCCGGGAGCGGTTTGACTACATCCTCATGCCCGATGTGCTTGAGCACTTGATTGATCCATGGAAAGCGCTCCGCAATATGCGAAAGCTCCTCGTGCCGGGCGGCTGCATCGTTGCGAGCATCCCCAACGTCGCGCATATCTCGAACCTCTATTACCTCCTGCAAGGAAGGTGGGAATATCAAGACGCGGGGCTTTTAGACCTCACGCATTTCCGCTTCTTCACGCAGCATGAAATTGTCCTGATGTTCCGGGAGGCAGGGCTGACCGTCGAGGATATGAAGCCGCATCAATTTGATCTGCCTGCGGCGATGACGGAACTGCGCAGGGAGCTGCTTGCCCTGCGTTCGATCAACGTGCGCGCAGATGATCTGGACGCATATCAATGGTGCGTCCGCGCGCGGAGAGAATAAAATCTATTTTTTTGTAGCGTAGAGTCGTTATCTGCTGTATAATGGGGCGGATAACGGCTTTTTGATTGGGAGGCATAATATGCGTAGTGATGTGCTGGAACTCCTGCGTGAAGCGGGCGGTTATATATCGGGTGAACGGATGGCGGAGCGTCTCGGTGTGACGCGTGCCGCGATATGGAAGAAGATCGCGGCGCTGCGTGAGCAGGGCTATGACATCGCGAGCGCGCCCCGGAGCGGCTATGCACTGCGCGGTGCGCCGGACAGCCTGATCGAAGCGGAGATCCGCAAAGACCTAGATACGTCGCTCATCGGACGCCGCGTTGCTTGCTACGGCGCGGTGGATTCGACAAATCTCATCGCGAAGGAGCTCGCGCGTGAGGGCGCGGCGGACGGCACGGTCGTCGTCGCCGAGAGTCAGGGGACGGGGCGAGGACGTCTCGAGCGCCGCTTCTTTTCGCCGCCGGGCAAGGGCATCTGGGTGAGCGTCCTGCTGCGTCCCTCGTTCCTGCCACAGGAGGCGCCGAAGTGCACGTTGATGGCGGCGGTCGCCGTAGCGCGCGCGATGGAGAAATTCGGACTGCGCGCCGAAATCAAATGGCCGAACGACATTCTCCACGACGGGAAAAAACTCGTCGGCATCCTCACGGAGATGAGCGCCGAGATGGATCGCGTGAATTACATCGTCGTCGGTATCGGCATCAATGTGAACATCGCTCCCGAGGATTTTCCCGCCGACCTGCGGGAGATTGCAACCTCGCTGATGCAGATGAAAGGGGAGCCGCTTCCGCGCGTGGCGTTTCTGCAGGAACTCTTGCGTGCGCTGGACGGGCTTTATGCCGATGTGCAGCGCGAAGGATTTGCCCCCGTGCTCGCGGCGTGGCGCACCTATGCGGTGACGCTCGGCAGATCCGTCCGCGTGATCGCCGCGGCGGGCGAAACCTTTGACGGGGTCGCGGCGGATATTGACGAAGAGGGCGCGCTGCTCATCGACACGGCATCCGGACAGCGGCGCGTGCTGGCGGGGGATGTCTCCATCCGCCCGCAGCAATAGATTAAGGCATCATACGGAGGGAAAGAGCTTTGCTACTGGTACTGGACATCGGCAACAGCAACATTGTCATGGGCGCATATGAGGGGAGGAAACTCCTGCGCCACTGGCGCATTTCGACCGATCGGCAAAAGACGGTCGACGAGTACGGCATCCTCATCAACGAACTCTTTCGGTATCAAAATATCAGCATGGAGGACATCAAGGCGATCATCATCTCGTCCGTTGTGCCGCCGCTCATCGTGCCCCTGCGCAAGATGTGCGAGCGTTACTTCCACATACGCCCGCTGATTGTCGGCCCCGGGATTCGCACGGGCATCCGCCTGAACTATGAAAATCCGCGCTCCATCGGCGCCGACCGCATCGTGAACGTCGTCGGCGCGCACGAACAGTACGGCGGTCCGCTCATCGTCATCGACATCGGGACGGCGACAACATTCGACGTCGTTGCGGAAAACGGGGACTTTCTCGGCGGCGTGATCGCGCCGGGGCTCGGGCTGAGCGCCGAGGCGCTGTTTCAGCGCGCCGCCCAGCTCCCGCGCATCGAGCTTGTCCCGCCGAAGACGGTCGTCTGCCGCAGCACGATACAGGGAATGCAGGCGGGCATCATCTACGGCTATGTCGGGCAGATCGACGAGATCGTCCGCCGCATCAAGGAGGAGACGGGGCAGGAGATGAAGGTTGTCGCAACGGGCGGCTTTGCCCGGATGGTGGCAAAGGAGTCCAAGACGATCGACAAGGTGGATCACTTCCTCACGCTCACGGGGCTGCGCGTCCTGTATGAGAGAAATCAGTCGTGAATCCGTTGAAACTCGGCACCTTTACGTTTCCCGATCCCGTATTCCTCGCACCGATGGCAGGCGTGACCGATACTGCGTACCGCATCATCGCGCGCGAGATGGGCTGTCCGCTTGCCTTCGCCGAGATGGTGAGCAGTCAGGGCATACATTACCGCAACGAGCACACACTTCTCATGCTGCGCTCGGAACCCGCCGAGCGTCCGCTCGCGATGCAGATCTTTGCAAAGTCCGCGGCGATGGCAGCGGAGGCGGCGGCGTATATCGAGGCACTCGGCACGGCGGACATCCTCGACTTTAACATGGGCTGCCCCGCGCCGAAGGTCGTCAAAAACGGCGAAGGCTCGGCGCTCATGCGCGATCCAAAGAAGGCGGAGGAGATTTTGAAAGCAATCCGCCGCGCAACGAAGCTGCCCTTCACCGTCAAGATGCGGCTCGGCTGGGACGACGCCTCGCGCAATGCCGTAGAGATCGCGCGCATCGCCGAGGCGGCGGGTGTCGACGCCGTCGCCGTCCACGGGCGCACGCGCGCGCAGTTCTACAGCGGCAGCGCGGACTATGCTGCGATTGCCGAGGTCAAACGTGCCGTCGGGATTCCCGTCATCGTCAGCGGCGACATCCGCCGCCCCGCCGATCTAAAGCGCGCACTTGCCATCACGGGTGCGGACGGCGTGATGATCGGACGCGGCGCCCAGGGCAATCCGTGGGTATTCCCGCAGCTCATTCACTGGCTGCGGACGGGCGAAGAACTCCCGCCCCCGACACCCGCCGAGCGCGCGGAGGTCGTGCTCCGGCATATCGACCTCCTCATCTCCTATAAGGGGGACTATATCGGCATTCGCGAGATGCGCAAACACGCCGCATGGTACACGCGTGGACTTCCGGGCAGCGCACAGCTGCGCGAGCGGTTCAACCGCGCGGACACGCGGGACGCATTTGTTGAGATCCTGCACGGCGCGGGATATATGTAGAAAGGTTCTATCATGAGCGATACCAAAGAACAGTCCGTCTGGCTGAAATACTCGGACGAAGAGCGCACAGCGGTGGACGGCCTCGCCCGAGACTACATTGATTTCCTCTCGGCCTGCAAAACCGAGCGCGAAAGCGTTGTCGAGGCAGTGCGCCGCGCAGAGGCGTGCGGATATCGCGACCTCGGGGGGCTCGTCGCGCGCGGAGAGAAGCTGAAGGCGGGCGACAAAGTCTACGCCGTCAATATGAAAAAGGCGATCGTCCTCTTCCACATCGGCACGGCGCCGCTCGAAGAGGGCATGAACATCCTCGGCGCGCACATCGACACCTGCCGCCTCGACGTCAAGCAGAACCCGCTCTACGAGGACGGCGGGCTCGCGTATTTTGACACGCATTATTACGGCGGCATCAAGAAGTACCAGTGGGTGACGATCCCCTTAGCGCTGCACGGTGTCGTGGTGAAAAAGGACGGTGCCGTCGTCGAGATCGTCCTCGGCGAGAAGGAGAGCGATCCCGTGTTCTGCGTGACCGACCTCCTCATCCACCTCTCGCAGGAACAGCTTGAAAAGACGGCGGCAAAGGTTATCGAGGGCGAAAAACTCGACATCCTCATCGGCAGTGTGCCGCTCAAAAAGGACGACAAGGAATCCGTCAAAGACGGTATCCTCGCCCTGCTGGAGGAACATTACGGCATTGCGGCGGAGGATTTCCAATCAGCGGAACTGACACTCGTTCCCGCAGGACGCGCGCGCGAGCTCGGTTTTGACCGAAGCCTCGTCCTCGGCTACGGTCAGGACGACCGCGTCTGCTCCTACACCGCGCTTCGCTCCATGCTTGAGACCGATGCGCCGCGCCGCACCGCATGTACGCTCCTCGTCGACAAGGAGGAAATCGGCAGCGTCGGCGCGACGGGAATGCAGTCGCGTTTCTTTGAGAACATGGTCGCCGAAGTCCTCTCCGCGTGCGGACAGTACAGCGACATCGCCCTGCGCCGCACGCTCATGCATTCGAAGATGCTCTCCTCGGATGTTTCCAGTGCATACGACGGGCTCTATGCCGACGCCTTTGAAAAGAAAAACGTCGCCTACCTCGGGCGCGGCATGGTATTCAACAAGTTCACAGGCGCGCGTGGCAAATCAGGTTCGAGCGATGCGAGCGCCGAGTACCTCGGCGAACTGCGCCGCATTATGGACGGCGCGGGCGTCAGCTATCAGCTCGCAGAGCTCGGGCGCGTCGACCTCGGCGGCGGCGGAACAATCGCCTATATCATGGCGAACTACGGCATGAACGTCATCGACAACGGCGTCGCCGTTATGAGTATGCACGCCCCGTGGGAAGTGACGAGTAAGGCGGATATTTATGAAATGAAGAAGGGGTACGACGCATTCCTGTTGACGTGAGACGTGATCTTTGCGCACAGCGTTGTCATAACTTCGAATGCTTCGCTAGGAGTAGCTTTTTTACTACGCCGTCGCTCGCATTCTCGTTATTCCTAGCTGTGCATCAAAGCTGGCGCCTCACTTAGTGTACGGTGTGCAGCGGGATTTTGGCGCATAGCTGTGTCATATCGAAAAAACACTGCGCTTGTAGTAGCTTTTCTACGCCGGCGCTTGTGTTTTTCTCATTCCTTGCTCTGCATCCAAACTTCCGCGTCACTCAGGTTGCGGCGATTGGATGCGGGATTTTGGAGCCCAGCGTCGTTATACTCCCCTTTACTGCGCCGGACGTGTCATACGCCGCCATATACCAGGGGCGAGCGGCGTGATGTCACATTTCCGTGGAAGGCTTGCCTGCCGAGAGGGGCGTATCAACAACAAACATAGAAAATAACCGTGCATTGTGCTAAAATAATGCGCGGTTTTATATTGCACTTGACGGAAGGAGTATCGTTATGGTTTCGGAGGAAATGTATCGGCTTGGGACAAAGAAGTCTACGATTCGGTCGATTTTTGAATATGGACGGCAGCGTGCGGCTGAGGTCGGTGCGGAGAATGTGTTTGATTTCAGTCTCGGCAACCCGAATGTGCCGGCGCCGGATTTTATTCGTGACGCGGCGGTCGATATTCTGATGCATAACGATCCGATCGAGGTGCACGGTTACACGATTGCACCCGGCAAGCCCGAGGTGCGTGAAACGATTGCAGCGGATCTGTCCAAGCGGTTGGACATGCGTGTTGCAGGGAAAAATCTCTTCATGACCGCGGGCGCAGCGGCGTCCGTGACGATTGTATTCAAGGCGCTTTGCGAGGCCGGGGATGAGTTCGTCACCTTTGCGCCGTTTTTCCCGGAGTACCGCGTGTTCGTCGAGGCGGTGGGCGGGCGATTTGTCGTCGTTCCCGCAAAGACCGATGATTTTCAGATCAATTTCGATGCTTTTGAGCGCGCCCTCACGCCAAAGACGAAGGCGGTTATTGTCAACTCACCGAATAATCCGAGCGGCGCCGTCTACAGCGCGGAAACGATCACTCAATTAGCGGAGCTTCTGCGGAGAAAAGAGGAGGAGTATGGACACCCGATCTTCATCATTGCGGATGAGCCCTACCGTGAGATTGTCTATGCGGGGGCGGCAGTGCCCTGCATTCCCAATTTTTACGACGATACGATTGTCTGTTATTCCTACAGCAAGTCCTTTTCACTGCCCGGAGAGCGCATTGGTTACATTCTCGTGCCGGATGCGGCTGCAGATTTCGACCGCGTCTATGGAGCAATCGCAGGGGCGGCACGCGTCCTCACGCATGTCAATGCACCGTCTCTATGGCAGCTCGTAGCGGCGCGATGCGCAGGTCGAGATGCCGATCTTTCAATGTATCGCATGAATGCGTCACTGCTTTTCGAAGGACTTACGGAGGCGGGATTTTCCTGTATGCGTCCGCAGGGGGCGTTCTATCTCTTTCCACAAGCACTTGAGCCGGATGACGAAGCATTTTGCGAACGCGCAAAATCCTATGATCTTCTGCTTGTACCGGGGGCAGATTTCGGCTGTCCCGGATATTTCCGCGCGGCGTATTGTGTGAGCACGGATATGATTCGGCGTTCCTTGCCGCAATTTCAAAAACTGGTAGAATCCTATCGGTAAAATACATGAATGAACTTCATCTATAAGTTCTTCATTAAAACCTGTATTGACAATCAGTCTCTACGGGGCTATACTTAAATCTGATTCTGATGCGGCAGTCTATTTTATTTATTGCCAAACCTATAGGGGACATGGGGATATTGTGTAAGGAAGGTGTTCTTTTTGACCAGTGCGGAACTCTTTGAAAAAGGCGGACCGATGATGTATCTGCTGCTCCTGTGCTCGCTCACGGTGGCGGCAATTGCAATTGACCGATTTATGCTCTATCGGCGTGCTTCCCAGGGGGCGCGTGCACTTGAGGCGGAGGTTTCAAAATCCCTGCGCGGCAGGAAGATCAACGAACTTGCCCCTGCCGTCGAGGGACAGGATAATATGGTCGCATATTTTGTGAAGACTGCGCTCGACGCGCGTGCGGCGGGCGAGGATGTGCCGATGGCACTCGATGCGGCGTACGGCGAGGCGGCGATGCTCCTGCGCGCGCGCCTCAACTATCTCTCGATGATCGTGACGATGGCGCCGCTGATGGGACTGCTCGGCACGATCTCCGGCATGATTGAATCGTTCAGCATTTTCAATCTACAGGCCGGGCAGCCCATGGCGATTACGGGCGGCATCGGCGAGGCGCTGATCGCCACGGCGACGGGCCTCCTGGTGGCGATCTTCTCCCTCGTTGTGCACACCTACTTCGGGCAGCGCATGGACGTGATGCTGACGCTCCTCGAAAAGACGATGAATACGCTGCAAGCCGGATTTGCGGTCATAGACGGAGGCAATCGCCATGCGTCGTAATTTTCATGAGGTGCGCGAGCCGCTCGTCATGATTATCCCGATGATCGACATCATGCTCTTTCTGCTCGTGTTCTTCATGCTGAGCACGATGTATATGGTGAATACGAGCACGGTGCAGGTCAACCTTCCGCAGGCGGCGACCGCGCAGCAGGATACGCGTCCGCACATCATCTCGATCACGGTCACGGAGGACGGCAAAATTCTCTTCGATCGTGACGATGAGCCGACGCGTGAGCTTTCGGCACGGGTGAAGACGCAGCTCGAGACGGACCCCGATACGGTTTTTGTCGTGCGTGGAGACAAGAAAACGGACTATCAATACGTTGTCTCCGTGTTCGATGTTCTCAAGGAAGCGGGGACACGCCATGTGTCCATCGCAACGGAGACGGGAGGGGTCTGAGTGCACTACCGGACACATTGGCGGCTCGCCTTTGTTCTCGCATTCTTCTTCCATCTCGTCGTATGGCTCGTGCTCATGCTCCTCATCCCGATAGTGTTCAAGATGATAGAACCGCCGCCGCAGGAGGATCCTATGGAATGGGTCGATATTGCGGATGATTTCGGCGATACACAGGAAGAGCAGCAGGAAGAAGAACCGGAACCGCCGCCGCCTCCTCCACCGCCGGAACCGGAGCAGGCAGAGGAGGAACCTGCCGTTGTTGAAGCGGAGATTCCGGAGGAAGCGACGACGGAACTCCTCAAAGAAGCGGAGGAGATGAAGGACGAGCCGAAGGATAATGTCATCCGCTCGACATCAACACAGCAGAAGGGGCTTCCGGGGAAGATCCTTCATGCCGAGCAGCCGGCATACGGCGTTATTCCGTTTAAGGGACGCATTGCAGTAACGGCGCGCATCGGCAAGGATGGAAAGGTCATTAGGACGGCCATTCAGGTAACGTCGGGCAATGCGCTCTATGACCGCTTGGCACGGCGTATCGTTGAAACCAAATGGAAATTCGAACCGGCAAAAGATATTAAGGGCGAGCCCATGGAGTCGGATATGCAGTGCCCTGTCTATTTCAACAGGCCGCCCGCGAGAAAGATCAAGTAATATGTAAAATGGGGCGATTGGGAGGTATACCGATGAAGCGATTCGTGTTCATCATGACACTCATCGTTCTGCTCGGAGTCGGCGTTGTTACAGCTTGCGCGGAGCAGCCGGAATCGCCGCAGACTTCCGAGGAAATGCGTCAGGAAGACCGAGATATAGATACCGACAGGCATCCGAGCAATGAGCAAGCACACGAAGGTACTTGGAGTCAGTCCGAACCGGGCAGAATCATTCATGCCGTACAGCCGCCGCCCGGCGGGTCCTTCAAAGGGCTTGTCAGCGTTAGGGCACGCATCGGCACGGACGGCAGCGTGCTCGAAACCACGATTATGCGATCTTCCGGGAAGCTGTTATACGACAGGACGGCATGCCGCCTCGTTGAAACGGAATGGGTATTCCGGCCGGCGATGGTGAACGGAGAATACATCGTGTCTAATATTATGTGTCCCGTGTATTTCAATATGAAACCGAAACATAGGGAACGATGACGAGAGGGCTCTTTTATGAAACGCTGTATTTTAACGATGGTACTGACTGCACTCCTCGGTATGGGGGCCTTGGTGCCGCAGGCAGATGCTGCACAGGCAGAGAATAGACCCAAGCAGCCGCCCCAAGTCATTCAGCGGGCGCCGCTCTATAGCCTGGGCATAGAAGGACGCGTTGCTGTGGATATGTATGTCGACGCAGAGGGAAAGGTTCCATCCGCACGGATTTGGCGTTCGTCCGGCTATCCGCTCCTCGATGCGTATATGCTGGTGTATTTTCATGCCGGGAGCGTCACGTTCTCTCCTGCACTTGATGCTGCGGGACAGCCCGTTCCCTGTTATGTCCGTCAGACATTTTTCTTCTCCAAGGGAGAAGAAACGCAGACAAAACTTGCCGAGGCGGTAAAACAGGTACAGCCGAAGATCAAGAAATACCCGGATGTGAAAACCCAGACGGTTGTTTCCGCGGCGCTTGACGATATGGGGAAAGTACAGGAGACAAAAATCCTCGTCTCCTCGGGCAATCAGGAATACGATACGGCGGCTGCGGAGCTTGTGCAAAAGAAATGGAAGTTTTCCCCCACGCACGATGCGGAAGGCAAGGCTGTAGCAAGCGGGACCGCCTGCGTCATATACTTCGGGTATCTGCCCGATCCGCCGAGTGAATCGTAAGCAGGAAAGAAGGTTGATCACGCAATCATGAAAAAAATCTTGATCTTATTAGCGGCGCTCTTCATGCTTTTGCCGACGGCGCCCGCAGATGCGGCGCAGACATGGCAGCAGATTCACGACCATATCCGCACCGAACTGGATAATGTTTACACGATCTATCAGTCCGGTGATGCCGAGGGGGCGAAGAACGCCGTCAACGACATCTATTACGGCATCTATGAGAAGGACGGCCTTGAGAGCGCCGTGCGCAGCGGCATCTCGTCCAAGAGTGCCAACCTCACGGAGTATCAGTTCTACACGCTGAAAAAGGTGATCCGTGCGGGGGCGACGCTGGATGAGGTGAAGGCCGAGGGGGATAAGCTCCTCGACATGATCCAAGTGGAGGTCACAACGCTCGAGAACTCCGGCGTCCAGTCGGGCGGCTGGGCGATGTTCCTCCAGGCATTCGTCATTCTGCTGCGCGAGGGCATTGAGGCGATGCTCGTCCTGCTCGGCATCATCGCCTATCTTGGACGTGCGGGGCATGAGAAGGAACTCTCCGCCGTCTACAACTGGGCGATTGCGGGTATTGTGATGAGCTTCATCAGCGCCTATCTCTTCAACTCCGTGCTCGATGCGAATGCGACGGGCGCGAGCCGCGAAGCGATCGAAGGATTTACCGCGCTCTTTGCCGTCTGTGTCCTTCTCGGGACGTCGGCATGGATGGGCGGCAAGTCCAATGCGAATGCGTGGAAGAAATACATCGAGAGCAAGGTGAAGCTCAGTCTCTCGACGGGAAAGGCGCGCGCACTCGGCTTTGCCGCGTTCCTCGCCGTGTACCGCGAGGGCGCGGAGGTCATTCTCTTCTATCAGGCGCTCTTTAACAACGCGGCGGGCGATATCGATATGATCTGGGCAGGCTTTGTCGCAGCATGCGCCGTGCTTGCCATTATGTTCTTCCTCATGCAGCGGGGCGCGCTGCGCATTCCCATCGGGCCGTTCTTCAAGGTCACGAGCATCTTCATGTTCGTCCTTGCCGTTACGTTCCTCGGCGGCGGCGTCAAGGCGCTGCAGGAGGCGGATGTCGTCTCGACATCGGTCATCGAGGCGGTCCCCATTCCAAGCATCGATGTGCTTGGCCTTTACCCCACCTATGAAACCATCATTCCGCAGATTTTGCTTGTCATTATCGCTGTGGCGGTGGTATCATATAAAAAACGCTCTGCAACAGCAGCGGCGTAAGTCGTTTTTCCTCGATAGAGAGGAAAGAAGTTATTTTCTTTAAGGAGGATTTACCCATGAAGAAATCCGGTCTCAGTATGCTCAAGAAGGCTCTTGCCGTCGGCGCGATTGCGTTCTCGACCTTTGCGATCAATGCGAGCGTCAGTGAAGCTGCGTTTGAGGAATTCCCGATCGGCGACGAGCTTGAGGACACGACGAACCACTTCAAGGTTGCGCTCGTTTACTTCCAGCCGGTCACGATGGAGCCCGCAGGAATGAGCCTTCCCGCAGATCAGGCGGATATCCACATCGAGACGGATATCCATGCGACCGAAGGCAATGAGTGCGGCTTCGGCGTCGGCGAGTGGATTCCGTATCTGACGGTGCACTACAAGTTCACGAAACGCGAGACGGGTGAGAGCCTTGAGGGCGTATTCATGCCGATGAGCGCGGACGACGGCCCGCACTACGGTGCGAACGTCAAGATGCTCGGCGCGGGAACCTATGACTGCGAGTTTTCGATCGACAGCCCCGCACGTCAAAACTACATGCTCCACACGGATCCTGAGACGGGCGTTCCGGGTCACTTCTGGACCGAGCCGGTCAAGATGAGCTGGGTGTTCAACTACGTTCCGCGTAAGTGGTAATTTCCAGCGCACACATGATGGCAGCGGCGGCACGATGATATCGTGTCCGCCGTGTTCCTGCCGGTATTAGAACGGCTGCCGCCCGACCGGGACGGCGGCTTTTCTAATAGGAAAGGGAAATTCTAATGTTACAGGCATTTTTACAACAATTGGTACCGGCACTGGAAGAGAGTGTGAAACTCGCCGTGCCGCTCGGCATTTTGCTTGCAATCATTTTGCCTCTGCCCGATCAAAGTATTCGCCGCACATTTACACGCGTTCTCAAATGGGGCTTTTTCCTCTCGGTATTCATGACGGCGGTGCGCGTCGGCACGCGCTCGGCGGTGAACCGCGAGATCTTTGAGAGTATGGCGATCACTGTTGATCTCGTCGGTGCGATCGTGCTCTGCACGATTCTCCTGCGCAGCATCCACAGGACATGGACGGGCGGAGAGGAGCGCATTTTTCGCATCGGCACGGGGGCGCTGACACTTGGACTCTTCCTCTATCACGGACTCGAACTATGGCTGATCCCCGTCGCCATCGTGCAGGTTGCGATGGGCGACTATGTGACATTGAACTTTTTCATCAAGATGCTCGGTTTTGTCGGGGGCATTTTTCTCGGCTTCCTCTCGGGCTATCTTGCCTATAAAGCGGCAGCGGCGCTCAATCATGGACGATTGGTGTTCGTATTCACCGTACAGATCATAGCGACCGCGATTCAACAGATCATCTTTGTCATGACGGTCATGATGGCGCGTCAAGTGTTTGGCGCCGAGAGTCTCATCTCTTTTATGGCGCCGTTCATCGACAATCAGAATAAAGTGATCTATGCGATCTACTTCGTGTCGATCCTCGTTCCCATCACGCTCTTTTTACAGCCGCGTCCGGAGCGTCCGGACTGGGCGAATCCGGCGCAGTACCGTCAGATTCTTTCGCGTTCCATTCGTCGGAAACGCTGGGGTTCGGGGCTCCTCGCCATGCTGTTTGTGACGGTGTTGGTCTCAAGCGTCGGCGGCTGGTACGCGAATAAGAAGGAAGCGCTCGTCCCCGCGGTCGCCGTGAAGGCAGAGGACGGTGTGGTGCACATTCCCCTCGAGGAGGTCTCGGACGGACATCTCCACCGCTTTGCGTTCCGTGCCTCGGACGGGACGGAGGTGCGCGTTATCATCGTGCAAAAGGGCGGCTCTGCCTTTGGCGTCGGACTTGACGCGTGCGAGATCTGCGGCCCGACGGGTTATTTGGAACGTGACGGTCAGATCGTCTGCCGGCTCTGCGATGTCGTTATGAACAAGGCGACGATTGGACTGCCCGGCGGATGCAACCCGATTCCCGTGGATTATCGTGTGGCAAGCGGCGAAGTGCAGATTCAGGCGGATGCACTTGAGGCTGCGCGTGTTCACTTCCGCTGATGGGGCGGCATGAGAGGAGGTAAGCCATGTTTTGGCAAATGGTAAAAGGAGCGCTGATCCGCCAGCGCGGGAGGTTTATCCTCATCGCACTGACGGTTGCGCTCGGTGTCTCGCTCGCAACCGCCATGCTGAACGTCATGTTTGACATCGGCGAGAAGGTGAACCAAGAATTGAAGGCGTTCGGCGCGAACATCATGGTGACGCCGCGCAACTCGATGGTGCTCAAGGATCTCTACGGTGTGGAGACGACGACAAGCACGCATCGCGAATACCTTGAGGAAGAAGATCTCGGCAATATCAAGACCATCTTTTGGACAAACAACATCGTTGCCTTTGCGCCGTCCCTGACGACGAGCATCACGCTTGCGGACGGGGAGAGGGAACAGCTCTTCGGCACATGGTTCGAGCACACGCTCACCCTGCCGACGGACGAGACCTACACGACGGGCGTGAAATTCATGAAGTCGTGGTGGCATATAGACGGCGACTGGGCGGACGACGCACAGCAGGACGAAGTGCTCGTCGGCGCAAAGCTCGCGCAGAAACTCGGCGTATCGGCGGGCAGTACGCTGTCCTATACGAAAGAGGACGGCACGGAGGGAACGCTACGCGTCATGGGCGTCGTCTCGGGCGGCGGCAACGAGGAGAATCAAATTGTCGGTGCGCTCAGTCTCGCACAGAGCCTTGCCCATGCGGAGGGCAAGATCGACCAGGTCGAGGTCAGCGCGATGACGACGCCGGAGAATGATCTTGCGCGCAAGGCGGCGGAAAATCCGAAGTCGCTCTCGCAGGCGGAATACGATATCTGGTACTGCACCTCCTATGTCGGCTCGATTGCCTATCAGATCGAGGAGGTCATGCAGAATGCGGCGGCGCATCCCGTGCGCCAGATCGCGGAGTCCGAGGGCAAGATCCTCGACAAGACGCAGCTCCTTATGCTCCTCATCACCGTACTCTCACTGCTCTCATCGAGTCTCGGTGTCAGCAACCTCATCAGCGCGAACATCATGGAGCGCAGCCGTGAGCTGGGACTCCTCAAGGCGCTCGGGGCAACGAATATTGCCGTCGTACTTTCCGTGCTCGCAGAGATCTTCATCGCGGGTATCATCGGGGGTGTATTCGGCTACTTCGTGGGGCTGGGCTTTGCACAGCTCATCGGCGAGACGGTGTTCGGCTCCGGCATTGCCGTGAATCCGTATGTTGTGCCGCTCATCGCCGTCCTGATGTCGCTCGTGCTCATCATCGGCAGCGTGCCGGCGATCCGTATGCTGCTCTCACTTCATCCCGCAGAGGTTCTACATGGCAGGTGATATACAATGAATCGCTATAAGATGTTTTTTATCATGATCGCCAACTCCCTCCTGCGGCGCAAGGCACGCATGGCAATTGCCCTGCTCGCCGTCGCGATCGGAGCGACGATCATCTCGGGCATGATTACGGTATACAAAGAAGTACCGGAGCAGATGGGACGTGCGTTCCGCGCGTACGGCGCGAATATGCTCATCCTGCCGGGCGGAGATCAGCCGGTGATCCATGAAGATACGATTGCAAATGTCCGAAAGACCCTCTCGGACTATGAGATCGTCGGTATTACACCGTTCCTCTATGATACGCTTCTCGTCAATCATCAGACGGTGATGGCCGGCGGCACGGATTTCGCCGTATTGCAGGAAGTCAGCCCCTATTGGCAGATCCGCGGTGACTGGCCGACACCGGGGGAAAAGGATATTTTGCTCGGCGCGGAGTTCGCACAGAAACTGCGTGTCTCGCCCGGCGATACCGTGACGGTATCGGGCGGCGAGGGGACGATCGTGAGCGATTACCGCGTCTCTGGCATCGTCCGCACGGGCGGCAACGAGGAGAACTTCGTTTTTGTCCCGCTGGGAGAACTGCAGAGCATTAAGAATCGTCCCGATGAGATCAGCCTCGCGCAGGTCTCCGTCGTCGCGGGGCAGGAGGATCTCGCACGCGCCGAGGCAAAGATTCGCGCCGACGTGCCGGGCGCGGAACCGCAGCTTGTCAAGCAGATCGCGCAGTCGCAGGACACAGTGCTCGGAAAGCTCCAAGCGCTCGTACTCATCGTGACGATCGTTGTGCTCGTGCTGACGCTCATCTGCGTGTCGACCACGATGATGGCAATTGTCACGGAGCGGCGCAAAGAGATCGGCCTTAAAAAGGCGCTCGGCGCAGACAACCGTCATATCGTGGCGGAGTTCTTCGGCGAGGGATGTCTCCTCGGCGCGCTCGGCGGCGTGCTCGGCTCGGGATTTGGGTACCTCTTCGCCGAGAGCGTCAGTGTAAATGTATTCGGGCGCGGCATCGAGTTTTCGGCAACGATTGTTGTCGTGGCATTGATCATGTCCATCTTCGTCACGGGCGTGGCGTCGCTCCTGCCCGTACGTATTGCGACGAATGTGGATCCCGCGATCATCCTGCGGGGCGAATGAGTTGGAGGAGGAAATAATGAGTCTGCTTGAACTAAGGCATGTATCAAAGGCCTACAATGAAAAATTCCTCGCGCTCGAGGATGTCAATCTGAAAGTTGAAAAGGGCGAATGGCTCGCTGTCATGGGACCCTCCGGCTCCGGCAAGTCCACACTGATGAATATCATCGGCTGCATGGACAGCGCGACGAGCGGCGAGGTGATCCTCGACGGCGAGAACCTGACGGACGCGAGCCCCGAGGAACTCACGCGCTATCGCCGCGATAAGATCGGGATCGTTTTTCAGCAATTTCACATGATTCCCTACCTTACGGCGGTTGAAAATATCATGGTTGCGCAGTATTATCATAGTATGCCCGATCGCGACGAGGCAATGGCAGCGCTGGAGCGCGTGGGACTTGCCGACCGCGCAAGTCATCTGCCGAGTCAGCTCTCGGGCGGCGAGCAGCAGCGCGTCTGCATCGCGCGGGCGCTTATCAACTATCCGGTTCTTATCCTTGCGGACGAACCGACGGGCAACCTCGACGAACAGAATCAGAAACTCGTTATGAAGATTTTCCATGAACTGCACGACGAGGGACATACGATTCTGACCGTTACGCACTCCGCCGAAGTTGGCGAGGAGGCGCAGCGCTGCGTTATTATCGAGCATGGTCATATGCGTGAAAGGACGGCGTGAGATGATGAAAAAGAAGTTGACATTGGGTATAGCATTTCTCTTGAGTGCGGGGCTCGTCGCAGCCGGCTGCGGCGATGATAAATCAGCACAGAAGGATGCCGGAAAAGAAGCACCCCAGGAAGCCGCACTCGATATGACGGGCGTTAAGGACGGCACGTTCTCGGCGGACAGTTCCGAAGCGAAGGTCGGTCACTCCCACGTCGAGCTGACCATTAAAGACGGCGCAATCACGAAGGTTGTTCATACCGGCATCGATAAGAACGGCAATGTGAAGGATGAGCACTACGGCGAGGGCAAGGAACCGGGCGCGCAGAAGAAGGCACAAAACGCCTACAAGGCAATCGGTTCCTACGCAAGTCAGCTCGAATCGAAAAAAGATCTTTCGAAGGTGGATGCCGTCGCGGGTGCGACCATCAGTTACGATCAGTTCAAGGAAGCGGTCGAAAAAGCCGTCGATGAGGCAAAAAAATAGTTTTTTAGCATGAATGGAGGCGGGCATACAAATATGTATGCCGCCTTTTTGCATTATGTTATTAAATCGCCCAAAGGGCGGGGAGGAGAGCTATGATGGATGATCAGAAACTAATGGAAGCCGTGATCGCAGAATTTGAGGCACTGACGCATATTCCGCGCCCTTCGGGACATGAGCGCGCCGTCAGTGATTATTTGAAGAAACGGTTCGGCGATCTCGGATGTGCGGTCACGCAGGATGCGCACAATAATATCGTCGCCGATCTGCCGGCGACGCCGGGGAAGGAACATGCGCCGCTGACGATCCTGCAGGGGCACATGGATATGGTCTGTGTCGCCGCACCCGGCGTTTTGTATGATCCCGTCCACGATCCCATCAAAATGGTGCGGACGGAGGAGTTTATCCGTGCGGAGGGAACGAGTCTCGGCGGTGATGACGGTATCGGCGTCGCGGAGATTATCGCTGCCTTTCAATATGCAGAGGAGCACGGACCGCTCCGCGCGATCGTCACCGTTGACGAGGAAGTCGGCATGACGGGGGCGCAGAAACTGGACGCGGCGCATCTTGCTGATGCGAAGTACCTCATCAACTGCGACTCCGAGGACTATCACATCATGACCGTCGGCAGTGCGGGCAGCGTCAACCTCGACTATGCGCGCAGCCTCACACGGCATGAGGAGGCCGGGACGGCGTACCGCATCGAGGTGCAGGGACTGCTTGGCGGGCATTCGGGCGAGCGCATCGGTGCGGGACGGGGCAACGCGATACGCACGCTCGCGCTTGCCCTGTGCCGCATCCATGAACAAGGGCGCATCACTCTTGCGGATTTCCATGGCGGTGTCGCGCGCAATGCGATCCCCTCGACATCATATGCAGTTATCTATACGGCGATGAATGAACGGGAACTGGTCGATATTCTCGTGGAGGAAGAAAAGCGGTTCCACAGCATCTATGGCGCTGCCGATCCCAGCATGAAATTTGCCTTGACGCCTGTGCAGAACGCAGGAAAAGCGATTGGTGGACAGGAGATGCACGACCTGCTCGCACTGCTTACCGTCCTGCGCACAGGGGTCTATGAGATGTCGCGCCTGCACCCCGGGCTGGTTGAGACCTCGGCGAACCTCGGACTCGTCGAGATGGACGAATACGAGGTGCGCGTCGCGTATTTCCCACGCTCCTCGGTCAACGAGCAGCTGTCCGAAATTATTATGACAGCGCGCGCTGTGTCGGAGCTCACGGGCTTTAACCTCGTCATTGGCACACAGTCTCCTGCGTGGCGTGAGAACGCAGAGAGCGAGCTCGCAAAAATTATGGGCGCGGTCTATGCCGATCAGAACGGCGGCAAGGCAATGACGATCGAGAGCATCCATGCGGGGCTCGAGACGAGTTGGCACGCGGCGAAGAATCCTGCGCTCGACATGGTATCCATCGGTGTCACGGCGCACGATATTCACACGCCAAACGAGCGCATCGAGGTCGCGGCGATCGTTCCTGAGGCCAAGCTCATCATGGAAACCTTGCGGCGTATCGCAAAGTGAACATTTCTGTAAAATATTCTTCATGAATGAATGAACACTATAGCAAAAGTGTCGCGTCTGTGCTATACTATTCTCAATGATTGTGATTATATGTTAGGAGCGCCATAGTGTCACCGGGACATGGAGGGGAAAGAATATGGCAGATACTTATACCATGGAGGATCTCAAAAAACGACTGCAGGCAACGCAGCGTAAGATGACGCCGCAGCGCCAGATCGTGCTGCAGGTCATCCTCGATCATCCGGGCGAGCATTTGAGCGCGGAGAAGATTTATGACCTTCTGCGCGGCACGGAATCCGAGATCGGGCTTGCGACGGTATACCGCAGCCTTGAGATCCTGGTATCACTCGGGATTCTTCAAAAAATTGAATTTGGTAAGGAATTTGACAAACGCAACAAGGGATCGTATTCATACGAGCTGAATCCTGTCGATCCGAACCAGCATTTCCATCATCATCTCATCTGTACGGAGTGCAAGGAAATCACGGAGTTCGAAGAGGATATGCTCGAGCATCTCGAGGAGGATATTTTCAAAAAGACGGGCTTCAAGGTGGAGAACCATCAGGCGAAGTTCTTCGGCATCTGCGGCAAGTGTCGGGAGAAGAAGAGCAAGGCGTGAGAGTAAGGACACTGACCGTAAACAGCCGCGCCGAGGTCGTCCGTAAAATCATCCGCGAGGTGCTGACGCTCTTTCACATCGAGATTGTGGGCACGGCGGGGGCGGCGGACTACGCGCAGCTGTCGGTGGTGAACCGCGAGCAGCGGGCGGAGCTGCCCGTCGTGACGACCGAGGTGCTGCTCTTTCATATAGACGGCACGAGCGAAACACATTCGTATACGTCGGCGGGCTGTGCGGACGAGCAGGTACGTGCAGCCGTGCACCGCGCAATCAAACGGAACTTCTATCAATTTGTCAGAGAACACTTTCAAATGCCCCATGCTCCATGGGGTATTTTGCATGGGGTACGTCCGACCAAGATCGTACATCGGTGGATGCGCGGCGGGATGACTGCCGCAGCGGTCGTTCAAAGGCTGCAAGACGATTATTTTTGCAGCTTGGAGAAAGCGCAGCTCATCACGGAGGTCGCCGTGCGTCAGCAGCCGCTGCTCGCGCAGACGGACGCGCGGACGGTGAGCGTCTATGTCGGCATTCCGTTCTGCATCACGCGCTGTCTCTACTGCTCGTTCCCAGCGAACATCCTGCCGGGCGAGGAGAAGCTGCGCGGCTTTATGCGTGTGCTCGCGCGCGACATCGCCGCCGCCGCCGCGGACGTCGCCGCACTCGGGCTCACCGTGCAGAACATCTACGTCGGCGGGGGGACGCCGACGAGCCTGCCGAACGATTTTTTTGCCGAAATGCTCGAAATGGTATATAATGCCTTTTATGGATCTTCGATCGTGGAGTTCACGGTCGAGGCGGGGCGTCCCGACAGTATGAGCGCGGAGAAGATTTCCTGCATGAAGAAACATTGCGTGACGCGCGTCAGCGTGAACCCACAGTCCATGCAGGAGCGCACGCTGCGCCGCATCGGGCGGCGGCATACGCCCGAGGAGGTCGTTCGTATGCTGCATGATCTGCGCGCGGCATACGAGGTGCATATCAACATGGACGTCATCCTGGGACTGCCGGGAGAGACGGCGGAGGACGTCGCCTCCACGATGGCGCAGGTGACGGCGCTCGCCCCCGACGACATCACGCTCCACGCGCTTGCAATTAAGCGCGGCTCGCAGCTGCGCCGCATGATGGAGGAGACGCATGTCGCACTCCCCTCCGGCGAGGAGACGATGCGCATGAGCGCTGCCGCGACGGATGCCGTGCGCCGTGCGGGATACCGCCCGTACTATCTCTATCGGCAGGGATATATGAGCGGCGACCTTGAGAACGTCGGCTACGCGCGCCCCGGTGCGGAGAGCATGTATAATGTTCAGATCATGGAGGAACAACAGACCATCATCGGCATCGGCGGTGCGGCGACGACGAAGGTCATCGGCGTGCGCGGCGACAGGATGCGCTCGGTATTCAATGCCAAGGATTTGACGACATATCTGCGGGACATCGACGTTTATATTGAAAAGCGGCGCGCGCTTCTGCGCGGCGAGTATGAGGAGGAACCTAGATGCTGACGAAGGCACCGCGGGGGACAAAGGATATACTGCCCGGGGAAGTCGGCGCGTGGACGCATGTGGAACGCGTGATTCGCGGGCTCTGCGATCGGTACGGATACAAGGAGATCCGCACGCCGCACTTTGAGCATACGGAGCTTTTTCAGCGCGGCATCGGCGACGGGACGGACGTCGTCGACAAGGAGATGTATACCTTTACCGACCGAGGCGACCGCAGCCTCACGCTGCGCCCCGAGAACACCGCCGCGGCGATCCGCGCCTATATCGAGCACAAACTCTATGCGGACGGGGGACTTCAAAAACTCTTCTACATCGGATCGATGTTCCGCTACGACCGCCCGCAGGCGGGGCGGATGCGCGAATTTCACCAGTTCGGCGTGGAGGCGGTCGGCGAGGAAAGCCCGGCGGTGGATGCCGAGATCATCCTGCTCGCGCTGGACTTCCTTGAGGAACTCGGGCTTACGGGGCTGAAGCTGAAACTGAACGCGGTCGGCTGCCCGCAGTGCCGCCCCGCGTACCGCGAGCGGCTGCAGGCGTATTTCAAAGAGTATCTGGGAGAGCTCTGCGAGGACTGCCGTGACCGATACACGCGCAGTCCCCTGCGCATCCTTGACTGCAAGGCGGACGCGGCGCAGCCGTTCATGGCGGGCGCGCCCGCGATTACGGACTGTCTCTGTGCCGAATGCGCGTCGCATTTTGACGCGGTGCAGTCGCATCTGACGGCGGCAGGCGTCTCCTACACGCTCGACACGCGTCTAGTGCGCGGGCTCGACTACTACACGCGGACGGCGTTCGAGATTGCCTATCCGCCGCTCGGCGCGCAGAGTGCTGTGGCGGGGGGCGGACGCTATGACGGACTGGTCGAGGAGCTTGGCGGGAGTCCGACGCCCGCCGTCGGATTTGCGGCGGGGATCGAGCGTGTCCTGCTCGCCCTCACGCAGCAGAATCTCCTCCCGGAGGAGCCGCCCGCGGCGGACGTATTCATCATCGCGCTCGGCGCTGCGGCGGGGGCGACGGCATTCCCGCTGCTGCACGACCTGCGGCGCGGCGGCGTGCGCGCACTCATGGACTATGCGGGGCGCAGCATGAAGGCGCAGATGAAGCAGGCGAACAAGGCGGGCGCGCGCTATGCCGTCATCCTCGGCGAGGATGAGCTGCGGAGCGGCACGGCGGCGCTGCGCGATATGACGGAGAGCACGCAGGAGACGATTCCTCTTGCAGATATGGTACAACGACTGATTTCTGAGGTGAAGGGCTGACATGGAAACAATGCAGGGATTAAAGAGAACACACGGCTGCGGCACGCTGCGCAAGGAGCACGTCGGCGGCAAAGTATCGCTGTGCGGCTGGGTATCGCGCCGCCGCGACCACGGCGGGCTGATCTTCGTCGACATGCGCGACCGCTCGGGGCTCGTCCAGATCGTCTTTGACGAGGCGGTCATGGCGGGCGGCACATTTCATGATGCCGAGACGCTGCGCTCGGAGTTCGTCATCGCCGTGCGCGGCAGCGTGCGTGCGCGCAGTGCGGACACGGTGAACCCGAACATGGAGACGGGCGAAGTCGAGATCGTCGTGAGCGAGCTGTGCATTCTCAACAAGGCAAAGACGCCGCCGTTCTACATTCAGGACGGCATCGACGTCGACGAGATGATACGCCTGCGCTACCGCTACCTCGACCTGCGCCGTCCCGAGATGCAGGCAAACATCATGCTGCGTCACCGCGTCGCAAAGATCATGCGCGACTTCTTCGACCGCAGCGGCTTCCTCGAGATCGAGACGCCGATGCTCTGCAAGAGCACGCCCGAGGGCGCGCGGGACTTCCTCGTGCCGAGCCGTCTCAACGCGGGCGAGTTCTACGCATTGCCGCAGTCTCCGCAGATCTTTAAGCAGCTCCTCATGGTCTCCGGATTTGAGAAATACTTCCAGATCGTGCGCTGTTTCCGCGACGAGGATCTGCGCGCGGATCGTCAGCCCGAATTTACCCAGCTCGATATCGAGATGTCGTTCATGGATCAGGAATCCATTCTCTCCCTGATGGAAGAGCTCGTCAAAGAAGTATTCGAAAAGACGCTTGGCGCGCACATCGAGACGCCGCTGCCGCGCATGTCGTGGGACGAAGCAATGGAGCGGTTCGGCTCGGACAAGCCCGATCTCCGCTTTGGCATGGAGCTTCGGGACATCACGGAGTACGTCGGCGGCTCGGAGTTCAAGGTGTTCAACGCCGTCATGGAAGCGGGCGGGCGCGTCAAGGTCATCAACGTCGAGGGCTACGCCAACATCCCGCGCCGCGAGCTCGACGGGCTCGTGACCTATGTGCAGAACTACGGGGCAAAGGGGCTCGCGTGGATTCAGTACACGGAGGAGGGCGTCAAGTCTCCGTTTAAGAAGTTCTACGCGGACGAGACGTTCGAGACCATCAAGAACGCCGTCGACGCAAAGACGGGCGACCTCCTGCTCGTCGTCGCGGATCAGCCCGCCGTCGTCGCGCAGGCGCTCGGCGAACTCCGTCTCGAAATGGGACGCCGCCGCGGGCTTATCGACCCGGACGCGCTGTCCTTCCTGTGGGTCGTCGATTTCCCCATGTTCGAATACAGCGCGGAGGAAAAACGATACAAGGCGATGCATCATCCCTTCACCGCGCCGCGCGACGAGGACATCCCCATGCTCGCAACCGATCCCGGCAAGGTTAAGGCAAACGCGTACGACATGGTGCTCAACGGCGTCGAGATTGGCGGCGGAAGTCTGCGCATCTATCGGAGCGACTTGCAGGAGCAGGTCTTTGAGACGCTCGGGCTCAGCCCCGAGGAGGCGCGCGAGAAGTTCGGCTTCATGATGAACGCGTTCGAATACGGCACGCCGCCGCACGGCGGGCTCGCGTTCGGGCTCGACCGCCTCGTGATGCTCATGGCAAAGCGCCGTTCGATCCGCGACGTCATTCCGTTCCCCAAGACGCAGAGCGCGTCGGACGTCATGTGTCAGGCACCCTCGTCGGTGGACGAAAAGCAGCTCCGCGAGCTCTACATCCGCACCGCCGTTCCGAAGAAGAAGCAGGACGGCGCGGCGCAGTAACGGGAAATAGGGGAGAGCGTCTATGAAGGCGCTCTCTTTTCACGACATCGGGTCGTGATACGGGAGGAGGAAATGCCCATTGGCGGAGCGTGTGAATATTTTGGGCGTTGCGGTGGACGCCGTGACGATGCCGGAGGCGGTCGCCGCCGTCGAGTACTATATGGATGCGCGCGCGGGGGTGACGGTCGCGACGGCGAACGCGGAGATGATCATGCGCGCGACGAAGGATGCCGCTCTGCGGGACGTTCTCGCCGCGGCGGCGCTCGTCGTACCGGACGGCGCGGGGACAGTCTGGGCGGCACGCCACCTCGGGCACGCGATGCCCGAGCGCGTCGCTGGCTACGACCTCGTGCAGGAGCTCCTGCGCCGCGCGCCTGCCGCACACCGCCGCGTCTATTTCTTCGGCGCTGCGCCGGGCGTTGCGGAGAAGGCAAAGGCAAAGGCGGAGCAGCTATATCCCGGCATCGAGATCGTCGGCGTTCGCGACGGTTTCTTTTCGGCGGACATGAATGATGCGATTATTTCGGATATTCGCACCGCGCGCCCCGACCTCCTGCTCGTCGCCCTCGGCGTGCCAAAACAGGAGAAGTGGATTCACGAACATCTCGCGGCGCTCGGCGTTCCCGTCGCCATCGGCGTCGGCGGCACACTCGACGTTATGGCGGGCGTCATGAAGCGCGCGCCGCGCTGGATGCAAAAGGCAAAGCTCGAATGGCTCTTCCGCGGAATGCTCCAGCCGAAGCGCGCGGGCAGACTGCTCGCCCTGCCGAAATTCGTCCTGAAGGTACACGCCGCACGAAAATGAGGGCGGCACTTGTGGACAAAGAATAGGCTTTCCATTATAATATGAGAGAATAAAAGGAGGCGGAGGCGCATGGTCATTGTCAGCGAGGGCTATAAGTTCATCGGCGCGGCGCTCGTGCTCGCGGCGATCCTCGGCGGATTTGCGCATCCCTACGCAGCCGTTCCGTTCGTGATACTCGCCTGCTACTTTGCATATTTTTTCCGCAGTCCCGCGCGCGAGATCGTGCAGCACAGGGATCATATCCTCTCGCCTGCGGACGGCACGGTCACGGAGATTTGCCCCGTCCCAGCGGATGAATTTGTCGGCGAGCCGTGTAACAAGATCGTCATCTTCATGTCCGTGTTCAACGTGCATGTGAACCGCAGTCCGATCGACGGCGAGATTAAACTGCAGCGGTATTACTGCGGGCGATTCCGCCCCGCGTATAAGGACGAGGTCGGCTTTGAGAACGAGCATCATCTCATCGGCATCGACCGCGGCGATCTGCGCGTCACGGTGAAGCAGATCGCGGGCATCCTCGCGCGGCGCATCGTCTCGTGGGTGACGCTCGACGACAAGATGCAGCAGGGTGAAATCTACGGCATGATCCGGTTCGGCTCATGTCTCGAGGTTGTCATGCCCGTGCGGGCAAAGGTGCTCGTGGAGAAAGGCGAAAAAGTACAGGGCGGGATCACCGTTCTGGGGAGGCTTGACGGCGAATGAATTACAGACGGTTCCTGCCGAATCTCTGTACGGCGATGAATTTGGTCTTTGGCATGTGTTCGATTCTCTCGACCGTGCAGGGACATCTCGATTGGGGCGCAATCTTTATCTTTTTGGCGCTCATCGCGGATGGACTGGACGGGCGGACAGCGCGCTTTTTCGGCGTCTCAAGCGAGTTCGGCAAGGAGATGGACTCGCTCTGCGACCTCGGCTCGTTCGGCATCGCGCCCGCGCTGCTCGCGTGGACGTTTGTGCTGCACAGCTATGGATCGCTTGGCGTCGCCGCAACGATCTTCTTTGCCATCTGCGGCATGTGGCGGCTCACGCGGTTCAACGTCAATGCCGCGGTCGTGCACGGCTATTTCATGGGGCTCGCGATTCCCGCGGGGGGCAACCTCGTCGGCATGACCGTGTGGCTGCTCCTCTCGCTCGGCATCGACCCGCGCGCGTTCGGCGCCGCCGCGCCGATCTTCGTCGCGGTCGTCGGTTATCTCATGGTCAGTCATATTCACTATCCCGATTTTAAGGGCGGCGGAGAAAAAATCTACCTCGGCGCGAAGCTCGCGGCGCTCGTCATTTTCGCGGGCATCATTTATCTTGGAAGCGCGGCGGCGCTGCCCGCCGTCTTTGCCGCGCTCTTTGCAACCTATGCGGTCTTTGGCATCGTCAACCACACGATTGCCGCCGTCATGCCGAAAAAGGAAGGCTGAAGCTGCATGACTGAGATTATTCACTCTCTCTCGCCGCTCCTGCCGGCACATCCCTTCGATATCGTCATGATACCGGTGCAGATTTTTATTCTGCTCTTTACCCTGTACTTCTTCTTCATCGGCTTTTGCTGCCTGTGGCGGCGCAAAGAGAAGAAGATCCTCACACCGGAAAAAAACTTTGCCGTCGTCGTCGCCGCGCACAACGAGGAAGCGGTCATCGGACAGCTCATCGAGAATCTAAAGCGGCTCGACTACCCCGACGAACTCTACGATATCTACGTCATCGCGGACAACTGCAGCGACGCGACTGCGCAGATTTCGGCGGATGCCGGCGCGATCGTCTGTGAGCGTACGCACCCGACGAAGAAGAGCAAAGGCTTTGCCCTTGAGTGGATGTTCGACCGCCTTTTCACCATGGATAAGGAATACGACGCCGTCGCCATATTTGACGCGGACAACCTCGTCCACCCGAACTTCCTCAAAGAGATGAACAACCGCCTCCTCAAGGGCGACAAGGTGATTCAGGGCTATCTCGACGCGAAGAATCCGTATGACACATGGGTCGCGGGGACGTTTGCCATCGCGTTCTGGGTCATCGACCACATCTCCCACCTTGCCAAGACGAACATCGGACTCTCCGCGTGTCTCGGCGGCACGGGCATGTGCATCACGACCGACGTGCTGAAACGCCACGGCTGGCGCGCGACCTGTCTCACCGAGGACATGGAGTTCACCATGAAGCTCCTCGCCGAGGGCATCAAGACCACATGGGCGCACGACGCCATCGTCTACGACGAGAAGCCGCTGACGTTCCGCCAAGCGTGGAACCAGCGCCGCCGCTGGGCGCAGGGGCAGTTCGACGTCGCGCATCGATTCATTCCGACCATGCTGCGCGAGGGATGGCGGCGCAGGGACATCCGCATTTGGGACGGGTGTCTCTACCTCCTGCAGCCGCACTTCCTCATGATCTCAACCTTGTTCATCATCATCAGCTATGTGCAGCTTGCATTCCCGCCCTTTTATACGAGCATTTATAAATTCCTCCCGTCCCAGCTCATGACCGTCATCATGATCGGGCAGTACGTCCTGCCGATGATCATCCTGATCAAAGTCCGCGCCAAACTCAAAGCGTGGTTCTACCTCCTGCTCTATCCCGTGTTCATCTACTCGTGGATCCCGATCATCTTCCTCGGGTTTATTCACAGGAACGAGCATGAGTGGAGTCATACCAAACACACCCGTGCGATGAGCATGGACGAGGTCGTGAAGCGCGATTTTGGCGCATAGAGGCGTGACACGGGATTTTCGCGCATCGCTGTGTCATGTCGTCGAACGCATCAGTCGACGTAGGTCTTAACTACGCCTCCTTCGCGTTCTCCTCATTCCTTGCGCTGCATCGAAACTTCCGCGTCGCTTAGGCTATCGTGGCGGTGGCACCTAGCGGTGCAGCTTAGAAAAATTCTGGACAATCATAGGGAGATAAAACATGGCTGCTGCTTCTATGCGGCAGTCTTTTCAGTAAAGGAGACTTTATGTACACACTGCGCGTTGAGGGCGCTTTTGAGGCGGCGCACCGGGTGGTCGATTACCCGGGGAAATGCGACCGTCTGCATGGTCATAATTGGGTGGTCGAGGCGGCATTTCGCGGGACGCAGCTCGACGATCTCGGAATGCTGATCGACTTTAAGGTCGCAAAGAAGGCGCTTGCCGCCGTTTTGGACGACTACGACCATTATTATCTGAACGATATTCCGCCGTTCAGCGAAGGGGTCAACCCGACGGCGGAGAACCTCGCGCGCATCATCTATGAGCGGCTTGCCGCGCGCGAGGAGCTCGCGGGGACGGGCGCGGAGCTTGCGGCGCTGACCGTGTGGGAGTCGCCGAAGTCCTCCGTCACCTATACGAAGGACTGATATGCGCGAGAATATCATCGAAATTTTTTCTTCTATTCAGGGCGAGGGGAAGTATGTCGGTTGCCGGCAGGTATTCGTGCGCCTTGAGGGCTGCAATCTCGACTGCACTTACTGCGATACGGAGAACGAGATCGGGCGGCACCCGACCTGTATGGTGGAGATGCCTGCGGGCTCGCATGAGCTGCACTCCTATGCCAATCCGCTCTCTATCGAGACCGTCGCCGCGCTCGTCGCACAGGTCGCGGGGGACGTGCCGCATCATTCGCTGAGCGTGACGGGCGGTGAACCGCTCCTGCATGTGCCGTTCATTCGTGCGCTCAAAGAGCGCGTGCCGCTGCCAATCTTTCTTGAGACGAACGGCACACTGCATGATGCGCTCGCGCGCTGTATTGACTGCGTGTCGTACATCAGTATGGACATTAAACTTCCGGGCGTGCTCTCGCATCCCGTGTGGGACGCGCACGCGCGGTTTTTAGAAATCGCGCGCACGAAGGATGTCTATGTGAAGGTGGTCGTCGCGGCCGAGACGCGAGAGGACGAGGTGCGCACGGCGGCGCGAATGGTCGCGGAGACTGCGCCCGATGTGCTGCTCATCCTTCAGCCCGTGACGCCGTACGGCGGCTGTACGGCGCCGACGCCTGCGCGGCTGCTTGCATTACAGCAAATCGCGCTTGTACACGTCCCCGATGTGCGCGTGATCCCGCAGACACACCGCATGATGGATTTGCTCTGACCTCGAATGTCTCTTTCGTTACGGAAAACTATTGACGCCTGTGGTAAACTAAACGGACAGCATAAATAGATACTGCATAGAAAAGAGATCGATATGAAGATCATTGATGCACATTTGCATTTTTCCATGTGGGAGCATTTTGACGAGATTGCGCGTGCCGCAGGGCACGAGAATACGGCGGAGGGGCTGCGGCGCGACTTTGCCGCCGAGGGGATTGTGCACGGCGTCGTCATGGGAAATCTGCCCGTGGAGGAGCTGCACCCGGGCTACCCGGGCTATCTGCACTACTGCGTGGGGATTGCGGGCGATGGGGTGACCGAGATGACGCACGCGCGCATCGAAAAGCTCCTACCCGCACTGGAGCGGCACCTCCAAAGCGACCGCTGCGTCGGAGTGAAGCTCTATCCGGGCTACAATTATTTCTATATTTACGAGGACTACCTGACACCCGTGTACGAACTCGCAGCGCAGTACGGGAAGCCCGTTGCCGTGCATACGGGACTGACGGCGACGGAGAAAGCGCTGCTCAAATACGCGCATCCGAACGTCATTGACGAGGCGGCGACGAAGTTCCGCGATGTGAATTTTGTCATGTGCCATTTCGGCGAGCCGTATTTCACGGATGCCGTCGCGGTGATGGAGAAGAACCTCAATGTGTCGGCGGATCTCTCGGGTATGCTCGAGGGGAAGATCCCGGACTTTGCGGAGTTCTGCCGCCGCCGTCGCTTCTACATCGACCAACTGAAGGGCTGGCTCTCGTATCTGAGCGCGTACGACCGTCTCATGTTCGGGACGGACTGGCCGCTTGCGAACCTCGGCGATTACATCGCGTTTACAAAGGAACTCATTCCGCAGGAGCATTGGAACGCCGTGTTCTACGACAACGCCGTGCGGATCTACAGTCTGCATTTGGACGAATCATAAAGATAAAGGGAAGATATATGGCTGTTTTAGAGATAAAAAAAGCGGGCGATCCCGTGTTAAAGCAGGTGGCGGAGCCGATCGACCGTCTGACGAAGCGGCACCGGCAGCTCCTCGACGATATGGCGGAGACGATGTACGCGGCAAACGGGGTAGGTCTCGCCGCGCCGCAGATCGGCAAATCCATCCGCATGGTGGTGATCGATGTAGAGGATGAGCACGGTCTGCTTGAGCTGATCAACCCCGTCATCACGATGCGCGAGGGCACGGTCGTCGGCTCGGAGGGGTGTCTCTCCGTGCCGAAGATGTTCGGCGATGTGGAGCGCGCGGCGCGCGTGACGGTGGAGTACACCGATCGGCGCAGCCGCCAGCGGTCGCTGACCGCCGAGGGACTGCTCGCGCGCTGTATTCAGCACGAGTGCGATCATCTCGACGGCAGGCTCTTCATCGACATCGCCGTGAATCTGCACAAAGAGGAAGAGAAGGGGTGAGTGCGATGCGCGTCGTCTTTATGGGAACGCCGGATTTTGCCGTGCCGATCGCGGCGGCGCTCGCCGCACGTCCCGATCTCACAGAGGTTGTTGCCGTCGTGACGCAGCCCGACCGTCCGCGCGGGCGCGGGAAAAAGGTGCTTGCGTCCCCCGTCAAGGCGTGGGCGCTCGAGAACCGGATTCCCGTACTTCAACCTGTACGCGCCCGCGACGCGGCGTTCATCGAGGAGATGCGCGCCCTGCATCCCGACGTCGCCGTTGTCGCGGCATTCGGTCAGATTCTATCGCAGGAACTCTTAGACGTTCCGACGCACGGCTGCATCAACGTCCACGCGTCGCTCCTGCCGCGCTGGCGCGGAGCGGCGCCGATTCAGCACGCGGTGATGGCGGGCGATGCGGTCTCGGGCATCACGACGATGCAGATGGACGCGGGGCTCGATACGGGCGATATGCTCCTGTGCCGCGCGGTTCCCATTACGCCGGATACGACGTACGGGACGCTCCATGACGCACTGATGGAAATGGGCGCCGCGCTCATCGTCGAGACGATGGAGCAGCTTGCCGCTGGCAGGCTCGTTCGCACGCCGCAGACAGGTGAGAGCTGCTACGCGCCGCGCATCACGCGTGAGACGGCGCAGATCGACTGGTCGCGTCCCGCGCGTGAGCTGGATGCGCTCGTGCGCGGGCTGAATCCCGTGCCCTATGCCGTGACCTCACACGCGGGCGCGGTCTATAAGATCGGGCGTCTCCACGGGACGGGACGCCCCGCGTCCGCCGTTCCGGGCACGATTGTGTCCGCCGATCCAAAGGGCGGACTGATCGTTGCGGCGGGGGACGAGGACGTTGCGGTGACGGAGATGCAAGCGCCCGGAAAGAAGATGATGGAAGCGGCGGCGTATCTGCGCGGGCATCGCTTTGAGATAAATACAAGGTTTGAATATGAGTGAACAGGTATTAACGGTCAACGGCGCGGCGCGCGGGGTGAAAAAGACGATCGTGCTGCCGTCCCGTCCGAAAAAAAGGCTTTTCATCGGGATGCTCTCGCTCGTGACACTGCTCACGGCGGCGCTCCTCTTTGCCATATGGTACATCGGTGTGCCGGGGCTCGCGCGGATTCAGCCGATGCTGCCGTGGGGGCTCGGGGCGCTCCTTTCGATTGCGGTTTTGGTGTCCTTCTTTGGGATCTTCAACATGGTGCTCGCGATCGCGGGGCTGCCCTATGTGCCGTGGATGAAGCGGCAGACGTACGAGCTGATCAACCTCCTTTTCCCCGCCGCCGTGCGGCTCGGCGCCGTCTTTGGCATCAAGCGGCGGCGCCTGGAGGGCTCGTTCATCGCGGTGAGCAATCTGCTGTTTCACCGGATGCACATCCGCGTCCCCGCGAATCGGCTGCTCGTCGTGACGCCGCACTGCTTGCAGCTCGCGAGCTGTCCTCACAAGGTGACGCGCGATCCGAACAACTGCAAGCGATGCGGCGGCTGCAATGTCGGCGATCTCGTCGCGCTCGCGGAGGAGATGGGATTCCATTTCTTCATCGCGACGGGCGGCACGCTCGCGCGGCAGATGGTCTACAATACGCGCCCGAAGGCGGTGCTCGCCATCGCGTGCGAACGCGACCTCATGAGCGGGATTCAGGACGTCTACCCGCTGCCCGCCGTCGGCGTGCTCAACATCCGCCCGAACGGACCGTGCTACAATACGAGCGTCGACATGGCGGAGGTGCGCGCGCAGCTTGAGCAGATCATCGAGCCGGTCAAGGAGAAATAAAGGGGAAGGCTGAATGACAGAAAACCGCTATGCCGCAGACAAGATCGATCCCGTGCGGGAGCTTGCGATGCAGGTACTCATGGAGGTGCATAGGGACGGCGCGTATGCGAACGTCGCGCTCGTCCGTGCGATGCGAGCGGCGCAGCTCACCGACCGCGACCGCCGCTTTTTGACGGAACTCGTTTACGGCACGGTCAAGGCGGGCGACACGCTCGACGATATGATCGCCAAGTATCTGCGCGACGGAAAAGCGCGCATAAAGCCGCAGATCCGTGAAATTCTGCGCCTCGGCATCTATCAGATCTTCTTCATGGATAAAGTACCCGCATCCGCCGCCTGCAACACTGCCGTAGAACTCGCGAAAAAACACGGCAAGAGGGGGGCGGATTCGTTTGTCAATGCGGTGCTGCGCGCGGCGGTCAGAGAGCCGGAACGCGCCGCGATCCCGGCGGGGCGCAATGCGCGACTGCTCGCGCTGCGGGAGCAGCATCCGTTTTGGATGGCGAACCGGTGGGTGCGTCTCTACGGCTATGAGCGTGCGGAGGAGCTTTGCCGCTGCAACAACGGGAGCGCGCCGCTCGCTCTGCGCGTGAACACGCTGCGCATCGACCGTGAAGGCTTGCTGAAAAAACTTGCGGCGGCGGGGGCGCAGGCACGCCCGTCGGCGACCGTGCCCGACGGCATCGTGGTGACGTCGCACGGGATGCTCGACGCGCTTGCGCCGCTGCGCGAGGGGCTTTGTCAGGTACAGGACGAGAGCTCGATGCTCGTCGCGCATGTGCTCGGCGCCGCGCCCGGCATGACCGTGATCGACGCCTGCGCCGCGCCCGGCGGCAAGACGACGCACATCGCGCAGCGCATGGAGAATCGCGGGAAAATCTATGCTTTCGACGTCTATGAGGGCAAGATCGCGCGCATCGAGAACAATGCGCGGCGGCTCGGCATCGACATCATCGAGCCCCGCCTTCTCGATGCGCGGGAGATCGGCGCGCACTATGCGGGGACGGCGGATCGCGTGCTCATCGACGCGCCGTGCAGCGGATTCGGCGTACTGCGGCGCAAGCCGGACGCGCGCTGGCGGAGAAAGCCCGAGGAGCTCGGCGCCCTGCCGAAACTCCAGCAGGAGATTCTAGCCGGCGCCGCGGCGGCGGTAAGGCCGGGCGGAGCGCTCGTCTACAGCACCTGCACGATGGAGACGGCGGAGAACGAGGGCGTCGTGCAGCGTTTTTTGGAACTGCATCCGGAATTTGTTCTTGAAAGGGCGGGCGCGTTCCTCCCAGTGCAGCAGACCGAGGACGCCATGGTGCAAATTTTCCCGACGGAGGACGGAGGGGACGGGTTCTTCATCGCCCGTATGAAACGGCTATGAACATCTTTGGAATGACGGTGGAGGAGCTGCGCGCCGCGCTCGCGCCGTTCGGCATACCCCGCTTCCGTGCCGCGCAGATCGCAGAGGGGATCTATCGGCGCGGGGCGGTTTCTTTTGATGCGATAACGAGCTTGCCGAAATCGCTGCGCGCGCAACTTGCGGAAAACTTTACCATCGAGCGCCCGACGGTCGTGAACCGCCTGCACTCTGCGGACGGCGCGACGATCAAGCTCCTCTATGCGTTCGCCGACGGGCAGACGGCGGAGACGGTGCTCATGCGGCATCCGTACGGGAACTCGGTCTGCATCTCCACGCAGGCGGGCTGCGCGATGGGCTGCGCGTTCTGCGCCTCGACACTGCACGGGCTCGTGCGCAATCTGACGCGCGGGGAGATCGCGGCGCAGGCGATCGGCATCGCTGATTTTCTCCGGCAAGAGGGGGCGCGCGTCGATACCATCGTCGTCATGGGCTCGGGCGAGCCGCTCGAAAACTACGACAACGTTGTCGGCGCACTGCGTCTGCTGCATGAGGACTATGTTCTGGGGCTCGGCTATCGGGGCATGACGCTCTCGACCTCGGGCATCGTGCCGGGCATCGAACGGCTCGCGGACGAAGGCATCCCAATTTCGCTCTCGATCTCCCTGCACGCGCCGACGGACGAGCTGCGCTCGCGCATTATGCCCGTCAACCGCAGATATCCGCTCGCGGACGTCATGCGCGCCGCCCGGCATTATGCGGTGCGGACGAAGCGGCGCATTACCTACGAATACATCCTGATCCGCGATGTGAACGACGGCGTGCGCGCGGCGGAGCAGCTCGCGGCGCTCCTGCGCGGCAGGCTCGCGAGCGTCAATCTCATCCCGATCAACCCCGTCGCCGAGCGCAATCTCCACCGCCCGAGCAGCAACGTGATCCGCAGGTTTCAGCGCACCTTGGAGGAGCGGCATATCACGGCGACGCTGCGGCGCGAAATGGGGACGGATATTCAGGCGGCGTGCGGACAGCTGCGCAACCGTCTTTTGGAAGCGGGACTGTAAATTTTCCGCGTTTTGTGTTATGATAACGAAGATAAAGACTTATTAGGCATTTCGTTTTACAGGAGAACACTGCGCAATGATCGAACGCGTAGAATCTTTTTTGGGGGATCACATCGAGGGATTCTTCAATCGTAAATTCAGCAGCCGTCTCGAGCCGGTCGAGCTGCTTAAAGGGCTCGAGAAAGAGGTGCGCCGCCAGGGCGCGCCGCTGCCCAATTCGTATGTGTTCACGCTCGGGACGGAGGATTACCGGCGGCTGTGCTCGCACCGCATCGCCGACGAGCTCGGCATCGCGCTCAAGAAGCACATCATTCGTGCCGATCTCTCGATGGACGGGAAACTGAGCATCTGTTTCGGATTGGACGAAGAGCTGCGCGCGGGCACCTATCGGCTCGACGCGCGCGTACAGCAGGAGTGCGTTCCTGAGGCGGACGGCGCAGCGTCCTATGACGAGGAGGCGCAGACCATCGTCCTCGAGCGTCCGTCGCTCTCGGAGGTGCGCTGCCTGAACCTCCCGCCCGAACACGACCTCGCCGCGCTATCCGTGACGGGGGGCCCCGATGCGGGGACGTCCGCGATGCTGAGCGAGCGCAAAATCTACATGGGGCGCATGGAGCGCAACGAATTTATCCTGACAGATACGAATGTGTCCCGGATGCACGCGTGGATCGCGTACGAACATCACCGGCATACGATCTGCGACGCCAAGAGCCGCAACGGCACGTTCGTCAACGGCGTGCGCATCACGGCGCACCGCCTGTGCGACGGCGACGAGGTGCGGATCGGCGCGACGACGCTGCGGTACGAGGCGCTGTGACGATGGAGACGGCGGTATTGCTCAAGGGACTGCGCGCCGCACTCGAATACGGGATGCTCTTTTGGCTCGTCTATTTTTCCGTGCAGCTCGCGCACAGGATGTTTGCCGTCACGCGCGCCGATCTGCGTACGGCGCAAAAAGAGCGTGCCGGGGGAGCAGCCGCCGCTCATGCGGAAGCTGTACTGCATGTGCTCTCAGGCGAGGGGCTTGCGGGGCGGAGTTTTCCCATCGGGCGGGAGCTCTCGATCGGGAGGAGCGCGGACAACGACATCGTGATTCCCAATCAATTTGTCTCCCATCATCATGTGCTGATCTATCGCCGGGAAAATCAATATGCGGCGGAGGATCTCGGCAGCCGCAATCACACATATCTAAACGACGGCATACTGACAGGACGAACGTACCTGCACGCGGGCGATGTGCTCCGCATCGGGGCGGTCTCTCTGCGGTTTGAGAGGTAACGGTATGATAGAGGTTTCCGGCGCATCGGACATCGGATGCGTACGAACATCGAACGAGGACAGCTTCGGCGTCTTTGACGGCGTATACGTTGTGGCGGACGGCCTCGGCGGACACGCGGCGGGTGAAGTGGCGAGCCGCATGGTGGTTGCGGCGGTCGAGGAACTATCGCGCCGCGGTGCGGGAGATGCGGCGGCGCTCGTCGCCGCCGTGCAGGAGGCAAACGCACGCGTGCACCGTGCCGCGGAGGAAAATCCCGCCTATGAGGGGATGGGATCGACCGCGACCGTGCTCCGCATCGACGAGGGGACGGGAATGGCGTACTATGCCCACGTCGGCGACAGCCGTCTCTACCTCCTGCGCAGCGGGATATTGCGGCAGGTGTCGCGCGATCATTCCTATGTGGAAGAACTCGTCGCGCAGGGCAAAATCAGCGAGGATGAGGCGCAGCATCACCCGCGGAAAAATCTGCTCATGCGCGCCGTCGGCGTGGACGCTCAGATCGCGGTGGACGGCGACGGCTTCCCCTTGGCGGCGGGCGACCGCTTCCTCCTCGCGACGGACGGCTTGACGAATATGGTGGAGGACGAGGAGCTGCGGGAGATTCTCGGCGGTGACATTGTGGACGCTGCGGAGCGCATGGTGCGGCGTGCCGTCGCCGCAGGAGGGCGCGATAATATCACGGCGATTGCGCTCTCCTACGAGCCGTCATGAACGCGGCGATGCGGTTTGCCCCGCTCGGCATCCTGCTGTCTGCGCTCGGCATCCTGCTCCTAAAGGCAGGGGCGGGCGTGCCCGATTGGTCGTTTGACACTGCGCGGGATCTCCCCTATCTGCCGTGGCTCGCGCTCCTCTTCGCACTCGGCGCGGCGTCGTACGCACTCGCCGCACGGCTGCATCTCGATCCGGTACCGCTCAGCATCGCGTATGTCCTGCTCGCCGTAGGGCTATCGGAGATCGCGCGCCTGCGCCCGGAGCTGTTCGCGGCACAGCTCCGCTGGGCATCGGTCGGCATCGTCCTCTGGGGCGCGGCTGTTTTTGCGTGGAAGCATTGGCGCCGCCTCCTCGACTATCCGTATGTGCTCGGGCTTTTGACGACGGGCGTGCTGATTTTGCCGCTGCTCTTCGGCGTCAGCATCGGCGGAAATCGGAACTGGCTGACGTTCGGCGCGTTTTCCGTGCAGCCGTCGGAGTTTGGGAAGATCCTCCTGATTTTCTTCCTCGCGGCGTATCTCGCGGATCATCTCGCGGTGCTGACGCTGCCCGCGCGCCGCGTGTTCTTCCTGCATTTGCCGCCCGTGCGCTTTATCGCGCCCCTCATCGCGCTTTGGGGGCTGTCCGTGCTGATGTTCGTCATCGCGCGCGATCTCGGCTCCGCGCTGCTCTTCTTTGGAATGGCGGTCATCATGACCTACATGGGGACGGGGCGCAAATCCTATGTATTCCTCGCGGGACTTTTCATCCTGCTCGCGGCGGCGCTCAGCTATGTGTGCTTCGGACATGTGCGCGTGCGCTTTGACATCTGGCTGCATCCGTGGGCAGACCCGAACGGCATGTCGTATCAGGTCGTGCAGTCGCTCTTCGCCGTCGGCACGGGCGGCGTATGGGGAACGGGATTTGCCGAGGGGCATCCGAACCTCATTCCGGAGGTGCATACGGACTTCGTATTTGCGGCGATTGCCGAGGAACTAGGGCTTGTCGGCGCGGCGTTCGTGCTCGTCAACTTCGCGCTCCTCTTTTGGCGCGGGAGCCGCATTGCGATGGGACTGAGCCGTCCGCAGGAGTCGCTGCTCGCGGCGGGCTGCGCCGTGAGTCTCCTCCTGCAGGCGTTCATCATCACGGCGGGCGTGACGAAGCTCCTGCCGCTCACGGGCATTACGCTGCCGTTCATTAGCTATGGCGGCAGCTCGATGTCGGCGAGCTTCATCCTCATCGGCATCTTGACCGCGCTCTCGGGTGAAAATCAGGAGGCGAGGACGGATGGCTGAGCCGCGGATTCGAAAGCACATCGCCGTCGTCGCGCTCTTCCTGCTCGGACTCGTCGGCGTACAGCTCCTCTATCTCGTCAAACTGAGCGTGTGGGATGCCGCGTCGCTTGCCGCGCATCCGCTCAACGCGCGGGCGGCGCTCGCCGAAAACGACGTGCGGCGCGGGCGCATCCTCGACCGTACGGGCAGCGTCCTTGCCGAGAGTGATGCCGCGGGGCATCGGAGCTATCCCTACGGTGCGGCGCTCGCGCCCGTGACGGGCTACCGTACGGAGCGTTACGGCGCGGCAGGGATGGAGCGCGTGGAGGGCAGAGCGCTCTCGGGCGTGACCGGCGATATGGATCGCATGGGACCTCTGCGCACGCTCCTGCGTGCGGACGCGGGCTATGACGTGCGCCTGACGGTGGACGCTGCGCTCTCGGAGACGGCATGGCGCGCGCTCGGCGCGCATCGCGGCGCGGTCGTCGTCATGGATGCCGCGACCGGCGCTGTGCTCACGATGGTGAGCACACCTGCCGTCGATCCCGGTACCGTTGAACGGGACTGGGATGCGCTCACCGCACGCGCGGACAGCCCGCTGCTGAACCGCGTGACACAGGGGCTGTACCCGCCCGGTTCGACGTTCAAGCCGCTCATCGCGGATACCGCGCTAACCGCGGGCGTGACCTCGGAGGACGAGATCTTCACCTGTACGGGCGAGCTTGCGATCGGAACGGATTATGTCCTGCATGAGAGTCACGGAGAGGTGCATGGAAAATTAAATCTTGCGGACGCGCTGCGCGAATCCTGCAACGTGACGTTTGCGACACTTGCGCTTCGCCTTGGGGCGGGCGGACTTTCCAAGGGATTTTCCCGGTTCGGCGTCGGGGAGGAACTCACGACACCCGAACTGACGTCGGCGGCGCATGTACCGGAGTTATCGCAGCTCAGCGACGGCGAGATCGCGCAGATCGGCATCGGTCAGGGGCAGATTCTCGTGACGCCACTCCAGATGGCGCTGATTGCGGACGCCTTTGCAAATAACGGCGAGATCATGCAGCCCTATCTCGTGGACGCCGTGGTCGCGGCGGACGGGACGGCGTTCTATCGCGGTGCACCGTCTGTGTGGAGGACGGCGACGACGCCCGCGCGTGCCGCGCTCATCGACGGCTATATGGCGCAGGTCATCGCGGCGGGCACGGGGACGGCGGCGGACGTTGCCGGCGTGCGCGTCACGGGTAAGACTGGGACGGCGGAGAACGCGACCGGAACGGATCACGCGTGGTTCATCGGCTCGGCGGAGCGAGGCGGGAAAAAGATCGTCATGGCTATTCTTGTGGAGGAAGGCGGCTTTGGCGGCAGGGCTGCGGCGGGCATTGCGCGGCAAATCATTAGAGCATATTTCGAAGGGTAAAGCCTTTTTATCAATAAACATGCGGGCAGATTGAGGAGGAACGATTATGGGTGAGCGCGTCCTGGACGGTCGCTATGCGCTGGAAATGCCGATCGGCAGCGGCGGCATGGCGGATGTCTATCGGGCAAAGGATCAGCTATTGGAGCGCACCGTCGCCGTTAAGATTCTTCACCGGCAATATGAAAACGATACGGAGTTCATCGCGCGGTTTCAGCGCGAGGCAAAGGCGGCGGCACGCATCACGCACCCGAACATCGTCAACGTCTACGATGTCGGCGTCGCCGAGGGGCGGCATTACATCGTGATGGAGTACGTTCCCGGGCGCACGCTCAAAGAACGGATCAAGGAGGAAGTGGCGCTGCCCGTATCGGAGGCGCTGCGTATCGCGGGGCAGATTGCAAGCGCGCTCGCACAGGCACATGCAGCCGGGCTTGTACACTGCGACATCAAGCCGCACAACATCCTCGTCATGCCGGACGGTACGGTGAAGGTCGCCGATTTCGGCATCGCGCGCGCGGTGACGGAATCCACCATGACCTATAACGACAGCGTGATGGGATCGGTACATTATTTCTCGCCCGAGCAGGCGAGCGGCACGACCATCACACCGAAATCCGACGTCTATTCCCTCGGCATCGTGCTCTACGAGATGCTGACCGGGCATGTGCCGTTTGACGGCAATACGGCGGTGAGCATCGCGCGCCGACATCTCGACGAGGAGCCTCAGCCGCTGCACAGCATCCTCCCGGGGATTCCGCCCGTGGTCGATGCGCTCGTCATGCGCATGATGGCAAAAGACCCCGCGCAGCGACCCGACAGCGCACAGCTCGTCCGCGATATCCGCCGTGCGGAGCAGCTTTCCGCCTCAATCGGTGAAACGGCGAGTGTCCCCGCGTTTGATCCCGATGCCACCCGCGTGCTCACGCCGGGCGAGGCACAGGAGATCTCCGCATTTGCCGAAGAAGGGGAGGAGTCTCCGGATGCGGTGGAAAAACGCTCATTCTTCCGCACGAGGAAATTCATTTTCGGGCTGGTACTCGTGCTCATTTTGGGCTTTTTTACAGGGATTTTCCTCAGCTTTGGAAAGTTCTGGAGCACGGTCGAGGTCACCGTTCCCGACGTGACGGGCAAACAGATGACGCTCGCGCGTCAGATACTGGAGGATCAGCATCTGCGCGTGACCGTCGCCGAGACCTTCGACGCGGATGTGCCAGTCGGCGTCGTCGTCTCGCAGTCGCCCGAGGCGGGCATGACGGTTAAGGAAGAGCGCGCGATCACCATCTACGTCAGCAAGGGCGGCGAGGCACTTGAGATGCCGAACCTGCGCGGGTTGAAGCAGACAGACGCCATTGATCGCCTGCAAAAGATGGGGCTGCGGCTCGGCTCGTCCTACGAGACGTTCTCCGACGAGGAGGTCGGCACGGTCATCTCACAGGATCCGCGCAGCGGCGCACGCATCAGCAAAGGGCAGACGGTTGACATTACGGTCAGCAAGGGGCAGAAGGTGAAAAAGACCAATGTCCCGAATGTCAAGGGGGTTCCCATTGACCGCGCGCGCAGTATGATCGAAGAGAGCAATCTGAAGGTCGGCACCGTCGCGCAGGAGGAGAACAGCCAAGCGGCGGGAACCGTCACCGCGCAGTCTCCCGCGGCGGGGACGGAGGTCGACGAGGGAACTGCCGTCCGTCTGACCGTCTCCGAGGGCAGCAAGTCTGCGCCCGCGAAGGGCAAGGACACGAAGAATAATAATAGCAAGAGCAGCGAGAAGCCGCCGTCGGCACGCCGCATCCAAGCGGAAAAAACCGAGTAGAAACGGGGGACTATGTTGGAGCAGGGGCGTGTTCTGAAGGTATACAACAGCGTGCTCTACGCAGCAGCTGAGGACGGCGTCGTCGCGTGCAAGCTGCGCGGCAAGATGAAGAAAGGGCGCAGCGACACAGGGATCGTCCCCGGGGACATCGTGACCTTCGTCCGCATGAATGAGGAGGAGGGCATCGTCGAGCGCATCGACGCGCGGCAGAATCTGCTCGCGCGTCCGCGCGTGGCGAATCTGACACAGATCGTTGTCACGATTGCCGCCGTCGCACCCGATCCGCATCCGCTCGTCGTGAGCCGTTTCCTCGTCCTTGCGGAACGCTCCGGCGTTCGGAAAATCGTCCTCTGCATCAACAAGACGGATCTCTATCGCGGAGATGTCCGCACGCTTGCGGCGGATTACACGGCGGCGGGCTACCCCGTCCTCTGCACCTCGGCACAGACGGGGGAGGGGATTGCGGCGCTGCGGGACTGCCTCGCAGGGGAGATCACCGTCTTTGCAGGCCCCTCCGGCACGGGGAAGTCCTCGCTCCTCAATGCCGTCGATTCCTCGCTTTCCCTTGCGACGGGAACGGTCAGCGAGAAGATCGGGCGCGGTCGTCATACGACACGGCGCGCGGAGCTGATCCCGTACGCGGACGGCTACGTCGTCGATACCCCGGGCTTTACGCAGCAGGATCTTTCGGATCTCACGCCCGCGGAGCTGACCGCGTGTTTCCCGGAGTTTGCGGGGCATACGTGCTGCCGGTTCGCTCCGTGCAGCCACAGCCACGAGCCGGACTGTGCCGTCAAGGCGGCGGTGGAGGCGGGCGCCGTCTCGCGCGCACGCTATGAGGCGTATGCTGCGCTCCTCAATGAAATTCGTACCAAGAGAAAATAGGAGAATCAAATGTCAAACGAACACGAACATCATCACGACCACGAATGCGGCTGCGGGCATGACCATGCCCATGAGCATGACGAGGCATGCTCATGCGGCTGTGAGGAAGAAGAGCATGTCCATGTCGAGCGCCCGATCATCATCGCGCCCTCCATCCTGTCGGCGGATTTCGCCAATCTCGGCGCGGATGTGCGCCGCGTGGAGGAAGCGGGTGCGGATTACCTCCATATCGACGTGATGGACGGGACGTTCGTGCCGAACCTCACGATCGGTTCCTGCGTCGTCGAGAGTCTGCGCAAGGTTTCAAACCTCGTATTCGACGTCCATCTCATGGTCGAGCATCCCGAGACCTACATCGACTCATTTGCGCGCGCAGGCGCGGACAACATTACGTTCCACGTCGAGGCGACCCGGCATCCGCACCGTCTCATTCAGCAGATCAAGGCGGCAGGGTGCAGGGCGGGCGTCGCGCTCAATCCCGGCACTTCCATCTACACGCTCGAAGAGCTTATCGACGATCTCGACATGGTGCTCCTCATGACGGTCAACCCCGGCTTTGGCGGGCAGAAATTCATCGAGAACATGGTCGGCAAGATCCATGCGCTCTATCATACGGTCATGGAGAACGAGCTGAACGTGGACATCGCGGTCGACGGCGGCATCAACGCAGAGACGAGCGAGTCCGTGCGCTCGGCGGGCGCAAATGTGCTCGTTGCCGGCTCCGCCGTCTACGGTGCGCCCGATCTTGCGGCGGTGATTCGCGCGCTGCGCGGATAATTTTTTGAAGTGGAAGAGGGGATACCATGCGGGAAAAGGCGGTGATTCTGCTCTCCGGCGGGCTTGACAGCTGTACCTGTATGGCGGTCGCGCAGGAGGCGGGATGCGAACTCTATCCCGTCAGCTTCGTCTACGGGCAGCGGTACGACCGCGAAGTGGACTGTGCCAAGCGCATCGCCGCGCATTTTCACGCGGCGGAGCACCTGATCATCGAGACAAATATGGACGCGATCGGCGGCTCCGCCGTGACAGACCGCTCCATCGACGTGCCCGAGGGCGATCCCGACCGCACGGATATCCCCCTCACCTATGTGCCCGCGCGCAACCTCATCTTTCTCAGCTACGGGCTGGGCTTTGCCGAGCGCGTAGGGGCGGCGCATCTCTACATCGGCGTCAACTCCGTCGACTATTCCGGCTATCCGGACTGCCGCCCGGAATTTATCCGGCAATTTCAAGCGGTGGCGGACATGGCGACCGCCGCGGCGACCGAGCGCGGAAAGCGTATCGTAGTCGAGACGCCGCTCCAATACCTCTCAAAGGGCGAGATTATCGCATTGGGAACGCGGCTCGGCGCGCCGTATGAGATGACGACGAGCTGCTACAACGGCGGTACGGAAGCGTGCGGCGTCTGCGACAGCTGCCGCCTGCGCCTGCGCGGATTTGCGGAGGCGGGGCGGCGCGATCCCATTCCCTATGCGGCGGGGGTGCGCTGATGCTCGACGTACAGAGCCGCGAGGACGCGCGCGGCATCGCCATTCAGCGCGTCGGGGTGAAGGAGGTCAAGCTCCCCTTCCTCATCAAGAAACAGGCGGGCGGCTATCAGCAGGTACTCGCGCGCATCACCTTCACCGTCGCCCTGCCGATGGAGTTCAAGGGGACGCATATGAGCCGTTTCCTCGAGATTCTCCTCCCGTGGCGGGAGCAGCCGCTTGCGGAGGAGGAGATGGAGGCGATGCTCACGGAGGCGCTCGAGCGTCTCCACGCCGAGGAGGCGGAGGTATCGCTCGCCTTTACCTATTTTCTCGAAAAGATTGCGCCCGTCAGCGGGAAAGTCTCGCTGCTCGACGTTGAGGCATCCTTTACGGGGCGGAAACGGCGCGGGATGCCGATGCGTTTTGAGCTCGGGCTCGCGATGCCGTTCACCTCACTCTGCCCGTGCAGCAAGGAGATTTCCGCGTACGGCGCGCACAATCAGCGCTCCGTGGCACGCGTGCGGCTGCGCTATGCCGAGGGCGTACCGTGCATCTACATTGAGGAGCTCGCGGCGCTGCTCGAGCGGCAGGGCTCCGCGCCCATCTATCCGCTGCTCAAGCGCGCGGATGAGAAATATGTCACGGAAGCCGCGTACGAGAATCCGAAATTTGTCGAGGACATCCTGCGCGACACCGTCCTCGCCCTGCGCGCCCTTCCGGGGCTGGCGTATTTTTCACTGGAATGCGAGAACGAGGAGTCCATTCACAGCCACAATGCATTTGCGGCGCACGAAGAGTTTTTGAGAGACTGAGACCGAAGGAGAGAGTGAGCCATGAATAAATTCACGCGCCGCTTTCTCCTTCTTTTTGTGCTCGTCGTCGGCATCTCGGGTGCGGTCATCTACACGACCGTCGACATCAATACGCTGCAAAACCTGACGCGGTTTCAGCCGTGGTCGCTCCTGCTCGCGCTCTGCGCCGTTGGGCTCGGCATGTTCTTTGACGGCAGCCGGCTCATGCACCTCGTCAAGATCTCCAATGAGCGCATCACGCTCTATCAGGCGGTGCAGGTCATCTTCGGCAACTATTTTCTTGCGCTGCTCACACCGGGAGCGACGGGCGGCGCAGTCGCGCAGGTTATGTTCCTGCGCCATGCGGGCGTACCGACGGGAAAGGCGGCGGTGCTCGCCATCGTGCGGACGCTGCTCTCGATCTTCTTTCTTGCGCTCTGTATGCCGTTCATATTCCTGCATGACGAGGGGATCATTCCGGGATTCTCGAACGACGTCCTCATGGGCGTTACGCTTGCGGCGCTTCTCGGCATCGTCGCCCTCGTGGTCGGCGCGCGGCGCGGCTATCTCGATTCTCTCGTCATTTTGATTGCGCGGCGGCTCTGCGCGAAACGGCGGCGACAGCTCTTTGCGCTCTATCGCGATACAAAGAGCGCCGTCGCGCTCCTTACGGGCGCGCCGCGCGCAATGCTCGTCGTCTTCGCGGAGTCGGGGCTCAACCTCCTCTGCATCTATGCCATCGTACCGTGCCTCCTCCTCGGGCTCGGCGTTACGGACGTCGATTGGTACACCGTCATGGGGCGCATGATATTCCTGAACATGCTGCTGTATTTCAGTCCCACACCGGGCGGATCGGGCATCGCCGAGGGCGGCTTTGTCCTCCTCTTTGCCGCCACCGTGCCCGCCGGCACTGTCGGCATCGTTGCCGTCTGCTGGCGCCTTATCGCCGAATACCTCCCGTTCCTCATCGGTTTTTACTATACGCTTGCCGTCTTTGGCAGAGAATTTCTGCGGCGGTACTAAACATTTTGTAAACGCTGCCGCCTCCGGGCGGTTTTTCTTTTGAAGGACGCTTATTGGCGATATACTAAATTATTTTCAGATAGAGAAAATATGATGTGCATATATTCTGCTTGCCAAAAGTCAAAAAATCAAATATAATAGACGAAGGATTTTAGAGGATTACAGAGAAGGTGATACAATGAGCAATATTGCCGATATGATAGAATCCTATATCCTTCGGCAGCTTGCCGCACGCCAGGACGGGCAGGTGGAGCTGAGGCGAACGGATATTGCGGATGAAATTTCATGCGCGCCGTCGCAGATCAGCTATGTGCTCTCGACGCGTTTTACGCAGGATAAAGGTTTTGTTGTGGAGTCGCGGCGCGGGCTTGGCGGGTTTATCCGCATCGTGCAGGTGCCGCTCAAAGATCTCGTCTACGAGGATATGATCTCGAAGATTGATGTGCATACGGATATGAGCACGATGCAGTCGATGGTACGCTATCTCGCGCAGCACGGCATGGTAGAGACGCGCGAGGCGGCACTCATGATGCAGACGGTGACAGGACTGTATCGGTCCAAGACACTGGATGCGCGCGAACGTGTGCAGATGCTGAGGACGATGCTCCTCACACTCGAGAAATTTACGTAGATACCCATGAACTTTTTTGACGCCGCATACGATGATTGTAAATAGAAGCGGCGGTTTACACAGGAGCTAGGGGAAAGGGATTACCGTCATGCTTTGTGAAGAATGCGGACGCAATGAGGCGATCGTGCACATCGTGCAGATCGGCCCCGGCGGACGAAGTGAAAAAAATATTTGTATGAGCTGCGCCGCACGCTACGGAGAGACGATTCTTCGCGCACAGCAGCAGAATGTGTCGGTGAATGATTTCCTGCGCGGCATCTTTGGCAGCGGTGATGAGGAGAGTGAGACGGCGGACGATGCGGTGCATACGACCTGCCCGAACTGTGGGATGCGGTTCCAGGACTTCTCACAGGCGGGCATCGGGTGCTCGGTCTGCTATGAGACGTTCCACCATGAACTCCAGCCCCTCCTGCGCCGCATCCATGGGTCGAGCGTGCACCGCGGCAAGATTCCGCATCGTTCAGGCAGCGCTATCGTTCTGCGGCAGGAGGCGGAGCAGCTTCGCATACGACTCAAGGAAGCTGTTGCACGCGAGGAGTATGAAAAGGCTGCGGAGTACCGCGACCGTATCCGTCATCTTGAACAGCAGATGGAGGAGGGATGAGGATGGCGCTGGATGATCTGCTTCGCAGCGGGCGCCTCCCATGGTTCGGTGTTGGCGGGCGGGACGGCGACGTCGTCCTCTCGAGCCGTGTGCGTCTCGCGCGCAACCTGGTGCAGCTTCCTTTTCCAAATCGTGCGGATCATGCGCAGCTCGCCAAGATTCACGGGACGGTGGATACGGCGCTCGCCTCTGTGACTGCCGATACGGGCTTTGTCTTTGCGCGTGCGGAGATCGACCGGTTGACTGCACTGCAGCGTGCGGTGCTCATCGAGAAGCGTCTCATCAGTGAAAAATTTGCCGAGGCGCAGCCCTACCGTACAGCCTATATCAGTGACGATATGATGGTGAGCATTCTCGTCAATGAGGACGATCACCTGCGGATTCAGACGATGGCGCCGGGGCTCGGGCTCACGCAGGCATTCGAGGCAGCATCAAAGGTAGACGACTGCATCGAAGCGCAGATTGATCTTGCCTTTGATGAGACGATGGGCTACCTGACGGCGTATCCAACGAATCTTGGCACGGGGCTGCGCGCCTCGGTGCTCCTGCATCTGCCGGGACTTGTCTATACGCGCAACATTGATAATATCGTGAATACATCGCTCCGGCTCGGGCTTGCCATGCAGCCGCTCGAAGGAGGCGGTGAGGCGGCGCATCTCTATAAAATATCAAACCAGCTCACGCTCGGCTACTCCGAGTCTGAGATCATCGAAAATGTCCGCAGCGCCGTCAGTGAGATTACGGGGCATGAGCGGCGCGCGCGCAAGGCACTTTCCTACTTTGGGAAGGACGGCGTAGAGGACGTTGTGTGGCGTGCCTATGGAATCCTTGCCTACGCACGTTCCTTAACGGAGCAGGAGGTGTTCGATCTTGCCTCGCGTGTGCGGTTCGGCATTGATCGCGGCATCATTACGGGGGTCAGCCCCGACTGCTACGCGGAGATTCTCGTCGCCACGCGCGACGCGTATCTCAAGAATTTGACAGAGAATGAAAATTTGGCACAAAACGAATTAAACAGCGTGCGCGCCGCGCGTGTACGCGAGATACTTGATACATACCGCATCCGGGGATAGGAGGGGGACGACTTGAATTACAGACAGTTCTTTACGCAGACGGCAATTAAGGCGGTCGAGTTTTCACAGTACATCGCGCAGCGGCGTGGGAAGGGGTACATCGGTACAGGACAGCTGCTGCTCGGCATTCTGCACATGCGCGATACGATTGCGGCGGAGGCGCTGACCGCGCACGGGGTGGACTATGACAGGGTGGAGCAGGTGCTGCGCACGGGGGACGTATTTCAGGACGTCCGCGTTGCAAATGAAGAGGTACCTTACTATACCCGCCGTGCGCAGCGCGTGATGCAGGGGGCAATCGATACGGCGCGCGAGGAACGTTCCTTTGTTACGACAGAGCACATCCTGCTCAGTCTCCTGACGGAGGCTGAAGGGACGGCGGTGCGTGTTCTCGAAGAGCTGGACGTCGATATTGAGGAGCTGCAGAGTCAGGTCTTTGAGCGTATGAACAGCGTTGAGGAAACGCCCAAGGGAAAATCCGCACGCAAAAAACCGGGAAAGGGGGAGAAGTCCGTTCTGCCGGCATCCCTCAAAAAATACGCACGTGATCTCGTAGGAATTGCCCGCAGCGGAGGCATTGATCCCGTGATTGGGCGCGATACGGAGATCGACCGGCTCATTCAGATTCTCGCGCGGCGAACGAAGAACAATCCGCTGCTTCTTGGCGAGGCGGGGGTCGGTAAGACTGCCGTTGCCGAGGGGCTCGCACAGCGTATTGCGGACGGCGAGGTGCCGTTCCTGCTTGAGAATAAGCGCATTGTCTCGCTGTCTATGACCGCGCTCGTTGCGGGGACGAAATATCGCGGCGAGTTCGAGGAGCGGCTGAAGAATGTCGTGGATGATGTCATCAAGTCCAAGAATTTGATCCTCTTCATCGATGAGATCCATACGCTCATCCGTACGGGCGGTGCGGAGGGCTCGCTTGACGCAGCGAACATTCTAAAGCCTGCGCTTGCCCGCAGCGAGATGCAGATCATCGGCGCGACGACGCAGAGCGAGTATAAAAAACATTTTGCAAAGGACAGCGCGCTCGCTCGGCGGTTCCAAGTGGTCACGGTGGGAGAACCGAGCGAGGAGGATGCGGAGCGGATCCTGTTCGGGCTCCGTGACAAATATGAGGAATTTCATCACGCGCAGATTGAGGATACCGCTGTCTGTGCAGCGGTGCGTCTTGCGAAGCGATATATCACGGACCGCTATCTGCCGGACAAGGCGATTGACCTGATGGATGAGGCGGCATCACGTGTGCGTATGCAGCACATCGGCATGAGTGATGCGCTCTCCGGTCTGCGCGCTGAGCTCGCGGGTCTGGTCAAAGAGAAAGAACGTGCCATCAGCGCACAGAACTATGAAGAAGCGGCTCGGCTGCGCGACCGTGAACAAGAGCTGCGCACACAGCTTGAAGCGGCGCGGCACGGCGATGAGCAGCGGACGCTCATCCATGTGACGGAGGACGACATTGCGAGCGTTGTGGCACAATGGACGGGCATTCCGGTGCAGCGCATTGCAGCAAAGGAGTCGGATCGTCTGCTCATCCTCGAAAAGACGATTGGACGGCGTGTCATCGGTCAGGACGAGGCGATTCATGCGGTCTCTAAGGCGGTGCGCCGTGCGCGTGCGGGGGTGAAGGATCCGCGCCGTCCGATCGGATCATTCCTCTTTCTCGGATCGACGGGAGTCGGCAAGACAGAGTTGGCGCGCGCACTCGCGGAGAGCGTGTTCGGCACGGAGGATGCGATCATTCGTTTCGACATGTCCGAATATATGGAAAAGCATACGACGGCACGTCTTGTCGGCGCGCCTCCGGGCTATGTCGGCTATGAGGAGGGCGGTCAACTTACGGATGCCGTGCGGAAAAAGCCGTTCTCGATCGTTCTCTTTGACGAGGTGGAGAAGGCGCATCCCGATGTGTTCCACATGCTGCTTCAAGTTCTTGAGGACGGACGTCTTACGGACGGACAGGGGACGGTCACCGATTTTCGCAATACCATCATCATCATGACATCGAATGCGGGGGCGAATCATCTGCGCTCGACGACCGGAACGATCGGGTTTGCCATGGGACAGACGGCAGGATCGGATGAAGAGCGTGCAAAACAGCGCGTCATGGAGGAAGTGAAGAAGCTCTTCCGTCCGGAATTTCTCAACCGCATCGACGATATGATCGTCTTTAACGCGCTTGGGGAACCGCAGCTCTCCAAGATTGTGGATATACTCCTGCGCGATGTGAAAAATCGTCTCGCAGAGCAGGAAATTCAACTTGAGGTCAGCCCCTCGGCGAAACGAGTGCTCATTGCGAAGGGGACGGATGTGAAGTTCGGTGCACGTCCGCTGCGCCGCGCCATTCAAAAAAACATCGAGGATGCGCTTGCGGAGCGGCTGCTCTCGCGTGAATTCGGTGCAGGCGATACAGTCTCCGTTCGCAAATCCGGAGATGGGCTGGACTTTGTGAAGAAGCTGCATGTGAAGAAGGAAAGCCGTGCCAAAAAATCCGGCAAGGCTGTGCTCAATGAAGTCTGAGATACACGGAAATGTGCTTGCGCCCCGCACACGCAGCGGTGATGCGGCGAATTTCCTGCTTAACTTAGGATGGTCGCTCTGCTGGCTTACACGGTCAGCGTGTCGTTTCATCAGAAAGAGAATATAACGTCGTATAGGGAAGCTCCCACGGGGCTTCCCTATCTGTATTGGGAGAGCTTATGGCAAAGAAGAAGAAAACGGCATATGTCTGCCAATCCTGCGGATACGATACGAGCAAGTGGATGGGCAAATGTCCGGGCTGCGGCGCATGGAACTCTATGGTAGAGGAGATCGTTGTGCCGGAGTCGGAGGCGCGGCGCAGCGGACTCGGCGGTACGGATGCCGCACCGCCGCAGCCCATCGGGGAGATTACAGCGGAGGATCTGCCGCGCTTTTCAACCGGATCGGGTGAACTTGACCGCGTGCTCGGCGGCGGAGTGATTCCAGGATCGATGGTGCTCGTGGTTGGCGATCCGGGCGTCGGCAAGTCGAGTCTCACACTGCGCGTGTCGGCGGACATTGCACGTGCGGGGCGGCGTGTTCTCTATGTGACGGGAGAGGAAAGCGCGCGTCAGATTCGGATGCGCGCGGATCGTCTGCGGGCGATCGCAGACGACCTGCTCGTTGTGAGCGAGACGAATCTCGATGCAATCTGCGCCCATGTCGTACGGGAAAAGCCTGCGCTTTTCATCATCGACTCGATTCAGACAATGTACCGCCCCGACATCGAGAGTGCGCCCGGCAGCGTCTCGCAGGTGCGAGAGTGCGCGATGGAGCTGATGCGCATCGCAAAGACGGAGGGAATCGCCGTCTTTGTCATCGGACATGTGACGAAAGAGGGCAGTCTCGCAGGACCCCGCGTCCTCGAGCACATCGTGGATACGGTGCTCTATTTTGAAGGAGAGAGAAACGCCGAATACCGCGTCCTGCGTGCCGTTAAGAACCGGTTCGGCAGCACGAATGAACTCGGTCTCTTTGAAATGCGTGATGTGGGACTCGTCGACGTGCCGGACGCTTCAAAGCTCTTTCTCTCCGAACGTGCCCAAGAAAGTGGATCCGTCATCGTGCCGTCGGTGGAGGGGACGCGGCCCCTGCTCGTCGAGGTACAGGCTCTTGTTGCGCCGACGCCGTATCAGCCGCCGCGCAGGACGGCTGACTCTGTGGATGTGAAGCGTATCCAGCTTCTCCTTGCCGTCCTCGAAAAGCGTGTAAAGCTCCCTATCGGCGGAGCGGACGTCTACGTCAAGGTTGCGGGCGGTATACGCCTCGACGAGCCCGCCGCGGATCTTGCGCTGTGTGTTGCGATGGCGTCGAGCTTTGCCAATCGTCTGCCGCGCCCGCATATGGTCGTCTGTGGAGAGGTTGGTTTGTCGGGCGAAGTGCGCGCCGTTTCGCAGGCGGAACTTCGTGTCGCGGAGGCACGGCGGCTCGGACTGCGCGCGGCGGTTCTGCCGATGAAGAACTATCGGCAGCTTGCCGGAAAGTTCAAAGATATGGACCTCTTTGGTGCAGAGACCATCGGCGATGCACTCAAATGCGCTATGCCAAAAAACATTTAAGAAAAGATCCTCCTGTGCCGATAAACAGTTAGAAGAGGTGATGTGTAGATGAATGCAAGCGGACTGATGGCTGTGTCCACAGCAGAAGGCGGTTCCGCAGGAGCAGGCGCACAGGGCGTGCGTCCGGTATCCGCGGCGAGCCGCACGCAGACAACCTCAGGGAAGAATTTGTTCAGCGATACGTTTGACGCACTGCAAAAGAAAGAACAGCAGAGCAAAACAAGCGCGCGCGGCACAGCCGCGGAAAAGACGCAGAATACCGAAGCGTCCGCCGCTGCGGATCAGCCGTCGGCGCAGGACACACAGGATGTGACGAAACAGGCGTCGACAAAGGCGAAACCGGGGCAAAAAGCTGCGCCAGTACAAAAGGATGCGCAGAGTACGGCGCGCGATGCTGCAAGTGAGCCGGAATCGGCAATCGCAGCGCTCGCTGCCGTCGCCCCCACTGACGCGGCGGAAGTCAGCGAAGAGGTAAACGCAGGACTTGACAAGGCGCTCACGGACATTTTGGAGCGCTTTGAGATTATCGGCGCACAGAAAACCGAAGAAGTGCTGCCCAAAGAGGTACAGAGCCTGCTCCAACGGATTCCGGAAGAGGGGCTGAAGAACTTCAACCTACTTCGTACCCTCTCGGGAGAGCCGCTCGCGCAGATGAACGGCGAGGGAAATGCGCCGCAGACGGAACCCATAACGCAGATAGGGCTCTCGGCACAGCTCCGCAGTGCGGTGCTCGAAGATATTCTGCGCACGTCGGAGAACCTGCCCGCAGTGGCGGAGGAAAATCAAGAACTCCTTGCACAGGTCACCATGGACGGCTTGATCGAGAATACGGAGCGGCAGCTTGATAGCGCCGCCCTGCAAAGCCCTGCAGGGACGCTCCTGCAAAGTACCGCCCGGGAGAACATGCTGAACCGCGCCGTACAAAATGTTGTGCAGGGCGTTCTGCAGGTTGAAGAAACCGCAGCGCCCATCGTGCAGACAGCGGTGCAGCAGCCTGTACAGAATACGCTGCGTGCTGCACAGCTCGTGGGTGATGTGCTTACCGTGGAGGAGGGCGGCGAGACGCCTTCGCCGCTCGATATACTTGCGCAGCGGACGATGCGCCGCGAGACTATGGGACAGGGCGCGCAGCAGCAAGAGGCTCGTCAGGGCGATCAGAGTGCGGAGCAGCAGATTCCGGTTGTGCGCACGGAGATCACTGCCGAGCCAGCAACACCGCGTGCGGCAGAACCCCTGCCGCAGCAGAGCCCTCAGCCCATCGGCGTCCACACGGGGACACCCGCACCGCAGGTCGAGGTTCCCACGGCGCCCGCACAGGAAGCTGTGCCGCAGCGACCGCAGCCGGACTATGAGATTCCGCGTCAGATCGTGGAGCAGGCGCGTCTCCTGCGTACGCTTAACGATACACAGATGGTCATTCGCCTGAAACCGGCGCATCTCGGTGAACTCACGCTCCGCGTTGCCGTCAGCTCGGACGGCGCCGTGCAGGCTTCCTTCCACAGCGACAACGCACAGGTGCGCAATGTGATCGAGAACAGTCTCGTTCAGCTCCGCCAGGAGCTGAATAATCAAGGGCTGAAAGTCGATCGCGTCGGCGTTTACACCGGTCTTGCGGACGGACAGATGCCGCAGGGACAGGGACAGGAAGCCTGGCAGCAGAGTGAAGGAAGCCGCAGTAATACGCGTGTTTATGCGCGCGGCGATGCGGAAGATTATGAGGACGGCATAGAGGGCATACTGCCGACGCACAGCGCGGCGGAGCCGGGCGGCGTGATGACGGCGGACGGCGTGGATTACCGCGTATGATGCGGTCTGAGGAGGAATTATCGTGGCAAATCCATTGAATACAATCACGGCGAACGGCGTCACACAGGCGCTGTCCGACTATGAGGCGGCGAAGAATCAGGAAAAGGCTGCCAATAAGAAGAATGACGCGCTCGGCAAAGATGCCTTTTTGCAGCTCCTCGTTACACAGATGAAATACCAGGATCCGCTTGACCCGCAGGACAACAGCCAGTATCTCTCTCAGCTGGCGCAGTTCTCCGCGCTTGAACAGATGACGAACGTTGCGAAAGGGCTTTCGGATGTGCAGAAGGTTGTTGACAATATCAACTCCTCGGTGCTCATCGGTCAGCTCAGCGGAATGATCGGTCAAAAGGCGCAGTGGGTCACACAGGTCAAGGGCGAAGATGGAAAGATGACGAAGCAGAGCTTCGAAGGCAAGATCATCGGTGTCAGCATCACGGACGGTGAGCCGAGCGTGATCGCCGACGTCAACGGTAAGACGCATCAGGTCAAGATCTCGGAACTCGTCCGCATCGGCGATCTTTCTGCACAAAAACCGTCGCCGACCCCGCAGCCGACGCCCTGAGCCATCATACAGCAAGAATTTATGTCGTTGAAATAGTATTTCAGCGACATTTTCTCTTGCGAAACTGATATTTTTCTATTATAATATAGTAGAATCGTCCCAATGGAAAATGGGGCAGGGAAATGAACGGAGGGATCCATATGGTATCGGCATTAAATGGAGGCGGATTCGGTTCCAGCCTCTTCCAGCAGGTAAACCAGAGATTGTATTCGCTTGGCAGTCAGGCGACGCGGGCAAAGATGGAGGAAGTCAAGGAGGTCACGGGCAGCTCGAACTTCGGAGCCGGCACAACCCTCGGCACGGGTAAATTCCATCAGACCCAGTCGAGTGTCGTACAGAACGGCACGCAGAGCGCATCGCGCGCCGCGCAGCAGTCGGCGGAGAATATGAATCCGGAGAGCCTTGGCTCGAGCAGGTTTCAGCAGTCGAACCGCGAGGCGCAGTCTGTCGGAGGTCAGGTGACGCATGAACTGATGCAGCAGGTGAAGGATGCCTATGCGACGAGTCATCCCGTAGAAAATCTCGGAAGAAATGTAGATATCGCAGCGTAATAAAACAACTGCCATACGAGAGCGTACTGAACGCTGCATATGGCAGTTGTTTATTTCTGCAATAAAATATTAAAGACGATTAACCTTAACCCTCTGCAGGTTAACCTTCATGCGGCGTTTTCGCATTAAAACGCTGCATGATAAACTGTTGGAAGCAGAGTGCCGCAGGGGAAAGGCGCAGGTTTGTGTTCCATGCAATGCCGACTGCGCGCTTGCAGACGGGGAAGGAGACGGGAATGTAGCAGAGTCCCGGATAGCCGACCCCTGCGAACTTGGGTAGGAGACTCACGCCTAGTCCTGCCGAGACGAGACCGGAGATCGTCGAAACGTCGTCGCCTTCGAACGTGATCGTCGGATGTATGCCCGCGAGCTCGAAGAATTGATCCACGAGAATACGCAGGCTGTAGCTTTTCTTCGGTGCGATCAACGGCTCGTCCTCGAGCTCACGCAGGTCTACATGCGTGCGGTCTGCAAGCGGATGTCCCTGCGGCACGGTGGCAAAGAGCTCTTCCGACCAGAGATAGACCCATGCGCTGTGCTCTGTCGTTGGGATGGTCGAGCAGAGACAGAGATCCGTTTCGCCGGTCGCGACCTGTTGCGCGAGCGTTGCCGAGTCCTGCTGATGGAGACGAATGTGGATCTCCGGATGAATCTCACGAAAATCGCGCAGGATGCGCGGGAGCAGATAGCTGCCGAGCGAGTGGATGAAGGAGAGCTTGAACATCGGCGGTTCTCCCGTTCGATGTAGACGCGCCTCCTCCTTTGCCGTGTCGACTTCGCGCAGGATGCGGTCGGCATGACGCAGCAGGCGTTCCCCCTCGGGGGTCAGCTCGATCTCTCCGTCGCTGCGCTTGAAGAGATGAACGCCGAGTTCCTGTTCGAGTTTTGACATGGAGCGGCTGAGCGCGGGCTGCGAAACGTCCACCATGCGCGCGGCGCGCGTGAAATGGCGGATGTTTGCCATGACCTGAAAATATTTTAACTGAGCAATCTCCATATGATTCCTCCGGGTTCTATGCGTCTGATCCAAATACGATGCAATTTACCATACAGTATGATATAAAATGATTAAATTTTCATGTGCGTACGGAAATGTGCGATTTTTTCGCCTTGACAAGCATGCGGTGTTCTGATAATATATTCCATGTCGCAAATGCGGCGGAAAAGTACATATGGAGTGGTACTCAAGAGGCTGAAGAGGACGGTTTGCTAAATCGTTAGAGTGGGTAACCGCTGCGAGAGTTCGAATCTCTCCCACTCCGCCATTTCTATCCATTAGCCTTTATCAGGCTTTTTTTGTTTGTTAAGGAGATGTTGCTATGGGAATGCAGGGCGCGCCGCCGTCATTTATTGAACGATATTTCAAAGTGCGCGAAAAAGGATCATCCCTCCGGACAGAGCTGCTCGCGGGCATGACGACTTTTATTGCAATGGCGTATATCCTGTTCGTCAATCCGAATATTCTCGCCGATGCGGGGATTCCAAAGGAAGCGGCAATTGCCTCGACCATTTGGATTGCGGCGCTTGCCTCCATGTCCATGGGGATTTTTGCGAATTATCCGGTCGCGCTCGCGCCCGGTATGGGGCTCAATGCGTTCTTCGCATATTATGTCTGCGGGGTTCTCGGTCTGCATTGGACGGTTGCGCTCGGTGCGGTATTCTTCTCGGGGGCTCTCTTCCTGATTCTGACCGTCGGCGGAATTCGTCAGGCAATCATCAACGCTGTGCCGCGTGATCTGAAGCTGGCAATCAGCGTTGGCATCGGTCTCTTTATCGCATTTATCGGCCTTAAGGGGACAGGACTCATTGTGGAGAACTCCGCGACCTATGTCGCGCTCGGACATGTGACGTTGCCGACGACGCTGCTCTCTCTCTTTGGTCTGCTCTTTACAGCGGCGCTGATGGCGCGCAATATTCACGGCGCAATTCTCATCGGCATCTTTGCAACGACAATCCTTGGGATGGCGCTCGGTATGACACCTGCGCCACACGGCATCGGGGATATTATCAGCACTTCGTTTCCGCATATGGGAGAAACGTTTGGACAGTTGGACCTTGCGGGTGCATGGCATTACGGTCTCGTATCGATCATCTTTACGTTCACGGTCGTTGAGCTCTTCGACAATATGGGAACGCTGATCGGCGTGACGACGAAGGCGAAGATGGTAAAGCCCGACGGGCACATTGAAAACATTGACAAGGCGCTGACGACAGATGCCGTCGGCACGATGGTTTCGGCCGTGTTCGGAACGTCCACGGTCACCTCCTATGTCGAGAGCGCAGCGGGCATTGCTGCCGGCGGACGGACGGGACTCACTGCCGTCGCCGCTGGCGTGCTCTTCCTCGCGGCGCTCCTCTTTGCTCCGCTCATCGGCCTCGTGCCCGCCTTTGCGACGGCGCCCGCGCTGATTCTCGTCGGTGCGCTGCTCATGTCTGAGGTGGGCAAGATCGACTTCTCGGATTTTACAAATGCGCTTCCGGCATTCCTGACGATCATCATGATGCCGCTCACGTCGAGCATTGCGAACGGCTTCGCATTCGGCTTCATCAGCTATACCGTCATGAAACTTTTTGCCGGGCAGTACAAGAAGGTCAGCTGGATCATGTATCTGGTCTCGATCGCATTCCTGATCAATTTGGCGCTGCGCTCATGAAAAAACCTTTCGGGAAACATCTCTGGCTTGGACTTGCGGCAGTCATCATATTTGTGCTCGCACAGTTCCTTGTGCAGCGATTCAGCGCGGCACCTTCTGCGCACAGTACGGGAGAGGTACGCCCTGCAGAGGGAACGCTTGTCGTTCGGATGCTTGAGATCGGGCAGGGCGACGCGATCCTCGTGCAGACGGGGACGGAGAATATCCTCATCGACACGGCGGACGTGGATGAACGCGATCAACTTCGTACACAACTGGCAAAGGCAGGCATTGAAAAGGGCGGAAGAATTGATAAAATCATCCTCACACATCCCCATGCCGATCACATCGGCGGTATGGACGTCCTGCTGAGAGAATATGCCGTGGGGGAGGTCTATGACAACGGGCAGCCCTCGAATTCGCCCATTTACCGCGGCTATATGAAGCTGCTTGCGGAAAAGCGTGTCCCAAGCCGGGCGCTCACAGCAGGCGATACGATCGACCTCGGAAGCGGCGCTCGCTTTGAAGTCGTCGCGCCGACGGCGGCGATGATCGACGAGGTGCACGCGAAGAAGAAAAAGAAATCCGACCCGAACAATGAATGCGTGGTTGGGCGTCTCGTTTTCGGCGATTTTTCCATGATGTTTACGGGAGACGCCGAGGATGTCGAGGAAGAGTCTATTTTAGCGCATACGTCGGCGGATCGTCTCCGCAGTACGGTGCTGAAAGTCGGGCATCACGGCAGCAAGACATCCTCTACGTCTGCCTTTTTAGAGGCGGTACATCCGAGCGTGGGTCTCATCTCCTGCGGGTTCCCGAATAAGTATTGGCATCCGCACAAGAGTACGCGTACCGCGCTGAGTAAGCGCGGCATCGACGTCTACAGCACGCCTGTCAACGGTATGATTACCGTTGTGAGTGATGGAAAAACCTGTCGCGTAGAGACGGAGAAAGGCGATAAGAACGATTTCGGCATCTATGAGAAGCGCGAAAAAGACGAACCAAAGGAATCCAAGGGAACAGGGAGGAAGCAATGATTTCCGGCTATATTGACCGATTTGAAGAAGAATATGCAGTCATCCTGCTCGGCGACGACTTTGTATCGGTGGATTTCCCACGGAACTTTCTGCCGGAGGATATCGACGAGGGAGACTATATTAAGATACATATCGAGCGTGACGCCGCAGCGACGGAGGCTGCAGAAGCGGAAGCACGCGCATTGCTCAGCAGCCGATAGGAGGTGTTACCGGTATTGTTTTACGGTATTTGGAAACAAGTTTTGCGGATGAGTCCGCTGCTCATAACAGCGGTGGTACTTGCCTGTATTTGCGCATTATGGACGGGAACCGGTGAGGCAAAGGGGAAAACAGTGCGTCTCACACATGTCGCGAGCGCGGTCACGGAGATCGAAGGGCGCACGGCAATGCGTATTGAGATTGAGACGAATCGCCCGGAGGGGCTTTCCTATACGCTTTCCGAGCGTTATCATGCGGAGAACCAACTTCTTGTCGAACTGGAGAACGTCGAGGTTCATGAGCAGTTCCCACAGCAGCTTGCACTCGATGGGACGATTGGGAAAAAACTCGTCCTCGTACAGCGTGAGAAAAATCGAGCAGCGCTGCGTATCTATGCGGCGCAGTCGCTCGCTCGCGAAGATGCTTTCCGCATCTATACGGTACCGGGAGACGCGAAGGGCAAAACGCATGAGAAGCTCGTCATTGAACTCTTTGCCGACGGCGGCAAGGTGTTCGGCGGAGCGGTGCGCGGACACACGATCGTTATCGATCCGGGACATGGCGGCAGCGACTCGGGCGCGATCGGATACTCGGGTGTGAAGGAAAAGGATGTCGCGCTTGCCGTCGCCCTTCAAGCAGAGCAGCTTCTGCGTGCGGCGGGGGCGGACGTCGTGATGACGCGCACGCGCGATACGGACGTCTCGCCAAGCGATCACTCCCCGTCGGGGGAACTGCAGGCGCGCGTGGACGTCGCGGCGGCGTATCCAAAGGCGGAGTTGTTCCTCTCCATTCACTGCAACTCCTTTACGAACCCGAACGCGCACGGCATGGAGACTTATTATTATCCGAAGACGGATAAGGACGAGCACTTTGCGATTCTGCTCAACGAAGAGCTTGAAAAGGCGGGCGGGCGATTCAACCGCGGCGTAAAATACGCGAAATTCTACCTGCTCCGACACACGGAGATTCCGGCATCTCTTGTTGAGATGGGCTTTCTCTCAAACCCCGAAGAGGAGGAGCTGCTCGCAAGTGCCGATTATCAAAAGAAGATGGCGGAAGCGATCTTCCGTGCGATTGTACGATATTTTGAATGAAATGAAAGGAAGAGATGCGGAGATGTTGATGCAATCGAACTACAAAAAGAGCGTCTGCGCGCTCACGTGTGCCGCGTTCCTAACACTTGCGGCAGGGTGTTCGGATGAGCAGCGCCAACCGACTGCGGCGAGTTCTGTCGAATCGCAGAGCGACAAAGATGTCCCGGAATGCTGCCGTCCTAAAGAGCCGAAGGCGCTCAAGGTAAATGTCTACTATCCGAAGGACGACGGCATGGGGCTCGTTGCGGTGACACGCACGGTCAACACGGAGAAGGACGATAAATACACGGCGGCGATGAAGTCGCTCCTCACCGGGACGAAAGAGAAGGGACAGATAACGGTCATTCCGAAGAAAGCGAAGCTCCACAGCGTCAAAGTGCAGGACGGCACGGCAACCGTGGATTTTTCGAAGGAGCTGCAGCAAAACTTCAGCGGCGGATCGACGGGCGAGGAGATGCTTGTCGGATCAATCGTTGATACACTGACGGAGTTCCCGGAGGTCAAGAACGTGCAGATTCTGATCGACGGAGCAAAGGTAGAGACTCTTTCGGGGCATATGGATCTGTCTGAACCCATCGCACGGATGTCCGAATTGGTGAAATAAGCCGGCTTGTCATTTTGACCGTTTTATGATAGGATACAAATGACAATGGCGGACGGCGCGTTCTTTGTGTGTCCGCATATTTTAGGAAAGAAACAGGAGGTCGTTTCATACAATGAAGGTTACGGCAGAGCATGGTGAAAACCGCGAGGTCACTCTGACGATTGAAGTTGAGCAGGATAAGCTTGAAAAAGCGTCGGAGGGCGCCGCAAAGCGCATTTCCGCGCGCGTAAATATTCCGGGCTTCCGCAAGGGCAAAGCGCCCCGCAGGATTGTTGAAAATTTTGTCGGCAAAGATGCGATTTTGCAGGAGGCGTTCGAAGGACTCGCGCAGAAGGCGTTTGAAGATGCTCTGACGGAGCAGAATATGGAGCCTGTGACACGTCCCGAGATCGACATTGTGACGCTTGAGGACGGCAAAGACGTCGTTTTTACGGCAAAGTTTACGCAGCGCCCCGACGTCCGGCTTGGTGCGTACAAGGGACTCGCCGTCCCGAAGGAAGAAGTCACGGTTGCGGACGAGGATATCGACCGCCAGATCGAGGGGATGCGTCAACATCAGGGGACGCTCGTCGATGCTCCGGCGGACGCCGCCGTTAAGAACGACGACTTTGTGACGCTCGATTTTGAGGGCTTTGTTGACGGAGCGGCATTCGAGGGCGGCAAGGGCGAGGACTACCCGCTGCAGATCGGCTCGGGCAGCTTCATCCCCGGCTTTGAGGATCAGCTCATCGGCGCAAAGGTCGGCGAGGAGCGCGACGTGAACGTCACGTTCCCCGAGGAGTACCATGCGGAAAACCTCAAGGGCAAAGATGCCGTCTTTAAGTGTAAAATTCGCAGCATCAAGTCGCGCGAACTGCCGGAACTCGACGATGCATTCGCAAAGAAGGCAAGCAAGTTCGAGACACTTGCAGAGCTGCGCGAGGATGTCCGCAAAAACCTCCTTGCCGCCGCAGAGCGCAAGGCTGAGACGGAGCGCCGTTCAAAGGCGATTGATATGGCGACGGATCACTGCACGATGGAGATTCCGCCCGTCATGGTGGAGAACCGCATCACTGCGATGATTCAAGAAATGGCGATGCGCCTTGAGCAGCAGGGCATGAGCCTCGAGCAGTACCTCCAGTACGCGGGGCTTGACATCGGCAAGATCCGCGAAGATTACCGGGAGACCGCAGAGAAGAACGTCCGCACGGATCTCATGCTCGAAGAAGTCGCAAAGGCAGAAGGCATCAAGGTTGAGGGCGGCGACCTCGACAGGGAAGTCTATGCGATGGCGGTTTCCTACGGTGCAACACCGAAACAGGTTCAGAAGATCATCAAGGAGCAGGGACGCGTCAGCGATCTTGCGGCGACTGTGCTGCGCAAGAAGACGGCACAGTTCATCGTCGACAATATCACGGCGTAAGGCGTCCCCCTTGGGGAGGAATATATGAGTTACTATGTACCGATGGTGGTGGAGAACTCCAGCCGCGGGGAGCGTGCCTACGACATCTACTCCCGTCTGCTCAAGGAGCGCATCATCTTTCTCGGCGGTCCGATTGACGACAATGTTGCGAACGTCGTGGTCGCTCAGATGCTCTTTTTGGAATCCGAGGATCCCGATAAGGACATCCATCTCTATATCAACAGCCCGGGCGGCGTCGTGACGGCAGGACTTGCCATTTACGATACCATGCAGTACATCAAGCCCGATGTCTCGACCATCTGTATCGGACAGGCGGCGAGCATGGGGTCGATCCTGTTGACTGCAGGGGCAAAGGGCAAGCGCTATGCACTGCCGCATGCGCGCATCATGATTCATCAGCCGCTTGGCGGCGCGCAGGGGCAGTCCACGGATATTCAGATCCAGGCGAAGGAGATCCTGCGCCTGCGTGAGGTCGGCAATGAGATTCTTGCCCGCCACACGGGGCAGGACACCGATAAAATCAATGTCGATACCGAACGCGACAACTTTATGTCCGCCGAGGAGGCAAAAGCCTACGGGCTGATCGACGAAGTGGTCGTACGTCCCCCGGCAGCATCCAAAGAGAGCAAAGATAAGGGCTGAGGGGGTGTGACGCGATGAAATTTGGCGAGGAAGACAAGGGGCAGCTCAAATGCTCGTTCTGCGGCAAGACGCAGGAGCAGGTGCGCAAGCTCGTTGCCGGCCCCGGCGTATATATCTGTGACGAGTGCATTGAACTCTGCAACGAGATCATTGAGGAGGAGTTCAGCGACGACGTAGAAGTCGGGTTGAGGGATGTCCCCAAACCGAAGGAAATCCGCCACATATTGGATCAGTACGTCATCGGACAGGACGAGGCGAAAAAATCCCTCTCCGTTGCGGTTTACAATCACTATAAGCGCATCAACGCGGGGCATGGAAAAAATGACGATGTGGAACTGCGCAAGTCCAACATCCTCATGCTCGGTCCCACGGGCAGTGGCAAGACCCTGCTCGCGCAGACACTCGCGCGCATTCTGAACGTCCCGTTTGCCATCGCGGATGCAACCTCGCTCACAGAGGCGGGGTACGTCGGCGAGGATGTTGAGAACATTCTGCTTAAACTCATCCAGGCGGCAGACTACGACATCGAGAAGGCGCAGCGCGGCATCATCTATGTCGACGAAATCGATAAGATCGCGCGCAAATCTGAGAATCCCTCCATCACACGCGACGTCTCAGGCGAAGGCGTACAGCAGGGGCTGCTCAAGATCCTTGAGGGGACAACGGCGTCCGTACCGCCGCAGGGCGGGCGCAAGCACCCACAGCAGGAGCTTTTGCAGATCGATACGACGAATATCCTATTCATCTGCGGCGGCGCATTCGACGGAATTGAGGAGATCATCGAATCCCGTCTTGGGAAGAAGCAGATGGGGTTCGGCGCCGAGGTGCGATCCAAGAAGCGTGTCTCCGTCGGCGAATCGCTCAGCAAGGTGATCCCCGAGGATTTGATGAAGAACGGGCTCATTCCCGAATTTATCGGTCGTCTGCCTGTTGTTGTCACGCTCAGTTCGCTGGACGAAGCGGCGATGGTGCGCATCCTCACGGAGCCGAAAAATGCGCTTGTTAAGCAGTTCCAAAGACTTCTGGATATGGATGGTGTGCGTCTGACGTTCGAGCAGGATGCACTGCACCTCATTGCCAAGGAAGCACTTACGCACAAGACGGGGGCGCGCGGACTGCGTGCCATCATCGAAGGCATCATGCGTAATGTGATGTATGAGGTGCCGTCAATTCAAGGCGTTACGGCTTGTCAGGTGACGAGGGAAGTCGTCGCGAATCACAGCGATCCCATCCTTACCATTGAAGGGAAGGGCGCTGCACGGATGGCGGCTGCCAACTGATATATTTTTGCATGAGAAAGGGGCGTGCCTTCTGCGGCAGTCCCTTTTTTTGACCCGAATTACGATATTTTGAGAAGGAAATACTATGTCCGAGAAACGAACACTGCCGGTGCTTCCCCTGCGCGGTCTTGTCGTCTACCCGCATATGATGGTCAATGTCGATGTGGGGCGTGATCGTTCTGTTGCAGCCACCGAACGCGCCATTGCGGGCAGCAACGAGGTACTTGTCGTTGCACAGCGTGACCCCGACGCCGAGGATCCGACGGAGAGCGATCTCTATACGGTCGGTACCGTTGTTGAGATTCGCCAATTCCTGCGTATGCCCGAGGGGGTTCTGCGCATCCTCGTTGACGGCAAAACGAGGGCAAAGATCCTTGCCTACCACGAGGGGGAAAACTATGCCGAGGCGGATGTTTCAGAGTATGAGGAAGAAGAGGGCGCACCGGTCTCCAAGGATGTGGAAGCACTTACGCACGGTGTTTCTGATAAGTTCGAAGAGTGGGTAAAGATCTCGCACAAACTCCCTCCTGAAGCGCTTGTATCCATCTCCATCATGGAGGATGCGGGGCGGTTGGCAGACATCATCGCAAGCCATCTCAATCTCAGATACGACGTTCGGCAGGAAATCCTTACCCTCTTCGACGTGCGCGCGCGCCTCGAATACCTCTATGAGGTACTGCTGCATGAGCTTGATATCATGGGCATTGAGCAAAAGATCGGCCGCCGCGTCCGAAAACAAATGGATAAGGTGCAGCGGGACTTTTATCTGCGCGAAAAGATCAAGGCAATTCATAAGGAACTAGGCGAGGACGCGGATAAATCCGCCGATGTCGAACGCTATCGCGGCATTCTGGAGAAAAAAGAATTTCCAAAGGACGTGCGCGAGACGATTGAGCGTGAGATTCACCGATTGGATGCCAGTCCTGCGACGAGCTCCGAGGTCGGCGTCATTTGCACTTATCTTGACTGCCTCGCGGAGCTGCCATGGACGGAGACGACCGAGGAACACGTCGATATGACGGAGGCGCATAACATTCTCGAGCGTGATCACTATGGGCTGGAGAAAATCAAAGAACGCATTCTCGACTATATCGCCGTGCGTCGCCTTGCACCTGAGCAGAGTGCGCCGATTCTCTGCCTTGTCGGTGCGCCCGGCGTCGGCAAGACCTCGCTCGGCGCGTCAATTGCGCGTGCCATGGGACGAAAATTCATTCGCGCCTCACTCGGCGGCATCCGCGACGAGGCGGAGATTCGCGGTCATCGTCGTACCTACGTCGGCGCTATGCCGGGACGCATCATCGAGGGCATTCGCCGCGCGGGGGTAAAAAACCCCGTGTTCCTCCTCGACGAGGTGGATAAAATCGCGATGGACTTTCACGGCGACCCGTCGGCAGCACTGCTTGAGGTGCTTGATCCCGTGCAGAACTGCACATTCAGCGATCACTATGTCGAGCTGCCGTTTGACCTCTCGCGCGTCTTTTGGATCGTCACGGCGAACAATGTCTCGCGTATTCCCGCGCCCTTGCGCGACCGTATGGAGATCCTGAACCTATCGAGCTATACCGAGCTCGAGAAGGTCGAGATCGCACGCCGTCACCTCCTGCCGCGCCAGCGCATGCAGAACGGGCTGAAGGCAAAGGATATCCGCGTTGCCGCAGGCGTCTATCCCGAGATCATTCGCTCCTATACACGCGAGGCAGGTGTACGTTCTCTCGAACGTGTCATCGGACGGCTCTGCCGCAAAGCCGCACGGCGCATCGTCGAAGGGGAGAGCACGCCGATCAGCATCACAAAGGCGAACCTCGTCGAATTCCTTGAAAAGCCCACATATCATGCGGCGAAGCAGGAGAAAAAACCGCTCGTCGGCGTTGTTACCGGGCTTGCCTGGACAGAGGTCGGCGGTGACGTCCTGCGTACGGAGGTCAACATCCTGCGCGGCAAGGGCAAGCTCATCCTCACGGGACAGCTCGGCGAGGTGATGCAGGAATCCGCACAGGCGGCACTCTCCTATGTACGCAGCCGCAGCGAAGCGCTCTCGCTCGCGGAGGATTTTTACGAAAAGGACGACATCCATATCCATCTGCCCGAAGGCGCCATTCCAAAAGACGGCCCCTCTGCCGGCATTACCATGGCGACCGCGATGATCTCTGCCCTCACGGGGCGCAAGGTGCGCGGCGATGTTGCGATGACGGGGGAGATCACTCTTCGCGGCAACGTTCTTCCCATTGGCGGGTTGAAGGAAAAGACGCTTGCCGCCTATCGCGAAGGGATGAAGACCATCGTCCTCCCGCAGGAAAATGCCCCCGACATCGAGGACATCCCCGACACCGTGCGCGAGGCGCTTGAGTTCGTACCGGTCACGCATATGGATGAGGTGCTGAAAATCGCACTCTACAACTAGGAGGTATGCCGTGCAGGAAAGCGTCGTAGTCACGAAAGCGGTCTATCTCTCGTCCGCCGTACGGAAAGACCAGTATCCGGAGGTACGTCGTCCCGAGGTCGCCTTTATCGGGCGATCCAATGTCGGAAAATCATCCCTGATCAACTCCCTTACACGGATACGGCAGCTTGCACGTGTCTCTTCGAAGCCGGGCAAGACGCAGACCATCAACTTCTATGAACTGTTGCTGCGCATCGACGGGGGAGAGGAGCGGCATTCCGTGCATATCGTCGACCTGCCGGGCTACGGTTATGCAAAGGCGGCGCGCGACAGCAGAAAGATATGGGCAAAATTCATCGAAGAATATTTTTTGACCTCCGAATACCTGCGCTTTGTCTGCCTCCTGCTCGACATCCGCCATCTCCCGATGGAGTCCGATCGAAATATGTTTTCGTGGCTCATCGCACATGACATCCCTGTCCTCGTCGTTGCGACGAAGGCGGATAAACTCGGCAAGAACGCCCGCCGCACGCAGATCGCGGCGATGCGGCGCGCACTCGGTGTTCCGGAGCTTACAATACTTCCCTATGCGTCTCCAAAAAATGAAGGTCGTTCAGAATTGCTTGACGTGATGAAGGACAATCTGATAGAATAGGCACAAGAGAAATGAATGCGGTTCATCTTTATGCCGAGCCATCCGCCCCTGAGCAAGGTGGACATACAGCGCGGTACGCGAAGTGACCGCGCTGTGTGTATTTTAGGGAGATGAACATCATGTCAGCATTGACGGATTTTGACAAACGGCTGCTGAACCTCCTGCAGGGGAACCTGCCGGTGTGTTCGCGGCCGTTTGCACGTTTGGGTGAGCAGCTTGAGACCGACGAGGCGCATGTACTCGAACGGCTTGCTGTTCTGAAACGTGAGGGCTATCTCCGGCGCATCGGCACATTTTTTAACTCCGAGCGCCTCGGTTACAGAGGAACGCTCATTGCGCTTGAAGTGGACGAAAGCTGCCTGCCCGACGTTGCGGCGGCGGTCAACCTTTATCCGGGCGCAACGCATAACTACGAGCGTGCGGGAGGGAATTACAATCTTTGGTTTACACTGCTGACAGCATCACAGGCCGCGGAGGAGAAGATTCTCCGAGAGGTTGCTGCACTCCCGGGGGTAAAACGCGCGATGAGCCTTCGGGCAAAGCGGCGCTACAAAATCAATGTCCAGTTCAAGCTGGCATAGGGGAGGCGTGACATGACCGATACGGCAGAAATCAGCGCACTCGACAAGAAGATCATCCGTCTCCTGCAGGGAGAGTTCCCGCTTGTTGCCGAGCCCTATAAAATGTTGGCAGAGAAGATCGGCATCACCGAGGAAGATCTTCTCGCACGGATTGCTTCCATGCGTGAGGAGAAAAAAATTCGCAAAGTGGGGGCGGTGCTCCGCCACCGCGAAGTCGGCTTCACCGCAAACGCCCTCTGTGTTTGGGATGTCCCCGACGCGCAAATGGATGAGGTCGCGCACCACATGGCGGAGCATCCGCGCGTCTCGCACTGCTATGACCGCAACCGCAGCGAAGATTGGCACTATAACCTCTATACCATGATCCATGGCTACAGCCGCGATGAGTGTGAGGAGATTGCTGCCATACTTGCCGCGGAGACCGGAATTGCGGATCGTCGAATGCTCTATACGAAGCATGAATGGAAAAAAACCTCGATGAAGTATTTCACGGAGGATGAATAGATTGGCTCTTGTGAGAGCAAACGAGAGAATAATTTAAGATGGTCGGTATATAAAAGGCTATTGCATCTAAGAAAACGAAGATGCAATAGCCCTTTTGCTGTGCCTTTGTGTATTTAGTCGATCTTGACGCCGTGGATCTGCTCGGCGAGACGCTTCAGTGCGTCGACGCTGCGCACGCCCGGCGTGATCTCGGAGAGTTTCACGCGGACGAAGTGATTTTCCTTGACGGCGGTGGTGCCTTGGAGACGCGGATTTGCCTTGAGCTTCTCTACTTTCTGGTTGAAGTCGTCTTCGTTGCGGATGCTCGTGCCGTAGTCGGCGACGATGATGTACTCGGGATCGGCGGCGACTACGCTCTCCCAGCTCGTCTTGCTCCACGTCTTGTCGACGCCCTGTCCGCTCATCACGTTGTCCGCGCCGATGAGCCGCAGGAGGTTCGGCGTATAGCCTTCGAATACGGTGAACGGCTCGCCGTCCTCGGAGTCAAAGACAAAGACGCGCTTGTGCGGCAGTTTTGCGATTTTGTCCTGCACGGCGGCGAGCTGCTTCTTTTGATCTGCGACCCATGCTTCGGCGCGATCTTTCACGCCGAAGATCTCGCCGAATTTGACCATGTCGGCGAATACCATGTCGAGATCCGCCTTTGTGGACTGCATGGAATCGGGGACGAAGATGGGGATATTCTGTGCGGTGATTTTATCCGCCTCGATGCCGCGCTTCGTGAAGGGGACTTCCCAGCCGGTTGCAAAGTCCGGCTTTGCCGCCATAAAGACTTCGTAGGAAGGCCACTTCTCGGCGAGGACGGGGACTTTTTCATATGCCGCTTGGAGGGGCGGATAGATTTCCTCCTCCTTGAACGCCGTGCCTGCCATCCGGTCGCCGAGGTCGAGTGTGAGCAGCATCTCCGTCGTTGCCTGTGACATGGAGACGGCGCGTGAGGGCGGGGCGGTTGTCTTCATCTGCAGATCTGTGCCGCCGATGTTCTCCGTCCACGAGACGGGCGTGTAGGACGATGACGCGCTTTCCGTCTTGGTTTCCGCCGCCTGCTGCTGTCCGCATCCTGCGCCGAGGAGCAGTACCGCTGCGCCAAGGCTTGCCAGGATTTTCTTCTTTGTCTTGAACATAAATGTCCTCCTTTATGGGTGTTAATAATATAGATATCGTGTGTCCTGCCGGATGCTCGTGAAGAACGGCACTTCGAACACGTCCTCGAGCAGTGCGGGGGTGAGTACGTCCTGTGCTGCCCCCTCCGCGACGATCTCGCCTGCGCGCAGGACGGCGGCATGGTCACAGTAGCGCGCCGCGAGTCCGAGATCGTGCAGGACGATGACGACGGTGCCGTCAAATCGCCGCAGTTCCTCCATGAGGGAGATTTTGTACTTTACGTCGAGGTGGTTGGTCGGCTCGTCGAGGAGCAGCACCTCGGGTTCCTGTGCGAGCGCCTTTGCGACAAAGACGCGCTGGAGCTCGCCGCCCGAGAGCATGCCAATTTTTTTCTCTGCCATGGAGAGAATGCGAAACTGCTGCATGACCGCCTCTGCGACCTCGATGTCGTGCGGGCTGTACGATTGGAAGCGTTCCTTATAGGGATAGCGTCCCATGAGCACGACGTCGCGGACGGATAGCTCCGCCGCCATCTGCAGGTGCCGCTGCGCGAGCACGGCGAGTTTGCGCGCGTAGTCTGCCGCCGGGATCGTCTCGACGGGCGTGCCGTCGATGAAGATGGTCTCTCGGCTCGGGCGCAGGCGCGCGACGTGGGCGAGCAGTGTGGACTTGCCGCAGCCGTTCGGGCCGATGATGCCCGTGATCTTCCCGCGCGGGAAGGTCAGCGAGATGTCCTTTAGGATCGGATTGCCGCGGATAGCATAGCTCAGATGTTTGATTTCAATCATAGGCGTCACCATACCGTCTGCAGATGATCCAAATGAAGAGCGGCGCGCCGAGGCACGCGGTCAGCACACCGATCGGCAGCTCCTCGGGGCGGAACAGTGTGCGCGAAAGTACGTCTGCCCACAGCAGGACGCAGCCGCCGAGCAAGGTGCAGACAACAGTTAGTCTGCCGTGTTTCGCTCCGCTCAGGATGCGCGCAATATGCGGCACGATGAGCCCGACGAAGCCGATGATGCCCGCCTTTGCGACGAGCGCCGCGACGGCGAGCGACGAGGCGGCGACGGCGGCAAGCTGGAGTTTTTTCACTGAGATGCCGAGTGCGTGCGCCTCGATCTCTCCGAGGAGCAGGATGTCCAGCTCATGTCGTACGAGCTGCAAAAAGGTGAAGATGCCGAGACAGACGATCGCGGCGAGCGGGAGATCCCCCCACGCGATGCCGGAGAGGCTGCCGAGCAGCCAGAACATGGCGCTGCGCACCTGCGCTTCGTGATTCGCACTGTAGATGACGAGCATTGTGAGCGCTGAAAAGAGCGCGGACATGCCCATGCCGATGAGGACGAGCTTCGTCGGATTGCTGCTCTTGCCGACGAAGAACACCGCGAGCACGGTGGCGACGGTCGCGCCGAGGAGCGCGCTGAACGGTACGGCATACGCGCCGAGGAAGGCGAACGCGCCCCAGATGATCGCGCAGACGGCGCCCGTACTCGCGCCCGAGGAGACGCCGAGCACATAGGGATCGGCGAGCTCGTTGCGCGTGATGGTCTGGAGCAGCAGTCCCGCGAGCGATAGCCCCGCGCCCGCGCATACGGCGAACAGTGTGCGCGGCATCCGGATCGTGTAGAGTACCATGCCGTTCGTCCCGGCTGTGTCCGGGCTGCCGCTCATGAGTGTCTGCACGATGCGCTCGGGCGGGATCGACACGGAGCCGAAGCCGAGCGAGAGTACCATGCTGACGGCGAGCAGCAGGGCGAGGACAAGGATTGTTTTCATATGATTGATATGCATCCCCTTTCCCATATTCCCATGAGTCCCTAACGGTCATTGTACCACAAAGAAAGGCGGGATGGATTATCCAAAATTTTTGAAGTATCCCGTACCTGTTCGTTCAGCTCAATTTTATTGACAACCCTGTGTGCTTGCCCTATGATGAGATTGCCAATCAATATTGGGGATTGGCAAGGGATATGAAGGGGGGGGCGTTTGTATGGCACGGGCGATTTTGCGCCGACTGCTGCATATGGCCGTTGTGCTGCTCGCAATGACGGGCGGGACGTTCCTCCTCATGCGGCTGTCGCCTGTGGATCCTGTGGCGCTCCACTTCGTGGCGATGGGGACGCCCGCAGATCCTGTGCTCGCCGCGCAGATTCGGGCAGAGCTCGGGCTCGACGATCCGCTGATTGTCCAATATGTGAGATGGCTTGGCGGGCTGTTTACGGGGGATATGGGCTACTCCATCGCGTTCGGCTCGCCCGTCGCGGTGCTCATAAAAGAAGCCTTGCCGCGGACGCTCGAACTCGCGGCGCTCGCTTCGTTCATGGCGCTCGCCGTGACGCTGCCGCTCGGTATTCTCGCCTATCGGCGGCACGGGTCGCGCGTGGACGAGGCGATCCGCATCGTTTCGTTTCTCGGCATTTCGCTGCCGACCTTTTGGGTGGGGCTGCTGCTCATCCTCATATTTTCTGTGAAACTGCGGCTCATCCCCGTCGTGGCGACGGACGATCTGCGCGGGATGATCCTGCCGAGCACCGCGCTTGCCCTATGGCTTGCGGGGCTCTATATCCGAAGGATTCGCTCGGCGCTGCTTGAGGAGGCGGGGAAAAACTATGTGCTCGGCGCGCGCACGCTCGGTCTCTCGGAGCGCACGGTGCTGTGGAAGTACATCATGCCGAACGCGCTGATGACGCTCCTGCCGATGCTCGGCATCACGATGGGGAATATCATGGGCGGCTCGGCGGTCATCGAGACGATATTCGGCTGGCGCGGCATGGGGCAGCTCATGACGGCGGCGATCCTCGCGCGCGACTATCAGCTCATGCAGGCGTATGTGCTGTGGGGGGCGGGCGTTTTCGTCGCGGCGAATTTCGTTGCGGATGTGCTCTCGCTGTGGCTTGACCCACGCCGTTTGCAGGCAAAGGGGGCGCGGCAGCTATGAGATTCTTTTGGACGCGCCTCCTGCATCGCCGCGATTTTCGCATCATCGGGACGCTGTTGCTCGTGTGGATGCTCGTCATCGTATGTGCGCCGTATCTTTCGCCCGGTGATCCCTATGCGCAGGATCTGACGATGCGCCTTGCGCCGAATACGGCGGTGCATCCTCTCGGTACGGATCAGCTCGGGCGCGACGAACTCACGCGCCTGCTCTGCGGCGGGCGCATCAGCATCACGCTCTCGCTCGTTATCGTGGCGATCACGGCTGTCGGGGGGATTCTCATCGGGGCGTTCGCGGCGTTCCTGCACGGCTTTGCCGACCGCATCGTAACGGCGGCGCTCGATCTCTTCCTCAGTATGCCCGCGCTCGTTGTGGCGATCGCGCTCATCGGTCTGCTCGGTCCCGATACGGGCAATCTCATCTTCTCTCTTTGCCTGACGCATTGGGCGGAGTATGCGCGCGTCGCGCGCTCGCTCGTACAGGCGGAGCGGGAGAAAACCTATGTGCGCTATGCGCGCTTTGCGGGCGCGGGATTTTTTGGCACCGTGTTCTCCTACGTCCTGCCGAACGTCGTGCCGCGTCTCCTGGTGCTCGTCTTTCAGAACATCGGCGAGATCCTGCTCACGGTGGCGGGGCTGTCGCTCATCGGCATCGGCGTGCCCATGCCGTACCCCGAGTGGGGGACGATGCTCATGGGGGCGCGCGATTATTTGCAGACGGCGCCGCAGCTCATGATTTACCCGGGCGCGGCGATCTTTATCACGATATTGCTGTTCAACTTCATCGGCGACATCCTGCGTGATGTCATGGATCCTGCGGGAGGTGATGCTGCGGAGAAAAACTGAACGCGTTTTGGGGAAATGTTGAAGGAGGAAAAGTATGAAACGAATCTATGTGATACTGGCGGTCATGCTGCTGAGCGTTGGACTGCTCGCGGGCTGCGGCGGTCAGGAAAAGGCGGCGGACAGCGGGAAGCATCTCAGCGCCGCGCTCTATTGGTTTGGCGAATCCGTCGATCCCGCGCACGAGTGGGACGGCTGGACGGTCACGCGCATCGGCGCGGGCGAAACGCTCGTCACCGTCTCGGATAAGATGGAGTTCACGCCGCAGCTCGCGGACAAGTGGGAAGCGACGAGCCCCACGACGTGGCGGTTCCACATTCGTGAGAACGTTAAGTTCCAAGACGGCACACCCATGACGCCCGAGCTCGTGAAGGCGTCGCTCGAGCGCACGCTCAAGGAGAGCACCCGCTCGCAGAAATCCTCGAAGATTAAGGAAATCAAGGTCGAGGGACAGGATCTTGTCGTCGAGACGACGGAGCCGCACGGCGCATTGCTCGCCGCGCTGACCGAGCCGGCATTCGTCATTTTGAACACGAAGGCGGATCTCTCCAATGTGGCATCCGCGCCCGTGCTCACGGGCCCCTATCAAATCGTTGGGTTCAAAAAGGGCGAAGAGATTCAGCTCAAGCGCAACGAATACTATTGGGACGGCACGCCGGGTCTCGATACCCTCACGGTGAAGAACCTCGAGGACGACAACAAGCGCGCGATGGCGCTCCAGTCCGGCGATGTGAACCTCATTCAGCGCTGCAACAGCGCGAACCGCAGCCTGTTTGAAAACGCTTCCTACAAGATCGAGGAAATCGTCGGCGTGCGCGTCTACATGCTGCGCATGAATTTTGACGGCGTACTGAAGGACGCGAACCTGCGCCGTGCGGTCAGCTATGCGGTGAACTATGACGATCTCGCAAAGATCGAGGGCAACGGTGCGGTCGTTGCGGGCGCACCCTTCCCGCCGAACATCGGACCGAAGTATCAAGAATCCCTGCGCGAGCATATGGATCTCGCGAAGGCGGAGGAACTGCTGAAGGCGGCGGGCTATACGGAGAAGAACGCCGAGGGATATGTGACGAAGGACGGCAAGCCGCTCGAACTCACGATCAACGTGTGGGGCAGCAAGACGGAGCTGTACGAAGCGGTACAGAACCAGCTCCAAAAAGCCGGGATTAAGGTCAATCTCCGCCGTGTCCAAAACTCGGAGGAGGCAAAGACGAAGCGCGACTTTGACCTGACCGAGAGCAACTGGATCACGATGGGGACGAACGATCCTTACTGGTATATGGATCAGACGCTCCGCTCCACGAGCCCGGAGAACGTCGGACACTACGCGAATCCCGAGGTCGACAAACTCCTCGACGCGATGGTCACGGCGGCGGACGCTAAGCAGCGCATGGAGCTCGCCGGGAAGATTCAGGATCTCGTGCTCCAAGACGTGCCGAATCTCTATCTCGTCTGCCCGACGAACCAAGTCGTTGCACAGTCGAATGTCAAAGGCGTCGTCGTGCATCCGATCGACTACTATCTCATCACGAAGGATCTCACCGTTGACGGAAAATAAAATTCCTCTGCTCGAGGTCGCATCGCTGCGCGTGGAGGTCGGCACGCGCCGCCTCCTGAGTGATGTGTCCATGACCGTGCGACGCGGCGAGATCGCCGCCGTCGTCGGTGAGAGCGGCTGCGGCAAATCTACGCTCCTGCGCACGCTCATCGGCATCCTTCCGGACGGCGGTGCGGTGACGGGGGGAACGGTACGCTTTTACGGCGCCGATCTCTTCGCACTGTCCGCACGGGCGCGGCGCTCCATGATGGGGCAGGATATTGCCTTTCTCTTTCAAGAGCCGGGCACATATCTCAGTCCCATCCGCCGCATCGGTGCACAGTTCCGCGACTACCTCGCGGCGCACGGCGCGGGGGAGGGATGGCGTGAGATTGCGGTCGAAGCGCTGCGTCGGGAGAACCTAGAGGACGCGGAAAAGCTCCTCTCGGCATATCCTTTCCAGCTCAGCGGCGGGATGCGGCAGCGCGCCGCCACCGCCATGACGCTCGCGCTCACGCCGAAACTCCTGCTCGTTGACGAGCCGACAAGCGCGCTCGACGTGATTGCGAGCCGCAGTCTGCTCGACCGTCTGCGGGCGCGCGTGGAGGAAGAGGGCTGCTGCGTCATCTTCGTCACGCACAATATCGATGCGGCGGCGTATGTGGCGGACAGTATTTTCATCATGCAGGCGGGCGCGTTCGTCGAGCGCGGCGACTGCCGCACCGTACTGGAGCGTCCCGCAGCGGAATATACGCGGGTGCTCCTGCGCGCGGTGCCGCATATGGCGGACGGTTGAATGAGACAAGGAGCGGGCATGGCGGATGATGTATTGGAGGTGCGCGACCTCCGCAAGACCTATCGCGAGGGCGCGCGCGTCATCGAGGCAGTGCGCGGTGTATCGTTCAGTCTCGCCAAAGGCGAGATCACGGGCATCGTCGGCGCGAGCGGATGCGGCAAATCAACCCTGCTGCAAATGCTCGCGGGGCTTGAGCCACCGAGCGCGGGCACGATTTCCTTTGCGGGGACGGTGCTGACGCCGGGCGCGGACGGATGCGGGAATTCTGTCTATCGACAGATGCAGCTCATCTTCCAAAATCCGCTCGAAGCGTTCAGTCCTCGCATGACCATCGGAGAGTTCCTGCTTGCCCCGCTGCGGGCGTTTGGCATCGTCGAGCCCAAAGGCGAGGCGGCGGCACTCTCCGACATGCTCGCACGGGCGCGTCTTGAGACCGCTGCGGCGGAGCGTCTGCCGCATCAACTCTCGGGCGGGCAGCTCCAGCGCGTCGTGCTCATCCGCGCGCTCTTCGTTCGACCGGAATTGCTTCTTTTTGACGAACCGACAAGTGCGTTAGACGTCGTGACGCAGGAGTCTGTGCTGTCCTTCATCGAAGAACTGCACCGGGCGCAGCCCTTCACCGGACTGTTTGTCACGCACGACCTCGCCGTCGTTCGGCGCATGACTACGACTGTCTTTGTCATGGAGCGCGGCGAAATCGTCGAGCGGCTTCCCGCCGACCGCCTTCGCGACGAGGCGTGCCATCCGTTTACAAGGAGACTCTTAGCGGCTCAGCTGCCGCATCGTTCGGTAATTTGATGTAAAAAGGACTGCCGTACCTCTTTATGACCTGACCCCCAAAAGTTAGACTTGAAGAATCTAACTTTTGGGGGTATTGTAATGGCAAAATACAGTATGGAATGTAAACTGAAGATCGTGAGAGAATATCTTGCAGGAAAAGGCAGCTATGAGGCCTTATCTAAACAACATAAGATTGCATCAGGGCACATCAAGACTTGGGTGAAAGTGTATGAAGCATTCGGTGCCAAGGGATTAGAGCGTTCCCGTGCACAGCAAACATACACTTTCGAGTTTAAGCGATCTGCGGTAGAATGTTATCTGTCAACAGAGGCATCCTATCAGGAGGCAGCCATCTGCCTCGGCCTGAACAATCCGTCCCTGCTTGTGCGTTGGACAAAGCAGTACCGCATGGGCGGTGTGGATGCCCTTCGCCCAAAATCGAAAGGAAGGTCTCCCGCTATGCCGAAACAACGCAAAGAACGCATCCTAGACACGCCGCAAGACGAGACCACACAGCAACTGCATGCGCTTCAAGAGGAAAATCTGAGGCTGCGCATCGAGAATGCCTATTTAAAAGAATTGAGGAGGTTGCGCCTGCAAGAAGCGATGCAGAGCAAAAAGCAAGGATCGTCCGCAGCCTCCGAGGAGAATTTCAGCTGAAAGACATCCTTGCGGCTCTTGGTTTTCCCAAAGCGACCTATATGTATTGGCAAAAGAAATTTGCTCAGCCCGAAGTACCGGATAAACGAGAACAGATTATCCTTGCCATTCGCAAAGAACACAAAGATTACGGGTATCGGCGTCTTTGGGCGCATATGAGAAATCTTGGGTATATGATCAACCATAAGGCGGTGCAGCGGATTGTGCAGAAACTGGAGCTTCAAGTGCATTCCTTTACGCGTAAGAGCCGTAGGTATAGTTCCTACAGGGGAACTGTCGGCAATATTGCAGACAATCTCCTCAAGCGCAGATTCAAAACCTGCATCCCGCACCAGAAAATCACAACAGATACGAGTGAATTCAAGTATTGGCTGCACGGCAAAGATGGCAAGTCCATCGTACATAAGCTGTATTTCGATCCGTATATGGATCTGTTTAACGACGAGATCGTTAGCTTCCATATCGGACAGACACCGTCGGCAGCGGGGATTCAAGCAGCACTTGAGGAGGCGATTCGTATCACGGCGGACTGTCCTTACCGCCGTACCTTTCATTCCGATCAGGGGTGGGCGTATCAGATGAAGGCCTACACGAATCGCCTGAAGGAGGAGAGAATCTTTCAGAGTATGTCGCGTAAGGGGAACTGCCTGGATAACAGTGTGATGGAGAACTTCTTTGGTCTGTTGAAGCAAGAGCTTTACTATGGGCGTGTTTACCACAGCTACGAGGAACTCAAAACAGCTATTGAGGAATATATCGTCTACTACAACGAGCGCCGCATCAAGAAGTCTCTCGGCTGGATGAGTCCTGCTGAGTACCGACACAAACATGCTGCTACATAACAAAAGCGCAGGAAATCACTTTCCTACGCTTTCAAGGTCTAACTTTTTGGGGGCACTACACGAAAATGCAGGCTGTTTTTTGCATTTATCTCCTCAATCGCATCATTACCTCCTCATGTGATGCGCAAATGATGCGATTGAGGAGGTAATGATGCGAAAATGATGTGCTGTTGGAAAATCATTTAGTCGATCATGACGAGAACGCCGTGATTGTGTTCGGCGGCACTGTGATAGAGTTTGTTGAGTGTGTCAAAGGAGTATGTTAGATCCTCCATGATTTCCTCCGTCTCTTCTTCGTAGTCCCATATGTTCGGATAGAGCTCCTCTTCTTTACATTCTTGCATATTGAATTTTTTTAGTATGTCATCGAAATTGACCTGATCCAACTCTTTTGCAATCTCTTTTACCCTTGTGGGCTCAGTGTACCCTATTAAAATTCCTTTATTATCAAGGGCGGTCTTTCCAACGACCATATTGCTGAGCAGGTTGTCTTCAAGGCGGTACATGGCAGACTCTCCGGTTAGTAAGAAATGGAGCGCGTCCCACATCTTGTCGATATCGGCTTCATTGACCTCTCCGCGCTCCGAGAAATCGTAGATCACATCCAAAGAGGATTCGATTTCCTTAAACTGTTCGTCACTGATTTCATAATAATTGGCACACATACCCATGATTTTGCCTCCTTTGAACTTCAACAAACCATAAATCATTTATATGCCGATGCGGACACTGCCCGCTTATTTTTACCACCGCTTGGTCTTCCTCCAAAACGATGGGCGCAGGAGAATGAGGAGCGTAAAGATTTCGAGCCGCCCGAGGAGCATCGTGATGCAGAGCACGGACTTGACGAAATCGGAGAGGGGCGCGTAGGTCGCCGTTGCGCTTACGATGCCGAACGCGGGGCCGATATTGCCGATGGTCGTGACGGCGACAGCGACGGCGTCGAACGGTGCGAGCCCGTCCGCTGTGAGCAGGAGCGCCGTGATACAGATGATGAGGAGATAGAGGAAGAAGAACGTTCCCACGCGCATCAGCACGGCGCCGTCCACATGGACGCCGCCGAGTGAGACGTCGACGACACGGTGCGGGTTCAGTTTTTGTTGAATGACGGCGCGGGCACTTCGAAAGAGGAGCACGATGCGCGCGACCTTGATGCCGCTTGCCGTCGAGCCCGCACACCCGCCGATCATCATGAGTGTCAGGAGCAGCATTTTGGAAAAGGTCGGCCACGTTTCAAAATCGGCGGAGACAAAACCCGTCGTCGAGAGTGACGGCACTTGAAAGACGGCGGCGCGCAGCGCGGAGAGGATATCCACCTTCATCTCTATACTGAGGTTCAGCGTGATGAGGAGAATCGCCCCGACCGCGATAAAGAAATAAGTACGGAATTCCGTATTGCGGCGAATCACGCCCGGCCCTTTGATCCACACGCGATAGTACAGGGAAAAACTGCCGCCCGTGAGGAACATGAAGAGCGCCGTCCACAGCTCGAAAGCGACGCTGTGAAAGTGCATCGCGCTGTCATCGTAGGTGGAGAATCCGCAGCTGCCAATCGTGGACATGGCATGGGTCACAGCGATGCTGAAATCGACGCCGCAGAGCATATAGACGACCGTTGTCACCACGGTAAAGAAGAGGTAGATCTTAAAGAGTGCCATCGTCATGTCGCGCAGGCGCGGCATCACGCGATCCATGGTCGGCCCTGCGCCCTCGGCGTTATACATGTAGATCGTGCTTGCCCCCGACTGCGGGAGGAGCGCGATGAAGATAACGATGATGCCGAGACCGCCGATCCACGCGGTCATCATCCGCCAAAAAAGAATGCTGTAGGGAAGGGAGCTGAGTGAAGCAAAGACTGTCGCGCCCGTCCCGGTAAATCCCGAGATGCTCTCAAAGAGCGCATCGAGGAAGCCGAGGTAGCCGCCGAGCAGATAGGGCAGCATCCCGAGAAACGTCCCCGTCATCCAGCCGAATGCCGTGATGGCGATCCCCTCGCGTGCCGTCAGTTCCTCGGCAGGCCGCCCGTATCGGCGGAATGCAGCGCCGAGGAACGCGCTGACAAGTGCGGCGAGCATGAATGCCTCACGGCTGCTTTCATGATAAAGGACGGCGAGTACGAGCGGGATGACGAGCGATACCGAAACGGCAAAGGCGAGACGCGAGAGAATGTAATTGACCGTGTAGATGTTCATAGCTTCTCACCACTTGCGCTGCATGTTTTCAAAGAGGGCGCCGACGAACAGGAAGAACGCAAAGACCTCGATGCGTCCGAGCACCATCAAGAACGCACAAGAGAACTTTGTCCATGCGGGCAGCCCCGCGAGCGTATCGAGCCCGGCGAGTGAGGAGACACTGCCCGTTGTCGTCAGGCACGCCACAGTGAGGGAGATTGTCTCGATGGGCGAGAGCCCTGCGAGAGCAAGCAGGAGACTGCCGCCGCCGAACACCGCCGCGAAGAAAAACACGAGCATGAGAATGCGCCCCGCCGCGTGCAGGGGGACGATCTCGCCGCCTTGGCGCACGGCGAAAACCATACGTGGGTGCAGCGTGCGCAGCAGTTCCGTCCACGCGAGTGAACATAATACGAGGAGCCTCGAGATGCGGAAACCGCCTGCCGCGGATCCCATACACCCGCCGATGATGGCGAGCAGGATGAGGAGGAGCTGTGCAAATCCGTGAAACTCATCCGCCGGGCGCAGCGTCAGACCGTTTGTCGAGAGAAAGGAGGCGGCGTAGAAGAACCCGTGCCCGAGTGCAGCCCCCACGGGGAGCAGCCCGTGCAGTATGGGCAAAAGAGCGAGAAGAACGCCGGCACAGAGGAGCAGTGTGAAAAAGGCACGCAGCTCCGCATGATGAAGAAGGTTCTTTGCCGTGTGCCGTCGCCCTGCCTGCCACAGCGTAAGGAGCGGCAGGGCGGAGAGCAGCGAGACGATGCCGCCCGCAGCCATCAGCGCGGGGGTGGGAGAGATACCGCCCGTCATTGAGCCGGCACCCGAGGAGATGGTAAAGAGCGCAAGCATGAATGCGGGCAGCGCCGCATCTCCCGCCGCAAGATAGATGCCGGCGGCAACCGCGGTCAGCGCAATATAGAGCAGCATCATCTCGTGCATCGGCTTTGTCATGCGGTTCCAGAGCGGGCTGAACAGCCGATCCTGCCCCACGGTGAAATCCACGCCGAAACATCCGCCAACGACGGGCAGTACCGTCACGAGAATGACCACGAAGAGCAGCCCGCCGAACCAGCTGAGGAGTGCCCGCCAGAGGAGGAGCGTCGGCGGCAGCATATCGCCGAGCGACGTCATGCCCGTCGTCGTGAGCGCGGAGATACACTCCAAGAACGTATCGACAGGCGACAGATGCAGACCAGCAAGGTGGAACGGCAGCATCCCGAGGACGGCGAGCAGCAGCCAAATGGCGAGAATGAACAGCATCCCCTCCTGCACGGACAGCTGACGCATATGACTGCGCCCCATATTGCCGAACACCATGCCAAGGATCGCCGTCAGAATGCTGAGTGCGAAAAATGAGCTCGCGCCATCCACACCGTAGATGAACCCGTAGGCGAACGGCACGAGGTAGAGCGGTGCGAACACATACGCTGTGCGCCCCATGAGTACCCAAAATAAATCGAACCGCATCAGTCGTCTCCAAAATAAGACAGCGCCTTTTGTGCGAAGCTCTTCAGCACGAAGAGGATCACGCGGTCGCCCGGCATCAGCTCCGTCATCCCGTTCGGGATCGCTGCCTCCTCGTTGCGCACATAGGCACAGACGAGGCATTCGCGCGGGAGCTGCGCGTTCATGAGCTGTTTGCCCGTCACGGGTGCGCCCGGACTGACGATCACCTCGAGCGCCTCCGCACGCGCCCCCTCGAGCAGGGTCACACGTGCCACATCACCGCCGCGCGCATAAGCAAGCACCTCGCTCGCCGAGAGCAGACGCGCCGAGAGCGCGATGTTGACGCCGACCTTCTCCATGAGGTCGATGTATTCGTTGCGGTCGACGCGCACGACCGTCTTGATGCGGTTGTCGGAGAGGTGACGCGCGAGCAGAGCGAGCATGAGGTTCAGCTTATCGTCCTCTGTGAGGCAGATGATGACGTCCGCCTCTGCGACGCCCTCCTCTGTGAGGAGATCGATATCCGTCCCGTCGCCGCAGATCGCAAGCCCCGTCTTTAGCTTCTCCGCGAGCAATTCGCAGCGCTCGCGGTTCTTATCAATGACCTTGACCTGCACGCCCTGCTGCTCGAGCATGAGCGCAAGGGCGCGCCCCGTGCGTCCCGCGCCGATGATTGCGGCGCGGTTCAGCTTGTGCGTGTCGCTCTGCACCAGACTTTGGCTGAACTGTTCAATCTTGTCCGGCAGACCGATGAAGTAGGCGTTGTCGCCCGGCAGGAACACATCGTCGCCGTGGGGGATGATCATGCGGTGATCGCGGAAAATGAGTCCCGCGAGAACCCCGGGCGGGAGCTTCAACGATTTTAGCGGCGTACGCGCGATCGCGGATTTGCGCCGGATACGCGTCTCAAAGAGACGCACCTTGCCCTGACCGAAGTCCTCCACATTGAGCGCAGCTGGCGTCATGAGGATGCGGTTAATTTCGCGCGCTGTAATCAGCTCCGGATTGAGCGCGAGGTCGATGTCAAAATTTTCCTTGAGATAGGCGCTCGCCTCCACCGTAAAGTTCATGTCACGGATGCGGGCGATCGTGTGGGGGATGCCGTGTTTCTTCGCGAGTATGCAGGCGACCATGTTCACCTCGTCGCTTTCTGTGACGGCGATGAGGATGTCCGCTCCTTTAATGTCAGGATCGTTCATCGTGAGCGGACTTGAGATGTTCGCCGCGATCGTGAGCACGTCGAGCGTCGTCTTTGCCGCCTCAAGCTGGCTCTCCTCGCCGTCTACGACCACGACGTCCATGCCCTCCTCCGAGAGCAGGGACGCGATGCTGTAGCCCAGGCGCCCGGCTCCCGCTATGACAATACGCAAAATAATTCCCTCCCGCAGCAACTGATATCATAAAGAAGTATACCATAATTTTCTCCCAATTCAAACGCGCATTGAGCAAATGCCTCGACGGGAATAAAAATTGCCTCCTGCATCTTGCGCGTGCGTCACAAACATGCTATACTAAGTCACGTTGTCAAGCGCGTCTTTCGTGCGCGCTTGCAGCGAAAAATTTCACTCTGCCGCTGCGATGAGCGGCGGCCACAGACCAAAGAGGAGGTGATTTCGTGAGAATGTACGAAGTCATATTTATCGTGAAGCCGATGGAGGAAGAGGCAACCAACGCCGTCATCGAGAAGTTCACGAAGCTCATTCAGGCAAACGGCGGTACGATTGAGAAAGAGGATCGCTGGGGCAAGAAGCGCCTCGCCTATGAGATCAATGACCACAGCGAGGGATACTACGTTCTGCTGTATGTCAATGCAGAGCCCGCCTGTGTCGCCGAGTGCGACCGCGTGATGAAGATCACCGACGATCTCCTAAAGCATATGATCGTCCGTGCGGAGAACGGTGTTCCGGAAACAGACAAAGAGTAAAACGAATCCCATCGACATGCGGGAGAGAACAATCGAATGAACAGAGTCATACTGATCGGGCGCCTCACGCGCGACCCCGATATACGCTACACACAGAGCGGCAAAGCATTTTGCCGGTTCACCGTTGCTGTTGACCGCCGTTTTTCGCGTGCGGCGCAGCAGGAGGGGCAGCAGACCGCTGATTTTATCCCCGTCACCTGCTGGGACAAGCTCGCCGAAATTTGCGGCAACAACCTCACGAAGGGACGCCGTATTGGCGTCGAGGGGCGCATTCAGGTGCGCAGCTACGACGGCAATGACGGACAGCGCAAATACGCGACCGATGTCGTAGCGGACAATGTAGAGTTTCTTGATTCGAAAAATGCCGGCGGCGGTATGGGCGGCTATGATGCCCCCGCCGGATCCGGCGCTGCACCTGCCGCAGGCGGCGGTGCGCCCGACATGATGGGACCCGTGGTTCCGGACGACGAGATTCCATTCTGAGCGCGCGCGCCCGGAATATCCCGTGACAAGGAGGGAAAAATAAAATGATGAGACGAGATCGGGGACGCAAGCCCCGCCGCAAGGTCTGCTCATTCTGCGTTGATAAGGTAGACCATATCGACTACAAGGACGCCGCGAAACTGCGCCGCTTCACAACGGAGCGAGGGAAGATTCTCCCGCGCCGCATTTCCGGCAACTGCGCAAAGCATCAAAGACAGGTCACGCTTGCCATCAAGCGTGCCCGTAATATCGCACTTCTTCCGTTCACTGCGGAATAAGGGAAACACAAAGAATCTGAGATTCTTCCGGCGTCGCACCTTCACGGGTGCGGCGCTTTTTACATAGGATGAGAGGGGAAAGAAAGGAGCGGTCATATGGATCCGAAGGCAAAGGCAAAGCGCGTCGGCGCTGCGTTCATCGTACTGTTCATCGTCGCGGGGCTTGTGCTCATGTATACGGGAAGCGATGCCGTCGTGCTCGCCACGCGGCAAAAAGAGGGCATCCTCACCGCCGAGCAGGTTAAGATGTCCTTTGACTCCGTGAGCGGGCGTCTCGTGCGCGAGGCTGTGAGGGAAGGCGACGAGGTGCGCGCGCCGCGACGCAGCAGCAGGCGCAAAATCTCGCGCAGCTCCTCGGCGGCGCAGCGGATACGGGCAATACGGAGTCCATCTCCCTGCCGACCATCGAGCAGGCGCGCCGAAGCGCGGCAAATATGGGGAACGACGTTGCGGCGCTCGAAGCACAGCGCGACATGCTCCTCGTGCAGAAAAAGGAACTCGATGTTGCGCGCGATCGTCTCGTGCTGCGTACGCCCGAGGATGGCAAGGTGCTGAAGCTCCTCGCCAAAGAAGGCGAGATGATCTCCCCGGGACGCCCCGTCGTCCTCCTCGAAAGCAATCGAGGCTATTATGACATCTACGTCAGCGAGGATCAGGTACGCGGGATTCACGAGGGCGACCGCATCACGGGACGTGCCGTTGCGGGCGACCGCGAGGTGCCGGGGACGGTGCGTCTCGTGACGAAGGCGCCGGGGTTCGCCGACCTCAAGATGTCGCGCGAGAAGAGCCAGGCGGATCTCTCCGCGTTTCAGATTCGCATCTACGTCGACCCGACCGACGAGATCATTCCCGGCATGACGATTGGAGTGAGTGACCGTGCATTCACTCAAAGCTGAGCTCAAATACCTTTTTTCCGGGCAGGGAATGCCGTATGAAAAGGTCTCCATCATGGTCGCCATGGCGATCTCCGTCGTGCTGTCCGTGATGCTCGCGGGCAATTTCTCCAAAGATGCTGGCGTCGTCGTCATCGAACTCGACAACTCCGCCTACACGCATGAGCTCACGAACCGCATCGACGCCTCGGAGTACATGAAGGTCACGGCGGTGGTCAATACGCCCGCTGATCCGCGCTCCTTCCTGTACCGCGACAAGGCGATTGCCGTCGTCTATTTCCCGCAGGGTCTCGAAAAAGACCGCTATACGGGGACGGCGAATCACATCGGCGTGTTCTATGACAACACGAACGCCGCACAGACCGCCGAGATAAAGGAAGCGATGAATGAGCTCGCCGTGCTTGAGAACGCGGCGGCAAACGGCGATTCCGGCAGCACGAACGACACGATCGACGGCGGCATACAGATTGCCGACCGCGTGCTCTTTAGCCCGAATACCTCGACGAGCAACAGCATGACACTTGGCTTCCTGTTCTTCTTCGGCTCGATGTTCTACACCTTTGCGACTATCGGTATGATCCCGCGCCTGCGCCTGACGGGGGAGCTTGATGCCATCGTGCGCACGGGGACACCGTGGGATCTCGTCCTGCGGACGCTTCCCTACGGCGGACTCCTTATCGTCTCGTGGTGCGTCGGCATGGCGGTACTGCGCGTTTGGGGCGACCTCATCTTTGCGGGGCATCTTGCGAACTTCATCTTTGTCCAGATTTTCTATGTATTTGTGCTCGGCATGGTGACGACGCTCGCGGGCTGGTCGGCGGCGAATCCCGGCGTCGCCGCGAGCCGCATGATCCTCATCATCCCCGGCGGCTTCATTTTCGGCGGTCCGACGGGACCTCTTTCGCATTTCGCCGACTGGGTCGTGGCACTCTCGCATATTTGGCCGCTCACATGGGAGTTCCATTTCACGCGTGACATCGTCACGCGCGGTGCCGACTTCATGGGATATGCAGCGACATTTGGCGCGTTCCTTATCTACATCGCCGTCGTTGGCGTCCTCTACACGCTGCGTTTTTACAGCGCGAAAAAGGAGCTGCTTGCGCGCGATGCGGACGGGCAGCCCGCAGGGACAAGACTGCACCTAGAAACCTAAAGGAGGTATTCGAGATGGACACGGCATCACTGATCGCAGAGATCAAGAGTCGCCCCGCGCACGACGTTCGATGCGAGCGCATCCTCGTCGCTATCGACGGCTCTCATGCGTCGTTCCATGCCGCAACATGGGCAATTGAGCTTGGGCGCCGTACGGGGGGCGGAGCTAACAGTACTCATGGTCGTCGATTACGACGCACATGTCTCGGCATTCGAGCAGGTCAGCACGAGCGGCTATCTGCCCGCCGAACTGAAGATTTCCGCCTATCGCCTCCTCGCGGAGCTGATGCACGAGATTCCGCACAACGTGCGCGCCCATCCGCGCGTCGCCGAAGGAAATCCCGGCGAGACCATCGTTGCCGTCGCCGCTGAGGAGGAGAGCGACCTCATCGTCATGGGCACACGCGGCTTCGGCACGTTCGAGCGACTTGCCTTTGGCAGCGTGTCCTCGTATGTCAGCAAACACTCGCATTGTCCCGTATTTCTCAGCAAATGACTTTTAATAACGTGTTTACATGTTCTTAAATGCCCTCCAAGGGATATATGCTAAAGTAAATATGTTTATAGATCTTGTTTAAGGAAGTGTGGGAAACATGAAGAAAAGCCGTTATTTTACTGCCGCCATTGCCGCTGTGATGGGGTTCGGGATTATTGCCGCCACAGCGCCCCCCGCAAATGCCGCGTCGTCGGAGGCACGGCTGTCCTATGAGGACGGCGCGTCGAACGAGTACAGCTTCCGTATGAAGGAAGAAGACCGCATCCACGACGAGAACGTCCGCAGAATCAAGTTTGACTTCCGCCGCGACGGCGATCAAGAGAAGTATAACCGCTCCATGCGCGAGGAACAAAAACGACATGACCAAGCGGTCAAGCGTATCATGCGCGATTACAACAACCGTAAACCTTGGCGGCATTAAACGCTAAAATGCAATAATCAAAACCACCCGCTATGCGGGTGGTTTTGATTTTCTCAGTGTTACCGTATCGATGACCGTGCCGTCCGCCGTTTCGCAGGCGACGTGCAGCTCTTTTGCATTTGCCTCCATATAGAGGTAGTTGGAAGGCGCGGGATTCGCGGAGGCGGCGAGGTCGTAGGACTCGGCAGGGACGTCGAAGTATTCGTTGCCCGCGGGTCCCGCGAGGAGGTAGAGGGTGCCGTTTTGATCCGTTTTTTGTGCGCGGATTTGGCGGCGGCGGTAGGTGTGGATATGCCCCGAGACGACGAGATCGATGCCGAGCGCGTCAAATGTGTCCATAAAGACGCGCCCGACGTCGCTGATGCCTGCGGTCGTGCCTTGCTCGGTCTGGTAGTCCCCGCAGGCGAGGATATCCTTGTGCATGAGGACGACGCGCCAAGGAGCATGAGACTCCGCTGCATCCCGGATCAGCCACGCAAGTTGCTCCACCTTGAGCAATGAGCCGCGTGTGCCGAGTTCGAGAAACTGTGTATCGAGTACCATGAAATGCACGACGCCCATGGTAAAGGAATAGTAGTGCCCGGGAAAAGCCGTACTGCCGTTATCGGGCAGGGCAAATGTATGCAGATAGCGTGCGGGCGGCACTGCCGTCCAGCTGAGGCCGTAGTATTCGTGATTGCCGAGGGCGGGGGCGTGGATGTGCCGCGCGAGGGGACTGTCCGCACCCCCCATTGCGGAGAGAAAACTCTCCCAGTGCCACGAGGATTCGCCGTTGTCGACAAGGTCGCCGACGAGTGCCGCAAAATCGGCATGAGGATGGCGCCGCCACGCCGCATGATAGAGGCCGCGCCACACGTCATAGCTCTCGCCGCACTGACTGTCGGAGAAGAGAAGGGCGCGTACGGTACCGTTTCGGTCGGGTTGTGCGATCGGTATCCACGCACTTGTGCCGTGCGCGGATGTGACGCGATAGTCGCCGCCGCCTCGTGGGACACGTATCTCCGCGTGGTAGGTGTACTGCGGCGCATCATCTATGTCAAAATAGGTATAGGACGGAATGTAGATATCGATATGCGGATGCGTTCCCGCGGGGCGCACCTCGACGCGCACGTCCGGGAGGAGGTTCACGCTGTCCCATTGGATCATGCGCGTCGTCTGCGGATCGTGCGTGACGATCTGCCGCAGATATTTGATTTCACGCATGTGTGCCGCCGCATGATGAGATGAAAAGAGACCGCCGAGCCCCATAGATAGAACGGCGCTCGTGGCGGCCTGTAAGAAATGTCTGCGTGTCATGATGCATCCTCCTTCGCATGCACGGATTCTGCCTTCATGACATGTTTTTCATAGCGCCATGCACCTGCGATGAGAACGATCGCGCAGATGATGACAACAACGAGGCGGGTATTGTCCGGCTGCTTGACAATGAGGTCGTGTCCGATGATCGCTTCGATGCCCGTGGAGGGGAATTTCCCCACGAACGAGGCGATTACATAGTCGCGCAGGCGAATCGAGGAGAGTGCGCCGACGGCGTTGAGCAACGCGGATGGGACGTAGGGAATCATGCGCGCGATGAGCATGACAAAGAATCCTTTTGTTCCGCTGTACCGGTCAATTTTTGAGAGGAAGGGGCTCTTTATAATTACTTTCTCCGCCGCGTCGCGGAAGTAGAAGCGCATGAGCAGGAAGGCGATTGTGACGCCGACGGTCTCCGCCGCGCAGGAGAGGATGATGCCCGGGACAATGCCGAACAGCATGACGTTTGCCGTAGAGAAGATGATCGCGGGCGGGAATCCGAGGGCGTTGACAAAGAGCGTGAGGAAAAATGCGAAGACCGCCGCCCAGTCTCCATAGCCGCGGATATACTCGACCGTGGCGGAGATGTCTCCGGTCGAGAGGAGCGCGAAGAGCTCGGGCAGGAATCCCGGGGCGGCAAGGTGGATGATACCGAAGAGAAGGACGATCGCGGCGGCGGCGCCGACTTTCATGACGCCCATGCCCATATGTTGTTTCAAATAGAACCTCCTATGTCGTGAGTACCATGGCAAGCGCACCAAGGATGAGCGCGATGCTGAATCCGTGCATGGCGTTTGCAATATTTTGTCCGTATTTACCCGTATAGCGGCGTACAATTTTGCGCAGTTCGAAGATGAGGAAGGAGAGACAGAAGAATACGAGGGAGAGATCGCCTTCCATATAGCCGTAGGCGAAAATTACGGAGGAGAGTACAATGCCAGTCTGCTCGCCGCGCGAAAAGATACGCTCCGGCTCTCTTGCGTGTTCACGCGCATCAATGTCGGCGCGTGTGAGCGGGATGCCCATCTCGTCCGTTTTCTCCATGTCTCGGTCAAAAAAGCGATAATGAAATCCCAACTGCGTCACCTCCTATTATCGTATTTATCGCGTCTTAGTCGGCGATCCTGCGCTGCGTCGGCTTTATATTCTGCGGCTTCGGGATGTCGGGGCGCATGTTGGGCTTTTTGATCTCGGGCTGTGGACGCGCTGCTTTCGGCGGCTGCGGTTTTGGTGTCGGCTTTGGCAGGGGAGACTGCGGGGCGCTCGGCGTCGGATGCGACGGGCGCGCGTTCGCCATATTCTTGCGGCGCGCCTCTTCCATTTTGGCACGCGTGAGCGCCCGTTGGCGCTCCTTGTCCTCGCACTCCATCTGCGCGATGCGCGCTCTTTCAGCGGATAGTTCCTCCGATCCGTAGAAGACACGCGCACGGTCTACGACGCCCGGAAGCTGCGCGTAGAGATAGCGGCCGGGACAGGCGGTTGCGCTGAGATCGCGATGTCCGAATATGGTCTGTTCCCATACGGGATCAAATTGGTAGACGGTGCAGAGCGATGCGATGAGATGCGCGGCGGCAGTGAGCTGCGCTTCGGTGGGCGCCGCCATTTCAAAATTTCCAACGATGTTGATGCCGACGGTATGACGGTTCTCGCCGTAGACATGCGCGCCGACGGTACCAAGGGGACGCCCCTCCTCGATGGTGCCGTCCTTGCGGATGAGGAAGTGATAGCCGATGCCCGCCCAGCCGTTATTGAGGTGCCATTGATGGACGGTCTCCGCCGATACGTCGTCGTTTGTACTGCCGATGTGGTGTATGACGAGGCTGTTTGTGAAAAAACGGTTCTCAAGTGGGCCAAATTTCAGGTGTGTGGGGCGAACGGATACGCCGGGAAGCACGGTCGGGATGTACCACGAAGCCTCTGTGACAGAGGGGAAGAAGGGGAGTGCGGCGGCGCCGATGCCAACGAGTGCCAGACGGCGCAGAAAGTCTCTACGATTCATGGGGGATCTCCTGATAGGTATACGTTTGATGGCTGAGACGGAGCTCCGTGTCATGAACAGCAAAAAGGGTCGATCGATGTCCGACGCTGATGATGCTTGCGGTCGGGAGTTCCTGTTTGAGTATATCATAAAGCGCGCGTTCGCGCGGTTCATCAAGGGCAGAGGTAGCCTCGTCGAGGAAAATCCAGTCGGGGCGAATGAGCAGGACGCGTGCAAAAGCAAGCCGCTGCTGCTCGCCAAGCGAGAGAATGCGGCTCCAGTCGTCCGTTTCGTCGAGACGTGCGGCGAACTGTTCCAGTCCTACAAGGCGCAGGACGCGTGCAGTCTCCGCATCATTTTCCGTGCTCGTGCGCGGGTAGAAGAGGGCGCGGCGGAGTGTGCCGAGCGGCAGATACGGGCGCTGGGGGAGGAAGAGACGGCGCATGTTCTGCGGTGTGGTGATTCTGCCGCTGCCGTACGGCCATATGCCGGCGAGCGTACGAAGAAGCGTACTCTTTCCCGCACCAGAGACGCCTGTCACGAGGACGTGTGCCCCCTGAGGCAGGGACAGCGTACACTGCGAGAGGAGTTCCGTTCCGCTCGGCAGGGCAACGGTGAGATTTTCCAGTGTGAGATCTTTTCCTGCGCCTTCGACGCGTTCAATTTCTCCCGTCACCTGTGCGGCACCCTTCATGTGCTCTGTAAAGCCGCCGAGTCGGTGCAGAACTGCCGCGAGCTGTGCGACGGAGTCATAAGCGTCGACGAAGAACGAGAGCGCGCCCTGCACGCGGTCGAACGCGGTCATGGTCTGCATGAGTCCGCCGAGCGCGATCTCACCCGCATAGTAGCGCGGCGCCGCCATGATGAGCGGGAAGATGATGGCGAGCTGTCCATAGCCGTTGACGTAGAAGTTCAGCAGCTTTGTCCGGCGCATTAGATCCCAATAGTTCTTGATGACGTTTGCAAAATGCTCCTTGAAGCCGACGGACTCCGCCTGTTCGCCACGATAAAATGCGATGCTCTCGCTGTTTTCGCGGACGCGCATCATGCTGAAACGGAAGTCCGCTTCATAGCGCTGCTGGTCAAAGTTGAGCCGGATGAGCTTTCGCCCGACAAAATGGGCAAAGCAGGTACCAAGCCCGGAGTAGATGAGCGAGAGCCAGAACATGTAGCCGTAAATTACAAACTCTGTGCTGCCGACGGGAACGGTCAGTACGCCCGAGAGGTTCCATAGGACGACGCCGAATGCGCCGAGCGTTGTGAGCTGGCGCAGGATGCCGATGAGGAGCGTCAATGTCAGTGTTACGAACTGATTGATGTCCTCGCTGATGCGCTGATCGGGGTTGTCCGTGTCGCTGTGCAGCACCTGCAGACGGTAGTAGGTCTGCCCGCGCATCCAACGTGAGAGGTATTGATCCGTCATCCATGTGCGCCACTTGATGGTGAGCATCTGCCGGAGATAGACGGCATAGACCGAGATGAAGATATTGACCATCGCGAGTACTGTGAACTCGCCGACGAGCGGCCAGAACGACGCCCAGTCATACGCCTGGAGGGCGTCGTAGAAGACGCGGTACCAATCGTTGATGCGGACGAGTATGTAAACGCTCGCGAGATTCAGCGCGATGACCGCCGCGAACAGTCCACGTGCGCGCCATTTCTCCGCCGAGCTCCAATATCCTTTGAACAGCTGCCAGAATATGCGCAGCAGAGATGATTTCAATCGGAATCCCCCTTAAGAATAAAGAACGAATTTCATTATAGTATGTTTTTCCTCGTATCGCAAGAAAATAGCATAAAAAAAGAACTGCCGCACATGAATATACAGCAGTTCTCTTCAAATGATTTACAAACTCTTGAATGTAAATTCGTTTCCTGTAAAGCCGATCTCGACAGTATCGCCGCCGCGAATCTCGCCCGCGATGATCTTCTTCGAGAGCGCAGTTTCGACCGTGTGGGTGAGCAGACGGCGGAGTGGACGTGCGCCGAAGTCGGGGTCAAATCCTTCGTCGGCGAGCGCAGTAAGCGCCGCGTCGCTCCATGTGAGTTCGATGTCCACCTGACGCTCAAGACGTTTGCCGAGCGCCGCGAGCATGATCGCCGCGATGCGCTTTACATCGTCCTTTGCAAGTGCCTTGAATACGATGGTATCGTCCACGCGGTTCAGGAACTCGGGGCGGAAATACTCCTTGAGCAGTGCGCGCACCGCCGCAGCAGCCTCCGCATAGTCCTTGCTCAGAATCTCATGCGAGCCGAGATTGCTCGTCATGATGATGACGGTGTTCTTAAAGTTCACCACGCGTCCCTTGCCGTCCGTGAGACGCCCGTCGTCGAGAATTTGCAGCAGGACGTTGAACACGTCGCGGTGCGCCTTTTCGATCTCGTCGAGCAGGATGACACTGTACGGACGGCGGCGTACCGTCTCGGTGAGCTGTCCGCCCTCGTCGTAGCCGACGTAGCCCGGAGGCGCGCCGATGAGACGCGAGACGCTGTGTTTCTCCATATACTCGCTCATGTCGATGCGGATCATGCTCCGCTCGTCGTCAAAGAGAGCTTCGGCAAGTGTCTTTGCGAGCTCGGTCTTGCCGACGCCCGTGGGACCGAGGAAGATAAACGAGCCGATGGGGCGGTTCGGATCCTTGATGCCCGCACGCGCGCGCAGGATTGCTTCGCTGACGGCGGTCACGGCTTCGTTCTGCCCGACGACGCGCTCATGAAGCACGTCCTCAAGGCGGAGCAGCTTCTCGCGCTCGCCCGTCATCATCTTTGTCACGGGGATGCCTGTCCAGCGGCTGACGACGCGCGCAATGTCCTCCTCGCCAACCTCTTCCTTGAGCATCCGCTCTCCTGCGGACTGCGCGGCGATGGCGGCTTCTTCCTCCGAAAGTTTCTTCTCGAGTTCCGGCATCTTGCCGTATTTCAGCTCCGAAGCACGCGTGAGGTTCTGACCGCGTTCCGCCGCCTCCATCTCGCCGCGCACTTCGTCCATTTCCTTCTTGATGGCACGGACGCGCAGGATTGCCTGTTTTTCGCTTTCCCACTTCGCGCGGAGTTTTTCCTCCTCGGCGTGGAGCTCTTCTTTCTCCGCGACGAGCTGCGCAAGTTTTTCCTTCGACGCCTCGTCGGTCTCTTTCTTGAGGGCTTCCTCCTCGATGTCGAGCTGGAGAATCTTGCGGCAAATCTCGTCGAGCGGCGCGGGCATGGACTCGATTTCCGTGCGCAGCTTTGCCGCCGCCTCGTCCACAAGGTCGATTGCTTTATCGGGCAGGAAGCGGTCGGAAATGTAGCGATCGGAAAGTGTCGCCGCCGCCACGAGCGCGGCGTCGCGGATGCGCACGCCGTGATGCACCTCGTAGCGATCTTTAAGTCCGCGCAGGATGGAGATGGTATCCTCCACGCTCGGCTCGCCGACCATGACGGGCTGGAAGCGGCGTTCGAGCGCCGTGTCCTTCTCAATGTACTTGCGGTACTCGTTCAGCGTCGTTGCACCGATGCAGCGTAGTTCGCCGCGCGCGAGGAGCGGCTTCAGCAAATTGCCCGCGTCCATCGCGCCCTCGGCGGCACCTGCGCCGACGACCGTGTGCACCTCGTCGATGAAGAGAAGAATCTGCCCCTCGGATTTTGCGATCTCATTGAGGACGCCCTTGAGTCGTTCCTCGAACTCGCCGCGGAACTTCGCGCCCGCGACGAGCGCGCCCATGTCGAGCGCGTAGAGTGTTTTATTTTTCAGCGATTCGGGGACGTCGCCCGCCACGATGCGGCGGGCAAGTCCCTCGACGATGGCGGTCTTGCCGACGCCCGGCTCGCCGATGAGCACGGGGTTATTTTTCGTGCGGCGCGATAAAATCTCGATCGTGCGGCGAATCTCTTCGTCGCGCCCGATGACGGGGTCGAGTTTATTCGCGCGTGCCGCCGCGGTCATGTCGCGCCCGTATTTTTCAAGCGATTGGTAACCCTCTTCGGGATTGTCGCTCGTTACGTTCTGTTTGCGGTTCTTCTTGATCGCGTCCTGCACGCTGCTCTTCGTCAGACCAAATTCACGCGCGATTTTCTGAACCTCGTCGCTTCCGTCGGTGATGAGGGCGAGCAGCAAGTGCTCCGTCGAAACGTATTCATCCTTCATCGACTGCGCCAGTTCCTCGGCGCGTCCGAGCACGCGTACCATGTCCATCCCCATGCCGAGGCGGTTCGTGCCGCGGACGGCGGGGATGGAAGCGAGTTCCTTTTCAAGGCGTGCCTTGAGCATCGGGAGATCGACGCCGCAGACGGAGAATATCGTCGCGAGCAGACCTTCCGGTTCCTTTGCAAGCGCGAGCAGCACATGCGCCGATGTGATTTCCTGATGATAGCGCATGGCTGCGATCTGCTGCGCCGATTGGAGCGCGGCGAGCGTGCGCGCTGTGTATTTATCCTGTTCCATAATGTGTTCCTCCGCATCTTCGTGTTAGTTGATACCGTTATTATATCACTATAAGTCAAAAAGTCAAATATTATTTTTGATTTTTTGACCTTTTGGAGAAAATATAAAAGATATGCCGCCGTAAATCGTTACAGGTCAATATATGCGCGCGTTGCGGCAGGGCAGGGAGCATCATTGTCTTTCAAAAACAAAAAAGACTGCTGCACAGAAATATATTCGGGCAGCAGTCTAAGCATCAGATTCGATCGAAGTGTCCGGACGAATGACACAGTGATGCGTCAAAATCTCGCACTCGATAGGATAAACTGAGTGACGCGGAAGTTTGGATGCATAGCAAGGAATCCAAGGGAAGGCGTAGTAAAAAGGCTACGTCGACCGCAGGATTTTTCGAAATGACACAGCTAGGCGCCAAAATCCCACTCTCATAGGCTAACTCAGTGCGTTGGAAGCTTCGATGCATAGCGAGGAATGAGGAGAACACGAGGGAAGGCGTAGTGAAAGAGCTACGTCGACCGAAGTGTTCGACGATATGACAATGCTAGGCGCGAAGATCCCAATGCACGCCTCAGATCATGTTTTTCTTGTAGCAATCATACAGCTCCTTCAGCTCCTCAATCTTTGCATTCATCTCAAGCTGAAGGGCGGAGGCGACGCGGTAATCGCCCTCGTTCAGCGCCTTGATGAGCAGACTGAAGAGCGCCTTATCGTCGATGGTATCCTTTGCAAGATAGATGCGCAGGTCGTGAATCTTGTTCCACATATAGGCATCCTGATCCGTCACGAAGTCGCTCTTGATCTCCTTCATGCGGCGGACGAGGTCACGGTACTCGGGGATGATGCGGCTGATGAGTTCGATCTTCCACCGCAGGAGCGCCCCGGTGCGGAACGATTCGATGATCTGCGGGCGGAGCGTATTGCCCGCCGTCAGCACGGCGACCTTTTCCGGATAGAGATCAAAGCCGAGCATGTTTTCCCACACCGTCGCAGGCGGTTTGCCAAACCGCGCGTCGCGTTCCTCGGGCGTGTAGAACTCGAACACGTCCTCCTCGCTCCGATAGGCGCGGTCGCGTTCGAGATAGTGCGCGTCTTCGCCCGGCTGTTTTGACAGCTCGGCGAGAAGCTGCGCCGCCGTGCGTCCCGCCGTGTGCTTGATGCCGTCGAGGATGGCGAGATAACATGCGGCGAGGACGAGGTAGGTGTTCGAGTATGGATTGGTTGCGCGCAGTTCAAAACGCGTCGCCATTGGATTCTTGAGGTCGCGGATGAGACTGACGAGCACCGTACGGTTGCGCGAGGGGATCGCGGGCGTATGACCGAACGAGGTGACGACGCAGACAGGGGCTTCAAATCCGGGTTTGAGACGGTTGAACGAATCGTTCGTCGCCGAGACAAAGGGATTGATGGCTTCGTAGTTCTTGAGCAGTCCCATGAGCGCGCCGTAGCCGATCGCACTCATATAGTCCGCATTCTGATCGTCGGCGGCGAAGAGACTGTGCATCTTGCCATCCGAGGTGACTGCGGCGATGCTCAGATGCGTATGCTCGCCGTTGCCCGCGAGACCGATGAGGGGTTTCGCCTTGAAATTGACCTCAAGGCGGTGCAGGCGGAAGACTTCGCGCACGATGGTACGGACGAAGAGCTCGTTGTCCGCCGCCTGCACGGCGCCGTCATACTGCCAGTCGATTTCGATCTGTTCGCAGACGTGCGTCATGCGCCCGTTCTCGTCGATCTGTGCCTTGAGGCCGCCGACCTCCTTGTGTCCCATCTCCATGTGGAAACCGTATTTGTCCAGCTCGATGAGGCATTCCTCAAGCGCCGTCCGCACCGCACCGTGCGTGCGCTCCCAATACTGTTCGTTCATCACCTGCGAGGCGGACATCTCCTCGATGGAGGCGTTGTCCTCAAGCGGCGTCTTGACCCAGAATTCGAGCTCCGTTGCGGAGGTGAAGCGGATGTCAACAATATCTGAGCCCTTGAGGCTCGTCGCGCCGGAGATCTCGGGATTTGCGCGGAAGAAATCGAGCAGTTCCCGCTTTACATAGGCGAGCGTGTCCACGAGCACCGCGCGCGAATCGACGCGTTTTCCTTCGTGGATGATAAAGGAAGGAATGCGCAGTGTGCCGACCGTGTCGGGGCTCTCCTGATCGTAGTCGACGAACCAGTTGACTGCGGGATCGATCGGCAGATCGACCTTGGCGTTGTTGATCGTCGCGATCTTCGGCAGGACGACGGAGGAGCCGTCCGTCTGCACGGCGGTGCCGTCGTAGAACTTGTCGATGTCCTCGATGAAAATCCGCACGGGGATCTTCTCGTCCGTATCGTTGCCCGCCATGTCGATGCCCACGAGCGAGACGAAACGCACCTCCGGATGCTCCCGTAGCGTCCGGATAATCTCTTCGCGCGGGGTGTCGGCAGGAATCTTATAGAGAAGTTCGTTCATCTTTGCGTACCATCCTTTTTCACCAAAAAACCGTACGGATTCCCCTCCGTACGGCAAAAATCCACGCTCATATTAACATTTTTCGGGGGATTTTGTAAAGGTATACAGGTGTGTTCAGTTCTTCCATCGGCAGAACACATGCTCCGCCGCATCGAGGAGCGCAAAGAGCAGGAGACCGATCGCGCTGAGCACCGCAATGCCCGCGTACATGTCGAGGTAGTTGACACGCAGCCATGCGTCCATGATGTAGTAGCCGATGCCGTATTTCGTGCCGAATGTCTCCGTGAAAAAGAGGACGGAGATCGCCGTCGCCATCGCGATGCGCACGGCGGTGATGAATTTCGGGAGCGAGGCGGGGAGGACGATGTGGCGTACCATCTGCCAAAATGATGCGCCGAGGACGCGCAGCGGCTCGTAGGTTGCCGCCGGGATTCCCGCAGTTGCGTCGCGCACGGCGACGACGACTTGGAATACGATGATGAGGAAGATGAGCAGTATTTTGCCCGACTCTCCGACACCGAAGATCAGCATCACAACGGGGAGGAGCGCGATCTTTGGAACCGGATAGGCGAGATAAAGCATTGGCGCCAGTATACGGTTGACCCGTGGGAAATATCCCATCAGGATGCCGATCGGGTAGCCGACGGCGACGGCGAGGGACAGCCCGAGTGCGATGCGCATGAGGCTGTATCCCGCGTGGACGGCGATGACGCCCGTGAATTTTTCGGCGAGCCGCGCAAATACCTCCGAAGGCGGAGGGACGACGGGCATAGCGAGCAGATGTGCCGCGAGCGCCCAGAGGAGGAGAAACGCGCCGATGCCGCAGACGAAGGAACGCAGCGAAAGTTTTCCCATCATGCGTTCGCCTCCGCAATCTTTGCCCGCAATATCTGTCCCATCTCAAAAAAATCGCGCGATATGCGGCCCGTGAGGTCGCCCGCAAACGGATGCGCAATCGCCTCGATGATGCTGCCAGGACGTCCGCCCATCACCGAGACGCGGCTTGCGAGCGTGAGCGCTTCGTCGACATCATGCGTGACGAGGAGCGTCGTGACCGCTCGTTTCTGCCACAGCGAGAGAAAAACCTCCTGCATGGATTCGCGCGTGATCGCGTCGAGCGCGGAGAACGGCTCGTCCATCAGCAAGAAATCGGGCGCGAGCAGGAACACGCGCGCAAGACCCACGCGCTGCTGCTGTCCGCCCGACAGCTCGCGCGGATAGCGCCTGAGCAAATCGGTTAGCCCAAGTTCTGCCGCGAGTTCTTCGAGTGCGTCCGCAAGGCTCTCGCGCGCGCGTCCTTTGATCTCGGCGCCGAGGAGGATATTTTCACGCACCGTTTTCCACGGGAGCAACCCGTAGTTTTGCGGGAGAAATCCGATGCGTCGATGCCCCGGATCAACGGGTGCGCCGTCCATGAGCACAGTCCCCGCCGTCGGGTGCAGCAGACCCGCCGCGAGCCGCAGGAGGGTAGACTTGCCGCAGCCGGACGCGCCGATGAGCGCGTGTACCGTGCCGCGCTCCACATGCAGCGAGGCGTCCGCCAGCACCGGGACGGGCGTCCCGTCCGTTTCATAGTCAAAAGATACGCGTTCGATGCGCAGCACGATGTTCCCCCCTCCGCCGATAGTACTCATCCTGTTATACCAAAGTATTTGAGAAATAGCAATATAAAGTGCGCAGCCGTCTTGCTTTTTGAGGGAAAGACGATTATTATTATAGAACCTTTATGAGCAAGATACACATACGTTGTATTTATGGAAGGTTTCGTGCGCATGGAATGCGCGTCCATATATCTGTGAAAAATTTTAGGAGTGCTTATGTTTGAACCGCGCTTTACAGCGTTAAATATGAACGAAATACTCAAGTATCTTGGCTTCCGCGGGCAGGAACTCACGGAGGATATCGCAAAGCAGCTGCGCCGCTGCACGGACGAGGTGCTGCAGGCGGCGACGCCGCGCCTCACCTATCGGCAAGTGCCGCTCGAGGACGGTGCCGTGCTCGGCGTCACGTTTGCGGGGAAGGATATACCGACGATGCTCGCGCCATGCGAGGAGGTCGTGCTGTTCGGCGCGACGCTTGGTCCCGGCGTGGAGCGTCTGATGATGCGCTATGAGGTCACGAATGCGGCGGATGCCGTCATCATGGACGCGTGCGCGAGTACGGCGATCGAGAATATCTGCAATAATTTTGAGAGCGATATGCGCGCGGAGATCGAGGCGGGCGGACGCTATCTGACGGATCGGTTCAGTCCGGGTTACGGGGATCTTCCGATCTCCGAGCAGCCGAAATTCTTTGCGCTGCTCGATATGACGCGCCGCGTCGGCGTCTCGCTGACACCGACGACCATCATGGTACCGCGCAAATCCGTGACGGCGATCATGGGCATCGCGCGTACGCCGCAGCCGCATCGCCCGCCCGACTGCGAGCACTGTCTCATGTTCCGCAACTGCCCGTTCCGAAAGGCGGGGCGCAGATGCAGAGAGGGCGCAAAGACGGCGGCATCATCGACATGACTATGAAATGGGAGATATAGGAATGCAGGACATCATCATACTGGACGGGGGCATGGGGACGGAGCTTCAGGCGCGCGGACTTGCGCCGGGGGAGCGTCCCGAGCTCTTTGGCATGGAGCATCCCGAGGTCATCGAAGAGGTGCACCGGAACTACATCGCGGCGGGCAGCCGCGTTATTTACAGCAACACCTTCGGCGCGAACGGACACAAGCTCATCGGCACGGGGAAAACGGTCGCCGAGGTCATCGGGGCGAACGTGGCGATCGCGCGGCGCGCAGCGGAGAACTCCGGCGTCCCGGGCGTGCGCGTTGCGCTCGACATCGGCCCCATCGGGGAACTGGTCGAGCCGCTCGGCACGCTCTCCTTTGAGGACGCCTATGAGCTCTTCCGCGAGATGGTCACGGCGGGCGAAGCAGCAGGTGCGGATCTCGTCATCTTTGAGACGCTGACCGACCTCTACGAGGTGAAGGCGGCGGTACTCGCGGCAAAAGAACACACGAAGCTCCCCATCTGGGTGACGATGACCTTTGAGCAGAACGGGCGCACCTTCCTCGGGGCGGCTGTTCCGTCCGTTGCGGTCACACTCGACGCGCTCGGCGTTGCGGCGCTCGGCGTCAACTGCTCGCTCGGTCCCGTGGAGCTCCTGCCGATCGTCGCGCAGATGATGGAGTGGACGGATCTGCCGATCATCGTGAAACCGAATGCGGGGCTGCCAGACCCGCGCACGGGGGCGTACGAGATGGCGGCGGAGGAGTTCGGTACGGAGATGGCGGAGTTCGCGCGGCGCGGCGCCGTCATCATGGGCGGCTGCTGCGGGACGAATCCCGACTTTATCCGCGCGCTCGCGGCGGCGGTCGCGGGCGGAGCGGAGGAGCGTCCGAAACGTAAAAAGCGCAAGGGCGTCGCGTCCCCCGGATGCGTCGCGGAGTACGGCAAGCTCAACGTCATCGGCGAGCGCATCAATCCGACGGGGAAGAAGCGTCTCCAGCAGGCGCTCCTCGAAGAGGATATGGGCTATATCAAGAAGCTCGCGATCTCACAGCAGGAAGCGGGCGCGAACGTCCTCGACATCAACGTCGGCGCGCAGGGCGTGGACGAGGAGGCGATCATCCCGCGCGTGGTCAAGGCGGTGCAGAGCGTCGTCGACCTCCCGCTGCAGATCGACTCAGCGAATCCAAAGGTCATTGAGGCGGCGCTGCGCGTCACGAACGGGCGCGTCATCATCAATTCTGTCAGCGGCGAACGCGCGCGTATGGACGAGATTTTTCCGCTCGCCAAACACTACGGCGCGGCGGTGCTCGGACTGGCGCTCGACGAGTCGGGGCTTCCACAGACGGCGGCGGAGCGCGTCGCCATCGCGGAGCGCATCATAGAGGAAGCGGAGCGATACGGGCTTGACCGTGAGGACATCATCATCGACTGCCTGACGCTCACCGTCTCCGCACAGCAGGAGCAGGCGATGGAGACGCTGCGCGCCGTGCGCGAGGTGCATGACCGTCTCGGATTGCACTGCGCCCTCGGCGTCAGCAACATCTCCTTTGGTCTCCCTGCGCGCGTGCATATGACGGAGAATTTCCTCATTCAGGCGATGCACGTCGGGCTTGACTTCCCGATCGTCAACCCGAATACAAAGGAAATCATGGACGCCGTCGTCTCCTATCGTGCAGTCTCGGGCGAGGATGTCGACTGTGCCGCGTATATCACGCGGTTTGCTCCCGAGCAGGCGGAGATGCGCCGCCGCAAGGAGCTGGGGCTGACGGGCGATACAGGCGTAGATGCGGCGGTGCAGACGGCGGTCGAGCAGGCGGGGGACGTTGATCCACTGATGGATGCCATCATGCGTGGGCTGAGCGACGACGCCGAGCGCATCACGCGCAAACTCCTCACCGAGATGGCTCCCATGGACATCATTCAGGAAAAGGTCATCCCCGCACTTGACATCGTGGGAGACCGCTATGAAAAGGAAATCATCTTCCTGCCGCAGCTCATCAACGCGGCGAATGCGGCGACGGCGGGGCTCGAGCTGATCAAGGTCAAACTCGCCGAGGCGGGGCAGGGCGTTTCGAAGGGAAAAATCATCCTCGCGACCGTCGAGGGGGACATTCACGACATCGGCAAGAACATCGTCAAGGTCGTGCTCGAGAACTACGGCTATCAGATCATCGACCTCGGACGAGACGTCCCTGTGACGCGCGTCGTCGAGGTCGCCATCGAAAAAAAGGTCGGGCTCATCGGACTGTCGGCGCTCATGACGACAACCGTCACGGCGATGAAGCGCACGATCGAAGCCCTGCGCGAGGCGGGGCACGACTGTCACACCGTCGTCGGCGGCGCGGTGCTGACGGAGGACTATGCGCGCGAGATCGGCGCGGACTATTATGCAGGCGACGCACGGAGCATCGTGGAGATCGCCCGGCGGGTACTGGACGAGCAGGAGGACTGAAAATCTATGGCGCAGGGACGTGTAGCACTACGGGACTATTTGAAAACGGCACCGCTCATCTTTGACGGCGGCATGGGGACATACTACGCGCAAAAACTGCATACGCGCGGCAAAGGCGTCGAGCTCGCAAATATCGAGACGCCGATGGTCGTCGGCGACATCCACACGGAGTATTTGCGCGCAGGGGCGCAGGCGATTAAGACCAACACATTTGCCGCGAACCGCATCGTCTACCAAGGGGATGAAGAGCTCGTCTGCCGCATCGTCACCGCCGGATGGGAGATCGCGGCGCGCGCGGCGGCGCCCTTTGACGCCTATGTCTTTGCCGACATCGGTCCCGTCATGGGGCTTCCTCATGCGGACATCATCGACGAGTACGCCTTTCTTGCTGATACATTCCTCGCGCTCGGCGCGCGGTACTTCATATTTGAGACCAATTCCTCCGACGAGGGGCTGATCGAGACTGCGGCGCATATCAAGCAGAAATGTCCCGACGCATTCGTCCTCAACTCGTTCTCCGCGTATCCGGGCGGCTATACGCGCGACGGGCGGTTCGTCGAGGATCTCGTGCGCGCCGTTGCGGGCAGCGGATACGTCGATGCCGTCGGCTTTAACTGCGTCAACGGCACGAAGCAGATGAAGGAGCTCATTCGCCACCTTGGTGCGCACGAGCTGCCGCTCTCGCTCATGCCGAATGCCGGGCATCCCGTCGTCGTCGACGGGCGCACCTTCTACGAGAGCGCGCCCGACTATTTCGGATCGAGTCTCGCCGCCGTCCGGCGAGACGGTGTCTCCATCCTCGGCGGCTGCTGCGGCACGACCCCCGCGCATATCAAGGCGCTCTGTGATGCGCTCGCAGCGCAGGGCGATATAATGCCGGAGGAGGACGAGGAAGCCCCGCCGCAGGTTGCGGAACTTCCGAAAAGTCCGTTCTATGAGGCGCTCAAATCGGGTGCAAAACCCATCGCCGTCGAACTCGACCCGCCAGAGACCGGCAGCGCAGATAAATTCATGGCGGGCGCGCGTGAACTTATGGCGGCGGGTGTCAACGCCATCACCATCGCGGATAATCCCATCGCGCGCGCACGTATGGACGCCGCGATGCTCGCGGGGCGCGTGCATCGGGAGCTCGGTATCGAACCGATCCCGCACATGACCTGCCGCGACCGCAACCTCAACGCCATCAAATCCCTGCTCCTCGGACTCAGCGCCGAGGGCGTGCACAACATCATTACCATTACGGGCGACCCCATCCCGACCGCCGAGCGCGACGAGGTGAAGAGCGTCTATCAGTTCAACTCGCGCAAGCTCGCTTCCTTTATCACGAGCCTTGGCAGCCGCGGCGACGTCGTACCGTTCCATATCTTCGGCGCGCTCAACGTCAATGCCAAATTCTTCGGCACGCAGATCAACCTCGCCAAGAAAAAGGTCGAGGAGGGCATGATGGGCTTCTTTACCCAGCCCGTCCTCAGCGAACGTGCGAAAGAGAACATGCGCGCCGTGCGCGAGACCTTCCCCGAGGCGTTGATCCTCGGCGGCATCATGCCCGTCGTCAGCGAGCGCAACGCGCGCTACATGGAGAGCGAGATCACCGGCATCCACGTCGAAGAGCGCATCATCGACATGTACCGCGGGCTTGACCGCGCGCAGGCGGAAGAACTCGCCGTACGCCTCTCCCTAGAGATCGCGCGCGACATCGAACCCTATATTGACGGTTACTACATCATCACCCCCTTTTCGCGTACGGCGCTCGTCGCGCGGATCGTGAAGGCGCTAAAAAAATAAAATACGTCTATGAAAAACTCTCTGAATCGGATTGTTCGGAGAGTTTTTTTGTTTGACAAAGATGAAAAAATTAAGGAAACACTGATAAATTCTTATGTTGCGCAACTCTGCCTTGAAAGATTACAATAGAGAAAGACAATAAACGATGAGGGAGAGACAAAAATGGTGCAGCAAACATTTACAGACATGGAATACGCAAACCGTAATAGAACAACAAAGCGTGAAGCCTTCCTGGATGCCATGGAATCCATCATCCCTTGGAAAGAATGGATGGAACTCATTGCGCCGTTCTACGTCCAGAAAGAGCGTGGCAGGAAGTTAATCCCGCTCGAAACGATGCTGCGCATGTATCTCATGCAGAACTGGTTCGGTCTCTCGGACGAGGGAATCGAGGATGCAATCTATGACAGCTATGCCATGAAG